>CAWJJC010000027.1:0-485828 GCA_963843145.1 uncultured delta proteobacterium
CATCCTGATCGCGGATACTCTGCGCCATAGTAAATGAATTCCTTCTCTTCTACACTGAAGAAAGTTTGAAAGGTGGTGGCCGCCACCCCATTAAAGAGTTGGTTCTTAGACGTTGGATCATACAAAATCTGAAGACTATTCAAGTCTGGGGTACCATTGTTATTTATGTCATTTATTCTAAAGGTAAATTCCCCACCATTACCGCTTTGATAAATATCCAAACCGTAGTTACTGAATGTTACTGTATCAGCTCCAACCGATTGCGTCCATGAACATAATGCCACTGCTATGCAAATCACCAAAACAAACTCCCTCAAAGCGTACCTCATCATGTTTACCCCCCCTCCCTTTTTTTCTTTATATAAGTTGTTTGCAAGCTAACATTTGAAAGCCATATATCATGCCGTGTGAATCATAATGTAGGCATTCGCACAGAGCGGAAGCGCAAAAAATATTACAAAAAGTAAAATTCCGGTTAATTTTTTCAATTTTTACCTCCCATAAACAGATAAATATCAAAATCCATTGCAAGTAGTAAAAGTAGTATTTTTGTATTTATAGCACGGTATTTTGTATGCTTGAACCAAGTATGTATGCAATTATTGTTCCAGACTTCCGTTATCGTCATAACTTATAGAATTAACAACATTTTTATAAAAATGCCAATATGCTATCGAAAAGCCAAGAGATGTAAGGTTTCCCGACATAAATTTGCGTTTATTTATAACACTTTGATTTATTTAGAAATATAGAATTCATGATATTGTAAAGTTTTCCGACAAATCCGCTGATTATTAAACTTCTTGATTGAAGACGGGGCATCTTCCGGGAATCAAGACCTAAAAAATATTATAAAAAATAAAGATTTGTTGCTATGGGAAAAAGAGGAATTTGATGTACTCCCCATTGTAGGACAAAAGACGATGTTGGATTGGATCTATTGCATTTCTTAATATCCTTGTCAAGCGGAAAGTTTTCATTTTGAGACAACCAAAGACAAAAGACGATCTCTCACAGAGCCCACAGAGATCGCAGAGAATAAATAATTTTGAAAAATCGGCGTCTTAGCTATTTTTCAAAAAGTAAATTCGTCTTTCCCTGCGTCCTCGTCGGATTCGAGCGAAGCGGGCGAGAGATAAAAAGAACACCCCACTCCTTCCGGCCGCAAAAGGGAAGGGGGACGTTGTTCACTCCATTCAGAAATATATTTACAGGAGAAGCCAAAGAGAGTAGTAAGGTCCTATGCCAAGGCACGCCCGTTTAGATGTCCCCGGTACCCTGCACCATGTCATGGTCCGGGGGATCGAGGGGACCAATATCTTCCAGGATGAGGAAGATCGCCAGGCCTTCATTGATCGGATCAGGTCCCTGGTCCGGGAAACCGGGACCCGTATTCTGGCCTGGGCGCTAATGGACAATCACGTTCATTTGTTGTTGATCAGCGGACCAGCCGGGCTGCCGACTTTTATGCGGCGCTTGTTGACGGGGTATGCCGTCGGCTTTAATCGGAAGCATAGCCGATTCGGACACCTGTTCCAGAACCGTTATAAATCCATCTTATGTGAGCTGGATCCGTATCTGCTGGAGTTGGTCCGCTATATTCACCTCAATCCCCTCCGGGCGGCGGTAGTCAAGGACCTGGAGGAATTGGAAAATTATGCCTGGTGCGGTCATGGGGCCTTGACCGGCCGGCAGAAGAACGACTGGCAGGAAAAAGATTTTGTGCTCGGCTTTTTCGGGGGCAAAGAAAAGAAGGCCATTAAGGCTTACCGGGAATTCATGGAAGCGGGGAAAGATCTGGGTCCCAGGCCGGAGCTGGTCGGCGGCGGATTGATCCGCAGTCTGGGGGGCTGGTCGGCCGTATTGTCTCTCCGGCAACAAGGCGAAAGGGAGGCCTATGATGAGCGGATCCTCGGGGGCGGCGATTTCGTCCAGGCGGTCCTGGAAGAGGCGGATCAAAAATTGGCCCGGCAAATTCGAGCCCGGGAAAAAACAGGGTCCTTGGCCCGAATCATTAAAGAACGCTGCCGGGAAGCCGGGGTCAATGAGCAGGAATTGAGATCCGGGAGCCGCCGCCGGGCCGTATCGGAACTTCGACGAAGCCTCTGTGTTTATTTATACCGGGAACTGGGGATCCCCCTGGCGGAGATCGCCCGGCAGGTGGGGGTGGGGACCAGCGGAGTGGCCATGGCGATTAAGGGGTTGGAAGCGGGAAATAAAAACGAATGAAATGAACCAAGGGCCGTTCATCTATACGGAAATCGGTTCAGACCAAGATCATCGAAGATTCAAAAAAGCAATAAGGGGGGCAAAGGGTCTGTATGAATTTGAGGAGCCGTTTAAATCGTTAGCACGGGGATGGCTGCAGGAAGATCTTGAAACTAACAATAGATCCATGGACAAGGAGCAAAATGTATGAAAAGAAAAAAGTGTAATTTCTGCGGCAGCTTGGAATATGAGGACCTTAGGACCGAGTATCTTTATTCGTATAAAGGAAATTATCTCCTTGTCCCCAACACCCCAGTCGAGGTTTGTTTGAATTGTGGTATGGTCTATTACGACGCCAAAGTGCTCAAAGAGATCGAAAGGCGGTTCTTTGCCATCCAGAAGAAAGAAGAAAAGCCAGACGCATATATTGAGCTGCCGCGGCTGGCTTTTGGTTAATCAGATAATTTGCCTATTCCGCTCAAACTGACCACCGGTTCCGGATAAACTGACCATCCGATAAGAGGGGACGTAAGAGGGGACATCCTATAACGACCCTGTCAAGAGTGGAAAGTCCAGTTGACAATGATCTGATTTAATGACAAAATTTTAAGAAAAAGCTTATTTTGAGGGAGCTTTAATCATGCCTATTACCTTTCAAGAAGCATTGGATACGATCGAATCCTTGCCGGAATACCAGCAGGAAGACCTGATCGATATCATTCGTCGTAGATTAATTGAGCAAAAAAGGGACACCTTGGTCCTCCGTGTTCAGGAGGCCAGGGCCGAATACGCCCAGGGAAAGACAAAAGAAGGAACCGTGCAAGAGCTGTTGAGTGATCTCTCCCAATGAGAAAACTTATTTGGGGCAAGACCTTCATCCGGGCGGTAAAACGGGCAAACCGCCGACACCCAGACCTGTTGGAGATTTTGCCAACCACGTTGCAGCTCTTATCCGAGGACCCCTTTGCCCCTCCATTAGAAACGCACAAACTTAAAGGGAAGTTGTCCGGTTCCTGGGCCTGTAAGGTGGGATACGACCTGCGTATTATTTTTGATTTTCTCAAAACCCAGGAGCAGGGGGAAGATCATATCTTACTTCTCGAACTTGGATCCCACGAGGAGGTTTATTAGGAAAGAAAAGGGGTCACCCATTAAAAGGCCTCTGTCAAGAGAAAAGACAATCCCGGCTGCAAGAAAGAGCATTTTTTCTTACAGAGTCTGGACCTGATAGAACGATTCCCAGGCCCCCAACTCCTTTACCATTGCTGAAATTTCAAAGGTTGTGGTGTCAGCATTCTTCTTCACTGCACCGGTCACCCATCAGGATCAAGGTCATGGAAAGATATCGCGGGTACCAGTACACCGCTTTACAGTATTTCCTTAAGACCCCTTCCGCTATTAGCGGACCAGAAAATCTTCAGTACCAGACCGCGCCCAAAGGTTCAGTGACAAATCTCGTGGTTAAAGACCAACCCGTTACTGGTTCAGGGTCTGGGCAGTAAAAAACCTGGAAGCCTTTTGGGTGGAGCGGACGGCCAATCAAATCTCGTGGTTTTACCAACCCCAAATCAGGACTCGCCGCTCCAGCCAACTCTTAGGCAAAGACCTTATCGGAATCAAAGGGTACTTGATCCCGCATCACAAAATAAGCCGCCCGGGCCAGTTTATGAGCCAGCGCGCTGTGGGCCACCATGAAGTTGGTCTTCGTCGATTTCTTATTGTAGTAAGCCCTGGCCGGATTTTCGTAACGGCGAGCCAATTCAGCCGCCTCCGAGAAGGCCCAAGCCAGGTATTTGTTGCCGTTCTTCTTATTCCCTTTCCCCTTGGTCTTTTGGTTGCTGGTCCATTGAGTCGGCACCTTCCGACAGTACGATACATAGTTGCCCACCCTGGTGAACCGTTCTATCGGACCCGTTTCCAGCATGATGGTCAGGGATAATATCTTGCCCACCCCGTCAATGGTTTGGAGGTATTTGTAGGGGGCCTTCAACTCCACCTTGTCTTCCACAAATTTTTCTACTTGTTTTATTTGCCGGGTCAGGAAGTCAATGGTCTCCTTGCTGACCCTCCCGCTCAACGCCAGGTCTTCATTCCCTTCCAAAATTGGAGACACCTCATCCTTTCTAAGCCGTTTCATCTTATTGGCGCTTAATTTTACCCCGCTATTCCGGCTGATAATATTCTGCAAACTGAGCAGAAGCGAGGTTCTCAGCCGGACGAGATGTCCTCTCTTTCTCAATAAGTCCCGGACCGGCCGCTCTTCTTTGGGATAGATAAAGCCCTCCGGTAAAATTCCTAAGCGCAGCATCTCCGCCAGCCAAAAGGCATCATGTTGATCATCGGCGTGCTTTAACCCCGAATACTGTTCCATCGCCGCAGGATTGGCTAAATGCACCTGGTAGCCTGCACCCATCAACGTATCCACCAGCCAGTACCAGTTAAAGGTCGATTCGACGACGATACCCACCAACTCTTTCTGAAACGGCTTCAAAACTTCCAAGATCACTTGGGGATCATTAGGAAGTCTTTTCTTGAATACCCTTTTCCCTTGCTTATTGATAATTCCCAAATAATTGTTGTTGCCATGGAGATCAACTCCCGCATACACTTTCATAAGGCACCTCCTAGGGTTTGATTGATGCGCTTTCCCTAAGCATACCAGGATTAACTTTCTCTTGGTATCTGCGAGGTGCCTTTTATATGATTATCAAATCTTTAATGTTGACAATTAGGTTTCAATTTGGGGAGACCGGGACGTTGGTGCGCAGAGTTCTCAAAAAAGAGAAGCCAAGGGTGTGAGGAGGGAATCGATAGTATACGGGAAGGTTACTTCACCGCTTCCTTGGCGAAAACGCCGGGCATAACGAGGCATTTGCCCCTTAAGAAATCGGTAACGGAACGTTATCTAAAGGAAACTAAAGGGCTTTTAAAATAAAAGGGTACGTTGTTCACTTCATTCAGTAAGTCTCTGGGCTTTTTGGCCTATAAGGGGGCGGGATCGGGAGAAAGACTTTTTTTTTACGCGGATGGACACGGATACTGCTCATTTCTCAAGAAATCGGGCATTCGATTTCTATCAATAACAGAAAAGTCTTGATTTTAGACATGTAACTGTATATAGTCACATTATGACCCAACGGGAAAAGCTTTTAGCCCGAGCCATGAGCAACCCGAAGGATCTTTCCTTCGGTGAATTTCAAACACTTTTACGCCAGGCGGGATGGACCTTCGATCACCAAAAAGGGAGCCATCAAATTTGGTACTCCCCGACCCGGTATCGACTCTCTATTCAGGAAGGCCGGAGCGGGAAAGCCAAGGGCTATCAGGTCGAGCAATTCCTGGGGCAATAGGAGGTTGAAAATGAAAAAGCCTGATCGGTTCGACGGATATACCGTCAATGTGTTTTTGGATGAGGATGGGGAATATCTGGCTCATTTTGTTGAGTTGCCAAACGTATCCGCCTTTGGGGAATCGCCGGAAGAGGCGCTAAGCGAGCTGACCACGGCCTGGGAAGGCGTGAAGGAAAGTTACAAAAAGCACGAAGAACAGGTTCCTGTGGCACCGGCGAGAAAGAAATACAGTGGTCAATTCAACGTTCGACTCGATCGGCGGATACACCGCGCCCTGGCCATTGAGGCGGCCAAAGCCGGTATATCCTTAAATGCCATCGTCTCGCAGAAGCTGGCCAAAAACACTCCGGCATAGGGAGATAGGATTTGGGCTTTTTCTTGGGCATATTAACGGTCTCAAAATAATATTGACAGGGTTCCTTAACGTCGCCAGTAACAACCAAAGACAAAAGACGATCTCTCACAGAGCCCACAGAGATCGCAGAGAATAAATAATTTTTGATTGCCGCTGAGGGGCCGGCAATCAAAAAAAGTCTCCCGCCCCACTAAAAAAGGGTATTGGCCGTAGGCCTTCAGGAAATGTTTCATGGCCGAAGGCCTTTAGCGGCTAGGAAACATTTCCTCGCCGGAGGCGTGAGTTGTTTTGAAAAATCGGCGTCTCAGCGATTTTTCAAAAAAGAGATTCGTCTTTCTCTGCGCCCTCTGCGAACTCGAGCGAAGCGGGCGAGAGATAAAAAGAACACCCAGTGCAAATACAATTATGAGACTGTTAATACCTCCCCTGTAGGCCTGACGGACGGGGCAAGAGGGAAGATGGGAGATGGAAGCGATTAGCTGCATGGGTCGTTAATTACCCCTTTATTTTGAGAGGAACTTGACGGAATAAAGCAACCGGAAAGGGCCATAAAACGGGGGTAATTAACAAAAGGAATGGCGGGATTCGAGGATTTTTGATCACGATAAACCAACCGGTGGAAGTAGCGTAGTAGGGGGGTCCGAGTCGGGATAGAACCCGATGCGACGGTGAGTGAGACCATTGCGGGAGAGTATCCGGTGGATGGAACTGACCGAGGGCAACGGTTGGATCCCCAGTAGGTTCAAGCGTTGGCGAATGGCTATCGCCCCACAAGGCAACCCCCGGTTATAGAGATACAGCCTTTTCCAGACAATCAACTGTTCGATTTCGGCAGGGAGGAAACGGGCCATAGACCCTCCGGGAAAGACCCGGGTCCGGGGAACGGTTAAGTCCCCCCAACCCGGGAAGAGCAGTTACCCTTCGAGATTTTTCACCTTGAGGACCATGTCGGCGGTAACGGTGCGTTTCTCAGCGAAGAGGGCATAGGTGAGGGCCGCTTCGGTGACGGCGCCGATTTTCCGGGGGATGCCGAAGCTGACCTCATGGACGGCCCGGAGGGCCTGCTCGTCGAGGAGCGGTTCCCGGGCGCCGGCCAGTTGGAGGTGATGAGCCACATAGTTTTTGGTTTCTTCGGGTTGGAGACCGGGGAGATGGTAGCGGATGGCAATCCGCTGCTGGAAGGGCTCCATGACGGCAAAGTCCATGATCCTTCTCAGGTCGGACTGGCCGGAGAGGATGAGGATAAAGGGGTCATAGGAGTCCATTTTGAAGTTGGTCAGGAGCCGGAGTTCTTCCAGGGGGCCGGTTTGGAGGAGATGGGCCTCGTCGATGATCAGGAGGATGGTTTTTCCGGCCTGCTCTTTGGAGTCCAGGAGGGTTTTCTGGATCTGGAGGTAGATGGCGCTTTTGGAGAGTCGGGTGGGCAGGCCCAGGAGCCGGTTGAGATGATACAAGAGATCGGCCCGGCTGAGGGTGGACAGGGGGGTGTAGATGGGTCGGAAGAGGTTTTCATTGAGCCGGTCCACATAGGCCCGCAGGGCCAGGGTTTTGCCTACCCCGGGATCGCCGGTGAGCAGCAGGATGCCGCCCCGACGCTTGATATATTCCAGACGGGCGAAGCACTCTTTCAACGGTTCCGTTTCGAAGAGGTCCTGGGTTTTCAGGTTCTTGTCGAAGGGGAAACGCTTGAGGCCGAACCAGGCCAGGAGATCTTTCATGACCGGACCTTTTTCTTATGGAAGGAGAGCTGGGTGTTGACCTGCTGGGGCCGGAAGGTGCGGGCATTTTCCCTTTTGTCGAGGAGCTTGATCCGGCCCACTCGCACCCCGTTATCGTAGAGGTAAAGCTCCTGGGGATCATCCACCGGATGACGGAGCTCGATCTTCTGGCGGATATAGGCGGCCGGCACTTCATAGAGAGCGCCTTTGAAGCTGATGGTGGCGTCATTATTGACCACCCGCTCGTGACGGACGAGGAAGATCTCATCCAGTTCGGCCTTGGAGAGCCGGCGGATCTCTACCCGGGCGACCGCGGACTGGTAACGGTCCATCGGGCTTTCCCCGAGGCCGCTATGGAGTTTGTGGTGGTAATCCTCCTGGAGCCAGAGCCAGAAGGCCTGGTTGAGTTCGGCCAGGCTGATCCCGGCCTGGATCCCGGCCAGGAAGCGGTCCCTGACCGTGCGGAAGAATCGTTCCACCTTGCCGCGGGAGGGACTGTCGTAGGGTTTGGAGTGGATCAGGGAGATGCCGGCCAGGGCGCAGCTTTTGGCCAGCAAGTCCGAGGAAAAGGTGGGGCCGTTATCGAAATAGAGGCGCTTGGGGAGACCGTAACTCAGGAAGGCGTCCTTGAGGACGGGGGTCAGGGCGCTGATGGTCTCGGAGGCGTTGAAGGCCTGGCCCACCACCAGACGGGAGTGATCGTCGATAATCGCGCACAAGATGGCCTTGTGGGAGCGGTTGCCGGCCCGGACCTGGGGGCCGTGGAGGAAGTCGCCGATCCATAAATCATTGACCTGTTCCACCTCGAAGGCCTTGCGGACATCGGTGCGTTGTCTGCACCGGGAGCCAGCCCTTCATTTTAACCAGGCGCAGGACCGTATTGTAGTGGACGGGGGGATCGCCCAGGAGATGCAATTCCCCCAGCGTTTCATAAAGTTTCTGGACCGAGTAGTGGGGGTAGGCCTTGGCTTGGACCTCGATCGCCATTTGTAAGGAATCCTCCAGACGCCGGGGTCGGCCGCCGTCGGAGCGCTTCCGGGGTTTAAGGGCCTCAAAGCCCTGCCGACGGTATTTGCGGAGCCAGGTCTTCAGGGTGGAGACGCGGATCTTCCTGACCCCGTACCGGGGAAAGGTCAATTCCTGCCCGGCCTGTTTCCGGAAGTAGTCGTTCTGGGCCCGGGCCGGTTCGGCCAATACGGGGGAGATGATCTGATAACGTTTGAGGGCGATTTTTTCTCGGATGTCTTCTTCCATGGGTTGTTCCTCCTAAGAGTTTTTTTTGGGGTTTGTACCCCGTTCGTGAACCCAGGAATAACCCATTCTGTTCCCGGCCGTTAGCAAGGTTGTGTAAAACCATTTCCCGAAACCGGGTGCTGGATTGTTGATGGGGGGGTGGTTGGAGCAACGGGAGAGATAGACCGGCCGAAACCAGATCCCTTTAGGGGTTGGTTCGGGGGCGCCGGGGGTCGGTTGGACCTGTTTAGGAGGCCCCGGAGCGCTTAGGCCCCCGCTGTTGAGCAGGGGTTCCCCACAGAAACCGTTTGGTGGTCCGACTGAAGCGATTGATGAGGTCCTGAAGCCTTGGACCCCAGCGGATCTCCGGGTTCCAGCCCAGGGAGAGGAAGTAGGCGGCGACTTCCTCCCAGGCTGCGCCGGGGCGCTGGGCCGTCCGGATACCGCTCAGGTCGTACCAGTGTCTCAGCACGGCGTGGGCACGCTGAAGTCCGCTGCGTACCAACACCAGCCAGCAGGCCACCAGCCAAGGGGTGACCAGGCTGTCCGGGTCCACCGCCAAGACGGCGCCTTGAAAACCCTGTTCCCCTTGCTGCCGGGAGGCCAGGCCCAAAAGCAGGGCGCCGATGATGGCCGCCAACGTGTATTGGCAATAGGGGGCCAACTGGGTCGGCAACAGGGAAAACGTTAGCCGCAGAAGACGGCAGAGAAAACGGGCCACCGGAATCCGCTCTTTCTTGAACTCCGGAAAGAGCTCTTGGGCATAACGCCAGTAGCAAGGAATCGACTGATAGCAATCCGGACGATGGCAGAGGGGACAGTCCGGTCCCAAAAAGGCGAAAAAATTAATCTGACCGGACTTCGAATGATTCCTTGTATTCCCAAATCGAAGCCAGTGTGTTAGGGTAGGGAAGCTGAATCGTTCAGCGCCTTGCCCACCGGAGGCAGGACATTGGCCTCGACAACCTTTTTCACTGCTTCCGGTGGGTCTTGGTTATTTTAGCGAGGTTAATTCCTGACCTCGTTATTTCGCCTGCCCTTATACCACCGGTTGCTTTATCTTGTAAATATTCCTGATTTTTCCAGAGTTATTGCGTGGGAGATAACAAAAGGGAGAAAAAACCGGCAATACCAAAGCCATTCAGACCACGGCGGTGGTCGCTTTGGTGGTAAGTTCACTTTTTGTCATAAAAGATTTAAGCTTGACATTCGGACAAAAATGACCGATATTTAGAACTATGACAGGGAACGAATTTTTCCGAAAAATTAAGATTTCTCGGGAATCTGAAAGATGAACTCAAAAAGGGAACGCTCCATGGAATGCTCGATCAGCTTGGCCTAAGCCTTGATGATCTTTAGGAGGGATTAATGCAAGGTTTTATATATCCTGCCATACTTACACCAGATGAGGCTGAAGGGGGCTTTACGGTCAGGTTCATTGACCTTCCTGAGGCAATTAAAAAAGGGAATGACGTTGAAGATGCTTTAAGAGAAGCCTCGGATTGTCTTGAGGAGGCCATTGCCAATAGGATTGTAATGGGGCTGCCCATTCCAAAACCTACTCGAATCCAAAAAAGGCGATACCCTGTAACCCTTCCCGCTCAAACTGCTGCAAAAGCCGCTCTTTACTTGGCTCTTCAAGAGGCTAAGATCAACAAGACGGAACTTGCGAAGCGCTTGCGTTGTGATGAAAAGGAAGTACGTCGTTTACTTGATCCTCATCATCCATCGAAGCTGCCAAGGATTGAAGCTGCAATAGCCGCTATGGGTCGAAATTTGATTGTAGGTCTTCAAGTCGCCGTTAAACTAGTCAAAGGGACCTTCCAACTTCGAGACGGGCTGTGGAGATTTAATAGGAATAACCGGGGTCGCCGTATCCCAGGTTTTTCCACTTCGGTCAACACTAAGATAAGGTGGTAATGTGGGACATCTTCACTCCATTCAGTAACTTCCCACCGGCGCTCTGGTCAACGCCATGGCCACCCCGGAGGAGCCATCCCGACCTGCCGGGCGACCTCGGCCAAGGAAACCCTTTTGCCGATTTTTTTCCCGGCTCAAATCGGTAATACCAAACAGACTACTCAGAGTGTAGCCTCGAAAAGCCAACATATTTAAATAATATAATATTTTTATAAGATTAGCCGCTAATTTGGGGTTAAAATGGCTGTTTTCGAAGGGGGATCAGTAGTTGGGCTTTCGAGGCTGACGGAAAGGAGGGGAAGTATATTTTCGTTTGCTTATTATACCTTTTCAGGTATAATAAGTTTGTGACGAAACAACCAGAAAAACCGCTCGTATGGTTGGGCGGCAGCAAAAAGGACCTGATGTCTCTGCCGATGAGCGTTCGCAAGTTCTTTGGTCATGCCTTGGACTTTGCCCAGCGCGGGGATCAACACGGCGCAGCCAAAGTTCTAAATGGACATCCTCCGCGCGCGCCTGAAAGTCGCGGAAAAACTTTCACGGGAGATGAGGGATGAACAAGCGAATGATTGATGGCGTAGAAGTGGAGATGAGTTCCGGCAATGTTTTTGCCGACCTTGGCTTGCCTAACGCGGATAAACTGAAAATTAACCTGAATGTTGCATAAAAAAATGGCCTTTTGGGGAAAGGTCGGCTAGGCCGCTTCCTTGAACGCATCCAGTAATTGGGTAAAATCCCTTTGGACGGCCTCATTGGCACTCAGGGTAAGCGTCAATTTCCCTTTGGGAGTCGTTAAGCGACCGGCTCTTTGAATAATGAGGTGTCGCAAGGTCTTTAATTCCTCAAAGCACCAGAGCGGGGATCTTTTTTCGGTCGTTCCTCGATCCTGGAGGCGGGCCACCATTTGAATTTCCCGGGTCAAATTATGAGCCAGGATCGCAGCCAGGTTATAGAACTGGTTGCCGCCCAGGCGCCGAACGGGGATGTAATCCATCTGAGCCTGGGACTTTAGTTCGCCAAAGAGGCCTTCTTGGTCGGCGCGACCGTTGTGGAACATTAAGACTTTCTTGGCCTTGACCCGTTTGTTAGTGACGATAGCTTTGAAAGCATAGCCCTCTTCGTGGGGCTCGAACAGATCCAGTTGGATCGGGCCGCGGAAAACCAGGGGAACGCGTTGGCGAATCAGCAGGAAACGAAATCGACTGTCCCATTTTTTGGGTTTCCAGAAGGTTTCAAACCAAGACCAGCGAGCGTCCATCCGTTTCCAGCGTTTTCGTTCCTGGATCAGGTGCTTCAACTCGGTAAAGCGTTCAAAGGGCACCGACAGGCTGAACTCGACTCCCCGGGCTTCCAACAGAGTCACAATCTCATCGTTAAAGAAGGCGCTGTCCAGGCGGGCTTCGATGGTTACGCCGGGCAAAGCCTCCTGGAGGACCTGGAGACATTGGGTAATAAACGCTTTGGCCCCGTTGGAGTCATGCACATTGCCGGGCCGGAACAAGACATCCAACACCTGGCCGGTTTGAGCGATGGTGCAGAACAAGGGGTAGTAGCCGCGGGCTCCCTTTTTTTTCTTGTTGTAGCCTACGGCGGTCCCTTCAGCCCGACGCTGGGTGGTCCAGATCACCGATCCGTCGAAATCCAGGGTCAACCGGGCCGGGGATAATTTCTGTAAACGTTGGATCACCAGATCGCGAACGAGAGCGCGCACCTTGTCAATCGCCACTTGATCCACGCTCCGTAACGCTCGGGACACGGTGGAAACATCCGGCAGACGCTGGAGTCCCAGCAACCGTTTTACCAGGGGATCATCCTGGTAATAATCCAGGTCTCGGAGTTTGCGATAGCCCATAATCAGGTGCACAACCAACAGCAGCATGATGACTTGGTGACCAAAGATCTCAGAAACCTTCAACTGCGTAAAACACTTTTTGAGCCTTTCTTTGAGTCGTAATTGCTGAAAGACCGGTTGATAGATGACGAGTCCGGCAAATGAGGTCAATCGTTGATCTTCGAACTTGATTTCGGGAATTTTAAACACTCGACTGAAAATATGCTTTTTGCTAAACTTCACCTGGGGTGGCCTCCTGATTTGGGTTTTGTAAGACGTGGTAATCTCACAATAGCCAATAAGGACGCCACCTTCAACTGTTTTTAGACCAAATAAGCCATTTTTTTATGCAACTACGGAAGTCGGGTCTCGTGATTGAAATTGCCAAGGCTGTGCGTAATCTTGGTTTATCGCAAGAGGAAGCTGGTCGCCGTATGGGGCTGCCTCAACCAAAACTATCCGGCCTGTTCCGTGGGGATTTTTCCAACGTATCTGAGCGCAAATTGATGGATTGTTTAAACCGGTTAGGTTACGATATTGAGATCAAGGTTAAGCCTTCAGCCGAACGGGTTGGGCAACTGTTGCTGGCTGTAGCCTGAATTGGGAGGCAGCTCCCGCAATTTGCGGACGATTTGCGTAGTTTCTGAGTAAACTTAGCAGAAGGTATTTCCACTCCAAGACCAAAGCGGTAAAACCCCTCCGGCCGCGGCCACCCCCTCCGCCAAATTCAATTATGTACTTGACAACATAATGTATTGAAAGACATAATATGACCAGGCAGTGGATAGTTCTGTTTCATGAGGATTTCGAACCGGAGTTTGATGCCTTGCCGGAAGAAGTGCAGGATGAATTGCTGGCTCATGCCAAATTACTCGGACATTGCAAAAGCCGACGAACGATTTGACAGCCACCTGGCCGGTTTGAAAGAAAGGAAGCCTAAACCATGAAGACCATAAACCAGAAGGTGAAAAGCCTTAGCACCAGGCGTCGGAAGAAGATCGAGGCCCGCGTCGCTGCTCTCATGGGGGAGGAGATGACCCTTCAGGAACTTCGACGAGCGCGTAAGATCACTCAGGTCCGCCTGGCAAAAGCCCTCGGCATCAGCCAGGACGGCGTATCCCGTCTCGAAAAGCGAAGTGACCTTCTGCTTTCGACCATGAGAAAGAGCGTCGAGGCCATGGGAGGCAACCTGTCCCTCGTCGCTGAATTTCCCGATCGGAAGCCGGTCATTCTTTCCGGGATTGCTACCGTAGAGCCAGATCCCGCCTAAAATCGCTCAGGACAGCCGATCTTCCTAGTCAATTGGAAAATTATGCCTGGTGCGGTCATGGGGCCTTGACCGGCCGGCAGAAGAACGACTGGCAGGAAAAAGATTTTGTGCTCGGCTTTTTCGGGGGCAAAGAAAAGAAGGCCATTAAGGCTTACCGGGAATTCATGGAAGCGGGGAAAGATCTGGGTCCCAGGCCGGAGCTGGTCGGCGGCGGATTGATCCGCAGTCTGGGGGGCTGGTCGGCCGTATTGTCTCTCCGGCAACAAGGCGAAAGGGCGGCCTATGATGAGCGGATCCTCGGGGGCGGCGATTTCGTCCAGGCGGTCCTGGAAGAGGCGGATCAAAAATTGGCCCGGCAAATTCGAGCCCGGGAAAAAACAGGGTCCTTGGCCCGAATCATTAAAGAACGCTGCCGGGAAGCCGGGGTCAATGAGCAGGAATTGAGATCCGGGAGCCGCCGCCGGGCCGTATCGGAACTTCGACGAAGCCTCGGTGTTTATTTATACCGGAAACTGGGGATCCCCCTGGCGGAGATCGCCCGGCAGGTGGGGGTGGGGACCAGCGGAGTGGCCATGGCGATTAAGGGGTTGGAAGCGGGAAACAAAAACGAATGAAATGAACAAAGGCCAGTAAAGGGGCTGAATTCGGGCTTATATGGCCCTTTTTTTTGGGGGGGGGCAAAAGCTGGGTTTGGGCATTCCAACGGCAAGAGGAGCCAACCGCCATTACCTGCCGGGCCAGATTTGGCACATCACCCATCATTAAGCAAGAGTATTTTTGGTTCGCCTATCAACGGGAATATGATAGAATTTCTTTATGAATAAATCTGTGGAGAATTGGTTAAGATCAAGCGATTACGACTGGAAGACAGCTTCAGCCTTATATAAAAGTGGACGGTATCTTTATGTGATTTTTATGTGCCACCTTTCCGTTGAAAAGGCGCTCAAGGCCTTGGTTAATTTAAGGACAGGACAGATTCCACCGAAAACACATGACTTAAGGGTTCTGGCCCGGTTGACGGGAATGAATATCCCAGAGGAATATGGTATGCTTATCAGTCGACTGAACGAGGTGAGCATCCCTACCCGGTATCCCGAAGATATCAAACGGCTGGTCAAACAGTACAAGAAATCGGTAACGGAACGTTATCTAAAGGAAACTAAAGGGCTTTTAAAATGGATAAAGAAAAACGAGACGTTAAGCGAATAGTCGATGAACTACTGGTTCGGTTATCGTCAAAAGGTATTGAAATAAATAAACTGATCCTCTTCGGTTCCAGGGTAAGAGCAGAAACCGGTCCATTCAGCGATTGGGATGTCGCAGTTGTATCAAAAAGCTTCAATCGGATCGGATTACTGCGACGGCAAGAGTTGCTCGGAGAAGCTATTTGGCAGATGACGTATCCTGTTGAAATCCTCGGGTATAGCTTAAGAGAATATGAGAGCGCTTCTCGTGGATCCTTTCTTTCTACTATACGGGCATCCGGGCAAATAGTTTATGAAAACTAAATATCGTTTTATTGAACGCATCTCCCCGGAAAAAAAGGTTCAAGAGTCCGAGTAAAGGGGACCTTCTTGAATTAGTTGACTTCTGGGACAAAGACTTTTTTGGCACGGATTTCACGGATGGGCACGGTTAAAACCATTCATTTCTCAAGAAATCGGGCACTCGATTTCCTGAGACCGGCTGCCGCCGGGGGCGCGTAAAGGGGGACATCCTATATTCTTCCTGTCAAGAGGAAATATTTCATTTTGAGAAAGATAACGATTTTGATGGCATAGGAATTGGGCCATTTTTTGACCGCACCTCCCCTGTAGGGCTGACGGATGGGTGAGAGGGAAGAAGGAAGCGATTAGCTACACTTGGGTCGAAAGAGGGAAGATGAAGCGATTAGCTGCACTTGGGTCAGATGGAAGATGGAAGAGTGAAGATGGAAGAAAAAACCGAATACCCACCATTCAACCACGTCTTGTCCTTTTAAGTTTATTTTTGCCATGAAAAAGGGGTCAGAACTTTAAAATTGACAAAAGTGAAAAGGGGGAGACCGAGCAGAAAATCATTTATGGGCGAGACAATTGATTGAGGGATCCCGCGAAGTGGAAAGTACTGTTGAATTTTCCCGATGTTAAGTACCCGAAGGAAGGCCCTTAGAAGTCATTTAAATCATGTGCAGGAGGGAGAGATACTTTTCGACAGATAGCCCGATGACCTTGATTTTCATCAAACCCGGCTTCCTGTAATAAACCCTCCAAGGTCCCAATCTTTTGTGCCTCTTCTAGATTGATTTGGATCACTTCTCCCAAATTTTTTTTGGCCTGCTCCATCGTTTCTCCACAGGAGGCTATATCGAGTTCCGGGCAATAGGAGACATACATGTTCCCCTCTCTCCATAATTCTTCCGTTAGCTTGAGTTTCATATGTCCTCCTGTTTCTTAAAAAATTGAGCTAATTCTACCATATTACGCAGAAAAGGGGAAGAAAAGGGTTAATGTGCCCCTCCGGGGTCAGGTCATTAAAATTAACAAAACCGAAAAGGACAAAGGGTTCGAGGAAAGATAGCTCATCATATTGGGACCGGGTCGGGCCCAATGCCCTTAACTTATCGGTAAATCCCCTCCACCCTCAGCCTATAATACGTAGTTTCTGAGTGAACTTAGCCGATTTCCACTCAAGGACCAAAGAGGTAAAACCCCTCCGGCCGCGGCCACCCCCTCCGCCAAATTCAATTAGACAGGATAAACAGGGTGGATGGAAATCAGGAAACCAGCGTTAAGCGCGATGGGACTTTTTAAATTTCTTAAGCTCCTCAACTTCAAAGGTATAAGCCCGCCCCAATTTATAGGCAAGCACCCGTCCCTGCTTAACCCATCTTCTTAGCGTAACGGCGGATATTCCTAAATGATCATAATTTGTCAAAAGACCTTTCAGGTCAGCGAACAGGCGAACCAGGCCAGGGCCTGTCAATTCCCACTCATGGATTAAACCGGGAATATCTTTCCACGCGTATTTACCTTCCCGCTATACCCCAGGCCAAGTCCCTTTACCGATTTCCACTCAAAGACAAAATCGGTAAATTACCACTCCCTCCGATATTAGTAATGGAGGCCGTTGGTGCAGAAAGTTCTTGAGGATAAAGACGAGCTGTGCGAGAAGTGAACTATGCCGCGATTAGCCCGGTTAGAGGCTCCGGTGTTTGGCGATGGACCCCAGTACTTGGACAGCCTGAGCATGGGTCTAAGCTCTAAGTCTTGTTTTAGTAAAGGCCTCAGGCGGCCTGAATCACTGGAGCAGTTAAGCCCATATATACCTCATCCGGGGTTAGGATATCAAACGTTTGGTGGGGGCGTTCCTGGTTGTAGAACTGGAACCACCACTCCAGTCCGGCACGCAGGGCGGCGCCGTTGTCAAAACTGTGCAAATACAGGTACTGATACTTGGTGCTCCACCAGAGCCGTTCGATAAAGATGTTGTCCTGACGCGGCCACGGCCATCCATGCTGATGCGGATCTGGTGTTGTTTTAATAAGTCGGTAAAGGCCTGGCTGGTAAATTGGGCGCCCTGATCGGTGTTGAAGATCTCGGGAGTCCCATAGAGGCGAATCGCCTCTTCGAGCGCCTCCAGACAGAAATCGGTGTCCAGGGTATTGGAAAGCTTCAAGGAAAGCACTTTACGACTATACCAGTCCATGACCGCCACCAGGTACATAAAACCCCGGGCCATGGGGATGTAGGTGATATCCGAAGTCCAGACCTGGTTGGGACGGTCAATGGTCAGGTTTCGAGCAGATAGGGGTAGATTTGATGGTCCGGATGAGGCCGGCTGGTCTTCGGCTTGGGATAAATAGCTTCAAGGCCCATCAGGCGCATAAGCCGCTGGATACGTTTCCGGTTAACGTGATAGCCTAGCCTGTGCAAATGGAGCCTCATGGAGCGGGATCCGTAGAAAGGCGTCTTCAGATATTGCTCGTCGATCCAGCGCATCAGGTCAAGATCCTGAGGAGCCGTATGGCCAGCGGTTTATAATACACCGTCGATCGGTTGAGGTTTAATAACCGGCACTGACGGGAAGCGCTCATCCTGGGGATCTTGACAGTCGATCATCTGCTTGCGCTGTTGTCGGCTTAGAGACTGAGCTTTTTGGACAAAAAATCGTTTTCCACCTTTAGCTGTCCGATCTGGCGATAGAGTTCATCCACCTGAGCTTCATGTTCCTTCTTGGTTTTCTGGCCTTTATCGAACAACTCGGTCGCCCCTTCGATCAGCGCTCGCTTCCAGTTGTTGATCATGGTGGGGTGAACTCCGAATCTGGCGGCAAGTTCGGAGACGCTCTCCTCGTTTTTCAGGGCCGCTAACGCTACTTTTGCTTTGAATTCCGGAGGGTGTTGTTGCCGTTTCGTTTCTTAATCATGGTTAGCTCCTTTCTTGGGGCTGACTCAGAGCTTAGCACATTGTCCAGTTTTTGGGGACCACCTCACTGCACCGCTTGGGAAAAGTGTTTTATGATCCGCTGAATATGCTGGGGTGAAATATCTGATTGGTCAAGTTTTGAGTAAATTGTTACCAGGATAAGATGGTGAGATGTCTTCTGCCAGTAGATTAACCGGTATCCCGAACTCTTCCCTTTCTTAATATCACTGTTCCTGGCTCTGGACTTAAAAAGGGTATAGGCAGAACCTTTTACTTGATTTCCGATTAACGCACCTGTTTGAAGCTGGTTGATAAGGGGTTGGATATCTGACCGGATATGGCGGTACTTTTTAACCAGCGCACGCAAATTCCTTTTGAATTCGGAAGTGTAATCAATATAGATAACCGAGTTAGAGTTACCCGTCATCAATCCCATCCCATAAATTTGATACTGGATGAGTTTCCCCCATTAGACTTTCTTTCCATCCCTGGCGGAAACTTTCTTCGGCCGAATTCAGGGTGACGCTTTGCCGGAAAAGACGAACGATTTGAATCAGATTAGGCAAATATTCCTCGGGAATGTTTTTAATTTCAAAAGCCAGCTTTTTTTTAAAAAGCGGCAATTGGCCTTCCATAATTAATCCTCCCAATCTTTATATTTTATACTTTTGTTATTTTACATCTATTTTTTGAAATTTGAACCAAAAAAGTAAAGTAGGTGAGTGAACTATGCCGCGATTAGCCCGGTTAGAGGCTCCCGGTGTTCTGCACCAGGTTTAGACGGGGGTCGGACCCAATGCCGTTAACTTAACAGAAAGAGCCTGTTTTTGCTATCTTTAATGGTTTCGGGAGCCAGGGGCCAGGGCTGGGGAACGGGGTATTTACGAGGACGTCCCCGACGACGTTTTTCCAAACCCCGACTTTTTCGGCGATATTCCTGTCGATCCCGAGTGAACTGACGGCCCGGTTTTATAGACACGCGGTGCCGGGCACAGGATTTTATGAAGACTTCCCAGAGAGGTCCGAGTAGCTTTTCCGAAGAGGAAAAGGGCCTTAAACTAACCTTTTTCCGCCTCAAAAGAGGCTTTTAAGGATGGGCGTCTTATCGACTCACCTCCTCTATCCGTAGACGGGGGTCGGATCAGGAGATCAGGGTGTTAAATCAGCGAGAAGAAGCCGGAATTGGTCATAAACGTCCCGCCGGTGGCCGACATAATAGACATGAATCACCTCATGGTCGTCATCAACGGAGTAGATGATCCGGAATCTCCTGGGTATGAAGGATTTGAATTCGGCGAGCTCGTCCTGTAGATCATCTCCGGCATAGGGCTCCTGCCGAAGTTCGTCCAGGGCCTCTCTTATGATCCTCTTGTTATCGGGATGTAGCCGGGAGATACATCCCGCCGCCTCCGGCGTGAAACGGAGCCGGCGAGAATACCCGTGGCTCATAGCCACATCGAGATTCGAGAATCTGTGTTCGATGTTTGACGTTCGTTTATTCTCAAGGGAAACCCAATTTCGAATTGATCCGCCACGACCTGACCCAGTCCGTTTTCCTCGAGGTGGATGAGATCTACAACTTGGCCTGCCCGGCCTCCCCAATCCATTATCAAGTGAGGTGGCTCGCTACCTGGGGGTGACCACTTCCTGCACCAATCGGGTGGTGGGAAGGGGGCGAAAAGATGGGAATAATGAAAGGATGGAAGATTGGGGTAGGGTGGGTTATTAACGGTCTCAAAATAATATTGACAGGATTCCTTAACGCCGCTAAGTCACAATCAAAGAAAAAAGACGATCTCTCACAGAGCGCACAGAGATCGCAGAGAAATATAATTTTTGATTGCCGCTGAGGGGCCGGCAATCAAAAAAAGATCTCCCGGTCCGCGAATAAGACCCCGCCGGAGGCGTGAGTTGTTTCGAAAAATCGGCGTCTCAGCGATTTTTCAAAAACTACTTGGTCTTTCTCTGCGCCCTCGGCGAACTCGAGCGAAGCGGGCGAGCGATAAAAAGAACGTTGGGGCAGAAAGTTCTTGAGGATAAAGACGAGCTGTGCGAGAAGTGAACTATGCCGCGATTAGCCCGGTTAGAGGCTCCCGGTGTTCTGCACCAGGTCATCGGCCGGGGGATTGAACGACGAAAGATATTTCATTGGATCCCACGAGGAGGTTTATTAGAAAATGGCGGAACGTTGTCTACTCCATTCAGTGTTTACCCTTCACCCGCTACGCTCGAGAGCGCTCTCCCGCAGGATGACCCCCTTCAGCGCAAATCCGATATTTCCCTGGCTAGGGGGAATCAAAAAAAGTTTAATAATATCAATGGCGCGCCTGGCAGGATTCGAACCTGCGACCTACGGATTAGAAGTCCGTTGCTCTATCCACTGAGCTACAGGCGCTTAATTAATTATTGTAAATAGTAGCATAACCCCGTCCCAAATAAAAGGGCCAAACCGTGCCCTAAAACGGTCCATTGCCAAACAAACGACTAATCCTTATTTTAAAAAGATCACCGTTGATAAACTTGCAAAAAGTCCCCCGGGCTGTCATTGCGAGGAGAGAAGCGACGAAGCAATCCCCAAGAATCAGCTAGTTGCCATGGTGGGGATTAGCTTCCCCCGGATCTAGTCCGGGGTCACAATGACGGGTTTTTCGACTTTTTGCGAAACCATCACCGTTAAAGTGGACAGAAAAGAGGGCGCGGTTCATGGAAAGACAAGCAGAAACAGCAGAGATAAAGGATAAAACCATTTCGATTCTCGGGATTGCCGGCAGTTTAAGAAAAGACTCTTTTAACAAGGCCCTCTTGCGGGAGGCGGCAGCCTTGGTACCGGAAGAGGCCAGACTTGAAATCTTTGACCTCGATGGCATTCCGCCCTTTAACCAGGACCTGGAAAGCCAACTCCCGGAGAGGGTCAAGGAGTTCAAAGAAAAGATTAAGACGGCCGATGCCATTTTGATTGTTACCCCGGAATATAACTACTCCATCCCCGGGGTACTCAAGAATGCCATCGATTTTGCTTCGCGGCCCCACGGGGATAACGCCTGGAACGGTAAACCGGTGGCCGTTATGGGCGCATCCATAGGCATGCTCGGCACGGCACGGGCTCAATATCACCTCCGGCAGAGCTTTGTCTTTTTGAACATGTACCCATTAAATCAGCCGGAGGTGATGGTACCGTTCGTGGGGCAGAAGATTGACCCCAATGGCCTGCTGACGGACGACAAAACGAGGGGAAAAATAAGGGAACTGCTTGTCGCTTTGATCGCCTGGACGAGGAAGCTTAAGTCGTCTTAAGGTAAATGCTGTGTGCGATCAATTCACCCAGTCGGGACCCCGCTTATGGCCCGCCGCCTCGCCCCATAATTCCTTGAGTCCTTGGTCACGACCGCATCTATAAAGGATCTCATAATTGTCTGTACATACCACCGACCGTCATCCCCGAGTGTTTTTGTCGGGGATCGAGAATCGTAGCAGATAGAGGCTGGATTCCCGCCCAGAAGCGCTGCGGGAATGACGATGAGAGAACCTCAAGATAGTCGGTTTTGTTATGAGACCGTTAATAATAGTGTTGGTGGTAATCCTCTGCCGGGTAGAAGGCTGAGGCCGGAACAATCTCGGTTACAAATAGGTCACTTAAAAGGAGAGATCGATCTGGTTATTCCCCGGTTATTTTCTTTCCCTTAATTCGAGTTGGCGGACCTCGATAGCTTTTTTGCCGGCAATGAAAAAAAAGCTTGACACTACCCCAATAGGTCTTGATAATTCAACGACTATTTGAAAAATTTATTTGGCCGTGCACCCTTTTCGGGAGGTTGTCCGTGAAAGAAATTTAGAAAACCTCAAATCTCGGAGGAGATCTGGGGTTTTCTATTTTGGGAAATCCGGGGACCTTCTGAAAAGAAGGGAAGAGAGTTCTTCAACTAAGGGCGGAAGTCGGGGATAAATCCAGGAACATCAAGACGGTCAAGGTCCGGGCCTTGACCGAAAGGGGGAGGCGATGAAGAGAATATTTCTGGGAAGTTTCTTTTTGACGGTTTTCTTGGTTTCAATTTTTCCTAAGGATGCGGCGGCCATTCCGGCTTTTGCCCGGAAATACAAAACGGCCTGTATGACTTGCCATACTGTCTGGCCGAAACTGTCGGCCGTGGGAGAGGCCTTCCGGATGCTCGGTTACAGGCTGCCCGAGAACGATGAACTCTATGTCAAGGATCAGCCGGTCAGTCTGGGGGCGGAGCCCTACAAAAAGCTGTTTCCCAATTCCATCTGGCCCTCCGACATACCCGGGATGCCGCCTCTTTCGATCCGGTCCACCGGAGGCGTCAATGTCAACACCGGTGACGCCAATGGAAGCTCATCGAATACCCAGTTTAACTTCCCTGGAGAGGTAGACCTGCTGGGGGCCGGCACCTTTGGGAAGGACTTCTCTTTCTTTATGAACCTGGCTTTTATTTTCGATTCCGGATCTAACACCACGGAGGGGCAGGCCTGGTTGATGTGGTCGGACCTTTTCAGTGGAGTTCTCGGCAAACACCACCTGAACATTAAAGCCGGGAATGTGGGCCGGCAATCGATCGCCTTACCCAATTCCCGGGATGAAAATAATTTTACCATCAACAGCTACCAGTACCAGGATGTGCTTGCTCTGCAGCCTCAACCCGGTTTCCAGGTCAATGGATTCGGGAGTCGTTGGCGCTACTATGCCGGCCTGGTGCAGGCCAACACGGACAGCAGTTCTTTGGATTATTACGGTGGTCTGTCTTTCAAAATCGGCGGGTTGGGTTTTGATGGTACCGGGTTGAAATCCGAAGAGGGCGGGCTGACCACCTCGCCGTCCGGGTTTTGGCGGGACGACTCCATCCTTTTCGGTCTCTTCGGCTATCAGGGGTACACCGGCACGAATGCCGACAGGGCTACTCGATTTGGAGCGGATGCCCGGGTGAACTACAAAGACCTTTCCCTGGGCGGAGGATATATCAGGCAAAACGCGGATGAGCCTGTTACCCCTCCGACGGATACAAGCACGGGCGCAAAAATATTCCCCAATTCAGGGCTACGGAGAATTTCGCTTCTCGACGAACCCTCTACGACGAGTACAACAAAGAATCTCTGGTTTGTTGAGGGAAACTATTTTATATTTCCCTGGTTGATCCCGTATGCCCGATACGAGGCGCTGACCGTAGACGCCAACGATCAAGATCAAGCCCGAATTATTGGCGGTATAGCCTTTTTATTGCGCGCCAATATCAAACTCAACCTGGAATACTTGTACTACACGACAAACCAGCCCAGAGAGGCGGCCGGCCAAAAGCTTCATGCTGATGATATGATGTCCTTTCAGCTTGATTTTTCTTTTTAGCGTCCGAGCAGCCTTCTGCTGAAAGAAAGGAATTCCATGGCTAACCCGTTTAAAAACAGAAGCCTACGTTTATTGGCCGCCGGGATCTTCGCCCTGGCGGTTTGCTTACCGGCCCTGCCGATCCGGGCCCAAGAGACTAAAGGCCATCAATCGGGAGGGTTCATTAAAGGGGTGGTCAACACCCCTTGGGTGAAACGGTACCCGGCCCTGGTCTACGTGGATCACGTCAAGGGTGAATTTCCCCCTCCCAAAAAGGAGGCCTTCATGGGTCAGAAGGGCATGGTCTTCACCCCCCATCTTTTGCCCATTCTCAAAGGAACCACGGTCGACTTTACCAATGACGATACCGTGGCCCACAATGTCTTTGCCCCTCCCGGCTCCGCCACCACTTTTAATCTGGGTCTCTACGGCACGGGCGTCAAAAAGACCGTCAAGTTTGATAATCCGGGTGAGGTCCCCCTCCTCTGCAATGTCCATCCGGAAATGCTCGGTTATATCATCGTCTTACAAAACCCCTACTTCACCCTTACCGACAATTCCGGGAAATACGAGATCAAAAATGTCCCCCCGGGGACCTATAAACTCAAGGTCTGGCATGAGAAGCTCCAAGAGACCTCCAAGGAGGTGGTCGTGGGGGAAGGGAAGACCGTTACCGTTGATTTTGAAAAGGATAAATTGAAACAGAGATAGGGCCAGGGCTTTCATGAGCTTAAGGATGACTAGCGGGAGGAAGGCCAGGCAACTGGTCATTCGCCTGGGGCTGGTATTAATGATGAGCGGATTGCCGCTGTCTTCCTCCTCGGCCGAGTCGATCAAACTAAAGGAGTATGTGATCCCAGGTAGCACGCTGGAGGGGAAAACCGAAACGGGGGGAAAGGTTCAGGTCCCCCTGAAAACGATCCAACCCGCCGAGAAAAGCGAGCAGGGAAACCCTCCGGCCGGAAAAAGGGAGGCACAGCTTTTAGAGAGAATCGATGAACTTCAAAAAAGGATCGAACGGCTTGAAAGAATAATAGAAGGAAGCCGGAAGGTCGATGTTTCACCAACTCCGGGTCCCGGCCTGGAGAGAAGGCCAGGGGAAGGTCCCGCGCCTTCAAAGACTACGGCCCTTCACGAACAGCTCTTGCTGGAGGAAATGGGCCGGGTGCAAGGAATTATTCAATGGCAGGGGAAGCCCCTGGCTAACGGAAAGGTGAGGATCGAGCTCGAGAATTATACGGGTGTCTCACTGGCTTCCGTCAAGAAAATGCTCTCGGAAGAAGTGAAAGAATCCACCGTCTCCGACCAGGGGATTTTTCTGGCCACGCAAACCGATTCGAAAGGACGGTATGCCTTTGAAAAAGTCCCCCCCGGGAGTTACCGTTTTTATTGGTGGCCGGACTTTAAAACCGGTTGGGTTCATCGGCTTCGAGAGAAACCCGACTTTGAAGTCCTTTCGGGTAAGCTGACGATCCAGGACATTCCGGAGAAGCCGACGGTGGTAAAAATCCCCCTGAGGAAACCCTAACGGATGAATGCCCACGAAGAGTACAGTTTTTTCAAAGAAATGCTGATTGTCGTCCTCGTAGGGGGGACCCTGGGGGTGTTCTTGCTGGTCCTGGCCGAAATCTTGGTGGCCTTGATCAAGCGATAGCCCCGTTCTCTCGGACCAACCTGCGGGGTTTGGAGAATAAGTCATGACCGAAAAGAAGTATACCAGACGGGAAATCTTAAATCAAATCGGCTGGGTGGCGACCTTGGGGAGCTTTGCCGGCCTCACGGCCGCCTCCGTCCGCTATGTGATTCCCAATGTTCTCTACGAGCCTCCCCTGAACTTCAAGATCAGCAGGCCCGAGGACTATCCGGAGGGCGTGGACTATATCGATGAGAAAAGGATCTTTGTCCTTCGCCAGGGAAATCTCATTAAGGTCGTCTCGGCCGTTTGCACCCATTTAGGCTGTTCCGTCCAATGGGCCCCGGAGCGCAATCGCTTTGAGTGTCCCTGTCACGGCAGCCTGTTCAATGCCCGGGGGCAGGTTACCAAAGGACCGGCTCAAAACCCCCTTCCCTGGTACGAAGTCACCTTAACCGCGGACGGCAGGCTCCTGGTAGATGAAAGCCGGACGGTTCCTTTTCAACGCACCCTCTCGGTCTAAGGATCAGGCCGTGAATCCTTTCCAAGGAGAATCCATCCCATGAGAATCGATGCCAGGGATCTCCTCTTCCAGAATCGTTTTTGGAAATCCATCGTCCGAAAAGAGATTCCGGTCAATCAATGGCTGAGGACCAGGATCCTTGGTCTGGGCCTGATCAACTTTTATCTCTTTATCATCCTGACGATTACCGGGATCCTGTTGATGTTCTATTACACCCCGGACACGGAAAGGGCCTACCAGGGAATCAAAGATCTGGAATATGTAGCCAGCTTCGGCCTGATCTTCCGCAACATGCATCGTTTTGCCGCTTACCTGATGCTTATCTCGATCTTTTTGCACATGAGTCGGGTTTTTTATACGGCTGAATATCGGGAACCCAGGGAATTCAATTGGGTGACCGGCCTGCTCCTTTTCCTCTGTACGGCGGTCATGGCCATAACCGGTTATATCCTGCCTTGGGACCAAAAAGGCTACTGGGCCATGACCATTACCTCCAATGTGGTCACCTCGGCGCCGGTTATCGGGGAAAAGCTCAAGTATCTGATCCTGGGTGGAAACGAGGTCGGTCAAAACGCCCTGGTCCATGCCTACGGCATGCACGTTAAAATCATCCCCCTGGTTATCGGATTGGTCATGGGGGTCCATTTCTGGCGGATTCGTAAGGACGATTTTTTGGCCTGGGCCGTCTGGGGCGGACATTTGGATATCAAAGAAGGGGAGACGGCTCCAACAGCCCAGGGACCGGAGCAGGGATCTTCCCTGTGGCAGGATATCATCGTCCGGGAGCTCAGCAAATTTCTCTTGATCCTGGCCCTGGTTATGGCGATCTCGCTCCTGTTCAACGCCCCTTTGGAAGAAGGGGCCAACCCCTCGGTAACACCCAGTCCGGTCAAGGCCCCTTGGTTTCTGGTGGGTATGCAAGAACTCCTGTCCTGGGGAGCCCCCTTCTTTTTCGGTGTCCTGGTTCCCAACGTCATGATTATTCTGATCATCCTGATCCCCTATCTGGATCGGGGCCGTGAAGGAATCGGGGTCTGGTTTCACCCCAGCCGCCGAAAGGCCAATATCATTTTCACCGCGGTCGTCACGGTGTACTTGGGTCTGATTGTCATCGGGCAGTTTTTGCGGGGTCCGGGCTGGGTCCTTTACTGGCCCTGGCAGTCCTGGCCCACGCATTGACTATTTTAGGCCTTTAAAAAGGCGGTGGAAATGAAAGATATATTTCAAAGGATCTTTCCCTTTTTGGCTTTATTGGTCTTGCTCCTTTTTATCGGACAGGTTTGGAAAAATTACAATCCCTCTTATCTAACCTATCAGAAACAATTTAAGTCCCTCCTCCTCCAAAAGGTCACCCAGAAAGGTAAAGGCCCTAACTTTCAATTTGGGGTTCGGCAGCGATGGATTGAAAAACTAAAAAGGACGGATCGCTGTGAGACTTGTCATCTCGCGATGGAAGACCCGCGGTTTCAAAATGCCCTTCAGCCTTTCCGCTCCCATCCCGACCTGGGTGGGCACGATTTCGAAAAAATCGGCTGCACCGTCTGCCACGGGGGACAAGGATTGGCCACCCCTTTGAAGGATGCGCACGGTCCGGTGGAGAATTGGAATCAGGCCATCTACCATCAGGACTTTATGGAAAATTCCTGCGGTCTTTGTCACGGCGAGACCCTTCGGGACCAGGCACCGGTTTTGGCCCAAGGACGGACCATCTTTAAGGATTACGGCTGCCGGGGCTGCCACCTGGTCAAGGGAAAAGAAAGGACCCTCGTCGGGCCGCCGTTGGATCGGATCAGCCAGTGGGTCAAATCCGATTGGCTCTATCGCTGGGTCCTGAACCCTAAAGGCTATCTTCCCAAGACCGCCATGCCCAATCCGAAATTCTCTTCCCAGCAGGCAGCGGACGTGGCCGCCTTTCTCTTCCAAGGCGAACCCCCCCCGGAGGGCAAAGTGGGCGGTTCCACCGAAGAAGGCAAAAAATTATTCAAGGACTCTCGTTGTGTCAGTTGCCATTCCGTTGAAGGGAGAGGGGGGACCCTGGCCCCTGAACTCAGCAAGATCTCCTCCAAGATGGTTCCGGAACGAATGAGCCGGATTATCAAAAATCCTCATGAGCTCTGGGCCGCCTCCCGGATGCCGATCTATGGTTTTTCCGATCAGGAAATCCTCAAAATCGTCAACTTTTTAGCGGGAGAATATATCGACCTGAATCTGGATGAGCGTCAGGTCGCCGCCCAGGCCCGAATGGTTCAGGGGGGCAATAAGCTCCAGGGAAAAGAATTAATAGAAAAACAGGGGTGTACCGCCTGCCATACCAAGATCGCAGGTGTAAAGGATCGCGGCGAGATCGGCGTGGAACTGACTACCATCGGGGGGATCCATATCAGCCATCTGGAGTTTGGCCGTGTCCAGGTCACTCCTCATGATCGCACCGTTCCCAACTGGCTTTACAACAAGATGAAAAACCCCAGGCTCTTCAAAGCAGAGCTAAAGATGCCCGATTACGCCTTCAGCGACCGGGAAGCCGAAGCCGTAACCACCTATTTATTGGGAATGAAAGGCCAGGAAGTCCCCGCCGCCTATACCCTCCCTTTGGGAGAGAAGCCCTCGACCTACGCTCCGCAAGGCAAATTTGGCCAGGTACTGGACAAGTACCGCTGTTTTACCTGTCACCAAATCTACGGAAAAGGCGGGGATATGGCCACCGACCTCTCCCAGGAGGGGAGCCGGGTCAAGAAGACCTGGTTGCAGAAATTCATGAAGGCTCCCGACACCATTCGGCCCATCCTGGTGGAACGCATGCCGCTTTTTAAAATCCAGGATTCAGAAATCGAAACGCTTTATGCCTATTTTGGGACTACCCTGGTGGATGACCGGGTTGAGAATTTAACCGGCCGGGCCACTGAGACGGCCAGCCATAATACCGCCCTGATCCAGACCGGTAAAGACCTGTACAATAAAAAATACGCCTGCCAGACCTGTCATCAAATCAATCAACAGGGTGGCCTGATCGGACCGGTGCTGACCAAGGTCGGGGACCGGCTGAGGCTCGAATGGATCCTTTATTATCTACGGGATCCCAAGGCCTTTGTCAAACGCTCGGTTGAGCCGGTCTATAAATTGACCGATAAGGAAATCGAGGCCCTGGCGGCCTTTCTGGCCTCTCCCAAATAACGGCGCTAGGGATCATAGCCGGAGATAAACGCCTGAAGGAATGAAGATGGCAAAAAAAATTTTCCTTGTACTTTTGATCAGCGCCTCGATCTTTTTTATTCTGAATTCGCCGGGAGAAAGCCAAAAACCCCCTTCCCCCATTCCTCAGAACCAGGGGGGGAAACCAATATTCTTGCTTCCCCAAAAACACGGCCAACTCACCTTTGACGAAAAAAAAGGTCGGGCCTTGTTTGACTATTACTGTGTCCTTTGCCACGGGGCCACCGGGAACGGGGATGGGTTCAATTCTTATACCCTGACCACCCCGCCGGCTAAATTGGCCGACCCGAACCTGATGGCTAAACTATCCGATGCCCAGATCACGGAGGTTGTCAAAAAAGGGGGAGCGGCCCTCGGGCTATCCAATCAAATGCCTTCCTGGGGCGGTCTTTTGAAAAATAAGGATATTGCCTCCCTGGTCGCCTACATTCGAACCCTTTCTAAATCGGTTGGCGGGAAAGGGAAGTAAAAAAGCAGGCCACAGATAACAATCAACGATCAAACAGAAAGCCCCGGAGGGCATCGAGCCCTAACGGGGTTTTTTTCTTCAACGGCCATTAAGTGCAATCCCCTAGGTTCATGGCCGCCAGGGCCGCTTCGGACGCTAGGAACCGCCCACCGGGGGGTAGGCCCTTTTTTTGACAAACTCCTTAATTTTTATCAACAATCGACAGCGAGTCGAGGGGAGATTGTAGCCAATTTTCTTCAAAAGATCCTCTTTGTCCACTTGCCTTTAGCCTTCTTTTCCCTTATACTCTTTCCAGGCTCGGGGAGGACACCCTGATGTCTGAGAATATAGGGAAGGATCTAAATCTAACTGGTTGACATTAATAATTGAATGCCTATTGACTTAGCTCATAATGATATGGCTTTAGACGGCTATGCTATAATGAATCGTCCGAGTGCAAAGTCGTCATTCCGGACGACCGCAGGGAGATCCGGAATCCAGATCCCAGAGCTTTCAATGCCCTGGATCCCGGATCGAGTCCGGGATGACAACTAAAACAAAATAGGAGGTAGCTGTGAAAGAGGCTTTGAATATTGTCGGCCAAAGGGTGGTGCGAAGTGACTCTCTCGCCAAAGTTACCGGCGCGGCGCGTTATACCGCCGACTTGAAGCTGCCCAATATGCTGGTGGCCAAGGTGCTGCGGAGCCCTTATCCCCATGCCAAGATAGTCCGCATCGACACCCAGCGAGCGCTGAAAGTGCCGGGTGTGAAGGCGGCCGTGAGCGGTTTTGATGCCTATGGGATCAAATGGGGTGTCTTCCGCTATACGCAGGACCACGCCATGCTACCCACGGACAAGGTCCGCTATATCGGGGAGGACGTGGCGGCCGTCGCGGCCGTTGACGAAGAAACAGCCCTGGAAGCCCTTTCCTTCATCAAGGTAGACTATGAGCCTCTTCCCGCCGTTTTTGACCCCATCGAGTCGATGAAGGAGGGTGCGCCCCAGATCCACAACGAATACAAGAACAACATTAACATTCACGTTCATATCGATGTGGGTGAGGTGGACAAGGCCCTGGAAAGGGCCTTCCTCGTCCGTGAGGATACCTTCAGCGCCGCCGGCGAGGCCTACGCGATGATGGAGCCCTATGCGGTCGTCGCTTCCTACAAGAACGGTTTCCTCGACCTCTGGATGCCCAACGCCGGACCCCACGTCCGCGCCAAAGCGCTGTCCAACCTCCTCAAGATGCCCCTTAACCGGGTGCGTGTCCGTCATATCAATTCCGGAGGCGCATTTGGCGGGCGATCCGAGGTGGCGCCCGGTGACCTGGTAGCCTCGCTTTTGTCCATCCAGGCCGGCAGGCCGGTCAAGCTGGTCCTTTCCCGCGAGGAGAACGCCACGAGCTCAAGACAGATCCACGACATTATCGCCACGGTAAAAACGGGCATGAAAAAGGATGGCACTATCGTAGCGAAGGACTACCGCGCGGTATATAACGGGGGCGCCTACAGCTCAACGGGCCCTATCGCCACCTCGATCCCCTTTTATGTCTACGAGGAATGTTATCGTTTTCCCAACGTCCGATATAATGGGTACCGGGTATTCACGAACAAAGGCATTCGGGGGATGTACGGTTGTCACGGAAGAGCCTTTCTGGCCGGGAACGAGGCCCAGATGGATTTTATGGCCAAAGAGCTCGGCCTGGATCCCGTGGATATACGCCTCAAGAACGGCCTGACGGCCGGGGAAGTAACGGCGACGAAATCTAAGATAACCAGTTGCGGTCTCCAAGAAACCATTAAGGCCTCGGCCGAAAAAACGGACTTCAAAAAAAGATGGGCCGCCAGGTCGAAGCTCAAAGGGATCGGGATGGGATGCGTGGCCATCATGTGCGGTTTCCCCATGGGCTTCCGTTCCGGCTCGTCGTGCTACGTCAAGATCAATGATGACGGTCAGGTAGCACTCGTTACCGGCCTCGTGGACAACGGACAGGGGAACGAATCCATGGTCATCCAGGTGGCCTCGGAGGTTCTCGGCGTCCCCATGGAGGACATCAACCTCGTGAATGCGGATACGGAGGTCACCAACCTCGATCCGGGCGCCTATTCACAGGCAGCCGCCTTCGTGGGAGCCAACGCGGTGAAGGCGGCCTGTGAAAAGGCACGCCAGCGGATCGTCGCCATTGCCGCGGAAAAGCTCGGCGTGAAAGAGGCGGAGATCAACTTGAAAAACCGGATGGCGTATTCCGTGACCAAACCCGACAAAAAGATGCCTATTTCCTGGGTGGTGCGGGAGGCCTTCTCCAGGGGAGATCCGATCGTAGCGACCGGTTCTTACTTCCCCCACATCGATTTCGAGAGGGAATGGGTCTCGAGACCCTGGGGCCAGATGGCCGGGACCTTCTCCTTTGGAACCTCCGTGGCGGAAGTAGCTATTGACCCCGAGACGGGAAAAGTCACCATCCCCCATTTCACGGCGGCCCACGATTGCGGGCGTCCCCTAAACCCCATGGCGGTGGAAGGGCAGATGGAGGGGTCTATCCAGCAGGCCGGGGTGGCGACCATCACCGAAGAGAACCTTTGGAACGGCGGTTTCCTCCTCAACCCGGATCTTCTGGAATACAAAGTTCCCCTGGCCTGTGACATGCCGGAGATAGAGACGATCATTATAAGTTCCCAGGACCCTGAAGGGCCTTTCGGGGCGAAAGAGGGGGGTCTGACCATCCGGATGAACGCCTACAGCGCCGTCGCCTGCGCCGTGGCCAATGCCACCGGCGCGCTTTTCACAGAGTTGCCGCTCACACCGGACAGGGTGTTGAACCTCTTGGAGCGGGAGAAGGGGGTGAAGGGATGATCCTACCTAAGTTTGCCTACCAAAGAGCGCAAAACATTGCCGAGGCCATCGACCGCTATGCCCATTTTGACGGGCAGGCTCGTTATCTCGCCGGGGGCACGGATCTTATCCCACTGTTGAAGCTGCGCTTGTCCACGCCGGTGGCCCTCATTGACCTGAAGCCGATCCACGAATTAAAAACCTTTTCCCGACAGGGCGGGTGGCTGGTTATAGGTTCGAACGTTACGCTCTTCGAACTGAAGAATGACGCCCGGATAAAAGAAAAATTTCCCGCCCTTTACGAATCCCTCGAGGCCACTTCCTGCGAAACGCTCCAGATGCGAGGCACCATCGGCGGGAATATCCTCCAGGATACGCGCTGCCTCCTCTATAATAAATCCCTCGAATGGCGTCGCGCGAGAGGCTTTTGTTGGAAAATGGGCGGCCCGGCGTGTAACGTCGTTCCCCAGGCGCAGACCTGCTTTTCGAATTACTGCAGTGACAACGCGCCCGCACTCCTTACCCTGTCGGCCCAGGTAAAATTGGTCGGCCCCGGGGGTGAACGGACGGTAAAGTTGGAAAAACTCTTCAGCGGCGATGGTAGGAAGCCCTTGGCGCTGGGGCCGGGAGAGATCCTGACGCAAATACGGTTACCCTGGGAGAATACGAAAGGAACCTACGAGAAATTGCGGGTCCGGGATTCCGTGGATTATCCCTTGGTGGGGGTGGCTGTTTCGATGAAAGGTTCTTCCGCCAGGGTCTGTGTCGGAGGTGTCGGTCTGGCACCCCGGGTTTATACGCTCAAAACCCTTGATGAACGCAGTGTCAAAGATACGGCCGCCCAGGCGGCGGCAGACGCGAAGCCGGTATTGAACGCCACGCTCTCCCCGGTCTACCGGAAGAAAATGGTCGGTGTCCTCTTTAAACGGGCGATCAAGAAAGTCCAGCGGGGGGGTGCGCGATGAAGACGATGAAGGTCACCTTTCAGATAAACGACGAACAGGTCACACTCCAAGTGCGGCCTTATGAGACGCTCTTGGAAACTCTACGGGAGAGGCTTTCGCTCACCGGGGCCAAAGAGGCCTGCGGATTGGGTGCTTGCGGGGCCTGCACGGTGGTGGTGAACGGTACACCGCTGAGGTCCTGCCTGGTCCTGGCCCCCGAAGTGGATGGCGCGGTTATTACGACGGTTGAAGGGCTGCGTCAGGAAGGAAAACTCCATCCGCTCCAGGAGGCCTTCATGGAGAAAGGTGCCGTTCAGTGCGGTTTTTGCACCTCCGGTATGATCATGACGGCCAAGGCGCTCCTGGATAGAAACGAAAAACCGACCAAGAAAGAGATTATCAAAACCATTTCTTCTAATCTCTGCCGCTGCACCGGATACAAGAAAATCATCGAGGCGGTGGAGGCGGCGGGAAAGAAGGCCCGGTAGGTGTATAAATGAAAATCAAGGTCAAGATCGATTCCAACCTTCGAATAAAGAATGTTTTTGAACCTCCCCTGCAGATGGATCTTCAGGAGGGTGAACATACCTTGAAGGATGTCTTGCAGAAGCTTTCGGGTATGTACCCCCATTTAAGATTCATCGAACGAGGGGAGATGGGAGACGACCTCCGTCATCTTTACCTCAATGGAGAGAGTCATTTCACATTTTCCGAAGGGTTGAAGAAAAAAGTCAGCGAAGGCGACACCGTCCGGGTGGAAGCCTATATGGACCCGCTGGCTGGCGGCTGAAAGGGCAAGATGTATCCGGCTTTTTAAGTTAGCGCTTATGCCCCCCAACCCCCTCCCGTCAAGGGAGGGGGAGTCGTTTTGATCATTCGAATTTAGGTTTATTAACAGTCTCATAATTGTATTTACACGAAGTGGTCTTTTTATCTCTCGCCCGCTTCGCTCGAGTTCGCCGAGGGCACAGAGAAAGACGAATCTCTTTTTTGAAAAATCGCTGAGAGGCCGATTTTTCAAAACAGCTCACGCCTCCGGCGGGGTCTTATTCGCGGAGGAGGAGATTTTTTCTGATTGCCGGCCTCTCAGCGGCAATCAGAAATTAACTATTTTCTGCGATCTCTGTGTCCTCTGGTACGCCAGGATAAGCCTGGCTGATCTATATGACTGAAAGGTGTCATACTTGTTAATTGCTCGTTCAACAAGAAGTTGCGGCCTCCCGCCTGGGGTAACCGAAAGCGGGGAGTAGGCCGGTCTCTGGCCAAGACGGGTAGAGGCGATAGGGGAGAGAACCCCCTGGACAACGAAGGCGTGAGCCCTAACGCAAGTGAACCTGATTCGGCCTCGTTACACTTAAATGGCGGCGGCCAACCTGCCAGAGAAGGTGAAGCCTGCCACCGGTAGGGAAGCAACGAGCGACGGTCCCTACCGGGCCGCCCGGGGTGGTTGGGGAGAGCGCGCGCCGAAAGATCAGCCGAGGAACCTGGGAGACCCGGCGAGGTATCGGGAGGGACCGATAACATTTTCAGGGAATCCATAACCTGGAAAGTGGCCACGGCCGGGAGTCGGAGCGGCCCATAGTAGCGAGGAAGTCCCGGAAAAGGGAGGGAGCGAAGGGGCCGCACTTCAGTCACGTTTCGATCAAAAGAGGGAGAAACCGCTTGAGCCGAAAATGCTCCATTACGGAAAAGACGGCGGAAGGGTTCCAACCGGAACCGGGGATGCCGGAGAAGGTCTCTCTGTTGCGATGGAAGCTGGGTTGTAAGGCCAAGCAAGAAAAGCAGTTTCGGTTTTATGCCCTGTACGACCGGGTATATCGCCGGGATGTATTGGAAACGGCTTGGGCTCGGGTACGGGCGAATCGAGGGAGCCCCGGGAACAGACGGGGTGACCATTCGCAGTATCGAGGAAGGAGGCGGGGTCCGGACGTTCCTGGAAGAGATGGAACAGGAACTGCGGGCCAAGACCTACCGACCTCGACCGGTACGCCGGGTCTATATCCCCAAGATCAACGGCAAGCTGAGACCCTTGGGCATTCCCTGTATACGGGACCGGGTGGTTCAGATGGCCGTACGCTGCTGATTCTGGAGCCGATTTTTGAGGCGGATTTTCTGGAATGCTCCTATGGGTTTCGTCCTCGGCGGAAAGCCTGGGACGGGGTGGAGCAGATCCGGAAGAATCTGGAGGACGGACGGCGAGAGGTGTATGACGCCGACCTGTCCGGCTACTTTGACAGCATTCCCCACGATCGACTGATGCAAAAGGTAGAGCGACGGATTGCCGACCAATCGGTGTTGAAACTGATCCGGATGTGGCTTGCGGGCGCCGGTAGTGGAAGACAGGGACCCCCGGAAGGAAAGAGACCCGCAAGGGAACGCCCCAAGGCGGGGTTATCTCCCCCCTGCTGGCTAACCTGTATCTCCATGAAATGGATCGGGCCTTCCATGAGGACCCCCGGGTCCTTACCGGACGGCCAAGGCCCGCCTGGTCCGATACGCCGATGATTTTGTGATCCTGTCGCACTACTGGAGTAAAGGAATCCGTTGATGGGTGGAAGAGAAGCTGGAAGGAGACCTGGGACTGGAAATAAATCGGGATAAGACGCGTATCGTAGCCCTGAACCAGAGGGGTAAGCAGTTGGACTTCTTGGGGTTCACCCTGCGATACGACCAGGACCGGAAAGGGAGGGAGAAGCGGTATCTGAATATCTTTCCCTCGGACAAGGCGGTCAACCGTCTCCGGGAGAAGATCCGAGTCAAGACTCATAGTGGTTATAAGAAGCCGCTCACCGAAGCGATCCGAGAAACCAATGTGATCCTCCGGGGCTGGGCGAATTATTTTCGGTATGGGTATCCTCGGAAGGTCTTTCGGGACGTCAACCATTTTGTCCGTAGCGGTTTTGGTCGATTCCTGAGAAACCGGAGCCAAAGACGTAGCCGCCCGTTCCGTCCGGGAGAAAGCCTGTACGGGGGCCTGAAACGGTATGGGTTGCTTTATCTGTAAAGTCGGGCACGTCCACAACTCCTTGCGTCTGCCTTACGACAAGAGACTGTCGGAGAGCCGTATGCGGGAAATCCGCATGTACGGTTCGACGAGGGGGAGCTGAAACCCTATGAGCACTTCTGCCCCAAGTAGATGCGTGTGAGAGATCGTCTTTTGTCTCTGGTTGTGACTAAGCGACGTTACGGAATCCGTGTAAATACAATTATGAGACCGTTAATAAGCCTTTGAATTTTGGACCTTTGAATTTGTTTCGGCCTGCGACGAGCCCTTCGACAGGCTCAGGGCCTTGAGTTTACCGAAAGGCTCAGCCGAGACGATTTCGTGCTTCGAATTTCGGATTTGGGCCTAAAAGAAGGAGGAATCATGAAGGCATTGGTAGTAGGCGGCACGGGCGGTATGGGGCAGGGGGTCGCCCGGGACCTCATTAAACAGGAGCAGATTACATCGGTAACGTTGGGCGACATAAATATAGATCCCGCGAGAGTGCAGGAAAAACTGCGGGCCAGCAATAAAGTGTCGCTTAAAAAAATTGACGTACAGGATCATAACGGCCTGGTGGCTGCCATCGAAGTAGTTGACGTGGTCATTAATTGTGCCGGACCCTTCTACAAGACCGCCGTGGCCGTCGCCAGGGCTGCGGTTGAGGCCAAGGTCAACTATATTGATATCTGCGATGACTATGAGGCCGTACCCATTCTCTTTTCCGAAGCCGCCATCGATAAAGCCGCTAAAGAGGCGGGAATCACCGTTCTGACGGGGATGGGCTCCGACCCCGGAACCAATAATGTTCTGGTCAAGTGGTATGCCAATCAACTGGACCGGGTTAACGAGATCCATCTCTTCTGGGTGGTCAGTATCGCCGAACTGGCGGGTGCGGCCTGGGATCACAGCCTGCACATGGTGACGGGAAAAATCCCCCAATATCTGGACGGAAAACTGGAGTACGTGGATGGGGGCACGGGCGAGGAGATCGCCACCTTCCTTGAACCCCTGGGCACCTGTAAAGTTCGCTATGTAGGACATCCTCAGCCGATCACCATCCCCCGCTACATCGAAGGGGTGAAAAAGGTGGTTATTAAAGGCGCCCTCATACCGGGCTGGGTGGACGAATTGATCAAGGAACAAAATGATACGGGATTTCTCAGCACCGAGGTCCTGGAGGTCAGGGGAACCAAGGTCGTGCCTTACGACCTGACGCTGAAACTTTGGGATACGATTCCGAAAAGCAGGGATAACGGGCCTAATTCCTCCGGACTTAAAGTGATCGTTAAGGGCGAGCGAAACGGAAAAAAGGTGACCTATACCGCCGATATGGCGGGCCGGATGGCCCCGGGCACGGGTCTTCCCGCCTCCATTGCGGCTTTAATGATGGAGGCCGGCGAGGTGACGGTCAAGGGCGTGGTGGCCCCCGAAGGATGTATCGATCCGGAAAAATTCCTGGCCGCCTTGATAAAAAGGGGCGCCAAGATTCACCAGACGGAAACGATCAGCTCGTTGCTGACAGTGTAGTTAAACAGGTCCCGCTGAGGGCTGGGAACCGGCGAAGTCCAAGAAAAAGATTGACCTGATAAGGTTCGTCATTCCGGACTACCGAAGGGAGATCCGGAATCCAGGCCTCCCAAGTTTCGAAGGTCCTGGATGCCGGATCAGGTCCGGCATGACGGCTAAAAACAATAGGTATGGAAAAGGAAACTTTCTATGAAAAACATGGATAAACTGAATATTGCTAAAAGTCAGGAAATTTATCAAGAGGCCCTGTCTTTGGTCCCCGGGGGAGTCCTGGGCGCCCGGAAACCCGCTGATTTTATCGAGGGAGAATACCCCATCTTTGTGGAAAGCGGCCGGGGCGGCCGGGTCACCGACGTGGATGGCAATGAATATATCGATTTCCTTTGCGGGTATGGGCCCATAATTTTGGGTTATCGAGAAGAAGAAGTGGACGAAGCGGTTATCCGCCAGTTGAGGGACAAAGGCTTCTGCTTCACCTTAACCCAACGATATCAGAATGAGCTGGCTAAAAAGCTGAGCCAACTGGTCCCCTGTTCGGAAATGAGTATTTTTTTAAAGACCGGATCCGATGCCACCACGGCGAGTATCCGGATTGCCCGGGCCTATACCAACCGGATCAAGGTAATGCGTTGCGGTTACCATGGCTGGCATGATTGGTGTGTGGAGATGAAGGGGGGCGTTCCTGAAAAGTTCTATGAGGATGTCTTTGAATTTCGGTATAACCGTCTCGATCAACTCGAGGACCTGATGGCCAAGCACGGGGAGCAGACCGCGGCCATCATTATGACCCCCTTTGGGCACCCCCTGCATGCCAAGATGGAAGAGCCTAAACCCGGGTTCCTGGAAGGGGTCAGGGAAATCGCCACCCGCTATGGCGCTATTTTGGTCTTTGATGAAGTGCGGACCGGATTCAGGCTGGCCCTGGGAGGGGCGCAAGCCTATTACGGGGTCACCCCCGACCTGGTGGTCCTGGGAAAAGGGATGGCCAATGGCTATGCCATTAGTGTGGTTACCGGGAAAAGAGAAGTAATGATGGCTTCCGCCCAGAGGCTTTTCATCTCTTCCACCTTCTTTCCTAACAGTGACGGGTTTGTGGCCGCGCTGAAAACCATTGAAATTCTCGAACGGGACCGGGTCCTGGACCAGATCTGGGAAAAAGGGACCCGCTTTTGGAAAAAAATTCAGGGCTGCCTTGACCGCTACGACGTGGGAGCCGAGCTAAGCGGAGTAGCCCCCATGTTTTTCATAACCTTTAAGCGGGATGAAGCCAAAACCTATCGGGCTAAACGGGATGATTTTTATACCCAGCTTATTCGCCGACGGGTCTTTTTGCACCCGCACCATCATGGCTATATCTGTCACCGGCACACCGATGAGGATCTGGCCCTGGCGGTTCAGGCTATAGAGGAGGCCCTGGCCTACGTCAAAGAAAAATACGCCCGTTAAGGCGCTTTCATCGTATGTCGGTGGATTATTTTCCGCCGGCTGGCTAACCCATCTCCGAACTCAAGCAGAATTTGTGGGCGCTGAATAGGTTCATGCCAGACTCCGTTGCCAGTTCTGCAAGAGGGATTTGCGTGTACGAGTACGTGTACGAGTACGGAACCCCACAATGAGCCCTACTCGTACACCTACTCGTACACACAAATCTACCCGGTAAGGCCCTGAATATCTCAGGTATCAGGATATTCTGCCCTGCCCCTCAATCAATTTCCGCCACCTGCCCGCATTAAAACGTCCCATTTTCTTTTGCTTCCCTCTTCACTCTTCCATCTTCCATCTCTTGCTCCCCCGCCTGCCAGAGGGAATCCAAGAAATAACCCCGCTGATCTTTCCTCTGCCGAACCACGGCGAATCCTGTTTCCTGCGCCAGCCGCACGACCTCGGAATCCAGAAACTTCTGGGAACGCTCGGTATGGATCGGTTCCCCGTCTTCAAAATGGAACGCGCGTTTGAGCCGTTCCACGTCCACGACCTGCTTTCGGCCGCTGATCAGGTAACTCAAGACGGCCCCCGAGGAGCGGTCGAAATGGCTGAAAAATCGAAAGCCCTCGATCCGGAAATTACCGCCGAGATCGCGATTGATCCGCCGCAGCAGGTTCAGGTTGAATTGCGCCGTAATTCCCTGGGAGTCATTGTAGGCCTTCTCGATCAGAGGAACGGATTTGATTAAATCAAAACCAATCAAGAGGAGGTCCCCTTCATTCAGGGCCTCCCGGAGGTTCCGGAGAAAGACCCGCATTTCGTCCTGGCTGAAATTGCCGATATTGGATCCCAGAAACAGGACCAGTTTGCGGGGCCCCTTCCGTGCGGACAGCCAGCGCAACCCTTCGAAATATTCCGCCGTCAGTCCTTCGCTGGGAAGATGGGCCCAGCACTGTTTGAGATTTCCAATCAACTCGTTGACCGCTGCTTCGCAGATATCGATGGGAACGTAACGAAAGTCCAGCCCCGCGCCGAGAAAATGTTCCAACAATAATTTGGTTTTCCTGCCGTCCCCGGCCCCCAGCTCCACCAGGTTGAAACGAACGCCGGCGAACAGGGATGCCAATTCCGAGCGATAGGTTTGGAGAATTTCAGACTCACAACGGGTGAGATAATACTCCGGCAACTCCGTGATCTGTTTAAAAAGTCGGCTTCCTTCTTCGTCGTAAAAATACTTGCTGGGAAGGGATTTGGGTGCCCGGCTCAGCCCCTCGAGGACATCCCGGGCAAAGGTTCCGTTGCCTGTGGAGACTCTTTATCCATCAACTCGGAGCATCCTGTCCTGGGACCGGCATACAACCTCCCTTTATCGAACAAAATTTGAACGTCCAACATCGAACATCGAACTCCCAACCTCGAATGAAAAACAAACCGCTATCAAATTCAAATTTCGATGTTCGATGTTCGGATGTTGGATGTTCGATGTTCAGTCTTAATTTCGCACTAAATAAAGCTCCCCTCACCTGCAGGATACAAAACGCACTACCGCTTGTTGATTACGGAGGATATCCTCTAAAATCGAGAGGGTCCGGTCAATGTCCTCCAGTGTATTTTCGCGGCCCAGGGAAAAACGCAGGGAGCAATGGGCTTCCTCCTCGGAAAGCCCCAGGGCCAACAAGACATGGGAGGGTTCCGGGTTCCCGGCGCGGCAGGCCGATCCTGAGGAAACGGCCACTCCCCGTTGATCGAGGGCCAGGACCAGCGACTCGCCCCGGAAGCCCGGCAAAGTGACGTTCAAGGTGTTCGGCAGCCGCAGGCGGGGATGGCCGTTGATGCGCGCTTGGGGGAGAATTTTCAGGATGCCGCGTTCCAGTTGATCCCGTTTTCCCCGGATGGATACCGAGTCCGAGAGATGTTTCAGGGCCAGTTCGGCGGCCTTGCCGAAGCCGGCGATGCCCAGAACGTTTTCTGTGCCGGCTCGCAGGCCCTGCTCCTGGTGCCCGCCGCTGACCAAGGGATCGAGGGAGACCCCTTGGCGGACGAAGAGCGCCCCCATCCCTTTAGGACCGTGCAACTTGTGGGCCGAGAGGGTTAACAGATCCACCCCCAGCGCCCCCACGTCCACCGGGATTTTGCCCACCGCTTGGACGGCATCGCAATGGAAGAGCGCGCCCCGCTCCCGGGCCAGGGCGGACAGTTCGTCCACCGGCTGGAGGGCCCCGGTCTCGTTGTTGGCCAGCATGACGCTCACCAGGCAGGTACGATCGTCCAGGGCCGTTCGGAGGTCCTCCGGCCTGACCCGGCCTTCCCGGTTGGACGGAAGATAGGTGACCCGGAAACCTTGCCGTTCCAGTCCACGGCAGGGTTCGAGCACCGAGGGATGTTCGCTGGCCGAGGTGATGATATGGTCCTTGCCCCGGCCGGCGGCCCAGGCCGTGCCCTTGATGGCCAGGTTGTTGGCCTCCGAACCGCCGCCGGTAAAGAGGACTCGCCGGGCCGTGCAGTTGAGCAGCAGGGCGATGGCGCGGCGCGCCGTTTCCATGGCGGTCCGGGATTCTTTGCCGGCCGCATAGAGGCTGGACGGGTTCCCGTAGCACTCCAAAAAGGCGATCAGGGTCTTCTGAACTTCCGGATCCAGGGGAGTGGTGGCGTTGTGGTCCAGGTAAATGCGGCGGGGAACCGCCGGAGTTTCCAGGGATCCATCGGCTGTGTATTCCCCCGGGCCGCCGACCGTCACGGTTTCGCCCTCGATATCCTTCACTACCTCGCAGAGCAGAGCCTTGTACACCGGAAAACCGGAGATCGGATCATAGCGCTGCAGATCGGTCAAGTCGTTTACACAGGCGTCGCGCCAGGCTTTCGGGCCAAGGGCCCCGCCCCCCATCCCGCTGACCTCAACGGCCCCGGACACGATATCCTCGGTGACCTGAGCATACAGGGGGATGGATCCCCGTAAAGTGGTTAGCTTGACCGGATCTCCGTTTTGAATTCCACGCGCGGCGGCATCCCGGGGGTTCATCATCACCGTGGGCACGGGTTTTTCCCGCGAGAGGGAGGGCAGGCTCTGGTGTAGTCCGTGCAAATCAATATTGGAACGAGCCCCGGAATTGAAGACCAGGGGAAACTGCCGGGCTAAGTCCGGCCGGGCCAGCGGTCCCTCGCCGGGTTCGGTATAGACGGGCAAGGCGTCGTAGCCATGCTCTTCCAGGATGGAAGAGGCGATTTCGAACTTGCCGGAAGGGGTGTCGAACCCGGGGCGGCCATCCGGGCGCAGCAGCCCTTTTTCCCATTTCTTGTACTCCATCATTACCGTGGGCACCTGAACCATTCCGCCGGCGGCCCGGACGGCTTCCGGGGTGAAGCCCGAGCCTTTCAAGACCCGGGCCAGAAGTTCCGCTTCGGTTTGGGGATAGAGGTGGCCGTAGCCGAGGCGGCGGGCGAGTTCGGAAAGGATAAAGAAGTCATTTCGGGCCTCCCCCAGCGGTTCAATAACCCGTTCCCGGATCCGGAAAAGGGGTCCATAGACCATATAGGATTCGATCTCGTAGTAGGTGGCGGCCGGGAGGACAATATCGGCGAAGGCGGCATCGGCGGTTAACTGTCGGTCGATGCAGACCAGAAAGTCCAGGGCACCCAGGGTTTTCCGCCAGACCGCGGACTGGGGCCAGGAACTGATAATCGAGGCCCCCAGGCTGATCAGCAGGCGGATAGGGTAGGGGTCCTGCTCCAGTACCGCCCGGGGCAGGATGTTGGCATGGAACTCACCGCGGTAGAGGGTATAGATCGGGAAGTTATTGTATCCGGCGGCCTTGCGAATGTCCGGATTGGGGATCAGCCCTTCCCGGTTGATGGGAAACTTGCTCCGGGCCGGCAGGAAACAGCGGCCGCCGGGTACATCCAGTTGGCCGGCCAGAGCCCAGAGCACCAGGGTGGCGCGGATGGCCTGCACGGAGCCGTCGCTGTATTCCAGGCCGCTGTACATGACCGGAGACACGCCGTGGGTCCCGGCGAACTCCCGGGCCAGGCGGATGACGGTAGCCGCCGGCACCCCGGTGATATGTTCCACCACTTCCGGTCGAAAGTGCTGGACATATCGGGCAAAGGCCTCGAATCCGATCGTCCACTCTTTAACGAAAGCTTCATCGAAAAGCTCTTCCTCGATCAGCACTTGGCACATTCCCAGGGCCAGGGCGCCGTCGGTACCGGGACGAATGGGGACCCATTCGGCATTCGGGTATTTGGCCATGACCGTCCGACGGGGATCGATCACCACCAGGCGGGCGCCGCGCCGGTGGGCCCGTTCGATCTGGATAAAATCATCGGGCGGGCAGTGGGCTGCCGGGTTTTTCCCCCAGATGACGATGAGGTTGGCCTGCTCGATATCCGAGAACATGTTGATGAACATCCCCCCCATGGTGACATGAGGGGCGATCATGGCGAAGGATACATAGCAGAGGGCCCCTACGCCCAAGGTGTTGGGCGACCCGAAGGGGAAGAGGACGCTGGAAGCCGAAGAAACCGCCACCCCGGCCGGCTGGAAAATATCGCAGAGGGATAACTCGAAACTTCCGCTCCCGGTATAGATGGCCGTGGCTTCCGGCCCGGACTCCGCCTTGATCGTTTGTAGTTTCTGGACGATCGTCTCATAGGCTTCCTCCCAGGAGATACGCTCGAAATCATAAGTGCCCTTGGGACCCTTGCGGCGCATGGGATATAATAGTCGGTTGGGCGAATAAACGACCTCCCGGGCCAGTTCGCCCAAGCGGCAGATCTTTCCCAGGGGAGAACCTTCATCAGGTCCCACCGAGTCGATTTTTCCCTCGGTATCATAATCAACCTTCACCCAGCACCCGGCCGAGCAGATACCGCAGATGGCTTTCTTACTATCGGGTTTCATTTAGCAGGATTCAAAAAAAGCGGATTTTCATACTAGTATAAGAAGGAATTCTTTCGGCGTCAACTCTACTGACTTGAGCCCAGGAATCCTGCCCCTCGACCAAGAGCAGCAACTCATTTTCATTGACAAGGTCCGGGGAGTTAAGCTTATAATGTATATAAAAAATTGTGGTTGTTCGCCCTTTTGGGTGGGTGGCCACAATATTTGGTAGATTAGACTGAAATCAGGCCTTCGTGGCCGATGGGTCTCGGCGAAAGGGTTTTCCACCTTGCTTTATAGGTTCTAACCCGGCCCCCATGTTTCTAAATCTTCACGGAGGCAGGGCCGGCCGAAGAAGCATCAAAAGCCTTTGAGTTTGGGCCTGCTTCAAATAAAATTGGTAATTTAGGCCCGGATTCGAAGTCCGGAGTACCTTTGGAAAGCCCTTTCGCCGAGACCCATCGGCCATACCAGATCTGGGGGGTACCCACCCAAAAGGGCGAAGCGTCAAAATTGTTTACCGAGTGAAACTGTTTTAATATCCAAATTCGCCCTATGGAACCGGTCTCGGGAGTTCTGGCATGACCATCGAAGCTGACAGTCAACAAAGCAAACCTGGAGGGCAGCTCGGCAGGCTAGTGACCGGTCCGTTTGCCCTTATCGGCCGGGTGGCGATCAGTTGGATCGACAATTTAGGCGCCTCAGCCATTTTTCTCCTTATGGCGCTTCTGAGGATCGTACGCCCCAAACAGTTGGATAAGATCGTGCAGCAGGTCTATTATATCGGGGCCAGATCCACGATGATCATCATGCTCGTCAGTTTCTTCACCGGTATGGTGCTGGGCCTTCAATCCTACCATGCCCTGGTAAAATTCGGCGCCCAGGGGGCTCTCGGCACCCTGGTGGCCCTGACACTGGTTCGGGAATTGGGACCGGTGCTCACGGCGATCATGATCGCCGCCCGGGCCGGTTCGGCTATCACCGCCGAGATCGGCATTCAGCGCATCTCCGAACAGATTGACGCCCTGAGCACCATGCGTATTGATCCGCTCCGGTATCTCATCACCCCTAGGATTACCGCCGCGATCATCAGCTTCCCCTTGCTCACCGCCGTGTTCGACCTCGTCGGCATTATCGGCGGGTACGTCTCCGGCGTCTTGCTCCTGGGCGCCAATGCCAGCACCTATGTTTATCGTGTTCAGACCAGTATGGACCTGAAAGATATTACCGACGGTCTGGTCAAGTCGATTGTTTTTGCCGTCATCGTCTCCTTGGTCTGTTGTTTCCAGGGGTATTTTACCCACATGCGCACGGACAGCCATGGCGCCAAGGCCGTCGGGCTCTCCACCACCTCGTCCGTGGTGATCTCCTGTGTACTGATCCTGGTGTCCGACTATGTGGTCACGTCGCTACTCATCTAAGGTTAACCCATGGACAGCCCGTTAATCGAATTCCAGGAGGTCACCAAACGTTTCGGCGCCCGAACCGTCCTGGAACGGGTCAACCTGCAGATCTACGAGGGACAGGTCACCACCATTATCGGACTGAGCGGTTCGGGCAAGAGTGTGCTCCTCAAGCATATCATCGGGCTGCTCAAGCCGGATGCCGGGACTATTCTCTTCAAGGGCAAACCCCTGAGCGAAATGGAAAAAAGTGAAAGCGCCGCCAATTTCGCTCGGATAAGTTACATGTTCCAAGACAATGCCCTCTTCGATTCCCTGACCGTCTATGAAAATATCGCCCTTCCCTTGCGGGAGACGACGAACCTGAAGAAAACCGAGATCGATAGCCAGGTTATGGCCAGAATCGAGCAAACGGAGCTTAAAGAAGCGGTTCACAAGTATCCTTCGGAACTCTCCGGCGGCATGCAAAAGCGGGCCGCTTTGGCACGGGCTTTGGTAACGGATCCTCGCATCGTCCTCTTTGATGAACCGACTTCCGGCCAAGACCCGGTCCGAAAAAATGCCATCCTGGGCATGATCGCCCAGTATCAGCGGAAATTCGGGTTTACGGGGATCCTGGTCAGCCACGAGATACCGGATGTCTATTTTATCTCCAACCGCATACTGGCCCTTTATGATCGATCTATTGTTTTTCAGGGTTCTCCGGAGGAGTTGGAAAATTTCGACCATCCGTTCAAAGATGAGGTCATTCGCAGTCTGGAAGGGCTGCAGAATGAGTTAACCGGTCTGTATTCCAAAAGGCAATTTAAAGTGATGCATCATGTCCAGTTGCGGCAGAGCGCCAGCGGGGCAACGTACAGCGTGGCGGTTTTTTCTCTGGTTGATCCGGAGTTCCTTCGGACGAGCACGGGCTACGACGCGGCCCAGGTGGCCTTGCGAAGTCTGGCCATTTACATCGATAAACATTTCGGCGCCATCGGGGGGTTTTCCACCCGCCGTCTCAGCAATGAATTTGTCACGGTGCTCCCCTATTCGGATCTGACGGAAGCGGAGGGTATTCTCCAGGATTTTGTCCAGGACCTTCAAGAACGAGGCCTTCGAGAGGCCTGTGCCGGGGATGGCCGACAGGCCGTTTCTACGGAAGTGGTTGAATTTTCGGTCCTGGCCGGAATTGCCGAGGGCCAACCGGTAGCCGACATCGATCCGGTCATCGAGGCGGCCAAAGCGCAACAAAAAGAAATTGGCCGTATTCGGTGCGATGTGAGGAGATTAGGTAGATGAAAAAGTACACTATGGAAACCACGGTTGGGATATTTCTCGTTTTCGGGCTCCTCTGCGTGGGGTATATGACGGTGAAATTGGGTCATGTTTCCCTCTTCGGCGACGATACCTATCCGCTCCTGGCCCGATTCACCTCAGTCACCGGCCTGAGGGCCGGCAGCCTGGTTTATATATCCGGGATTGAGGTAGGGCGCGTGGAGGACCTCTCCATGGATCAGAAAAGCCAGAAGGCCGTGGTGAAGCTTCGCATCCGGAAAGACATCAAAATTTATGACGATGCCATTGCCTCCATTAAAACGGAAGGGCTGATCGGGGATATGCATATCAGCATTGACCCCGGCGGTGCAGGCACGTTGCTCCCACCGGGGGGCACTATTACCGAAACGCAGCCGGCGGTGGACCTCGTAGATCTGGTCAGCAAGTATGCCTTCGGAGACGTGAAGAAACACTAGCCGCCTTGGCGGATTAAGAAAGGTACGTTATGAAAAGACTTATCGTCCTAATGAGCATGAGCCTCTTGTTACTCGGTTCTCTTCCGGTATATGCCGGTACGCCGCTGGAGGCGGTCCAGACCAACGTCAACAAGGTCCTGGAGGTGTTGCGCGATCCCAAGCTCAAAGCGGCCTCGGCCAAAGAGACCGAAAAGGAAAAACTGCGGCTCATCTATGATACCATGTTTGATGACGTCGAACTTTCGAAGCGCACGTTGTCCAGGAACTGGAACAATCTGAACGGCGACCAGCGGCGGGAGTTTGTCCTACTTTTTCGGGAGGTGCTGGAAAAGGCTTACATCGACAAAATCCTGGCCTACACCAACGAAAAAGTTGTCTTTGAGCATGAAAGCATGGTCTCGGCCACCCAGGCCGAAGTCCCGACGAAGATCGTTACCTCTTCCAAGGAAATTCCTATCACCTATCGCGTGCTGCTGAAGGGAGGCGTCTGGAAAGTATACGACGTCGTTGTGGAAAACGTGAGCCTGGTTCTAAATTATCGTACCCAGTTTAATGATATCCTGGCAAAAAATACGCCGGAACAATTATTGGAGATCCTGCGCAAGAAAGTGAAGGGGCAATAGGGCCTGAAGCGGGAAATGGCGAGTGGTGGGATTAATATTCTCCCCATTACCCTAAATGACCAGAGAAGGATTGAAGGGGTGGCTCGTGTTATGAAGGCATTCTCAGTTCTCGTTCTCCTGTTCGTTTTTTTCGCGGCGGGGTGTGCTCACAGTCCTGATCCCGCCGTTTCTCTCGGCACGCCGGTTGCAACTCCTCAGACCCAGCAGGTCCCGGGGGTCTCCGCTTCCGTAAAGACGACTCCCAAGGCCCCGGAGACGCCGGTCGGATCTGAAACCAAAAACGTCGATGACTATGGCGATATTGAAGTTTCGGAGAAGGGGAGCGAAGGGGCCAAGGTTGGAATAGCCGACCCCCTGGAGCCTTTTAATCGGGCCATGTACCAGTTCAATGACAAGCTGTACTTCTGGGTGCTTAAACCGGTCGCCCAGGGATATGGCCAGGTCGTTCCCGAGCCCGCCCGGGTCGGCGTGAGCAATTTTTTTGCGAACCTGACCTTCCCGATTCGTTTCGTTAATTGTCTGCTCCAGGCGAACTTCAAGGGTGCGGCGACGGAACTTGGCCGTTTCACGATAAACACCCTCTGGGGGGTCGGGGGGTTATTGGATCCGTCATCGAGCCAGGATATCAATCTCTCCAAACAAAATGTGGATTTCGGCCAAACCTTGGGTACCTATGGATGGGGACAGGATTTCTTCATCACCTGGCCCGTGTTCGGTCCTTCCAGTCCTCGTGATACGTTGGGGCTGATTGGGGATGCCTTCCTGACTCCCTACAGTTATCTTACTCCCTGGTATACCAGCGAGGGGACCAGGGCCTATGACCTGCTGAATGACACCTCCCTGAGGATCGGCGACTATGAGTCCCTCAAAGGGGCCGCCATCGATCCCTACGTGGCCATCCGCGATGCCTATGTCCAATATCGGCTGAAGAAGGTCAACCGCCAGGGCGGGAAGAATCCCGCCAAAGATTCGGGACTACCCAAAAATGAATGAAGGGGAAGGCGTTCCTATGAAAAGTCTGAAAGTGGTCGTAATTATCGTCTTCGTGATGCTGAGTATTCCGGGAAGAGCGGCTGCGGGCGGGCCTTTCGGGCCGCCGCAACCTATGGCCAAAGAGGCCGGGGGCCTTCACACCGGCCTGGGATATTGGTTTCAGGAGGATAAGTTTAAGAATGGCGCGGAACAGGCAACTCGCCAGAATCAGGTCTATTCGGAATTGGGCTACGGATCTCGAAATAGTTGGGAAGTCACCGCCCGAGTGGGGTTGTCGGATTTAAAACTTATCGATGCCTTCAGCTCCTCAACCGCGTCGACGGTCACCTCCAAGAAGGATTTTGAAGATCAGCGGATATTTTTCAGCACGGTGGGGACCAAGGGTTATTATCCTTTCAACAAGACCTTTGGCCTGGGGGCCTTTATCCAGGGGACCTATTACTTGAGTGACTTCAGCGACAGCGTTTCGGGAACTCGAAACGGCGCACCTTTTTCGGTCGAACTTTCGGTTAAGAATTTTTGGGAGGTGAATGGCGGCCTGGGATTTCAAGCCACCATTCTCGAGGGCCTCAAGGTGTATATCGGACCCTATGTTCATTATTCGGAATTAAAGGTATCGTCATCCGGGGATGTCGACGGCCTGGCCTACGCCTCAGGGGAGACGACCATGAAGAACAAGACCGTCTTCGGAGGATATACCGGGGTCGAAGTACCGCTAGGAAAAGGATTCCGTCTGAACCTGGAAGGGCAGTACACCGAGCGGGTGTCCGTCGGGGCTGCGGTCATCTATGTGTACTAAGGCGTTGTCAACCTTGCCGGCAGGAAACATCATTTCTTAATGGTTCGGCGATTTTTTAAGGGCTGATTCGCATGCCCCGCTGGAAAAGATGTACTCCGCTGGAGGAAAGCCTGAAAGCCGCCTCCTGTCCCGCACGGGAGGGAAACGCCGGATCCACCCGGGCCACCAGCCGGGTCTCCTGAAATTGCAGATAAAGAAAAGCTTCAGCCCCCAGGCGTTCAATTAACTCTATGGGACCCCTCAGGGGACCATCTCCGGGAATGAGAGCTTCCGGCCGGATTCCCAGGGAAACCGGCTGACCTGCACCCGGTTCCATCCCGGGGGGGAAAGGCACCTCGATCAAAATGGAATCCCGCCGGAAAAACAATTTTCCCTCTTTTTTCTCCAGGAAACCTTCCAGGATGTTCATTGTCGGGCTACCGATAAAATTAGCCACAAAAAGGTTCTCGGGGGTTTGATAGACTTCTTCCGGCGTTCCAATTTGCTGGATTTTGCCCTGATTCAGGAGGATGATCTTCTGTCCCAGGGTCATGGCCTCCACCTGGTCGTGGGTGACGTAGAGAATGGTCGTTCCGAGTTTCCGGTGCAGCTTGGCCAGTTCGACCCGCATTCCGCTGCGAAGCTGGGCATCCAGATTGGAAAGAGGTTCGTCAAATAGAAATAAGGAAGGCTGACGGACAATGGCCCGACCGATGGCCACCCGTTGGCGCTGTCCTCCCGACAATTCCTTCGGCTTCCGGGCTAGGAGAGTGTCGATCCGGAGCAGGGCGGCAGTTGCTTCAACCCGGGCCCGGATCAGCGCTTTTGGAAGCTTCCGGATTTTCAAAGGAAAGGCCAGGTTGTCAAAGACGGAGAGGTGGGGGTAGAGGGCATAGCTCTGGAAGACCATGGCCATGTCCCGCTCATTGGGGTTGAGGTGGTCTACCGGGTTCCCGCCGAGGAGGATTCGGCCCCGGTCAGGTTCCTCCAATCCGGCGATTAGCCGGAGCAGGGTGCTTTTCCCGCACCCCGATGGACCCAGGAGGATGGCCAATTCGCCGTCCGCCGCTTCAAAGGAAATGTCCTGAAGAACGGTTTGTTTGCCGAAAGATTTGTTCAGGTGTTCCACGCGCAGTCCGGCCATGGCTTCTCCTATTTTACCGCCCCGGCCGAAAGACCGCTGACGATTTTTCTTTGAAACAAGAGGACCATGAGGACCAGGGGAACCGAGGCGACCACCGAGGCGGCGGCGATCTCCCCCCAGGGAACGGTATATTGGCCCTGGAAAAGAGCGATTCCGACCGGGAGGGTCTGGTAGGCCCGCTCGGTCATGACCAGGAGGGCGAAGAAAAACTCGTTCCAGGCGTAGATGAAAACCAGAATGGCCGCCGTGGAGACTCCGGGGAGACACAGAGGGACCATGATCCGAAAAAGGGTCTGGAGTCGGGTACACCCATCCACCCGGGCCGCATCCTCCAAGTCCGTGGGCAGTTCTTTGAAAAAGCCGGCCAGGATCCAGACGGCCAGGGGGAGGGTCAAGGTGACATAGGGGATGATCAACCCCTGGTAGGTGTTCAGCCAGTTCAGACGCCGCAGGATCGACCAGACCGGCCCGGCGATCGATATCTGAGGAAACATGGACACCAACAAGAGGCCCCCCATGATCCACCCGCGGTGGGGGAGGCGGAGACGGGCCAGGGCATATCCGGCCAGAGTGGCCAGAGAGATGGTAATCGGGGTAACCAGACCGGCCACAATCAGGCTGTTCTTGATAAAGTGAAAGAGACCGTAGGTCCAGATGGCCGATCGATAGAGGTCCAGGTTGAAGGCGGCGGGCCACCAGGTGGGGGGGCTGGCCGTCACCTCCAAAGGGGATTTCAGGGAAGTGATGAGAAACCAGAAAAACGGGAAAAGACTGAACAGGACCACCAGGACCAAGGAGGTCCCGAAAAGGAATTTCCCCCTTTTCCGCTTCACCGGTCCTCCTGGAAAAGCCTGGTTCCGATGATCCGCAGATAGACCAGGGAGATCAAAAAGACGGTCAGAAAAACCAGGACCGAAATGGTGGACCCGTACCCGATAAATCCTTCTCCGAAGATTTTCTTATAGCCGTAAAACTGCAGCACGTTGGTGGCGTCCGCCGGTCCGCCTTGGGTCATGACAAAGACCAAGTCGAAGACGCGAAAGGCGTCCATGGTCCGAAAGAGAAGGGCTACCAGGATGGCGGGTTTCAACAGGGGAAGGGTGATTTTCCAGAACTGCTGCCAAGCGGTGGCTCCGTCCATCCGGGACGACTCATAGAGGTCCTCCGGAATGGTCTGGAGACCGGCCAGGATCAGCAGTGCGGCGAAGGAGGACGTTTTCCAGACATCCGCAACGATAATAGTCAATAGGGCGGTCAGCGGGTCAGCCAACCAGGCCTGATAGCTGCCGACCTGCTTTCCGTAGAGCAGCAGGTTCAATAATCCGTATTGATCGTTCATGATAAACCGCCACATCTGGGAAGCCACCACGGTGGGAATGGCCCAGGGAATTAAAACCGCCGCCCGGCTCCAACCCCGCCCGCGAAAACGTTGGTGGATAAGCAGGGCGATTCCCAAACCCGTCAGCAGTTCCAGAAAGGTGGAACTGAAGACAAAACCGAAGGTATTGATCAGTGCCCGAAGGGCCACCGGGTCCTGGAGGAGTTTGCGGTAATTTTGCAGACCCACGAAGGGCGTTCCGAGATGGACGAGGCTCAGGATCTGGTTGTGCAGGCTCAGATAAAAGGAATAGAAGATAGGATAGAAGGCAAATAGACCCACGAAGATAAAAGTCGGCAGCAACAGAAACCAGCCGAAAACTTGTTCCCTGATCCTGGGAGTAAGGGGGCGGACGGGCAACGTATTCACCTGGGTTGGTCAGTCTCTTCCCGGCTTAGGGGTCAAGGCCAGCAGATCGTTGATCTCCCGGCTGGCTGTTTTCATGAGCCCGGGAATATCGGATGAAGGATTGGAAATGGCCTGACTGAAGGTCCGCTGGAGAACATTCGATACCGCCGGGTAAAGAGGCGTTCGGGGACGCGGAGTAGCGGTCCAGAAAACCTCTTTCATCTCGGCAAATTGCGGGTTGGCCGCCAATATTTGTTCATCCTGATAAAGGTCCTGCCGGGAGGGGGCTAACCCGGCCTCCACGGCCAGGAGCTTCTGTATCCGCGGGCTGGTTACAAAACGAACGAAGGTCCAGGCCTTTTCCCGGTGGCGGGAATAACGACTGATTCCGAGTTGCCAGCCACCCAGGGCGGCCACGCTTTTCCCCCCGGGGAAATGGGGCAGCCGGGTAATCCCGACCTGGCCCGCCACCCGGGATTTTTGGGGATCGGCGGCGATGCTCCAGGCATAGGGCCAGCTCCTCAAAAAAACCGCCTTCCCTTGAACAAAGGGGGCCAGCGACTCAGGCTCCTCGTAGGTGAGCACCCCTCGTGAGGCCGCCTGCCCTATCATGCGGTCCCTGACGAAACGGACGGCCTCCAGGGCCGCCTCCCGTTCGAGCAAGCTCCGGCTACCCGAGGAATCCAGAATCGTTCCCCGGTTACTCTCTATATACTCCAGCAGGTTACAGACCAGTCCCTCGTATTGTTTAAACTGTCCCGAGAAGCCGGATAGGTCCTGTCCGCGGGCCTTTTCTCCGACTACGATAGCCCGGGCCTGTTCCGCCAACTTATCCCAGGTCTGAGGAGGGCGAAAACCGTATTGCGCCAACAGGTCTTTCCGATAGTAGAGGAGCCCGCTGTCGATAAACACCGGCACTCCGTAGCATTTCCCCTCGAAGGTATTGGCCAGGATGGTAGCGGGAATGAATTGCTTTTGCTCTTCCGGAGGAAAAAGGGAATCCAAGGGCTCGGCCCAGCCGGCCGAGGCGAATTCAGGAGGCCAGATTACATCCATAAAAAAAACGTCCAGCCCGGGGTCGCGATTTTTTAGTTTCTGGGTGAGCAGGTCATGGTAGGCACTTGTGGAATGAGGCCCTGTTTCCCGGTCCACTTTCAACCCGGGATGCTCGTGCTCAAATAATCCGATAATCTTGTCCCAAACTTCGGGGTTGTTGGGCTTCCAGGTTACGAAACGGATATTATTTCCCTCTGGGCCGGTCTCCCGGCCGCAGTCCGCCGTCATTAAAAGTCCCAGGACGATAATGAGGAATGGGATTGCCCGCCAAGGACCGAGTTTTAGAAACATTGCCCCTCCTGCTATTACCCTGCCTGGAAATTTGACCTCCGGCAGCGACCCCCATTTTGGAATCGAATGTTTTCCCGCCCTGAGGGACGGGTCATCGCCAGGGATTGAGGGATTCTGATGAAAAGAATGAATAAAGGCCTGGAACTCAACATATCAAAATTCGTTCAGGAATTCAAGGTCCCCCGGGTTTATAAGCCAAATCGAGAGACCCTTAATAGCTTTTCTCTTTCCCCTGGAAGCTAAAAGTTTGATAAAAGATGTTGACATTTGGAAGCAGACTGCGGTACAAAAGAACTCACCTGAAGTGGTTCGGTTATACCCCTTAGTTCCATCCGGGACTTGTTCCCGAAAAAAATAAAACAACCCAAAATAGATGCGCCATGACCGATATAGGGGATGTCATCCTGGTCTATATCGAGGACAAACCGGCTTTTTTCGGCCGGGTTGAGGACGTGATTCCGGATATTAAACCGGGATGGCTGCGTTTAAAATTTCTGATTCTCCAGGTCCCTCCAACTTTGGGGGAATGGATTTTAAGATCGGAATATGTCCAGGGAAATGAATTTTCCATGGGCGGACGGACGATTAGAATCGAGAAGGTCGTTGCTCCGGTCGAGATTCAGGAACCGGAACCCGAACCGGAATCGACCGGATCAAAAAAAATAATTCCACTTCGGAAAAGACGAAAACTTTGAAGGACTTTTGATAATTTCATGAAAGACTTAATCGAACAGGCCAAAATTTTTCGCCAGACCCTGGGAATTAAATCCGGCCCGGTGGCTATCCGGATTATCACCAACTTGGAAGAAACGCCCGTGGTCTTTAAAAAGCCGGAGAAACCGCTGCCCAGCATCTGTTTCGCGGTTATGGAAGCCTTTAAAGGGAAGGGCTTATTAGTCGGCAAGGGCGATATCGGTTGCACCATGGGGCTGACGGCCTTGGGATTCAAAAAGGAATCGAAAAAAGTGGCCCGTAAACAAACCGTTCAAATGGGGGTTTTTGGGAACCAGGAGGCCGCGCAGAAGTATTTTGCCGATGGAAACCAGGTTCCTCCCGGACGGACCCAAGCCCTGGTCTTAAGTCCTCTGGAAAAGGCCGTGTTGGGCGTAGATGTCTGTTTGTTCCGGATGACTTCCGACCAAGCCAAATGGTTGTTGATGGCCAACCAGTACCTGACCGGCGAACGTCATAATCTAAAGGTCGGTACCGGTTACCAGGGGGTCTGCGGAGATGTTATCGCCTATCCCTACCTGAAAAAAAGGATCAACCTCACCTTAAACGGAGTAGGGGACCGTATTCCTCAAGCCCTGGGGAAAAACGAGATCTTTGTGGGTGTGCCCGGGGAGTTATTGGAAGCTATGGCCGTCAATTTGACTGAAATCTACAAGAAGCCGATTTTTAAACAACAGCGATCGGCGAAGAATCCGCAGAGAATCGTTCCTTCGCGTACCGGGCCCCGCTCTTAAGCGCCCTAATATTTTTCTCCAAACCTTCCTCCTTAAAATAGTGGGCTAAGGCGGCGGCTAGTGATCGCAGGGATACCTGCCCGGTTAAAGCGGACAAGGCCCCCAAAGCCACCATATTGGCGGATTGCGGATGTCCGGTGCTCTCCGTGGACAGTCGGGCCAGGGGAAGGGCCACCTGGGGGACCGGGGGCACTTCCTTCACCAGTTCCGAGTCAACCAGGAGTAGTCCTTGCGGCTTGAGGGCCGGGAAATTTTCATCCAAGGCCGCCTGATTCAGGGCCAGCAGGGTATCGAGGCGCAGGGCCTTGGGGTAATCGATTTCCTGGTCGCTGATGATGATATCGGAACGGCTGTTGGTGCCCCGAGCCTCCGGACCGTAATTCTGCGACTGGACCACCTGTTTCTTTTCCCCGAAGGCGATCGCCTCGGCCAGGATCATTCCGGCCAGGATTAAGCCCTGGCCGCCGGTACCGCTCAATCGAATTTCATATCGGGAGAACATGGGTCTTGGCGTATTCCTTCACTTTTTCATACTCATCCAGAAAGTTCGGTAATTCCTTGTCCACCAGCACCCCGATGGTAAATTTATCGATCAGCTCTCCGGGTTTGAGTTCCCCGGCCTTCTCCACCGGAACCGCCTGGTCCCGCTGCCACTGCATCATCTCCACCGTGCTCCCCAGGCGGTTCTTCCGGCCGTAATAGGTCGGGCACTGGGTGATAATCTCCACCAGGGAAAATCCCTTTTTTCGCAGTCCTTTCTCCAGCAGTTGATGCAGCAGTTGGGCGTGATAAGCCGTTCCCCGGGCCACAAAAACCGCCCCGGCGGTCACGGCCAGTTCGGAAATATTGAAAGCCGGTTCAATATTGTGCCGGGTGGTAGTAGTGGCCCGCATCCCGTACGGTGTGGCCGGAGAATGCTGGCCCCCGGTCATGCCGAAGATGCTGTTGTTGATGATCAGGGCGGTCAGATCGATGTTGCGGCGGGCGGCATGGATGAAATGATTTCCGCCGATAGCCAGGGCATCTCCATCGCCCATGATGACAATGACTTTCAGGGCGGGTTTGGCCAGCTTGATTCCGGTGGCAAAGGTCAGCGCCCGTCCGTGAGTGGTATGCAGGGTATTGAAATCGGCGTAGACGCTCATCCGTCCCGAGCAGCCGATCCCGGAGACCAGCACGATCTCATCCTTGGCGTATTTCAAATCGTCGATAGCCCGAATCAGCGCCCCCAGGACAATCCCGTTCCCGCAGCCCGGGCACCAGAGATGCGGAAATTTTTTGTCGTGACGCAGGTAGTGGTGAATGAGTTTGGTGATCTCCGCCATGGTGCTATTCGCCGATCATTTTCTGCAGGATTTCCCGGGGCTGGATCAGGGTCCCGTCATATTTATTCAGGGTCAACACCCGGCACCGGCCCCGGTTTACCCGTTTCACCTCCCGGGACATTTGACCCCAGTTCATCTCCGGAACAATCAATACCCGGGCAGTGCCGGTGATCCGCTCCACGGCCGCCCGAGGAAAAGGAAACAGGGTGATCAATTTCAGGAGCCCGGCTTTAATGCCCCGTTCGCGGGCCAGGCGGACGGCATGAAGGGCGGAGCGGGCCACCGATCCGTAGGCGATCACCACCTGCTCGGCATCCTCCACCCGGTAGTCTTCCACCCACAGGATGTCCAGCAGGTTTTCGCTGATTTTCTGTCGGAGCCGGTTTTGAAAGGCGGTCACCTCTTCGGGCCGGTTGGTGGGAAAGCCCCGGACATCATGGATCAGCCCCGTCACGTGGTATCGGTAGCCTTCCCCGAAAGGGCTCATGGCCGGCACCAACCGTCCTTTGGTTTCGTAGGGAACGAACCATTCCGGAGGCACCGTGGGTTTCAGGCGATCGTAGACCGGCAAGTCCTCCGGGTGGGGAGTAGTGAAGGTTTCCCGGGTATGAGCCACCACCTCGTCGGAAAGAATAATGACCGGGGTGCGATATTTCTCCGATAGATTGAAGGCTTGATGGGTGACCCGGTAACAGTCCAGGGTGGTGGAGACCGAAAGGACAATAATCGGATGATCGCCGTGAGTTCCCCAGCGGGCCTGAAGCACATCCCCCTGGGCCGGGCTGGTAGGAAGCCCGGTGCTGGGACCGCCACGCATGACATTGATGATCACGCAGGGCACTTCGGCCACACAGGCGTAGCCCAAGTTTTCCTGGATCAGCGAAAAACCCGGCCCACTGGTGGCGGTCATGGCCTTGACTCCGGCCAGTGAAGCCCCAATCACCGCCCCCAATCCGGCAATTTCGTCCTCCATTTGGATGAATACCCCGTCCAGGGCCGGCATCCGTCGGGACATCCCTTCCAGGATTTCCGTGGCCGGACTGATCGGATACCCGGCGAAGAAACGGCAGCCTGCGGCCAAGGCTCCTTCGACCATGGCCTGGTTTCCCTGCCAGAATACTAACTTAGGGGGTTTGGGTTTCTTTGTCCGGGTTGGCAATGTCCTGGACCTCGATGGCAAAATCAGGGCAGCGAAGTTCACATAACCGGCAGCCGATACACAACGTCGGATCAGCCACGTAGGGGAAACCCTCGGCATCCCGCTGGAGCGCACCTTTGGGGCAAAAAGCGGTACAGATCCCGCAATTCTTGCACCAGGATTTATAAATATTTACGCGGTGGGGCTTAGCCTTTTGTTTGGGTTCGATGGCAGTCATGGGCGCCCTGAGTATTAAGTTTAAGGGGATTGGAGATGGAAGTCAATAGCCGCCCCTGGTAAACCGCGATTTCTGTGTCATCTTAGGGAACACTGTATCTTAAAAAGTCAGTCTCCTTTTTCCCCGCAGGACTCTCCGTACCTATAATATCAATAAGTTATCTAAATTATTTCCTGGCATCAAATTTGATATAGAACGCTTCAATAATCAAGCCGATTTAATCAACCGGCAAGGGGGTGATCAAAAAGGTGGCAGGGTAAATTTAAGTTAGCGCAAGAATAGAAAAGGTCCAGTTATTTATTTGAAAGGAGAAGAGATGCAGTTAAGAAAATTTTTGATCGGGTGGGTTGGCGCCCTTTTTTTCTTAGGGCTGACGGCCGGCACTGATACCGGTTACGCCCAGTCCAACCAGGAAGTCATGGAGAAGATCGATAAACTGCAAAAGGTGATTGAGAACCAGCAGATCGAAATCCAGAAACTCCAGCAACAATTAAACAACAAACTGGATAGCTCCAAGGCCGATTCCCTGAAAGAAGAACTTCAGGCCTCGGTGAAGAAAGAGGTGAAGGAAGAAACCGGCAAATTTCAGTTGCCGGAGTGGACCAAACGAATTACCTTCAGCGGGGATTTGCGGCTGCGCTGGGAAGACCGGCAGGAACTGAAGAGTTACACCCAGGATCCCAAAACCTCGAAATTTAGGGAAACTTCGACCTATAAACGCGACCAGTTCCGCTTCCGTCTACGCCTGGTCTTTGACGCCAAGCTGTCGGATGAGTTCAACGCCGTGGCCTCCTTCGGTTCCAGTTCGCCGTTGTCCGGAACCACGGATAATAACACCACGGTTTCCAACGCCACTTTCACCAATGAGTTTAACCAAAAGCCGAATTTTATCCTCCTGGCTTATGCCCGCTACCAGCCCAAGTGGTTGGAAGGCCTGCAGTTTTACGGTGGAAAGTTCAAACCCCCCTGGGTGCAAACGGATATGTTCTTTGATCCGGACACCGCCGTAGAAGGTTTTTATGAGGGCTATAAGTTCAGCAAGTTTAAACCCTTTCAACCCTTTGCCAACCTGGGCCAGTTTGTGGTCAACGAGGTATCCACCAGCGCGGATGCGATGATGTACCTCTATCAGCTCGGGTTCGAATCAGATTTCGATGTGGCTAAAGTCACCCTGGCCGGATCGTATTACGACTGGCGGGATTTGGGCAGCTCGCGGATCGGGTCCACGGCCTTCGGCGGGGGCTTCGGAAACACCATTAACAGCGCCGGCGTCCTGACCTTCGATTACAAGATCACGGACCTGATCGGGTTCTTCGATTTTAAAATTGGGAAATTTCCTGTGCGCCTATTTGGCGAGTATACCAAGAACAATGCCGATAAAGTCAAATACAACACCGCCTGGAATGCCGGATTCAGATTCGGCAAAACGCAAAAACCCGGGGACTGGGAGTTCTACTACCAGCACGCCTATATCGAGAACGATGCGGTGGTGGGGGCCTTTTCCGACGGCGACTTTTACTTCGCCAACCGGGAAGGGGACAAGTTCATGTTTACCTACCGCCTGCTGAAGTTCCTGGACTTCCGGGCTACCTATTTCATCACCGACGTGGTCAACAAGACTTCGTCCAAACCCAATGGGGATCCGGACCAGCGGTTCCAGTCGGACTTCATCTGGCGCTGGTAGTTTAAGCCTGATTCAGGGTCTCGGGATGGTTATCCGAGGCCCGGCAAGCAGAACGGGGGGCCATTGGCCCCCCGTTCCATTGATAATTGACCATTGATAATTGACCATTGATTATTGATTATTAAATCTGCCAACAGGTGGGTTCACCTGGCTTTAGTGATCTCTTCCGCCACCCCGGTTTGCTCGGCCAGGACACTGGCCGCCCTGCCCCAGTCCACCTGAGCGGTCAGTCCTTTTTTTTGGGCCAGCTCCTGGGCATAGTCCCAATAGGAAAGTGGCAGTTGGTAGACGTTGGGATGGACTTCCAAAAATACTTTTTTATCGGGAGTCTGCGCCAATTTAATCGGCTCGTAAATAATCGAAATGGGAATTCCCGACTTAACATGGGGAAACATCTCGGCAATATCCTCGGGGAGCATCCGGATGCAGCCGTGGGACGTGGAGTGGCCGATGCTTTCCGGCCAAATGGTGGAATGGATCCCATACCCGGCCGCGGAAAGGGGCAACCAGTACTCTCCTAGAGGATTATCCGGCCCGGGGGGAACCTTTTCCACCACCAGCTTGCCTTCTTTTTGCATCTCTTCCTGGATGGATTGGGGAACGGTCCAGGTGGGATTCTTGAATTTGCCGATAATGGTAAAATGGCCGCGGGGAGTCGGCCAATCCGGGCGACCGATGGCCACCGGGTAGCGTTTAATCAGGTTTCCATTGGCGAACAGGTAGATCATATGGCCCGGAAGATTCAACAACAGTCCTTCGGCAACGGCGGATTGAGGGAAAATATGACGGTTGTTTACCCGCAGGGTCTTGCCAATGGAGAGAGCAAAGGGGGGTTGAAGTTCGTTGGTTCGGGCCAGGTATTCCCAGCGCTGCCCTAAACGACCGGCGATGGCATACAGGGAGTCGCGGTTCCGGGTTCGGTAGGACCACTCTCCCCCCTGGATCTGTGACCAGGAAATAGCCGTATTCCCGTAGGCGCGGGGCAGGCCCAGGGCACCCAGAGCGAAAAGGAAGAAAACCAACCCAAAATAGTGGATTCTTTGGTTGGAAATCTGAAACGATCCTGTTTTGATCATCTTAAATAGATTAATAAAACCCTTTTCTTTTTCTGTCAAGCCACGAATATCCATTTGACCGCCGGATCAATCTCCATTACTATTATTATCGAAAAAAGGCCCCCCCCACTTAAACCGGAAATGATCACCCCAAGAGCAGGAGTCATCAGATGAGGATTTTTGAAGACATTACCCGGACGATCGGAAACACCCCTCTGGTTAAACTGCGGCGCGTAACCAGGGGTTGCCTGGCCGAGGTGGTCGGGAAACTGGAGTCCTTTAACCCCTTAAGCTGCGTCAAGGAACGGATCGCCCTCTCTATGATTGAGGCCGGGGAAAAAGAAAATAGGATCGGTCCCCGGACGGTGATCATTGAGCCCACTTCCGGCAACACCGGAATCGGACTGGCCTGCGTCTGCGCCTCCCGAGGATATCGGTTGATCCTGGCCATGCCCGAGACCATGAGCATCGAAAGGCGCAAGCTGTTTAAGCTGATGGGTGCGGAAATGGTCTTAACCCCGGGGGCCGAGGGGATGCGAGGCGCCATTCAGCGGGCCCAGGAATTGGCCCAAGAATATCCGGATTCTTTTATCCCGCAGCAGTTTCAAAACCCCCATAATCCTGAAGCCCATCGCCTGACCACCGCCCGGGAAATTTGGGACGATACGGAGGGACAGGTGGACATCCTGGTCGCCGGGGTGGGAACCGGGGGCACCATTACCGGGGTGGCTGAGGTCCTCAAGGCCCGCAAGCCTTCTTTTCGGGCCATTGCCGTGGAACCTCGGGATTCACCGGTTTTATCGGGGGGAAAGCCCGGCCCCCATAAGATCCAGGGCATCGGGGCCGGTTTCATCCCGGAGGTCTTAAACCTTAACCTGGTCGATGAAATCATCCCGGTCGGCAATGACGAGGCCCTGGAAACCACTCGCCGCCTGGCCCGGGAGGAAGGGATCGTCTGCGGGATATCCTCGGGAGCGGCTCTCTGGGCGGCCCTGGAAGTGGCCCGGAGGCCGGAAAACCGGGGCCGGTTGATCGTGGTGATTTTTCCGGATACGGGTGAACGCTACCTGAGCACCGCCTTAGCCGAAATGGATTGACCACACACTTATAGAACACAGGTACAACATAATACGTCATTCCCGCAGCGCTTCTGAGCGGGAATCCAGGCTTTTTTCAGGGAATCTTGGATCCCCGATGCAGACATTCGGGGATGACAAAAATGCTTGCCTTGGTCATTCTGAGGAACGAAGAGACGAAGAATCTCAGCCCTGGTGCCTTGAAAGGGAGAGATTCTTCACTCCCGTTAGTCGTTCAGAATGACAGAAAGAAGGACAGCCGGAAAGGCTGAATTCATTCCAAAAAAGGAAAACCGTGGAGAAATTCTTCTACCCCAAAAGCGTGGCTGTGATCGGGGTTTCCAACACACCGGACAACCTGGGCAAAAACATCGTCAACAATCTGATGGAATTCCAATTCTCCGGGGAAATCCATTCGGTAGGAACCAAAGGCGGGGTCCTGTTCGGCCAAAGAATCTATGCCGAAATCAACCAGATTCCAGGGGAGATCGACCTGGCCGTTATTCTCACCCCGGCCCCAACCGTCCCTAACCTCCTCGATCAATGCGGCCGGAAGGGCATTCGCCATGCGATCATTGAATCCGGTGGGTTCCGAGAGTTTTCCCAGGAACGGACCCGACTGGAAGGAGAAATCCTGGAAGTAGCCCGGAAGCATCACCTTCGGTTTATCGGTCCCAACGGGATTGGCAACATCAACATGGAAAACGGCCTTTGCCTGCCCTTTATGCATTTAAACCGGGAAATGCGATTGGGCCACATTTCCATCTTGGCCCAAAGCGGTGGAGTAGGCTTGAGTTATCTCGGGTTCTTGGCCAGTGAGAATATCGGGGTCAACAAGTTTGTCAGTATGGGCAACAAACTCAACGTCGATGAAAACGACCTGCTGGAATACCTGATCCAGGATTCGGGAACCGAGGTGATTTGCCTATACCTGGAGGGGTTGAGCGATGGACGCCGGCTGATGGAATTGATCAGCGCTTCCCCCAAACCGGTGCTCATTCACAAATCCAATACCGGACCCAGCAGCGCCCGGATCGCCTTTTCCCATACAGCCGCCATGCTCTCGGATAATAAAGTGGTGGACGCCGCCTTCCAACAAGCCGGGGCTATTCGGGTGCAGGATTTTGAGGAGGTCATTAATACCCTAAAAATCTTGACCTTGCCCCGATTGCGGGGCAATCGTTTGGCCGTTATTTCCCGCTCCGGGGGCCACGCCGTGGTGGCGGCCGACGCCTGTTCCAAATATGGATTCCACCTGCCGGCCTTCCCCCGAATTTTTTTGGAGGAATTCGAGAAACATTTTCGGGCCAGCGTGATCACCTTGTCCAATCCCTTGGATTTGGGCGACCTCTTCGATCTGCCCGTGTATGTGCAGATCATGGAGGAGACCCTGAAGCGAGAGGATATCGACGGCGCCCTGCTGATCCATGGGTATCGGGCCGAACAGGAAAAAGAGGATTCCCGGAAGATGATCCAGAAGGCGGAAGAGTTGAGTCTTCGATTTCAAAAACCGGTGGCGGTCTGCATTTTTGCGGAAGACCTGGAAATTTCCTACCTGAAAAAACACTATACCATGCCGATCTTTTTGTCTCCCGAAAAGGCGACCCAGGCCCTGCACCTCTCCTTGCGCTTCACCCGACAAAAAGTACAGGGGTTAAAAGCCGAACCGGGAGAGCGGACAGTCGACCGGGAAGCCGTAGCCGTCTTATTGAAACGGGCGCAGGAGGCCGGGCGGCCCCTTTATCTTTACGAGGGACTGGAGGTTTTGGAGCACTACGGTTTTCCGGTCATTCCCCGGGCCTGTGCCCGCTCGCTGGAACAGACCTTGGATCAAGGAGAGCGACTGGGCTACCCCCTGGCCCTTAAGCTGGCCATCCCCTATGTGGCCCATAAGTATGATGTGGGCGGGGTTCATTTAAATCTGAAGGGCCCGGAGGACCTCAAACAGGCCTACTATCAACTCCAAGACCTGGCCTTGAAAGAGCCGGCCGTCCACGAGGGTTTCACCGTGGTCCTGCAAAAAATGTCCCCTCGGGGGCGGGAGATCATCCTCGGCGGCAAACAGGACAGCAGCTTCGGACCGGTCATCGCCTTCGGTATCGGCGGGCTTTATGTGGAAGTGATCGGCGACGTGGTGCTGCGGGTGGCCCCGATCAATCGCACCGAGGCGCGATCCATGCTCGCGGAAATCAAGGGTATAAAATTGCTCCAGGGCGTGCGCGGTCAAAAGAATTCCGACCTCGATACTATTGTGGAGGCGATAGTCCGACTTTCGGACCTGCTCACGGACTTTCCCCAAATTGCCGAAATCGATATCAATCCCCTTATGGTTTATGAAGCTGGAAGCGGGGGCCAAGTCTTGGATGCCCGCATGGTCTTGGAAAAATAGGGTTGGGTAGAGTGGAACGAAATTCAACAAAAGACATGGCAGCTACCTGACGGACCCCTGAAAATTTGAACATCGAACATCGAACGTCCAACATCGAACATCAAATGTGGGAGGTGCATGCCCCTGCCCCCCGAAAGAAACAGCGTCAGCCTCGAAGGTCATGTGGAACGGATCACCTACAACGACCAGGATAGCCACTTCACCATTGCCAAGCTGAAGTTGAAAGGCCAGCGGGAGCTGGTCACCGTAATCGGCAATCTGATGTCGGTCGGTCTGGGGGAACGATTAAAAATTCAGGGGGTATATGAACGCCACCCCAAGTACGGACTGCAGGTGCGGGTGGAAAGCTATGAATCGCTGGCCCCGGCCACGGAGATTGGTATTGAGAGGTATCTGGGTTCCGGTTTGATCAAAGGGATAGGACCGGAAATGGCTAAACGCATCGTCGGTCGTTTTGGTCTCAAGACCCTGGAGATTCTTGATAAAAACCCCGGACAATTGTCCCTGGTGGGGGGGATTGGGCCCAAAAGGGTTGCCCAGCTCAAAAAGTCCTGGGAAGCGCAAAAAGACGTCCGCCAGATCATGATTTTTTTGCAGGGACATGGGATCACCACCGGGCTGGCCTCCAAGATATTCAAACATTATGGACGAGAGGCCATCACCCGGATCCAGGAAAATCCCTTTGATCTGGCCGGAGACCTCTTCGGGGTCGGGTTCATTACCGCCGACCGCTTGGCGGAAAAACTGGGGATGGCCAGGGAGGCTCCGCAAAGAGTGGAAGCCGGGATAGCCTATCTGTTACAGCAGAAGGCGGAAGAAGGCCATACCGGCTATCCCGAGGAGGACCTGGTTCGACAGGCCGCCGAACTGCTGAAAGTCGAGGCTGACCGGGTTGACCGGGCGCTAAAAGACTTGCTTAAGCGGCAGCAGCTCCGAATAAGGCCGGATCCGGAAGGGCCGTCGCTCATTTTTTTACCCTATTTGAGTCATTGTGAGGAGGGCCTGGCCCGTCGAATCGAGGAGTTTTTGTCTCAAAAACTTCGTCTGCCGGGCGGTCGGATCCGACAAGCGGCGGGGGTGGAGCAATCGCTCGGACTCCACCTGGCCGGCCGGCAGGAGGAGGCCTTCGAAAAAGCCCTGACCCAAAAACTGCTGATCATCACCGGAGGGCCGGGAACCGGGAAAACCACTCTGGTGCGATCGATCCTGGAGGCTTTCCGGCGATCTGAGCTGAAAAGCATTTTGATGGCCCCCACGGGACGGGCAGCCAAAAGGCTCTCCGAGGTTACGCACTACCCGGCCGCCACCATCCACCGCACCCTGGGCTACAGCCCCCGCCAAAAATGCTTTACCAGAGACAGAAGCCATCCCCTGGAAGCGGATCTGATCATCGTCGATGAAGCCTCGATGATCGATACGGTCCTGATGTATCACCTGCTCAAGGCCGTACCGGATCGGGCGGTGCTGATCCTGGTGGGAGACGTTTACCAGTTGCCCTCGGTCGGCCCGGGTCAGGTCCTGGCCGATTTGATCGAATCCCGTCGGATCCCGGTGGTGGAATTGGACCATATTTTCCGCCAGGCCGAAGGCAGCCTGATCGTCGCCAATGCCCATCGCATCCACCAGGGAGAGCTGCCGCTGATTCCGGCGGAAACGCGGGAAAAAGATCAGGAATTCTATTTCATTCACCAGGAGGACCCGGAAAAGGCGGCCCGCTGGATCCTGGAACTGGTGGGAAAAAAAATTCCGGACCGTTATGCCCTGGATCCTTTCGGAGAAATTCAGGTGCTGACGCCCATGTACAAGGGGGCCGTAGGCGCCGAATATTTGAATCACTTGCTGCAGGAGGGCTTAAATCCCGGAACGGTGGGGCTACAGCGGGGGCCCCGCTTCTATAAGGTAGGCGACAAGGTGATGCAGGTGCGCAATAATTACGACCGGGAGGTCTTTAACGGGGATCTGGGAAGGATCGCCAAGATCGATCAGGCACAGCAGGAGATCATGGTGAATTTTGAAGGCCAGTTCGTAACCTATGATTTCAGCGACCTGGACGAATTGACCTTGGCCTATGCCATCTCCGTTCATAAATCTCAGGGGAGTGAATATCCGGCCGTCGTCCTGCCGGTAATGACCCAGCATTATATCCTGCTGCAGCGGAACCTGATCTACACCGCCGTTACCCGGGCCAAACGCTTGATCGTCCTCATCGGCACCAAGAAGGCCCTGGCCATGGGCATCCGAAACAACAAAACCCAGGCCCGTCATACCGCCCTCCGGGAACGGTTAAGCCGGGGGGCTGATGGTTAATACGAAAATAGACCCTTTGACCAGAAACACGGCCAATAATCAATAATCATCACCGTAGCCTTACCTTGGAGGTGTAGGGAAGCTTATTCCTCACTCCACCGGCCGGCGGGGTCGCCGGCCCTACGAAGACAAATACTTGGAATATTCTTATGCTTCGGGGTGCCTCCCCCGGGCATGAGGGATAATCTATGATTTTATCTCTTACGATCTGACCCCGGAAAAGTTTTCTATCGTAGCCATAATGGCGAACTCCCGCCTAGGCGATCGAAGAATGGTGAATCTCCTTTTAGAACCAATGTACCTTATAACCGTTGGGCTCATGGCCAGTCTTGACGTACGACATAATGTGATGTATAATAATCTAAAAATATATGCAAATTGGAGCATACAATGAGGACTACTATCAATGTCAAAGATGATCTTTTAGATGCGCTCATGGAGCGCACTCAGATTCGAAGCAAAACTAAGGCCATCGAAAAGGCAATTCATGAATATTTGGAAAAAAAAGCCATCGAAGACCTGATTGCTTTGAGCGGACAAATTCACATTGACTTGGATTGGCAAAAAGAAGAGGAAAGGGAACTTAATGAATACCGGGATCGTGGTTGACACTTCGGTCTGGATTGATTTTTTCAACCAACCCCATTCATCGGTTACCCTTCATCTGCAGACCTTGCTCCGAAATCGCCAGGTGGTTTTAGTGGGGATGGTCCTGGCAGAGATTCTGCAGGGGATAAGAAATCCGGAAGAAGCCAGGCGGGTCCGGGAAAGTCTAGAACCCTTGCCTTTCCTGGAAACCACCCGGGAAATATGGCAAAAGGCCGGAGAGCTTTCGGCCCAATTGCGGCGAAAAGGATTAACCCTCCCCCTTTCCGACCTGATAATTGCTGCCACGGCCCTCCAGAAGGAGGTTGCGGTGTTTACCTTGGACCCGCATTTTAAGAAAGTCCCGGCTTTGAAATTGTATGTACCCCCCAAGGCGGGTTAATCCAGGCTCTATCCCGCCTCTGAGATCAGGCCAATGAGAGGTCATGGCCGCCCGCCCTTCTAAGGCATCAAATCCTTCAACACCAGCGGCAAATGGATAGTGTAGCTGTTGGATATCGTGACCACGAACACGCCGCCGCCATATGTTCCCGCATAGAGGGTGTCCAAATGAACGGCCTGAGCCCTTTGACTTCGCCTCCCCAGGCGGCTGGCGCGGATAAATCTCCAAGCGGTCAAGGTTTTTTGAAATCGAAGCCCCGATAGCGGGAACAATGAACAATATGAAACGTTCGTAAGGGATACTTTCCGCGGTAGACAGTGAACGGTTCGAGCGATTCCACTTTTTCGAAAAAACGGCTTAAGAGATCGGAGCTTTCATAAGAATAATTTTCAAATGAACTCCAGACAAAAAGGGCATCCTTTCCCTTGAGCGGCGCCGGGTCGAACCAGAAATCGTAGGCCAGGGCCTTTTTACCCAAAGCCGTTTGGGCATACACGGGGGGATGTCCTTTCAATTCGAACCATAACTCCGAAGCCGTCTTATGCCCCCAGGCCAGGATAAAGGGCGGTTGGTCCGAACCGCTTTCCTTTTGGATCGTTTGTTGAACTTTCTGCAGGTGACCGGCCAACTCCCGCCAACCGGTCAGGGTGTCCATGGAGCCGGAAACCTTGATTTGAGGGACAAAGGGCCAGAGGTATAGGACAATAAAAAACACCCCCACCGTCACCCAGGTCCAGGCCGCCAGCCCCCGGTAGACCCACTTCCAGGAGAAGGTTCTTTCCTGGTAATAGTGCATCATCAGAATTATCAAGGGCAGGTACGCCGGAATCAGCCAGTTTATCTTGACCCATTCCCGCGTGGCCACCAGGGTGAACAGTCCGATCATGGGCAGGCTCAAGAATAAGAGGAAATTTTCCCTCCAGCCTGGCCGTTGGAAAATTCGTTTGACCGCTAGTCCCAAGGTGACCGCCATTCCGGCAAAGACCAGGGGCGTGAGGACACCCGCCTGGGAGGCCAGAAAGGCGCCCAACTCTCTGGGAGAAAATTTGCCCAGCTCCCGGGCACGGTCGGTGGACTGGAAGGCGAAGGAGGCCCAATCGTGGCCCGCATTCCAGAGGATGACCGGGGAAAAAATAAGCGCCGCCAGGACCCAGCCCCCATAGAGCTCCCAGCGTTTCAGGTGGCGCCGCTGGTCCGGAGTCAAAAGTAAAAAAAAGAGCAGGGAGGCCGGCAACAATACGGCCGTGTATTTCGATAATAGGGCCAATCCCAGAGAAATTCCGGATAAAAGGTGATACCCGAAACGGTTTTTTTGGATCGCTCGCAGGGTCAGGAACGCGGACAGCGTCCAGAAAAACACCAGGGGGACATCCGGGGTAATAATCAAAGCGTTTATGGCGTAAGAGGGCAGTAAGGCGGCTAGCACCCCGGCCCGGAATCCGACCCGAGAATCAAACAGTTCTTTTCCCAGATAATAGGCCAGCAGGGAAAAACCAAAGGAGAAGAGCAGGGCGCTTATGCGAATGACCACCGCCTGATCGCCCAGGAAATGGGTGAAAACCCCGATGAGGTAAGCGGTCAGGGGAGGGTGATCAAAATAGCTCCAGGCCGGATGAAGGGAAAAGACCCAGTAATAGGCCTCCTGAGGACTCAGCGGCAGGAGGGCGGCCATTGCCAATCGCCCCCCCAGGACCAGGGTCAGCAGGAGGAGAAGCCTCTTCAGGTAGTACTGGTTTTCCGGTGTGGGCATCGGTCTTGGATGCTAATGGATCTTGAGCGGCGGTGCAACACAATTTGTGGCTTCACTCTTTAAGATGAAATATCCTATGGCTGTTTTTATACTGATTGAACGTCCAACATCGAATGAAAAATATACCTCCATTACAACCTTCGATGTTGGACGTTCGATGTTTGATGTTCATATTTTTGTAAAATAACTTGCCTCATAGAAACAAGTGTAGAACCCTCTCCGATTCTGGTATAAACTCCAATCATGGAATTGCCGGCGGCCGACAAAAAGATATTTAAAAAGTTGGGTCGCGCCATTCGTCACTATGAATTGATCGATGGGGGAGAACGCATCGCCGTAGCGGTTTCCGGGGGAAAGGACAGCCTCTCCCTCTTATGGCTGCTGCGGGAACGTCTCCGTTGGATCCCCAAACCCTATGAACTGATCGCCGTTCATCTGGATATGGGTTTTTCCGGTACCCGACCCCAAGCGGTTGAAGCCTTCTGCCGGAGTCTGGAAATACCTTTCCATTTTGAACAGACCGATTATGGAATTCAAGCCCATGGTCCTGAAAACCGCGAGAACCCCTGTTTCCTTTGCGCCCGTCTGCGTCGCCGGCGCTTGTTTGAAATGGCCCATACCTTGGGCTGTTCCAAGCTGGCCTTGGGACATAACCAGGACGATATCATTGAAACCTTCTTCCTGAACATGTTTTTCGGAGGCCAAATCAGTACCATGGTCCCCCGTCAAGTCCTGTTTCAGGGGGCTTTGACGCTGATCCGGCCGCTGACCCTGCTCGGGGAACGGGAGATCAAGGGGTTGGTCCAAAGACGGACCTGGCCGGAAATTATCAATCCCTGCCCCAGCGCCGGCCGGTCTTCCCGCGAGCAGCTCAAAAAAATGCTGACCGATGCCTACGTCCACAACCCAAAGATCAAAGGCAATATTTTTAATGCCCTGAGTAATATCCGAACCGACTATTTGTTGCCGCCGATTCCGAGAGGAAAAAGGCGAACGTGAAAGGGAATTTTAATTGAAGTCTTCAAAAGACTCCTGGGAATTGGACCCGGAGGTAGAGCGGCTGCGGAAGATATTTAGTTTGCTGGAAGCCCGGCAGGCCGGGGTATTGGTCCGCCTGGCCATCCCGGCCTTTGATCCCCGGGTTCGCCCGGCCCGGGAGCTCGCCCGGCGGCTCTGGGAACGGGCTTGGGCCCGAGCCCATTACCGGGGATCCGAGCTGAAGCAAACCCAGATCGCCGATCTTTATGAATACGCCCTCGTCCGGGCTTTTAAAGAACAAGGGGTCGGCCCTCCGATCCCCATGGATTGGCCCGAAGACGATATCCGCGAGCTGCTGGAGGATGTTTTCTGATGATTTATCTGCGACTCTTCGGGCGCTGCCGGATTTATCATGATCCTGTCAGCCCGGTTTTAGCTGCGCCGGCCCAGATCGGCTGGGAGGCCTGGTTTCGAACCATCGATCTGGTCACACCCCGTCGATTAAAGGGACGGGAATTGCTGGATCGCACCCGGGGCTGGTGGACCGTCGAGCCCGACGAGGTGGCCGAAGTGGTAGCGCCCTTCGGACGCCTGGTGGTTGGGGAAAAAGGGGAGTTATTTGTTGAGTTGACGGACTAAGCCGTTGCGGAATCCCTGAAAAAGGCCCTGGCGGAACGATTTAAGGATCAGGTCCTGCTGGCGCCTTAAGAGGTAAATAAACTCGGGCTACAAAGTATTCATTAATAGTTAATAATGAACAATTGATTATTAATTATTAATGTCATCCGGTTAGGCTTAAATTTGCCCCTCTATTTTTAGACCTCGGGATACCCGCCCGCGGGCGTGTTGGTTTAGTTTCTCGTAGGGGCGGCGACCCCGCCGCCCAACCCGGAGCCGGATTTAGCCACTGTCGTCGTAGCCTTACCTTGGATGTACTGCGAACCTTATCCCTCACCCAGATGGCCGGCGGGGTCGCCGGCCCTACGAAAAACTGAGAGACAAAATTCTCCCCCACCCATAATTTCCTACTTCGTGGAAGCCCGCCTCGATCCTGGTTACTCCGACGGGGCAGGCAATAGTTTCGGGGTTTCCTGGTTCCAACTGAAAGAAGGCCATATCCGTGGCCATTTCTTCCGCTCCTTCGGCGTTTTTCTGGGTCACACCCTCGATCTGGACTATAGCCTGGCTGACTTGATCAAGCCCCTGGGACTGTTCCTGACTGGCCTCGGAAATCTCACTGATCAGACTCTTCGCCTTTTGAGTCCCGGTCAAAATCCGATCAAAAAGTTCGCCGGTCTTCTTGACCATTCCTGATCCTTGCTCGATCTTGCTGATGGTGTTTTTTATCAGATCGGCCGTATTTTTCGAGGCCTCAGTCGATTTCAGGGCCAGGCTCCGCACCTCATTGGCCACTACGGCGAATCCGGCGCCCGCCTCCCCGGCCCGAGCGGCCTCAACGGCGGCATTCAAGGCCAGCAGGTTGGTTTGAAAGGCGATTTCATCGATCGTCTTGATGATTTTTCCGATCTCCAGACCCGCCTCCGAAATGTGTTTCATGGAAAGGCCCAGATCCTGCATACTATGATCGGCCTGTTCGACCAATCCGGTGTTCTCAATGATCAGCCGGTCGGCGAAACGGGCATTTTCGGCATTTTGTTTGGTCATGGAGGCGATTTCGTTGATCGAGGCCGAGGTTTCTTCGAAGGCGCTGGCCTGGCTGGAAGATCCGTCCGCCACCTGGCGGGAGAGGTGCATCACTTTTTGAATCACCCGGCGCAATTGGCCGGTCATTTGAGTGAAAGACCGGTTCAGTTGACCTACCTCGTCCTCTGTGGTCTGCTGGTCTTGCCCCCCGGCGGATAAATCCCCTTGGGCCAATTGTTCGGCCCTTGCGGCCACCACCCGGATCGGCTGAACGACGTATCGGTTCGTCAGAAAAAACACCAGCACGATAATGCCGACGATGCCCAGCCCGCCAAAGAGCAATCCCAACAATCGGGTCCGATTCAAGGCCGAGACCACTTGCTCACTGGACTGCCTGACCAGCAATCCTCCCAGAACCGAATGGCTTTGTCCGTGGCAGTGATAGCAGGCCGGCTTATTCTGGATCGGCTGGACCACGGAAAAAAACGGCTGCCCCCCCACCGTTTCTTCAAACCCCGCGTCCTGGGCGGTCCCGTCTTTCAAAACTTTCTTTACGGTCGAAAGGCCCCGGGGATTGGCGACAAAATTGCTCAGCGATTGATCGATCATGGCTTTTTCGGTGGCAAAGGAGACCTTCTGATCAAAATCAAAAACAAAGACCTGAATGGCCTTCATCTTTTCCTGCATCTGGGAGAGTTGGTTTTTTACGGTTTCATTATCACCCCTGGAAAGGGGATAGATGATCCCGTTGAATACCGATCCGCCCAGCAGGTCGCCCGACCGTTTCAATTGCGTACGGATACTGTTTTCCTGCCCGGTTATGAGGACGTAAAGGAGGAGGCCCACCACCAACACGGTAATGACCGACAAAGTCAGCAGCAATTTCATTTGCAAACTGGAGGCTATTTTCTTGAGACCGGGCAGATGAAAGCGTTTATCGGGATTGAACATGGTTAGTGCGCTCCGGCATGGATTAATGGTTTGAATTTAAACGATTGAATCCGCTGACTGGTGTGGCACTCTTCACAAACCTTCAGGTCCATTTTCCGGCGGATTTTTTTACCATTTTGGGCGTCGGCGTGATCGCCACCGGGACCATGGCAGACCTCGCACCCGGCGTTTTTCAGTTCCGGGCTCTTGACCGGGTCCTGAAACCCGCCCGGTTTTCCGTATCCAGTGGTATGGCACTTGTAGCAGTTCTGGATTTCTTGGGCGGAAAGTCCTTTTTTCATTTTTTCAATGCTCTGAAAAGAATGCGCTTTTTTGGAATATTTTGTAAAATTATCGAATTGTTCGCTATGGCAGCCCCCACACGTTTCCGATCCCACGTAGCGATTGATTTTTTCTTCAGTCCGGCCCGGAGCACTCAAGAAGGCCAGGAGGCCCAAAAGGAGCAGGCCCCATAGCGTCCGAGTGATCCTTTTTCTGATTACCGCGTGAACCATCCACTCCCTCCATTGAAAAGGTTTTACCGGATTATCGACTTGTAATTGGCGAATATTAAATTTTTTTCTTTGAATTCAGTCTATTCGAACATTTTTGGAGTAAGTCGCAATAGGCCGAGCGGAAAAATTATTGGCTCTTCGGCTGCAGAAGTGATAGGTTATTAAAGGTCGAATCAAGGGGAAGGGCCTGGATTCGGGACACCGGCTCGCTACTTGCCGGGGTGGGTATCGCCAGACCTTAATAAAATTTTGCCTTGAGTCGTCTGGCGAAAGCCGGAGGCCGGGAATTAATGGGCGAAACGCCTGAAGGGGGAAAATCGATGAAAGAAAAGGTCCAGGAAGCGCTGAATAAAGTCCGGCCGCAGTTACAGGCCGATGGCGGAGACGTGGAATTGGTGGAGGTCACCGAGGGGGGCCTGGTAAAGGTGCGATTAACCGGGGCCTGCAAGGGTTGCCCCATGTCCCAAATGACCCTGAAAATGGGGATTGAGAAATTCTTAAGACAGCAGGTCCCGGAAGTGACGGTGGTGGAGGCGGTCTGAAGGCCGGAGGAAGTGTTTCCACGCGCCGGTGACCTGCCCCCCCCTCCCACCTCTCAATTATTGAAAATCAGTGGATACCAGATGGTATAGAGGCATTTGAAGTAACCGCTCCAGTCAATCGTATCGGCGTCGACGGCCTTTACCAGTTTAATCGCCAAATCCTTGGTGTCGGGGCGGATACGGAGTATGAATTCACTCATCCCGATCGGATTGGCGGGGTTTCCCCAATCATAGGTGTACCCCAACCGGGTCCACGGGTCTCCCCAGCCGCTCGGGTCTTCACCCTCGCGATGGTAGATGGTCTCGGCCCGATCCATAAACCATTGTTTGAAGGTTTTCGGGGGCAGCCAGGAGGCCTCCAAAAAAAGCGCGGTGTCGTTGATTTGGATAAAAGGATTGCCGTCCTGGGGAAAGGTCCAGTTTCCTGGCCCAATTTGTCTGGCCAGCATGGCTTCATGGTCGTTGGCTTCGGGGTCCGGACTGGGTCGAAAGAGATCGGAAGGGGAGACCCACATTTCCAGAAAGACATCGAAAGGATAGGCCGGGTTAAGGCCCATCAATTGGCGGACCCGTTCTTTGGTGGGGGGACAGGTTTGCCCCATGAAAAAATTTTTAAGCTCCGGGACGACGGTGACCCAGAGGCTTTTGGTCAGATGATATTCCGGATCGTTCAGGTGGGAGGCGTAGTAATTCTGGTAGCTGGCCCGGGACATAAAGGCGCCCACCAGGATACGGGATTGTCCTGGCACGCCTTCCCAAACGATTTCCCCGCCGTGTAACCGTTCATGATTGATCGGGTCCCAACTTGGAAGAACGGCCAGGAGCTTCGTGCTGATTTTATCCTGGCTGGCGGTTTCCGTTGCCGCCAGAGCGTCGTAATAAGCCTTTTTATCGGCCGGGGAGACTTCCAGGCCCCAGACCGGTGTGAGAAGAATCCCCGTCAGCCAAAAAAAGAAGCCCAAGAGGAGCATTCCTCTTGAACTACACTTAAAGCGGGTCGCCATATCCTTTTCCTCCTAGAAGATCCCGAACTGGTTTTTCTGCCTGATAGTATATCGGCAGAAAGGGCTTGAGGTTTAGAAACCGCTCCTGAGGGGCAAGGCCACGATTCAAAGGGCAAAAAATGGAGAAAGAAACGGCCATATCTGGTCTAATTCTCAACTTTTTTTCTTCTTGACCCTCGTTTCCTTCTCATTATATGATTCCACAGAAAAATGAAATATTTATCAAAAACGCTTTTCATCTCCATAAGTAGAATGGGTTGCTAAAACTTATGACTTATAGAGATATCAGAGATTTCCTAAGCCAGCTTTACTTGGAGGACGACCGTCCGTGGCTGGTGGGGTTCAGTGGCGGCAAGGACAGTACCATGCTTGCATCACTGGTGTTTAACGCCGTCCTATCCGTCCCTGATGGGCAACGAAAAAAACCAGTATCCGTTCTCTGCACCAACACGGGCGTAGAAATCCCGGCAATTGTTGAAATGGTCGAAGGCACGTTGGCGCGGATGCGCAAGTTTTCTCAACAGAACGACCTTAATATCCAGGTCAACCTTCTTAAGCCGCCGCCCGAACAATCATTTTGGGTGAACGTCATCGGTCGTGGTTACCCGCCACCTAACCGGACCTTCCGCTGGTGCACGCAGCGCCTGAAGATTGACCCTGTCAACGTCTTCATGAACCAGCGGCTCGGTCATTGGGGGGAAGCAATCCTGCACCTGGGTGCCCGTCGGGCAGAAAGTACCACCCGGGCACAAACGATGGCAGGTCGCCAAACCCGCAAAGGCCTTATTCGTCACCCCGACCTGCCGCGCGTCTGGGTGTCCAACCCAATCGAATTCCTTACCACTGAGGAAGTATGGGCATACCTATTACAGAAATCCACCCCTTGGGGAAACGATAATCGATCACTTTATAAGCTCTACAACAATGCCTCCAACGGGGAATGTCCTATACAGATTGATACCAGCACCCCGGCCTGCGGTCACTCCCGCTTCGGCTGTTGGACCTGCACCGTCGTTGACCGCGACAAAGCCAGCGAAGGCCTGCTCGCCGCTGGCGATGAACGGATGGAGCACTTGATTGAGTTTCGCGAAACACTCCTTGAATTCCGTAACCCCGATAATGGTTGGCGCGACATCCGGCGAATGAATGGGAATGATGGCCCCGGCCCACTTCGCATCAAAGGTCGTCGGGAATTATTAAAACGCCTGCTTTACCTCCAGGAAAAAACGGGTTTGAAACTCATCACGCCGGAAGAACTCCTTCTTATTCAACAATTTTGGAAAGCAGCCCGAGATCCCGATGATGGTCGGGGCGTTGCCCGCATTGTTAATAAACAAAGAGGTGTTGTCATGAACACGGACCTCAAAGAACTGAATCGGCTTCGTGAAATGGAAGAGGAAGTAACAAGAATGCTGTGTGTCCGCGCGGATACTTTACGCCGCATGCTTGCCAAGGTGGAAGAATACAGCGAAAGCCACCGTGCCCATGGACTGCCGGATGATCTTCTCAATATTTTAAAAGATGATCTTTATATAAATGCCGCTCAGGAAATAAATTCTCCTCACATTAACCCGATGGTCAACGACCAAGAGTACTGGTTACATAAACTCGCAACGTTACGGATTGACCGTGCGCGGGGAAATCCGGCGCCCCACAAGCCACTTCTCCTGCTGGTCATTATCGAGATGGCAGAGAAGGGCGAGATCCAGAGCCGTGAAATTACTCTCTCTCCTGATTTTGCTTTCAGGTTCACTATGTATTGGTCTGTTGTAGCCCATCGTCGCAAGCAGCCACCCGAAGTGCGGCTCCCTTTTCACCACCTTGGATCATCTGGAATATGGCAACCCTTCACGGCAGAAGGAAAACCTTCGCCAGATAAAAAATTGACCACAATGATTAGACTTAACCCAGCATTCTTCGATTGTCTTGCTGATCAGAAATTTCGTGATCAAGCGCGAAGAGTACTGATTGAAACGGAACCATATTTCTTGCCTGAAGAAAGAGCAGCACTATACGGCGTGCTTAAGATCAAACCGACTGCACCCGAAATTCATGAAAACCAAGAATTGTACAAAAAAAGCGTTCAAAAGGGGCGCGACGCTCGCTTTCGAATTGAGGTGGTTCTCGCCTACAAACACACCTGTGGCCTTACAGGTTATAGGATGACCACTCTTGAGATGGAGAGCATTGTGGATGCGGCGCATATTCAAGAGTTTCGTGACTCCAGCAACAATGATCCCCGCAACGGGATAGCACTTTCAAAGAATGCGCACTGGCAGTTTGATCGAGGTCTTTGGTCGTTGAACGATGATTACCGTGTTCTCGTGAACAGAGAAAAGTTTATCGAAGACGGAGTGCCGGGACAACGACTTGCAGATTTTGAGGGGAGAAGGATTTTTTTACCAAGCGATCCAAAGTATTGGCCAGAGCACACTTATCTAGATTGGCATCGCAAGCGGCACGGTTTCCCACCAAGGTGATAGTTAATTCAATCCCCCTGTAACCCTCTGTTACGGCGTGAATTCGCGGTCCCAGAGGGCATCGAGGAAAAGGCGGTAGGGGAGTATTCGGACTGCCCCCACCTGCCGCGGTCGATTCTCCAGACTGACACAGAGAAAAGCGCTTAAGGTTTTTCTCTTCCGCTAGGGCGTTCAGAGATTTAAGGTCCTGAATGGTTACGGTTTTCTTGGCTTTGATTTCTATGGCGGTGTGATCGCCCAGGATGAAATCGACCTCGAATCCTGAGTTGGAACGCCAATAGTTGACCGGCTCACCGGAGAGATAGTCCCGGTAACTCAGCAGCTCATGAAGAATCCAGGTCTCAAAGGCAAGCCCGAACTCGGGTGTGCCTGGTTTGACCAAGCGGCCCTGTAAGGCTGAAGCTACGCCGACATCGAAGAAATAGTACTTGGAAGACGTCAGTGGCTTACGTTTGTGGGAATGGCGCCAAGCCGGGACTTCGTGCAGGAGCAGGGTATCCTTTAATATTTCGAAATACTCATAGACCGTGGTGCGGGGTACTTGGGCATCATTGGAAACATTGGTGTAGTTGACGACCGTCGCATTACACAGAGCGGCTACGTGCAGGAATCGGCTGAAGGCGGGAACGTTTCGAGTCGCCCCTTCCGCAACGATTTCCTGTTGCAGATAGGTGCCGGTATACGCGTCCAGATCCGCTTGGGGATCGTCGGAGAAATAGACCGAAGGCAGTAAACCTCGGGCAATGGCCTTTCCCAGATCGAAACGCGTCCCCAATTCCCGATAGGTCAAGGGATGCAGGTATCGGGTACGAGCGCGACCACCGAGCAGGTTAACGCCACCTCGCCTCAATTTACGGGCACTGGAGCCTGTTAACAGAAATCGAATCCGTCGTTTCTCGATAAGGCGGTGGACGGCGTGGAGAAGGTCAGGAAGAGGATGGACTTCTCAATAACCACTACCTTATTTTCTGGTGACAGTTGCTCTTCCAGAAGACCGGGATTTCGACTGAGGGCCAGGTAAACGGAACTATCGAGTAGATCGTACAATTGGATCCCGGAAAACAACCGGTGAATCAGGAAGGTCTTGCCGGTCTGACGTGGTCCGAAAAGAAAATGTGATTTCGTTCCCATCCAGCCGACAAGGTCAGGAAGACGATTGATGGCCGGCGGCTCGTGGCCCTTTTTCAGGTTGTGACGCTTTATCGTCAAATAGTATGTCAAATGACGAAACCGTCGTCAATAAAAAACATCCAGGGGGACTGTTCAGGACTTTGGGCAAGTTGTTCACCGGTGATACTTCTCGCCGGCCTGAACGGTCAGGTAGCGGTAGAGCTGTTCGCTGAAGAGCAGGGCGCTCATCTCATGGGTCAGGGTCAGGGAAGAAAGGGAAAGTACGTGATGGGCCTGGGTCAACACCTGCGGGGAAAGGCCCAATGGGCCCCCAATACAAAAAAAGGCTTTTTTGATTCCCTGGCGCCCCAAATCGGTCAGAAAATCGAACCACTGTTCCGAGGCCAACGACTTTCCTCGTTGGTCTAAAGCCACCCGGTAGCCGTCGTCGGGGATTTTATCCAGTATCCTATCTCCCTCTTTCTGCCTGATCAAGGTCTCGTTGCAGCCGGTGCTGATTTTCTCTTCCTTAACCGGGATGACTGAAAATTCGGTGTAGCGGGTAATGCGCCGTCGGTAGAGGTCCATTCCCTCTACAATAAAAGGCGCCTTGATTTTTCCCACGGTGACCAGAATATACTTCATGGTTGACCAATCCCGCCTAACGGCATAAAAAGGGAGTCCGGCTTTAGTACGAAAATAGACTCTATGACCTGCAACACGGCCAATAAGCAATCATCAATTGATAATTAACAATGATTATTGCTATTAATATCCTGGTTACATTTTCAACAGCTTGGCCACCTGAAGGGCGGCGGACTCGATAAACCGCCCGTATTCCCGGTCTGAACTGCCGGAGGGCAGGGGAGTGTTCACGCTGACCGGGTAATTTTGCAGCCTTTTTTGGGGATGAATCCCGAAGGCCGGAGGGAAACTGTTTTCAAAATACATATCCTGAAACCCCGAGAATTTGAGGGCATGGGCCGTGGCGTCCAGAATGGCCGTTTCCCGGCGGGTAATCTTTTTTTCCTTCAGGGCCTGCGCCAAGCCGGCCAGGCTCTCTCCGCCCTGGGTGCAGGCGATGTGCCCGTTGCGGTTGGCGGTCAGCATGGAGTCCATGATGGACTGTTCGCTGACCTCGACCACAAAGACCTTTTGACGATCCTGGGTTTGGTTGTATTGTTCCACCAGTTGAACTACTCGGGGCATGGATACCGGGTTGCCGATCATGGCGGCCTGAGCGACACTGGGTTTTACCTTAACCGGCCTAAAGACCCTTTTTTGGGGTGAAGGCTCCAGGTAATAGCGGTAAACCGGGTTGGCGTGGCGTGATTGAACCCCGATAACCTTGGGCAAGGCCGAGATGAGTCCGTAGCGATACAGTTTTAGAAACCCGGAGAGGATAGCGGTAATGTTGCCCGCGTTGCCGATGGGGACTAGTAAGACCAGCCCCTCCAGATGATAATTCAAGGCCTGGGCAATTTCAAAGGCATAGGACTCCTGCCCCAGTATCCGCCAGGCGTTTTTGGAATTTAACAGGGCCACCGGGTAATGGTCGGATAGGTACTCCACCACTTTCATGCAGTCGTCGAAGACCCCCGGGATTTCAATGACCGTGGCCCCGCTGCCCAGGGGTTGGGACAATTGCTGGGGGGTAACCTTTCCCTGGGGTAATAAGACGGCGGAACGGACGGAATCTCCCAGATAGGCGGCATAGAGAGCGGCGGAGGCCGAAGTGTCTCCGGTCGAAGCGCAGATGGATAAAACCCCCTTCACCTTTTTTTCCTGAATGAGAAAGTTCAGATAACTAAGGGCGCAGGCCATGCCCCGGTCTTTGAACGAGGCGCTGGGATTTTGACCGTCATTTTTGTAATAAAAATCCAGGCCGATCTCCCGGGTCAGACCGGGATTGGCTTTGATGAGGGGGGTATGGCCTTCTCCCAGATAAAGGATGGCCGACAGGGGGATCACCGGGGCGATCAGCTCATGAAAACAAAAAATCCCTCGGAGCGCCGGTTCGGTTACCATGCGCCGATAATCGAATACCCTTTGCCAATGGGTCCCGGAGCGGGAGGTCAGCGCCCGATCGTCCCGGTTTTCAATCAACAAAACCCCTCCGCAGGTTGGACAGGTGTACAGCAGCGTTTCGATGGCCTGATTCCCGCCGCAGTTTAAACAGTTATACTCCAATCGCCCGCCAACCTTCGGCAACAAATGGGGTTGTATTTTTTTTGGGAAGGCCTGAAGTTCCATAAAGGCTCCTTTAAGTAGAACATTAAGTATTAATAATTAACAATTGATTATTAATTATTAAGTTTGTGTTTAGGACAAAGCTGAAGGACTCACAAAAAGTCGATCAGATCAAGTTTTTCATTCTGAGCGATAGCTAAGGAGCAATTTTTATCAGCTACTTGAGATATCTTTCATGGATTTTACCCTAAATATTCAGGTTTCGTTGGTCTTCGCCAGGGGTCTGGGCGTTTAGTCGAGATTATTTTTTTTTATGATATTAGGGGCAAATAGGGTAGGGTGTCAAATTAAAATAAAAATACCGGGGATTATAAAGGATTATGACAGTCAATAAAATTAACTTGAAAGCTATTTTATTTGATATGGATGGGGTTTTAGTGGATAGCATGAGTTATCACATGCAATCATGGAAGCAACTACTTGAAAATGATGGTATATTTATAACAGAAGGATTTATCTACGAACATGAAGGTGCCATGGGACTGGATATCATCGAGAATTTGTTCCAGAAGACCGGGCGGCCCATCGATTCGAATCGGATCCTGGAAATCTACGATCGGCAAAATCGAATCTTCCGGGAAGAGTACCTCAGTAAGGTCCGTCTTTATCCCGAGGCCTTGACTTTGATCGAGGGATTTCAACGGCAAGGATTGCGCCTGGGATTAGTGACCAGTTCCCGGATGAATCTGGTTGAACAAATATGGGCGGGCCATCGATACCGCGATTATTTTGAAACGATCGTCACCGCCGACGATGTAAAACGGTTCAAACCAAATCCCGATCCTTACCTAAAGGCGTTGGAAAAATTGAAGCAGGATCCGGAAAGCTGCCTGGTCGTAGAAAATGCCCCGGCGGGCATCCAGTCGGCCAAGGCAGCCGGCCTGACCTGTTATGCCGTCGCCTCCACCTCTGCCCGCCCCCGTACCTCCGGGCCTCGGACCGTATTTTTCCCAGCTTAAGGTCCTTGGCCGATCCATTTAATTTTGTTTTGACTATCTAAATGTCTGATAAGATATATTATGTAAACTAAATAGGAAAAAAATAAAAGGAATTATCTAAATATGGCTTCTACGAATTCCCGCGGGTTGAATGGCTGCAAATCGTCCACTTGTTCCCCTATCCCGATCTGAGAAATGGGAATCTTTAGTTCCTGGCTGATCCCCACCACAATCCCTCCCTTGGCGGTGCCGTCTAACTTTGTTAAAATAAGACCAGTGACCGCTATCGCCTCATTAAAGATCCTGGCTTGCGAAATGGCATTCTGCCCCATAGTGGCATCCAGGACCAGTAAGGTCTGGTGAGGCCCTTCCGGGAATTCTTTTTGAATGGTTCGGTGAATCTTCTTTAATTCCTCCATTAAGTTCACTCGAGTGTGGAGTCGTCCGGCGGTATCGATCAGCACGATATCGATTCCCCGGGCTCTGGCTGCCTGAAGCGCGTCATAAACCACGGCGGAGGGATCCGAGCCTTCTTTCTGGCGAATGATTTCCGCTTGAGAGCGTTTGGCCCAGATCTCCAACTGTTCTCCAGCCGCTGCCCGGAAGGTATCCCCGGCTACCAGCATAACTTTTTTCCCGGCCATCCGGTATTGGTGCGCCAGTTTGCCGATCGTGGTGGTCTTGCCGACCCCGTTGACACCGATCACTAATATAATTAAAGGCTTAGATACATGATTGCTGGGTGGAATCGTCGCTTCCAGAAAACGTAATATTTCCTCCTGGAGGGTTTCTCTGAGGCGTTCCGGGTTGTCCAATTCCCGGCGTTTGACTTTTTGCTGGACCAAAGCGATCAGCGCCTGGGTGGTATCGACCCCTAAATCCGAGGTGATTAGAATCTCTTCCAGTTCGTCCAACAGATCGTCATCAATCTCTTTTTTCCCCAGAACCAATTGATCGACTCGTCCGACAAACGATTCCCGGGTCTTGGTTAAACGTTCCTTAAGTCGGTGAAAAAATCCCTGGCGATTCCCCTGGGGCTCTTCAGCTTGACTTATTGCTTCCCCGGAGGCCGGGTTCTTTTCGGACGATCCGTTGGGTAAACCCTCCGGAAGTTCATCTTCTTTCTTGTGAAACCATTTCAACATATTAATTTAACACATTATCGAGACGGACGGATACCAATTTAGAAATGCCCGGTTGTTCCATGGTAACCCCATAGAGAGCGTCAGCCATCTCCATGATCCTCCGGTTGTGGGTGATGAGAATGATCTGAGAGTTATCTACCAGACCGTGGACGAATTTTTTAAAGCGCTCCACATTGGCCTCGTCCAGGAAGGCGTCAATTTCATCCAGCAGGCAGAAAGGACTCGGCTTAACCAGATAGATGGAGAAAACCAGGGCCAGGGCCGTCAAGGCTTTTTCTCCGCCCGAGAGCAACCCCATGCTGGTCAAGCGTTTTCCGGGGGGATGAATAATAATGTCTATTCCGGATTCCAGCGGGTCCTCTTCATTCACCAGCGAAAGCTTAGCCGTACCGCCGCCGAACAATACGGGGAAGACCAGTTCCATCTTTTCCTGTATGGCTCTAAAAGTCGACAAAAACAAGTCTTTAGAGGTGGCATTAATTTTTTGGATGGCCCTTTTCAGGGAATCGATCGATTTCAGCAAATCCTCTTCCTGGGACTGGTAAAAATCATGGCGCTCCTTGAAGGCCTGGAATTCTTCAATGGCCGTCAAGTTAACCTCTCCGATTTGTTCTATTTTACCTTTCAGTTCTTGTCTTTTCTGCGAGAGGACCGCAAAATCTTCCTCGCTGGGTCGCGGCCTTTCCAGGATCTCCTCCAGTTCACACCCGAACTGTTCCCGGGTTTTCTCTTTCAAGTGTTCCAGTTTAAGCGCCCCTTGGGCGGCCTGCAACTGCAATTCATGGTGCCGGGCTTCCAGTTCGCCGATTTGGGATCGTTTATCCCGGGAATCGGTCTCCACCCGATCTTTCTCCTGTTGGTCCTTTTCCCAAGTCTGCTTCGCCGTCTGGATCAGGGTTTCCAGCCTTTCTAATTCGGTCTGGGAAAGGAGCAGAGCGTCCTGGGTTTCGGCCATTTTGATTTCGAGATCCTCTCGACGCCGGTCTCCGGCGGACAGCCGATCCGTTAATCGCTGCCGCCGGCTTTGCCTGTCCGCCAGGGCTTCCTGCAGACTGGCCGCTTCTTTGGAGAGGTGATCCCCTTTTTCTTTGAGGACCGAATACTCGGTGCTGATCCGGGTTAAGACCTCCCGGGCCTCCTCCAAGTTTTTCTCCAGCCGTTTACCCGTTTCTTCTTCGCCCTGGAGCCTGCTTTTCAGGACGGCGACTTCCTCGTTCAGGGTTTCTTCCTGGGTTCGGTGAATTTCCTCCTCGGAATTTTCAGAAGCCACCAGGGACCGGGTTTCTTCTTCTTCGATGGCAATCAGGGTTAGACGGCGTTGCAGGGGTTTGGCCTCTTCCTGATAACCGAACTGGATTTTTTCCAGCTCTGATTTTCTTTTTTCCGATTCCCGAATTTGGGACGCCAGTTCGGCCAGTTGTTCTTCCAGATCCCGCAGGGCTTCGGCTTGGCCCGCCAAGGCTGCTCGTTTTTCCCGAACCTGGATTTCCCCGTCTCGAATCTGCCGTTCCAGACGACGGATCAGATTTTTTTGAAAAAGGATCCCGGATTCCGTTTTTCCGGAACTGCCTCCGGAGATCACTCCGAGGCGACTGATCACATCACCTTCCGGCGTAACCAGCGCGTTTCTCCCTCCCCGTTCTTCCCAAAGCTTCAACCCCTGATCCAGGTCGGGAACCAGTAGAAACTCACCCAAGAGGTGCTGCACCCAGGATTGCAGTTCAGCTTTCACGACCACTTTGGAGATTAAAGGCTGAAACCCATTGCCCGGAAAAACGGGGTCAGCGCCTTCCTCCGCCTCGGCCGGCTGGGATTGATTCAACAAGAGAAAAGTGGCCTTTCCGGCCTGGGCGCCTCTGAGTTGCCGGATGCCCTCCAGCGCTTCCCCCTGATCTTGAACGATGACGGCTTGCAGGCTTTCTCCCAGGGCCGCTTCCACGGCGGCTTCGTACCCGGGTTCGGTCTCTATCCCCTCGGCCAGCAGGCGAACCCGCTTCTTTCCTTCTTCGTCTCCGGTCGGGTGCTTGCGCTGCAGCAGGGAACGGACGCCGTTCTGATAACTCTGATAATTATCCCGAATCTGCTGGAGGTTTTTGATTTGTCCCTGATCCTGGAGAAGAAGCCGTTCCAGTTCCTGGAGCTCCCCTTCGATCTCTTTGCGGATTTCAACCTGCTCCCCCTGCCCTACTCGTTTTTGCTCCAGATCCGCTCGCAGGTCTTCGATGGTTTTTTGTTCTCGATTGATTTTTTCGGTCGCTTCCGTGGAAAGGCGATTCAGGTGTTCCCGGCGTTCGTTCAACTGGTCGCGTTCTTCCTCCTGCCGGGCCAGACGAAGATTTCGATCTTCTCGGAGTTTGATCAGTCCCAGTCGAAGATTACGAATCCGGGTCTGCTCCGACAAGGAATTCAGCAGGTGATCTTTGTTGCTTTCCAATTCCTGCTGATGGGAATGGTGTTCGCTTTTCAAGCGATTCACCGTCCCCTCCTGAAGGGTTACCCGTTCTTGTTCTTGCTGCAACCGTTCTTTAAAGGACTGCAAGGCTTCCTTCAGGGTCTGCGCTTCGATCTCTTTGTCCTGAAGCCAAGCTTGGATTTCCTTAAGCTCCTGCCCGGTCTCCAAACGTTCCCGTTCCAAGTCTCCCAGTTCCCGTTGAAGCTGTTGGAGGAAGCTTTCCTGTTTTTCCCGGGACCCTTTTTGCTGATAGTACTGTTCCTGGAGGACTTTTAAACTCCGATCGGTTTCGCCAAGCTGCGTTTGAATCTGCTGAAGGCGATTTTGAATGGCCGTCATTTCATCTTTCGAGGTCTGCAATTGTCCCTGCTGAAGATCCAATTCCCGTTCCAGCCGGGCTTTTTCTTCCTGGATCTCACCATAATCCCGGAGGGTCAGTGTCAGCTCGATTTCCTTCAAGGCCAGCCGGGCTTCCTTGAACCGTTCGGCCTTTTTGGCCTGACGGTAAAGGGAATTCATTTGCCGTTTGACTTCGGCGATCACGTCCCCGACCCGTAACATATTTTGCTGGGTTGACTCCAGCTTACGCAGGGTTTCCTGTTTTCGGTGTTTATATTTAGAGATGCCGGCGGCTTCTTCGATCCAGTGCCGGCGGTCCTCCGGTTTAGAATCGATAATCGCCCCTACCCGACCCTGTTCAATAACGGCGTACGCCCGGCTGCCTACTCCGGTGCCCATAAACAGGTGGGATATGTCTTTCAAGCGGCAGTTTTGATTGTTGATGGCGTATTCGCTTTCCCCGTCTCGGAAAAGCCGCCGGGTAATGACCACTTCGCTGAAGCCGGCCATTTCCGGGGGAAAGGAGCCATTGTCATTGTCCAGGACCAGGGACACCTCGGCCATGCCGACCGAAGATTTGCCGTTGGAACCGGCGAAGATGACATCCTCCATCCCTTTTCCCCGAAGCTGTCTAGGGCTTTGTTCCCCCATGACCCATTTGATGGCGTCCACGATATTGCTTTTGCCGCAACCGTTGGGCCCAACCACCCCGCTGATCCCCTTGGGGAAAGGGATGATCGTTTTTTCGGGGAAAGACTTAAAACCGTTCAATTCAAGGCGTTTGATTCTCATGGAGGCTATTGTAACGGGAGCAATCCGGAGATGTAAAGAAAAAAATACTATAAGGGGTATTAGGATAAACCTAGGCTACCATATATAGTAGTCGTTCTGGGGGGTTCTCCAGGAGGGGCAAGGATCGAGCATGGGGAAGGGGAGGCCATTACTCCCCCCTCCCGATGTCCGGGCGGGCACTCCTTGGACTCAAAATAAAGGGGCATGCATATTCCTAACTTGTTGACTTTAATAATCAATAATCAATTATTCCTTGTCAATTAACAATTGATTATTGATTATTGGCTCTGGTACAGGTTTAGGCGTTTACTTTTACATTAATGAAAACAAGGCAAAACGATTAAAAAGGGAGGTCAATCCCAAGAGCAGGGCCAAGCGGTTGTTTTTTATTTTTTCGTCCGGAGCCATGACCAAGACCTGCTCAAAGAACCGGTCTATATAGGGTCTTAACTTTGCAAGATCTTGTAAATATTCATTGTAATGTCTATTTTCGATAAGTTGATTTAAGTTTTGTTTGTTTTCTTTTATTTTTTCATATAATTGAATTTCTGCTTCTTCTTGAAATAAATTCTCCCCAACGGCTCCTATCAAAGTGTAATCAATACCTTTAAGTATATTTAACGCTCTCTTACATCCGATAGTTAATGAAGAAAATTCGATATTATTTTGAAATTGACTTAAGGCCCGGCTACGAAGCCGAACCTCGTTCAGGTCATGCCAGCCGGCGGCCAGGACGGCTTCGACTACTTCTTTTTTGTGTCCTTCGGAAGTTAATAAATATTCCAGGCGCAGGGCGAAAAAATCTAAAAGGTTTTCTTTGACCCTTCCGGGTTCCAGGACCGAATTCGCGGGGTAAAGGGAGAGCGCCTGGTCCAGCGCCTTTCCCAAGGAAAAACCATAGTCCCTGGCCCAGGTGATCAGGATGATCCCCTGAGCCTGACGGCGCAGGGCATAAGGATCGGCCGACCCGCTGGGAATCTGGTTTAAACTGAAGAAGCCGGCCAGGGTATCCAATCGGTCGGCCAAACCGACCAAAGCCCCGGTATCTGAAGCGGGAGGGGGGTCCTGGGCGGATAGCGGAAGGTAGTGCTCAAAAATGCCCTGAGCAACTTCGGGGTCTTCTCCTGCCAGCCGGGCATACTCGCGGCCCATAACGCCCTGCAGACTGGGAAACTCTCCGACCATGTGGCTGGTGAGGTCGGCCTTGGCCAGCCGCGCGCACCGTTTGACCAGGGCTTCTTTTTCCGGGACCAGAAGCCGGGCCAAATAGGCGGCCAGTTCGGTTACCCGTTCCACCTTTTCATAAGAAGTGCCCAATTGGGAATGAAAAATGACTCCCCGGAGCCGTTCAACTTTTCCTTCCAGAGGTTGCTTGGTGTCCTCCTGATAAAAAAAACGGGCATCGGAAAGGCGGGCACGAAGGACCTTTTCATGGCCGCGAATGACCCGCTGTTCGTCTGTAACCTGAGTATTGTTGACGGCAATAAACCGGTTGATCAGCTTATCCCCTTCGTTGACCAGGGGAAAATAACGCTGGTGCTCTTTCATGGAGGTCACTAGAACCTCGGCGGGAAGCTTAAGAAAATCCGGATCGAATTGTCCGGTAACGGGCACCGGCCACTCCACCAGGTTGGTTACTTCTTCCAAAAGCTGTTGATCGATCAGGACACGCCCCCCGACCCGGCGGGCCTGGGATTCCAATTCCCTGGATAAAATGGACCTTCGTTCCTGGGGGTCGACGACCACTTTCCCGGAAAGGAGGCGCTCCGGATAATCACCGGCCTTGGTCAGGGAAAGGGGCCCGGGGGCCATGAACCGGTGCCCATAGGTTTGGCGGCCGCTGGCGATTCCCTCCAGACTGAAGGGGATCACCTCGGCGCCGTAGAGGGCCGCTATCCAATGGATGGGACGGGCAAAGCGCAGGCTCGACCTGCCCCAACGCATGTTTTTAGGAAAAGTTAAATCCAGGATAAGTTGCGGAAGCAATTCGGGTAGAACGACGGAGGCGCCACGACCGCTGATTTTCTTCTTCAACCCCAAATAAACCCCCTTGGGGGTTTCCAGGAGGCTGAGATCCTCCACGGAAACTCCTTTGGCCCGGGCGAACCCCAGGGCCACTTTGGTCGGATGCCCATCGTCTCCGAAGGCCGCCGAACGGGGTGGGCCGATTATAATTTCCTCCTGGTCGGACTGAATCGGTTCCAGTTCGAAAACCAACAGGGCCAGCCTCCGGGGGGTGCCGAAGGTCTTTATTTCCCGAAAAGGCAAGCGGGCCTGCTGAAGTCGTTCCTCCGCCAGCCGCCGGAGGGATTCCAAGGCCCCGAGAATAAAGCGGGCGGGAATTTCTTCGGTGCCGATTTCCAATAGCAGATCTTGAGCCATCATCTTCTCTTCTTCCTGAATTTTCATTTAACTCCCAGGCCCGGAGCGGGCACCCCGAAGGATGAAAATTTATGTTCATTCAATTTGTTAGGTCGTCATTCCGGCGAACGCCCTTCGGCTAGCTCAGGGCCATGAGCATTGTCGAATGGCCGGAATCCAGGGCAGTGAAGGTCCTGGGTCCTCTGGATCCCGGATCGAGTCCGGGATGACGGCAAAAACAAAACGCCTAAAAAGCGGTGGTCGATTCTTATTTAAAGACTAAACCCGCCGGCTACGCGGGACACCCGCGAAGCAGGAAAACAAAAGGGGCGAGAGAACAGCTTAACCGAGCGATACTAATAATTAATAATCAATAATCAATAATTAATTGTTAATTAATCGTCAGGGGCTGACTCATCGTCGAACAGGGCGATATGAAGCCAAAGGGAAGCCCTATCCGAAACTTCCTTCGCTGCTACCGAATCAAACCCATCAGGGTGATTGGGTCGGTCCGTGTTATCTAAAGGACCCCCTACGCTTTTATAGCCTCAATATAGTCGATACGGCTACGGAACGTTGTGGACTACACCCTTCGGTCTCCAAGGCGGGCCAGCAGGTTATAGACGCCATCTGGGCGATTTGGAAACGTCTGGGGATACCGGACAACCTTCAGATCGAAAATGAAATGTCCTTTTAGGGCAGTCCTGTCCACCCTCGTGGTATGGGGCTGCTGATCCGGTTGTGCTTGCATAACGGAGTCGAACCGTGGTTCATACCCATGGGGGAACCCTGGCGCAATGGGATCGTGGAGAAGTTCAACGACCGTTACGAACAACGGTTTCTCAACAAGATCACCATGGGCAAGATCCCGGAGCTGCTCTCCGGATCCCTGGCTGAATTAATTATTAGGATGACTCCTCAAGCAAGGGAAACCCCAGGGCCTCTCTCAACGCCAGATAGGACTGAGCTACCAGGCGGGCCATGTCCCGAACCCGGGCGATATAGCCGGTCCTCTCGGTAACGCTGATCGCACCCCGGGCCTCCAGGATATTAAAGGCATGGGAACACTTTAAACAAAAATCGTAGGCCGGCAAGGGCAATTTCAAGTTCACCAGACGGTGGCATTCCTGTTCGTAGGATCGAAAACTTTCCCGGAGTTGTTCCACGTCGGCCTGGTCAAAATTATAGGTGGAAAATTCAACTTCCGATCGGTGATGGACTTCGCGGTACGTCACCTCGCGGTTCCACTTTAAATCGTAGACATTATCCACCTCCTGGAGATACATGGCGATCCGTTCCAGACCGTAGGTCAATTCCACTGAAATGGGGGCCAGGTCGATCCCCCCGCATTGTTGAAAGTAGGTGAATTGGGTGATCTCCATGCCGTCCAGCCAGACCTCCCAACCCAACCCCCAGGCCCCCAGGGTGGGTGATTCCCAATCGTCCTCCACAAAACGCAGGTCATGGTCTAAGGCCCGGATGCCAAAACTCTCCAGGCTTTTCAAGTAAAGGTCCTGCACTTCCAGCGGTGAAGGTTTGAGGAGTACCTGATACTGGTAATAGTGCTGCAAGCGGTTGGGATTTTCCCCGTAACGGCCGTCGGTCGGACGGCGGGAAGGCTGCACATAAGCCGCCTTCCAGGGTTCGGGTCCCAGAGACCTTAGAAAGGTGGCCGGGTGAAAGGTACCGGCCCCGACTTCCACATCATAAGGTTGCAGGAGCAGACAACCCTGGTCCGCCCAATACCGGTTTAGCGATTGAATAAGATCCTGAAAGGTCAGCACGCTACCTCCTTAAACGGTCTAGCGGTAGGGTTCCTGGATTTGCCGGAGGACCCGGGCAGAGCCCAGCTCCCGGCCCAGAACCTGATAACGAAATTTTTCCAACAGCGTTTCAATCTCCGCCCGGGTTCCGGTGGTAAACCGCAGGCGCAGGGCCTGACGCAGTTCCATCCGGTTCGCCTGTCGTAAACTTTGGAGGGCCCCCGGCGACAACGATATTCCGCTCTGTCCGTCGGTGCATTCCCGGCACTGCAGCCTTCCCGGGCCCGGCAAAAATACGGCCTTTTGCATCTCCGCTCCCCTTTTCCCACAGGCTTGGCAGGCTTCAAAAGAGAGTCCGTAGCCCGCCAATTGGAGCAGCTTCAACTGAAAAAGCGGGCCAATTTCCGGATCCCCTTTTTCCCGATCCAGAATTTCCAAGGTGTCGCGCAACAGCGCATAGGTCGGCTGGTTGGGGTCTTTCACCGGGACCAGTTCCTGGATCAATTCACAGGCGAAGGCCGCCAACCCCCATTTTCGGAAATCGCTGCGGATTCCGTTAAAAGGTTCGATCAATTCACCGGAATCGATTCGCATCCAAACATTGGAGGGTTTTTCAAAAAGTTCCAATCGGGACCGGCTGAGCGGCTCCAGGCAGTGGATGAAACGTTTTTTACTTTTCTTGGCCCCTTTGGCGATTCCTTTTAACCGCCCCAGCGAGGGACAGAGAAAGTCTACCAGCAGATCCGACTCACCAGCCGGTTTTTGCTGGAGGACAATGACCTCGCTGGACAGGGCGGGCATGATTCGATTCCTACATTCCTTTTCAGCCAAAAATTTCCAAAATTTTTGGCTAGGGGTAAATCCGATACAGGGTTCGGGGAAAGGGAATGGTCTCCCGGACATGTTTCAACCCGCAAAGCCAAGCCACCATCCGTTCCAAACCCATCCCGAATCCCCCGTGCGGAACCGAGCCAAAGCGGCGAAGATCCAAATACCAACCCAAGTCCGATTCTGAAAGGCCGTGTTCGGCCAGGCGTTGAGACAAGCGTCCCGCGTCTTCCTCCCGCTGTGAGCCACCCACTACTTCCCCGTATCCTTCCGGGGCCAGGAGATCCATATTTAAAACCAGCCGATCATCCAGGGGATCTCGTTTCATATAAAAGGCTTTACAGGCCGCCGGGTAGCGGTGAATAAAAAGGGGCTGCTCATAACAACGGGAAAGTTCCGTCTCATCGTCCGCGCCCAGATCCTCCCCAAAGGCCACGGCTATTCCTTTATCCCGCAAGGTCTTCAGCGCCTCCTGATAGGTCAGGCGAGGAAAGGGGCGGGTAATCTTTTCCAGGGGCTCCACTTGGCGTTCCAATTGCTGGAGCTCCTCCCGGCGGGTCAAAAGCAATCGAGTCACCAGGAAACAGACCATTTCTTCCACCAGTTCCATCAGTTCTTCCAACTGGGCAAAAGCCATTTCCGGTTCCACCATCCAGAATTCGGTCAGATGGCGTCGGGTTTTCGATTTTTCCGCTCGAAAAGCCGGGCCGAAACAATAGACCTTTCCAAAAGCCATGGCCCCGGCTTCCATATACAGTTGGCCGCTTTGCGACAAATAGGCCGGGCCCAGATCAAAGTACCGCGTTTCAAAAAGAGTGCTGGTGCCTTCGCAGGCCGCTCCGGTCAGGATCGGGGCCGTCAGTTCAATGAACCCCCGGTCGTTTAAGAAATCCCGAATGGCTCGAGAAATTTCATGCCGGATTTTTAGAATGGCCTGCTGGCGGGAAGAGCGCAGCCAAAGATGACGATGCTCCATTAGGAAGGCCGTGCCGTGGTCCTTGGGGGTAATGGGGTAATCCTGGGCCCGTTGAAAAATGGTAAGATCCTGGATTTCCATTTCCACCCCTCCCGGGGCTCGCGGGTCGGCCCGCAGAATCCCGGTGAGCCGCAAGGAGGATTCAATGGTCAGTTGATCAAAAATTTGGATGATTTCGGGCGCCGCCTGTTCGGTCACCAATACCCCCTGCAATAATCCGCTGCCGTCCCGCAAAACCAGAAAACGGACTCGGCCGCTGGATCGTTTATGGGTCACCCAACCTTGAACAGTGACGGTTTGATTCAGGTATTGCGGTCCCTGGCGGATGGAAATGATCATGGTGGAGAGATTCTTTAGAGCAGGATCTGGATGGAGGTACGTTCCCGCAATTTGAGCAGCCACTGCCCGGCCCGAGCCTCGACCTCCTCCTGATAAAGCATTTCCTGAATCTTGTCCCGGACCTCTTCGAGGCCTTGGGCTTGGGTGGTCTCCCGTTTCACCAATTGAACCAGCCGCCAGCCTTCGGGGAGGCTCAGCACCGGGGTGGTTTCGCCGGGTTTAAGGGGAGCCAGGGCTTGCGCTAAAGAGGAATCGATCTCCGACAAGGGGAAAAAACCCAAATCCCCCCCCTGGGGGGCGGAAGCATCCCGGGAGAATTTCTGGGCCAGGGAGGCGAAAGGTTCCCCTTGCCGGAGGAGAGCGGCGATTTCCTCGATTCGGGCTTTGGCGGCCTCCGGGCTGGGATAATCGGCGTTTAAGATGGTGATCTGGGCCAAATGGAGCCGCTCCCCCCCTTCAAATTTGGATCTATTTTTCTGGTAGTAGGCGTCGATTTGGTCCTTGGAAAAAATGAGTTTACTGCCGACCTCGCGACTGATCAGCTTGAAACGTAAAATCTGATCTTTCAGCCGCGCGCGCAGATCCGTCTCCTTCAGCCCCTCCCGAGCCAGAGCGGCGTCGAATTCCTGATCGCTTTTCATCCCCTGATCCTGCCGAATCCGGGCGATGGCCTTATCTATTTCTTCCTTGCTGACCTGCAGATTGAGTTTCCGGATCTGGACGGCCAATAATTTTTCGTCGATTAGTTGGAAGAGGACCTGTTTTTGGATCTCCGGGTTGTTGGGCGTTCCGGGGGGCAGGACCTCGGCCATCTTTTTTTCCAATTCCAGCCAGGTAATAATTTCGTTGTTGACCACCGCCACTATGCGATCGGCCACCTCGGCCCGCACGGCGACCGGTGAACCCCACAAAATCAGAAAAGCCGCGGTCAGGGAGCAGACCGCGAGGATATTGCTTTTCCGTCGGAATCGCAAAAAAGAAGGCCCTGCCGACCAGGGCCTTCCCCAGGTCGACTGTCTGAACCGGCAACTAATCAGCAATTTCATAACCCGCCTTTTTTAGTTCCGCGATGGCCTCTTCCCGCTGTCCGGATTTGATCCGGATATAAACGCGCAACAGGTCCGTGGTCCTCCGCGGCAAAGAAAACATACTAATAATATTGATCCCCACTTTTTCCACCAGCGTGACGATTTTTCCAAAGGTCCCCGGTTGCAGGTCCACGTTTTCCAGGGAGATGATCTCTTTTCTGGCCTCGGTCCCGAAAAGCTGGATCATGGCCCGAGCGATCTGGGTCTCGGTGATAATGCCCACCAACTGGCCCTGTTCATTCACTACCGGGAAGCCCCCGATCCCTTGTTCTACGCCCCGGACAATGGCTTCAATCACGGTATCTTCCGGGGAGACCGTGATCACCTTCTTTTTCATTAAGTCTTTGACCTTGATCTTCATGATCAGGTAATTCAATTCATGAATGCTCAAGGAACTGGCGGAGGAAGGGGCGGCCTCGATGAGGTTGCGAAAGGTCACCATCCCCACCAATTTGCCTTTGTCGACCACCGGAAGTCGTCGGATTTTATTTTCTTTCATGATTTTCTGAGCTTCCACGGCCGAGGTCTCCGGGGAAACCGTAATGGGGTCTTTGGTCATCCAGTGTTTTACCTTCATCTGCTCCCTCCTTGGCGTCGTATCAGTTTAATCCGCGGGACTATTACAACTTTCCTTGAATTTTCTTTTAGTTATTAACAAAAAACCTGATGGGGGTCAATAAAAATAACCGAAAATGGAGCGTTAACGACCCTCTCCCTGAGACCCGGGCGGCCACGGAGAAGTGATTTCCGATCAAACCGCATAAAATTTGACGGCCGGCAATTCGATACAGGTTAAACGGTTTCCGTAGACCGCTCCCGTATCAATTCCGATTCGTTGGTTATGGATAAAGGGTTGAGGGAAGGGGGTATGTCCAAATACAATCTTCTTTCCAAAATCATAATCGGAATAGAAGAATTCTTCTCGAATCCAAATTAAATCGAAAAGGTCCTGGTTCTCCAGGGGGATGCCGTTGCGCAACCCGGCATGGACAAAGACATATTCCTCCCATTCAAAATAGGGCAACAGGGATCGATAAAAGGCCTGGTGGGCGGCGGGCATCCAGGGTTCAGTCGCTCCCGGCAGGCCGGCGGATTGTGATCCCAGATAACTGCGCAGCGTTTTTTCTCCGCCGTTATAGAGAAAAGCATCGCTGTTCCGTCCGTCGAGGTATTCCAAAAGCATCTGTTCATGGTTGCCCAACAGAAAGATCGATTCCGGGAGTCGAAGTTTTAAGTCAACCAGGTAATCCACCACCTCCCGGGAGTGAGCGCCCCGGTCGATGTAATCTCCGATGAAAACCAACAGGTCCTGATCCGGATTGATTTTTATCAGGTTCATCAGGGGGACTAACTTATCCAGACAACCGTGGATGTCCCCAATGGCGAAGACGCGTTCCATAGGGACTAATTTATCACAACTTGCCGAGCCGGAAAAGAGTAAAGGTCTTTTTCCTTTTTTATTAATAAGTTAATGGAATAAAAGCCGACCTTTTTGGTTGATTTTTATTTTCAAGGGATTATAATCGGTCCCGTTCACTTACCGGAACTCCTTATTGGTCAGAGGATTGGAGGATGTTGAATGGGCAAGGGCAAGATCAGGACGGCTATCTGCGGTTTAGGAAATTGTGCCAGCGCTCTGATTCAAGGCATCGAATACTATCGTCATAATCCTACGGTTCATCTGGGGTTGATGCATAAAAACCTGGGAGGTTACGATCCGGAGGACATCGAGGTCGTAGCCGCCTTTGACATTGATCGCCGTAAAGTGGGCCGCCCGCTCCAGGAAGCCGTTTTCGCCCTCCCGAACTGCGTCTTTCCCATCTGGAAAGACCTTCCCGATTACGGCATTACGGTTCAAATGGGACCTCTTTTGGATGGAGTGGCCCCGCATATGCTGGAATATCCGCCGGAGCGGACCTTTCTGCCGGCTGAAGAACAACCGGTGGAGGTCGAAAGGGTCCTGAGGGAAACCCGGACCGATATTTTAGTCAATTATCTGCCGGTGGGTTCCCGTGAGGCCACCCGTTATTATGCCCGTTGCTGTTTGGCGGCCGGGGTCAGTTTGGTCAACTGCATTCCTGAATTTATTGCCTCTAGTCCGGAATGGGCCCAAATGTTTGAGCAAAAAGGGATCCCCCTGGTGGGAGACGATATTAAATCTCAGGTGGGAGCGACCATCATTCACCGGATTCTGGCCCATCTTTTTGAAGAGCGGGGCGCCCGGATCCTGCGGACCTACCAACTGAATACCGGTGGGAATACGGATTTCCTGAATATGCTGGAACGATCCCGTTTAAAAAACAAAAAGATATCCAAAACCGAAGCGGTGCAATCCCAACTGAGCACTCCGCTGGCCGAAGAAGATATCCACATCGGCCCTTCCGATTACGTCCCCTGGCAGGGGGATAATAAGGTTTGTTTCCTCCGCCTGGAAGCCGCCAATTTTTGCGGGGTACCCTTTGAATTGGAGGCCCGCTTGTCGGTTCAGGATTCTCCCAACAGCGCCGGGGTAGTCATCGATGCCGTCCGCTACTGCCGGCTGGCCAGGGACCGGGGAGAGGCCGGCGTTTTACTGCCGGCCGCCGCCTATTTTATGAAGCATCCACCCCTCCAGTTAGAGGAAGCGGAGGCGCGACGGCAGATGGAAGAATACTTGGCCAGGGACTTCACGATTGCTCCGGGAAAGTAAACTGGGTCGACTCTATTTGCACTGGGTGGAAGCCTGCCCGACCGCCCTGCTCCACCGTTCCGTCTTCCAACCCAACCACCTGACTTATTCAGCCCTCTTATTCAGTATCCTGGTTATTCCGGCCTTCATCCATTCCTTCTGGCTGGGAGGTCTGACCATATTAGTCGCCGGGGTCCTGGATACCTTGGACGGGGCGCTGGCCCGAAAAACGGGTCGAACCTCCCTTTCCGGGGCTTTCCTGGATTCCGTTTTAGATCGCTACGGCGATTTTTTTATTTACCTGGGTCTCTGGGCGGCCGTGGTCATCCGGGTGCCCCGCCTTTTTTTAGGGGTTACCCTTTTAATATTTTTCTGCATCCAGGGTTCGTTCATGGTCAGCTATGCTCGGGCCCGGGGAGAAGGACTGGGGGTGTCGACCTCCGTAGGACTCTTCGGCCGGGCTGAACGACTGGTTACCCTGGGAGTGGGCTCGATAGTCAACGACCTGTTGCCTTTGGTCTGGCCCCAGCGGCCCTGGCTGGAGCAACAGGGATTCATTTTAGGAGTCCTCCTGCTGTTGGCCTTGGGCGTTCATCTTTCAGCCCTCCAACGAATCGTCACCCTCACCGGGCGTTTGAAGGGTGATTGACGATAGCGGTAATGAAATAAGGGCCTCCTTTCCCGAAGGATCGGGGCAGAAGAAATTTCCTGAGCGGTCCAGGCCGCTCGACCTGAATCCTGTTCCGGGGTTTCTCCCCTTATATGTCACAAAAGACATAACTTGTTAAACTTTCATGATAATTTTCTATTGCAAATGCCTTTTTATTCCGCTATATCATCAATATCATCTTTGTAAAATCAAATCATAATTCTCTGTTTAAATCAATAGACTGAACGATAGGAGGTGAGACCAGTCCTGACGTTTAGACCGCTTTGCTTTGTTCATTGCAGTTAGCGATCAACCCAAAATCCAACCAGTAAACAAGAAAGGAAGGTGAGTGAATATTATGGGCGTAACCCGAAGGGATTTTATTAAGATTAGTGGTGCCGGCGCTGCCGGACTGGTCCTGACCCAATTGGGTTTTGACCTTTCACCCATCGAAATCTATGCCCAGGAATTCAAACTCAAAGGGGCCAAGGAGACCACCAGCATCTGCTGCTACTGTTCGGTCGGCTGCGGGATCATCGTGCACACCGATAGCCAGGGCAAGGTCATCAACATGGAAGGTGATCCCGACCACCCCATCAGTGAGGGAGCCCTTTGCGCCAAAGGGGCCGCCTCCTATCAGATCGCGGTCAACGAGAACCGGCTGAAAAAGGTCCGCTACCGGGCCCCTTACAGCGACAAATGGAAAGAAGTCTCCTGGGACTGGGCCCTGGACAAGATGGCGGCCAATATCAAAAAAAGCCGCGACGCCAGCTTTGTGGAGAAAAACGCCGCCGGCCAGGTGGTCAATCGGACCAACGGCATCGCCTCCGTGGGCAGCGCTGCCCTGGACAACGAGGAATGCTGGCTGTTCCAGAAATTCCTGAGGTCGCTGGGGCTGGTGTATATCGAGCACCAGGCCCGTATCTGACACAGCGCTACGGTAGCGGCTCTGGGAGAGTCGTTCGGACGCGGTGCCATGACCAATCATTATATCGATTTCCGGAATTCCGATGTCATCCTCAACATGGGCGGGAATGTGGCCGAAAACCACCCGGTTTCCTTCAAATGGATTCAGGCCGCCAAGGAGAAGGGATCGGTTTTCATTCACGTCGATCCCCGTTTTACCCGGACCTCCACCAAGGCCGATATCTATGCCCCCTTACGTTCCGGAACGGATATCGCCTTTTTGGGAGGCATGATCAAATATATCCTGGACAACAAACTGTATGACGAATTTTACCTGGCCAACTATACCAATGCCTCCCTCCTCGTGAATCCCAAGTTCGGCTTCAACGACGGCCTTTTCTCCGGGTACGATTCCGCCAAGCGGGCTTATGATAAATCCACCTGGTCCCTGGAAAAAGACGAGAAGGGCATCCCCAAGCAGGACTTGACGCTGCAGAACGAGCACAGCGTCTTCCAGCTTCTAAAGAAACACTATGCCCGTTACACCCTGGAGAAGGTGTCGGAGATCACCGGGACCCCCAAAGAAGATCTGATGAAAGTTTACCAAACCTACGGATCCACCGGGACCCCCGATAAATCGGCGACCATTCTCTACGCCATGGGCTGGACCCAGCACACCGTGGGCACCCAGAACATCCGGGCCATGTCCATTATTCAGCTCCTGCTGGGCAACATCGGGATCGCCGGCGGCGGGGTCAACGCCCTGCGCGGCGAATCCAACGTCCAGGGCTCCACGGATCATTGTCTGCTCTTCCACATCATCCCCGGCTATCTGCCCACCCCTCGAGCCAAGCTGGCGACGCTGGCCGATTACAACAAAACCACCCCGACCACCAAGGATCCCCGCAGCGCCAACTGGTGGCAGAACCGGCCCAAGTACATGGCCAGTCTCCTGAAATCTTTTTACGGGGCCAAGGCCACCAAGGAAAACGAATTCGGTTACGCCTGGCTTCCCAAGCTGGAGGACACCCAAAACGCCTCCTGGCTGATCCTTTTCGATGAAATGTACAAGGGGGCCTTTACCGGGTTCTTCGCCTGGGGGATGAACCCGGCCTGTTCCGGCGCCAACGCGGGCAAGGTGCGGGAGGCTCTGGGCAAGCTGGACTGGATGGTCAACGTCAACCTCTTCGACAGCGAAACCGGCTCCTTCTGGAAGGGCCCGGGCGTAAACCCCAAGAAGATCAAGACCGAGGTCTTCCAGCTTCCCGCGGCGGCTTTTATGGAAAAGGAAGGCAGCATCAGCAACAGCGGCCGCTGGTCCCAGTGGCGCTATAAGGCCGCCAAAGCCCCCGGAGAGGCCAGGCCGGATGCGGAAATCATCTATGAACTGTTTAAAAAAGTCCGGGCCCTCTACGAAAAAGGCCCAGGGGCCCCGGCCGGCCCCATTTTGAATCTGAAATGGGACTATGAAACCAACGGGCATTTTGATATCCACCAGGTGGCCAAAGAGATTAACGGGATTGACCTGACCACCGGAAAAATGGTGGACAATTTCACCAAACTGAAGGACGACGGGACCACCGCCTGTGGAAACTGGCTTTATTCCGGCAGCTATACCGAAGCCGGCAACATGATGGCCCGGCGTAAAAAAGGCGATCCCACCGGCTTGGGCCTCTATCCGGAATGGTCCTGGTGCTGGCCCCTCAACCGGCGGATTATTTATAACCGGGCTTCGGTGGATCTGGAAGGAAATCCCCGCAATCCGAAGCGGGCGCTGGTCAAATGGAACGCCGAGACCAAGAAATGGGTCGGCGATGTGCCGGACGGCGGCTGGCCTCCCATGGATAAGACGGGTTTCTACCCCTTTATCATGAAACCGGACGGGGTGGCTTCAGTCTTCGGTCCCGGGCTGGCCGACGGGCCTTTCCCCGAGCACTACGAACCGTTGGAATGTCCCATCGACAAAAACCTGATGTCCGGTCAGATGATCAACCCGGTCGTCAAAATTTTCAAGGAGGGCCTGGATAAATTCTCCTCCTGCGATCCCAAGTTTCCGCTGGTCTGTACCACTTACCGGGTAACCGAACACTGGCAGACCGGAGTCTTGAGCCGCTGGCTGCCCTGGTTGATCGAAGCCGAACCGCAAATGTTCGTGGAAATGAGCCAGGAGTTGGCCAAACTGAAGGCGATCAAGAACGGGGAACGGGTCCTGGTCTCCAGCCCCCGTGGGCAAGTAGAAGCCGTGGCCATTGTGACCTTCCGCTTGAAACCTTTTCTGATCGCCGGCCAGACCATTCATCAGATCGGACTGCCCTGGCATTACGGCTGGCTCCACCCCAAGAACGGCGGAGACAGCGCCAACCTGCTGACCCCGACGGTGGGCGATCCCAATACCATGATCCCTGAATCCAAGGCCTTCATGGCCAATGTAACCAAGTTAGCCAAACAACCGGCCCACAAGGCCAAGAAGGCATAAGGGAGGTGAACCCGAATGGCAGATAAATCTTTCTTTGTAGATACATCCAAATGTACGGCCTGCCGGGGGTGCCAGGTGGCCTGCAAACAATGGAACAAACTGGGGACCGAATACACGGTCAACCGGGGGAGTCACCAAAACCCGCCGGATCTGTCTTCCACCTGCTACAAGCTCGTTCACTTTAACGAGGCCGAAGTGGCCGGCCGGCCGGTCTGGTTATTCTTTCCGGAACAATGCCGCCATTGTGTGGAACCGCCCTGCAAAGAGGCGGCCGATGCCCAGATCAAAGACGCCATCCTCAAGGACGAGGCCACCGGCGCCGTCATTTATACGGATAAAACCAAAAAGCTCAAGGCCAAAGACATCCTGGATGCCTGCCCGTACAATATCCCCCGGGTGGACAAGAAAACCAAACTCCTGGTTAAATGCACCATGTGCTTTGACCGGGTGAAAATCGGGATGCTCCCAGCCTGCGTCAAGACCTGCCCCACCGGGGCCATGAGCTTCGGTGACCGGAATGAAATATTGGACAAGGCCCAGAAACGTTTGGCCGAGGTGAAGAAAAAATTTCCTCAGGCCAGCCTCTTGGATCCCGACGATCTTCGGACCGTCTACCTGGTCCTGGAAGACCGAAAACTATACTATAAGTTTGCTTCAGCCGAAGGACGGGGAATCACCCGCCAAGCGGCGTTGCGAAGATTGTTTAAACCCTTGACGACGGTAGCAGCGGCTACGGCGGTTTTCGGAGGAATGGTTCAGGATACCCACCGCTAAGCCGGCTGTCTACGGTTAACCTTAACTCCTCCAAGGGCCGATGTTCGCATCGGCCCTTTTTTTATCGGATTTTGGGTTTCTTTTTTAGACCGATTGGGTTACACTCGGAAACATTCGAATTATTTCGATGCTACCTTGATGCTTGGGAGGATACTATGCGGTTTGATCAACGGCTGGTCGTCTGTTTTACAATGCTTCTGATGGGTTGTTTTCTGGTGGGCGCCGTCCAGGCGTCAGCCCAATGTCCCCCTCCCGATAAAGTTCAGGCTTCCTTGAAAAAGCTCTTTCCCAACGTGGAACTGGGCGCCATTCAACCCAGCGAAGTCAAAGGACTTTGTCAGGTACAGGTCAAGCTGGGGGGCCAAATCCGTCTCCTTTATGCGGACGGCCAGGGGGATTTTTTTCTGCTCGGCAATCTGATAGAGACCAAGAGCGGACGCAACCTGACCATGGAGGCCACGCAGCTTTTAAACCGCATGGGGGCCGATGATCTCCATCAATTGGAGGCCTTAACCGCCTTTTCCCACGGAAAGGGCGATAAAGTCCTCTATTTCGTTACCGACCCACAATGCCCCTATTGCAAGCAGGCGGAAGCTATTATTAAGAAGATCGGCGATAAAGGGGAGCTAACGGTTCGCTATATCTTCTTTCCGCTCCCCAGCCATAAAGGCGCCAAGGAACAATGTATCTCGATTATCTGCGACAAGAAAGGCTTGGAAGGCCTGGAAAAGGGCTATAAATCAGAGAACCAGTGCGCTGAAGGGGTAAAAAAAGTGGACGAGAGTCTGGCTTTTTTGCACAAGAAAGGGATTGCTTCCACCCCGACTTTTATTTTTTCCGATGGAATCGTTCATTCCGGATTGATGCCGGAAGAGACCCTGCGCCAGCGGTTGGGCCTCCCTCCGGCCGGTCCTAAAACGGAAATTAAAACTCCCGGACCGATCAAAAAATAACTGATTGCCTTGTTCGATATTCTGCGGTTCAAAAACTAACTGCCGGCCATAGTACGGGATTTACCTTCTAGGCGGTGGTGGGGCATATCCCCGGTTATCATCCCAGAAACGGTTCCGGGGGTGCGGGGGGCGGCAGTCGATGATTCCTTTGCGGCAAAGGGTCTCGCGCCACTCATATTTCAGAAAATGCCTTTCCGCGGCCACCGGCTCCGGTTCAAAATCCACCCGGATGACCGGGGAATATTTTTCTTCCCCATAACCGGTTCCCGGTTGGGCCTCCGTCCGGGGCCTCATGGCCTGGGGAGCGCTTTGTCCGGGCATTTCTTTCCTGTCTTGATGCCCATAGGTCCCCCCGCGTTCATAGACCGGCGGTTCCGGCGGTCTTTTTTCCGGAAAAACCGCCACGGCGATGACCCCCATGGCGGAATAATCTCCCCAGGCGCCGGCATAGGAGCCACCGGCCTCGGTAAAGTAAAAGGTGTTCACCTGGTTATTCGAACTGCGCCATCCGTCATAATACCCCCAGCCCTGCGGATCGAGGATGTACATGCGTTCCTGGGGCTGCAGAAAAGACTTTTTCCCGGAAATAATGTTGCGCCCATCGACGGCGATGACCAACCCTACCCGATAGGGGGTGTGATTTTTAACTCGGATACTGTACCGTTCCCCCCGGATGGCTTCCAGATAAGCTCGATAGGTATTCGGTTGCCCGGAGTCCACCGGATATAGTGGCAGACCGGGTCCCTGCTCGGTGACCACACTAACATCCAGCAGAGGGGAGTACGCCAGAAGGGTTCCCGAGGACAGCAGCAAAGCTAACCAGACGATAAACACAACTATTTTTTTCATATACATCCTCCTCTTCGAATAATTAACCCTTTAGACCGCATGATTTTCCTAAAGTTAAAAAAGAGGTTGTTCGCCCTTTTGGGTGGGTGGCCACAATAGGTAGTAGCTTAGACTGAATTCGGGCCTCCGTGGCCGCCGGGTCTCGGCGAAAGGGTTTTCCACCTTGCTTTTTAGGTTCTAACCCGGCCCCTATGTTTTCAAATCTTCCAGGAGGCAGGGCCAGCCTGGGAGGCGCCAAGAAATACGGGGTTTGGGCCTGCTTTAAATAAACTTAAACACTTAGGCCCGGATTCGAAGTCCGGAGTACCTTTGGAAAACCCTTTCACCGAGACCCGGCGGCCATACCAGATCTGGGGGCTACCCACCCAAAAGGGCGAAGCGTCAAAAAAAATTTCTCGGTCTCCAATGAGGGTCCCATACCGACCGGACCCGATTATGGTTGAAGTGCCGGTCCCTAACGTGGTAATTATTGAAGTATAAATTATTTTCGGATTGGAATCCATGCGTAATCTTTCCCTCTTGGCCGACATGTACGAATTAACCATGCTGGGTGGGTATATCGCCAGCGGCAAAGAGAATCAACAGGCCAACTTCGATTATTTTTTTCGGAAAGTTCCGGATGCCGGCGGATATTGCGTTACGGCGGGCCTGGAACAGTTGATCGATTATATTCAACATATCCATTTTTCCGCGCGCGATTTGGCCTATCTGGAAGGGCTCGCCATTTTCCCGGAGAAGGTGCTCTCCTACCTGGAAAATTTTCATTTCGCCGGGGACCTCTATGCCATTCCCGAGGGCACTTTAGTCTTTCCCGGGGAACCCATTATCCGGGTAACCGCCTCCCTGCCCGAGGCCCAATTTATCGAATCGGCCCTTCTAAATATCATGAATTTTCAGACCCTCATCGCCACTAAAGCCGCCCGGGTCTGCATCGCCGCCGAGGGGGACCCGGTGGTGGAATTCGGACTTCGCCGAGCCCATGGTCCGGATGCCGCCCTGGGGGCCGCACGGGCGGCCTTTATCGGCGGCGCCCAGGGGACCTCCAATGTTCTGGCCGGCAAGCTGTTCGGAATCCCGGTCCGGGGGACCCTGGCCCACAGTTGGGTGGAATCCTTTCCGTCCGAACTGGAGGCTTTCAGGACCTATTGCCGCCTCTACCCCGAGGCCAGTCTCTTGTTGGTGGACACCTATGATACGCTGAAAAGCGGGGTGCCCAACGCCATTAAGGTGGGAATAGAAATGCGGTCCCAGGGCCGGGGAGAGCTGAGCGGTATCCGTCTGGACAGTGGGGACCTGGCCTATCTCAGCCAGGAAGCCCGAAAAATGTTGGATAAAGAAGGCTTCCAGCAGACCAAGATTTTTGCATCCAGCGATTTGGACGAATGGATCATCGAAAGCATCAAGAAACAGGGCGGTCGAATCGACACCTGGGGTGTGGGGACTAAACTGGTGACCGCCTACTCCAACCCGGCCCTGGGCGGCGTTTATAAACTGACCGGCATCGAAGAAGCGGGTCGAATGGTCCCCAAAATAAAAAGGTCCGACAATCCTGAAAAAGTGACCAACCCCGGGATGAAGAAAGTTATTCGCTTTTTTGATCCTAATGGTTTCATGCGGGGGGACGTGATGTTCCTGGAGGGAGAAGTGCCGGAATCCAAGGCGCTCCGGGTCTACCATCCCACCATTCCCCATCTCCGCAAAATGTACCCGGCTCGATTTTTACGTTCCGAATTATTGGTCCCGATTTTCAAAAAAGGGGCCTTGGTTTACTCAAGGCCCTCCCTGCCGGAAATCCAGAAAAACACACACCGCAATTTAGACCGGTTGGGACCGGAACATAAACGTTTCCAAAACCCTCATATTTATCATATCAGCCTTAGCCAAAAGCTGCTGCGGACCAAACAGACGTTGCTTAAACAAACGTTCCAGTAAAACCTAAGGTTTTGGAGAGTTTTCAGCTGTCAATTGTCAATTATCAATTGATTATTGATTATTGATTATTGGCCTTTTTGCAGGTCACCGAGGCTTATTTACAACCTAAAACGTTCGGGAACAGGCGATCGTTTCGTGCTCTTTCCCTCTAACGGAGAGGATGGGCACCGGACAACGGCGAAAAACCTTTTCCGCTGTGGATCCAAAAAGGGTGTTGGCGATATTGGTTCGCCCTTTGGTCCCCATGACCACCAGATCTACTCCCTGATCCTTGACGATTTCCAGAAGCTCCACCCAGGGAACGCCGACCCGGAAGACCCGGACCACCCGCAGATCCTGACAACTGCTTTCTTTCAACAGTTGGTCGGTTTCGGCATCTCGATTGCGCTTCTGATCGGCGATATATTTTTCCACGGTAACCCCGATACCTTCCACCTCTACTTTGCGGATGGCTTCCACGTCCCGTTGGTTGAGGACATTGGCCACTACCAGAACGGCGTTTACGGAGCTGGCTAAAAGGGCCGCGTACTTAAGAGTAGCCTTGGAATAATCGGAGAAATCAACAGCCGCCATAATTTTATTAATCGGTCCCATAAAACCCTCCTTGATTTATTTAATATGACGTTTCGCCCTTTTGGATGGTTATCCCCCATATCTGGTATGGCCACGAAGGCCCTATCTCAGACTGAGCTGCTAAACTCTGAGCCGGGCATGAATTTGGGGGGAAATGACTCGCCAGGGCCCAGGGATAAACCCGGCAGGACCATCAAAGTGGCCGTGCCGTGGGCCAGAAGGCGACCCTCCTGATCATGGATCTCGGATTGCCCCAGGGCTAAGGTTTTTCCCAATTTAAGGCATTGCCCCTTAGCCACCATCTTTCCTTTGAGCGTTGGGGAAAGGTAGTTGAGTTTCATTTCCACGGTGGTCAACCCCAGACCCTCATCCAGTAAAGGGTAGACCGCCCAGAAGGCGGAGGCGTCAATCAGGGAGGAAAAAACACCGCCATGTACCATTCCAAAAGGCTGAAGGTGTTTCTCCCCCAGGGAGACCTCCAGCAGTGAAGTCCCTTCTCCCAATTCGATGATCGACATGGAGATTAATTGAAAATAAGGACACTGGTTTACCGTCCGGCAAACCGCGGTTACATAATCCGGATTGAGTCGTTTCATCCCCTTCCTCTTTCTTTCCTGGCTGTCTTGTTTATAGTCAATCCCCTCGATTTTTAAAAGAAAAAAATGCGAATCCAGACTAACTCAAAGGCCCGGGAAGGAACGAATTCATCGATTTCTAGTCGTCGCTTCCCCCGGTATCAGCGGCCAGGGCTTTCCCAGTCTGAAAGCCTTCTCAATGTTCCCTTCCCGGATAAAATCGTCCTTCACGAGCAAATAATTGCCTTTCACTATTTCCCCCGGGTCGAGACAGGCCGCGGAGAGTATTTGTTCCAGACCCAATCCGGCCTTTTTGAAAAGCGCCATTTCCTCCAGGAAGGAACAACCCGGCGAGACCCCCGGCGAACCGCTGTCGGTGCCGACTACCAGACGAACCCCCAATTGGGCCGCCCGGAATATTGATTCCAGGTGCGCTTCCACGATTTTTTCCAGCGCGCCTTTCTGTTCCGCGGGGAGACCGTTTTTTAAATGGGCCAAGGCATACAGGGTGGGGGTCCAATGAATGTCTTTTTCTTTTAAAAGGTGGAGCGTTTCTTCGGAAATAAAAAAACCGTGCTGAATAGAGGAAATCGGAAAAGAGGCCGCCTCCCGAATGGCCTGGTCGGAATTTACGTGGCAATGAACGGGCAATCCGTATTGGCTGGCCTCTTCGACGAGGCAACGGAATTCCTCCCGGGTAAATCCTCCGGAGGTGATTCGCCCGAGATTTTTCAAGGATACGATCCCCGATTGAACCACCTTCACCAAGTCGCCCCCCTCCTGAAAAATGTCGGCGACCGCCTGCCGGATTTCTTTTATTCCCTCCACCCCTCGGCCTAAAAAACCTCCATACAAACCTTTCTTGTGCAGGGCGTAACCGGCGGTTTTCAGCCGGACCAAGGGGGCCTCTTGCCGGTCCAGGGCCTTTTTTAGACGAAGCCCCACTCCTTCACGGTTGCCCATATCCCAAAGGACAGAAATCCCCTGCCGGGCGTAAACCTGCAGGGTAGTTAAAGCCCCCTCAACCGCTAAAGGCGCGCCGTCTTGAAAAAAGTGAATGTGCCCGTCTCGAAAGGGCGGGATGATCCGGCAACCGGAGGGCACCGTGGAAATCTGCTCCTGGAGGTCCACTGCAGCCCGGACCGGTTAAGAGATTAAGCCTAAAGGAAATCCCTTAATCAGCGGAGGACTGAGAGGATCTTCTTTATGGTCGGTTGGAGAGTTTTCGTCATCTTTTTTCCTTCTCCCGATCTTTTTCCCGGTAAGGATTTCCAAACCCTCTTCGATTCCGGTTATGGCATAGACGTGAAATCGCCTTTTTTTGACGGCCTCGATGACTTCTTTACCGGCGGGCAGGGACAAGGCCTGGGGTTGATCGGCCAGTTGGAAGTTGTAGACGTAGCACCAATCCCGAGGTCGGCCCTTTTTCTTCGCCTCTTCCTCCACCAGGGTCCGGGTAATGTAGGTCAGGCCCGTTTTGGAAGGACCGGCAACATAGACATTAAAATCCAATCCTCCCAGGCCCATGCCGAAGGTCAGGGCCTTGACGGCCCGGTCCTGGGCCAGCACCCGTACCGGGCCGGCAGCTAGTTCGGCTGAACTCTCAAATCCCAGACTGTCCGGATCGCAGGTCTTTCGAAGTTGATCGGGGTCTAAGGGACGATATTTTTTTACCATCGAGGTTTTCCCTTCCTTCAGCAATCGTCGGTCTACCTCTCATAGCACAGGAGATTTTATTTTATCAAGTCCTGATGCCGAGAAAAAAGTCCAAGAACGACTTTTTTCTCGGATAGAAAAAGAAGGGCCGGGGTGTTAGCCCCGGCCCTTCCGAGTGCGAATAAACCAAAGAGGACGGATTAGAAAAGGATCCGCAACCCGCCTCCTACTCGACCGTATTTAGTCCAGTCACCAAACTGGTCAAAGGCCGACCGACCCTCGATGAAAAACTCAAAATTCGTCCCTTTGGGTTCATCGGTAATCGGAAAGCCGATCTCCAGGATTAGATCGCCTTTAGAGTCCTCACTGGTTGCCCAGAGGCCCGCTCCCGCTCCCAGGTAAATTCTTTTTGACGGATGATAGGTGAAAATGGCATCCGCCAGAAAGGCCGAATTGTCGTTTTCCCCTCTGATCAGCCCCGCAAACCCCGCCAGACCGGTCAAGGCCAACTGATCGGCAAACTTATACCGATACCCTAAACGAACCATCCCGAAGGCGGAAACGTCAAATCGCATTAAAGGACCAAAATCCGCGACCAGAAATCCTTTCCTGCCCTCGACCTTGGGCTTTTCAACCGCCGCCGGGGGCGCGGGGGTTGCAGGGGTTGGAGAGGGCGCAGGGGTCGGAGGCGGGGTAACCGCTCCCGGAGGGGGTCCGGTCGCTTCTTTTGGCGGGGCGGTACCCTTGGGTTCTTCTTTGGGCGGTGGGGGAGGAGGCGCCGCCACCTTGGGGACGTCGATAACCTCTTTTAAGGAAATGTTCAAGCAGATGAGCGGAATAATGAAAACATGATCGCGTTCGCTATGCCGAACAACCAGCCGATAGGCCTGAAAGGAGGTCTTTCCGGCCCAGACGGGATCCTTTAAGACCGCAATCTTCCCCTTCTTTTTATAGATCATCCATTTAAAGGCCTCTCCGGGTTGAACGGTCACCGCTTCCGGCTTGGCGCTCTTAAGCTGTTCCATAAAAGGTTCATAAAGCTCGGGCGCTCCCGCTTTGACAAATCCAAGCTTAACGTTCTTCTTTAAACGGGAGAGGAGAGGGAAAACCGCTTCCGCCTTCAGTCCTTTCGCTTGATAAAAAGGATTTCTCCCCAATTTTTTTATCTGGGTGGCCGCAGCCAGCGGTTGAATACCCCAGGCCAGCAACAGAAATAGACCCAACCAGCCCGCCAACATACATTTCATTTTCATCTTTCTTTCCTCCTTGATTTTTCTCCATCCGTGGCCTTTATTTCTACCGTGGTAGTATTATTGAATCGCCTCCTTCGGTCAAGAACAAAAAATCCGATACTTGCAATAAACGCCCCCCCTGCCCTTCCATCCAGCAAAATCGCATCAAGACCGATGCAAGTTTCAAGCTTCTTACTGCCTGGCGGTTCGGAAGTGGACCGGTGGGGTCGTTTCAAAATTGGTGCGAAAAGGATTGATGTCGATCCCTCCCCGGCGGGTGTAGCGGGCATAGACGGTCAGCTTCTCCGGGCGGCAGCGGAGCCAAAGATCCATGAAGATCTTCTCGACGCAGTTCTCATGGAAGTCCTGGTGCAACCGATAGGAAACCAGATATCTGAGAAGACCGGCTCGATCCAGGCGCGGCCCCCGGTAACGGATTTGAATAGCGGCCCAGTCCGGCTGCCCGCTGAGCGGACAATTTGTTTTTAACAAATTTGAAACCAGGGTCTCTTCCACCACCGGGGCGCCGGCGGCGAGAAAATCCGGATTCACCCGATATTCGCTGATATCCACTTCCAGGCGGTCCAGCGATTCGCCGGGAAGCTCTTCGATTCGTTCCTGTCTGAAAAGCTCCGCTGATTTCAGGACGACTTCCACCGGGCTGCCGCAGGCTCGACTCAGATCCTGCGTAAGGATCGTCTGCAGCGATTGAGAATCTTCAATAGGGGTCTGGTTAAAGGAATTCAAATATTGTTTGAACGACTTCGATTCGATGAGCCGGGGGGAATCCGCAGGGAAATAGAAGGTCGCTAAAGCGATTTTAGGCTTCCCCTGGGGATTTATCCAAGATAGTTCGTAAGACGTCCAGACATCCATTCCCCAAAAAGGTAAAGGCTCGACGATGCCGCTTTCCTCCCGCTGCGGGCGACGGGAAATGGGGGAAAGTAACTGGGGATCGTAACGGTCTTGATAATTCAAGAATACTAGCTCCCGACTAACTCTAGCCAAAAATATTTTAAATATAATCGAAGAGCGGGTTTGGCGCAATCGATCTTTCTTCAACAACCGTTCCAAGGCGTGGTGATTGACAAACGCTTCGTACGTGATTAATGTTCCAAAATGGAACTGAGTCCTCCACAATGGTAGCGTACCTGTCTGGAAAAACATTCACTGATTTCCCTCCCGGTTTTGAAAAAAATTTGCCGGACACCTTTTTCCATAACAAATTTAAGCTCTTATAATCTTTTATGATCTAAATTCCAAGTTGGTATAGCTATTGCTAACAATTACTAATAGCTTTTTCTGATAAGGATAAATTTTGCTTTCCTGGGCGGGTTCACGACCTATTAATATCAACTCAAAATCCATGGTCAACGAATGAAGGAGGAGTTCATGAAACGGTTAAGAACTAAAATGATCATAGGGGTGGGCATCCTCCTCCTGGCGGGGGTAATGGGCAGCCTAATCACCGGTAAAAGTCTGGCCGGTCTTTATTACCTGCCTGCGATCTTCAACGGCAATGCCAATAATAACAGCGGGTATGTGGTCCTGGCCTGGAACGATCTCGGAATGCATTGCTATAATCGGAATTTTCAGGACCTGGGGGTCTTGCCGCCCTATAACAACCTCTGGGCCCAGGTGGTCAAGGTGGCCGATCCTCCGCAAATCATTACCACCGGCATTGAAGTGACCTATGAATTCCCCAATAATACCGAGTCCGTCAGCAAATCCAATTTCTGGACCAACGCCCAAAAACTTTTCGGGCTGGCTGCCCCTCTTCAGCCTAATATTGGATTAACGGGCAAAGGGTTGTCCGGGACCTTGGATCTGGATGGAGATCACTATAAGGCGGACGGAATTCCCCTGACCGAATTTCAGGATACCGCCCCCACCACCTCCTATCCCTATCAATTGGCCACCGTGATCGTCCGGGATGCCCAGACCAAGGTAGAACTGGCTCGGACCATCACGGTGGCTCCGGTTTCCACGGAAATGCACTGCGATAATTGTCACTCCAATAATGGGACCGCGAACCCCAATATTGCCACTGGCCGTGGTGGAGAACAATATTCTAACCTTGCACGACCAGAGAAATCAGGGTGATTATCCCAACGGCCACACGGGCGCTCTAATGAACCGCCGGCCGATCCTCTGCGCCGAATGCCATGCCTCCAATGTCCTAGGAAAACCCGGTGCGGGCGACGTGCCCAGTTTTTCCAATGCCATGCACAGAAGACACAGCGGCCACGTCCCTGACACGATAAACGGCTGTTATCAATGCCACCCCGGCCCGCAAACCCAATGTTTGCGGGACACCATGTTTAAGCAAGGATTGACCTGTATCGATTGCCATGGGACTTTGGCCAAGGTCTCCCAGAATCCCAATCCCTGGCTCAATGAACCGCGGTGTGACACCTGCCATCCCTCTATCATCCAAGACCAGCCCTTATACCGCCATTCTACCGGTCACAAAGGGATTCGTTGCGCGGCCTGCCACGATAGCCCTCATGCCATTGCCCCCACCAATCAGGCTAATGACGCCATTAAATTCCTGGGCTGGCAGGGGAAAAACGGTCCCCTCAGTAAATGTACCGTTTGTCATCTCACCCAGCCGACGAGCTCCATGCCTCATGGGAAATAGTTTTCCCCTTTACTTTAATAATCAATAATCAATTGTTAATTGACAATTGATTATTGATTATGAGCCATGGTGCGGGTTAAGGAGGTTTTTCTCGCATTAAACTCCCATGCCCGGCACGGGCGCGCCGAGGCATGAAAAAGTTCGAAGGGCGATCCCCAGGATTAAGACCGAACACAGAAAGCAATATCCCTACTAACCTACCCCACCTCAGGCAGGGTCGTTTTCGACCCTGCCTTTTTTTCTTGACAGGCCTGGGAAACGATGATTTCGTGATTTAATTTTGAAACCTATTGGATTGATCCCTCATGAGGTCCCCGGACATCAGCCCAGCCCCATTATTGAAAGTGAAAAATCTCTCCCGGGACTTTGGAGGCCTGCGGGCCTTGGCCTCCATTTCCTTTGAGCTGTTGCCGGAGGAAATCGTCGGCCTCATCGGACCGAATGGGGCGGGCAAGACGACCCTCTTCGCCCTGCTCAGCGGGTTTCTCACCCCTTCTGAGGGGGAGATCCTTTTTTCGGAGACATCCATTGGCGGGTGGCGTCCGGACCGGATCTGCCACCTGGGAATGGCCCGCACCTTCCAGGTGGTCCGTCCCTTTCCGGAGATGACCGTCTATGATAATATTAAAGCCGCCGCCGTCTTCGGGAAACCGGTAAAACGTGCGGGGGCGGTAGTGGATCAGGATATCCGGGATATTTTGGAAATTACCGGCCTGGCGCCCAAAGCCGTCCAGAAATCCAGTTCCCTCAGTCTCCCGGAACGCAAGCGGCTGGAAGTGGCCCGAACGCTGGCCACCCAGCCACGGCTGCTGCTTTTGGACGAAGTCCTGGCCGGACTTAACCCCCGGGAAGTGGAAGAGGCGATCCCGCTGATCCTTTCCCTCAACAGCCAAAGAAAAATCAGCCTGCTCCTGATCGAACACAATCTGCGGGCCGTTATGGGGATTTGTCAACGCCTGTTGGTTTTGAATTTCGGTCAACTTATTTTTGACGGCCTTCCGCAGGCCGCAGTGGAGGACCTCGGGGTGATTCAGGCCTACCTGGGAGAGCAACAGGATGCTTAAAGTCGAAAGCCTGTCGACCGGCTATGGGGACGCCCAGGTGCTGGACCGGATTTCCTTTGAGGTCCAACCGGGACTGATGACCTGCATCCTGGGCCCCAACGGGGCGGGCAAGACCACACTCCTGCGGGCCATTACCGGACTTCTTCCGGCGCAAGCCGGCCGGATACTGTTCCTGGGGAAGGAAATTCAGGGCCAAAAAACGTACCGAATTGTGGATCTGGGGATGACGATGATCCCGGAAGGACGCCGTCTCTGGCCGCCCTTGACGGTTCAGGAAAACCTGGAACTCGGAGCCTACCGGGTCTCCGATCCGGCAGAGGTGGCTGAACGGTTGGCCTGGGTCTTTTCATTGTTTCCTCACCTGGCCACCCGCAAGCCGCAGCGTTGCGGCACCCTCTCGGGCGGGGAGCAGCAAATGGTGGCTATCGGCCGAGGATTGATGGCGGCCCCGAAGCTCTTGTTAATGGACGAACCCTCTCTGGGGCTGGCCCCGCTGATTGTCCGGGAGATGTTTGAGGCCATTAAAAAAATAGTCGCCTCGGGGACCACTGTGCTGCTGATCGAGCAAAACACCCAGGTAGCCCTTTCCGCGGCCCATTACGGCTATGTTCTGGAAAGGGGAGCGATGGTCATGGAGGGGGAGGCGGGTTCTTTACGCGAGAACGCGCATATTAAACAGGCCTATTTGGGTCTATCATAAAGGAGGAGATAAGAATGAGAATCCATTTCACGAAGCGTTGGCTGGTAATGGGACTGATCTTGGCCCTGGGCTGGGGAACAAGCTGGGCCGCCCCGGCGATCAAGCTGGGCGCCCAGGCTCCGCAGTCAGGCAGTCTGGCGAAGCACGGCATCGAACAAATCAAAGGGATCCGTTTGGCCGCCGAAGAGTTTGAAAAGAAAACCAAGATCAAGGTTGAGCTGCTGGTTTATGACGATGAAAGCAATCCCCAGAAGGCCGTGTCGGCGGTGGAAAAATTAGCCGGCGTAGATAAGGTGCAGGCCATTGTGGGCGGTTATGGGTCCAACCTGGTTGGTCCGGCCTCGGAAGCCGCCGAACGGTATAATACCCCCTACCTTACTACCGGAGCGGTGGATACCAAGCTCACGGCCAAGAAATTCAAGAATTTCTTCCGGCTGAACAATATGCCCGGCTATGCCGCGGCACAAGCCGGAGCCATCAAAACCCTCTTGGCGGCCAAGAAAGTCGGGGTGCTATACAACAGCCTGGCTGCTACCACGGAGATCGCCGAAGCGGTTAAAGACCAATTGCAGAAGGCCGGGGTGGAGGTTCCGGTCTTTGAAAAATTTGAAAAAGGCACCACCAACTATAAACCCATGTTGTTAAAAGTCCGGGATGCCGGCTGCGAAGTCCTGTTGGTGGAAGGCTATTTCCCGGATTACGTGGGGACCATTAAGGATGCCAAGATCCTCAACCTACCGGTCAAGGCCTATGTCGGGGCCTGGGGGATCGGCACCCCGGAATTTGTCCGGGAACTGGGGCCCATGAGCGAATATATCTACGGCACCTCGATCTGGGAGATGGGCACCGCCCCTAAGGAGGCCAAGAAGGAAGAGGCCGAGGTGGCGGCCAGCTACAAGGCAAAGTATAAGGAAGACCCTTCGTATATCGCCATGCTCGGATATCTCTCCGCCAAATACATGCTCGAGGCCATCGTACAGGGGGGCGGCAAAACCGGAAGTTACAGCCCGGAAAAAACCCGGAACGCCCTACGGGCACTGGATACGGTGAGCCCCTTAGGCCGGGTGGCTTTCGATGAGAAAGGGGACCCGCGTTTTTTCACCGCCGTCTTGTTTCAGACCCAGAAGGGGGAACAAGTAGTGGTTTATCCCAAAGATCGGGCCACGGGAAGCGTTCACTACCCGGGCGTTCCCTGGGGAGGGAAATAGATCTAAAAGGCCGGTTTTGCAAAAGACCCCCCGGCCGTCATTGCGAGCGAAGCGAAGCAATCCCCCATAGCTGATTCTTGGGGATTGCTTCGTCGCTTCACTTCTCGCAATGACAGACTTTTCGACTTTTTTTTGATTTTGAAATTTGGTCATTTGGATTTGTTTCGGATTTTGATATTCGGATTTCGAATTTGAACCAAGGCTTCCCTATTTTTTGATTCGTATTATGAAGGGTAAAGGACAAAAACCTTGATCTCCGGCGCCACTGTCATACAATCCGTGTTGTCCGGCCTGTTGGAAGGGGGCAATTATGCCCTCTACAGCCTGGGCCTGGCCTTCGTCTTTGGCATCATGCAAATTATTAACATGGCCCACGGGGAATTCCTGGTTCTGGGTGGCTATGTCGCTTATTGGCTCCTGGTTAAAGCGGGCCTCAACCCCCTGCTCTCCCTGCCGTTCGCGGCCCTCCTGGCCGGCGGGGTTTCTTTCGCCAACTACCGTATTTTTCTTCAGCGGATTCGCACCACCGTGGAACTCAATACCCTGATCCTGACCTTCGGCATCGGGATCCTGCTCTCCAACCTTTATCTGCAGCTTTGGTCGGCAGATATCCGCAATATCAGCGTACCGTGGATGGAAAATCCTCTGGGACTGGGCGGGGTGTATATCAGCCTGGGGGAAATCATCGCCTTTCTGATCTCCTTTTTCGCGGTTCTGGCCCTCTACCTTTTCCTGCGCAGGACCAAGCTGGGGAAGGCCATTCGGATCACGGCCATTGACCGCGACGCGGCGGCCCTGGCCGGGATCAATGTGGAAAGGGTGGACCTGCTGGCCTTCAGCATCGGGGGAGCGCTGGCCGGTTTGGGGGGGCCGTTGCTGGGCATGCTGTCTTTTGTCAGCCCGGGAACCGGCATCGGGATTACCGTCAAGGCCTTTATTCTGACCGTTTTGGCCGGGGTGGGCTCCATCCCCGGATTGATCGTAGCCGGGATGATCCTGGGCGTGGGAGAAGCGTTGACCGTCACCTTCATCAGTTCCTCTTTCCGGGAACTTTTCGGTTTCACCCTCTTTTTGGTCATTTTACTGCTTCGGCCCTCCGGGTTGTACGGCCAGAGGGCTTAAACAATACTAATTATTAACAGTCTCAGAATAGAATCGACTATCTCGAGGTTCTCTTATCGTCATTCCCGCAACGTTTCTGGGCGGGAATCCAGCCCCGGTCTGGTACGATTCTGGATCCCCGATAAAGACACTCGGGGATGACGGTCGGTGTTATGTCGAGACAATCATGAGACCCTTAATAGGTATTTAGTTTAAATCCGAAATTTTGAATTTAGGAATTTTCAATGACCTGGAAACCTTTAGGGGAAATCAGTGAGAAAACCGCCGCGTTCCTGACCTTCGCCCTGGTCCTGCTCCTGCCGCTGCTTCTTTCATTTAATCCCTACTACCTGAGCATTTTCATCGCCGCCCTGATCCTGGGATCTGTTTCCCTGGCCTGGAATTTTCTAGCTGGGGTTTGCGGACAGGTTTCCTTTGGACATGCGGCTTTTTTCGGTATTGGGGCCTATACCTCCTCGCTGCTGGTGATGAAAGGCGGCTGGAACCCTCTGCTGGCCATGGTGGGAGCGGCTTTTAGTGGGGTGTTGGGTGGTTTAGTGATCGGGTTCCCGGCCTTTCGACTCCGAGGGCCTTATTTTGCTTTGTCTATTCTGGGCTTCGCGGAAGTACTCAAACTGCTCACCTTAAATCTGACCGGTTTAACCGAGGGTTCCCAGGGCCTTTTTAATATCCCTTCCCTGCCGACGATCCACTGGGGAGGCCTGACCCTTGATTTTTATATCTCCCGGACCACTAATTACTATTTGGCGGCCCTTTTGATGCTGGCGGTCTACCTGTTTCTCTACGCCCTGCGCTACTCCAACACCGGCCTGGCCATGTCGGCGGTCCACGGGGATGAGGAAACGGCCGCCGGTATCGGGGTGCCGGTGTTTCGGACCAAACTCCTGGCTTTGTCGGTGTCCGCCTTCTGCACCGCCTTAATGGGCGCTTTCTACGCCCATTATGTCCATTTCCTGAGTCCGGATTCGGCCTTCGACGGCGCCTGGTCGGTTATGCCCATTGTGGCCTCGCTCTTTGGAGGAATGAGCACCCTCATCGGACCCAGTATCGGCGCACTCCTGATCACCGGCCTGGATGAATTTGTTTTCAAATATTTTTTTGAGACCGGCCATAAGCTTTTTTTCGGACTCCTTTTGGCGGTGGTCATTGTCTGGGCACCCAAGGGATTGTTGGGGAAATCGATCAGAAAAGAATAGGATTTTACACCGCAAAGATCGCTAAGGACGCAAAGAACAGAAAGGAAACCTCTTTTGAAACGCCCCTCCATTACCATTCCTGCCGGAATCCCTGACCTTCCCGCTTCGCCGGGCTGCCGTCTCCTTTCCGGAAAAAACAGCGGTCATTTCTCCCGAAGCGGGCGGACGGGAAGTATCCTATCGCTGGCTGGAAGACCATTCCTCCATCCTGGCGGCCTCTCTGGAACGGCTGGGGGTGGCCCCCGGAGACCGAGTGGGGCTCTGGCTCAAGAACAGCCTGGAATACATCCTGGCTTTTTACGGGATTTTAAAGGCCGGCGGAGTCGTCGTCCCCATCAGCACCCATTACCGGAGCCGGGAGGTTCTGCACCAGTTGAATACCACTGAAGCCAAAGGGTTGATCGCCCAGGCCGGTCTGCTGGGCACCCTGGAGGAGCTTTCCGCGGGGCATACGGGACCTGGGTTTTCTAGTGACCGAAGGACAAGAAAAACCGCAATCCGGGGCCATTTCCTTTTCTTCCCTGCTTCAGGGTCCGAAAGGCCCCGACCGATCCATGGGACTTGATCCCCAGGAAACACTGGCCGTTCTTCCTTTCTCCAGCGGCACCACCGGACTGCCCAAAGGGGTGATGTTGACCCACCAAAACTTGTTGAGCAATCTCTTCCAGGTCGTCCGGGCCCATGGGGTCCATGATGGCGATCTCTTTATCAACCAGCTCCCTTTTTTCCATATTTACGGGATGACTGTCCTCATGGGGGCCGCCATCCTGGCCGGGGCGACCCAGGTGGTAGCCAGCCGCTTCCGCCCGCTGGATGAATTTCTGGCATTATTTAAAACTTTCCGCCCTACCCTCTTCTTTACCGTCCCCCTGATCGTCCAGGAATTCTGCCAGGACCCGCAGGTCCCGACCATGGATTGGAGCCGGCTGCGCTATATCAACACCGGCGGCGCGCCCCTCTCCCCCGAGATCCAGGAACGATTCACCCGGATCACCGGGGTGCCGGTCATGCAGGGGTATGGGTTGACGGAATCCTCCCCCACCACCCATGTCAATCCCCTGGACCGGATTAAGGTGGGCTCCATCGGCTGGCCCCTGGCCAACACCGAGGACAAGATCGTCAACCCGGGGACCGGGATGGAACTCCCCCCCGGAGAGGTGGGAGAGCTCTGGGTCCGAGGCCCCCAGATAATGAAAGGCTACTACCAGGACCCGGAGTCTACGGCCCAGACCCTGGTGGACGGCTGGCTCCGAACCGGCGACCTGGCCCTGAAGGATGAAGAAGGCTATGTCTATATCGTCGACCGTCTGAAAGAATTAATCAAGTGCAAGGGCTTCCAGGTGGCCCCGGCGGAAATCGAGCATGTCCTGGTGGGACATCCGGCGGTCCAGGACGCCGCTGTCATTGCGGAAGCCCATCCGGACTTTGGCGAGGTCCCGGTGGCCTATGTGGTCCTGCGGTCCGAGGCCGAATGCACCGCGGAAGACCTGATCGAATACGCCGCCAATGGCCTGGCCAAGTACAAACGACTTGCCCGCGTGGTATTCATCGACGCCATCCCCCGCAGCCCTTCCGGCAAAATTCTCCGCCGCGTGCTAAAGAACGGTCATACCTCAAGCTGAACAGATTAATACGATTGGAATGGTAAGGGTTCGGTGATCCGTGGTGAGGGCTTCTTCCTGAAGTCTTGTTTTTGAAATTTGGTCCAACCTGCAAGATTTCTAACTCTAATTGTTGGCGTCCATCCCCAATTAAATGGCCCCCCAAGGATAAGAAACCCTATTTACTTTTCTTAGAATTGTGTATATTTCTTTGAATTCCAAGGCCAATTCAATCAGGTAACCCGTCATCCAGTTTCGCCCCTATCCCTATAAAGAGGCACCAGATGGGAGATTTAAGGAAACCCCATTTCTAAACCGAGAGTAAGAACCCTTACGTCCCGAAGAGCTAGTCCGCAGGGGTTCCCCCTCCCAGGGAGGGTTTATATGGTGGCAGATAAGGGGGGGGAGAGTTTGGAAGAGATGGAAAAGGCTAAGGGAATACGAAAATCTAAATATAAAATAGCACAAAGGAGGGGCACGATGAGCAACCAGAGCAGGTGGGCAGGCATTGTAATGGGGGTGGTCATGGGGTTGTTGTTTTCGGGAGTCGTCGTATTGGCAGGGAACCTGGAACCCAGCGGGGGGCCGACTCAAGCCGGTTCGCAGATGTACACCATTGAGCAAATCTATGAACGGCTGAATACCGGCGCGGCGGGGAGCAAGATGACGTACTTCACCGAGCCAAGCAGCGGGCCAGCGGGTACGGGCCGCACCCTGGTTGAAATCATGGAGAAATTGCCGGCCCTAGATGATGACAACGGCGCCGGTCCGGCCAACGTAGCCGAAGGAAAGACATACTGGGGGCTCACCAGCGGACAGTGGGGATTGAAGTCCGGTTCAATGTTGCCTACGGTTGGGGTTTCCAGGACCGGGCAGACCACGGGGTATGGACCAGGAGATGACGGCGACCTCCAAAAAGGTGTGGTCTGGCCGAATCCAAGATTTACGGATAACAATAATAATGGGACGGTAACCGATAACCTGACCGGTCTGATCTGGCTGAAGAATGCTAATTGCATGGATATGGTGGGGGGAATAGCTAAAAGCTCAGGGAGGCTTACTTGGGCCGATGCGCTGACCTGGTCCAATAATTTGGCAACCGGAAACTGCGGCCTCACTGATGGTTCGACTGCCGGCCAATGGCGGCTGCCGAATGTGCGTGAAATGCAGAGTCTGCCTGATTATGGTTTTTTTAGTCCGGCTTTGTGCAACACGGATGGATCAGCAAAGTGGTCGGAGGGTGCTCCGTTTACGGGCGTTCAGTCGGATTACTACTGGTCGAGCACTACGTTCGCGAGCAGTACGAACACCGCGTGGCACGTGGACCTGAGCGCCGGCGGCGTGTATCAAAACGATAAGAATGTTACGGACCTCGTGTGGCCCGTCCGCGGCGGACAATGAAGATAATTGGGTTATTTGATCTTTTATGGGAGTGCAGGGGGGCATGCCCCCGCCCGCTGGGCGGGATTTTTTTGGAGTTAAGGCATGGTGTTCTCACAGAAGTTAGCTGATCAGTACCGCGAGTTGAAGAGCGCGGTGGCGGCTTGAAGTTGCAGATGTAAATATCGACAAACCATAGCAAGGGAGGTTTTTACATGATCTACACAACACCGAAACCGATATGGCCAGTAGCGTTGTTCGCGGCCGTTGTCCTGGCCCTGCTGGGTATGTACCAGATAGGTTCAGCCGCGAGTATGGACCCTACGGCCAAATGGGCCTGGAGTACGAATGCGAGCTGGATCGATTTCAACCCCACCGTCGGTGGAGAGGTAGCCGTGTATGGGGATCACCTGGAAGGGTACATCTGGGCCGAGAACGTCGGCTGGATTCGGCTGGGAACTCATACCAGCGGCAGCCCCTATACCTATGGCAACACCGATGCCACCAATTACGGGGTCAACCGCGATTCCAGTGGCAGTTTGTTAGGCTATGCCTGGGGCGCCAATGTGGGCTGGATCAACTTTGCCCCCACCGGAGGCGGGGTGACCATCGACCCGCAGACCGGTGCCTTTGCCGGTTACGCCTGGGGGGAGAACGTGGGCTGGATCAGTCTCAAGGGGGGCAGCGGACCCACGGCCTACGGGGTGGTCACCGATTTTCGTAATTTCCAAATCTATCTGCCATTGGTTCTGAGACCGTCGTGAGAATTTAGCGGGAAACACCTATTGAACCACTCAGAGAAGAGGGCAGGATTCAGAAATGGCCCTGCCCTCTTTGTACAGTTCGATCGGTAATCGTTATCAAGTTGGCAGGAGATTTAAACCATAGGCGGACAAATAAGAGACTCACACCCAAACCCAAAACCCTCGAACTTCAGATAGACTACTCGGATTCCCAGCTTCCTTTCTACGAGGATGCCTTTGACCTGGATTTTGGGGTTTCCGCGGCTCCATCGGCTCCCTGAGCTAAGAGGTCCGCCGGAGGCCCAGGGTGTATACCATTTTTCGTAGTCGCCCCCCTCGTTTTCCCTTTTCCCAACAACGGGCAACGTCCAAGCCTCCAACCCCCCTTTTTTTTCGGAAGACCCCCATTGTACCCTTGCTTTGGACCCAATTTTCTTATTGACCCGGTATTATTATTATTTTAAACTCTTTCCAGCTAAAAGAAACTTCTTATCATTGAGACAGACGAATTCTTCAAGGGGATGAAGGCAATTCCCACGGAATGCCCATCCCCGATTCTTTCTTACGAGGAGCAAAGGACATGCGTCACCATCGATTGGCGGATTGGTTCAGATCAAGTTCAGGTTGGGCGCGCAAGCAAGCCCTCAGGCGCCCGAATCCAATCATGAAAACCGGGCTGCGCGCAGCGATGATTCTACTTACATTCGTCTTGGTACAGAACATGGTACCCGCGCAGGTCGCGGCGGCTCCCAGTCTTGTGCTAATTGCTCAGAGCGATTCGATGGTGGCGGTGGTTGGAACGACGAACGTGAACGACCAAAATTTCGGGGGAGTCTCCCTCGCGTGTCCTGCGGGCAAGGTGGCGGTCGGGGGCGGGATAGACCCCAGTAATGTACTCACCGAGTTTGTCACTTCTTCCGGTCCGACGTGGGGGGGGTAACCGGCTCCTCTTGCAGCCCGTGGGCGCCAATCCGGCTCCCGACGGTTGGGAGGCATACATTAGAAACGACTCTGGCGCCACGGCGCCGGTCAACGTCGCCGTGATCTGTGTGACTAGTTCTTCGGTAAGCAGTGTTGTTGGAACGACGAACGTGAACGACGGCGATTATGGTGTGGTTTCCCTCGCCTGCCCTGCGGGCCAGGTGGCGGTTGGAGGCGGGATAGACCCCAGTAATGTGTTCACCGAGTATGTCACTTCTTCCGGTCCGACGTGGGGGGGTAACCGGCTCCTCATGCAACCCGTTGGCGCCAATCCGGCTCCCGACGGTTGGCAGGCAAGCATTTTTAACTTCTCTGGTACCAGGGCGCCGGTCAAGGCCGCCGTCATCTGTGTGACTAGTTCCTCGGTAAGCAGTGTCGTTGGAACGGCCAATGCGAACGACCACACTTTTGGTGTGGTTTCCCTCGCATGCCCTGCGGGCCAAGTGGCGGTTGGCGGCGGGATAGACGCCCAGGGTTTGTTGGAGGAGCATGTCACTTCTTCCGGTCCGACGTGGGGGGGCAACCAGCTCCACTTGCAGCCCGTGGGCGCCAATCCGGCTCCGACGGTTGGCAGGCAAGCATTCTCAACGGTCTGCCCCGCCGCCGTTCAACGTCGCCGTGATCTGTATGCCAGCAGCGAATTCGACAGCGGCGCAATCTATCTTCTTGCCGTTGATCGTGAGATAAAGACTGGAGTACCCTTCTGTACAAGATACGGCTGGTAAATGCACGTCTAGACCTTATCTAATGTACAAACAACAAAAGGAGAGAGAAGATTATGTCTTCTCTCTCCTTTTTTTGTTTCTTGGAATAGATGAGTGCGACAAGGGTTACTTGCTGTTTGGCGGTTCTGCCCCCCGTGAGCGTGTCTTTTGTTTAGAATAGCTTTGCCAAAAGGTAAAATCACTCCCGATCATATTCACCTGCTGAAATCCTGGAAGCATTTCGGATTCAGGTCTTTTGCGGCCCCCGCATCCTGCCCAGAAAAAGCTGCCATGGCCTCCGGCTCGTAAAGGCATGCCTACGCCTCGGAGAGAAAACCTGGCCCGCTATATCATCCGGGCTTCTTTCTCTCAGGAACGAATGACCTATCTGCCGGAACCTGTCGAGAGGTAAAGGCAATTTAGGCAGGATGTCGGCGCCTGCTCCCTTGAATCCTAATTTTTAGGCCTTGGGACGCCAAGGAAAATTTCAATATAAATTCTGCGACGGCTTCTGAAAACCGGGACTTATTAACGGTCTCAAAATAATATTGACTGGATTCTTTAACGCTGCCAAGTCACAACCAAAGAAAAAAGACGACCTCTCACAGAGTGCACAGAGATCGCAGAGAAATATTATTTATGATTGCCGCTGAGAGGCCGGCAATCATAAAAAGTCTCCCGCTCCGCGAATAAGACCCCGCCGGAGGCGTGAGTTGTTTTGAAAAATCGGCGTCTCAGCGATATTTCAAAAAAGAGATTCGTCTTTCTCTGCGCTCTCGGCGAACTCGAGCGAAGCGGGCGAGAGATAAAAAGAACAACCCGTGTATAGACAATTATGAGACTATTTAAAAGTGTCCTGTTCCTTCTTTCTATAATTCAAACAGCTTTAAACTCAACAGGCGAGCACTGTGCAAGATTCGCAGAATGATGACCCTGGAACAATCGATTCTGAAAACGGTAACCATAATCGGACGGACGGTCTGGTGCATTTGTCTAAAGGCGAAATATAAATTTTAACTTATTCCGTAAATAGTGTTAGAATGATTTTATTGTGCGTCATTGGCTGATAACAGCAATCCTTATCTGCCTGTTTTTCCCTGAAACCGGCTGGTCGGACATCTATTACTGGATAGATGGCCAGGGAATTCAGAACTATACCGGGAACCTGGAGAGCGTTCCCGAAAAGTACCGTTCACAAGCGCAACTGCTTTCTCTTCCGCCGGCGCCGCCGGCTCCCCCTGAACTGGCCCCGAGCCCACCCAACCGGGGCACGACGAGAATCCCCTTCACCCCCGGCTCTCCTGTTTTGGTGCAAGCCAAAATCAACGGCATCGGACCCATCACGCTTATACTGGATACCGGTGCGGAGGGTACTATAATTTCACCTTCGGTCCTGACCCGGTTAGGTCGCGCCCCTGAAAATGGGCCGCCCCTTACCTTGAAAGGCGTGACGGGAATGGGTTATGCGAGTAGAGTCTGGGTTGATTTCATCGAAGTCGGTGATACCAAAGTAGGTCCCCTGCTGATTGCCGTTTATGAGGCTGACCTGAGAGGAGCCGAAGGTTTACTGGGCCGGGACTTTCTATCCCACCTAAAGGTAACTATTGACTCCAAGGAAAAAGTGGTTACGCTGTCGCCTAATTGAGGGCAGGGGGCAACGAAACGGGAAAAGGACTGTCCGCAAACCGCGGGATCGGCACCCCTTTTTCCGAAAGGTGCATTTCATCTAGCCTTTTATTCTATTGAGGAGGGAACGAGCGTGGAAGAAAAAATGCGTGTCATGAACGAAAAACCGCGCAATGCGGAAACCCCGATTCAATATCTTCGTTCGTGGATTACGGCCAATGCCGTCTTCTTCGACCGCAATCAGGGTGAAATCCCTGAGAAACCGGTAGCCCTCTCGGAGTGGGAGCTTGTCATCGAGGGGGAAGTGGAAGAGCCTCTCCGCGTCAATTTCGACCAGATCTACCGAATGCCCAAGACCATCGTCGCGAACACGCTGGAATGTTCAGGAAACAGCCGGTCACTTCTGGAAGAAAAGGCCGCGGGAAATCCCTGGACCATCGGCGGTGTTGGAAATGCCGTCTGGGGCGGAGTCTGGCTCAGGGATCTTTTAAACCAAAGTGGTTTAAAAAGGGGCGCGCAACAGGTGGCCTTCGAAGGGTTGGATAAACCCCTGGGCGGCAAACAGGTAAAATTCATCCGCAGCATCCCGATCGAGAAGGCCATGTCATCAACCCTCCTGGCCTACGAGATGAACGGCGAACCACTGCCGCTGAAACACGGGTTCCCTTTAAGGGCCCTGGCCTTGGGCTGGACTGGCGCCAACTGTGTGAAGTGGCTTTCCAAAGTCACGGTCTTGGACCGGCCCTTGGAAGGGTTTTTCATGGACCAAGTCTATCGGGTGTTTCCAAAGGGAGAAGATCCCAAATCCGGTGAGGTGGTAACCGGCCTGAAACTGAAGTCCATCATCACCCAACCGGTCAAAGGAGAGCACCTTCCCCCGGGGATGGTGACCATCCTGGGAGCGGCCTATGCCGGACCGATCGATGTGGAAGGGGTTGACGTGTCGGTGGACGGCGGGCAAACGTGGAACCGGGCCGCCTTTATCGGTCCGCACGAGCCGTTTGCCTGGCGGCAATGGCAGTACTTGTGGGAAGTGGATAAAGAGGGCGAATATACCATCATGTCCCGTGCTATTGACGCGGAGGGACGTCAACAGCCCCTGAACGCGCAGTGGAATGTCTTGGGATACGGCAACAACGGGGTAATGGAGCATGCGGTCACCATGCATATCGTCTGAGGGTGCAATTGGAATTTCCTATTGTTCTTTTGCATTCACTAACCGGGGGCCAACCAAGCTATTCTGCTGATGTCGTCAACGGTAGTCCCGACCAAAACCCAGATGGTCGACAGCGCCGGCGGCCGGAGCCAACTCGCCCAGCTCACCACCAGCGGCTTGGTACTCCTGGTGCTTCTCTTCTTGACCGCCCCGCTGGCCTACCTGCCGGAGGCGGTCCTCTCCGCGATCGTCTTTCTCATCGGTCTGGAACTGATCGATGTCCAAGGTATGCGCAAGATCTTCGCCGAGCGACCCTGGGAGTTTTGGGTAGCGCTGATCACGGCCGCGGTTGTGGTCATTGTGGGGGTCGAGCAGAGCATTCTCCTGGCGATAGTCTTGTCGCTCGTGGTGCATACGCGCCATGGCTATCAGGTGAACAACATGGTGATTGTTCATGACCAGACACTCGGCTGGCGGCAGCAGCAGATTAACCTCCCGGAACAGGCCGCACCCGGTCTCATGATTTACCGGTTCATGCACAATATGTACTACGCCAATATCGAGGTACTCCATAATGAGGTCGTCGGACTGGCCAGAGGCGCGCAGCCTCCCTTATCATGGTTCTGCATCGATGCCGCGGCGGTCAACGATGTGGACTTCACGGCGGCCGAAGCATTGCGCTCAATTCACGGCATCCTGAAATCGCTGGGGATCAAACTCGTCTTTTGCCAACTTGTCGAGGAAGTCCGCCGGGAATTTGACCGATCCCAGCTCACCGAGCTGTTCGGCCGGGATGCTTTTTTTGAAACCCCCAACGCGGTGTTAAACGCCTTTGTCGAGAAGGACCACCTCTGGATCGACAACCGCGATATAATTACGGAATAATTAGCCTGATAAGGTCAAGTTAGTAGCGGCTGACCTCCCTCTCGCCGGGTTCCGGATATAAATACAGTCTTTCCCTTCATACAATTACAGCCTTTACCTTATTCTTTTATTTACTATCTTTAGTTAAATAGTTAAAATTATAATAAAGTTGTTATCCCTGTGGGTAATTGGAGAAATTTAAAATGAAAAAGATCAGGATGTTTAGGGAGGGGATGACCTCTTTTTCGGTGGATTTCAGCCGTAGGACCAGGGCCTCCTCCCGTAGGAGTCTAATCTTCGTAATGGCCCCTCTCAGGACGTGTTTGATCGCCTTCAGCCTGATCCTCACCCTGCTTCCAGCGGCGAAAACGTCTGCTCAGCCGGTCCCGGCGCCGGTCGGAAACAAAAGTCCAATGACTTCGGCTGAACCCCGGCCGCGATCCCTGGGCGCGGCCGGCTGTCAGTGGACCTACTATCCGATTTCCGGCGGTCAGCTCCAACCGGAGCAGCCGCTCTTTAACGATCCCGATAATACGCCCCTCATCAATCTGAGCCTGGGCAATATGTTTAAAGGAAAATCCACCCACTTAAACAGCACCGGCTCAACGGATTTCGACGGCGACAACAAGACCGACGTCTTCCGCACCCTGCCGCGCTCCGACGGCAACCTGCAATGGCAATACTCCAGCGGCGGTGCCGGTCCCTGGCAGGACCTGGCCTATGCCAGCAATACCCTGCCGGCTTCGGCGTTGCAGTTTGGTGATTTCAATGGCGACAGCAAGACAGATGTCTTCGCCAGCTATTATGACACTGCCCCAACCTATCATTGGCTGTACTCCCCCAGCGGGACGGACAGCTTCGTCACCCTGAATACTTCGACTATTCTTCGCGGATCGCCTGGCACTCGGCGATTTCAACGGCGACGGCAAAACGGACGTTTTCACCGCCACGCTACAGAACAATGTCTACCAATGGGGCTACTTCCCCGGCGGGAACGGCGGTATGGTGCAACTGGCCTTTGCAGCGACCGATCCGTCGTTGCTGCGCTTTGGCGATTTCGACGGCGACGGCAAGACCGACGTTTTCGCGGCTACCCAGCAGGCCGACGGTTCAACCCAATGGCTGTATTCCAGCGGGGGGGCAACCAGTTACACCAACTCTGACTACGACCACCGTGCCTTACTCGGAGCTGAAATTCGGCGACTTCGACGGCGACGGCAAGACCGATGTGCTGGCCGCGCTGCCCCAGGCCGATGGCGGCCTGCAGGTGGTCTACTGGCCGGGCGGGCTCGGCCCGGCGGTCACCTTGGGATACATCCCGGCGCCCGCCCCCGCGCTGCGGGTGGGGGACTTCAACGGCGACGGCATCTCCGACCTGCTGGCGCTGCGCTGCGGAATGCCGGGGCCGCTGGCTTTCGGTCCGCGGCAAACCCTGGCGACGTCCGGTTATGGCACGTTTTATAAGACCCTGACCGGGGACGTCAACGGCGATGGCCGGCCCGACGTGATTTTGATCTCGACTTGCCAGAACCCCAACCCCTTTGGAATATGCGCCACCCACCACCTCCAGGTCGGCGTGGCGCTGGGTACGCCCGCCCATACCGACACCCTGGTGGCGCCGCAGCAGTTGGGGGCCGATAGCCTGGACTTCACCTATTACAAGGTTCTGGCCGGCGATTTCGACGGCGATGGGAAAACCGACCTGGCGCTGATCAATGGCACTCCCACCAGCCTGACGATCTATGTGGCCCGCTCCAATGGCGATGGGAGTTTCACACTGGGTTCCCCGCAGACCTTCACAGGAGAAAACTGGTCCATACTTCAACCCCATCGTGGGCGATTTCAACGGCGACGGCAAAGCCGACCTGGCCTTCACGACGGTTTGCAATACGGTTCCTTGCAAGCCGGCAGTTGTACTGATGGGGATAATAACGCCGTGTATGTGGCCACTTCCACCGGCGCCGGGACCTTTACCCTGGGCGCCCGTCAGGACCTGGGCCCGGCCAACGGGTGGGTCGACTTCTATGCCTTCGCCGGCGATTTCAACGGCGATGGGAAAACCGACCTGGTCTTCAACTCCACCTGCCAGAAGAAGAATTACATCGATCAGCACCTGCACGGTCGGTGATGCCAACTTTGTCTACACGGCGTTATCGACCGGGCTCGGGAGTTTCACCTTGAGTGCGAGGCAGACGTATGGCAGCTTCGGGCTGGGGAGACTACCCCGTCAGCGTAGATCTGATCGGCGACGTGAACGGCGACGGCCGCAGCGACCTGGTCTGGTCTTCTTCCTATCAATCGGTCGCTAAGACCAACAATAATCAGGTGGTGGTGGGTTTCGCCAATCCCGACGGGAACCTTCCAGCTCGGGTCCGTTCAAAACTTCGGCAGCGCCTGGACGGGCAGCCTGACCCTGGCCGACCTCAACCACGATGGCAAGGCCGATCTGATCTGGAATAACGCTCCCTTAGGTGACACGGATGTGGATACCTATGCGGCCGCCACGTCGAACGGCGATGGCACGTTCAAGGTCCTGGGACAGGGGGCCGTCTACACCGGCCAGGGGTATTTCCAAATTCCGGAGAGCTTCGACTTCAAAAAGCCGGTCTCCGGCCTGACGCTCGTGTCCACCCGGCAAAATTCAATCAGCAATGCCCTGTTTGTTGTCCATGGCTTCTTGCCGGGAGGGAATGTTTACCTGCCTTTAATACGAAAATAGAATCGAGCACCACTTTTTAGGCGTTTTGTTTTTGCCGTCATCCCGGACTCGATCCGGGATCCAGGTGACTCAGGACCTTCACTGCCCTGGATTCCGACCATTCGACAAAGCTCATGGCCCTGAGTAAGTCGAAGGGCGTTCGCCGGAATGACGACCTAATAAATTGAATAAACATAAATTTCCACGCCTCGGGGTACCCGCTCCGGGCTCCGGGTTACGAACGAAAGTGAGCCCCCTTTGAGTCGAACTCTTTTAACCTCCAACTTTAAAGATCAATCCGCCCGGATATACAGTCTTTTCTTTCCTAAAATACATCCTTTACCCCATTCATTTCTACCAGGTAATGATTTAAACTAATAATGACATTAAGTCTGCCCTTTTCAGAAGTGCGGACTTAACCTTACCCCCCCACTAAGTCATTTGGGGACGTCCCAAAATCTCGTGCTTGGGATTTCCCAATCACCATAAAGCCCACAGGTTTAGGAATGAAAGGAGAAGAAATGGAAGCCAATCCGTTGATTAAACACCGGTTGTCCGCTAGCCGGCGAGTTCTCCTTTTGCTGGGGACGCTGCTGGCCGGTAATTTTTATGTACTTCCTCTGCAGGCGGCCGGGGTGGTCGGCTGCGGCACGCCGGCGAGTTGCACCGAATCGGCCTTCGATACCGCCTTGACCGGCGGCGGCAGCGTTTCTTTTAATTGCGGCGGTTTGGCGACCATAGCCTTGACCTTTTACAAGCAGATTTCCGTTGACACCACCATTGATGGCGGCGGGAAGATTACCTTGAACGCCCCGAATACCTACTTCTTCCAGGTTTATGGCGCCAACTCCCTGACCTTGCAGAACATTATCCTGGCCAACGGTTCTTCCAGCATCGCCGGGGCCATTGAAAACTTTGGAACGACCACGATTGAAAAGAGTCAATTAGTGAACAACCATTCAAGCAACCATGCCGGCGCCATTGTTAATTACGGCCACTTGGTACTGACCGGCAGCACCTTAGCGAACAATCAAGCCGTCAACGGTGGGGGTGCCGTTTATAACGATAGCGGGACGGTGGAGGTGACCGACAGCCTGTTTACGGGCAACAAGGTCACCGGGCTAACCGGCAAAGGCGGGGCCATCGCGAACATTGGCGGCACCATCACTTTAAACCGGGTAGCCCTGACCGACAATTCGGCGGTCGACGCCGGGGGCGGGATTTACAGCCTCGATTCCCTCACCCTCACCAATGTGACCCTCAGCGGCAATCAATCCACCACGAATGGCGGCGGCGGGATTTACCAAGGAAACCACATCGGGTCGCTGAACTTTGTGACGGTGGTCGGCAATAGTGGTACTTTCGGGGCGGGGGTTTACAACGATGGGTCTCTGGGTTCGCTGTTCCTTCAAAACACGCTCCTTTCGAACAACGCCGGGGGGAACTGTGACGGTGTGATAAACTCGAGCGGGCATAACCTCTCCAGCGACAATAACTGTGGCTCCGCGTTTACCCAGTCGGGCGACAAGAACAATACCCCGGCCCTCTTGGGATCCCTGGCCGATAATGGCGGCCGGACGCTAACCTACATGCCCCTGCCCCCCAGCCCGGCCCGTGATGGCGGGCAATGTGTGGTCGGCGTGACCGTGGATCAACGCGGCGCTTTACGACCGGTCGGGGCGGCTTGTGATATAGGAGCGGCGGAATACGGGGGCATATTACCGAGGTTGTATTTGCCCCTGATGAAACGCTAAAGGGTTGTATTTGGTGCGTTTTCAAAAAGTTCAAAAAACCTGTCATTGCGACCCCGGTCTAGTTCCGGGGGAAGCTTTTCTCTGCCATGGTATCTAGCTGATTCTTGGAGATCGCTTTGTCGCTTGACTCCTCGTAATTCAGCCAATATTATTTTTAGACCATCAATAAGACTGGAGGGAAAAAGATGGAAACCAGGGCCTTCAGATTCCAAGTGCTAATCATAGTTGGATTGATCGTGGCCACGCTTTGGTCCACCCCTTCCCTCCAGGCCGCCTCCAACGTCAAATTGAGCGGCGTCATGCCCTCCTTCGGGGACGTTAATTCATTCCAGATCAGTCCGGACGGCCGGTATGCCGTCTATCTGGCAGATCAGGACACGGTTGGAGTAAATGAGCTTTACAGCGTCTTGTTAGGAGGGGGCTCCCCCATTCGATTGAATCCCCTTCTTCCCTCCGGTAGAACCGTTATTTCGTTTTCGATCAGCCCGGACAGCAGCCGGGTGGTATATGTGGCCAACCAAGATACGGCTATGGTCCCAGAACTTTACAGCGTCCCCATCGGGGGTCCGGCAGCGGCAGTGACCAAGCTTAACGGGGCCGTGGTGGCCGGCGGGAATGTGAGTGCCTACTTTCTGATCAGCCCGGACAGCAGTCGGGTGGTTTATCGGGCCAACCAACAGACGGCATCTGTCGCTGAATTATACAGCGCCCCCATCGGGGGTCCGGCGGGGTCCGAGGTCAAGCTCAACGGGGCCCTGGTGGCCGGCGGGAATGTGACTTTCTTTCAGGTCAGCCCGGACAGCAGCCGGGTGGTTTATCTGGCCGACCAACAGATGGATAATGTGGTTGAATTGCACAGCGTCCCCATCGGGGGTCCGGCGGGGTCTGGAGTCAAGCTCAACGGGGCCCTGGTGGCCGGCGGGAATGTACTTACCTTTCAGCTCAGTCCGGATAGCAGACGGGTGGTTTATGTGGCCAACCAAGATACGGCTACCGTCATTGAATTATACAGCGTCCCCATCGGGGGGCCGGCGGGGTCCGGGGTCAAGCTCAACGGGGCCCTGGTGGCCGGCGGGAATGTGAATGGCTTCTTTCAGATCAGCCCGGACAGCAGCCAGGTGGTTTATCGGGCCGACCAACAGACGGATAATGTCACTGAATTGTACAGCGTCCCCATTGGAGGTCCGGCGGCGGCCGGGATCAAGCTCAACGGGGCCTTGGTGGCCCTCGGGAGTGTTTATAACTTTCAGATCAGCCCGGATAGCAGCCGGGTGGTTTATCGGGCCAACCAACATACGGCTACTGTCTTTGAACTTTACAGCGTCCCGATCGGAGGTCCAGCGGCGGCCGGGATCAAGCTCAACGGGGCCTTGGTGGCCCTCGGGAGTGTTTATAACTTTCAGATCAGCCCGGATAGCAGCCGGGTGGTTTATCGGGCCAACCAAGATACGGCTACTGTCTTTGAACTTTACAGCGTCCCCATCGGGGGTCCGGCGGGGTCCGGGGTCAAGATCAACGGGGCCCTGGTGGCCCTCGGGAATGTTAATACCTTTCAGTTCAGTCCGGACAGCAGCCGGGTGGTTTATCAGGCCGACCAAGATACGGCTACTGTCTTTGAACTTTACAGCGTCCCGATCGGAGGTCCAGCGGCGGCCGGAATCAAGCTCAACGGGGCCCTGGTGGCCAGCGGAAATGTGGGTCTTTTTCAGATCAGTCCGGACAACGGTCGGGTACTTTATGTGGCCGACCAGGACACAAACGATGTCTTTGAACTCTATATGACGTCCAATTATTTACTCCACTTGCCTCTTATTCTGAGGCAGGGCTAACAGGAGATAACCTGTTTGAAAATATTAGTTTAATACTGGTCAATTCGGTTAAATCGGCAATCACCCAAATACCAGGAGGAGAAAGTAATGGAAAAACAAGGAGCAAAAGGAAAAAAAGTTCTTCGATGGATTGCAGGGGGTCTTATTTTGATGTTGGGCAACTTCTTCCTGGATGGCAGACCTTCAGGCCGCCGGCACGGTCGGTACCGGGACTTCGGCCAGTTGCACCCAATTAGCGCTCACAACGGCCCTGACCGGGGGCGGCACGGTTACCTTCAACTGTGGAGGCGCCGGAGACAATTCTGGTTATCCCCAGCCGGATGAACATTACAGCGGACACGGTTATTAAAGGCGGAGGGGTGATCACCCTCAGCGGCGGGTTAAACAACGGCCTGTTTTACGTGATGGCCCCGGCCTCCTTGACGCTGAACGATATTACTCTCGATAGCGCTTATGCCGCCACGGATGGGGACGGCGGTGCCATTCGGGCCAGCGGCCCATTGACGCTGGATAATGTTACCATTCAAAATAGCCAGACCACCGACGTTTATTGCGGAGGAGCGATCTGGTCCAATGGGGAGGTCAACATTTCCAACAGCCTCTTTAAGAACAATACAGGCGGAAATGGCGGGGCGATCTGCACCGGGCAATTTGACACAACCCGGTTGCAGGTCACCAACAGCGGTTTCAGCAATAACCAGGCCGTCTCAACCGTCAATGGCTTTGGCGGCGCGATCTTTGTAGCCGGTTCGGTGGCGGAGGTGACGATCGCTGACAGCGGTTTTACCGGCAACACTGCCCGCTTCGGCGGTGCGCTGGCCGTTTATACGGGTGGAACCGCGACTATCCGCGGGGCAAGCCCCCTGAATCCCGTCTCTTTCATCAGCAATTCGGCTACGCAGGAGGGCGGCGCGATCTGGAGTCAGGGTACGCTGAAGGTTTATAATGGTAACTTTTTAACGAACAAAGTTCCTTTAAACGTCGCGGGCTATGGCGGCGGTATCGCCAGTTACGGCGGCGTGACACTTTGGGACAGTTCCTTCGTCTTCAACGAGGGTCGTTACGGCGCCGGGCTCTTTGTCGGCAATAAAGCGAGCGGCTCAGCGGCGGACGTGCGACGAACGCTTTTCAATCTGGGTAATGCTTTGGAAGGCGGCGGTATCTATACTAACGACACCAACGCGTTCGTCACCGTCTCGGATAGCGTATTTAGTAGTAATACCGCCGCCGAGGGCGGCGGACTGGCGCGCTTTAACTCGAGGGTGGACATATCGAATTCGTCGTTTACGGACAATGCATCTACAAATGATGGTGGTGGTCTATGGATCACACACGGTCCCGCCAACACCCAAGACCCTAGCTTTGTGAGCCTGACTAGCGTGACCATCGGCCGGAACACGGCGAACCCCGGTCTTAAACACGGCGGTGGTTACTATAATCAGGGCATTAGCGTGTTGACAAACGTCACGATCAAAGACAACACGAATGGCATTTATAATACCGGGTTGTCTCAACTGAATATTTACAACACCGTATTGGACAATCCGAATTCGCTCAATTGCGATGGCGGCACGCCTCTCACCTTGGGCGGTCACAATCTGTCTACGGACATGAGTTGCGGGGTTGAACAGAACAATGTAACTGTCCAGCTCTTCGGTCCACCGGCCCTCAATACCAATGGCATTAATCAAACCCTCTATTACCCGCCGCTGGCGGGCAGCCCGTTGATCAATGGGGCCGCCAATTCCCAAAATTGTCCAATGTTGGACCAGCGCGGGGCCGTCCGTCCTGATGCCTGCGACATCGGAGCGGTTGAATATGGCGGACTGGCCTGGAGCACCTTCCTCCCGCTTATCAAAAGATGAGGAAAAATCCAAAAAGGTTTAGATTATATGGTAACCATTTTGGTGAGAGTGGAAATGACATAAAACCGACATCCAGGAGGGAAAGAACTATGAAATTGCAATCATCATTAAATAAAAAGGTCTTTCGATGGGCAGTAGGGGGTCTGTTTTTAATGTTGGGCATCATCTTGGGCATCACGTCGCTTCAGGCCGCCGGTACGGTCGGTACCGGGACTTCGGCCAGTTGCAACCAAGCGGCGCTCACAACGGCCCTGACCGGGGGCGGGACGGTTACCTTCAACTGTGGAGGGACATTGGCCACCATTCCGTCATCAGCCAGATCCCCATCACCCAGGACACGGTCATTGAAGGAGGCAACCTGGTCAAGATCGACGGTGGGCTGGTCACCCGTTTCTTTGATATCCCCGGTTCCCAGACGTCTCTGACCTTAAAAGACATTATCCTCGCCAGTGGCTACAGCAGGGAAGCGGGGGCGGCAACGGCGGAGCCATCCGGAGCGCGGGGACGCTGACACTCAATAACGTCACCATTCAATTCTGCCAAACCAAGGGGTACGGGGGAGCGGTCTATTCCAGTGGCCCCATGATCGTCTCCAACAGCACCTTTAACGATAACACCTCGACCTCGTCCGGCGGGGCGATCTATTCCGAAGGGACTTTGACTGTCTCCCAAAGCACCTTTGACAAGAACACAGGAGTCATCGCCGGCGGGGCGATCTGCACCGGAGTGCCGCCTTCCAACCGATTGCAGGTCACCAACAGCACCTTCACCAACAACAAGACCACCGATGCCACCTACGGCTATGGCGGTGCGATCTTTGTGAGCGGACCGATAGCGGAGGCGACCATCATTGACAGTTTTTTCCGACAGCAATTCTGCAAAGTTAGGTGGCGGGCTGACCGTTTGGACCGGTGGCACGGCCACGCTCCGCACCCAGAATCCCTCCATCCGAAATGCATTTCTAGTCAACTCCGCCACCCAAGACGGCGGGGCGATTTATAATGTGGGGACACTGGACATTTACGGGGCGGATCTGAACAATAACACGGCGCCTCAAAACACCGGCGGGATAGGCCACGGCGGTGCGATCGCCAATACCGGCAATCTGAAGCTTTACGATAGTCAATTGACCTTCAACAAGGGGCGTTTTGGCGGTGCGCTTTTTGTCGGCATTATCCCAAGCGCCCAGGCGGATGTGCAGACGAACAATTTTCAGTGGCAACGATGCGAGTGAATTCGGCGGCGGTCTCTGTACTGGCGATGCCCTATTTAATACCGGTGCAACCGTTACCGTGACCGACAGTGTGTTTCGTAACAATACGGCGGTGGTCAACGGCGGGGGAGCGTATCGCTTCAACGCGCTTCTGGAAATTTCTAATTCGTCATTCACGGACAACCAGGCTGGCAGGAGTCGGAGGCGGCTTATATAGCGGAGCCAGCGTTCCGGACCCCGCCCGGTAAACGCCACGAGCGTGACCTTTGGCGGGAACACGGCGGGCAGCGGTCATGGCGGCGGCATTTATACCTCGGGCTACAGCACCTTGAAAAACCTCACCATCAAAGACAACACCAACGGTCTGTTCAATGCCGGCAACTTCGTGACGACCCATTTGGGAAACAGCATTCTGGAAAATCCGGGATTCCTCAATTGTGACGGCGGCGGCGTACCGATCAGCCTGGATGGGCACAATCTTTCCTCCGACAGCAGTTGCGCGGTGGAAACAAATGGGACGCCCGCTCAGCTCGGTCCCCGAGTGATTAATGCCAATGGCATCAATGTAACCCGTTATTACCCGCCGCTGGCCGGCAGCCCCCTGATCAACCGGCGGCCGGTTGTCCCACCCTGGATCAACGCGGCGCCTCGCGGCCTGACGCCTGCGACATTGGCGCGGTTGAATACGGCGGGCTGGCTTGGAGCACATTCCTCCCTCTTATCAGAAAATGATGAGCGGCCGAAAGCGTCCAAGCGGATACCATTCCATTATTGATGGATTCGCAAAAAGTCCCCAGCGCTGTCATTGCGAGGAGTGAAGCGACGAAGCAATCCCCAAGAATCAGCTAGTTACCATGGTGGGGATTGCTTCCCCCGGATCAAGTCCGGGGTCGCAATGACAGGTTTTTGGATTTTTTGCGAGGTTGTCCATTATTAACGGTCTCACAACTAAAACAACCTTCATGCCAGTACACAGATTAATCTTGGACCCCGGCCATTCGACAAAGCTCATGCCCCTTCGGCAGGGCTTCGGCGAGATCAGTCGAGTCGCTCAAGGCCATGAGCTTTGTCAAAAGTATTTATGAATTGTATGGTGTTCCCCTGGGGGGACCGGCAGCGTCTGGATTCAAGTTGAACGGTATCCTGACCCCCGTATGACCTCCGAATATTTGCTCCACCTGCCTCTGATTCTGAGGCAGCAATAAAAGGAAGCGAAATAACCATGGGCCGTTTGATTTATTGATCGTTTGCGGGATTATGCTGGCTACGCTGGCGCCGATAAACGTGGTGGCCAATACCTACGTCGTGAACAGCCCCGCCGATCCGGCTGTGACCCGGACATTCAACGTTTCAAGCAATTTGTTCCTGCCACTGATCCTTAAGTAGAAAGAAAGGATATTTCCATTATGGAATTCGCCCTGCTGCTTCTGGTCTATGGATTGTGCATCGCGCTCACCAGTGTCCTCTGGGCGTACCCGGCGGCCTTGACGGGTTGCTACGTTCTCGTCAGCATCCTCACGCTGATCAAATGGCACACCAGGGCCGACGTGGTCTCCTTCGCCGCTGCTGCCATTCTTGGACCCTTGGGCGAGGCGGTTGCCGTTCACTCTGGGGCCTGGACCTATACGAAATCCAGCTTCTTGATTCCCCTGTGGCTACCTCTGCTGTGGGGAGTTGCCGGCTTGTTTCTGAGAAGAATTGCCTGGATTATGAGTTGAAAACCACTTTCGTAGCTCCCAACCAGACAGCTCTGGAGCAGATCTTAGCTTCGAAGAGCGGCAGGAGGAAAAATGCGTAAACCATTTATGAGGGAAATTTTATTGCTGATGCTGTTGGGCGGGTTGGTCCTGTTTGGGCAGCGGGTTTCCGCCACGATCACTTCGCTGCCCATGTCCAATCCCTTTTGTTTTCAGCCCGATCCTTCAGTCAACCAGTGTTTGATCAATGTCCGTTCCTGGCAGGCGAACGATAACGGGGTGGGGAACATCTTGGCCTATGTCAATTTTTCGATCGACAATAAACTGCGTTACCGGTCAAACGCGTTTTTTGAGAATAATATCGCCTACAGCTTTGACATGATCCCCGGGGGAATCAAGGTGACCTGTGGGTTACCCAACGAAGGTGGGTTCGGATCGTTGTACGGCAAGGCCTATACCGTCGATGTCAAGGCCTATGATATCACCAACACTTGGGTCCTCGACGATCAATTGCAAGTAAAATGCCCCGCTTACAATCCTTAAGCATAAGCGCAGATCGCCAGCGGCTTCGGCGAACCTTTTTTCTATGGCTTGGCCTGATCACGGTCTTGCCGTTTCCCGGCGAGCTCGCCCAGGCCGCTTCGGTCACCGTCCAGATGAGTAACCCGTCCTGTGTTCAGGTCCTCCCGGCGGACGGGACGTGTTCGATTCAGGTGGGCAACGTGATTGCCTCCGGCAGCGACCAAACCTTTTCGCGGCTCGAAGTCCTGATGAACGGCAAGTTGCGAATTTACATGGGCGGCTTCTTTGAAGCGTCAGCCGATCTCACCCACTCTATGGTGCCGGGCGGCCTGTCCGTTGCCTGCGGCAGGCCAAACGATGGTGGGTTGGCCAACTACGGCAGGTCGTATTTATTAACGGCGAACGCCTATATGGGGGATGGTACTTCGGCTTCCTCTTCCACGACTGTTTTCTGCCCGGCTTACGATGGGAAGACCTTTCTTCCGTTAATTGAAAAATAGAATAAAATTGGAAAGGGAGGGTTTTTTGATGAATCCTGGAAGGAGTCTAATCGCCATTATCTTCGCCATCGTTATCGCCGGCGTGCCTGCAAACCTGACCTTTGCCGCCGACAACCAGGTCAAAGGCACACTGACTTACCGGACGTACTCGGTAACGCTCAAATACGCCTGGCTAGTGAAGGGTCCTAATGAGAGGGACCCGGGGAAGACGATTCGCCGCCTGATCCTGTCCGCCGACGACATCGGCGCCAAATTGCAGGCCTGTGAGACCCTATCCTGCGCGAGCGGCCAGGTGACCGAGGGAATGACGGTGGACTTCGATGCTCCGCCACGTCTCGGCTACTGGTTGGCGCTGAACGGCCAAAAGGTCCAATATTCCTTCGGCGCTATGCCCGAGGCGTTCAAGGCGCGCGTAGACAAGGCCGAACATCTCGCCGGTAAACTGGCGTTCGACGACGTCGCGGCCGGCGGTCCGAAGGTAGACGTCGATTTCGACCTCACGCTATTCAAGGAATTCAAATTGTGATATAGTCGTAGAAAGTCTCCAGACTTGTCATTGCGAAGAGTGAAGCGCTGAAGCAATCCCCAATAATTAGCTATTTACCAAGGTGGGGAGTACTTCCACCGGATCAAGTCTGGGGTAGCAATGAAAGTTCTTGGACCTTTTCCGAAACCATTAATCTTCAGAAAGGAGAAATCACCATGCCGAAAATGACCAAGGAAATGCAGGAGATGTTTAATCGGACCGGGATCAAACAACTGGCTACGGCTGACAAAAAGGGGGTCCCCAATGTAGTGCCGATCAGTTTCATGAAGATTTTGGATGACGAAACCATCCTGGCCTCGGCGGTCTTCATGACCAAGACCTTCCAGAATCTGAAAGAGAATCCCGTTTGCGCCCTGTCGGTCTGGGAAGGCTTTACGGGGTATCAATTCAAGGGTGCGGTTACGGTTGCCACCAGCGGATCGGTTTTTGAGGAGACGCAGGCCTGGACCGAAGAAGAAGGCAAGAAACTGGGATTGCCGCTCAAATCCAAGGGGGCGGTGCTGATTAAGCTCACCGAAATTTACTCGATTTCTCCAGGCCCGGATGCGGGAAACAAAATCGCCTAGCAGGAAATTTTTCCTGCCATCGTTTCTAAATCCGTTTACCTTAAAGTAAGGAATATTATAGTAGTAATGAGAAAGAGGGACATGGCCACCCTGACCAGCAAGGGGCAGGTAACCATCCCCAAAGTTGTACGGGATTCCCTGCAACTGCGGGCCGGCGACAAGGTAGAATTCGTCCTCTCCGACGAGAAAGAGGCCCTTTTCCGACCGATCACCAAAAAAGTTGATGAGGTCTTCGGTCGACTATACCGCCAAGGCACAAATGCTGTTTCCGTTGAACAAATGGACGCCGGCCTTAAACGAAAGATGCGGGTTTTTCAGCCGGGTCCAATGAACAAGCGTCGACTATTTTAGTCCGGAAAATTTTTTATCTTTCAAATAGCGCTAAACTTAACAGACGGGCACTGTGTAGAACGCGCAGGATAAGGACCCTGGAGCCATCGATTCTGAAAACAGTTCTGTACGGGCCATAGATAATATGACGATATTCCCTTCCTAATTCCGTTGATTCCGGTATGACCGGGCATCGCAGAGGATATCGTTCCAGGGAATCGATTTGTCGTTCTAATTCACTCACCAATCTGTTGGCCGCCGCCTCGTTGTCCACCGCGATATAGTGGAAGATTTCTCTCAGGTCAGATTCAGCGGTGGCAGTAATCTCAACGCGATACTTTGGCATTCTTCCGGAACTCCTTCAGGAAATCCCGGGCCCCCCCGGGTACGACCTTCACGGATATCGACTTCCGCCTCAGCCAGCAAATTGCCCAGGTTTAGCGATTTCAATTTTCTTTCAAAAACTTCCACCTCCAATAAAACGGCATCCGGCCGGCCATTCACGGTAACGATAATTGGACGGCCCGTCTGGTGCATTTGTCTAAAGATTTCATTGGTTTTCTTCTTAAGCTCGGAAACCGACTTTATGTCTTCGGAAATACTCAAGGCCATGCCCCTTGGCCTCCTTTCTGATATTATATAAGATACTTAATATGATATCATTAGAAGGGCTAAAATAGAAGAAAAAAATCATCTAGGTCAGCTCATAAAAATGTATTATGATAAAGTCAGGAGGCTGGAACCATGTCCAACGCCAAGCTGACCTTCTATGGGACCCATTGGTGTCCTGACTGCCGGCGCAGCCGACAGTTTCTGGGGGAGCAACAGATTCCCTATCAGTGGATCGATCTCGAGAAAAATCCGGAAGCCGAGCAACTGGTCATCCAAATGAACCAGGGGAAACGCATTATCCCCACGATTGTCTTTAGCGACGGCTCCTTCCTGGCTGAGCCGAGCAATACGGAGCTGGCCGTCAAATTGGGGCTCAAGACCACGGCCAGCCGCCGCCACTACCAAGTCATCATTATCGGCGGCGGACCGGCTGGACTGACCGCGGCCTTGTACACGGCCCGGGAAGGGATCGATACTCTGCTGATGGAATCGGCTTCCTTTGGCGGACAGATTGCCGCAACGGAACAACTGGACAACTTTCCGGGTTTCCCGGAGGGCATCATCGGTCTGGAACTGGCCGGACGCCTTCGTCAGCAGGCCCTCCGCTTCGGGGTGGAAATGCTGGAAACCCAGAAGGCGGTTGCCCTGCAACGCCGGGAGTTTTACCTGACCATTCAAACCGGGGACGAACTGCTCTACACCGCGGAGGCTGTGCTGCTGGCCACCGGCGGTAACTACAAGCGGCTCAACGTCCCCGGAGAAGACCGGTATCTGGGCGCCGGCGTCCATTTTTGTTCCACCTGCGACGGCCCTTTTTATAAGGGGAAAGCCGTCGCCGTGGTGGGAGGAGGAAACAGCGCCGCCCAGGAAAGTCTTTTCCTGACTCAGTTCGCCGATCGGGTGACGGTCCTGGTGCGGGGCGAGACCTTTAGGGCCAGCAAGATCCTTGAAGAAAAAGTGCTGAATCATCCCAAGATCGCCGTCCGCTGGCAAACCACGGTTCGGGAATTCGTCGGCCGGAAATCCAAACTGGAAAAGCTTAAGCTGATCAACACGGTCAGCGGGGTGGAGGAGGAAATGGCCGTGGACGGGGCCTTCATCTTCATCGGCCTGACGCCCCACACCGCCTTTCTACGGGATTCGGCCATCCGGCTCGATCCGGGCGGATTTGTGGTCACCGGTTACGATCTCCTGCACGGCGGCGACCGGCCCCCGGGCTATGAAAATCGGGATCCGCTGCTTCTGGAAACCAGCCTGCCCGGGGTCTTTGCTGCCGGCGATGTGCGCCGGGGCAGCACCAAGCAGGCCGCCAGCGCCGCCGGCGAAGGGGCCAGCGCCGCCCTGGAAATACGCGAACAACTCAAGATGAGGTAAGGAAAACCCATGACCGGAATCGCGGAAATAGTCCTTAGACTGCTCCTTGGAGCCATGTTGGGCGGAATTGTCGGCTTCGAACGCTATACCCACGGCCGGCCGGCCGGATTCAGGACGCATCTCATTGTCTGCCTGGCGTCCGTCCTGATTATGATTGTTTCGGTCGATTTTCAATACCTCACCAAACAAAATCCCAACTATATACGAATCGATCCTTCTCGGATAGCCGCCGGGGCTATTACGGGAATAGGGTTTCTGGGCGCCGGCGTCATCATTAAGACGGGATTTATTGTCCAGGGCCTGACCACCGCCGCTTGCCTCTGGATCGTTTCCGCCATCGGCCTGTCCGTGGGCGTTGGCCTTTATCTCCCGGCTATTATTGCCACTTTTATTACGATGGTGGCGCTCTATTTTCTGAGAGGAATTGAGCAGAAAATGGAAAAGAAAGTGTTTAAACAGGTCGGCATCACGACCGACAGCGACGATAAGGAGAAAATAGTCGAAGCGACCTTAAAGGAGGCCAAGGCGGTGATCACCAATATTAATTATGAATACGCCCGCCCGGACGCAGTCTACAGTTACACTTTCACTATTTCAGTCGACGACCGGGAAGACCTCCGTGGATTACTTTCCAAACTTAGTTCAATTGCCGGGATCAGCCGGGTATCCATCAAGGGCTGAGTTTTAGGTGGACCAATCGAGACCTCACCGCCGTGGAGGATGACTATTATGCCATTCAAAGAGGGAACTGATGAAATTTTGGTTAAACCGGTGCCCGCGGATCCAGTCGAAGCCGCTTGCGGATCCATCGAAGGGGATTTCTCCCTAACCGCCGATCTGCTGGTTGAACGCCATAAGGATAAAAAAAGTGAATCCTTCGGTTATCCTCGACCGTTTCGCCCTGCTGGGTCAGTTCCCGATTAGTATTCTTCCGGTGGATGATCCCTTTGTCCGCGAAGCCGCCGAAATCAAGTCCGGACACCCCATCGCTTACGCCGACGCCTTCTGCACGGCCCTGGCCCAACGCCATCAGGGGCGGGTCTTGACCGGGGACCCGGAGTTCAAGACGGTAGAGAAATTAGTCGCCATCCAATGGCTGAAGGGCCGGAATTAAGTTCAAAGGACTGATGGATATTTCAACCAATGCCGCGGCATTGATGCCGTTTCAATCCACGCCCCCGCGCGGGGGGCGACTGTTCTTGACAGGACGGTTTCAATCCACGCCCCCGCGCGGGGGGCGACCTACCGGATCCGGTGGCCTAGGCTGCCATTCAGTGTTTCAATCCACGCCCCCGCGCGGGGGGCGACTCAACTCGGCCGATCATAGCGCATGGCCGTATCACGGTGTTTCAATCCACGCCCCCGCGCGGGGGGCGACGTATCGGCCTGCATGTCCGGTATCGCTTGGCCGGTTGTTTCAATCCACGCCCCCGCGCGGGGGGCGACAGTCGGCAATCGGATCCGGTGACGTCTGGCTCGATAGTTTCAATCCACGCCCCCGCGCGGGGGGCGACCTGCAGCGTTGCTGAGCGTTGTGGCCATCAACTCTGACGTTTCAATCCACGCCCCCGCGCGGGGGGCGACATCTTGCAGCCGAGACAGTACCTCGGTTACGCTGAGGTTTCAATCCACGCCCCCGCGCGGGGGGCGACTTACATCAGCAGCGATGTAGACGTCTACATGATGTTTCAATCCACGCCCCCGCGCGGGGGGCGACTGCAGCGCATTATCGCGTCCAGGCTCATGAGGTTTCAATCCACGCCCCCGCGCGGGGGGCGACTAGCGGCGCAGTACAGGCAGCAGATCAGCTACATGTTTCAATCCACGCCCCCGCGCGGGGGGCGACCCGCATGCCACGAGTGCGATCAATGCCGATGACGTGTTTCAATCCACGCCCCCGCGCGGGGGGCGACACCGGCGAGTATGAGTATCGCCGGCGCATGAGTTTGCAACGAAGTTTCAATCCACGCCCCCGCGCGGGGGGCGACCTCGATCTCATGCGGCCATCCCGTACGAGACTAGTGTTTCAATCCACGCCCCCGCGCGGGGGGCGACTGTTTACTTCCAACTTCTTTAAAACATTACATTTATCAACCCATTTTTGCGAACCCGTCTCCAGAACATCCTAATCGTATTAAATTTTCAAAGAGCCTTATTTGTAACTTACTGATATATAAAAACAAATCTCTTGCGCGAACCGACTCTACGCAAACCATCCATAACTCATTGATAAATTTCCATAAGCTCCCATTCTCCTGGAACGGCAGCTTATGGTTCGCACTTGACTCTAAACCACCAGCGGGTCTTCCAGATCATATCCTTTTTTGGCTCCCACGTGCTCCATCCGGCGTTTCCAGTTGGACCCCAGGAAATAGAATCGCAGGCTGTCCTGTTCCGGATTAATCTCTTTGATCAACCGGTCTCGAAAAAAGGCCCAGCGCGCGGGATCCACGGAGCATTCGAATACCGAATACTGCACCCGCTGGCCGTTATTTTTGCAGACCTTGGCCACCCGGGCCAACCGGCGCCGGCCTTCCGGCTCTATCGTGGAAACATCATAGCTGACAACGACCATCATAATCAGTCACCATTTCCGCTTGGGGCTGCGGCTATAGAGCTTTTTCACCGCCGAGTCGCTGAGTTCGCCGAGGAATTTTTTTCCTGAAATCGGGAGATACCGATTTCAGGAAACCTCACGGCCTGCGGCACAGCCTTTATTTCTTTTGCTTCCATCTCCCCTCTTCCCTCTTCCATCTTTTTATTGATTCCCTTTACTTCCATAAAAATGGCGGATAACCATCCAGGTCACCGCGAATATGCCGCGCCAGGAGCATGGCCTGGAGATGAGGCAGCAGACCCATAGTAACCTTTTCTTCCAAGAAAGGATGGACGAGTTCATCCTGTTTCCTTTTCTGATAAGCCACCAGGACGGTTTTTCTGGTCTCGTCATCCATGAGCACCGCGCCATTTTCTTTAGTGGTGAAGCCTTTCTTCTGAACCTGGTTGAGATTAATCAAGGAAAGGGCCAGACGATCGGCAAAGACCGGCCGAAACTCCTCCATCAGGTCGAGGGCCAAACCCGGACGGCCCGGTCGATCCCGGTGCAGAAACCCCACCGCCGGATCGAGCCCCACGCACTCCAGGGCGGAACGCACATCATGCATCAACAGAGTATAGAGAAACGACAACAGGCAATTAACCCGGTCCAATGGCGGACGTCGGTTTCGCTCGGCAAAGGTAAAATCCCCCTTCTGGGAAAGGATCAGGTGATCGAAGACCCCAAAATAGGTATGGGCCGCCTCCCCCTCGATGCCGCGAAGCACATCGAGGGATGTGTCGCCTGATAACGCCTGAAGATTGTACTTTAAGCGCTCATAAGCCGACCGAACCTCATCCTCATTAACCTTCGCCGAATGATCCCGGAGCGTTCGGCCCAGGACCGATCGGCAATTGGCCACTTTACCGACGAGGATGGACCCGGCCATCCGGGCCGATTGAGCCTCATCGTCGGCCCAACGGTACTGCTGCCTCCTAAGGAGTACATTTCCGGAGACCGGCCCCTGAACCCGAGCCAAAAAACGGCCATGCTCTGAAAGGAAGCTGAGGCTCACCCCCTGCTCGGCGCAAAAACCCATCAGAAAAGGGCTGCAGGAAACCTGGCCGAAGCAGACGATCCCCCCGATGGTATGGATCGGGAGCTGCAGGAGGATCTCCTTCTCCGCTCTTGACCACCACAGTTTCCCCCTCCTTGGAGAGGTAGGCCCCCTGGGTGGTGACAAATAGGGTATTTAAGTGTTTTTTCATGGCAACACCGTTTAAAAACTTTTCACCGCAAAGGCGCGAAGGGCGCAAAGGGAATCATCTTCTGGAAAATCGAAGAAAGCCCGATTTTCCAGAAACCCCTCAACCTGCGGCGCTTCATTCGATTCAAATCTCATCACACGATGATTCGTCTTGTCAATCTTTCAGGTCCTTCAGCGCAGTCGAAAGATAACGTTTTATGTCCCTTTTCCGGCCTAAGGACTGGGGCAGGCAAACCTCGATCAGGGAACATTGTTTGCATTTTTTTCCATAAACGGCCGGCGGGGTTATTCCAGCATCCAGGAGTTTATGGACCCCGGCGGCCGTTTCTTCGGTTGTTTTCCTCAATTCCGGTGAAAAAACTACGTCATGGCGACGTCTGGTTTTTCCATAGAAAAGGGCGCCCTCCGGGACCTCGACGCCGATCATTTCCTCCAGGCACATGGCCTGGGCGCAAAGCTGGACCTCATCGCAATGGTCCGGCTTGGGCTTTCCCCGCTTGTACTCCACCGGAAAAGGCCTCCACCCGCCTCCAGGCTGCGGATGAAATTCCACCACGTCGGCCACCCCTACCAGCCCGAGCCGGAGAGAGCGCAACGAAAGGCCTCGCTCGATTCTCGCCCCGGCCCGGGTCTCCCCTTCCTGCTCGTGGACCCGCTCGTGCAGGATGCGGCCCTCAGCGGTCCAGCGATTTTCCTCCCACACCTGTTCGATATGAATCAAGGCGCACTGGCGCTCGCAGAAGGCAAAATGCTGCAAGGCCGAGAGCATGATCAGGTTGTCTTCGGTAGTAGCTCATGGCCCCTTCCAGGGTCCCCGGGCCTGGGTCCGGGTCCGGTAAAGCCTTTCGGTAAAGCCGCCCTCCTTTAAAAAGGCTTTCTCCAGCGCCCGAAGCTGCTGGTCCAGCAGGTAGTTGGTCTGGTGGATCAGGCAGACCATGGTGTTGGCGGCCACTTCTGCCGAGCCCTCTTCAAGATAGGTCTTATAGGTCAAATAGGACCTATCTTGAGCATAGCAGAGCTTTCTGACAGCTTTGGCTTGGGAATGATCCTTGCCCCAGAGGGGCAGGCCCTTTTGCCGCAAAAAATCCTTGAAATCCACCAATAGTTCTTCCAGGCTGGCCCGGGCCACACCAACCAGCTTCAGCTCGGTCTTCTTGGAGGTGCCGGAGGCCTGGCTGCCTTCAGCTATATTCTGCTTGCCGCTGCGCGCCGCCTGGGCCATCTGATCGTGCGTGCGGGAACGGCGAGAGATGAAACGGTCGCAGAAAAATACGGCGCCGTCATAGACGATCTCGGCCATTTTGAAGGACTGGAGATCCTGGTAACCGCCGTGGGGAGGGATGAGGGCGGAAGGGGCGTTGGGAAGTTTGTTTCCGGAATGGGCTGCCATTGGTTTACAGGGCCTCCTTGGTTTAGGGGAATTATCAGCTTTAATCCTCAGTAAATGCAAAACCTACACCAACTGCCCTTGGCTTTGGCGATCTCGGCGGTCAGGATGGCGTATTCTTTCTCCTGCCGGACCTCCCGATTTCTCCACTCTTCGGTCAATTCCTCCCGGATGGCGATCCCGCGCATCCGTTTTTCTATCCAGTCATCGGAGTAGCCCTTGGCCTTATAAAGCGCCCGGGTCCTCTTCGTTCCCAACTCGGGATCTTCTATCTCTTGCACCCGCTCGTACCCCACCTTGGCCAGCCAACGCTTGAAGGGTTCCGCCTTAGGGGAAGGAATAGACTGAATAATGCGGAAAACGCCTTCGGTATTGGCGCAATCGGTTTCCCTCAGCTTCCCATCCGAGGCGGTCAACTTCAACCCGTGACAAAATGTCACGACTTCACTTCCTTCTTCATTGAGCCTTTGCTTTAATTTTCTCCAATAGGCCCCTGCATCGACGCTTCCCGTCAAAACGGCACAAACATCGACAATCGAAAACCACCATTCATTCTTATGGATCGTTTTTCGGATTTCCTTGCCTTTGAAAACAGCTATGTTTGTCTCCATTTACTGATATCCTCAGATTTTTTCCTCAATAGATACCCCTTGAGGAGGATTATCTTTTAGAACGTGGACTTGATAGTCAGAAAAAGCCCTTGCCGGGGTTGAAACATCAGTCGCTCGGTTGACCTTAACAAAATCAAATAGTTTATGCGCTGGGGCGTTCCCCAGGGCGGAGTCATGTTTAAAGACAATCAATTTCCGGGCGTTCATTTTTCCCCGGGCAGCCGAATGATCATGGTCAAACATGTTAATCAAGGCATCCCACAATATTGATAGGTCGTCTTCTGAAAAACCAGTTTGAGCGGCAAGATGGGCTGAGATATATCCCTCGGCACGGTAGAGGGCGTAGGGGACGATGTGTTTTCTGCCCATAGTTCGGTTGTCACCGCTTTGTTGTTCGGCTTCTTTTTCAGTGGCAACCGCCATTCGAGTAATGCTTATCTCCATAGGGACAATGGACTCTAAACTTCGTGCAAAATTCAATTGAACAGGACCACGGACTTGACCACAATTAACCCCCGTAGACATAACGGCTCCAAAGGTCCTTACATCATAAAAATTATCACACATCCACTTCTCGGGCATTTTCTACCTCATCGCCGGTTCCTTTGCGTTTCTTACCCTCCCCTTTATCTGCAACTCCGACAGCCTTATGTGCTCTCTCATGAGTCTGGTTGAGGATGGCCTTCTCCCGAATATAAATTTCATAAGGGGATTGACCACCTTTCACGATCTCAACAAAATTCCTGATTTTTCTCTTTAAACAGACATCGGTCACTAACCCAAAACTTGTTTCCGGATCAATACGAGGCATATTGCCGGCATCAGGGTCACCATTAGGGTTTCCGTTTTCGACATCAAAGAGATAAACAAATTCGTAGCGACTTTTAATAGATTCGTTCATTTTATTAGTCCTCCTTCTGTTGTTCCGTTTTAGTATAAAAAGCCTGTCGTTGATGATAGTATCCAATGGCAAACATCCCTTGATCGTCAAGGCTTAGATGTGCAGGGAATTTCTCGATGCCCCCCATTATCTCTTCGATCATTTTGTCCGTCCTAAATCCATATTCCGCCTTTTGGAGGTGATGCTGGGCCAACCGGAGCAATTGGGGAAATACAACGCTCGGAGTCGCCGATGCCGATCCGTAAAAGCGATCCTTGATGGTTGTATTGGCACCGGGGATGGCGTCCTTCTGCGCTTTCTCCAAAACGGCGAACAGCCTCCCTAATCGGTAAGCGACGTTTGGGGATTCCTTATCCAAAGCCATACTGACCTCCTCTTTGTTTTGATGGATGCGACTTTTTCGATTTAAAAAGGCCTTGATCATGGCGGCCCGCATATAGTTAATGTTTTGATCAGCCCTGATCCTTCCTATGAGGATCGAAAGCAAACTTTGTGGATAAGCGCTCCCGGTTATGATGGCCCGCATCAAAACGCCGCCGAGAAGCGGCGGGATATTATCTGTCTTTCTTTGAACTGCGGTCTCTTTTAAAAGCCACCATATCCCTGGAAACTCAGGTTCTTTTTCACTTCGGACGATAGCCAAGTCCCGAAAATGTTGTCCAATCCTGTTGCTGATCTCTCCTACGGTGCTTACATGCCAGAAACGGACGGAAAGCCGTGAAGCATTCGGAGATAACCCCAGAATATAGAAGTTGAGATCAGGATCATCGATACCTGGGGGCTGCTTCCCGTCTCGAACCGCTTCTAAGAAAAGTCGCACATCGGCTAAATCCCCTGAATCATCTCTAGGGTCGAGGATCATTCCCATAAAACCTTCAATGGGGGACTCCCGCTCGGTCCAAAAGACCGTCGTGGCATCTCCGATACGAATTTTTTGACGACTCTCGAACCGGAGCAGATAATTAAGGGCCGTGGTATAGGCGAAGGCAGTATCTTCCCCTATAGGCGCATTGAAATTTTGAACTTTCTCGTACGACAAAAAGGCGTCTAAATTAAAAGATACAATGCCTGCCCCGGTAGATTGTGCACCCTGTACACCTTTAATCGCCGGATGCAAGCGAGCTATCGGTGCCGGTTCCCCCTTGATCAGACAAGTGGAGATCGTCTTGGATGAATTTGCCGCACAGTATTTAATCCAGGCATCCCTGACCAAAGGGCGATCATGGATATATTCTAATTCTCCATCCAGTTGAAAAACAAGATTTGCACCGGACATTTCACCCCAATGTTCAAGGAACTTTTCCTCCTCAGGATGCCATGATTCAAGAAAACAGATAACCGCCTTCAGACCGCGATCAGATATTCCTTTTCCTATTTCCTGGTGTAATTTCTTAAAAGCCGCAAAACATTTTTTAGTTCGGTCATTTTTTCCTTTGGTATCCCACCCTAAGACATATCCCGTATTGTCCCACATGAAATTGGGTGTAATATCCACCGCACGTTTTTTCCCTATCATTGGAACGGTAAGAGAAGCGGGTATTGTTTCGTTGTTTGCCTTTTCCCGGAGATCCTTGACTTGAACAACTTCCCCATCATCGTTAAGAACCACGACAAAATGTATCCTCTGGCTACCAAATCCAAAAAGAGGGATTTTGGTTTCTGGGTTATCCTTTAACCTCTCATAATACTGATTCAGCGCTTGTAGTATCACCTCTTCACCTCCTCTCCATTTAAGGTGGGTATTTCAATTATTCCCTCCCTCATAACCGCTCTGAAGAACTTGGCCTCCATTTTATTATCAAAATCAATGTCGTGCAGCATCCAACCCAAATCCTTCTCCCCCTGATGCACAGACGGCGGCACATCCTCCGCCGCCTCAAACTGGGCCGGGAACTCCCGGCAGCCCAGATAAGGTCGATGGAAACACTGCCCCTTGGCGGCCCGGCGGTCGAACATCTCCTTATGCTTGGCCGGGTTGTTGTCTTCCGAACCGCTGAAATCGAAATGGGCGTCGATGACATAAGCAACATCTCGCAGGATCATGGCGGCCCGCTGCTGCCGATCTTCTTCAATGAAAACCTCAACGGGGGATCGGCCATCTTTCATCGCTTTTTTAACCGTTCCGACACCCAATTTACCAGCCAATTCATTCCGCCGAATGTTGTCGAAACGGATCGGATTAAGCACATGGATTCGATCAATCACCCATTGAATAGCCGGTTTCCAGTAAATGGCCTCCAGCACCCCCCGGGCCGCCGAAGGGGTCATCACATCATAACTGACTCGTTCCACTTTCATCTCGGGGCGGGTAAAACAAGCGTAATTACCCCATACCTTCAATTTAATTCCGTAAGCCATCATCTCACCTCCCTTCTCTCGTCATTTTTGGATTAGACTCCCTTAAGGAGCTAAACCATGAGTGATTCCACCTCATGAAAGGATGGATCCTCCGGGCATAGTCCCAGATCCTTCCGATAAATATCTTTGTTGGTCAATATGTTGTATCGTTCGTGAATACGTTCAACCGCTCCCCCGTTTAATAAATCATAAAAAGTCCTCGGCGGAACCTGGATGGTGAACCGTTGTGCTTTACGAGCCGTTGCTCCAGGGTATTCCGTATATCGAATCTCCCTTATCAGGGAATCCGCCTCCTCATTCCAGGGAATGACAATGGATTCCATGTAATCCTGAATGATTTTAAACTTCTGGGCGATTGTCCTAAACGGATAATCTCCAGTCCGGTTCCCGTCTAAAATCATTTTAAGAATCTGAAACTCATCTAAATATTCCCCCTTCTGCCAATAAAGAATCTGGAAATATTCTTCCACTGCCTTAAGACCTAGGGGATCTTGCTGATGCCGCATAACCTCCTGAGCGGTCTGAGCCGTTTGCCGGAAATATCCCGGCGGCAAACCGGACTCCGGGGTAAAAATGAAAACTTGTCCCATTCCCGGCAATAATCCTTCTCGATTACAGCGCCCGGCAGCCTGAGCTATTGAATCGATGCCGGCAATGGCCCGGAATACAACCGGGAAGTCGATATCCACCCCGGCCTCAATCAACTGAGTACTGACTACCCGGCATGGCTCACCGATTTTCAGGGTTTGGCGGATTTTTTTAAGGATTGCGGTTCGATGCGCCGGGCACATCAAGGCGCTCAAATGGAACACGCCCCCTTCCTGGCGAATCAACTCAAAGGTCTCCCGGGCCTGCCTTCGGGTATTGCAAATGGTGAGGACTTGCTTATATTCAAGAAGCATGTTGGCCAGGGCTTGATTACTCAATGTCGGCAGGTACTCCACTCTTCACCTTCTTAAAGGTTTGATAAAGGAAAACCGGATCGGGAATGATTTCCCGGATGCCCTCCAAGCCATCTCTAAATTCCGAAGACTTGCCCAAGGCCGGCTGAGTGGCTGTACACAAGACAATCGTTGTGCAATAAATAGTCGATAATTCCTTTATCGCTTCCAGGCATGGCTTTAAGAGCGGGACCGGAAGCATCTGGGCCTCATCCAGAATCACCACGCTTTGGGCGATATTATGCAATTTCCTGCACCGGGAAGAGCGCACAGAAAAAAGGGATTCGAAAAACTGGACGTTCGTAGTGACGATGACCGGGGCATCCCAATTTTCGGAAGCCAAACTTGACCAGCGGTCTTCTTCCGGAGGATCGAAGTTGGAGTGGTGCTCAATTACGGCGTTTTCTCCAAGTGCTCTTCGAAAAATATCCGCGTTTTGTTCTATGATGCTGGTGTAAGGGATGACATAGATAACTCTTTTCAGATTATATTTAATGGCATGCCTGAAAGCAAAGGCCAAGGAAGAAAGGGTTTTCCCTCCCCCGGTGGGTACAGTCAGGGAAAAAAGGCCGGGTTCCAATTCGGCTGCCTTCAGACAGTTTTCGAATATACCCTTCCTCTCCTCGTTAACTTTGGTTGGGGAGGCCCGATTGACCAGGTCATCTATAAAGATCTGCAAATTCCTTTCCAAGACCTCCAGGGAAGGGTAACCTTGTCGCCAGGAGGATTTATCCGGTTCAAGAAATTTTTCGGTATCCAGGAAATCAGCATCGACCAGACAGGAGTAAACCATCCGGGTCAAGAATGAAAGCTGGAAAGAAAATCTTTTTTGGTCTGAGAGGGCAAACGGAGGCTTCAAGGCCAACTTCTTTTGAAGCAGCGCAATAGGGGCGCTGGAATAATCCGGGATCTTTTTCTGCAAACGGCTGTAGAGACAGGAGACATCATTCGTTTTCCCGTCCGGAAGTCCGGCATGATGGCCGGCTATGGCGTAGGAGATGAGTTTCCCCATTTCATTGAAAATGGATGAAGCATGTTGAGCCCCTGCCGTGGAGTGATCAGGTCGACCAGGCTTGGCTTCGATATGGGCCTCCGGATCGTTCATGGTAAGCAGACGGTTCTGAAACTCGCATGAATACTTCCCTAAGTCATGCCACAACCCCGCCAAATAAGCCCAATCGCCCCCCTTAAAAGGTTCAGCAAACTTCCGAGCCCTCTCGGCCACATTTTTTAGATGGTCCTCCAGCGGCTGCCACTCCTCCGGCGGCCGGCCGGGCAGGCTGTGGGCATAGATTTTTTGGGGCATAGTTGGTCCCTTCACTTTTGAGGTTTCCCGGCCCAACGGTTCGCGGGACGTCTGGGCTACATACCCCCCCTACCCTCCCTCACCCGCCATCCTGGATCCTCCCGATTTACTGCCTGCCGGGGCAGGCTTATCGAGTCCAGGAGGGAGAATAAAGGAGATGATTCCCCCTCACCCCAGCCCTCTCCCGCAGCGGGGAGAGGGAGGTTAGCAGTCGGGTGGTATCCAAGCCTACAAGAAAGCCATATATCATCGGGTTTTGTCAGATACGGACAAACCTCATTGAAAAAATTCCCAGGTGGATTTATTTTTTGGCCTTTCTTCCGGAAAGGCCCAAGAAATCCGGGCCATCCTGTTAATCCTGTCAGACCGTTTTTTCTTCTTTTCCTCCTATATCCCATCTGTTTTTCTCTCAAGCCGAACCCAATTTTCTTCCTGGGCTTCTCCGGCGGGGCCATCAGTGCCCGGATGGCGTCGAAAACCACTTTAAAATTATCGTCGTATTTTCGTTCCATCTGGGCCAGCTTCTGTTTTAACTCCTCGTGGCTGTTCAGAATCTCCCTTAATCTGGTAAAGGTCCTCATGATTTGGATGTTCACCATGATGGCCCGCTCGCTGTTAAGGACGCTGGATAGCATGGCCACCCCGTTTTCGGTGAACGCATAAGGTAAGTACTTGTAATGCTGACCTCTCTTTAAGGTCACAAATTGTGACCTTAAAAGTCCTTCCGCTTCTTCCTTGGTTAATGGAACATGAAATCTTCCGGAAACCGGTTTAAATTCCTTTTGACGGCCTGATTTAGAGCCTTGGTTTCCACCTGGTAAAGATCCGCCAAATTTGATCCAACATCACTTTTTTCCCCCGGATCAACAGAATTTTACTCTCGATCAATTCCGGAGGCAGAATATCTAATTTTTTCCAACTGGGGTTCTCCTTTCAAGGCTGCCATTCTCTCCGGCGGGCGGCCGGGGAGGCTGTGAACAAATAGTTTTTCAGGCATGGGCTGCTCCTTAGCCGGCAGGCGGGGTCGCCTGCCCTACGGGACTGGATCCCCCCGGCTTACAACCTGCCGGGGCAGGCTTATCGAGTCCGGGATGACGGAAAAAGACGGGTTCCCCCCCCCTGACCCTCTCCCCCGCAGGGAAGGGAGAAAAGGGAAGGATTTGGTCTTTCTTCCGGAAAGACCCAAAATATCCCGTCCATCCTGCAGATCCTGTCAGGCTTTCTTTTCCTCTCCCCTTCGTTTATACACGGCCTTAGGCTCCTTCAGGTTGAAACCGATTTTCTTTTTGGGCTTCTCCGGCGGCGGCCATCAGTGCCCGGATGGCTTCGAAAACCACCTTGAAGTTGTCGTCGTATTTCTTTTCCAGGGCATCCAGTTTGCGGGCCAGGTCTTTATGAGAAGCGACCATCTCCCTGAGTTTAACGAAGGCCCGCATGATCTGGATGTTGACCTCAATCGCCCGGTCGCTGTTAAGAACTGAGGAAAGCATGGCAACCCCTTGTTCCGTGAACGCGAAAACGTTTTTGGAGTGTTTGATTTTTGAACTGATCGCAATTTGTGATATTTCCGAATCTCCTCCCGGGTCAAATGAAACATAAAATCCTCTGGAAACCTCTTGCGATTCCGTTTCACTGCCTGATTTAAGACCGGGTTTCAACGGAATAAAGCTCGGCAAGGTCCCCGTCCAATATCACTTTTTGACCGCGAATCATTAAAATTTTTTTTCCACTAATTCAACGGGTACCAAGGGTTCCATAATTTCTCCTTAGGGCCATAATCTCGACCACATTTCTCAAATGCTCCTCCAGCGTTCCGTAAGAGCAAATGGCAAATACCTGCGGCTTCCATGTTGAATCTTTGAGGTCACAAATTGTGACCTTAAAAGTCCTCCCGGGTAAGGTTTATCGAATCCGGGAGGACGGAAAAAGACGTTTCCCCCCTCACCCCGGCCCTCTCCCCCAGTGGGGAAGAGGGGGTATAATGGAAGTTTAATAACATACCATATTGCCACTACCCTGGCAGTCTGGTCATATTTTTTTAAGGGTGCCGGAAAAATAATCCGCTGGTTTTGACGGTTCAATTTTCAAGAAGTCTAAAAACCCGTCATTGCGACCCCGGGCTTGATCCGGGGGAAGCAATCCCCAATTAGGGAACTGGCTGATAGTTGGGGATTGCTTCGTCGCTTCACTCCTCGCAATGACAGGTCGAAGGACTTTTTGCGAGTCCGGCATATTTCTTTAAGGATGATATCGATTGGCTCTTTGGACTCGACGCCGGAAGGGAGCGGTTGGACGAAAGGAAACGGTTCATCCGGAGATTGACTCCTGGTCCTGGAAAACGCAAGAAATCGGATGGTTCACTTCTTTACTCCCAATGACAGGGGGTTGGTTAATTTAACCTGTTTCCAGAGGTTAAAACTTTAAGCGATCCGATTGTTTCTCGATTGAATATATGGGGGAGATTTCCCTTCCCATATCACGAACGAATGGGAATGGCAAGAAGTTCGATGGGCAGTAGGGCGCTTTTCCTACAAATTAGTTTGAGAACGACGGCGGAAGAGAACGTGTTGTTTTCAGTCGGCAGCGGGGGAATCGAATTAAACCGACAAATTAAAAACGCGGATGGTTCCGCCAAAAAAGAAGCAATCCCCACCTCTGGAGGTAGCTGATCAGGGGGGATTGCTTCGTCGTTTCACTCCTCGCAATGACAAACCGGGGACTTTTGGCGGACTTATCTTTTTTCTTCCGGTCTCTCTAAAATCACCTGGTAATGGATGGTATAACGGGCCAGGATTTCGGCGACCCGCTTCTCCAGGGTTTCCCGATCCGTTCCGGGTGCCGGTTGAATCCGAATAGTCGCCGAGGTGCCGTGGATCTTATCTTCGGTCACGGAGACTTCCAGGGAAACGGCCAAAGGCCCCAGGGCCTTTAATTCCCGGGCGTAGACCCGTCGGATGGCATCCCAACGCAGGGCCGGCTTGAAGACCTTGCCCACGGCGGTCAGGGGAATTTGATCGACAATGAAGATTTCCTTGGGTATGGCGGCCTTCTCCCCGATATGCGCCCGGGACCAGTCCATGATCTCTTCCGGAGTTAGAGAAGTCTGCTCCGAGAGTTCTACATAGGCCACCGGGACCTCCCCGGCATGGGGATCGGGCCGGCCGACGGCGGCCGCCAGTTTGACGCCCTTCAGCCGGAAGAGCGGTTCTTCGATGGCGCCGGGATCGATATTATGCCCGCCGCGAATAATCAGGTCCTTCTTCCTGCCGGTCAGCCAGAAATAGCCGTCCTCATCCTGCCGTCCCAGGTCCCCGGTATTGAACCAGCCTTCCTGAATCCAGATCCCTCGGTTATGGATCTCTTCCACGTAGCCCTTGAAAACGGTCGGTCCCTGGATGCAAACCGCTCCGATCTCTCCCGGGGCGGCATCCCGGAGATAGCGGCCTTCCGGATCTTGGAGGGCGATCTTCATCTGCTGGTAGGGCAAGCGCAGCCCAATGCTGCCGACCTTCCGCTCCCCGTCCTTGGGGTTGACGGCCGAGGCGCAGGTCGATTCGGTCAAGCCGTAACCCTCCAGGATCTTCATGCCCGAATGTTGCTCGAAGCGTCGGAAGAGCTCCACACTTAAGGGTGCGGCCCCGCAGATCACATAGCGCAGGGAGGAGATATCGGCGCCGGCCACCGGGGTATCCAGGAGCACGGAGAGGACCGTGGGCACACAGGAGAAAAAGACCGGCCGGTAGCGCTCCACGATCCGGTAAAAGTTCTTCATGATCGCCGGGTCCCGGAAGCCGGCCGGCGAGAGCAGCACCACCTCGGCGCCGATGGAAAAAGGGGCCAGACCGGTGACGCAGGTCCCGTTGCAATGGAACAGGGGCAGCCCGCAGAGGGCCCCCTCGCCCGGCTGCAAGCCGTTGGCCGCCCGGAGGTCCCAAGCCAGCACCGCCTCGTTAAAGTGACTGCGACGGGCTAATTTCGGCCGGCCGGTGGTCCCTCCGGTATGATAAAGGGAAGCAATGTCTTCCGGGTCGATGACCCGCTTGAAGATCAACGATTCGCTGGGATAGGACTCCAGGCGTTCTTCATAGCCGATGATCCCTTCCGCTTCCCGGCCCGGTCCCATAACCTGGACCACCTGTTTCAGGGTGGGAATCTCCTTCCGGATGGCCTCGACCTTGGCCCAGATATCCGACCCCGGGACCGGTCCCAAGGCGACCAGAACCTTGGTGCCCGCGGCCTGGCAGATATCCCGGATGGTAGCCGCCTCCAGCAGCGGATTGACCGGGTTGGCGATGCCGACCGCCTCCCCGCCCCAGAGGACGAAATGGGTCTGGGGAAGGTTTGGCAGGAGGTAGGTGACCACCTCTTGCGGGCCGACGCCCAGATCGTGGAATAAATTGGCGGTCTGCCGGATCTTGCCCATGAAATCCCGGTAAGTGAAGCGGACCGGAGTCTCCCAGGCCTCGCCGCTTTTCAGAAAAGTCAGGGCCATAGCATTGGGATTGATATAGGCGCCCTTTTCCAAAAGGTCGTAAGTATTCTTTTCCCGGATTCGTTCCTCAAGGGGGACCTTTTCCAGGGCTTCAATATCCGCCAGATTTTCGATTTTGTAGACTGTTTCCATAAAGTTCACCTCAGGGATTGTATGAAAATAGAATCGACTGCCGCTTTTTATAGCCCTCATTTTTTTGCCGTCATGCCGGACTTGATAAGCCTGCCCCGGCGGGTAGTAAGCCGGGGGCATCCAGGCCCTTTGAGGCTTAGCCGAGGACTGGATTCCGGATCACGCTTCGCTTGTCCGGAATGACGAATCTTGATCAAGCCTTTTTTCATGCTACAGGGTGTCCACGCCGGGTGTGGAGGTCGCCTCCGCTGAGCCGGCCGGCGGGGTCGCCGGCCCTACGAAAAACTCGAAAAAGGAATCAATTCAAGGTTGTCAGATAAACAAAGGCCCCCTTTTTAACCGTCAGGATCACCGCGGACTTGACCGCGTTCCCATCAGTCCCCAGATCCATAACCCCGGAGACGGCCGGAAACCTTCGGGTTTGGGTCAGGGCCAGCCGGACCTTCTCTCCTTCCACGGACTTGGCCCGTTCCATGGCGTCCAGCAACACGAAGTAGGCATCGGCCCCCAGAGCGTGAAAGGCGGTGACGTCCTTTTCCCGCGGATATTTCTTGCTGAAGTTTTTAATGAACTCCTTGGCCAGAGGGGTGGCCGCCCCCTGGGTATGAAAATGGCCGATAAAGTGCATCCCTTCGACGGCCGAGCCGCCGATCTGGATCAACTCCGGGGTCTGAGCTCCGTCCGAGCCGAAGATCGGGACGTTCAACCCCAGTTCCTTGGCCTGGCGGGCGATCAAGGCGTCTTCGGTGTAGTAGTTGGGAATGAAGAGCACGTCCGGCTTGGCGTCCAGGATAGTGGACAATTGGGCCGAAAAGTCCTGGTCTCCCCCCTGACAAAAGCTTTCGGCCACGATCTTTCCGCCCATTTTGATGAAGGCTTTTTTGAAAAACTCGGCCAGCCCCACACAGTAATCCTGGGATTTATCGGTCAGCACCGCGGCCCGACGGGCCTTGAGATTCGTGAAGGCAAATTTGGCCGCGGCCTCGCCCTGAAAGGTATCCAGAAAACAGACCCGAAAGACATATTTTTTCCCCTGGGTGACCAAGGGGTTGGTGGCCGTGGGAGAAACCATGGGGACCCGGGCTTTCTCGGCGATGGGCCCGCCGGCCAGGGTGTTGCCGCTGATGGCCTCACCGATGATGGCCGAAACCTTGTTTTTTTCGACCAGTCGGCTGACCGCGTTGGCCGCCTCGATCCTGTCGCCCTTGGTATCGACCAAGAACAATTCCACTTTCTTGCCCAGGACTTTGGGCCTCATGGCATTGGCCGTCTGGATCCCGGCCCATTCCATCTGGCCGAAGGAGGCCACTCCGCCGGTCATGGGCAGATAGACCCCGATCCGAACGGAGTCCTGGGCAAAGGACATGGAAGACGTCAGTCCCCAGAGAACCCCTATGGTCAAGATCAAGCCCATCCACTTTTTTATCATAGTCCGCCTCCTTAATACGAAAATAGAATCGAACACCGCTTTTAAGGCCTTTCCCCTGAGTAGTCATACCGGACTCGATCCGGTATCCAGGATATCCGAAGCTTATCCGAGGCTGGATTCCGGATCGCGTCACGCCGGCGGCGTGACTTATCCGGAATGACGAATCTTGGTCAAGCCTTGTTTTCATGCCTTGGGGTGACCGCCCCGGGCATGGGGGTTTAGTATGTAAATAAGCCGTTATGGCCTGCAAAAAGGCCAATAATCAATAATCAATTGACAATTGACAATTGACAATTGATTATTGATTATTAATGTCAACCAGTTATGATTATGTCTGCCCCTTATTTTCATGCTTCGAGGTGCCCGTCCTCGGTGTGGGTGCCGCACCCGCTGAGCCAGAAGGCGGGGATGCCTGACCTACGGAAAATTTCATGAACGGGTTATTCGTCCTTATCTCGTTTCCGGAAATACACCCGGATCGGGGTCAGGTCCATTCCGAAGGCTTTCCGCAATTGATTGGTTAAATACCGCTGATAAGAGAAATGGATCTTCTCCGGATAATTTGCAAAAAAGACAAAGGTCGGCGGTTTCACCCCCACCTGAGTCCCGTAAAAGATCTTAACCCGCTGCCCGCCCATCAGGGGCAGCGAATGTCCGGCCAGAATCGTTTTCAGGGCCTGGTTGACCTGGCCGGTCCCCACCCGCTGCGTGTATTGAAGGTAAAGCTTGCGGGCGGTTTTCATCAGGTGCCCCAAACCATAGCCCGTTTGCGCGGAAACCGGAACGAAGGGGGCAAAGGCCAGATACTTGAGCTGATAACGAAGCTCTTCCAGATACGCTTTCTTTTTGACGGTTTTGGCGATCAGGTCCCACTTGTTGATCCCCACCAGGCAGGCCCGCCCTTTTTCAAAAGCCAATCCGGCAATCCGAGCGTCCTGCTCGGTGACCTGATCCTGGGCGTCCAGCAGGATAACCGCCAGATCGCAACGATCCAGGGTCCTGATGGCTTCCAGGACGCAGTATTTTTCCAGCCGCTGCGAGACGCGGGCCTTGCGCCGAATTCCGGCCGTATCGATGAGCAGGTATTTCTGTCCCTGGAATTCAAAGGGGGTATCAATCGCGTCGCGGGTGGTCCCGGGAATGGGGCTGACCATCACCCGCTCCACCCCCAGGAGGGCATTGACCAGGGAGGACTTGCCCACATTGGGCCGACCGATGACCGCCAAGGACAGGAACTCTTCCGACGGAACGACTTCTTCGATCTGGGGAATATGACGGGCGATTTGCTCTTCCAGTTCGCCGATTCCCACTCCGTGAAGCGCGGAGACCGGCAGCAGGCTTTCGATGCCCAAGCGGTAAAAGTCACCCAGAATGTCCTCCCGCCCGGTATGGTCGATTTTGTTGACAGTATAAATGATCGGTTTGGTCGTCCGGCGCAACCGCTCCATGACCATTTCGTCGGTGGGGGTTAGACCGACCTTTCCGTCTCCCACGAAAACAATCAGGTCGGCCTCTTCGAGGGCCACCTCGATCTGTTCCTGCATCCCTTCCCCCAGCGGGGAAGAATGATCCCATTCAAACCCGCCGGTATCGACCAGGGTCAGGGACTTTCCCTCCCAGGACAACTCCTGGTAGTTGCGGTCACGGGTGACCCCCGGCTGATCGTCCACTACGGCTTTCTTCCTCCGGCTCAAGCGATTGAAAAGGGTCGATTTGCCTACGTTCGGGGCCCCTACCAGGGCAACGATGAATCCCATATCCTTGGCCTCATATTAACAGTCTCATAATAGTATTTGCACGGGCTGTTCTTTTCATCTCTCGCCCGCTTCGCTCGAGGACGCAGAGCAAGACGAATTATTTTTTTGAAAAATCGCTGAGAGGCCGATTTTTCAAAAGAACTCACACTAAAGATCCGCCACAAATTTACGCAGCCGTCGATAGGGTTTAAACTCTGGAAAGCCGACCCAGCGTTTCAAATTTCGAACGGCCGGGGGAAGGGATCGGGCGAAATGAAGCTTCCCCTTGACCTGGCTCAGGAAACTGAAGGCCCCCAGGATCTGTAAATTACGCTGAAAACCGATGATCCGATAATGGGTCATGAAATCTGAAGCCTGGATCCCGGTTCTTTTTGAAAGTTTCTGTAAATAAAAAATAATCAATTTCTCCTGAACGGAACGGGAAAGCCGCACATAGGGGTCGATCAAGAGGGAGGCCAAGTCGTACTGGGGCGGACCCAGCCGGCCTCCCTGAAAATCGATAAATCCAAACCCTTTCGGCAAAACCATAATATTACGCGATTGGAAGTCCCGGTAAAGGAAAAAACGCAATTTTTCCTGATCCACCCGCAGGGCGACCTCCTTGAATTCGGCCAGGGTCGCCGAATCGATTTTCTCCCGGCCCAGGTATCGCCGGACAAAGAAGCGGAGAAAATATTCGGTTTCCCGTTCCCAGGAAAAACGACCATCGTAAACCGGGGTATCGTAACACTGCCTGGGATCAAAGCCCCGGGAACCATCCACCTGGATCCTCACCAGATGCGTTAGTATTCTCTTGTAAATCTCCATTAAATCAGTTTTATTCGAATTTATCCAATCTTCCAGGGTGACATCCCCGAAATCCTCCAGCAAGAAAATTCCCAAGCGGCGATTGAAGTCTTTGAGGGCCGGAGTATGGATTCCCCGGGAAGCTAAATGGTGACCGATATAATCAAAGGAATCGTTTTCCGAGGGGATCCCTCTTCTTCCACCGGGATTGTCCACCAGGACGGCGGTTTTTGAACCCATCTTTACTCGGTACACCTTGCGGTCCGACCCGTCTCCTTTCAGGCAGTGAATGGGTATTCGGCCGGTATAGCCAAAAGCGGCCGGAAGTGTGGACTTCAAGTAATGGGTTAGCTTTCTCATTTCGGCTTTTCAACAGATTTTGTGGGCGCCGAATCGGGGCAACTCAGACTCCCATGCCAATCCAGGAAAAGAGATCTGCGTGTACGAGTAGGTGTACGAGTACGACGCTAACATTTCTGCTCCGCTATTCTCCAGTCAGGCTTCGCTGCCAGGCATCCAAAACCACTACTCCCGATTAGACCGTTTGCCCCCTGCGAGTTTCCGCACTCGTACACGTACTCGTACACGCAAATTCCGATTTTTCTTGATACCATCAAATAAGACCACCTCGCAAAAAGTCCAAAAACCTGTCATTGCTTCCCCCGGACTTGATCCGGGGGAAGCTAATCCCTACCATGGTAACTAGCTGATTCTTGGGGATTGCTTCGTCGCTTCACTCCTCGCAATGACAGCGCTGGGGACTTTTTGCGAAACCATCAAATAATATCTCCCACCAAATCACTAGTAATCACTTGCCCTTCCGAGACGATGGCCCCGTCGATTCGAACCTCTTCCCGCACGGTGACCTGGTCCCAGAGGATGGTATTTCGCAGTCGACAGCCCTGACCCAGTCGGCAGTTTTCTCCCACGGCGCCCCACCCTTCCAAGCGCACCCCTTTTTCGATTCGAGCCCGCGGATGAAGGCACCAGCCCGGAGGACTCAATCCGACCTTCCGGCCGGGGTCGAAAAGCGCCAGGGTTTTACCGGTCAGGAAGTCCTGGTGCAAAGCCCGGTAAGATTCGAGGGTCCCCATATCGCGCCAGTACGGCCCCTTGGTCCGGTAAGCCCAGACCGGTATTCCCTGGCGAATCAGGGCCTGATAAACCGGGATGATATCATAATAAGCCGGCGGCGGAAGATATTTAAAGATTTCGCGATTTAAAATATGAATACCGGTAAAAGTCCAGCGGCCCCCGGAAGGGGTACGCAACTCCCGGATCCGTCCCTGCTCATCCACTACGATGTTATTGAAGGAGGGGTAATCGTGGACCACCAGCGTAACCGGTCCCTGATTTTTCCGGTGGAATTCGATGGCCGGAGACCAATCGATATCCGTGAGGATATCGCCGTTCAACACCAAAAAGGGATCGGAGCGCCAGAACCCTTCGGTATTCTTAATCCCTCCCCCGGTCCCCAGGAGCGCCGGCTCCCGGAGGAGTTGGAGATCGACGAATCGGTCCCGATGCGCGGGTGGGGCCAGAAAGGATTCCATCTCTCCGAAAAGGTGATGGGAATTCAGTATGAGCCGCTGAACCTCAAAACGAGCCAGGGTGTCAAAAATCCAGGCCAGCAAGGGGCGGTTGAGCAGCGGGAAGAGCGGCTTGGGTTTGTGAAGCGTTAACGGAAGTAGGCGGGTTCCTTTCCCCGCCGCCAAAACCATAGCCTCCACTGGGCGCCCTTTCCTTGATTCGGTCTGGGACCGGGTTAGATGCCCAGATAGGCTTCCTTGACATGGGGATTGTTGAGGAGGTCCCGGCCGGTACCCTCCAGCACGATGCGGCCGTTTTCCAACACGTAGGCCCGGTCGCAGAAGGCCAGAGTGTTCTTGACATTCTGTTCCACCAGGAGGATGGTCACACCTTCCTCATTGATTCGTTGGGCAATGCGGAAGATTTCCTGGACCAGGATGGGGGCCAGACCCAGGGAGGGCTCATCCAGGAGCAGAATCTCCGGAAGGGACATCAAGCCCCGGCCGATGGCGCACATCTGTTGTTCTCCGCCGCTCATGGTCCGGGACTGCTGTTTACGGCGCTCCTCCAGGCGGGGGAAAAGCCGGTAGACCTCCTTGAGGGACTCCTGGCGTTTGGCCTTGGCCTTGGAACTCAGGGAGCCCATAATCAAGTTTTCCTCCACGGTCATCTCCGGGAAAAGCCGGCGTCCTTCGGGCACATGGGCCAATCCCAGATCGATCATCTTGTAGGCCGGGACCTTATTCAAGGATTGCCCTTTAAATTCGATGGACCCCTTAGAAGGCCGCAGGAGTCCCGAGATGGTCCGCAGGGTGGTGGACTTCCCGGACCCGTTGGCCCCGATCAGGACCAGGATTTCCTTGTCCTGGACCTCAAAGGAAACATCCCAGAGGACCTGGACGTCCCCGTAGGAAACATCGATATGGTTGACTTTAAGCATGGTCTTCCTCCCCCAGGTAGGCCTCGATCACCTGCGGGTCCCGGGCGATCTCTTCCGGGGTCCCGGCGGCAATAGGCTGGCCGTAATTGATGGCCAGGATGCGCTGGGAGATGGTCATCATCACCTTCATGATATGCTCGATAATGAGGATCGTTACACCCCGGCGGTTGATCTCCTTGATCAATTCAATGGCCAGATCCACTTCCTTGGGCGTCAGGCCGGCACAGGTCTCATCCAGCAGCAGGATTTTCGGCTGAGTGGCCATGGCCCGGGTGATCTCCAGCCGTTTGCGCAGCCCGATGGGCAAGCCCTTGGCCTGCTGGTCTTTGTAGGCCATGAGCCCGCAAAAATCGATCATCTCCAGGGCCAGCTTTTGGGCCGCCTTGATCGAGTTCACCCGGCAGAAGGCCGAGGCGGTCACATTCTCCAGCACGGTCAGGCGGGCCAGGGGTTTGACCACCTGAAAAGTCCGGGCGATGCCGAGATGGCATATTTTATGGGTCTTCAGGTTTTTGATGGACCGATCGCCGAAGAGGACGTCGCCGGAGGTCAGGGGAAAATAGTTGTTGATTAAATTGAAGATGGTGGTCTTTCCTGAGCCGTTCGGCCCGATCAAGCCGAAGATTTCCCCCTGCTCGATCCGGAAGCTGACCCCGTTCACGGCCGCCAGTCCTCCAAAGTACTTAACCAGATTCTTCGCTTCGAAAATGATCATGAAGCCGCCTCCGGAGATTTCCTGATGAAAAGCCGTTTGATCTTGGACCAGTCCCCCACCACCCCGTTGGACATGAACAGGATAGTCAGAACCACCAGGATGCCGAAGGCCATGGCATGACCCTGGCCGACCCATTTGGGCGCCAGACCGAAAATAGCGGTCCGAAAAAGTTCCTGAATCCCGACCATGATCAAGGCGCCGATAGCCGGCCCCCAGATGGTGGCCACCCCGCCGATAATGCCCACCAGGATAGCCTGGATCGAAATGTCATGGAGCGAAAAGACCACCGAGGGATCGATGAAGCCCATGTAATTCAGATAAAAGGCCCCCACCGTCCCGGTGAAGAAGGAACTGATCAAAAAGGAGATATTTTTATACAGGGTGGTATTGATTCCCAGGGACTCGGCCGCATCCTGATCCTCCCGGATGGCGACGAAATAATAGCCCCATTTGGAATTCATGACCAGGGAAATGACCCCCAAACAGCAGGCCGCCAATCCCAGCACCATATAGTAGTAGGGAAGTTTACTGGAAAAGGTCTGCATGATCAGGATCCCGACCATGCCTTCGGTAAAATTCACCCAATTGTTGGCGATGAGACGCAGGATCTCCCCGGTGGCCAGAGTGGCCAGGGCGAAATAGGGCCCTCGCAGGCGGAAGCAGAGATAGCCGATAACCAGGGCCAGGACCATGGCCGTCCAACCGCCCAAGAGCAGGCCCCACCAGGGTGAAAGCTCCAGTTTGGTAAACAGGATCCCGGCCGTATAGGCCCCGATCCCGAAAAAAGCCGCCTGACCAAAGGAGACTTGCCCGGTATACCCGGCGATCAAATTCCAGCAGGAACCGATGATCACCCACATCAACACCAGGATCAGGAGGTGAATGTAATAGTCCTGCTTGATAAACAGGGGCAGGATCCCGGCGATCACCAGAACCACCAGCGCCTTGAGGAGACCCAACGACGATTTCATCTCTTTCTCCCCCTAAATCTTGGTGAAGCGTTTTAATCCTCCGGGTATAAAAATCAGCACCAGGAGGAAAATGACCATGCCGACCGCGTCCTTGTAACCCATGGAAATATAGGTAGCCCCCAGAGACTCGGCGATTCCCAGGGTCAGCCCCCCCAGGATGGCCCCTACCGTACTCCCCATCCCTCCCAGGATTGTGATGACGAAGGCCTTCAAGGTGAAGGGCCCGCCCAGGTCCGGAAAAAGATAATAGATCGGCAGGAGAAGGGTCCCGGCGGCGGCCGTCAAGGCGGCCCCCAGACCGTAGGTGGCGTAGGTTATCTTTTGCTGATTGATGCCCATCAGGACCGCGGCATCTTTATCCTGCGCCGTGGCCCGGATGGCCCGGCCGGTATCCGTTTTCATCAAAAAGAAAAAGAGGCCGATGGTGATGCCGATGGCAATCAGAAAGGCTATGGCCAGGGGGAAATTAAAGGAGAGCTGCCCCAGGTGAAAGGCCTTATTGGAATACCCGGTGCGGACCGACTGATAATTGGAGGAAAAAATAAAGCGCATCGCTTCAGTCAAACAGATACCGATTCCCACGGTCATCAGCACCTGGTTTTCGGGAAGGATGGAATCCCGCCCCATTAAGGGGACCAATAGATATTTGCCGATGTAAAAGGAGATAAAAAAAAGGACCGGCATGCTGACCACCAGGGACAGGTAAGGATCCATGCCAAAGTATTTGAAACAGACGAAGGTAACATACATGGCGACCATCATGATCTGTCCGTGAGCCAGGTTGATGATTCCCATGACCCCCATGATCAGGGTCATGCCGATCCCGATCAAGGCATAGAGGCCTCCGATCAAGATTCCCGCGACGATGGTTTGGGTGAAGACTAACATGGCCGCTTCCTTATGCCAGGAAAGGATTCGGAACGGGGCCGGCTGCCCAGCCGGCCCCGCGTTGAAAAGGAGAGATTAACGATTTTTCCAGGGTTTGTGGGGGAAAATATAGGGAGTCTTGGCGACATTTTTCGGCCAAACACATTCCAGTTTTCCCTTAATCCATTGCACCAGGTAGGTAGGAACTTCGTTTTGATTGGTCATCTTGCCGTAGTTGGCGAATTTCACCTTGCCGAATACGGTCATCAGGTCGGTGGCGGACAGGGCCTGGCGGATATCTTCCGAGGAAAACGTCTTGGCCCTTTTCAGCACGTCGGCGATGACTTGCATGGCCGCATAGGCTTCGGCCCCGTGATATTCCGTGGTTTTCCCATAGGTTTTTTTGTAGTTATTGTAATAATCCATGGCTCCGGGGTAAGGGAGCGAAGGCACCCAGAGGTCGGCCGAAAAGACCCCTTCCGCGGCCTTACCGGCATTCTGATAAAATTCGGGCAGCGTGAATCCGGCCCCGCCGCCGACGAACAATTTTGGGTTAATATCCAGCTCCATGGATTGGCGCATGATCAAAGAAGCGTCCATGACGTAGGAGATCATGTAGACCAAATCGGGGTTGCCGTTCTTGACTTTGATCAGCAGCGGCTTGAAATCGACTGCTCCGTGCTCGTACCCTTCTTTCAGGAGCACCTGGATCCCTAAATTTTTCAGGGTTTTTTCGACTTCTTTGGAGCCGCTGGTTCCAAAAAGAGTATTTTCAAATAAGATCACCGCGGTTTTGGGCTTGGCCACATCCTTAAAAAAGCTCTCGGCCGCCGAGGCATATTCACTGACCGGCGGATTGAGGCGGTAGACGTAATTCCATCCCTGCTCGGTAATTTTATCCGCCGACCCGGTGTTAATTAAAAAGGGAACTTTCTTCTGTTGGGCTACCCCGGAAATGGCAAAGGTCTCCGAACTGCCGTAGCCTCCCCCCAACATGACCACGTTATCCTTGGACAGCAATTTCTCGGCCGCCGATCGGGCGATGTCCGGCTTACCGGTATCGTCTTCAAAGAGGAGTTCAATCTTCTTGCCCTTCACGCCACCCGCCTTGTTGATTTCATTCAGGGACATGACAAAAGAATTTTTTTCAATTTCTCCGAACTTGGCCTTTTCACCGGTCATGGGCAGGATGATGCCCACTTTGATGACGTTTTGGGCAGCCACCGGCCCTGCCCCAGCGATCAAAGTGATAGAGAACGTCACCACTAACGACACCGCCAACCATAGCTTCCATTTGCTCATGATTTCTCTTCCTCCTTCTATTTGGAATTTTTATTCTTCTGCGGGTTTTCTGCCGGGAATCAACGGGAGTAATTTCAGGAACGACTTCACCCGAGAGCCGGACCCCTTCGGGTTTTTCGCTTTCCAACTTTCAAACAGGGGCGCGTGTTCTTCCGCCTTGTCTAGCCCTGCGTGACACCCCATCGGTTTTTATTTTATCAGAGCCCGTAATAAATGGCAAAAATTTTTTCGAGGATTATCCCGGATCGCTGGGCCTGACCAGAGGAATCCCCTGGAACTGGAATATCCACCGAACCTTCTATTTGCATACTAACCCCTCGGATGACCGCCGGCCGAAAAAGTCGAACGACCCCCGGCTATTATGGTACGCACAGGGATGAAAATTCGTCAAGAACTATGTTTTTCAAAAGGGGGGGCCGACCTGGCCCCCCTTGGCAAAACACTTGACGAAACGGCGGCCGGGCGTTTACACTTAGCCGTTGTCTTGAAAGATCAAATCGAAAGGATTACGGCTTTTACCCGGACTATGGCCACTCAGGATCTGGACTTTGAATTGGAAAAGACCATCGGGGAAAACCTGCAGGAGTTGACCATTCCCGAAATTCTTCCGCTGCTCCCGGTGCGGGATGTGGTGATTTTTTCCAATATGATCTTGCCGTTGATTGTTTCCCGGGAAGGGTCCATCCAGGCCGTGGAAAAGGCCCTGGTCCAGGACCGCCTGGTATTCCTGGTGGCCCAGAAAACCCAAACCCAGGAAGATCCGGAACCGGAAGACCTTTATGCCGTCGGCAGCGTAGCCTTGATCTTACGGATGATGAAACTCAACGATGGGCGGTTAAAGATTCTGGTTCAAGGTATTTCCCGGGCCGAGACCCTGGAGTTTATCGAGCAGCGCCCCTCCTTCCGGGTTCAGATCAAAGCCCTTCCCGACCTGGAAGTGACCCGGGAGCCGGTGGAAACCGAAGCCCTGATGCGCAATGTGCGGGAGCAAAGTGAAAAAATCCTCTCTCTCAAGGGTTTGCTCTCCCAGGATGTTATTGCCATATTGAACAGCGTGGAGGAGCCCGGCCTGCTGGCCGACCTGGTGGCCTCCAACCTGCGTCTAAAAATCGATGAATTCCAGCGGCTTCTGGAGTTGGTCGACCCTCTGGAGCGGCTGGAAAAGGTCTACGAGCACTTAGGCAAGGAATTGGAAGTTTCCACGGTCCAGGCCCGCATTCAATCCGAGGCCAAGGATGAAATGTCCAAAAGCCAGCGGGAATATTTTCTACGAGAACAAATGCAGGCCATTCGCCGGGAACTGGGGGAGTATGACGAACGCCAGCAGGAAGTAACCGAGTACCGGGCCAAGATCAAGAAACTGCACCTGTCTAAAGAAACCGAGGCCGAGGCCCTGAAACAATTGGCTCGGCTGGAGCAGATGCATTCCGAATCGGCCGAAATTTCCATCGTCCGCACCTACCTGGACTGGATCGTCAGTCTGCCCTGGGATAAAAAGACTCGGGACAAAATCGATGTCCGTTCCGCCCAAAAAATATTGGATGAAGACCACTATGATCTGGAAAAGGTTAAAGACCGGATTCTGGAATATTTAAGCGTCCGGAAACTAAACCCCAAAATGAAGGGGCCCATCCTCTGCTTCGTGGGTCCGCCCGGGGTTGGGAAGACGTCTCTGGGACGTTCCATCGCCCGAGCCCTGGGTCGAAAATTCATCCGTATTTCCCTGGGCGGAGTCCGGGACGAAGCCGAAATTCGAGGGCACCGCCGGACGTATATCGGGGCCATGCCGGGACGCATTTTATACGGGTTGAAACAGGTAGGGGTGAACAACCCGGTTTTTATGATGGATGAAATTGATAAACTCGGGGCCGATTACCGGGGCAACCCGGCCGCCGCCCTGCTGGAAGTCCTGGATCCCGAACAAAACTTCGCCTTCAGCGATCATTACCTCAGCCTCCCTTTTGACTTGTCCTCGGTCATGTTCATTACCACGGCCAACATAACCGATCCGATCCCCTCGGCTTTGCGGGACCGGATGGAGATCATCGAGATTCCCGGCTATTCCGATGACGAAAAACTTCATATCGCCCTTTCGTATCTCTGGCCGCGCCAGGTCCGGGAGCACGGTTTGAACCCGACACAGCCGACGATCCATAGCCAGTCCCTGCTGAAGATCATTAACGAGTACACGGAAGAAGCCGGACTTCGCAATCTGGAGAAAGAGCTGGGGGCCATTTGCCGGAAAATCGCCCGGAAGGTGGCCGAAGGGGAAACGAGTGCTTTCAAGGTCACTCCCAAGACGTTGCACCGCTATTTAGGCCCTCCCGTGTTTTTACCCGACGAGATCCGTAAGAATCATGAAGTGGGGGTAGCCACCGGCTTGGCTTGGACGCCCAGCGGGGGTGAAGTATTATACGTGGAAACGACGATCATGAAAGGCAAAGGCAATTTCCAGCTTACCGGACAATTGGGAGAAGTGATGAAGGAATCGGCCCAGGCCGCCCTCAGTTATGCCCGCTCCCGCAGTCGTCAACTCCACTTGAACGAATCCGATTTCGACCTGCTGGATATCCATATCCACGTTCCGGCCGGGGCCATTCCCAAGGACGGCCCGTCAGCCGGCATCACCCTGGCCGTCTCCCTGGTTTCCGCTTTGACCAAAATTCCGGTCAACAAAGATATCGCCATGACCGGTGAAATCACCTTGCGGGGAAAAGTGCTGCCGATCGGGGGTTTAAAGGAAAAAACCTTGGCCGCGATTCGGAACAAAATCAAAATCCTGATTATTCCCGAACAGAACCAGAAGGATTTGGCCGAGATTCCCCGGCCCATTCGACGCCGCCTGCAATTTGTTTTGGTCCGGAATATGGACCAGGTCATCGAACAAGCCCTGATCAAAAAACCCGGCCCAAAAAAGAAAGCCGCGATTCGAAAGGGACCCCGGGCATGAAAATCGCCTACCTGGATTGCTTCTCCGGCATCAGCGGCGACATGGTCCTGGGGGCCTGGCTGGACCTGGGATTGCCGGCCCCCCTGTTGCGTCGGACGCTTAAAAAGCCTGGCCCTGCCCCCCTTCCGGCTCCTGATTCGTCGTGAGGAACGGGGCGGGATTTCCGGCTTCCGGGTCCTGATCCAGGAAGGGAAAAAGTCTCCCCCTCACCGTTCCTATCGAGACCTGCGAAAACTGATTGACCAGAGTCCCCTGCCCCCGGAAATCAAACTGCCGGCCCTAAAGGTCCTGCGCCATCTGGCCCTGGTGGAGGGTCGAATCCATGGGCGGGAAGTGGAGGACGTTCATTTTCATGAAATTGGGGCCTTGGACACGATCATCGACGCCATCGGGGCGGCCCTGGGGTTCCATCATTTTCAAGTGAATTCAGTCTGGGCCTCGCCGCTGCCCGCAGGACGGGGATGGGTCCAAAGTCAGCATGGTCCCCTGCCTCTTCCGGCTCCGGCCACCTTGGCCCTCCTGGAAGGGGCGGCCTTGGTCCCCTCCGGCCTGGAAAAAGAGCTGGTCACCCCTACCGGTGCGGCCATCGTCAAAACCTGGGTCCGGCACTTCGGTCCCCCGCCCGCCTGCACATTAACGAAAGCGGGCTACGGCTTGGGCCGGGAGGAACTTTCGGACCGTCCTAATGCCTTGCGGATCTGGTTGGGCGAGGGAAACCGCCCCGGGGATCAGGAAAAGGTAACGGTTCTCGAAACCAACATCGACGACATGAACCCTCAGTGGTATGACTATTTGTTCGACCGTCTCTTCCAAGCCGGAGCCCTGGATTGCCTGTTGCTCCCCTGCCAAATGAAAAAAAACCGTCCCGGGGCACTGGTCCAGGTCCTCTGCCGACCGGCCGACCGGGAGTTGCTCACGGGAATACTGCTGGCTGAAACCACCACGCTGGGCGTCCGCTATCATGAGGCGGAACGAGAAATCCTCTCCAGGAAAACAGAACGATTGCCTACACCTTGGGGAACCATCGGACTGAAATGGGTCAAGCGGCCCGGCCTCGCCAGTCGCCCGGCCGCGGATTTTACCATCGAGTACGATGACCTGAAAAGCCTGGCGGCCCGGGAACATAAATCTTTGAAAGAAATGGAAACCCTTTTGCGCTCCTTCTGTGCCCGCCACAAATCCGCTTGCACCCCGTAGCCGCTTTTGTTAGAATAATGATTCCCCCCGAAGCGCCGGTCTCCGGGGGAACTTATTTTGAAAGGGAGTTTTTTTATGGACCGTACGCCTATTACCAAGGAGGGATTGGAACGTTTGCGGGAGGAATTGCGCCGATTGGAAACCGAAGGACGTCCCTCCGTGATCAAAGCCATTGCCGAAGCCCGAGCCCACGGGGACCTCTCGGAGAATGCCGAATACCATGCCGCCAAAGAGCGGCAGGGCTTTATCGAAGGACGAATCGCCGAACTGCACTCAAAAATTGCCACTTCCGAAGTGATCGATTGTTCCAACCTGCCGAGCGACCGGGTGATCTTCGGCTGTACCGTTCATATCAACGACCTGGATACCGGGGAAGAGCTGAAATTGCGCTTAGTCGGTCCGGATGAATCCAACGCCGACCAGGGCGAAATTTCGGTTATCTCCCCTATGGGCCGGGCCTTGATCGGCAAGGAACCCGGGGACGAAATCCAGGTCAAGACCCCGGGGGGGGTGCGACAAATGGAAATTTTAGATATCCTCGGCTGATCGGCGGCCCCCCTGCTCGAATTTTTCCAGATTCCCCCTTGGACTCCCATAAACGCTAAATTATTTTTGCGCTGTATGGACTTTGAAAGGCGTAAAAAAAAATGAACATCGAACATCGAACGTCCAACATCGAATGTTCAATGGAAAAAGATGAAGAAACAGGCCTATGCTCTGGAAGAAAGGTTGCTCGAATATTCGGTCAGAATCATAAAATTCGTTGGGCGGCTCCCCAATACCTGGACAATCAGCCATGTTGGATGCTTGTTTTTCATTCGATGTTGAACGTTCGATGTTCGATGTTCGGCGTTCATTCTTTACAACACCCTGGTCGGTAATCCCCGCGTGATGTCTTCATTGCTGAATTGGGACATTATCTTCTTTACCCGGATCAACCAGGGGCAGCAAAATGCCTTTTTTGACCGGGTGATGCCCTATATCACCGAATTTGATCACTGGAAATTCTGGTTTTTAGGCGCCTGGCTGATCTGGTTCGTCTGGGGAAGCAAGAAGACCCGGATCACCCTGGTCCTGCTGGTCCTGCTGGTGGGCCTCCTGGATTACAGCAACAGCTTTTTTTTCAAACCCCTCTTTGCCCGGTTGCGCCCCTGCAATGCCCTGTCGGAGGTCCGTATTTTTTGGCCCTGTCCGCGATCCTTTTCTTTCCCTTCCAATCATGCCGCTAATGTCTTCGGGGGGGTTTTCTTCTTATCCTATATTTACCGCCGCTGGGCACCCGGATTAATTTTCATCGCCCTGCTGGTAGGGTACTCTCGCATCTATGTGGGGGAACATTTTCCGTTGGATGTGGTCGGCGGGGCGGTTCTGGGCGCCGTCGGGGCCGGGGGGATGCTCTTCTTCCGTTTTCAGGTCTTGCGCTGGTGGAAAACCGAAGCGCTTTCAGCGGGAAAAACCGACCGGCCTATTGATCCCCGAAAGGGTTAGGTTCTCGCGGGATCGGACTTTTCCCGACGGTGGTATCTTTCGCCAGGTCTTTCTTCGCCTCGCTGGTTTTGGCTTTTCCCGGCAGGTTATGGATTTGGCGCAGCAGACCGTCCAGATCCTCCTTCTGCCGGGCATAAAGATCCTTGACCGTATATTCCAGGTAGGCAATCCGGTTTTCGAAAGTCTTCATTTTGGTCGCGAAAAGCTGATTCAGAATCCGGGCGGCCACCAAAACCCCCAGCAACAAAAAGATCAAGAGGATGGCATTCAAGAGGGGATAATTAATCACCAGCCTCCCCCGGTAAGGAGGAGGCGACCCGGAAAGCCCCTGTCCCCAAACGCAACCCACATCCAGCGTCGAAGCCGCAAGAACCAGACAGCCGGCGGCGCCTCCCAGCAACCCCAGGGTCAGACCACTTTTTATGAAGGGTCCCATGGTTTTTCCCTCCGATCTATTTTGGTCACCTACTCCATCGACAGTTGAACGTCCAACATCGAATGAAATACAAACCGCCATGGCCGAACAGGAAATACCTAATTTCTGTTTCTTCATCTTTTCCCATTGAACATTCGATGTTGGAGGTTCGATGTTCAATGTTCATCTTTGAGATTGGTTAAGTTTTGGTCTTCCCCTTTTCCAGTCGGCGTTTCTCCTCGTCTCGAATTTCGCGGCGCAGGAGTTTGCCCACCTTGGATTTGGGCAGCATATCCCGAAACTCGATGTACTGGGGTATCTTGTAGGCGGCCAGTCGTTCCCGGCACCATTTGATCAATTCGGCACCGCCCACGCCTTTGGCGTCGCTTTTCAGGACCACGATGGCCTTAATACGTTCGCCGACCTTAGGGTCGGGGATCCCGACGGCGCAGGCACCGATGACCGTGGGGTGATCCTGCAAAACGGCCTCGATTTCCGAGGCGGAAACCCGATAGCCTTTAAATTTGATGATATCCGCCAATCGTTCCACATAGACCAGATCGCCCTGTTCAGTCCTTCGGACAAAATCACCCATCCGGTAATACTGCTTCCCGTTCAGGGGAATATAAGCCTTGGCCGTTTCCTCCGGCTTGTTCCAGTACTGCTTGAGGGTGAAATCGGAGGTCACCAGCAATTCCCCCACCTCCCCGGTCGGGACCGGCGCCAGGGTTTCCGGGTCCACCACCAAACATTGCCGGGACTGGAGGGGGGTCCCGATCGACTGGGGATCCGGTTCGTGGTCCAGTCGGCTGTAGGTGATATGGCCGACCTCGGTGGAACCATACACCTGGTAAATGGGTTGCCCGACGGTCTCTTTCCAGCGATGAGAGACTTCCAGGGGCAACATATCGCCGCCGCAATAGCAGTATTTTAAACTCCGCAGATCGTAACGCCCCAGGCGGTCGTTTTCCAGGATCATTCGGTAAAGCGTAGGCACTCCCAAAAACCAGCGAACTTGGAACCGCCGGATATCTTCCAGAATGGCGTCCACTTGGGGTACGGGCATCAGGATGGTGGTATTGCCCTGATTCAACCCCACGGCCATAAAGAACCCCAGGGCCATAATATGGAAAAGAGGGTTGACGGCAATATAAGTATCCCCGCCTTCCCGAACGTGGCCCTGAACCACGTCCTCCATGATATCCTGAATGTAGGAGGTCATGCCCTGGTGGTTTCCCGGCACTCCTTTGGGAAAGCCGGTCGTTCCGCCGGTATATAAAATATACGACAAATCGTGACGGGGATCAATTTTTACGGAGAGGGGAGCGGTGGAAATCTTCAGCAAATCCTTAAACGAATGGATCAGGCCGCCCCGTTCGACCTTGCCTCCGGGAATCTTATCGAAGAGGGTGCCGATGACCCGCTTCCAGACCGGCAGGAGGTCCGCCAGGTTGGTGACGATCACCCGTTTCAGGGGCGACTTCGGCAGAATTTCCTTCACATAGCCAAAATTGGTATCATGGCAGATGATGGTTTCGGCCCCGGCGTCCCGGATCATATATTCGATCTCATGAGAGGTATAAATGGGGGAAACCGGCATGACCACCGCCCCGATCTTTTGGATCCCCAAGAAGGCCACCACCCACTGGATGCAATTGGAAATATAAATAACCACTCGATCCCCCTGTTTCACACCCAGGTGGGATAATCCGGCGGCAAAACGGTTCGCCAGTTCATTCAGTTTCAGGTAGGAGAATTTTTCCCCTAAAAAAACCACGGCCGTGTTCCGGGGGTATTTTTCGGCCATGCGTTCAAATTGGGCAATAACGGGTTCTTCCAAATAAGGTCGGGAGGCCATGGTCAAACTCCGAAATAGGCCGAGCGCACATCGGGGTTGTCCATAAGTTCCTGACGACTGCCTTCCATTACGGCCGCTCCGTTTTCCAAAATATAGGCGTGGTCGATGATCGGCAAAAGCGGTCGGGCATACTGTTCAGCCACGATAATGGCGATCCCCCTTTCCTTTCGGATCTCCCGGATCGATCGGACCAGCATGGCTTGAACCAGCGGACTCAGTCCCATAAGCGGCTCATCGAGCAAGAGGATTTTGGGTTGGGCCATGAGCGCCCGGCCGATAGCCAGCATCTGCTGCTCACCGCCGCTCAGGAAGCCGCCTTCCCGATTCTTCAAAGGAATCAGGGCCGGGAAAATCTTAAAAACGTAGTCCAGGGTTTCCTTTTTTTGTCGGCGGGAGGCCAGGTAGCCGCCTATGGCTAAATTTTCCAAGACGGTGCTTTCCGGGAAGATTCGGCGCCGTTCAGGGCAGAGGATGATCCCCAAACGGGCCCGGCTGCTGGGTTTGAGGCCCATCAGGTCCTGCCCCTCAAGGGACACCTGTCCCAATACGGTGATCCGCTCGCCGCCGGCCATCTCCTCTTTTCGCTTGATGTCCAGAATGATCCCGGAAATCACGTACATCAAAGTGGATTTTCCGGCGCTGTTGGCCCCGAAAATACCGACGATCTGGTCACGACCGCAACGCAAACCCACGTTGTTCAGGGCCAGCATGTTTTCATAAAAAACCATTAACTCCCGGGCTTCAAACATAATCGGACAGGTCCTCCGAACCGAGATAGGCCTCCTTCACTTTTTCATCGGCCATCACGACCTCCGGCAGGCCTTCACACAATTTCTGGCCGAAATTCAAGACCATGACCCGGTTGGCCACCCGAAAAAGCTCCTTTAAGCGGTGTTCGATCATGATCAGGGTGATTCCCTCCATCTGCAGGCGTTCCAGCAAAGGGATCATACTGGCGATCTCGCTCATGCTTAGACCGGAAAAGACTTCATCGCAGAGGATCAATTCCGGCCGCAGGGCCAGGCAGCGGGCCAGTTCCATCCGTTTTAAATACCCGGTCGGCAGAGTCGAAGCCATTTTATAGGGAACTTGGGAGTCGCGTTCGAAACCGATCTCCTCCAGAATATCAATCGCCACCGTGTCGCGGTCCCCCAGTTTCCCTCCACCCCGCCAGCCGCCGGTGCGCCGGGCCCGGGGTGAGAACAGGGGAATGATCAAATTTTTATAGGCCGGCAGGCTGTAATAGGGCCGCATGATCTGAAAGGTCCGGGTAACTCCCAGGTCGGCGATTTTATGGGGTGGGCGGTTGGTAATGTCCTGTCCTTTGAACAGGACGTGGCCGGAGTTGACCCGAACAAAGCCGGTGATGCTGTTGACCAGGGTGGTTTTACCCGAGCCGTTCGGTCCGATGATGCCGAAGATGTCCCCGGGAAAAATCTCGAAGCTGACACCGGCCAGGGCCTGAATACCCCCGAAGGATTTGCTGATATCCCTGACGGCCAACAAGGGTTCAGAATTCATACTTTGATCCATTTTTCAAACTGGTGGTATTTCCGCTGGCCGTAGACCATGAGCCCCTCGCTGCGAAAGACGATAAAGGCCATCAGGATCAGGGAATAGAAGACGATGCGTAAGGTACCGAAGGCCCGCAGCAGTTCAGAGACGGGGACCAAAATTAAACTCCCCAGCACGGGGCCGACCAGGGTGCCGCCCCCCCCGATGACGGTGGCGGCGATGGGGATGATGGAGAAATCCAAAGCCAGGGTGGAGATGCCGGCCCACATGTAGATATGGACCAGATAGGCCCCGGCCAGGCAGGCCAATCCGGAGGAGATGAAGACGGCCAGGGTCTTATAAAAAGTGATGCTTATCCCGGAGGCCTTGACGGCCTGATCGTTGTCCTTGACGGCCCGGAAGACCAGGCCGATATCCATGTTGACGAAGCGGCGCAGCCCGAACAAGGCCAGCAGGATAATCACGATCAGGGAATATTGTTCCACCCAGCGGTTGGGAAAACTGGCGACGCCCAGGATCCCCTCCGTGCCTCCGAAGATATTCAGGGCCTCGATGATGCGGGCCGCCAACAAAGGATACATCAGGGTCACGATGGAGAAGTAAACCCCCCGGAGCGGCAGGCAGGGCATAATCGCCAGGGTGCAGAACACGGCCCCGCCGATGGTGGCCAGAGGGATGGAAAAGATCGGGGAAAGCCCGAAGTGGGTGTTCAACAGGGCCGCCAGATAGCCCCCGACCCCCACGAAAAAAGCCCCGCCCAAAGAAACCAGGCCGACAAAATGGGTCAGGAAATCAAAGCTCAGGGCCAGCAGGGCATAAATGGCGACAATGGAGATCACTCGCTGCCAGTAGAGGTTGGTAATGACCAGGGGCAGAAGCAGGAGCCCGACAATCAATACGAATCGGGGGATGACCAGGTAAGTGATCTCCTTCCAACCGGTAATGGCATAGATGCCGCTGGTGCGGACCTTGATTCCCCGATCCAGACGTTCCCGGCGGACAGAGGCGGAAGCCACGCTTAGACCCTCTCTTCCAATTCTTTTTGGCGGCCGAAAAGACCGGAAGGTTTAAGGATCAAGGTGACGATGATGGCCAGCAGGGCTACCACAATCCGAAAATGAGGCTCCAGATAAACCACGGTTAACGTTTGGGCAAAACCGATGACAAAAGACGCCAGCACGGCCCCCACCCAACTACCCAGTCCGCCGACGATGCAAACGGCGATAGCCATAATCAGCACATTGTAGCCGGCTTCCACCACAATGTTCCCCAAGGGCAATAGGGCGATGGCCGCCAGACCGGCCAACATGGAACCTAAACTCATGGCCACCACCGCCATGCGGTCCGAGTCGATGCCCAGCATCATGGCCGCCCGTTCATCCTGGGCCATCCCCCGCAGGGCCAGGCCGATGCGGTTGAAATGGGTAAAGAGCCAAAGCAGGATCATGACCAAGACCCCGATTACGACCACCAGGATCCGCTGATAATCGACCAGCACCCCGCCCACCTCCCAGCTTCCCTCGATAAAGACCGGCAACGTATAGGTCAGGCCCTTGAAGCCCCCCCAGCGCAGGCCCTCCAAAATCGCCAACCCGATGGCGTAGGAGGCGATAATCTCCGAAGTGGCCATGCCCCGGATGCGGATCAGGATAAAATAATAGATGGCCGCCCCGATCAGTCCGATGGCCAGTAAGGCCAGGGGAATGGCCCAGAGGTAGGGCAGACCCAGGGTGCGCATCAGGCTCCAGACAATGAACCCGGTGACCACATAGAGGGCCCCATGGGCAAAATTGGGGAGACCGCTGATCCCATAGACCAAAGTAAACCCCAGGGCCATCAAGGCCAGGGAAACGCTGTTGACTGTGCCGTAGATGAGGATTTCCATAATTTCAATTACCGCTATACGCCCGGGGAATGTTAAATTCGAATTCCAAATTTCGAAATCCGAAACAAATTCTAATTTTCAAAACTCAAATGTTCAAAACGTGGGGAATCATGTTTGCTGGTTTCGCAAAAAGTCACCGAAAGACCGCGGTTTTCACCGGGGTGACGACTTTTTGCGAGTTTATCATGTTTTGAATTTTGAAATTTTGGTCATTTGAGTTTGTTTCGGATTTCGTGTTTCGGATTTCGAATTTGCCTTTTTTTATTTCTTCATCCAGGGCGGCAGTAGAATCTGACCGACGGCGATGGAGTCCGGAAAAACCACTACCCGCTTCCCCTTCTGCCATTGAAAGATGGTGCCTACCGCGCCCTCCTTGGGGTCCAGGCTGGGGATGACCTGGTGGGACTTGGGGTCAAAGCGGATCCGGCCGTAGACGCCCATCAAGTCGGTCTTTTCCAGGGCGGCGATCACCGCGTCGGTGTCCAGGGACCCGGCCCGTTCGATGGCGTCTTTCAGGGTATAGACGGCCATGTAGCTGCTGGAGGTCCCGTAGCCCTCCGGTTCGATCTTCCAACGTTTGGTGTAGGCATCATAAAATTTCATGGTCCAAGGCGTGGCCTTGGAGGGGGCGTTCCCGGCGTTGACCACATTGGCCAGGGTGTATTCCCCTTTTCCTTCGGTGGCCTTCCAGAATCCAGGCTGCTCCGCGGCGGCGATGATGGAGCCGAAGGGCAAGGCCGGAACCTTCAAGTCATACCATTGTTTCAACAGGATGGCGCTTTCGGGCATGTCCATCCAGATCAGCAGGACTTGGGCCCCTTCCTTCTTGGCTTTGAGCAGACCCATGGAAAAATCCGTGGTCCCGGTCGGATAGATTTCCGGTTTGCCCAGCACCGTCCAGCCTTTTCCGGCCATGATCTTGGCAATCAGATCCCCGCCGGCCCGGCCGTGGGCCACATCCTGGACCATAATGAATAATTTATTGAGATTGTGTTTTTTGCCGATGTCCAGCAGGCAGGGGATGATCTCCCCGCCCACCATCCATTTGGCATCCCCGCTGATCCGGAAGCAGTACTTGAACTTGTCATAATTTTCAGCCACCCGGGCACTATAGGCCGGGGTCAAGGCCCCGGTGGTCAGGATGGAGATTTTTTTGTATTTGGAGAGCAGGTCCATGGCGGCCAGGGCGGCTTCCGAGCGGACCGGACCCCCGATCAGGAAATCGGCTTTTTTCTCCAGAATAAGTTTTTCCACGGTCAGGAGGGCGTCGCTGACCGGCACCCCGGGTTCCAGATCACGGGTATCCATGACCGACACCTCAAAAGGCCGTTTGACCCCCCCGACCTTCACCCCGCCCTTGGCGTTGATTTCCTCCACGGCCAGGCGAATCCCCCGCTCCGCGTCCCAGCCATAGAGAAAGCCCGTGGCCAACGGGGCGCCGATAACGATAGGCTTTTCAGCGGCCGGGGCCGAAGCGCCGGCGAATAAAATTAAGCTAACAAAACAGACCAGGACCCAGGGAACCAATGATCTTGCCTTCATCTTGCTCCTCCTTCTTTTTGGATATTGGATATTGATTGTTATCCTTCAACTTAAGAGGGAATCACTCGGTATCCCCTCAACGCCTGCAAGAGATTTGCCAGCGGCCTTAAAAAAAATTATCGATGCGATTGCAGGGAGTTGGGGAAAATGCCGGGCGTCTCGATCCTCTGTCTATTTGAACTGATCTTACAATTTGTGAAAGATTTTTTCAATGGCTTTGTTGACGCTTCCCCCTCTTGAAAGGGTGAACTACCAAAAAAAATTCAGGCGGCCTTGAATGCACTGGTCAGTCCATAGGTTTTAAGCTTCTGACGAAGTGTCGGACGGGAGATACCCAGTAGCTCACAGGTCTTCCCCAGGTGCCAGTGGGTACGCTGCAAGGTTCCGATAATATATTCTTTCTCCATATCTTTGAGGCTTTGTTCCTTGGGGACGGTCTCTTTCGGATGGGGATAGACCGGCACGATCCGGCCCAGTAACGGTTCGATATGTTCTTCGAGGATTACTTCCCCTTGGCTGTTGATCGCCACGTGAGTAAGGACGTTCGTCAGTTCCCGGACATTTCCCCGCCAATCGTATTCCATCATCTTCCTCAGGGCGCCTTCCTCAACTTTCCTCAATCGTTTTTCGAGCTCGTGGTTGATTTTTCCCAGGATATATCCCACCAAGAGCGGGATATCCGCCTTACGTTCCCGGAGGGGGGGGACTTGAATGCTCGCCACATTGAGCCGGTAGTAAAGATCTTCCCTGAAAGTTCCCTGGGAGACCATCTCCCGGAGGTCTCTGTTGGTAGCGGCGATTACTCGGGCATCCGATTTGATCTTCCTTTCACCACCGAGACGCTCGAATTCCTTTTCCTGCAAAAAACGCAAGAGCTTCGACTGCAGTTCAACCGGAATTTCCCCGATCTCATCTAAAAAAATGGTCCCCTGACCGGCCAGTTCGAACTTTCCCCTCTTCGAACCGGAGGCTCCGGTAAAGGCGCCCTTCTCATGGCCGAAAAGTTCGCTTTCCAACAGGGTCCCCACCAGCGTGGAACAATCGATCGCCCGGAAGGGATGCTCCCGGAAAGGACTGTTATAATGAATAGCCCGGGCGATCAGCTCCTTTCCCGTGCCGGTCTCCCCTTCTATCAGCACCGTGACCCTGTTTTCGGAAAGCACGCCAATGGTTTTAAAAATCTCTTTCATTCCCCGGCATCGGCCGATCACTTTACCGGGCACGTAGACTGATGAGGGATCGATCAAGAGCGACTTACCGGTTGGGGTGGCGTTTAGGGACTTAATGGCCTTATCGATAGCCCTCTCCAGATCTTCCACATCGATGGGTTTAGGAATATACTCGAAGGCTCCGTATTTCACCGCCTTAATGGTGATTTCCATATCATGAAAGGCCGTGATAATGATGATATGCTTTCGGCCGTCGCGAATCAGTTGTTGAAGCACCTCCAGACCATCCCGGTCCGGGAGGCGAATATCCAGGATGATCACCTGAGGATCAAAGGTCCGACAGAGCTTCAACCCTTCCAGCGCCGACTGAGCACAGGCCACCGTGTAACCCTTCTCGGTGAGGAACATCTCCAGAGACTCCAGGAGCGACCGTTCGTCATCAATGATCAATATCTTTTTATTTTTCAAGCCTTTTCCCTTAAGGGCAGCCTAAGACTGACCCTTGTCCCCTGGGGTTTGCGCAGCGCCAATTCCCCGGTCCCGCCATGGGCCTCGACAATCTTCTTCACATTGGACAGACCGAGGCCGGTGCCCTTCTTCTTGTTGCTGAAAAATGGATCAAAGACATAAGGAAGGTCCTCGGGATTAATTCCCGGACCATCATCAATAATCTCGACCTGCCAGTCCCGACCGCCCTTCCTCAACACTCGGGTGACGATCTCGATAGACCCGCCTTGGGGCAACGCTTCCAGGGCGTTCAAAAGCACATTGATCAGGGCCTGTTCGATTTTTTCATGATCCACCGGGATGGGAGGCAGTCGGCGAGCGTATCGTTTTCTAACGGCAACCCCCTTCTCCTTGATCCGGGCCTCCAGGATCTCCAGACAGGAATCCAGGATGCCATTGATCGAGGCCGGCTGCAGATTCAGCCTGACCGGGCGGGCGAAATCCAACATCTCTTCCAGGATCCGCTCCAGACGGGATATTTCCTGAATAATGATTTCCATACGCCGCCGATCATTGCCCCTGAATCCCGCATTTTTCAAGATAATCTGGCTGTTCATCTTAACGGAGGAGAGGGGATTTCGAATCTCATGGGCCAGGGAGGTGGTGAGCTTGCCGATATGGGCCAAACGCTCGGATTCCCGGATCCGTCGCTCTGTTTCGGTCCGCTCCGTAATGTCCCGGCAAATGCCGGCCACCGCATATTCCCCCTGGTAGAGGATACGTTTCACCTTGTTTTCCGTTGGCAGGGTCAAGCCATTTTTGTGACGGCGGAGGAAGACATAGAGGTCCTCCGTATCTTCACCGGACATTCGTTTTTCATAGAGTCTTTGCACCGCAGAGAGTGATCTAGGCGCAATAAAATCCATGTAGGATTTACCGAACATCTCCGCGGGGGAATAGCCATGGAGGTCGCAAAAGGCTTGATTGGCAAAGACGATCAAGCCTCGCTGGTTAACGAAGTAGCCGTCATTGATCTCCTCGACCAGGACTCGATATTTTCCTTCGGATTCGGAAAGCTCACGGGTCCGCTTTTCCACCTCCCGTTCCAGATTCCCGGCGTGTTTCCGGATTTCCTTTTCATGAAGGGACTGAAAATATTGGCTGAACCGCTTGATCGTATACAAAAGACAGGTATCCATCCGTTGCAGGGCCGGAAGAAGCCCCCGGGAGTTAAGTTCCTTCACCAGAATAGGGACGAGCACCTTCCGGTAAAGATCATAGGCATGTTGGACGTCCGAGAGGGAAAACCCGCCTTCGAGCCGGAGTCGGGTGATCCACTTAATATGGGCGTCAATCAGGGAATAATCGTCGTGGAGAATTACGGCGAAGTTGGCGTCATACACCCGGGAAACGGTTACCAACAGCTCCTTCAGCGGCCTTTCACTGTACCGCGGGCTGACCTCCGTTTGCAGCCGGCGAACCCACTCGTCGATGAGCGGTTCCCGGTGTACCTTCAGGATAGTTGCCAGATCCATGCGAAACGCCTTCGTTATAACACGGCCCAAGGTTTGGGAAGAAAGACCTTCTCATAAAGGTTCAAGGCATAACGGTCGGTCATCCCGGCGATGAAATCCGAGGCTCGTTGGGGGTCGAAAGGCAAGGGGCCCAGTTCCAACCCGGTCTCGCTGGCTATCATTTCCGGAGATTCCATCAGGACACCATACAATTCCTGGATCACCTTCCGGGCCTTGATGAAGTCATAATGCACGCGACCGATTTCGTAGACCCGCTCGTAGAGAAAGTCCCGCAAGGCCGTCATGGCCTGCTGGACCGATGACCCCAGGGACAACTCCCGGGGCAGGGTTTCCCGGCTGTGTTCGACCAGGTCCGTCACCATGGTGTTGATTCGCTGGGAACTGCGGTCGCCCAACACGCGACGGCAATAGGAGGGAATCTCCTGATCGGTGATCAAGCCACCCCGCAGGGCGTCGTCCAGGTCGTGGCTGATATAGGCGATGATATCGGCAATGCGCACCACCTGCCCCTCCAGGGTCGCCGACCTTTCCCCCGATTCCTGGGGCAATATTTCCCCTTTGCCCTTGGAATGCTTGAGGATGCCGTCCCGTACTTCCCAGGAAAGGTTGAGGCCCAGCCCTCCCTTTTCCAGTTCATCCACCACCCGCAGACTTTGCTGATTGTGATAAAAACCACCGGGAACGATATCATTCAACACCTCCTCCCCGGCATGCCCGAAAGGGGTGTGTCCCAGATCGTGTCCCAGCGCGCTGGCTTCCGTGAGATCTTCGTTTAATCCCAGGCAGCGGGCCACGGTGCGGGCGATCTGGGAGACTTCCAGGGTATGGGTCAGACGAGTCCGGTAGTGGTCACCGGTAGGAGAAAGGAAAACCTGGGTTTTATGTTTCAGGCGGCGAAAGGCCTTGCAGTGGATAATCCGATCCCGATCCCGCTGAAAAGCCGTCCGCAGGGCGCATTCGGCTTCCGGGCGCATTCGCCCCCGGCTCTCAGCACTTCGGGCAGCCCAAGGGGATAGAGACAGCCTTTCCCGTTCTTCACTGGCCTCGCGGATAGTCATAGCCTGTCGATTAGTTAAGTCGGACAATGGGGCCTCCGATTGGAAACAATACTAATTTTTCACAAAAAAACAAGGGGCTATTTTTTTTGCTTCTTCGGCGGTTTTGGTTGAGTTTTGCTAGAACAGGCGCTCCCTATAGGTCTAGCATCCTAAAATACCGGAAGGGCCTTATTTTTATTTACAAAAAGTACTCCCTTGGTTAGTATTTCGTCCATGCGGATCATTTCCCACTACATCGCCAAAGAATTTCTGAAGATGACCCTGTTCTGTCTGGGCACCTTTGTGATGATTTATTTACTGGTGGAAGTGATGGAAAAATTGGACGATTTCAACACGGCCGGGGTACCGCCTCGTCAGATAATGAATTATTTTATTTATATTATTCCGGCCATCGTCAAACAAATGATCCCGGTAGCCATTCTGATGGGCACGCAATTGACTTTCGGCTCTTTTTCCAAGAACAACCAGCTCATCGCTTTCAAGTCCAGCGGGATCAGCATGATCCGACTCTCTTCACCCATCATCCTGCTCGCTATCGTGACCAGTCTGCTGATCTTTGTCTTGGGGGAAAGTTTAATTCCGGCCGCCAATGCCCGGGCCCTGGAAATCTGGAATGTCCAGGTAAAAAAAATGGAAGCGCGGGCTGTTCTGATCAACGAGCGGATCTGGTATAAAGGGGATCGCTCGATTTATACCTTTGATCGCTTCAACTTTAAAGAACAATCGGCCCAAAAGGTCACCCTCTATTTTCTTGATCCCCAATTTCAGTTGCAATCGCGTCTGGATGCCGAACGGGGATTTTGGGCCGACGACGTGTGGACTTTCGAAGACGGCCTCTACCAAATCTATCAACCCACGAGTTCCGTCCAAATCTTTAAAACCCTTAAGCTGCCCTTGACGGAAACCCCGGAAGATTTTCGCTACCGGGAAAAAAGCAGCGAGGAAATGACCTATTCCGAGTTAAGAAGGTTTATCGGGAAAATCGAGCAGGAGGGCTATGAGGCCCAAGCCTACCGGGTGGAACAGCAAATGCGCCTATCCTTCCCCGGGGTTTCAATCATTATGGCCCTGATCGGGATTTCCATGGCCCTGCGCCGAGAAAAAGGAATCGGCATCGCTCAGGGCATCGTGGGCAGCCTGGCGGTGACCTTTGTCTACTGGATCTTTTTCGGCTTTTCACGGTCATTAGGTCTTTCCGGTGTCTTTCCGGCTTTTTGGGCCGCCTGGGCGTCCAATATCCTCTTTCTGTTAATCGGGGGCTACCTGCTCCTCCATATCCGGCAATGAAGCCCGCCACCTTTGCCGCGCTTTTAAAAAAATCGCTGCCTTTTCTATATATTCTGGCAGTGGCTATGACCGTCCTGATCGCCTGGGTCGGCTATTCCACTTCCAGACAAATTCAAGAGACTATTACCGAGCAATTCAACCAGCAGCAGCTCACGCTGGCCCGGCAAATATCGAACCATATTCAAAATCAAATCGCCTATCTTCAGCGTACGCTGTTGGGGCTTCGGGAAATCCGGGAGTTGATCGACCCGGCCGTGGTCGGGGAACGGAAAATTTTCTGGAATTATCAACAAATTCTGGCCGGAGACGTCTTGTCCCTCATGGTCCTCGACCCGCAGGGGCGACCCATCCTGAAAGCGCAAGACCCGTCCTGGAAACCCGGAGAGATCCCGCTCCCTTCGCCCGACTCGCTGAGCGCCTACCTGCCGTCGGCGCTGACTCCTGACCGGGTCTGGGTCGGACGAACGTTTTCACTGGCCGGGAAGTGGGTGTTGCCGATGATGGCCCCCTTCGGGCCGAAAGGGCCCTCTGCTCCGGAGGTCCGGGGGGCGGTCGTCCTGATTTTGGATGCCATTCACATTGCCAAGAAAGCGACTGCCGGCGTGGTCAGCGGCGCCACCGGCTACGCCTGGGTGATCAACCCCCAGGGGATCCTGCTGGATCACTACGAAAGCTCTTTTGTGGGCCGAAGTATTTTCGATGTCCGCAAGGCCCGGAACCCCACTATCTCCTACCGGGACATCGATGATTTGACTCGCCGGGAACTACTGAAGCGAAAGGAAGGAACTTCCAAATACGTCAGCGGTTGGCATCGCCAAAAATTAGCCCGGACCGAAAAGCTGATTGCCTACACGGCCATTCCTTTTTACGAAACACCGGATCGGAACCTGAGGGCCCAACCGCTGCCGGCCGATGAATTCTGGTCCGTAGCACTGGTCGCCCCGATCGAAGAAGTATCCGGCCTGATCCGGAGCCTCAACTACCAGCAATTTCTGTTGATCGGAATTTTTCAACTGCTCATTATCGTCGGAACCGGGATGTTTGTGTTCATTTCCAGCCGCTGGTCCAGGTATTTGACCATCGAGGTGGACCGGAAAACCGAGGAACTGAAAAAATCCCAGGAAAAGCTGGTCCACTCCGAACGGTTGGCGGCGGTGGGTTCCATGGCCAGCCACGTGTCCCACGAAATCAAAAATCCTTTGATCGCCATCGGCGGGATGGCCCACCAGTTGAAGCGTTCCCCCAACCTGTCGGACAAGGAAAAAGAGAAGCTGGACCTGGTCATTAACGAGATCGGCCGCCTGGAAAACATGTTGATTGAAGTGCGCGATTTCACCCGGCCGACCACACCTCGAAAAATCAAGGGGTCCCTCCACCGGCTGATCGAAGAAATCACCGCCCTGCTGGCCGACCTGATCAAGGAACAACAGATCGAGGTCCTGACCGACCTGGATCCCCGGGTACCGGAGTTTTCCTTCGACCCGGACCAGATGAAACAGGTGCTGCTGAACTTGATCAAGAATGCGGTGGAGGCCATGCCGGAAGGAGGCCGGCTGTCCGTGAAGACCCGTCGGGAAGGCGACCAGGCGGTCGTGGAAATTACCGATAACGGCAAGGGCTTTGAGAAAGACCACCAGGCCAACCTCTTCCGCCCCTTTTACACTACGAAAAAAAAGGGGACCGGTCTGGGACTGGCCGTTTCCTATAAAATCGTCCAGGACCACAATGGCGATATCCGGGTGGATTCCCAGACCGGACGGGGAACCCGGGTGGTGGTCCTATTACCGATAACTGATTGACGAATAACAATTGACCATTGATTATTGATTATTGGGATATTGACGAAAGGAAAAGTCACCATGGGTTTGAATGTCTTTCAGAAAATAATTTCCCGTCACCGAGTTTCCTCCACCCAGGCGGTGGACGGTGTTGTTCCCTTAAAGGTGGATCAGGTGTTGACCCAGGACGCTACGGGGACCATGGTGTATCTGCAGTTCGAAGCTATTGGACTTTCCCGGATCCGGGTCCCCCTGGCCGTATCTTATGTGGATCACAACACCTTGCAGGTGGATTCCCGAAACCCTGACGATCACCGCTACCTGCAAACCGCAGCGGCCCGCTTCGGCGCCTATTTTTCACCTCCGGGCAACGGCATCTGCCATCAGCTTCATTTGGAGAACTTCGCGCGACCCGGCCAGGTGCTGCTGGGTTCGGACAGCCATACCCCGACCTGCGGCGGACTGGGAATGCTGGCCATCGGTTGCGGCGGGCTGGACATTGCGGCCGCCATGGCCGGGTTTCCCTATGAACTGCCGCTCCCCAAAATCCGAAAGGTCCGGCTCAAGGGCAAACTTCGCCGGCCCTGGGTAACGGCCATGGACCTCAGCCTGGAACTGCTGCGGCGTCTGACCGTTCGGGGCGGTGTGGGCTGGGTCCTGGAGTACGGCGGCTCGGCCCTGGCGCACCTCTCCCTGACCGAACGAGCCACCATCTGCAACCTGGGGGCCGAACTGGGGGCCACAGCCTCCGTGTTCCCCAGTGATCAAATTACCCGGGACTTTCTTCGGGCCCGAGGTCGCGAAAAGGACTGGCAGGAACTGCTGCCTGACCGGGATGCCTCCTATGATGAAACGATCGAAGTGGATCTCGGCCGGTTGGAGCCGCTGACCGCCCAGCCCTTCAGTCCGGACAACGTGGTCCCCTTAAAGGACCTGGCCGGTCTGCGGGTGGACCAGGTGTGCATCGGCAGTTGCTCCAATTCCTCTTACGAGGTCCTACGCGCCGTGGCCTGCATCGTGAAAGGAAAAACCATCGCCCCCCACCTGAATCTGCTGGTCAATCCCGGGTCGCGGCAGGTGGTCGGGAACCTGGCCGCCGACGGGTCTTTGGGCGCTTTGATCGCCGCCGGCGCCCGGATCCTGGAAGCGGCCTGCGGGCCCTGCATCGGCATGGGCGGGGCCCCGCCGGATCAGGGGATTTCTTTCCGTTCCTATAACCGGAACTTCAAGGGTCGCAGCGGAACGGCCAATGCCCGGGTCTTCCTGGTCAATCCCTTGGCCGCGGCGCTCCTGGCCCTCCAGGGAGAAGTGGTCGATCCCCTGCGCTTCCCTTTGCGCCTCCCCACCTCGGCCCCGGTTCCTGCTTTCCAGGGTTCGGAGAGGACGATTCAACCTCCGCCCCGAAAAACGGCCGCCTTGGAAATCACCCGCGGCCCTAACATCCGGCCGATTCCCCGAAAAAAACCACTCCCGGATACCTTCTCGGCCGCGGTCCTGATTAAACTGGGGGATCACGTCACTACCGATGACATTCTGCCCGGCGGGTCCGAGGTCCTCCCCTTCCGGTCGAACATCCCGGCGATTTCCCGCTACACCTTTTCCCGGGTGGACCCCGGTTTTGCCGAGCGGGCGCTGAAAAATCCAGGTGGGATCATCATCGGCGGTGAAAACTATGGCCAGGGTTCCTCCCGGGAGCACGCCGCCCTGGCTCCCATGTTTCTCGGCATCCAGGCCGTGCTGGCCAAATCCTTTGCCCGGATTCATCTGAACAACCTGATCAACTACGGGATCCTGCCGCTGGTATTTGAAAACCCGGAGGACTACTTGGCGATGGAACAGGGAGACCGTTGACCTTTCAAGGGGTGAGAACATCGGTCAGGGAACTCGCCAGCCATGGAAGTCCGGTGCGGAGCGAACAGAAAACATGTCCGCCTGCTGCCACAGATAACCGCCAACAAAGTTGGTGGTGCTTTTATCCGGCGGTCTCCTGCCATACCTTAGAAAGAAGTTTAAAAAATAATGCAGGATCCAAAATCAGGATGCAGGATGGATAAAAAGTCATACGAGGATTTAGAAATATTCACCATTCAATTTCCTAACGTTCTGATCGGCCACGCTTCCTATCCGGACGGACCTACCGGTTGCACCGTGATCCTATGCCCGGAGGGGGCGGTGGCCGGGATGGATGTTCGGGGTTCGGCCTCCGGAACCCGGCAGACTGACTCCCTCGCCGCCCTCCACCGGGTACCCCACATTCATGGGATCTTATTGGCCGGGGGAAGTTCCTTCGGTCTGGATGCCAGCGGCGGGGTGCTGCAATATCTGGAAGAGACGGCGCATCGGGTTTGACGTAACGGTAACCCGGGTGCCCATCGTGCCTTCCGCGATTCTTTTCGACCTGGCCTTCGGCAATCCGGCCGTTCGGCCGGACAAGGCCCTGGGGTATCAGGCTTGCCTGAACGCCTCGGCCGGTACAGTAGAGGAAGGGAGTGTCGGGGCTGGGACCGGGGCTACCATCGGGAAGCTGTTCAGCGTCCTCCAGGCCACCAAAGGCGGCCTGGGCTATGCCTCCACCACCCTGGAAAACGGGCTGACGATCGCCGCCCTGGTGGTGGTCAACGCCTTCGGCGATGTGCGGGATCTCGAGGGAAACATCCTGGCTGGGGCTCGCACCGGCCCCCAGGACACCACCTTTGCCGACACCTGGGCCTGCATGAAACAGGGAATCCAGCCCAAACAATTCGTGGTTCAGAACACCACCCTGGGCGTGATCCTGACCAACGCCCGCCTGGATAAGGCCGATGCCCGCAAACTGGCCCAGTTGGGCCAGAACGCCCTGGCCCGGGTGATCGCCCCCGTACATACCCTCTACGACGGGGACATCGTCTTCGCCCTATCCGTGGGGCCGGTCGAAGCCGGTCTGATGCAGGTGGCCATCGTGGCCCAGGAGATGCTCCAGGAAGCGATCATCCGGGCGGTTAAAGCCGCCGACGGCCTGGGTCGCCTCCCGGCCTGGCGGGATTTGCAGTAATCCACCCTTTTGTGCTCCTCAGGGCTTTGACAATACCTCCTGCACCTTAACCAGCCAATAATCCATCTCCGCCTCTCGGAGAGGGAGTCAGAGGCGTGATCACCCATTCCGTTGCAGAATCACTGAAGGTCTGTAAACGATTGGGGATGGAGTTCCAGGTACCGGGATAACAATTCACGCATCATAGCCGAAGAATCAGGTTCGGGAGCAAATACCTCCCGTGCCCCATCCAAAGGATTCATCTTGCCACCATACATTGCTCGGGCTAATCGGGTACATTTGGATATATGCCGACCCACTTGATGGGACTGTATCCTTTGGGTGTAATCACGAAAAGAAAAATCACTGGTTTGAAATGAATCGATAATCGCTTGGGCGGCCACCTCCCCATAAGATAGCGATAGATGGATTCCTCCTCCAAAGGCAGGCTCAATTCCTGCAGCGTCTCCCACCAGGATCACATTGGGCTTTGACAGGATGTCATCTTCCGAATGCCAGGGAATGGGGTGACTGGACCAGGTTTCGGGACCCCGATGAATATTCAGTCTTTCTAATTCACGGCCGAATATCTTCTTCATGTCTGCCCTAGGTCTATGGGGCCATACCCGGAAATCAACAATGCCATGGGCGATGGAAGGGGCCTTACCCTTTAAGCAAGGCACGTGCCAAACATAGCCTTGCAGGCCCTCATCTATAGGCGAGAGATCAACAACCGCCTTCTTTCCATTGAATTCGTCATCATAACGGGAATCGACCGCAGCGAATATCTGAAGTGTAGGCGCAAGATGGTGTTTCCGAGATGAGATCATCTTCTTGCGAACTGCGCTGAAAGCTCCATCCGCACCAACGAGGGCTTGGACGGCATATTTCCCCTTATTGGTTGTTACAATCAGCTTTTTCCGGGTCCGAAGAATATCGATAAGCATTTCGTCTTCATGTAACTCAAGACCTCGATTCACCGCTGCTCTTGCCAGGGCATGATCAAAGTCCACACGCTGCACGATTCGAAAATAATTGTTGTGGTGAAGACGATCAATCTCTTGCCCAAATCTGAACTCGAGACCAGAAACATACAGGGATGGAACATTGAGGTCCACCCTCAGGTTAGCCAGCACATCTGCAGCCCAAATACACACGCCTCCCCCACACAACTTGTCGCGTGGGAAAACGGCTTTTTCTAAAACAATTGAACGGCGAGCCAATTGCGGGACCACTTTTTGAAGATGCAACCAGGTGGAAATCCCTGCCGGCCCCGCCCCAACAATCATAATCGGGCAATTCAATAAACCGATTGTCGCTTTTGATCCTCGCGAAGGCATCACAAATCCTTTATAAAAGTTCTTTCAAACACCTGAGAAGTTCCTGGCCATGCGGGACCCCCCAACCTGTCACGGCATCAAAACCCCAGCAGGCTTTATAGGGTTCACAGTAATATTTTCCAGGGCCTGAAACTGCGTTATTCCCTTTTTTAATATCAACGAAGGCGGCGTTGCCGACTTGCTTACCGTTTTTCATTTTTTTGTAGAGCATGGGAGTCAAGAATGGCAGCTTCTTGTCCGGGGGCAGCTTGGCTTTGATTCGAGCGATGAGCGCGGCCCAGACCGGTGCCGAAGCGCTCGTTTTGCCTTGCGGCCACGACTGCTGGAGAAAAACCAATTGATAATACGGCCAGCCAGCCAGGGCTGACACATCGGGCACCACGCGTTTCTTCCCTCTTGAGTAGTGGTTCGGATCAATATGACCAGTCTCCTGCCAAACCGGGCGATTGAATTTCCTGCAAACGCCGCCTCCGCTTGCGCTTCCCGGAAGCCTTTGTCCGTGCGGATCATCAGGGTCTTTTTTCGAATCTTCCCTCCAGGCGACCTCCTCTAAGGTGGATTTTTCCAACATGGTTCCGCCAACGGCCAACACGTATGGGCTAGAGCTCGGAAAGTCGACGTGGTAACGGCCATCAGTAATTTGATTCCTCCAACCATCGTCCCCCGAGGCGACGCAGGTGGTGATGCCCTTCCTGCTTACCTGATTCAATAGGGCATCGATTTTAAAGATTTCGCCCTTTGACCATCGACGGTCATCCTCGGCATAACCCCAACTGATAGATAATACGACCGGGGTCGGCCTTGTATGGATCACCTTGGTGAGGAGATCGCACCAGCCCTTCTGTGTGTTTTTGGCAAAGAAGACCAAGATATTCGCCTTGGGACATAAGCCTGCGATGAGCTCCACATCCATCATCACCTCGAAAGTCATTAGCATTTTTTTTAATCGCAGCTCTGGATCTGGAATGCCGAGGATGTCCTTAAGCGTAAGGACCTTGGCACCGGCCTTGGAACCGACCCGGATCAGCTTAATATTGGGAGCACGGGGAGGACGTTTATGTACGACATCCTTGAAATATTTAGTCAAGTCCTCTCTGAAATATCCCCCGCCAAATTGGGCGATCGCGATGGTCTGGCCCGCACCTTCCCCGAGGGGAAAATTATAATGGTTCGCGATCACCTTCGGTGTCCACGGTTCTGAAAGCACTTTTTTGCCAGTAGTTAAAGCGACACCTGACTTGGGAAATGCCATTTGTCGTTCGTCAAGCCCAAAGACCCCGGTCACGATTCCCTCGAGTTCCTTAGGGATTTTGAGCTTTCCCGCCCGGCCGCGATACAGGCCCTGAGTAGGCGATCGCTTCATCTCCCATTGAGGGTCAAAAGCTTTTTTCAAATTCTCGGCAGTTCCGTTGACCTGCATGGTGCGCGTTAAGAGGGAGACCTTTTTTACTTTAAGTTTATACTTCTTCTCGAGCACTTCCTTTACCTTGTCGGCATCTGCCTCTTTGGCGCCAAATTTCTCCTTTAATTCCTTTGGGCTCATGATTCGGCCAGCAAATTCGTCCGGACCAGGAAGTTTCGGCCCCGATAATCCTATGGTTACGCTAATCTTCTCCCTGGGGTCGATATCGCCGACTTTTTTAGCGGTTGTATCCTTCCCGCGTTCGCTATCTTTTAGGTCCACAAGCGTATTCTTGGCCATGACAGATCTCCTCCTGTAACGGTCTTCCGTAGAAGCGTTTATTTTATGTATTTCGTATCGAAGCCCTCAGGTGACCGATTAACTTTCTCAATAAATCTATTCCATTTTTCTTCATTAGTCATAAATTCTGCCACCTTGAGCAGGGTCGCTTTCGTAACGGCGCGAATTATGGTGCAAATACTTTCTCGTGGCGCGTTTAAAGATCCGCAGGCGGCAAAGGTATCTCCATAGCATGGGGAGCACAATTTCTTGGCCCAGCATTGGACACACTTGGGAAAGCTGTCCTTGGAAGTCTGACTCATCAGCGCTGTCACCCTCCTAAAGTACTCACCTGGAAAATCTCTGTCATAGACGCTTCCCATGTATAGACTTTTGCTCATGACCGTATGGCAAGGGAATACCTTCCCTGTGCAGTCTACCGTAATCCCCTGGCAACCGGCGTCACAGAAACGGGCTTTCCCCTTCCGGGATGTGAGGGTATTCAAAATATCAAGCCAATAAGGAATTCTTATCGGGGAATCGGTCAACCAACTATCCATAATCCTCTCGGTCGAAGAAATGTAGCTTTGTTCCAAATCGGATAATAAAGCCTGATCAAAATATTCATCCGGTGATCCCCCGATGGCAGGGGTTAAGGATATTTCCCGGGCTCCCAAATTAAGTAAAAATTCGTAGATCGATTCGACGGGCTCCTTACATTCCCTGTGATAGTCAGTGAATACGGCTTGTATCCCGAATGCAACACCCGCATTTCGAAGCAGGTCGATTTTCTTCTTGACTAAGTAATAGGTACCTTTCCCTGACGACAATTTGCGCTGCCTGTCATTAATGTGCGGGGGGCCATCCAGACTGATACTCACCGAGAAATGATATTTTTTAAAAAATTCAATCATTTTTTGATCGATTAAGGTTCCATTGGTGCTGATCGAGAAATCCGGCATCAGCCTTTGATGGGCCATACAGTATTTTTCACTGGCTCGTACAGCCTCCCTGATGGCAGCAAAACCGATTAAGGGCTCACCTCCAAAAAACACAAGGCTCTGGACTTCCGGTGCGGTTTTGAATACTTTCTCGATGGCAGCACGGGCAGTAGCCGGGCTCATGACTCTGCTCTCAGGATGCAAGTCCATGTAGGCCTCGGCAAAACAATAAGAGCATTTGATATTACACGTTTGCGCTACCAATAAAACGAGGCGAGTGATTTTCGCCGGATCGGCTTTGATTGGATCATCCCTAATTGACTCCTTTAATTGCTCTGAAATGGATACCTCATCAATCGATAGAGAATCGGCAACCCGAGCCGGCAACGGATACAGGGTGAATGATTCCGTACTGAAGGCGGCGGCATTGAGATTTGACTTGAGGATTTTAATCACAACAAGCTTCCTTTTTTCGGTCCCATCGAGCTTCAAAGGAAATCGGTGGGGTTTAAGGAACCCCACCGACAGACTGCACTGCTGTGTGACCGGTAAAGACGCCGGTACATGGACAAGTGGCCTTCATTTTGCGCCCCCCCGCCGTTGAGTCGACACAGACAAATCCAGACTAATGATCGAAAGGGTCAAAGCAGTAAGGGTAACCGTTCTAATTTCCTTACCCAGAGTCTTGAATACTCCTTGTTGCCTTATCAATAAACTTTTTGCCCTGAGGGGCAGGGTGGAGGAATTGGGCTCGGATTAGGATCAGGAACCTTCCAATTTTTCTTGGCGGTCAGTATATCCTTGCAATCGTTGTAAGGTATGTCCTTGTAGCCTTTTGCCTGGAAGAAATTGTAAAGTGTTGTTTGGCTCTTTTTTGACAAGAAATCTCTTACAAGTTTTGGTTTCTTTTCTGTATCAATAATGAAGTTTATAAAATCGCTTCTGTTTCTTTGGGTTATAGACGCCATTTTTCATCCTTTTCTTTTGGTTGAAGTTTTAAAGTTAAAAGTCGGTTAACTCAGGAAGATACCCATTTTTTGCCAACACCGTCGATACTTTTGTTTTTTTTCGTAACTCGTCATATCCCTCCTTTCTTTTCCGTAGTTTTTATCAGTGGCTGCTTACGGGCTATTCATAAAGTACGCCTAATAGGCAAGTCCAGGCCTCTAGTTCGTCCGGCTAGGTTCCCAAAATCGGTTGTCCCATGGCCAGACTATCCAGAACCCGACGGCAATAGGGTTTATCCGGGTAAAAGTCTCCATACCCTTGCGGGGGCCGAATCATTCCATTCTTCTTACAAAGTCGGACATATGGGCACGATGGACAGGTCGTATCATCCGGCGCAACGGTCATTCGATATCCCTCGGAAGCCAGTACTTTTTGAATCATACCGAACTTGTATCTGCCCAGGCTATTTCTGTTGGAGTGCACCACACTAATATGTCGGTTGGCCATGACAATCAGGCATCCCTCGCGGTAGAGGGGAGGGACCCGAGGGATCCAGGGCATCTTGAGCATCTGAGAAACGACATTGGCCAGAGGGTTCTTCTTCACAATGGCACGGAAACCGCCCACGTCCAGAAGCGCAACCATTCGCACCAGTCTCACGAAGTCTTCCGGTTCAAGAAGCTCTTCCGATAGGGCAAAGGCGCCATTCTCTGTCCTGATAAGCTGTATGAGAATTAGATAGTCAATACTTGGAAATCTCCTAAACAGATCATCAACGAAAAGAGGCAGCTCCAACAGCAGGCTTTTTGTAACTGTTGTGAAAATGGTAAGATCAATTCCCCTATTGACCGCCTCCTCAATGCCCCGCATCGTCCTTCGATGGGATCCCTTTCCCCGTATGCGGTCATGCAAGGCTTCGGGGCCATCTAGGCTGATGGACATCGAAAAAAAGCTGCCGTAGTCGGCGAATCTTTTGCTGATCTCTTCCGTAATGAGTGTTCCATTGGTATTCAGGAAGATTGTTTCGTCATCCGACTTTAAAGCCATGGTCCAGGGTCTCGAACAAGCCTTCCCAGAGCAGGGGCTCACCCCCTGTAATATGCAGGTGACGGTATCCGGCATCATCTCCTTCGACTATTATCTCTTTGACCAAATTGACGGGGAGAGTAGAGCTTCTGGAGATACTAGAGCGGGCAAAACAGTGCACACAGGAGCCGTTGCATCGAGTGGTCACTTCTATAGAGAGTTTTTCTTGCCCCACTCCTCGACAGATTTCATCTGAAGTGGTCCCCTTCATCAGCGATTCTCCCCATTCCTCAACGGTTTCAAAAGGCAACGAAGCTCATCAGCGAAGCCTGCAAGACCGCAATAATCCGCCCTGGCTGCGGCTGATTCCAGCTCGCCGCATATCCTCTCCCTGATTTTATCGATCATCCCGTTGATCAGGATATAATTAAGAACCCTTCCGGCAGGGCCGCCCTTTCGGTTCACTTTTTCGTCCTTGACTCGGTCCCATTTTTTCCTGATGTCGTTGGGAAGACAGGTGTACAGGGAAGAATGGGTTCCCTTTATCAAATCCTTCTCGATGTCCTGCAGATCATCGAGCAGCCTCCAGGCAATGCCGAAGGAGGAATAGACCGTCTGAACAGATCGAGAAAATTCTTCATTACCGGCGATTCTTTTGGCCATCAGGACGGGGGCGATCAGCCAGGTGGCCATCTGTTTCTTAAAGAAATCGCAATAGCTATCCAGAGACTCCGTTTGATCAGATGTGTCAATGCTGGAATAATAATCTTCGATAAAATCATAAACAATTGCCGGCCCATCTTCCACTCCCCTGGCCAGTCTCTCGAAGCCATGGTTCATGATCATCCAGGATTGGCTTCTTAAAAGGAGGGCCAGGTGTGAAACAGGCAATTGTCCATCGGTAAGATGGTCGTCAAAAGCATGAAGGAACATGGCCATGGTATGACCGGTCTTTGCATCTTTAATAAATTTTGTGCCCAGTTTTTTGTTTCCCGGACAGGACCGATGGAGCCAAAAAAGGATCGACCAGGCTGGCGCGTAGAAGTAGTTGACAAAACTAAGGCCGTCACTAAGGGAAGCATGCAGGTATTTCATCAAGAACAGGGTTGCCTTGGTCCGCATGGATTGAGGCAAGTATTCACAGAATGACAGGATTTCCCGATTCAGCTCTCCACGGAAGGTTTCTTCTTCTCGGGAGAGGCCCACAGCGCCAAAATCGATCCGGGAGCAGAATGACAACATATCGGCGATCCTGCCTCTCATCAAAAACCCCTCATCTCGACCAGTCGATCTATTTCTTCCAGATATGTTTCCATTTTCATTTCTTCATACCAGGCCCGTGCCTTCCCCAGATACGCCTCTCCCTTGATATTATCGAGCTTCTTATACTGGGCCTTTTCTTCGAGCAGGCATCTGCCAACCTCGAAGTAAAGCCTGGCCAGTTGAGGACGCGCCCCCAGGCGCTCCCCTTCCTGAACCGCTCTATGCCACCATCCGAGAGCTTTTTTGTGGTCATTGATCGTCCAGTAATAGGCTCCAGTAAGCCTGTACGAATCGGTCCGATGATAGGCCACTTTACGAGCAACCCTTCCCAGTGATCTGATGGATTTGATGGCTTCCCTCTGGAATTTATCCATTTCCTCTCGATTTCCGCTTTTGGTTGATTCCCTCAAACAGTAGAGGTTATATTCCAGGTGAGTCTTAAAACAGTACGATATTTGAAAAGGGGCCGTTTCGGTTTGAACCCTAATTCTGTCGGCCTGTTCAAGGCACTCCTCCGCCTTATCGATTGCATTCATCATGATGTGTATCCATGCCTGGAATGTATGGAACCCCCACCAAAAATTTGAATGTGCTTTTTGCCCAAAAGCAATTCCCTTTTCGCTCTCTATCAAAGCATCATTGAGCTTCCCGGACTCGATCAGCAGCATCGTGCTAATCTCATATTTAAATACCTCGGAAAGACTATTCCCATAGACTTCGTAGAGATTTTGCAATCTGTCCATGATCGCCCTGGCCTTGTCGAAGGAACCCTGGCAGATAGTGCCAAGGCCATGCCAGAACAAATATTGTGAGGCATTATAGATTTCTCCAATCCTGCAGTTCTTGTCTACGAGATCATCGTCATAATCCTTTAAGGCTTTCCAATTCCCCCCAAGGAAATGGTGTACCGTCTCGCAGACCTCATACATGGTGTAATTCGTGACATCGCTTCGGCTGACGGTGTCGCTCAAAGCATTCAATGCCTTTTTGCTCAAGGCAAATGAAATTCCAGAATATGCAAACAAAGCGCTTGCCATTACGAAGATCCCATAACCCTCTCGGAATTTTCGAAGATCGAAGGAACTGATGAACCTAAACAAATAGAAATATTCAATGAAAAATCTCTTGGCGTTGGTTAGGGATATGGAATTGATCTTTTTGGAGAACAGATCGACGATTTCGACATCTCGCTCCGTCGGCGTTTTCTTGAACTTCAGGAAGGGAAGGTGCAGGGAAACAAGAAAATGGGAAAAAGCCCACGAGAGCTTAATTAATTCAAAAACCGTGGCTTTAGGTAATTTCCCCCAGTAATAATCCAAGGTTTTGTCAAAATGCCTGATAGCCTCCTGGTGTTGCCCCCGGTTATATAAGGCCAGAGCAATGTTCTTTTCCAACATGGCCACCTTTTCGGGGTCAGCATTTTTGCCGGACTTTTTCAAATAGAGTTGGAGAGCTTCCTCATAATAATGCAGGGCCTCATCCGAGGCGGCTGATCGCAGGGCCTCCTCACCGGCCTTGATCAAGTATTCCTCGGCTTTCTCCAGACTCTCGGCCCGACAGTAATGATAGGCGAGCATGCCGTAGAACTCGTGAATTCGCTCGCTAAAGATTTTTTCTATGGACTGGGCCACTTTTTGGTGGATCTCTTTTCTCCTCTGGATCAGGATGGACTCATAGACCGCCTCTTGAGTTAAGGCGTGCGCAAAGAGATACTCTACCTCCTCCATTCGCTTCCTTTCCCTTATGAGCTGAATCTCCTTGAGGGCCTCGAGCCTGCTGTCGACCTTCTCGATGTGCCCGGCCACCGCGGTAAGGATCCGGTAGAAGAAGTTCCTGCCGATGACGGAGGCGATCCGGACCAGATTCTTTGTTCCTTCATCCAGCCGGTCGATACGGGCCATAATGAGGGCATGGATGCTCTGAGGAATGACGATATCCTCGATCTTTTCCGTGACCCGGTATTCTCCCTTTTCCTGAACCACGGCCCTTTCAATGATCAAGGATCGCACTACTTCTTCAATAAAGAAGGGATTCCCTCCTGCTCTTTGGAGAATCTGCTCTCTCAGTAGATGGGGAAAACTTTTAATCTCGAGAAGATTATTGAGCAGTTGCCCACTCTCCGATTCTTTCAAGGGTTCCAGTTCGATCTTGGTCCAGTTGGTTGCATAGTTCTCCTGGATGAAGGCGATGATCCGCTCTCCGGTGTCGGTATAGCCGGGACGGAAGACTATAATAAAAAGAATCCGGCATTCTTCCACCAGGCGGAAGAGGGCCTTGAGAAGTTCTAGGGAACTCGTATCCACCCAGTGGAAGTCTTCCATATAGATCATCATTGGTCTGACTTCAGAGCCCCTAATGAGCAGCTCCCGCATGCTCCTAAAGATAAGCTTTTCTAAGGCCTCCCCTTCGATGCCCAGAACCCGCTGGGCGGATTTTTCGTTAAGCTTCATCCCCATGAGGGTAGCAATGAAGGGAAAGATCTCCCCGGCTTCCTCGGGATGAATGTCCCGAATGGCCCGCTCAAGTTTCCACTGGGCCTCTGCATCGGTGTCCTTGCCCCTGATCTGGGACCAATACTTCAAGGCGTCGACGATGGGATAAAAGCTTAGGCTTCTCCCCATGGAAATGGCACGACCTTCGAGGAAGACGGTCTTTTTGACGGCTGCTGTTTGGCGCAGTTCGGCCAGAAGGCGGGACTTCCCGATCCCCGGCTCGCCGATGACGGTGATAATCCCTCCCTGACCATTGATGAGGCGAACGACCTGAAGCGATAGGAGATCCATTTCCTTCTCTCTTCCTACTAGAGGGGAATCAAAACCCACCGATCGCCTTGTTTTTTCCTTTTTCCCCACTACCCGATAAATCTTTACTGGTTCGGTCTTGCCTTTGACCCGAGCGGGGACGAGCGGTTCAAAATCAAAAAGCCAATCAGCCCGACGAAAGGTGTTGTGACCCACTAAAATCTCACCGGGCCGCGCCAGCGTAGACAACCGGGATGCCAGATTAACCGTATCTCCGGTAATTCCAAGGATTCCCTTTCCCAATGTTACTTCACCGGTAACGACCAGTCCTGTATTGATCCCTGAATGCATGGCCAAACGCTTTCCGACCGTGTACTCAAATTGAGGACTAATGTCCTCGATCCGTTCATGTATTTCTCTCGCCGCTCGGATCGCTCTAACCGGATCATCCTCATGAACCTTGGGCACCCCAAAGAACGCTACCACCGCATCACCGATAAATTTCTGAATAGTCCCCTCATATTTACTCACTGTATCGCTCATCTCACCGAAGATCCGGTTCATGATCTTTTTAACCTCTTCAGGATCCAACCGCTCAGACATGGCCGTATATCCGGAGAGATCAGAGAAAAGAACCGTCACCTGCTTTCGTTCCTCTTCGATGGCTGATTCTATCTGTCTGGCAGCTAATACATCTAATTGCCGCCCGCACCTGCCGCAGAACTGAAATCCCTCGGGATTTACGAAATGGCAGGCAGGGCAAATCCCCTCCAATTTGGTACCACATTTTCCACAAAAATCCAGGCCATCGGGGTTATGATATTGGCATTGGGGGCATTTCATTCTCGGGCTCTCCTTCGATAGAGACCCCTTAATAAAATTTCGGAAGGTGGCGGTGGAAATACAAAAGCCTCCATCAGGGCCTTACCCCATTGGAGGCTTCGTCTCGGAATTTTTTGAAACTCCCACTTCATATCCCAATCCAAAAGTTCTTTAGAGTTAGGTTAGGAAGTACACGAATATATTCAACTGTAGGATAAAACCTTAATCATACTTTAGACAAAATGTCAATGGCATTCTAGGTAAGCGAAGGGAAGGTCCTAAGGCCGGATGACTGGATGCGGGCCGGATAAGCGGTCGGCGGCTCCCTTCTCGGACTCCGCAATCAGAATCCAATTTTGCTGCTGATCGTTACCACCCGTTCCCGAATTTCTTCCCAATCCAGCGTCAACAGCTTTCGCTGCCGCATCACCATTTGCCCGGCAATAAAAACCGTGTCTACATCCGCCCCGGAGGCCGCATAGACTAAGTGGGAAAAGGGATGGTAGAGGGGGGTCAAATGGGGTTGGTTTAGATTGATCAAAATCAAATCCGCCTGTTTGCCCACTTCCAAAGAACCGATTTCTTTTTCCAGCCCCAGGACCTTGGCCGCCTCGAGGGTGGCCATTTCCAGGACGGAATGGGCCTCCAACACGGTAGGGTCGAGGCGATGGACCTTGTGCAGGCGAGCGGCGGTGCCCATTTCCCGGAAGAGATCCAGGTCATTATTGCCGGCACAGCCGTCCGTGCCCAACCCCACGACTATCCCTCGGGCCAGCAGTTCCACAACCGGGGTGACCCCCGCCCCCAGCTTCATATTGCTTTCCGGGCAATGGCTAACACGTGTCCCCGCTTCGGCCAGGAGTGCCATTTCCTCCAGATCCGGATAATTCACATGGACCCCGATAGTGGAATCATCCAGACAACCCAACCTATGCAAATAACGAACCGGGGTCAGACCGGTTTGACCCTGGACCAGGGCCACCTCCTCCCGGGTTTCCGCCAGGTGAATAAATAAAGGAATCGCCTTTTCCAGGGCCAGGGCCTTGGCCTTTTCCAGGGTCTTCGCGGAGCAGGTGTAAGGAGAATGGGGGAACAACCCCAGTCGGATCCCGAGGAGATTGTCCGGACCATTTTTCGATGAAATCCCGGGCCGAACGGATATTGTCGGCCGGGTCCGGGACACCCGGGGCCGGAAAATCAATCACCCCCGGGGCCAGGACAGCCCGCATGCCGGACTGATAAATCGCTCGGGCGGCGCCATCCAGGCAAAAATAGCCGTCGGCCAGGGTGGTGGTCCCGGAGCGGATCATTTCAGCGCAGGCCAGGAGGCTTCCCCAGTAAACCGTCTCCGGGTTGATAAACCGGGCCTCCGCGGGGAAGATGTGCTTTTCCAGCCAGTCCTTCAGGGGCAGGTCGTCGGCCAGACCCCGGAAAAGGGTCATGGCCGAATGGGTGTGGGTATTGATCAGCCCCGGCAGGACCAGGAACCCCCGGCCGTCAATCACTTCCCGGGCCGTCCAGAGCTCCGGACAACGGGCGCCGAGATACGTAATCCGGCTGTCTTTGATGCCTATGGAGCCGGTCGGAATCGGGTCGGGATGAGCCGGGGACAGGGTTAGGATCAGTCCGTCCTTGATCAAAAAATCAAAATCCTCCTCGACAGGCCCTTGTTGCGAGGGTAGTTTCGAATTTTGATATTTGGTCATTTGAATTTGTTTCGGATTTCGAGTTTCGGATTTGAAACTGCCCGGTCGTCCCGGCTTACTAATTTAGCCGGGCCAGCCGCAAAGACTCGGCGAAACGATTCGCCCGGGATAAAATTTCTTTAAGATCCAGGGTCAACAGCTCCCGGTTCTTCATCACCGTTCGGCCATTGATGATCACCCGGGTGACATCGGCGCCCCGAGCCGCGTAGACTAGATGGGAATAGATGTTATAAAGTGGTGTCAGGTGCGGTTGATCCAGGTCCAAGAGTATAATATCGGCCTTTTTTTCGGCCTCCAGGGACCCCACCCGGGATTCCAGCCCCAGCACCCGGGCACCGCCGCGGGTAGCCATCCGGAACACGGTGCGGGCATCCATGACAGTGGGATCCAGACGATGGACCTTATGCAGTTTGGCCGCCGAATCCATTTCCTGAAACAAGTCCAAATTGTTGTTGCTGGCGCAGCCGTCGGTCCCCAGGCCGACGCAAACCCCCCGGCGTAACAGCTCTACCACCGGGGCCACCCCGGAGGCCAGTTTCATATTACTTTCCGGGCAATGGACCACCTTGACCCCCGCGGCCGCCAGGGTTTTCTGGTCGGCTTCCGGGAGCACCACGCAGTGAACGGCGATTAGATGCGCGTCGAGCAACCCCAATCGGGCCAGGTGCTGGGTCGGCGAGACCCCGTATTGTTTCAAAATCTGATCTGCTTCGGTTTGGGTTTCCGCCAGGTGGATGATCAGGGGAACCCCGGTTTCAGCCGACAACCTTTTGGCCTGGAGGAGCAACTCCGGGCCGCAGGTGAACGGGGTGTGGGGTTCAACGGCCACAGAAATCAGGGGGTCATCCCGGTATTTCCGGATCAACTCACGAGTATATTCAAACCCCTTTTCCAGGGGCCCGTAATTGGGGGAGGGAAAATCGTAAAGCACTTCTCCCACCAAAGCCCGCAGGCCGGCCTCCTGGGCGGCCCGAGCCACCTGGCCCTCGAAAAGGTACATGTCGCAGAAGGTGGTGGTACCGGACAAGATCATCTCCGCGCAAGCCAGCAAGGTCCCCCAATAGACCCATTCCCCGGTCAGGCGGCGTTCCGCCGGAAAGATATGGTTTTCCAGCCAATCCATCAGCGGCAGGTCGTCGGCCAAGCCGCGCAGCAAGGTCATGGCCGCATGGGTATGGCTATTGATCAAACCGGGCAAAACGGCCCCTCCGCGGGCATCAACGACTTCCTTGGCCTTTAAGGCCAACGGCGCCAGCTCTTGTTCCGGTCCTACGGCCAAGATAGAATCTCCGCTAATCGCCAGGGCCCCGGGATGAAAAATATTCAGCCGGTCATCCATGGTGACTACCAGGCCGTTTTTTATGAATAGATCAATGGGTTTTTCTGATATCCGAACGCTCATCCTCCCCTATTCCTCTAAAAATTGAAATCTCAAAATGAAATTGAGGCACGCGGGTCTCTGGCAAAATAATTTAAATATTCTTTGGTTAGCTTTTAATTTTCCTCCCGCCCTTCAGCTCCTGCGGGGTCAATTTGGAAACCACCCCTTCGACCAGGGCCATCAATCGGGGTTCGGCTTTTCGCGCCGTGGCAATAATGGCCTTCAGCGAAGCGGGCTCCTGGCAGTCCGGTCGGTTGACGTTGGAAATGACCGATATTCCCAGAATTCGCAGACGGCACTGCACCGCGGTAATAACTTCCAGGACGGTGGACATGCCCACGGCTTGGGCCCCCATCTGTCTGAGCATTCGCGTTTCCGCCGGCGTCTCCAGGCTGGGTCCCTTGACCGCTACGTAGACCCCCCGGCGAAGCGGGATTTGTTTCTGCAGAGCCACTTTTTCGGCCAGGTCCGTCAAGCGGCGGTCATAAACGGCGGAGAGGTCGGGAAAACGGTCTCCCCAATACTCCTGGTGGGAACCTACCAGAGGATTCTCTCCGGTAAGATTGATGTGATCCATGATCAGCATCAGATCCCCGGACTCGAACCCGGGGTCCAGACCCCCGGCGGCATTGGAAACGATCAGGACCTTCACGCCTAATCCGGCCAGTACCCGAATAGGGAAACCGATCTCCTGGGGCGCATAGCCTTCATAGAGATGGAACCGGCCCTGAAGGGCGACTACCGGTTTACCGGCCAGGGTCCCCCAAACCAACTGGCCCTGATGGGACTCCACGGTGGAATGGGGGAAATAGGGTATTTGCTCATAGGGGATGGACCGGGCCTTTTTGATCCCGCCAGCCGACTCACCCAGACCGGTGCCCAGGATAAGTCCGATGGGGGCCACGCCACCCATTTTCTTCTTCAAGTAGGAGACTGTTTTTAGAAATCGTTCTTTGTTCATAGTTTCCTTTCCTTTGAGGCTTAGCTGAGGCCTGGATTCTGGATCGCGCTTCGCTTGTCCGGAATAACGAGCTGACGCGACTCGTTTAAAGCCTATTTTCATGCTTAGCGGGTGCTCTCTGGAGCCGGTGGGTTTAATACGAAAATCCTCCCTCTTGACGGCACCAGTTGCAGAATAATGATTTATGCTTTAATATACTAAAAAAAATTGTTGAACAAGAAATTTTATCCCAACGAACCTCCCTTTCCCCTGGCAAGGGAGGGTTGAATTTTAGGGGGATTTTTCCATGGATCGAAGAGCTTTTTTGAAAGAGGTCGCCCTGTGGTCGGCCGGGTTGACCCTCGTTCCGCCTCTGGTGACGATGAAACCGGAAGCCCGAGCCGAAGGGAACAAATCTTTGGTGATAGTCGGAGAAGGTTCGGATTATCCCGCCCTGGTATCTAAGGTGCTAGCCCCGCTGGGGGGGATGACCGCCCTGGTCAAGAAAGGGGACCGAGTGGTGGTCAAGCCCAATATCGGTTGGGATCGCACCCCGGAACAGGCCGCCAATACCCACCCGGAGGTGGTCAAGGCCCTGGTCAAACAGGCCCTGGAGGCGGGGGCCGGCCAAGTGCTGGTCTTTGACCGGACCTGCAACGAGGAGCGACGCTGTTACGTCAACAGCGGGATCAAAAAAGCCGTGGAGTCCCTCGGGGACCGTCGGGTGTCCTGTCCTTTTATCGATCAGCGGAAATTTGTTCCGGTCCGTTTGGCTAAAGGTAAATCCCTCCAGGAATGGGAATTTTACAAAGACGCCCTCGAGGCCGACTGCTATATCAACGTACCGGTGGCCAAACATCACTCCTCGGCCGGTCTCAGCCTGGGTCTGAAGAACATCATGGGGGTCCTCGGCGGTTCTCGCGGCAAAATCCACTTTTCTTTGGGACAGCGGATCGCCGATCTGAATCTGGTGATCAAACCTCGGGTTACAGTCATCGACGCTACCCGGATCCTGCTGCGCAACGGTCCGCAGGGAGGGGATCTGCGGGATGTCAAAGTGCTTAATACCCTGCTGGCCTCCACCGACATCGTGGCTGTTGACGCCTATGCCGCCACTTTTTTTCAATTAAAACCCGAAGAGGTGGAATCGACCCGGGCGGCCTTTCAATTGGGTCTGGGAGAAATTGACCTGAAGAAGATAAAGATCCTTAAAGTCTGAACGAGTCGATTTCGTGCTTTGATTTTATAGGTGCTCATGGCTTCCAATAAAGTTTCCGCTTGGCGTTGGGGAAGGAGGCTTTCCCAGGGTTTTTTTCTGGTCCTCTTCCTGCTGCTCTTTCGCCTGACCGATTACGGCGGCCGGGATGAAATTCCTTACGCCGTAAATATTTTTTTCCGTCTGGATCCTCTGGTGGCCGCCAGCGCTATATTGGCCTCCCGAGTGGTCATCACCCTGGTCTGGTATTCCCTGATCGTGGTAGTCCTGACCCTGATTCTGGGTCGGGTTTTCTGCGGCTGGTTCTGTCCCTTGGGCACCCTGCTCGATCTGTCCCATCAGCTCATCCCTCCCCGGAAGGATGTCCGGCCAAACCGCTACCGCACCTGGAAATATCTTCTCCTGGGTATCATTCTGCTGACCGCCCTGCTGGGCTTACCGTTGGTGGGTTACTTTGACCCCTTTTCCATCCTGGTGCGGAGTTTGACGGTCTCGGTGGATCCCTTTTTTAATCGGTTCATCACCGCCCCGTTCGACTTCTTGTACCGTTACGGCCCTTCCTGGGTTTCGGCCATCAGCGAACCGATTTACGGTGTGGTCAAAAAAACCCTTCTGCCCTATCAGCAGAAAGTGTTTACCCTCAGCCTGGTGTCCCTCCTCATTCTCCTGACGGTCTTTGGCCTGGAGCGTCTGGGGCGCCGTTTCTGGTGCCGCAATCTCTGCCCGCTGGGGGGGCTGCTGGCGTTGCTTTCTCGGTTCTCCTGGCTGCGGGGACGCCACGATGAAACCGCCTGCACCCAGTGCGGTCTGTGCGCCAAAGTCTGCCGCCTCGGGGCCGTCGATGCGGACCGCCGTATCTCCCCCGCGGACTGCAACCTCTGCCTGGATTGCCAGGATCTTTGCCCGGAGCAGATCATCGGCTTTACTTTTAAAAAACCGGACACCCCGCAGCCGGCGCTCGGAATTTCCCGCCGGGCCTTCGCCGGGATGCTGGCTTCGGGTCTGGTGCTCCCGGCTTATTCCCAAATCGGGGCACAAACCCGGGTGGTCAACCCGGAATTAATCAGACCGCCGGGTTCCCTGGAGGAGAAACGATTCCTGGAGCGCTGTGTGCGCTGCGGGGAGTGTCTAAAGGTCTGCCCTTTGAACGCCTTGCACCCCATCGGTCTGGAATCCGGCTGGGGCGGTATCTTCACCCCCCGACTGATCCCCCGGATCGGCTATTGCGAGTTCAATTGCACCCTCTGCGGCCAGGTCTGCCCCACCGGGGCGATCGAGCATTTGGATCTCCCCCGAAAACAGAAAACCGTCATCGGTCTGGCCCATTTTGACAAAAACCGTTGTCTGCCTTATGCCCGCGGCGTCGCTTGTATCGTTTGCGAGGAGCATTGCCCCACACCGGACAAGGCCATCAAATTTAGGGAAGCTGAGGTACTCGATCAAAACGGCCGTCTGGTCCGGATGAAACAGCCTTACGTCATCGATCGCCTTTGTATCGGGTGCGGGATCTGCGAAAACAAATGCCCTCTGGAGGGAAAGGCGGCTGTGTTGGTAAACCGAGGTTCAATGACCGGAGCGTAAACGGTCTAAGAATTTAGCTCCAATTCAAGGCAGAGGACCTATGAATTCGGATTTTTCTTTTTCTTGGTCCGGAGCCACAAAAAAGCTTCAATAAAGGGATCAATATTTCCGTTTAAGACACTGTCCACATTTCCTATTTCCAATTGAGTTCGGTGATCTTTCACCAGTCGGTAAGGAGCTAAGGTGTATGAACGGATTTGGCTCCCCCAAGAAATCTCCGATTGCCCTTCGTGGAGTTCTCGCTTTTTTTCTTCTTTTTTCTGCAACTCCAATTCGTAGAGGCGTGATTTCAACACCTTAAAGGCCATATCCTTGTTCCGGTGCTGAGACTTTTCGTTCTGGCATTGGACGACGATCCCGGTGGGAAAATGGGTCAGCCGAATTGCCGAACTGGTTTTATTGACGTGCTGACCGCCGGCGCCGCTGGCTCGAAAAGTATCCACCCGCACATCCGCCTCATTGACTTCAATATCGAGGTCCTCTTCCACTTCGGGATAAACAAAAACGGAGGCAAAGGAGGTGTGCCGCCGTCCTCCGGCATCGAAGGGAGAGATTCGGACCAGTCGGTGAATCCCGGTTTCAGAGTGAAGATACCCGTAGGCGTATTTCCCTTCCACGGTAAAGGTCACGCTTTTGGTGCCGGCCTCATCCCCGGGAAGCATATCGATCACTTCGGTCTTGTAGTTCCGCGTTTCCGCCCAGCGCAGATACATGCGTAAAAGCATTTCGGCCCAATCCTGGGCCTCGGTACCGCCGGCCCCGGCATGAATGGCCACAATGGCATTGTTGATGTCGGTTTCCCCGGAAAGTAGCTTAGTAAACTCCATCTGCGAAAGCTTTTTTTCGAGGGCCCCCAGCTTCTCCCGGACCTCGGCGAGCGTCTCGCTATCCGCCTCTTCCTGGGCCAGATCAAGGAGGATATCCGTTTCCTCCAATTGGTCCCGAGTCTCCTCCCATTCGCCGAGGGCGTTGAGGATTTTTCCCCGCTCCTTCAATAAAACCCGGGCTTGCTCGGGCTGGTTCCAGAATTGGTCTTGGGCGATCGCCTTTTCTAAGACTTGTAAACGGGCCTGTTTCCCTTCCAGGTCAAAGATATTCTCCCAATTTAAATAATCGGTCTTTGGCCTGATCTATTTCTTCGCGCATACTCTTTATCTCCTTTTCTTTATTCTACTTTTACGAATGATCCACCCTTTGCCGAGCAATCCGCTGATGACCACCAAAAAACAAATACCCACCAGCCAATCTCCATAGCGGCTGTAAAATGTGCTTCCTTCCCGCAAAGGGATTATAGCCTGAATGGTGGCTTTTTCAAAGAGGGAACTTTTCCGAACAATCCGGCCGGAGGAATCGATCAGGGCGCTGAAACCGGTATTGGCCGCTCGGGCGATCCAGACCCTGTTTTCCACCGCCCGTAGAGTTAACATGGAAAGGTGCTGGTAGGGGGCCGAAGTCGGCCCGAACCAGGCGTCATTGGTGATATTTACTAAAAGACGGCAACCGTCCTGTCTTAAGGCCCGACTGATTTCGGGAAAGATGCTTTCGAAGCAAACCAAGACCCCGATTTTCCCCTGGGGAAGGTTGAGGCCATAAGGCCGGGGACCGGCACTGAAGTCACCGATCGATTCCACCATCCGGCTGACAAAAGGCAGGAACCGTTTCAGGGGAACGTATTCGCCGAAGGGCACTAAATGAACCTTATCATAATAGGCCACTTGACCGGACGGAGAGAGGAGGTAAGCCCGATTATAATATTGAAGACGATTATTTTGCTGGCCCACGGCCGGGCTTCCAAAAAGTAAATAGGCATTTCTTTCACGACTCAACTCAAAAAGTCTGCCGGTAAGCCGTTGCTCATTGAGAAAGTAAAACGGGACAGCGGTTTCCGGCCAGATCAACAAAGGGCTGGTTTTACTCAAGAAGGGTTTTGTTTCTATCTTGGAGAGCGCCGTGAGCGATTCATTAGATAAATCGGTATAAATATTAATCGTTTTTTCCTGATAAGCAGGATTCCACTTTAATGATTGGTCTATATTCCCCTGAATAATAGAGACCTCTAACTTATCGGTGTGGTCGTCAGCCTTCCGCTCTGCGGGCAAAGCAGCGTAACCATGGGCAATAACGAGGAGCATCAGACCTCCGGCCAGCACCGCTTCGCCCCATTTAGCGGACCACGGACGATAGTCGCCGGACTTTAGAAAAATCTGGTAAAGCGCTTGATTTATCATGATAATTAAAAACGAAAGTCCATAAACTCCGGTGAATTCAACGATCTGAATCAGGGGAAGCACGTTATACTGACTGTAACCGATCAAAGCCCAGGGAAACCCGGAGAGCAGGACAGCCCGCAGATACTCTAATCCGACCCAAAGGGCCGGGGCCCAGATCAGGGAGAAGAGTCCGCCAGCCGGGAATAAACCCCAAAGGAACCCGAAGACTGCTGGAAACAGGGCCAGATACAGGGCCAAAAGGACCAGCATGGAGATACTGATCGGGGTACTGAGGTGGCCGTAATAGCGCATGGAGTAGGTGACCCAGTAAAAAACACCCAGGGAATAAATAAACCCCATGGTGTAGCCAAAGGCCAGGCGCTTCCGGGCGGGTTGACCTTCAAGGGACTTGAATAAGGGAATAAAAGCGATCCAGGCCAGGAACGACCAAGACGTTTTGGGAAAAGAAAGGGTGAGTAAGGCGGCGCTTAAAAGAAGATAGCCAAGCTGTTGTCCTCTTTTATTGGAGAAAAGCGACTCCACCGTCGGCGACATGGGTTGGTTGGGAGGATAGAAAAGGGCTTAACTGAAATGGTTTAATTTATAATAAGTCTGGTAGCGCAGCACTTTGAAAAGATATTTTTTCGTGTCCTTGAAGGGCGGGACACCGTTGTGGCGTAGGACCTGATTGGGGCCCGCATTATAGGCCGCTATAGCCAGATGTTTATCTCCTTTAAAGGCATCCAACATTTCCCGTAGGTAGCGAACCCCCCCATAGATATTGTACTTGGGATTGAATGGGTCAGTGATTCCCATTTCTTCTGCCGTGACGGGGTCAATCTGCATCAATCCCTTAGCACCTTTCGGAGAAACGGCCAAAGGGTCAAACCGGGATTCGGCATGAATTACTGCTTTTACCAGGGCCGGATCCAGGGCATACTTTTTGGATGCGCTCCGAATCCAATGATCGTAGGTGTTAACCGAGGCTGATCGCTCTTCGAGGGTGAGGTGAAATAAACGAGCGTCCGGAATTGGGGTCGGTTCCGAGAGGGCGATCTTTTCGCTGAAAAATTCCTGGGATACCCCCTCTTTCTCGGAAAAAAGGAAAAAGAATCCATTCAATCCCAGAATCAACCCTGCCACCCCAATATGAGCCATTTTTTGAATAATTTGTTTGGTCATAATCACAACCCGCCTTATTGCCGAAAACCCATTGCTTAAGTTTTCCCCGGTCGAATCGGTTGAGCGTTCGTACGATAGCTATCTTGATCCAAATTACCAAGATGAGTAAGCAATAAAAAATAGAGCTCAACCTGTTCGGCATTTTTTACCCGGATGTTATTTTTTGGGAATAGGATTGATAGTAAGGAATTCTAGGATGAATGTCAATGACTATGTTCGGAGTTAGTCAGCCTCAACCGCTGGACTGGCCTGATTAACACTCAGAACCACCAATCGTTTAGAACAAAAATATGTATTAGTTTACGTATTAATACAAATTGTTATTATACAATTTATAATAATTTACTTTATATGAAATTTGAAATTAGAATTCCAACCTTGTTATTCAAAGTGTTGCGATTTCCTTACTATTTGGGTAGACTAAAAATCACTTCTCGGGTTAAATTTATTTTCGGATTATTCATTAAAGAATTATTGAATGGATCATTTAACCATTTATTTTCAGGCGAGTCTAATTAGTTGAAAAATTTGATTTATGACGGATGACCAATTAATCCACCGGATTCGGGACGGGGATATCGGGGCCTTTGAGCAACTGGTCATCCGTTATCAGAAACCGATATATGCCTTTGTTTTGCGGATGCTGAAAAATCCCATGGACGCGGAGGATACCGTTCAGAAAGTATTTCTCCTGGCCTATCAAAACTTGAAAGGATTTCGTTTTGAATCCAGCTTTAAAACCTGGCTTTTTCGCATTAGCATCAACCAATGCCATAATCATTTCCGGCAGCAGAAAAAGAGAGAATTCACTCCGTTGGAGGAAATACCCATAGCCGACCCTAAAAATAACCAGGAGGATGAATTTTCACGAAAGGAATTAAGGGGACAGGCCCAGAAGGCCATTGAAAGGCTTCCCCCCAAACAAAAAATGGTACTACTATTACGGGTAGACCAGGACCTTTCCTTTGAAGAAATCGGAAAGGCCCTTAATATGAGAGCCAATTCGGCCAAGGTTAATTTTCACTATGCCCTGGAAAAAGTGAAGGACTGGATCAAGACCCACCATGAAAACCAAAAGTAGCTGCGCGAAAATTAGGAAACGGCTGGGGGATTATACCGGTCAACCGCTGACCGGCACCGGAGCCGAACAACTCCGGGATCATCTTTCCCGCTGTCCGGATTGTCAAAGATTTCACGAAGAAAACACCAAGATCGTAGACGTCCTCCGACTGGATTCCCCGCCCGACCCCGGATCGGAGTTCTGGAGCCGGATGACCTCCGGGATCATGGCCGAGGTACGTCATCTGGAAAGCCGGCCTCAACTCTGGTACAGGAGAGCCTGGTCCAACCCTTGGGCCTGGCCGGTGTACGCCTGGTCTCCGGCCCTGATTCTCCTGATCTTCATCGCCGGCTTCTATTATTATGCTTCTTTTTCTAAACCCATTTTATTAGTTAAAAACGGGTTACCCGCGGCAGAATCGCGACTTGAGGATATCGGGGATTCCTTGGCGGACCCGCTCCTGACCCTAACCCCTCAGGAATCAGCCCGCCTGGGAAAAAAGATGGAGCACCGATTGGCCCTCGAACTGTATGCCAAAAATGTTGAAGCGGAGGAAGCCGTGTTAGACTGGGATTTGTCTAACCGCCTGGAAACGTTATCCATCAAAGACCTAAATGAAGTAGCGGATAAATTGCAGACCGGCACCCCTGCCGGGGCCAAGGAGGTCACGGAAAATGTGTCGTAAGTTAATATTAGGGACTTTGATCGGGTGTCTGGCTTTCGGGACGAGCTCCCTCATGGCCCAAACCTACCGAGAACCCCTGGATCAACGGGAAAAATCCCGGGAGCGGATTCAGATGGTCCGCATGTTGAAATTGACCCAGGCCTTAAAGTTGGACCGGGAGGCGGCCGGCCGCTTTTTCGCTGTGGGCGCCCAATACGAGCAGACCAAACGGCATATCAGGCGTGATCTTCAGGAGGATATTCAGCGCCTGCGGAACCTCACCCGAGATCTTAACGCTCCGGAAAAAGAACTGCGGGAGACGGTCCTGCGGATCAAGAACCAAAAAAAGGATTTGAACGACCTGAATAATAAACAGATCGAAGAAGAATTGAGCCTCCTCCGGCCGGATCAACAGGCCCGCTATATCCTCTTTACGATTGACTTTCATAGGGAAATGGAAGGCATTCTACGAGAAATCCGGGAAGAACGGCCGATGGAAAAGGGTCCTGAGCATGGACCCCGGCCTCCGCTGGAAGGTTATAAGGAAAGAAGCCGCTAATTTATTCCTGATGAAACTGAAAGACAGAGTAATCCTGGTTACCGGCGCCGGCCAGGGGATCGGCCGGGCCATCGCGGTGTTGTCCGCCCGGGAAGGTGCCCGAGTCGCCCTGGTCGATCGTAATGAAACCACTGCCCGGGAAACCCTTGATCAAATAAATTCACTCGGGAGCGAGGGGCTTTTAATCCTCAGGGATATAACTTTGGATCAGGCCGTTCCGGAAATCATCGAACGGGTCCGGGCCCGTTGGACTCGTCTCGATATTTTAGTCAACAACGCTGGGTTTGACCGGCCCGCAGGCATCTTTAAGATCAAAGATCCGGAATGGGACGCCGTCCTGGGGGTCCACCTCAAAGCGGCCATGGCCTTTATGCGGGCCGCCATGCCGGTTATGAGAGACCAGGGCTACGGTCGAATCGTCAACCTCTCCTCCATCTACGGCAAAACCGGGGGTCAGGGAGAGATCGCCTACGCCACCGCCAAGGCCGGGATCATCGGCCTGACCAAGAGCGTGGCCAAAGAAGTGGGCAAGTTCGGGGTCTGCGTCAATGCCGTCCTCCCCGGCCTGACCGCCACCCCCGCCATCCAGACCATGATGGCTGAAAGATTCAAAGAAAAAATCCTCTCTCAAACCCCTTTGGGTCGCATGGCCCAACCCGAAGAAATCGCCCAAGCGGTGATCTTTCTGGCCTCCGACGAAGCCAGCTATATTACCGGCGCCTGTCTGGAGGTCTCCGGCGGCTGGGAGATGTAGCCTCCCTTGTCAATCCCCCTGTTCCACTTTTCATCTGTCCGGCTTCGCTGCCAAGCAACAGGCATCTATATTTAAAGCTCCCTTACTCCTACACGTACTCGTACACGGAAATCTCCCCGCCGCTGACTTGAACCATGGGACCAAAACAATCCTCCAATCTCCATAAGCATTAAGCATTGACATTTTTTCTTTTCCCTTTTAGTCTACCAATCAGCGCTAAAGAAAAGGAGGAAGGTTGATGAAAGGTATTTCAAAACTTTTGGGATCGTTCGGGTTGTTTTTGGTTCTCTTAACCTTTTCTGCATTTACAGTACAGGCCGCGGATCCGATCATTATCGGGGTACCCACCTCCCTTGGTTTTCTGGAGGGGGCGGAGGGGCTCAACAGCGTTCAAATGGCGGTGGAGGAAATCAATGCCAAGGGCGGGGTATCGATAAAAGGCGAAAAGCACCTGCTGAAGGTCGAGGCCATCGATATCCGTGATGCGGCGCCCGGGGTGCCGGTTCCGGAAGCCCTCCTGGGAATCGAGAAACTCATTCTGGAGAAGAAAATCAAGGCCATCGTTTTGGCTCCCTTTCGCTCGGAGGCCTTATTAGCCAGTATGGATTTAATCTCCAAATACAAGATACCCATGCTGGCGACTACCGCTATGTCTCCGGCCTACACCAAGAAGGTTTTGGAAGATTATAATAAATACAAATATTGTTTTCGGGTTTGTCTGGATGCCGGGTACCTGGTCGGCTATTTAAAAGGGTCCATGGAATCCATCCACAAGGAGTATGGTTTCAAGAAAGTGTATCTGATGCACCAGGATGTGGCCTGGGCGCGGGGAACGGCCAACGCCATGGCCGGCATATTAAAAGGGGCCGGCTGGGAAGTGCTGGGGGTGGAATCCTATCCCACCGGAGCCGGCGATTTTTCCGCCGGTTTGATGAAAGCCCGACAGGCCGGTGCCCAAGTCATCCTGCCGATCTTCGATATGCCCCAAAGCGGCATCCTGGTTAAGCAGTGGAACAGCATGAAGGTTCCGGCCCTGATGCTCGGTTTTATTTCGCCTTTGGCCGGCCCGGCCGCCTGGAAAAGTTTTGACGGTAAAATCGACGGGGCCATGAACCTGATTTTTGAAATTGGCAATATTCCGGTTAAAAAAGTACCCAAATCGGTTGTCTTCTATGATGCCTACAAAAAGAAATACAACAAGGAGATCGAAGCCGGACACTGCCCGGCGCCGGCCTACGAATCCGTCTATATCCTGGCCGAAGCCCTGGAACGGGCCGGCACGATGGATCCGGATGCCGTAGTCAGCGCCCTGGAGAAGACCGATCGTCAGGGGGCTATCGGCCGGATCCGGTTCGCCAAGAACCACCAGGTCGTCTATGGAAACGACCCCAAGGAGACGGCCATGGCGGCCATGATCCAGTGGTCCAAAACCGGGACCCGGGAAATCGTCTTTCCTGAAACTATAGCCGACACCAAGATTCACTTGCCGGAAGGGCTGAAAGCGACCAAGTAAATTCCATAAAGCGCAAGGCGTGAGGGGTAAGGGGTTAATCCCCTAGCCTCCGCCTTGAGCCGTTTTGCTTATTTATGTTTTCTTTTTTTTCGCCTAACGACTGACTCCTTACCCCTAACGGTTTTGAAATGCTTCTCGGCACCCTGATCTACGGCTTCATCAACAGCGTCATCCTGGCCCTGGTGGCCCTGGGTTTCAATTTGACCTTCGGCATCAGCGGAGTGGCCAATTTCGCTTACGGGGCCTTTTACATTTTTGCCGGGTACGGGGCCTGGATACTTATGAACACCCTGAAATTTCCTTATGCCCTGGCGATCCTCGGGGCGCTGATTCTGACCATGGTCCTCGGGGCGCTCATGTATCGGCTGGTCCTGCTTCGAATCCGGGGCCTGGTCATTTCCGAAGTCATCGCCACCTTCGGAATCGGGTTGGCCATCCTGGAGATCTTCCGCTACCTTGGGTTTATCGGTTTTGAATACAACCTCCCGGTCTTCATCGATGGCAGCCTGGAAATCCGCGGTGTTTTTGTGGATTATCAACGGCTCTTCATCGTCGGACTGGGTTGCGCTATCGCCTTGTTCCTCTGGCTGTTTACCCACTACACCAAAATCGGTCTGGCCTTCCGAGGCATCGCCCAGGAAGAGCGGACGGCCCTGTCTCTGGGCATCAACTCCGATTGGGTGGCCACCTTGAGCGTAGCCTTCGGGGCCGGATTGGCCGCCCTGGCGGCGATTCTGATCCTGCCCCTGGGGACCATTTCCGTGGAGGGGGGCTATGATATCCTGATCAATGCCCTGGCGGTGTGCATTGTGGGCGGACTGGGCAGCACCCTGGGAGTGGTCGTGGCCAGTTTTCTGATCGGCTACGCGCAGATGATCACCGCCACCTACCTGGAACCCCACTGGACCATGATCGTCAGCCTGGTGGCCATCCTGGCTATTCTGGCCCTTAAGCCTTCGGGCCTTTTCGGCAGCCAGAAGGAACTGGAAGAAAGGATCTAGAACCTTTCACCGCCAAGACGCCAAGGACGCAAAGTAACCAAGAATAAATTTTTTCTTTGCGCTCTTTGCGCCTTTGCGGTGATATCAAAAGCCCTATGTATATCCGCAAAGAACGCATCGATCGGGGTATCAAAGTCAGGACAGGGGATATTTTTGCCCTGTCCTCGGGCTGGGATCTGCTCTACCTGCTGGTCCCCCGGGTGTTGCCGCTCCTGATCGTCATCATCCTGAGCTTCACGCTCAGTCTATACTGGCAGAAGGTCCTCATTTCCACGGCCGTTTTTGCCCTGCTGGCCATGAGTTGGGACTTCCTGGCTTCAGCCGGCATGGTCTCCCTGGGCCAGGCCTATTTTTTCGGCCTGGGGGCCTACCTGACCGGCATTCTGTCGCATTATTTTCATTGGCCCATTTGGCTGACCATTCCGCTCGGCGCGGTTTTGGGAGGCCTGGTGGCGACCATCACCCTGCTCCCGGTATTGAGGCTGCGGGGGATTTATTTTTCCATGATCACCCTGGTCCTGCCTTTGATGCTGGTCCGGGTCATCGAGGCCACCAAGATCTTCGGCGGCACGGAAGGAATCAGTGGATTGGCCCCCTACCCCAACCGCTGGGTGGAGCTCTATCTCAGCTTGACCGCCGTCTGGGTCTGTCTCTTCGCCCTCCGGCGGCTCCTGAATTCCGATTACGGCCTGACCCTGAAGGCCATCTGCGACAACGATCGCTCGGTGATGAGTTCCGGGATCAATATTTACTGGTACAAGGCCCAGGCCCTCTTCGTCGCCGGAGCGGTGGGCGCTTTCGCCGGGGCCTTCATGACCCACTCCTACATGTTCGTGGGCATGCCGGTCTTCGCCCTGGACTATTCGATCCTGCCCATCGCCGCGGCCGTGGTGGGGGGCACGGGCACCATGGCCGGACCGCTGCTGGGGGCCTTTATCCTGGTCCCGCTCTCCGAAGCCCTGCGCGGCCTGGGCGGGTCTGCGCATCGTCATTTATGCCCTCTCCTTGACCGTGTTTACCGTAGCCCTGCCGGAGGGGATCTTCCATTACATTCAGCGCAAGTATCAACAGTTCGAACGCCAGGTAAAAGTGGAATCCGAATGAGCGCCCCGATCCTGAACGTTTCCAACCTTTCCAAACGCTTCGGCGGAGTCCAGGCCGTGGAGTCCATCTCCTTTAAAGTGCAGCCCGGTGAATTGATGGGCATCATCGGACCTAACGGATCAGGGAAGACCACCTTGGTCAACCTGATCACCGGCTTTATCCGTCCGGACAGCGGCTCGATCTATTATCGGGATCGGGAAATTACCGGCTGGATGCCTTATCGGATCAGCCGGCAGGGATTGGCCCGAACCTTTCAGATGGTCCGCCCTTTTTACCACCTGCCGGCCTTCAAGAATATGGTCATTCCCCTTTCCTCGCCCAGGGTAAAAAAGTTGTCCGGAGGGCGCTACGGCGACCGGGACGCCGTGGCCAAGGACCTGCTGGAAGAAGTGGGTTTTGAACGGGATTCCTCGGTGATCAACAAGGTGGCCGGCGCCCTGCCCCACGGCTATCTCAAGCGTCTGGAACTGGCCAAATGTCTGGCCCTGCGGCCCGAACTGATCATCCTGGATGAGCTCTTTTCCGGTCTGAGTCTGGCCGAGGTGGCCGGGATCCTGCCGATCATCGAAAAAATGAAATCCGAGGGCAAGACCATCCTGATGATCGAACACCGCTTGCGGGAACTCTTCCGTATCGCCGATCGGGTGATCGTCCTCAATTTCGGGCAAAAAATCGCCGACGGCCGGCCGGACCAGGTCATGCAGGGCGAGGAAGTTAAAAAGGCCTACCTGGGGACTGAAGGAGAAGGATAAATAAAATCAAATTCGAAATTTAAAACCGGTGGCCTTTGAACTCCAGCGGTCCATCAAGTGGGGGAATCCCCTTCCCAACTCCTCCCGATCCGGAGGGGGGAGAAGTTTCGGTTATTTGAATTTTGAACATTGCTGTTTGTTTCGGATTTCGTGCTTCGGATTTCGAATTTAAGAATTTAAAGGATAAGAAGAAGGTGTTGCTGGACGTCAAACATTTGATGATTTTTTATGAGAACGCTCTGGCCCTGAACGACTTCAGCCTCCAGGTGGATGCCGGGGAGATTGTGGCCGTCATCGGCTCCAACAGCGCCGGGAAAACCACCCTGATGAATGCCATCTCCGGCTTGATCCTGGACATTCAGGTCAAGGAAAAGCGTAAGGGCGGAGAACGCATTACCCTACTGGGGGAAGTCTGGTTCAATCGGGAGGACCTCAGCCGGGTGAGCCCGGACAACCGGGTTAAAAAGGGGATCGTCCTCTGCCGGGAACGGCATCCCATTTTCCCTGAAAGCGATGTGCTGGAAAACCTCCACATCGCGGGTTATCTGCGCAGCCGGAAAGAAATCAAGGAAACGGTGGACCTGGTTTTCACCCTTTTTTCCAATCTGGCCGGTCACAAAAACCAGAAGGCCGGTTTTTTGAGCGGCGGGGAACAGCAGATGCTGACCATCGGCATGGCCCTGGTGGTCCGTCCCAGCCTGCTCCTCCTGGACGAGCCCCTGCTGGGTCTGAGTCCGGCCATGCAAACCAAATTGCTCTCGGCCATCAAAACCATCCGGCAGGAGACCCGGGTGACGATTCTGATCAGCGAACAGTTCGCCCGGCCGATCCTGCCCATGATCGACCGGGGCTACGTGATCGAAAACGGCATGCTGACCCTATCCGGCACCAGCCGGGAACTCATGGAGAACCCGGAGGTGGTCTCGGCCTATTTCGGGGTATAAGATTTACCGCAAAGACGCAAAGGACGCGAAGAGGCATTTTCTCCGTCCGGAAAAGACCCGGACGGAGAAAATGCCTGGTCAAGAGAACAGTTCTAAAGCAACTATGGATATCAATCCATTAAGCAATGTAATTATCGGGGCGGCCATTGAGGTCCATAAAAACCTGGGTCCCGGTTTACTGGAATCCGCTTATGAGGAGAGTATGTGTTGGGAATTGGCTCACCAAAAGGTGCCCTTTGAAAGGCAAAAACTCTTGCCCTTAAGTTATAAGGGGCACGCCTTAGACTGCGGATACCGTTTGGATATTTTGGTCGACAACCAAATCGTACTGGAACTAAAATCGGTGGAACGGCTTGAACCCATTCACAAAGCCCAATTGTTGACCTACCTGAAGCTCTCGGGTTTTCCGATGGGGTTACTCATGAATTTCAATACTCCTTTAATGCGCCAAGGCATCGTGCGACTCGTAAACAATTTCAAGGAATAGCCCCGCCGGTGGGGTGAAGTTGTTTTATTGGCGGCGAGGGCCGCCAATAAAAAGAATTTTTTGCGCCCTTCGCGTCTTTGCGGTGAGTACGCTTTTATGCATTCAAACAAAATCCATATCTGCAAGGCCTTCCAGGAACAGGCGGAGAAGACCCCCCGGAAAGCGGCCCTCGTCTACCTCGGCACTTCCTATTCCTACGCCGGACTTTTGAAGTCCGTGCGGGCTTTGGCCGCCAGCCTCCAGGCCTTGGGCCTGAAAGAAGGGGACAAGGTCGTTCTCTACCTGCCCAATTCCGTCCAGTGGGTCCTGGCCTGGCTGGCCGTTCAATGGATCGGCGGGGTGGCCGTGCCCATTACCCCTATCTACACGGCCCGCGACTTGAACTACATCGCCGGCGACACCGGCGCCGTGGCCGTATTCTGCTCCGATCGAAATTTCGGCTATGTGCAGCAGGTCCTGGACTCCACTCCGCTCAAAACCATCGTCGTCACTAACCTGGCCGACTTACTCCCCTGGTGGAAGCGGTTTCTGGGTTGGGCCTTCGACATTATCCCCAGAGGAAGCGTGGCCAAAAGACCAGAGGTGCATCCCTTTCGTAGTCTCCTTTCCGGTCCGGCCGCATCGATCCCGGAGATCCGGGGAGGCGGTGAGGGGATAGCCGAAATCCTGTACACCGGCGGCACCACCAAACACCCCAAGGGAGTGCCCATCAGCCACCGGCTCTACCTGGGCTGCGCCCAAGAGCAGATCGGCGTCAGCGAACCCCTCTTTCCTTTGACCGAAAACGTGATCGCCGGTGGGGCCCCGCTGTTTCACGTCCTCGGCCAGACCTGCAGTCTGGGAACGATTTTCTTCGGGGGCACCCTGCTGGTCTTTCCCAAGGTGCAGTTGGACGCCCTGATGCACGCCATCCAGCGTTTCCGGGCCAAGACGCTGATCGGCGTGCCGGCCCTTTACCGGATGATCCTGGAACACGATCGACTGGATCTCTATGACCTCGGTTCCCTTCAATATTGCTTCAACGGCGGGGATGTACTTCCTCTGGAAATCGAAAAAAGGTGGCGGGATAAGTTCCAAAAGCCTATCTTCCAAGGGTATGGCGCTACCGAAACCTGCGGCGGAGTGACCATGGTGCCGACCGATCGTCCCACTCCGCCCCGGAGCATGGGCCGGGTCCTGGCCAGTAAATCCGTTCGGATTATCGACGCCACCACCCGGGAAATCGTACCCCGGGGAGAACCCGGGGAGTTAATCGTCTCCTCCCAACCCATGGTCGAAGCCTATTGGAATAAGCCGGAAGAGACGGCCGAAGCCTTTCTCACCCTAGAAGGGAAAAGGTGGTACCGGACCAGCGATATTGTCTCCGAGGACGAACAGGGGTACTTCTACTTTGTCGATCGAACCGTGGATACCATCAAACACAAAGGCTATCGGGTTTCGGCTTCCGAGATCGAGGCCGTGCTTCAGGAACATCCGGCGGTCATCGAATCCTGCGTGGTGGGCATCCCCGACGAGAAAGTGGGCCAGCGGATCAAGGCCTTTGTGGTCTTAAAGAAAGATATCAAGGGTGTCACCGGCTACGACCTGATCAAGTGGGCCCGGGAACGACTGGTCTCCTACAAGCTTCCCCAGTACATCGAGTTCCGCGATATGCTGCCCAAGTCCAAGGTGGGCAAGCTCCTGCGCCGGGAAATCCGCGGGGAGGAAGGCCGACGACAGGAAAAGGACGAAAAGAGCGACGCCGTGATGAAGGACAGCGGGATGGGATAGGATGGGAATAAAGGGCGTTACTGGTTAAGAAGAGCGATGCCGGATACTGAATAGAAAAACAATAATTCCCGCTGAGTGCCAATTCCCGCCCTTTACAATTTTCGGTCGATCTTCTCGGGGTGATCGTTGACCCATTTCAGGAGGGCATTAACTAGGCTTTCCACATCCTCGAGTTGCTGGCTGCAGATTTCGTAGAGTTCCTGATTCGAGATTTCCTGATAGAAATGGACCATTCGGTTTCTGTATCCCGCCATTTTTTCCAGCGCCCGCCCATCCTCTGCGCTTAGTATTCCCTGCTCGGCGAGTCGTTGGGCGATTTCCTTGTACTCCGTAACCGCCAGGCCGAATCCCTTCGCCAGCATATGCCGCCCCAGATCCAGCAAGGCCTCCAAGGCTCGACGCAAATAAGATTCAGCCGAGGCCGAATTCCGGCGGTCAGAGATAAAAGATTCGAACGACTCCAGCGGCAGGGATTTCAGCCTTTCCAGCATATCCCGGATCCAGGCGCTGCGTTCGGCAATCACTTGAGCCCTTAACAAATTTGGGGTCACCGCCCGCCTTCTTTCAGGATCGCCCGGATTCGCTCCCGCTGGAAATAACTCAGATCCCCTGCTCTTCTTAAAAAATAAAGTTCGTCTTCGGCTTGTTGATCGAAATCCCGGCAATAAAGGATTTCGCCGCGAATGATATCGAGGGCCAGGAAAGCATCCGCCTCCGGCAAGACCACCAGGTCAATTCTCCCGGCCCCGAACAACGCTTCCAGGGCCAGGGTCAATTCTACCCGGTCCTCCGCAGAGAGTCTCGTACCTTTTTCGGGTTGGATTCCCATATCCACATCCGAAGGGAGAGCGGAAACCGGTGCCGCCCTTCCTTCGAGCCGGCCGAAAATCTCCCCCGCTCGACTGCCAAAAACATAAATAGACGCCAGTCGGTATTGGTCAGCCAGATGATGAAGTCGTTGTGTTGCCGTCATGCCCGTCGCCCTCACAAGGAGGTAAATTCATTCTAATCCAATTTTCGGTTAGTATTTCAAATCTGTTAAATTTGTCAAGAAGTTATAGCCGAGTTCCGGTTTTGAGATTTCCGATTCGCAAAAATTAATCTGGTCAAATCTTCGAAAAGGCAGGGCCAGCCTGATAGGCATCAAAGGCCACTGAGTTTGGGCCTGCTTTAAATAAAATTAGTCGCTAGATAGAATTCTTGACTTTAGACGGAAATTATCTATAATGAAAGAAAATCGTTCAATTGGAGGAAAATATGCCGATTATCGCTATCTCCGCCAAAGGTCAGGTGACGATTCCCAAAGAGGTAAGGAAGGCCATGAATCTTAAATCGGCCGACCGGGTGATTATCGTCATGGAAGGAGACCAGGCGGTCATAAAACCGATCCGAGGTACCCTGATGGATATTGGAGGGTCCATCGCCATTCCTGAAGCGGAAAGGCCCATTAATTTTAAGCAGGTCAGGGAATCCGTACGAAAAAAAATGGGCCAACGGGTGGCGAAGAAATGACCGCTCCCATCAAGAAGTTTTTCATCGACACCAACATCATTCTTCGTTACTTGACCAAGGATGACCCGGTCCAATTTCCGCGTTGTCGTCAACTCTTTAAAAAGGCCCAGGACGGTGAGGTACTTCTAATAACCTCAACCCTGGTTATAGCAGAAATAATCTGGACCCTGTCCTCTTATTACCGGGTCCCCAAAGACCAGATCATCGAGAAACTATCCATAATTATTGGAAGCGATGCCGTCCAAATCCTCGACAAAGATCTGATCGCCGAGGCCCTGGTGCTTTATGCCCGAAAAAACGTAGATTATATTGACGCCTATAATGCCGTTCTCCTGAAGCATCTCAACCTCAAGGAGATCTATTCCTACGACCGGGATTTTGATAAGATCGACGGAATTGATCGTCTGGAGCCTTGATACGAAACAACGAATAGGTGCACTATTTTCATGCTTCCGGGTGCCCGCCCCAGGCATCTGTGGTTAATACGGAATCAGGACCGATGTCAAAAATACTTGCTAAGCCCTTTACTTCTGCATAGTAAACTATTCACTTGACATGCATAGTTGATGACCCTATCATTTATCCAATTGACCCCCAAGGAAAGGAGGCCGCATGGAGGAAGTAAGTGCTTTGGACCTAAGAACTAAATTCGGCGCAATTTTGGATCTCCTCGAAGAAAAAGGCGAACCCATACTTATAAAAAAGCGGCATAAACTGCGGGCGGTTCTGGTAACCCCCGATCAGTTTGAGCGGCGGTTTGTGGATTGGCAGGCGGAGGAAAAGCAAAAAGAACTTTTGAACCACATCAAGAAGCTGCGAGAGCAGCGGGTCAGGGGGGAAAGCGGCCTGGAGGTTTTGAGAAAGCTGCGCGGATACGATCGATGATCTGGGTGATTGATGCTTCCGTGGCCCTAAAATGGTTTATCGTGGAAGAGGCCCATCCCGCCGCGGAGAAGGTCCTGACCGCCCTGATCGCTCGACCCCAGTCCTTCGCCGTGCCCGAGCTATTTGCCTTTGAAGTATTTTCCGTTCTGCATCGCCTTCACCCCCAACCCCGCCTGGCATTTGAAGAAGGCCTCTTGCCCTTGTTACAGGGGGGGCTGCTGCGGATGCCCATGACCAAAAACCTGGCCGCCCTGGCCCAGCGCTTTATCCATCTGGGGTTGACCGGCTACGATGCCTGTTATGCCGCCCTGGCCCGAGATTTGAGCGGCTTCTGGCTGACCTACGATCAAAAGGCCCATCAGGCCATCAAAAAAGAAAAGGTATCCTGGTCTTTGGAAAAGGGTCTCCCTCCGGACTGGCCTTCCGAGTTGGGATAGATTCATCGGGACTGTTCGTTCAACCATACCTTGATTAAGGCCTCTCGATCGACACCGATGGCTTCCCATATTTTATCATTTCCTTAACCAAAGACTCGCTGAAATCCAAGGTAATACGTGCCGCCAAAATTTGACTTGACAAACCCGGCGGGGCCGTGATCAAATTCAAGCCAAATCTCCAATCATATCAAGTTATTCTAATCCGGTTACCCAGGCAAGGATAATCTGGAAATGCGAAAAATAGGTTCCAAAAGGCGGTTGGCAGCTATTGCCCCTTTATCACTCTGTTTCCTTTCGGTCCTGATCTTCTCCGGTCCTATCATCCAGCGTGACGGTGACGTCTTATCCCGGCAACTGAATTTTGAGTGCCCGAACATTGACATATTGATTTCCCTAGGGAAATGAACCGCATGCCGCACTCGAAAAAGAACCCGGCAATTCCCCGATTGGGTCCCCACCGGACCACTCCCCCTTCCCTGTTCAAGGCTATTCCCCGACAGCACCTGATTGATCTGTTCCAAAAAAACGGAGACAAAAAACTGATATTGATCATCGGTCAGGCCGCCCAGGGGAAATCCACCACGGCCGCCTCCTGGTATTTTCTGGACCGGCAGCGACCTTCGGCCTGGCTCAACCTCGAGCCCGAGGATTCCGACCCGATAAACCTGTTTTACCTACTGATCCAAGCCGTCCACCAGAATGGAAAGGAGAAAGAATACCCCGCCCTGTTGAACCTTCCGTCCCTGATCGCGGGCCCCCGGGAGGGTAGCTCCCGTTACCGGGAATGGACCCGGGCCCTTCTGGAAACCTTCGATCACCGGCAGCAGCTTTTTTTCGACGGACTCGACCGGCTGAACCCGCAGGCGGAATCCTACCAATTTCTTCAGACCCTGATCGAGGAGATCCCGGCTTCCATGCGCCTGATTCTCCTGTCCCGGGCCTACCCGTCTCTGACCCTCGAATTCCAGGAGCTGAAGGTAAAAAACCAGGTCCTGCTTTTAAAAAACGAAGACCTGGCCTTTTCCCCGCCGGAAATCAAAACCTACCTTCGGGAACTCCACGGGCTCTCCTTGGTTGACCGTCAAGCGGAACGCATCCATACCGCCACGGAAGGATGGATCGGCGGAATAAACTTGTTGGCCGGGACCCTCGCTCTGCTCCCGCCGGCATCCCTGGAACGGCACTTGAACCAGGAATTGCCTTCCCGCTTTCAGCGTGATGTTTTCCAGTATTTCGGTAAGGAAGTGTTTGCTTCCCTGCCCCCGGCCCAGCAAGACTATCTTATCCGTTCCTCCATCCTCGATTCCCTGGATCCCAGCGTCAACCGGGCCCTTTTCCGCCGAAAAGACTGGGAGGCCTGCCTGAAGGAACTGACCCGGAAAAACCTCTTTATCCAATCCTTTACGAACCCGAAACTGGGCTTGACTTTTAGGTTTCATCAGCTTTTCCGGGATTTCCTGGGGACCCTGCGCCAGGCGAGATTGTCGGCCCAAGAGGTGGAAGTCCTGCATTCCCAGGCCGGTGATTATTATACAAGGCAAGGAAACCCGGAAAAGGCTATCCATCACTATCTGGAGGCCGGGGCCTATCCCCAAGCCGCGACGCTGATCAAAAAAATCGGCCTGGATCTGATCAAAAGCGCCCGCCTGGGCGATCTTTCCCGCTGGCTACAGGCCCTGCCTCAAACGTTCATCCAGACCGACCCCCACCTGCGCTTGTATTGCATTCTTCCCAACCGGTACAGCCTGTCGGATGACAGCCTGAAGACCCTCAAAGAAGTGATCGCCCTCTTCCAACAGCGTGGAGATCGATCCGGCCAGTTCCTGGGACTGGCCTACTTGATCGAGGCCGAGTTCACCTTAGGAAACTACCGGCCGGAACTCATTCGCGAAGGGGAGGTCCTTCTCCAGACCATGCAAGAAGATTCTTGCCTCTATGAACGGGCTATGCTCTGGACCCAGATCGGTCTGACCCAAACCGTCCGGGGCAACCCCCGCCGCGGGTACTGGGCCTGCCAGAAGGCCTATCTCCTGGCCAACGGGTTGGCCGATCCCCTGCTGCAGGTCATCGCCCTGTCCCATGCCGTGACCTCCCTATCCACTTTGGGGGAGTTCCAGCCGGCCGAACGCTTCCTCCAGGAAATGAATTCCCTGGCCTGGCGTTTTCCTCAGTTCGAAATTCGCCTGTTCCTTCAAATCGCCAAAACCACTTACCAGATTTTTCACGGTGAGGCCGAGGAGGCGGTGGAGCCGTGCTTAACCCTTCAGATGGAAACGGAAAAACACGGCCTTGTCTATCTCTACCCGATGGCCCTGTTCTACACGTTTATTTCCATGACCTATGCCCGTCGGGACCGGCAGGCCGATCGGATGGGGCAACAATTGTTGAATCTGGCAATAACCTTTAACAATGGATTCCTGGCCGGGGCCATCCACTTTCTCTCCGGCCTATCGGCCTACTGGTCCGGCCGACAGGACGAAGCCCGGGAGCGGATCGACCGGTCCATTGTACTGCTTGAGGCGCCCGGCTCTTTTTCCGAACTCCATCTGAACGGGGCTCGGTTGGCCCGGGGTCTGCTGCACGACGGTCCAGGAAAGCGTCCGGGGGCCATCGAAGATCTTCTGGATCTGCTCCAATCCCTGGAATCGGTCGAAAGCCGCCTGTTCCTGACCGAGTGCTGCCTGGCCCTGGGACTGCTGTATCACGACCAGGGACAGGGGGAACAGGCCCGGAGATATCTTCACCAGGGGTTGAACTCGGCCCGGCGGGGGGACTACCGCCATTTCATGATCATCAGTCCCCAAGACACGGTCCGGGCCTGCCTGCTGGCCCAGGAATATCTCCCGGAGGACGCCGGGGCGGAATATGCCGGTCGGCTGGTCCGGGAGAAATTCGGCCGGCAGGCCGTGGCCGAACTGGAGGCCCTGTCCCGGCATCCCAGCCCGAGGGTAAGCCGGAAGGCCTGGGAATTTCGCCGGATCATCCACCGTTCGGGTCGCCCCGAATAGGGATCAGGACCTTCGGGGGGCTGCGCCTGGAATACGACCAGCGGTCGGCCATCATCGAGCCCTGGGGCAGCGGCCAGCCCCGCCGCCTGCTCCTGGCCCTCCTTTCCCAACGGAATGAAAAAATCTCCAAGGGGGCCCTCATCCAAGCCCTCTGGCCCGAAGAGGAAGCGGACGCCTCCGAAAAAAATTTCAAGACCATACTGCAAAGGCTGCGCAAGGGCTTGGAACCGAACATCCGTCCGGATTTCGGGTCTTCCTATGTTCACCTGCACCACAACCTGGTTTTTCTGGACCCGGAGTTGTGCCGGGTTGACGCCCGGGAGTTCAACGACCTCTACCGGGAAGGCGTCCGGCTGGAGAACGAAGGGGATGACAAGGGGGCCCTGGACTGTTTTTCCCGAGCCGCCGACCTTTATGAAGGCGATTTCATTCCCGAGGAAACCTATGACTCCCAAGTGCTGCGACGCCGGGAAGATTTTAAGAACATCTATATCGATCTGCTCACCCGCCTGGCCCGCCGGCACACCCGAGCGGGGGCCTCCAAGAAGGCCGTATCCTGCCTGAAACAAGCCATCGAGACCGATCCCCTGCTGGAGGAGGCCTACCGGGACCTGATGACCCTCTATGCAGAAAAAAACCTCTACAACGAGGCCCTCCGCGTTTTCGAGGCCTGCCGCAAGGTCCTTAAGGAAGAGATGGATTCCTCTCCCGATCCGCTCACTATGGCCATCTACCGCGGGATCCGGGACCGAGCTGAACAAAGGTTTAGCCAGGGACAACGGAGTCAAATTCGAAACTCGAAATCCGAAATCCGAAACAAATTCAAATGACCCAAATTCAAATAACCGAAACGTCTCCCACTCCCTTGATGGGAGGGGGGCTTCGACGTGAGTCCTTCGGCAGTGAGCCCTTCGACTTTGAGCTCAGGGCCGAACTGCTCAGCCGAACGTTGGGGGGTGGGTGAATTCTCAAATCTTCGACTCATCCGTCTTCACCCCCTCCCTCCCCACTCAAGAGGGAGAGATCCATTCAACAATGCCTTGGTTAAAAAGTGACGACCTCGCAAAAAGTTCTTAGCGCAGTCATTGCGAGGAGCAAAGCGACGAAGCAATCCCCGCGAATCAGCCAGTTACCATGGTGGGGATTGCTTCCCCCGAATCAAGTTCGGGGTCGCAATGACGGGTTTTTCGACTTTTTGCGAAACCTTCAATAGTGTGAGGTAAATTTTTCAAACAATCATCTCCCTACAAGACGATCCACCGGGACGTTTTATCTAATTTAAATTTTATATCAGATAGTTATAAAACTTCTCTCTTTATCTCCCCCCCATTGACGTTGTTACCTGTTTGTTACCTCCTCTATTGTAAAATCACCCACTAATCTAACCCGTTTAGCTATAAGTGTTTTCAGCCCCCCTGGGGCCGGTCCTTCGCGGGCGGGTGAAGACAAGCATTCCAGCCCATTTCCAAAAAAGATATTTTTTTTAAATTTGCCGGCAACGAGGTTACCCGGGGAATTCCCTCCGCCGGGGCAGTATCTTTTCCAGGAAGGAATCGATAATGGAGAAAAAAGAAGAGCAACGCCTGACGCCTCGCCAACCCTTAGAGCAAACCGTTCGTTTGGAGCGGAATCGTTTTTTTGCCGGGGAGGGTGGGCCTGTTCAGGAAATCGGCCAGGTCCTGGATATCAGTCCCCTGGGAATTGGCGTCAAGACCGATTCGCCGTTGGAGCCCCGTGAGATAGTCCGGGTCTACCTTCCGGTCCAGGCCGTGGACATCCCCCTGCCGGTCTTCTCCGAAGTCCGCTGGGTGAAGGCCGATAATCATTACTACCGCGCCGGGTTGCAGTTCATGCGTTAAGAAAAAGGCTTGCACCGCAGAGGCGCGGGGGACGCAGAGAATTTTTATTTGCTTTGCGGGGAGATGCCCGCAAAGCAAAACGACTCAGCCGCTTCGCGGGCAAGAGGTTGTCGATCGAGCAACGATGAAACCCTTCATTTATGCCGTGCAGCAAACGTCCAGGCCAAGTAGTTTTCAACCGGCGGGAGATGCCGCCGGTTGAAGCTCTTAATATTGGGTTTACGGTTAATTAAATAAGGTTCCCCCCCATATAATAAGGAGGACTTGTCAATGTCCAGGCCGACCATCCCTAACTCGAGGCACATAAAAAATTCGATTAATAATTTGGCGCCATTCCTGGTGGTCTTCTTGGCCCTGGCCTTGTTTCCAGTGGCCCCATCCTGGGCACAAACTAAAACCCTAACGATTATCCCCCCCAGCTATGGAATGGTTGGGAGCCTGCCATCAGGTATAAACTGCAATTCGGGTGGACCGTCTTGCATGGCAGGATACGAGCAGGGAACCATCGTTACCTTAAAGGCTATCCCCGTCGCAGGCTCGTATTTCAGCATCTGGTCCGGCGATGCCTGCAACGGAAATGTCTCGCTCACCTGCCTGGTCACCATGGATGCGGACAAAACGATCACGGCGTCTTTCACCCAAATTGTCCCGGTCATGCAGACCTGGCTGAAAACCTATGGTGGAGAGTATTCGGATTACGGTTACGCCATCCGGCAAACCTCGGATGGCGGATACATCGTGGCCGGTTCCACCGAGCCCTCTGATGAAGGTTATAGCAATGCCTGGGTAACAAAGCTTGACCAGGCCGGAAATGTGCTCTGGCAAAAAACCTACGGTGCCTCAAGCTCCGATTCCGTTAATTCCATACAGCAGACCTCGGACGGCGGATACATCGTGGCCGGTTCTACCGAGTCCTTTGGGGAAGGTTATATCGATGTTTGGGTGTTAAAACTTGACTCGAATGGAGAGGTACTCTGGCTAAAGACCTATGGCGCGGTGGGTGACGATTACGCCAATTCCGTACAGCAGACCTCGGACGGCGGGTACATTATTGTCGGTTATACCAGCTCCTTCGGGGTAGGTGATCTAGATGTCTGGGTGTTAAAGCTCAGGTCTGATGGATCTGTCGACTGGCAAAAGAGATATGACGGTTCTGGGGGTGACGATTACGCTAATTCCGTACAGCAGACCTCGGACGGCGGGTACATTATCGCCGGTTATACCAGCCCCTTGGGGAACAGCCGCGGCGGCGACGCCTGGGTATTAAAGCTTCAGTCGAATGGAGATGTCCTCTGGCAAAAGACCTACGGTAACGAAAGGGAAGATACGGCCTTAGCCATCCAGCAGACTGTGGATGGCGGATATATCGTTGCGGGTTATACCCACCCTAGTCCTAGCGATCCAAGACTCTATTATAGATACATTGCCTGGGTAATAAAGCTTGGCCAACAGGGAGATGTGCTCTGGCAAAATAACTACGAGGTCGATTTCGACACTTTCGCTAATTCTATCCAGCAGACTCCAGACGGTGGATTTATCGTGGCCGGGAAAACCGGAGGCGCCGAGGGAAGTTTTTTCAAAGCCCTGGTAATAAAACTTAACCCTGATGGAGATGTCGATTGGGGAAAAACCTACACCAACGATCGTAATGATGGCTGGAATGACGCTAACACCATCCAGCAGACCTCTGATGGCGGCTACGTCCTGGTTGGCTCAACCAATTCCTTCGGAGCAGGCGAATATTACGATTATTATGATGCCTGGGTGTTAAAGCTTGACTCGACAGGAAATATATCCGGGGAGCTTCCGGTAAACTTTATTGCTGCAGAAAAATGTGATAGTCAGCTCCACAGATGTTAGTCCCGCCACTTCCAATGCCACCGTATCGGACACAAACGTTACCGGCCAGGATATCGATGTCACACCTCCCACGGGCTCGATTCTAATCGACGGCGGGGCCGCTTCCACCAACTCAACCTCAGCCACCTTGACCCTGACCTGCAGTGATACCGGCAGCGGTTGCTCCAAGATGCAGTTTTCCAACGACGATATCACCTATTCCATTCCTGAAGTTTATGCTGCCACCAAATCCTGGCCCCTGTCTTCCGGGTATGGTTTCAAAACGGTTTATGTGAAATTTCAGGACTTCTCAGGGAACTGGTCTTCCGTTTACAATGCCTCCATTATTTTAGTCTCAGCCTTGGACACTACATTTAATTCGGCTCTAGATGGTCCCGTTTACGCCACCGCCATCCAGCCCGACGGCAGAATCTTGATCGGCGGCGGGTTCACCACCGTCGCTGGTTCATTGCACAACCACATTGCCCGGCTGAACGCAGACGGAAGTCTGGATACTTCTTTTAACAACTCCGGTGTGAATGATTATGTGTATTCCATCGCCCCACAGTCCGATGGAAAGATTTTGGCTGGTGGGTCTTTCACCAAGCCTAATGGAGACCCCTGGTACCTCGCCCGATTCAATCCGGATGGGACCTTGGACGATACTTTCAATCCCTCAGTGAACGGATTGATTCTATCCATTGTACTACAACCGAATGGAAAAATCTTGATTGGCGGTACCACCTTCACCTCCGTAAATGGATCAAGCCGAAATTACCTGGCCCGCCTCAATGCCGACGGTAGTCTAGATGAAAGTTTTTCTCCCAATGTTAACGGGGCGGTTTATACGGTCTCCCTTCAAGCTAATGGAAAGATCCTTATCGGCGGGAAATTTACTCCCGCCATAATCCGAATAAACACTACAGGAGAAATTGATGATACCTTTAATGCCAATATTTCCGACTTTACCCTCCCCACTAATAGTGGTGTCAATACCATCGCTGTGCAAGCTGACGGCAAAATATTGATCAGCGGGGATTTTACATCTGTGGATAGCGAGCCTCGGAATTATCTGGCCCGGCTATACTCAAACGGAAACATTGATTTATCATTTGACCCCAACCTCTCTCCTGATCGAGCTGTCTCCATCGCCCTTCAGACCGATGGAAAGATCCTTATCGGCGGGTATTTCACGTCTGTCGGCGGAACCACGCGCAATTATCTGGCCCTGCTCAATGGAGATGGATCATCGGATGCCACCTTTGACCCCAATATGGAAAGCTGGGTCTTTTCCATTTCCCTCCAGTCGGATGGGGGTATAATAATCGGAGGTCAATTCGGTAGTGGTGGTGCCAGCATCCCACGCTTCATTGGTCGGCTCAATAATCCCGATGCCGCCACCCAATCTCTCAACGCCTCCAATGACGGGACAACTGTCACCTGGCTGCGAGGCGGCGCCTCGCCGGAGGTGGAGTATGTGACTTTTGATCAATCAACTGACCACTCGGTCTGGACCTCACTGGGTCCCTCGAACCGCATCCCCGGGGGGTGGGAACTTACCGGACAGTCACTTCCATCAGGACAGGATTTGTATATTCGAGCACGTGGCGATGCCAAGGGCGGTTATTCGAATGCCTCGTCTTCGCTCATTGAGTCAATAACCCAGATAAATCTTTCGCCTCAAACTTTCACGATTTCCGCCTCAGCAGGGCCCAACGGGACAATTGCGCCATTAGGTTCTACAATAGTGCCCAATGGGGGAAGCCAGTCATATACGATTAATCCAAATTCCGGTTACCACGTGGCCGATGTTTTGGTGGATGGAGTCTCGCAGGGGTCCAGGACTTCCTACGATTTTACCAACGTAACGTCCAACCATACCATTTCAGCCACGTACGATTTATTACCTCGGACAATCTCCATTGCTCCGTCGTCACCTTACGATTTCACCAATATTGCTGTGGGAGCTTCGGCGAACCAAATATTTACCATCTCGAATTCCGGAGGAACCGACCTTTCAGTGACGGAGATAAACCTCGGTGGTTCGGCCGATTACATCTTGAATAGGGGCAACGGCAGCGGAGTAACCTGTGGGAGCACCTATCCAAGGACCCTGACCCCCGGCGGAAGCTGTACGGTGGCTGTAACCTTCCAGCCTTCCTCCCTTGGTTCAAAAACCGCGACCCTTTCGGTGGGTTCGAACGATCCTGTTACCCCTTCAGCCTCCGTGGCCATCAGCGGCTCCGGAGTCTATGGCACCTGCAACTGGACGAGTGTAACTGGTGGGAACTGGACCACTGCATCCAATTGGTCCTGCGGACACGCACCGGGGACTAATGATGATGCGTTCATAACACTTGCCGGAACCTATACGGTAACCGTTACCGCCAACACAACCGTGAATAGTCTTACCCTTGGCGGGTCCAGCGGGACCCAGAGCCTCACAGTTTCAGGACCTCTCGGCCTGAACAATGCCAGCACCGTCGGGACCTACGGTGCACTCAATTTGAGTGGCGGCACCCTTGCGGGGAGTGGTACTCTCTCAGTCAGCGGAACGATGAACTGGACAGGGGGTGGCGGCACCATGAGCGGGCCCGGGACGACGAACATTACGGGTGCTTTCAACATCGATAACGGCGGTTACCCCGGGACCAGAAAGAATCTCACTTCACGGACGCTGAACATCGCCGGAACAGCGACCATTATCAACAGTACTGGAATTAATCTCAGCAGTGCAACCATCAACAACCAAACGGGGGCGTCGTTTAGCTTCCCAAGCGACAGCTATTTGTATAACAGCGGCGGAACCAACGCCTTTAACAATGCGGGGACGGTGACCAAGAGCGCCGGAAGCGGAACCACCACCATCGAGGTTCCGTTCACCAACACGGGCACGGTGAATGCCAATAGCGGAACCTTCAGTCTTGCCCTGGCCGGTGGAGGCACGAGCATTGGATCTTTCAGCGTCGTCTCCGGGGCAACGCTTCAGTTGGCCGGCAGCGGGACCCACACTCTGGGTACGGGATTGAGCCTTACGGGAGCCGGCACTGTGGATTTCTACTCCGGTACGGTGACCGTCAACTGCACCTACAATGTGACCGGGACCACCAAGTTCAGCGGCGGGACCACGACCTTCAGCAGCGGGGCAGCGGTGAGCAGTGTCGGGAGCACACTCTGGGTTAATGGCGGCACGGCAAATTTCAACAACACGCAGGCCTGGACAGATCCAACCACTTTGACGGTCGACGGCAGTAGTACGGCCAACTTCAACAGGGGGCAGGCTCTCAACATTCCCACAGTGAATGCATTTCAAGGCACATTGGGGGGAACTGACACCCTCAATGTAAGCAACACCCTCACCTGGGGGAGGCTTTATGCGGCTGGCGGGACCATGAGCGGGCCCGGGACGACGAACATTACGGGTGCTTTCAACATCGATAACGGCGGTTACCCCGGGACCAGAAAGAATCTCACTTCACGAACGCTGAACATCGCCGGAACAGCGACCATTATCAACAGTACTGGAATTAATCTCAGCAGTGCAATCATCAACAACCAAACGGGGGCGTTGTTTAGCTTCCCGAGCGACAGCAATTTGTATAACTACAGCGGAACCAACGCCTTTAACAATTCGGGGACGGTGACCAAGAGCGCCGGAAGCGGAACCACCACCATCGAGGTTCCGTTCAGCAACACGGGTACGGTGAATGCCAATAGCGGAACCTTGAGTCTTGCCCTGGCCGGTGGAGGCACGAGCATTGGATCTTTCAGCGTCGTCTCCGGGGCAACGCTTCAGTTTGCCGATAGCGGGACCCACACTCTGGGTACGGGATTGAGCCTTACGGGAACCGGCACTGTGGATTTCTACTCCGGTACGGTGACCGTCAACTGCACCTACAATGTGACCGGGACCACCAAGGTGAGCGGCGGAACAACGACCTTCGGGAGCGGAGCCGCAGTGAGTGCTGTCGGGAGCACACTCTCGGTGAACGGCGGTACGGCGAATTTCAACAACGCGCAGGCCTGGACGGATCCAACCACTTTGACGGTCGACGGCAGTAGTACGGCCAACTTCAACAGGGGGCAGGCTCTCAACATTCCCACAGTGAATGTATTTCAAGGCACATTGGGGGGAACTGACACCCTCAATGTAAGCAACACCCTCACCTGGGGGAGGCTTTATGCGGCTGGCGGGACCATGAGCGGGCCCGGGACGACGAACATTACGGGTGCTTTCAACATCGATAACGGCGGTTACCCCGGGACCAGAAAGAATCTCACTTCACGGACGCTGAACATCGCCGGAACGGCGACCATTATCAACAGTACTGACATGAATCTCAGCAATGCAACCATCAACATCCAAACGGGGGCGTTGTTTATATTCCAGAGCGACAATTCTTTGTTCAACTACAACGGAACCAACGCCTTTAACAATGCGGGGACGGTGACCAAGAGCGCGGGGACCGGAGCATCTACCATTAACGTGCCGTTCGCCAATACGGGCACGGTGAATGCCAATATCGGCACGCTTTCATTTACAGACATCTTTACAAATTCTTCGACAGGCATTATTCAGGGAACGGGAACCTTAAACCTTCCCACCGGATCATCTTTTACCAATAATGGCGCAATCAATCCGGCCGCGGCAGGCACGGCTGGCAAATTAACTATAAGCAGTGCCCTTACAAAAATCGGAGTGGTCAACCTTGACATTGGCGGAACCACGGCAGGGACAACCTATGATCAGCTTGCCGTAAGCGGCGCCGCGACACTCGGCGGGACCCTCAACGTAACCCTAATCAACGGCTTTAACCCGTCAATCGGCGACGCTTATACCATCATGACTTGTGGGTCAAGAACTGGGACTTTCGGCACGTTGAATTTACCCTCCCTCGGGGATAAATCCTGGAATACGCCAACCTATAATGCCGGATCTTTAGTCCTTTCTGTCTCGGCGAAGACCTACACCCTGACTTATGCCGCCGGGGCTGGTGGAACAATTTCGGGGACTACGTCCCAGACGGTCAGCTACGACGCCAACGGTTCAGCGGTGACGGCGGTGCCGGACACCGGTTACTCCTTCGTGAATTGGAGTGACAGTTCTACGGCTAACCCGCGAACTGACACCCATGTGACGGCGGATATCTCGCTCACCGCCAACTTCGCCCTCAATACCTACACGATTACCGCAGCGTCCGGAACCAACGGGACCGTGACGCCATCCGGGGCCACGACGGTGTCATATGGAGGAAGCCAGACTTACTCCATTACCCCTGTCACGGGGTACCACGTGGCCGATGTATTGGTGGACGGCGTCTCGGCCGGTGCAATGACCTCATATCCCTTCACTAGTGTAGCTGCCAACCATACCATCTCAGCCTCTTTCGCCATCAACGCCTACACCCTGACCTACGCCGCCGGGCCCGGAGGAACGATCTCGGGCACTACGCCCCAGACAGTCAACTACGGCGCCAATGGCTCATCGATGACGGCGGTGCCAAACTCCGGCTATTACTTTGTAAACTGGAGTGACCGTTCGACGGCTAACCCGCGGACAGACACCACCGTGACGGCCGATGTAACTGTAACGGCTAACTTCGTGGCCGGGCCGCCGCTGCAGTCCACGGCCACCCCGGCCGGCGGGTCTTATAATACCGCCCAGACCGTCACCTTAACCCAAATAGGCGGCCAACCGGGCGCCGTTATTTATTACACCACGGATAATAGTGACCCGACCGCTAGCAGTACGCTCTACACGAATCCGATTGCCATATCAACCAACACCACCCTTAAGTTCGCCGCTTATGCCGGAGGGGCCTGGGAGACACCAGTAAAAACAGAGGCTTATACCTTTAATGCCAACCTCGGAGGAAGCCTTCCGGCAACGATTTCCGCATCGGTGAACGGTCCTATTCCGATTACGGTGACTTTCGACAATCAGACCGGCTCAGCCATTACCACGATCAAGCCGGATTGCTTCAATACCTACTTTGAGGTGAGAGACTCCCAAGGCCATCTCCTACCCTCGCTTTGCCGGATCCCTATGGCCTACGGCATTCCTAAAGATGTCGGAACCATACCGACAGGGCAATCCACACTCACCTGTAACCTGGACGAGATGTTCGATCACAGCGTATTAAGCGGTCTTTCCGGACCCTACACCGTCCAGGCTACCTACTCGAACTATATCCAGGACCCGGACCTTGTCAACGGTACTTGCCAGGATCCAACCAATGGATGTACCGCTCTCTGGACCGGGGCCATTACCGCCAGCCCGGCCACCATTACCTTGACCAACACCTTTACCCTGACTTATACCGCCGAGACTGGCGGCTCGATCTCGGGAACGAGTCCGCAGACAGTCAACCCTGGTGGAAGCGGGACGGAAGTAACTGCGGTACCTAATACCGGTTACCACTTCGTAGGCTGGAGCGATGGAGTTCTGACGGAATCCCGGACAGACAGCAACGTGACGGCCAATATTTCGGTCACCGCCAACTTCGCCATCGACACCTACACTCTAACCTACGCCGCCGGGTCCGGCGGAACCATTTCGGGGCCTACGTCCCAGACGATCAACTACGGCGCCGACGGCTTAGCGGTGACGGCAGTGCCGGATACCGGGTATTACTTTTGTGCAATGGAGTGACGCTAGGACGGACAATCCGCGGACAGACGCCCATGTAACGACCAATATCTCGGTGACCGCTAGTTTCGCCCTCAATAGCTACACGATCACCGCAACCTCAGGGGCCAACGGAAACGTGACGCCATCCGGGGCCACGACAGTGTCATATGGAGGCAGTCAGACTTACTCCATTACCCCCGCCACCGGGTACCACGTGGCCGATGTATTGGTGGACGGTATCTCGGTTGGTGCGGTGACCTCATACCCCTTCACCAATGTTACTGCCAACCATACCATCACCGCCTCTTTTGTCATAAACACCTATACCCTGACATATACTGCCGGGAGTGACGGAGCGATCTCGGGCACCTCGTCCCAGACGGTCAACGTACGACGCCGACGGCTCAGCGGTAACGGCGGTGCCGAACCCCGGCTACTACTTCGTGAACTGGAGTGACAGTAGGACGGACAATCCGCGGACGGATACCCACGTGACGACCGATATCTCGGTTACCGCCAACTTCGTCGCCGGGCCGCCGTTGCAGTCCACGGCCACCCCGGCTGGCGGGACCTACAATACCGCCCAAACCGTCACCTTAACCCAAATAGGCGGCCAACCGGGCGCCGTTATTTATTACACCACGGATAATAGTGACCCGACCGCAAGTAGCACGCTGTACACGAATCCCATTGCGATTTCAAGCAACACCACCCTTAAGTTTGCCACTTATGCCGGAGGGGCCTGGGAGACACCAGTAAAAATAGAGGCTTATACCTTTAATGCCAACCTCGGAGGAAGCCTTCCGGCAACGATTTCCGCATCGGTGAATGCTCCTATTCCGATTACGTTGACTTTCGACAATCAGACCGGCTCAGCCATTACTACGATCAAGCCGGATTGCTTCAATACCTACTTCGAAGTGAGAGACTCCCAAGGCCAGCTCCTTCCCTCGCTTTGCCGGATCCCTACGGCCTACGGCATTCCTAAAGATGTCGGAACCATACCGACAGGTCAATCCACGCTCGCCTGTAACCTGGACGAGATGTTCGATCCAAGCGTATTAAGCGGTCTTTCCGGACCCTACACCGTCCAGGCAACCTACTCGAACTATATCCAGGACCCGGACCTTGTCAACGGTACTTGCCAGGATCCAACCAATGGATGTACCGTCCTCTGGACCGGGGCCATCGTTGTAACCCCAGCCACCGTTACTTTGACCAACACCTTTACCCTGACTTATACCGCCGGGATTGGCGGCTCGATCTCGGGGAATACCTCCCAGACAGTCAGTCCTGGGGCCAACGGCTCAACAGTAACGGCGCTACCTAATACCGGTTACCACTTCGTAGGCTGGAGCGATGGAGTTCTGACGGAATCCCGGACAGACAGCAATGTGATGGCCAATATTTCGGTCACCTCCAACTTCGCCATCGACACCTACACTCTAACCTACGCCGCCGGGTCCGGCGGAACCATTTCGGGGCCTACGTCCCAGACGGTCAACTACGGCGTCGACGGCGCGGCGGTGATGGCGGTGCCGGACACCGGCTACCACTTCGTGAATTGGAGTGACAGTTCGACGGCTAACCCGCGAACGGACACCCACGTGACTGCGAATATCTCGGTCACCGCTGGCTTCGTCCTCAATACCTACACGATTACAGCAACCTCCGGGGCCAACGGAACCGTAACGCCATCCGGGGCCACGACAGTGTCATATGGAGGCAGTCAGTCCTACTCCATTACCCCCGCCACCGGGTACCACGTGGCCGATGTATTGGTGGACGGCGTCTCGGTGGGTGCGGTGACCTCATACCCCTTCACCAATGTTACTGCCAACCATACCATTACCGCCTCTTTTGCCATCAACACCTATACCCTGGCCTACATTGCCGGGACTGGCGGAGCGATCTCGGGCAGCAACGTCCCAGACGGTCAATTACGACGCCGACGGCTCGCGGTAACGGCGGTGCCGAATTCCGGCTATTACTTCGTGAACTGGAGCGACGACAAAACGGATAATCCGCGAACGGACACCCACGTAATGGCCGATATCTCGGTCACCGCCAACTTCGCAGCCGGGCCGCCATTGCAGTCCACAGCCACCCCGGCAGGCGGGACCTATAATACCGCCCAGACCGTCACCTTAACCCATATCAGCGGTCAACCGGGTGCCGTAATTTACTTCACCACGGATAATAGTAATCCGACACTTAGCAGCACGCCGTACACGAAACCGATTCCGATTTCAACCGACACTACCCTAAAGTTCGCTGCTTATGCAGGAGGTGCCTGGGAGGCGGTGAGAACTGAGGTCTACACCTTTATTTCTAATACTGAACTCGGTGGAAGCCTGCCAGCAACGATTTCCGCATCAGTGAATGGTCCTATTCCAGTTACGGTGACCTTCAACAATAATACTGGATCAGACATAGCCACGATTCCACCGGATTGCTTCAATACCTATTTCGAGGTAAAGGACTCGCAAGGCCATCTCCTCCCCTCCCTTTGCCGGATTCCCACGGCCTACGGCATCCCGAACGATGTGGGGACCATACCGGCAGGCCAATCCACACTCACTTGTAACCTGGCCGAGATGTTTGATCCCAGCATAATAAGTAGTCTCTCCGGAACGTACACCGTCCAGGCCACCTACTCGAACTATATCCAGGACCCGGATCTCGTTAACGGGACTTGCCATGATCCTGATGGAGAATTGTACCGCTCTATGGACCGGGGCTATCGCCGCAAGCCCCGCCACCATAACCTTGACTAACACCTACTCCCTTACTTATACCACCGGCACTGGCGGCTCGATCTCGGGACCTACGTCACAAACGGTCAACCCTGGTGCCAGCGGCTCACCGGTGACGGCGGAGCCGGAAACCGGCTATTACTTCGTGAATTGGAGTGACAATAAGACGGATAATCCGCGAATGGACAGCAACGTTATGGCCAATATCTCGGTCACGGCCAACTTCGTCGCCGGACCGCCATTGCAGTCGACGGCCACCCCGGCCGGCGGATCTTATAATACCTCCCAGACCGTCACCTTAACCCAAACAGGCGGCCAACCCAATGCCACTATTTATTACACCACGAATGGGAGTGACCCGACCTTAAATGGCACGGCGTATACGGATCCTATTCTAATTTCAGCGACGACCACCCTGAAATTCGCCGCTTCTGCCGGAGGGGTCTGGGAAACGGTGAAAACCGAGGCCTACACCATTATTTCCGATACCGAACTTGGAGGCACCCTTTCCGTATCGGTGGATGGCCCTGTCCCGGTTACGGTGACTTTAAAGAACAAAACCGGCTCAGATATCACTACGATCAAGCCGGATTGCTTCAATACCTTCTTCGAGGTGTTTCCCTGCGATCCCTCAAATCCCACCTGCAAACCTTTACCTTCGCTTTGCCGAATCCCCACGGCCTATGGCATTCCAAACGATGTCGTTACCATACCCGACAGCAGTCAATTTACACTCAGTTGTAACCTGGCTGATATGTTCGATCCCAGCATATTAAATAGTTTTTCCGGATCTTATACCGTCAAAGCCACCTACTCGAACTATATCCAGGACCCGGATTTAGTAAATGGTACTTGCAACTCCTCCACCCTGTACCGCCCTCTGGACCGGGGCCATCGCCGCCGCAACCCCGGCCCCCATTATCTTGCCCAATATCTACACCATCACCGGCATTGTTATAGGCGGGAACGGGACCATCAGTTGCACCTCGCCGGTTATCCTTAACGCCACATCAACGTGTACCATAACGCCCAACGCCGGTTATCAGTTGGCCACCTTGACTGACAACGGTGGAAACGTGTTCAGCTCGGTTAGCAACAACAGTTATACTATCTCGAATGTTACGACCAATCATATAGTTATTGCCACCTTTGCCATTGGCACCTACACCCTGACTTACACCGCCGGGACCGGTGGAACGATTTCTGGCGCCCCGTACCTGACGCAAACAGTCAGCTACGGAGCCGACGGCACAACCGTGACAGCGGTTTCCAACCCCGGCTACCACTTCCTAGGCTGGGATGACGGATCGACCGATAACCCGCGAACAGACATTAATGTGACAAGTAATATATCGGTCACGGCCAACTTCGCCATGAATGAACGGCCTAATGCCAACAGCCAGGATGTTGTCACGGATGAGAACGTACCTATATCGATCACCCTAAGTGCGGTCGACCTCTACAACCCCAGTCTCGCCTTTAGCATTTCCAGCTATCCTGCCAACGGCACTCTCAGCGCTATCGGGTCTTCCTCATGTTCCACCGGAAGTTCAGGCTTCATCTGCACCGGTACTGTGATTTATACCCCAACCGCCAACTTCAACGGACACGATAGCTTTTCGTTCAAGGTTACTGAAGGAGTGCTGGAAAGCGATACGGCCGCGGTTTCGCTTTTAGTGAGGCCGGTAAATTCCGTACCGGTGGCCTTACCCCAAATATTGACCACCGATAACTATTCCCAATTGTCGATTACCCTGTCAGGCAACGATCTGGAAACCACTCCTGGAAATCTGACCTTCACCGTCGTAACAGCCCCCGCTCACGGGACACTGAGCGGCACGCCACCATCTGTGGTTTATACGCCGGACCCCACCTATAAAGGGCCTGACCCCTTCACTTTCACAGTGACCGACCGCGGCGATCCGGATAACTGTGGGCCAGTAGGTCCTGCCTGTTCGGCGCCCAAGACCAGCGCTGAAGCGACGGTGTCGCTCACCATCACCGACGGCACCCCGCCTATGACATCCATTACCAAGACCCCGGCGACGCTGAGCAACGATCCCAACCCCATCTTCGGCTTCACAGGTACTGATAACACTACGGCGACGGGAGACTTGGCCTTTGAGTGCAGCCTTGACAGCGCTGGCTTTTCTGTCTGCGGCAATCCTGGGTACCCTACGACCCAGTATCACGGTCTTGGGGAAGGTCTGCACACCTTCCTGGTACGCGCCAAGGATCAATCCGGTAATATGGACACCAACCCGCCCAGCTATAGTTGGACCATCGATACTTCGCCGCCGGACACGTTGATCGATACTAATCCAGACCAACACGCCAAGAGCGCCACGGCGACCTTCACTTTCCATGCCACCGAGGGTAATAGTACCTTTTCCTGTACGCTTGATGGTGGATCGCCGGATAACTGCGACAGCGGCAGCAAGGACTACAACAACCTGTTCGACGGTTCGCACACCTTCACGGTCGCCGCCAGGGACCAGGCGGGAAACGTTGATCCCTCTCCCGCCACCTATACCTGGACCATCGACACGACAGTCCCGGATACGGCCATTGACAGCCACCCGGCCGATCCGACCACCAATACCAGCGCGACCTTCACTTTCCACGGTTCTGACCCTTCCGGACAGGATACGTTCCAGTGCAGCCTGGATGAAGCGGCTTTCACCGCCTGCACCAGTGGGATTACTTACAATAACCTGGCCCTCGGGACCCATACCTTCCAGGTTAGGGCCACTGACCAGGCCGGCAACACGGATGCAAACCCGGCCGGCTACACCTGGACCATTGGCCAGGTCACTCTAGACAACTACACCATTGACACGGATTTCAGTCGATTCGACGGGTTCGATGTGGTTTTTGCCAGGGGTTTCGGGTCTTCCTTGAAGCTCAACAGCACCAACCCGGACTCCTTCAACTATCAGATCAAACTGACCAACAACACCGGGAAGACAATAAGTCCGGCCAATGGGAATACGGCGACGGCCATCATCACCGTGCCCGGACTGCCTCCCTCCTGCGGGGGTGTACCTTGTAATTCGAAGATGGGGCAACTCGGGGATCCGGCCTTCGTCATCAGGGGACAAAGGATCGTACACCTCTGGCCAGGCCATGACCGCGACTTTGACGACGACGATGATATGCCGGTCAGTGTGCAGTACATGACCCTGCCGCAATACCAATCCAACGGCAACAGTTGCACCGACAGGGGCGGATACGGGGCCATTTTACCTTCCAATGGAGCGCCGAAGTGCATCAAGATCACCGGTTTTAACATTCCGGTGAAGCACTCGGCTCGGATCAGGCTGAACTTCCAATTCCGCCTTAAGGGCACAGACGGTTGGGATCCCCGGTCACAGCAGCTCTTCTTTGCCGGGTTTGTCTTCCAGGCCGCCACGTCGGTGAGCTTCGGAGCGAACATCCAAACAACTGCCGAATCCTCCGGATTGGTCGGCGCCGGCAGCAAGGCGACGGCTATCGGAGGTTATGCCTTTGACGCTTCAGGCGCACCGCTTACCGGTTATACGGTTCGGCTCTTTACGAAGATGGGCAACGCCTCCTGCACCAGCAATACCAAGCTGGTTGCCCAGGATCAAATTGACGAAAATGGTTTCTATTATATCTGGCGTACGGGGACGAATCAGCATATCGTAGCGCCGAATCTGCCCTCAGGCATGCAGTACGCGGTCCAGCTCTGCAATGGATCTACCCCCATTGCCATCAAGACCATCGATAGCAGACTTTCCGATAAGGAATTTGAACAGGTGGACTTTGAGCAATAGGCGCACGACCAATGGCTGATCCTAAGTTAACTAATTCATAATTATCGACAAAGGGAGAAGACTTATGCCGAAAATTAAAAATACAATATTAAGGATGTTTAAAAATTGCTTAACCAACTTAAAAAGGGAGGTGTTACCCATGGAAAAGAGTGAAAAAGCATGGTTTGGAATGTATGGTCTCTTGATAGCTTTGTCCATTATAGGCCTGAGTCTGATCTTGAGCCCCGGCTCAACGCAGGCGGCCGGTGTTAACTGCACAACAGGGATGTCCCAAAGCACCGACGTCGACAAAGATGGGTTTACTGATTACCAAGAGTGTTACGGATTTAACCTGATAAATGGGACGCGCGCTTATGGTAAATCAGAAACCTGTCCTCCTGGAGGTATCTGCCTCGATCCGGACAACAAAGATCTGTTTGTCATCCTGGTACCGGCATTACCCAGTTACCTTCCCTTGAATCCCTTGCAGAATGTCTCTGACCCTGTTTCGGCGGGCGGCCTGGGAATAAATGTCCACCTGATCACTCCATCCCAGGCCAATCCGGATCGGACGGTAACTACCGCTTCAACCCAGAAGGCTGTCATGATAACCGAGAGTCTGGATACGACCAGCCCTACCCTTCTCGGGTTTTCCAATACCGGAACTCCGGACAATCTGGACAACACAACTATTTATACACAGAGGATAATAAATTTCATCTCGACCACCTGCAATGGGGCGATCAGTTGCGCTGATTCAGTTACGGGCGCGAGGGGTGATGCCCTCGTTCAACAATATATGTTGCATATTATCAATCATGAAGTCGGACACGTGGTTGGTCCCCTTGCCCCGACCTACAATGCAACCTATGGCGGCTACCACTATAAAACGGCAAATAACGGATATATCATGGACCAGTCGATCTATTATACTTCAAAAGGCGGTAAGGTTGTTTTTTACATCGGGACGGGTTATACCGCTAAGGATCAGAGCTCAATCAAGTTGGTGCCCTGATTTAGCCGTGACCATCCGTCGCTTGTTCCCTCTCTCCAGCCAAGGTTGGGACGGCTATTTATGGATAATGGATAAAGCCACTATATTGAATTAAATAATAACAAAGAAAGGAGAAGAAAATGAAAAAGAGAACAGGTGTAATCAGTATCATGTTGTTGAGCGGATTAATTCTCTGGGCCGCACAGCCAGCCATGCTTTGTGCGGGAGGAGGAACATCAGAAGGTACTTTGTGGGATCCTTTCATAAATCTAACACCCCTTAACGGTATTGTCTTCATGCTAAACGGTACACTAAGCATCTCCTACGAGCCAGGACAGACCAGCCCTTCTTGCGGCGGCCAATACGTAGCGAACATGTTTTACACGGTTAGACTGAACAAAGACTCCAAAACGTACACGTTCAATGGGTCTACTGACGGAGTCTGCACTGGAGATATAGGGGTACCGGGGTCGGGGGGACAGGGCGACGTGATAATGGGTTTCCTGGGAAGTGCGGTTAGGTCGATTTTTCCGAATGCTAAGAACCCGAAGTGGAATTTGATATCGGTCAGCACTCCCTGGATATCACCACTTAGTGATGCCTTTGTGGCCGATATTTTCATTGAAGCCTTAAAGAAATAAGAATTCAGCTAAAAAAAAGAGGTTGATGCGGGACGGAAAGGCCCTTTATTGTCCGGTGGGTCTTTCTGTGCCCAACCTTATCTCAATTTAGGTGCCAGCCACCTTATTGATTAAACTTGTCGACATCACCTAATCTTTTCAATTTTCGTGCCTGTCACCATGGCGAGAATACCGAGAATAGTTGCTTCAGGGCTTCCTCACCATATTTTGCAGCGGGGCAGCAGACGGCAGCAGACCTTTTTTTACGAAAAAGATTACTCGAATTTCATTGAAATTTTGGCCGAAAAGTGCAGGCGTCATGGGGTTGAAATTTGGGTTTACTGCCTGATGCCCAACCACGTCCACCTGATTGCCGTTCCTCAAAACGAGAACGGGCTGCGAAAAGCCAAAGGAGAAGCCCACAAGCAATACGCCGAAAAAGTCAACCAGCGAGAGGGCTGGCACGGTCACCTGTGGCAGGGTAGATTCTCGTCTTATGTGATGGATGAAAACCATCTGATAGTCGCCGCCCGTTATATTTCCATGAATCCAGTTCGGGCCAGGATCGTCAAATCCCCAGAGGAATACCCCTGGAGCAGCGCCCGCTCATACAAAACAGGAAGAGACGATTATCTGGTTAGAGTGAAACCTCTTTTGGATATTATCGGCAATTGGGAGAATTTTATTGCCGGACCAATCACCCATAAGGATCTAACGATTATAAAGCGTCACGAACGGACCGGTCGTCCCCTTGGAGACTCGCTTTTTCTCACCGAACTTGAAAACAGGCTGGATAAAATTATCCGTCCCGGCAAAAGAGGCCCCAAAAAAAAATGGAGGCCTTAAACAAATTGACATCCTGTCCCGCTGCAGGCGAGGGGCCATGCTGAAGACCCTCCCTATCCTTATCTCTCTCCTGGCACCCGCCCTAACGGGAATCCTTCTGGCCCTGGCCTTTCCCAACTACCACCAGGGTCGGTTAGCCTGGGTGGCCTTCGTCCCTCTTCTTCTGGTTATCCGGAAGAAAAGACCCTGGCCGGCCTTTTTTATGGGCTGGCTTTGCGGGGTAATTTTTTTCCTGGGTATCACCCCCTGGTGGATCAAAGAGTTTAAATTTGTAAGTCCCCTGGCCAGTGGACTCGGTTATCTCTATCTGGGCTTCTATTTCGGGCTTTTCGGGCTTTTCCTGAGTTGGTTCGACAGGAACCACCAGGTGTACTTACTTGGTTGCCGCCCTCTTTCTGGGTGGCCCTTGAGTACCTCCGCGCCAACCTATCCTTTCTGGCCTTTCCATGGGCGCTCCTCGGGCATACCCAGTACCAAAATCTCCCCATAATCCAAATGGCCTCATTCGCCGGAGTCTATGGAGTATCGTTTATAATTATACTAGTAAATGCAGCCCTGGCGGATCTATTGGTACAATTGTTCCCCCCTCACTCTATCACCCTCTCCACTCCGGGGTGTGGGCCCCTCCGGGCCGGAATCCGCCAAGGGAGAGAACGAGAAGGAGAAAGCTGGAAGGCTGGAAGAATTGAAGGAGGGAATCTGGCGAGAACGGATTGTCTATAGAAAAAAGGCTATATACCGGCTGGCACGTCATGGTGATTGTTGCCGGGGTTTGGAATTGCGGGATGGACGTCCTTACCTCCGGACCTTAAGGCAAACCCCTTAAGGGTGGCGGTGGTCCAGGGGAACATTCCGCAAAACTTAAAATGGAATCGGGAGTACCGGGAGCAGATTATTTCCCAGTATGAAAGGCTGACGGAAGAGGCGGAGAAGTCAGAACCGCAACTGATCGTCTGGCCCGAAACGGCCACCCCCGGATTCGTCCTGAACGATTTTTCTCTCTTAAGACGGATGGCCTCTCTGCTGGCCGGGGCCAAAGCCTACCTGCTTATCGGCAGCTCGGAGTACCCCAAATTTTCCGGGCCCCACTTCAAGCTCTCACTGAGTAAGGGGAATACCGCCTTGCTTTTCTCTCCCCAGGGCCGGGTCCTCGGCCAGTACCTGAAGATGCGCCTGGTGCCCTTTGGGGAGTATATCCCCTATAAAGACTTCATTCCTTGGCCCGATTTCATTGTCCAAAAGGGGAAAAGGACCTTCGATATCGCCGGGCGCGAAGTCACCCTCTTCCGGGTAGGCGGGGACCCGTTCGGCACCCTGATTTGCTGGGAGGTTTTGTTCCCCGATCTGACCCGGAATCTGGTAAAAAAGGGGGCGGGATTCGCGGTCAACCTGACCAACGAAGCCTGGTTTGGCAAGATCGCCTTTCCGCAGCAGATGCTTTCCTCCTGCGTCTTCCGGGCGGTGGAAAACAGAATCAACCTGGTGCGGTGCGCCAATACCGGCATTTCCTGCTTCATCGATCCTTACGGGCGAGTAACCAGTCAGGGTATCCAAGAATGGGCCAGGATAGCTTCGTCGAGGGGACCCTGGCCCAAACGATTTATCTGGATCGGCCCGGAACTTTTTATACCCAATACGGCGATATTTTGGTATATCTATCCGCGGCTTTTACATTCATTATTTTGGTTTACTCCTTTTGGAAACCGAAGCACCGTGCCCAAGGTTCATAGGACTCATTATAGGTGGTTTCGCGAAAAACGAATTGGTCATCGAGACTCCCTTAGTCGTCATCGTGAAACTAAGGATCTTAATACCTATTGATAAGCCGATATTTTTCATGGGGTTTTCCCTGAGCTAAAGACCAGATCCTTCGTTTCACTCAGGATGACAGGCTGGCGAAGGGCTCAGAATGTCAAGCGCACTCCGACGGACTTTTTGCGAACCTATCAATCATAAGACAGTCAAAAACATTGAAAGTTCCCAAACACCTTCCCCCAATATTATTTTACAGTTTCAGCGCCATAGCGATTTTGATCGCGGCGGCATGTTTTTACCTGGCTTTACCTGGATAGGTAAGCCCTTCTCAGGGGTATTGGTTTACAAGTTCCCCCATGTCGGTTCTTTCAATTGCCGGGACTGGTATTGTGTCCCAGCAGATCTTAAATTCATGGACACGGTCAAGACCGTGGACGGTAAAAAAGTCCGCACCGGCCGGGATGTGGTAAAGCTGGCCGAGACCAAAAATGTGGGCACGCCCATCCTTTTTTACATTAATTCCAAAGGGGTGTCCCGGAGCACAACCCTTTAGGTACAATTGTTTTCCTTGGGGGATTTCCTGTTGATCTTCATCGTCCCCCTCATCGGCGGGCTGATCTTTTATACACTCGGCTTTGTGGTCTATCTCCTCAAACCCAATACCCGCACCAGTTGGGTATTTTTCTTTTCCAGCACTATCATTGGTTTTTACACCGTCAGCGGGTTCGAGATCCAATCCACCTACTTTTTCGTCAACCTGCACTATTTCATCATCCCCTTCATGCCGGCCTCCCTTTTTCATATCGGCACCATCTTTCCTGAGAAGAAACAACTCCTGGTCCGCTATCCCTGGCTGGAATATGTGATCTATGCTCCGGCTCTGTTTTTGGCCATCGGATACCAACTATACCTGTTCACCTTTTCCTGGGACAACCCGCCGGCCTGGATCCCTCATATTTCCCAGATAACCAATGTCAACCGAACTTTTACCCTTTCATGCGTGGCCGGTTTGGCCATACTGATTATCCATTCCCTGTTTAAGGCGTCGACCGTCATCGCCCGCCAGCGGGCCCGCCTGATTTTAATCGGAATAACCATCGCCTTTCTGGCCCCGGCACTGATCATGCTGGCCGTCAATTTCTTCAAGATCGATTTCCCCTGGAACTTCCTGGTATTTTTCACTACTTTTTTCCCAGCCTCCATCGCCTATTCCATCATTCGCCACAATCTATTTGATGCCGACGCCCTGATCAAACGCACCCTGGGCTACGCCATCATGACCATCATCCTGGTCGGAACCTACGCCTTGATAAGTTTGGGGCTCAATTTCTTTCTGGGACAATACCAGATCGCCCAATCTCAGGCCTTTCCCGTATTGTTCACCCTGGTCTTTATCCTGATCTTCAACCCCCTACGCGAACAGTATTCAGGATCTGGTTGACCGGCTCTTTTTCCGCAAGGAGTACGACGCCAAGCAGATCATCGATCGCCTGGGCTCGGCCATGACCTCGCTGATGGACCTGCCGCAGATCCTGCGGCAGTTGGTGACTACTTTTTCCCAGGACATGTTTATCGATAACAGCGCCGTATTACTATTGGATAATTCCGGAACTGCTTACCAGGTCCGTCTTTCCGAAGGGGATAAACGTTTTCGGATGGAAGGGATTAGTTTTCAAAAAGATGAAGCTCTGCCCCAGATCATCGAAAAAGAAAAAAAGGAAATCACCAAATACGACGTCCTGGAAGACCCGAAATATAAAGACATCTGCCTGGACTGTGCCCAGAATTTCTCCACCCTCTATGCCAGCCTGATCATCCCCATGGTCCTGCGGGGAGAGGTCATCGGATTTCTAAGTCTGGGCGACAAGAAATCAGGAAAATTCTACAACCGGGAGGATATCGACCTGCTGCGGACCCTGGCCGGTCAGGGGGCCGTGGCCATCGAGAATGCCCGGATGGCGGAGCAGATGAAGAACGAGGAGGCGGTCCGGGCCAACCTGGCCCGCTACCTGTCCCCCCAGATCGTGGACCAGATCATCAAGAACGACGTCCAGGTCAACCTGGGCGGTGACCGCAAGGAGGTTACCGTCCTGTTCAGCGATATCCGGAACTTTACCTCCATCAGCGAGTCCATGAATCCGGACGAACTGGTGAGTTTTCTCAATGAATACTTCACCGAGATGGCCCGAATCATTTTCGAAAATCAGGGGTCGCTCGACAAGTACATCGGCGACGCCATCGTGGCCGTCTTCGGCAGCCTTATCCCCCTGGAAAACTCGGCCGAGGCCGCGGTCAAGGCTTCGATCGAGATGATGCGGGAAATGGTCCGTCTGAACGAAAAATGGAAAAACCAGTACGGATTTAATATGGAGATGGGCATCGGGGTCAACACCGGGGAGGTCTTCCTGGGCAACATCGGCTCCCCAGATCGGATGGAGTTTACCGTCATCGGGGACACAGTCAACACCGCCTCCCGCTTTTCCGGCTTGGCCAGAGGGCGGCAGATTCTGGCTACCCGACCGGCTTGGGAACGGTTGGGTTCGGAATTTGAGGTATCCCAACTTCCCTCCACGCGGGTTAAAGGGAAAGCCGAAGAAGTGGAAGTTTTTGAAGTGATCTATTGAAAATTACACATCAGGTTAAGGAGGATCTAAATGCGGCAACCGTTAATGATGCCGCCCCTTCACCCGCGGCCGTTACCCGCCCTATCCCATCCGAATGGACGTCCTTAAACACGCTGGTATACTTTTTAACCAAATCCTTCTGCCGTCTAGTTTTCAAATTCCTTTATCAAATCAGGGTGGAAATGGAAAAGGATTTGAAAGAACTTCAGTCTTCTTCGGTAGTTATACTTCCTAAACATCAAGATTGGACTGATATCCCTTTGTTGATGCTATCGTTCCCTTTCCCTGTTCAATTCGTTGCCAAACACGAACTTTTTCAAAATGGAACCATGAGAGCTTATCTTTCAGCAGGAGGCACCATACCGTTGGACCGCACCCATCCGACCCGGACGCTCAATGGCCTTAAATACCTTTTTGCCCGGTTAAAAACAAATGGCAAAATTGTCCTGTTCCCTGAAGGCACCTATTTTAAAGATTTCGTCGGACCGGGAAAGACTCGCTTGATTCAAATGGTTTTAACCTTTCAATCGGGAGCAAGAATCCCAATCCTTTTTTTGCCCGTCGGGATACGATATGAAGGGAAAGGTGTTCTGGAGAAAGAAACTAACTATTCGGACGGGCTCACCGCTATTAGCACGGGAAAGATCAGAAGCGCCGGATCTGACTCGTCGGGCAATGCAGGAGATGAGCCGTTTAAGCCAATTACCTCAGGGTTGAAAATTTCCTCCAAGGCTTAGAATAGGACCCTCTAGAGGTGATCATTTATCGTTTTGCCCGGGACCGTATGGGTGCGCAATTCGAAGTCCAAGTTATTGTCAAATGTTGTGTATGGGCTTAGGCGGCGATCCGTTGTTCAACAATCCCATCCACAAATTTTACCCCTTTAATAATTTCTCCGAGGCGCTCCGGGTGGTATAACCGAATCCACCTTTTCTGAGCACAACGGCATAACTGGAAGGCCATCGTTACGACCGTCAAGGCCGAGAAGCAGTTCCTGGCTTTTACCGTTCTCAATCGGACTGTGGCAAAGGTCGATTCGATCGGATTGCTGGTCCGAATGTGCCTCCAATGCTCCGCCGGAAAATCATAAAAAGTTAACAAGGCTTCCCGGTCCTTTTCCAGGCAGGCCACGGCTTGGGGGTATTTGGCTTCATAGGTCTGGATAAAGGCATCAAAGTTTTTAACGGCTTCGGCCTTGTTTGGGGCCATCCAGATCTGCTGCAATTTGGCCTTAGCCTTCGCCTGCAGGCCCTTGGGCAGCTTGTTGAGCACGTTGGCGGTCTTATGGACCCAACAGCGCTGCCAGCGGGTAGTATCGTAAGCCTTGGCCAGGGCCTTCCAAAAGCCCAAGGCACCGTCGCCGATGCCTAACATCGGGGGAGTCTTCAGTCCCCGGCGTTTCAAATCCAGCAGCACCTCCAGCCAGGATTGCTCGCTTTCCCGAATGCCCCCTTCGAGGGCCACCAGTTCCTTATGGCCGTCTTCTGTGGCCCCGATGATGACCAGCAGGCATTGCCGGTCATCCATGCGCACATTGCAATAAATGCCGTCAGCCCAGAAGTAGACGTAGCGTTTCTTGGACAGGTCCCGCTGTTGCCACTGCCGATAATCATCCTGCCAAACGGTCTTTAAACGGCTGATGGTGGCCGGCGAAAGACCGGGAGCATCTTTGCCCAACAGAGCAGCCAGCGGTTCGGTAAAGTCACCCGTTGAAATCCCTTTTAAATACAACTTTTAATCTGAACCGGTTTTGAAGCTGGATTCCAAAAAGTTAAGCCTCGCCCCCCGTTCCAGCTCCCATCGCCTTGTTCTCTAGCCAATCGATCTCGATCATCCCCTTTAGCCTTTCAAATTCGGGATCCCCGGTAACGACCTGGGCCTTTTCTAAAGCAATTATAGTGCCCCAGGAACTATTGAAAAATAAGATTAAATGGGCTATAACTTAATGTCTAAGTTCATAAGTCTTTAGAATAGGATCATAAATCCAGTGCAGTGGAGTTGTCCTTGGGGACATTCTTGAATTAGTTGACTTACCATGATTTATTTTTAGCCGCAGATTCACGCAGACTAAGGGAGAGGACCAGGGGATCTCACCGCAAAGAAGCTAAGGGCGCGAAGAAAGGCAAGAGACATTTCACCGCAGAGTCGCGGGGGGCAGAAATAGAAGAGGGAAGATAGAAGCAAGAGAAAACATGGCCGGCCTCCGGCGGTGGTCCCTCGGCGTAGAACAAACTTCCCATTCAGAGGGTCTTCCAGAATGCCTTTATCAGGAATTTATCATCCCCTGAGAAAAGCCTGGATTCCCGCTCAAAAGCGCTGCGGGAATGACGGTCTATGAATGGGAAAGGGATAACCCGCAGGGACTCCGCGGGAAGGCGTCACCGCCCTGCGAAACGCGGGGTTGTGTTGCACCTATCTGGCGGGATGCATTATTTCTGGGGAACCGGCGTCCGCTCCGCCCCGGACCTCTGGTCCGGCCCCTTTTTCCTGACCAGCGCCACCAGCGCTTTCGTGGAGATAGCCGCCCGGATAGAGGGAACATCCAGCGGCGATTGCTGGTTCTTCTCTGGAGTCAAGGCAAAAGTTCTCCCATCCTTTCGGCGAATAAGTACCTTACCGGTGGATTCCGCCCGGTCCAGGACACGGGCCAGTTTTTACCTGGCTTCCGAATAGGTTTTGGTTTCGCCGGCAATAGAGAGGGCTTTCTTCATATCGATTTTAACCAGCCTCAGGGGTATGGTTTCAACTATCTTTAGACCTTCCTGCAATTAAGGGGACACCTTACTTAATAAAAAAAATATACAGTGTCCCCCCTATGAAAGAATGACGTGAAATCGTTTGACTTTTTATTCAATTAAAGTCTATCCTCCCCTGTTAAAAAGAGAATCTCGAGAAAACCTTGATCACCCTTAAGAGGATTTTTTGATGGCATCCGAAATCAAAATCGAAGACCTGGTTCCCATGAATGATACTCAAAAGGTTATCGAGGAAGTCCAAAAGATTGTCTTTATGATGTACCCAGGATTTGATTTTGATCCGGTGCACAAAGTGTTCAACGATGTCCTGAAGTTTTTTCGGGGTGATTATCCGGGCTATCGCCGGTGCACTCTTCAGTTCCACGACCTGAAGCATACCATGGACTGTTTGATGGCCATGGCCAGGCTAATTCACGGCGCCTTCGTCGAGGAATTCATATTTCCGGAGCAAGATGTATTTCTGGGACTCGCAGCCGCCCTTATGCACGACACCGGATATATTCAAACCACCGACGACAAGTCTGGAACCGGTGCCCAGTACACCCTAACCCATGTTTCGCGCAGCATTGAATTCTGCAATAAATACTTCTCTGAAAATAAATTTTCGCTTTACGATTCCAGGGTTTGCCACAATTGCTTAAAATGTACCGGCCTGGATATGAAAACCAAGGACATTCTTTTTGATTCTCATGAACACGAAATGTTAGCCAAGATGGTGGGAACATCTGACTTGCTCGGACAAATGGCAGATCGAACCTACCTCTCGAAGATCACATTCCTATTCAAGGAATTCAAAGAGGGCGGGGTCCCTGGCTTTAGAGATGAATTCGAACTACTCCAGAAAACTCCTGGTTTTTGGGAATTCACCCTTCACAGGTTTGCCACCGAGATGAGCGGTACGGATCATTTCATGCGCAACCATTTCAGAGTCCGCTGGGGTATTGACCGTGACTTATATAAAGAGGCCATTGAAGGCAACATCAAGTACCTCAAATTTCATTTGGAACATCATCCGACCGATTACAGAAGATATCTGAGACGCGGTGGCTTGCTGAGAAAACTTGACGAATTTGAAAAGCAATCCTGAAGGGGAGGAATTTCAAGGTAGATCAAACTAGCAGTTGGCCTGCCTTTTTCAGCGTTTAGGTGGCTAAAAAAGGTCCTAAAAGCTGATCCCTGCCTCCCTGGCCTTCAAGCAGGCCCTGACGATTTTTTGCATCTCGGAAACGGCCCAGAAGGCCTCCTTGAGCAATTGTTTGAACCGAGTCGACAGAGGTAAGTTGGGGACATCTTGAATTAGTTGACTTATGAAAGAGAGAGGTTGGCTTCGGAGCCAACCTGTTTTCAAGGTTCCCATAGAAAAGCCTGGATTCCCGCCCAGAAGCGTGGCGGGAATGACGTTCTATGAATGGGAAAAAATAGCCCGCGCAGATTCCGCGGGAAGGCTTCCCAGTCCGGGAAACGCGTGGCTGAGCTACATTATTCAGTAAGGGATGGGGGGGAGGTGGATTCAGGCTAACGGCTAAAGACCTTTTCAACCGTAATGAGGGTCGGTTAACTTAAGATAAAGCAATTACCGGAACCGAAATAATTTCCTGGGGGACCAGCCTGTCTTCCTCTCGCATCATTTCTCCAATTTTTTCAGCCCATTTGCCCGGGATATATTGTTCGCCACACTGGCGGCATTGGCTGAGCGGAAACCCTCTAAAAATAATCAAAGTTCCATCTTTCTTCGTCATTCTTACGGAACCAATTGTTTGGATGACTTCGCCACCGCATTCAAAACACTTCATTTACCACCCTCCTCGTTTCCGGATTAACCCATTCTGCCGGGTCCGGTTCATATACCGTTATTATCCACATGAAGCTTTAATTGATAATTCGCCTTTTCTACCTGCTCTTTGATCCAATATAGATCACCATCAGATGGTTGCATGGATTCCTGGCTACCCCGAAAGCACATTAAACCGATTATTCTCTAGTAAAACAAAAATAACAAGTTTGCCAAGCATTATCGGGGAAAGGTCAAAACCGCCTCCCGCTTTTCCGGCTTGGTCAAAGGCCGGCAGCACCCCTCCACCAGGGTCAAAGGCAAGGCCGAGGAGGTGGAGGTCTTCGAGGTGGTGTATTAGATCCTGGGAGTAACCTGTAACAGTTTAGTCCCTATTTTATCCGGTGGCGTTGGAGTATTGGCAAAGGTGTCAGGCCTTGCCATTTGACAGCGGAAAGCTGGCAATAATTGCACAAATTTGGTTTGTTCGGCAATAGAGCGGTGAGGAAACGAATCAAAATCGTCCGGTATTGAAATCGCCTCGTTTAAAAGTGCCGGCCTGGGCTTGAACAATCAAGACTCACCGTGGCGGTAGTTCCAGATGAATCCGGATGGCCTCCTCCAGGGCTTTGATTGCCCCGGGATCCAGTCGACCAATCATTTTGAACAGGCGGGCCTTGTCCAGGGTGCGGATTTGGTCGGCTTTCGCCTTGGAATCTTTGGTCAGACTCCCTTTTCCTTTGGGGAGCAATACTTCAAAAGGAAAACTTCTCTCCAGGTTTCGGGGAGTGATAGGCAGGATGGTTACTGTGTCGGAAAAACGATTATTGAGGTCGTTGGAAACCACCACCACCCGCCGGGTCTTGGCGATTTCCTTTCCCTTGACCGGATCGCGGGAAGGCTTACCGGTCACGCGAATCGCGGGATTGGCCACATAACGGAAAGGGAAAAACGCCCGGGGTCTTTAAGGACTGCGGCGATGAAGGATAGAAAGGTATAGAAGTCTTCAAGATCTTCCTGGATAATCCTGAAAAGCTCGTCCGAATCTATATTGCCATAGAAATGAACCATCCGATTGCGGTAACCGGCCATTTTGATCATTTTTTCCCTGGCAAATTGGGAAGGGATAATCCGGTTTTTTTCCAATAGCCTGGGTATGTCCTTATAACTGGAAGGACGTCCTCCCGGGATTCGAGACAATAGGTGGGAGCCCGATATCCATCACCGCCTCCAGGGCCCGGTGCAGATCATAAAAAGCGATGCGGAAGTTATCGGGATTGGATAGAAAAGTTTCAATGGATGTTCCCTGAAATCGCCCCAGACTCCTGAGGGATTCCTCAATATAGCCGATTCGCGCCTCCAGCAACTCGCGATTCAAAGGAATGTCAGGCGGGGGCATATTTTTCCAAAGTTACCCGGCTAAATTCATCCAAGACGTAACGGAAATCAAGATAGCGATTAATTACCTGGTGGATATAATCCGCCGTCAAAACCGGATCTTCTTCAAACAATATTTTTCCCTCGGCAACGGCGGCATATTGGATGGGCAGGGGGGCGTTCTGCAGCGTCACGATATCCAACCGGGAACCGGGGAAGAGGTCCGAAAACAGGTCGTAAAAACGATGATAAAGCAATGTGTTCTCGGCCTCTGTCGGATGGACTTTCATCAGCACCCCGATATCCGTATCACTGAGCGCAGAGGCGTTGTCGGATCCCCGCGATCCGAATAGAAATACGGTGGCCACCTCCAGCTTCTTTAATTGGTTCCGGTACTGCTTTTTCATGTAGCGATTTTATTTTAAGTGGCGCAAATTGTCAATATGGCAAAGGTGTCAGGCCTTGCCATTTGACAGGAGTAACTCCTCAAAAAGTCCGGGGTCCGTATTCGCTTTTATTTTACATTTTTCAGGCGGTCGTTGAAGTCCTTCCAGAACTGCCCCTCCTTGTTTTGCCAGTCGGGGCCGAAACGGGCATTGAAGAAATTCCCCAGTTTTTCGAAGAGCCGTTTCCAGCCGGGCAATTGTTCATAGCGGAGGATATCCTCTAGAAAAGGGACAATCTCCCCCATTTTTTCTTTGGGCAGGTAAGCCCGGGCACCCAATTCAATGGACTGCTGTATCGCTTCCGGGGTCAAGGCATGGGCGGTCAGCATAGCCACCGGGAAATTTCGCACCCGGGCCAGGGAAAGGAGATCAAACCCTCGCACCCCCATGATATCCAACACCACCAGGTCGTAGGTCCAGGAGATCATGAGTTCCTTGGCCAGCTCGTAGGTGCCGGCCTCGTCGATCTGGCAGTCCGGACAGGCTTCCTGGATTTCCTCCCGCAGCAGGTCCAACACATCCGGTTCATCATCGACAATCAGCAGGCGCAAATTTTTCAACAGCGATTCTTTCATGGTCTCTCCTCTTTCGATACTTTTTCAGGTAATCTTTAAGGACGGCTTATTCGATGTCTTTGATCTCCACGGCCTTCAGCGCAATCCCGGCCTCCTTCACCTTCCGGGAAAACTCCTCTAGCAAGGCGTTGAGCGCCAGTCGGTGATCCTCCCGGTAAAAGAGGAAGAGACTCGTCATCTTCCGTTCGACCCGGCCGCCTGCCGGACCGGCCAGGCCCAGGTCCCGAGAAACCTGCTGCAGGTGGTTCCGGATTTCTTCCATGGTCTGGAAACGGTCTTTCGGGTCTTTGCGCGTGGCCTTTTGGATAAATCGGCAGAGCCCTTCCGGTAATTCAGGGACCCAATCCCGGGGATCGGGAATTTCCCGGGTCAGGTGGGCTTCCATTAAAATGGAAGGGTCGTCCTCGGGATAAGGCCGCACCCCGGTGCTCAGCTCAAAGGTCATGATGCCCAGCGAATAGATATCGGCCCGGCCGTCAACCAGTTCTCCTTCGATCTGTTCCGGCGAAACATAATGGGGAGTTCCCAGACTGCAGAGGGTGTCCGTGCCCGGCGGACAGGCCAGGCCGAAATCCAGGATTTTCAACTGATCGGTCGAGGGCAAAAAAATATTGGCCGGCTTAATGTCCAGATGCACCAGCCCTTTCTCATGGGCGTATTCCAATCCGGAAATAATCGGATAGAGCAATTCCAGAATCTGGGCGACCGGCAGCGGCCCGAGTTTTTCCAGGAGGGCGTCGAGCGGGGTTCCCTCCAGGTACTCCATGATAATAAACAGTGTTCGATAACGCTCCTCAAAGTCGTAAACCTTGACGATGTGCGGGTGATTCAAAGCGGCCACGTTCCTGGCCTCCTGACGAAAATTCCGGATAAAATCCGGATCCATGGCCATATCGTGTTTCATCATTTTGATGGCCACCGGCATTTCGAGGTCCAGGTGGCGCCCTTTATAGACGATGCTGTACCCCCCCTGGCCGATGATATCGGTGATCAAATATTTGCCGATGGTCCGGTCGGCGGTGATATTGGAGGAAGTAAAACGGTAGGCCACCAGTTCGGTGAGGAATTCCCGCAGATCGGGATGTTCTGTGGACAGGAGGTCAAATCGCTCCTTGGTCAACCCCCAGAGGACCAGATCGGTCTCGGCCGTCACCCGGGCGCTTCGGGGTTCCCCGGTAAGCACGGCCATCTCGCCCACCAGATCCCCTTCCCGGAGACGGGTGATAAAGATCAATTCGCCGCCCTTCTCCAGATGGACCAAACAGGACCCCCGCTGGATGATAAAAAAAGTATCCCCGGGATCCCCCTGGTTGATGAACCGTTCCCCGGCCGGGACCGATACGCGGAAAATGCTGTTCAGGACTGGAGCAACCGCCTTGCGGGGGATAGCCTGCAAAAGCTTGGTGCGGAGAAAAAACTCATAATCGGTTGTCAGCGGACGACGGTTGTCTCCGTTAGCCGGGGGGTGGGGGATCGGCCATTGCTGATCCGCCGGATGAAGGTCCAGACCTAAGTGGAAGAGGCCTTCTTTTTGACTCACCGGGGCGCACCAGACGACCCGGCCCTGAAAAGGACTCCAGATTTTTTCTTTGGGGGAGTAAACCTCCAGGCCGATGGGAGTCCCTTCCTCCAGGGCGGAATCGGTCAGGGCCAAAAACCCGTTCCGGCTTTCATTGAGGAGATCTACAAAAAGAGGAACCCACTCCGTTGAAGCGGGGGAAAAAGGCTCCTTGAGGGAAGAATAAAGGGCGCCTATTTTCGGGACTGACCGTCCCTCCCTGGCCGATCGGCGGCGTTCCGATTGAGGATTCATGCTTCTCCCCTTGTTCTTTGGATAGTAATAAATGCTAGGACATTAATTCTGAAAACTTAATAAAACCCCAGCTTCTGGCCCGGCGTTTCCACATAAGATATGCCGTCGGTCTTCAATTTTTCATTAAATTCCTTCCAGAATGGTTCATCATCCATTTGCCAATCCGGTCCAAAGCGCCGGCTGAAATAATCGCCCAACCGTTCAAACAGGCGCCGCCAACCCGCGATCGGTTCGTGGGCTAGGACATCCTCCAGGAAGGGAACTATTTCTCCGATCTTTTCTTTCGGCAGATAGGCCCTGGCGCCCTGCTCTATGGCTTTCTTCAGGGTTTCGGGAGAGAAGGCATGAGCCGTGAGCATCACCACCGGAAATTTTCGCTTCACCGCCTGGGTCAGGAGGTCAAAGCCCCGAACGCCCATGATATCCAAAATAACCAGATCGTAGGAAATCGAGCTCAGCAAATCCACGGCCCACTCGTACGTCTCGGCCTTGTTCACCCTACAGTTCGTACAGGCCTCGCCGATCTCTTCCTCCAGCAGGCTGAGGATATCCGGCTCGTCATCTACAATCAAGATACTTATATTCTGAAGCTTGGAGTCCATGGTCCTTATCCCTTCCTGATCGGCCATTCGGGGGTGTCAACAAAATCGTCCGTTATTTAATCACCACCCGGTCGAAGCGGCCCCCGATTTGGCCCGAAAAAGAGTTCCAGAACCTGGTATCCTTCTGCTGCCAGTCCGGGCCGAAGCGGCGGTCAAAAAAATCTCCCATGCGGCCGAACAGGCGATTCCAACCCTCTTCATTTCCGTATAGCAGGATATCCTCCAGGAAGGGAACTACATCCCCCAGTTTCTCCTTGGGCAGATAGGCCCGGGCGCCCTTCTCAATGGACTTTTTCAGGGACTCCGCGGACAAGGCATGGGCCGTCAACATAGCCACCGGCAACCCTCGTCTTTTGGCCTCGTCCAGCAGCTCGAAACCCCGGACCCCCATAATGTCCAGGATCACCAGATCGAATGGTTCCTTGGCCAGATACTCCATGGCCTGATCATAGTTCGTGGCCCGTAGAATCCGACATCCCCGGCATTCCGCGTTAATCTCCTCCTCCAAGATATCCAGAACATCGGGTTCATCGTCCACCGCTAAGATAGATTTATCGTTCAGAATTGAATCCTTACCCATTGCCGACTCCTTTCTTCGGTATAGAGGGGGAATGATAACGGTGAAGGTTGTACCCGCCCCTTCCCGACTTTTCAATGTGATTTCACCTCCCATGGCCTCGACCAGAGTCTTCACACCGGCCAAGCCCAGGCCCAACCCCGCCAAAGGAAAGACGGCAGCCGGCTCCAATTGAACAAATCGACCAAAAATCGTTTTCTGCCCCTCGGTCGAGATCCCCGGCCCGTCATCTTCTACCTGAATGACTAAATCCGCCTCTCCGGCAATCTGAATCCGGACTTTTTTTCGGCGGTATTTCAAGGCGTTGCTGATCAGGTTGCGCAGTATTTGCTGGATCTTTCGTTGGTCATGGCAAAAAAAAGAGCTGCAGAATCTTCCTTCGACCCGAAAGAAAATCCCCTGGGATTCCAAGAGGGTCTGAAATTCATGGGGTTGGACGGCTTGGAGAAGCCGATCATGAATCTGGGGCAGCGTTACCCCCAGGGCATCCATCAAGGCCTCCCGCAAAGCCGGTTCCAGGTAAAAATATTCCCGTTGGAAAATCCCCTCCTCGGAGCGCAGGATTTCAATCATCTCCTGGATCAAGCACTGGGACTTTTGGACGTTCCGAGCGATTCGCTCCATAACCTGACTCTGTTTTTCATTCAAAGGCCCGTACCGTTCCCCTCGATGGAGGAGGTTATGGACACTGGTGGCCGCAACCGCCAAGGGGCTGCGCAGGTCATGGATGAGAAGGTCGAAAAGACGTTCCTTGTCCTGGAGAGGGTATTTATCTTGGGTCATAGCGCTCCTGATGGTTCCGAGGCTTCCATTTGAATTTTTGGTTTAAATTTGAAATCCGAAACAAATCCAAATGCCCGCATAGCAACTTCATCCTAATAAAGAGTCATCCCGCTAAATACAATAAAGAAAGCGATAAGAATTTAGCCTAATAATTGCTTTTTATCAACTCCTTTTCAAGGGGGAGATCTTGACAGTCTGGAGGGATTCGTTTATAACTGTAAACCTTATTGAACAAATTGGTTAACAGACAGGAGAAACCTTGAATCTATCTCTTTTGGCCGATTACGCCCGGAAAGTGATCGCGGGCGAGGCCCTCACCAAAAAAGAAGCCCTCTGGGTAGCCCGCTTAAAAAAGCCTGAGCATATTCTGGAACTGCTCTTTTGGGCCAATCGGATACGGAATCATTACAAAGGAAAAATCGTCGATCTGTGTGCCATCGTCAATGCCAAGTCCGGGAGCTGTTCGGAGGACTGTACCTTTTGCGCCCAATCTTCCCATTATCCGGCCAGGACCAAAAAGTATCCCCTGCTGAGCGAATCCGACCTCCTGGAGGCCGCCGGCCGGGCCGGGTCCCTGGGGGCGGCCCGGTTCAGTCTGGTCACCAGCGGCCGTTCCCTGCTGAGTCCAAAGGAACTGGACCGGATCTGTCGGGTAGTCTCCCACCTGGGGGAAAAGAAGAAGATCAGTCCCTGCGCCTCTCTGGGCCTATTGACCCCGGAACAGGCCGGGTCTTTAAAGAAAGCCGGGCTTGTCCGGTACCATCACAATCTAGAGACAGGACCTAGGCATTACCCGTCCATTTGCACTACCCACTCTTTCTCCGATCGCCTGGCCACGCTCCGCACCGCCCGGGAGGCCGGCTTCGATCTTTGTTCCGGAGGGATCTTCGGGTTGGGTGAAACGTTGAACGACCGGGTGGAGCTGGCCTTCATTCTCAAAAAAATGAAGGTGGACTCGGTGCCCTTGAATTTTTTGAATCCTATCCCCGGGACGCCGCTGGCCTCCCAGCCGCCCCTTTCGCCGCTGGAGATTTTAAAATCCATCGCTTTGTTCCGTTTGATCCTGCCCCAAGCCGACATCCGCACCTGCGGGGGCCGGGAAAAAGGGCTGCGAACCCTGCAGCCGCTGATGTACCTGGCCGGCTGTAACGGGACCATGATCGGGAATTATCTGACCACCGAGGGGCGAAGCCCGGAAACGGATATACAGGAAATAATCGACCTGGGGCTTACGCCCAGAGTGTAGATATAAGATGGAAGACGGAAGACGGAAGAGGGAAGAAAAAAAACGGCGGGAAAAGAGCAACCCGACCCCTTTGGCGCTCAGCGCTCAGCGCTCAGCCCTTTGCGCTTTGCGTGAAAAAACTGAACCCGCTCAAGAGCGGAACCAAAAAAAACTAGCCCGCTGGGATCATCACTATCTCTGGCACCCTTTTACTCCCCAGCAGTATTGGGAAAGGGAAGAGCCGTTGATCATCGAGCGCGGCCGGGGATTCTATCTTTATGATACCCGGGGTAATCGCTATATCGACGGCGTTTCCTCCCTCTGGGTAACCGTACACGGGCATGGCCACCCGAAACTGAATCGGGCCATTAAAGCCCAACTTGCGCGGATGGCCCATTCTACCCTGCTCGGTCTTTCCCACCCGCCGGCCATCACCCTGGCCAGGGAGCTGATTCAGGCGGCGCCCGAAGGCCTGCAACGGGTCTTCTATTCCGACTCCGGATCTACCGCGGTGGAGGTCGCCCTGAAGATGGCTTACCAGTTCTGGGCCAATCAGGGGCGGCGGGACAAAAAGACCTTTCTCTGCCTGGAAAATGCCTATCACGGGGATACGCTGGGGGCCGTTAGCGTGGGAGGCATCGCGCTGTTTCACCAGGTCTATCAACCCCTGCTCTTTAAAACGGTTCAAGCCCCTTCCCCCTACTGTTACCGCTGCCCGCTCCGAAAAAAACCGGATACCTGTCGGATCCAATGTCTGGATCGCCTGGAGCAGGTCATGGCCCGGCGCCATCGCTCCCTAGCCGCCTTTATTTTGGAACCGCTGGTTCAAGGAGCGGCTGGGATGATCACCTTCCCCTCCGGGTACTTGAAAAGGGCCCGCGAACTATGTGATCATTATAAAATCCTGATGATCGCCGATGAGGTGGCCGTGGGTTTTGGCCGGACCGGGACCCTTTTTGCCTGTGACCAGGAAAAAGTAACCCCGGACCTGCTCTGCCTGGGAAAAGGGATTACCGGCGGGTATCTCCCCCTGGCGGCCACTTTGACCACCGAGACCCTGTACCAGGCCTTTTTAGGTCCGGTGGAGGCCTTAAAAACCTTTTACCACGGACACACTTACACGGGGAATCCTTTGGCCTGTGCCGTGGCGCTTGAGAATCTAAGTCTGATGCACGAACAGAATTTTTTCAAAAAACTTCAAGAAAAAATTCTGTATATGAAAGGGCTGCTGGAGCCTTTTGACGGGCTGAGACAGGTGGGGGAAGTCCGACAGAAGGGGTTGATGGTGGGCATCGAACTGGTTCAGGACAAAGGATCCAAGATCGCTTACCCGCTGGAAACCCGCATGGGTCATCGGGTTATTCTCGAGGCCCGGAATCAGGGGATCATCATCCGCCCCCTGGGAGACGTCATCGTTCTCCTGCCGCCACTGGGTATCTCGCTGCCGGGCTTGAAACAGTTGGTTCAGGGAACCTACCGGGCCATAGAAAAGGTTACCGGGCCTTAATGAAAATACCCTATGACCTTTCATTATCCCTCCACCTCTGGATGGACTTCGGAAGGGTTATTGAAAAGATGAACGTCGAACATCGAACTTCCAACATCGAATGTTCAATGGGAAGAGATGAAGAAACAGAAATAGGTGCTCCAATTCGTAAAAGAGGTTTGTTTTTCATTCGAGGTTGGGCGTTCGATGTTCAATGTTCGACGTTCATTACTATATGATTCCTGATTCTTTCCTTCGCTTTTATGATGCCGAACTGTCCCGTTTCCGGCAGAATGGCCTTTACCGCTCGCTGCGCGTGGTGGAGGGCCCGATCGGTCCGACTATCCAAATCGATGGCCGGTCCCTGATCCAGTTTTCCTCCAATGACTATTTAGGGCTGGCCACCCATCCCCGGATGATCGAAGAGGCGGGGGCCGTCACGAAACAATTGGGGACCGGTATGGGGGCCTCCCGGCTAATTTCCGGAAATCAACAAAACCATTCCCAACTGGAAAAGGAATTGGCTCTTTTCAAAGAGACCGGGGCCGCCCTTATCTTCTCCTCGGGTTATCTCACCCATATCGGGACCATTCCCGCACTGGTTGGGGAAGGTGATTTGATCTTCAGCGATGCCCTCAACCACGCCAGTTTGGTGGATGCCTGCCGCCTCAGTTCGGCCAAAGTGGAAATTTACCCTCACTTGCAGGTTGATTTTATTAAAAAACGGCTCCAGGGTACCCCCCCCAGACCCGGCACCCGGATACTCATAGCCACGGACGGGGTTTTCAGCATGGACGGCGACCTGGCACCGCTTCCGGAACTGATGAAACTGTCTGAAAAATTCGGAGCTCTGGTTCTGGTCGATGACGCCCATGCCACCGGGGTTTTGGGTCCCCGGGGGGAAGGCTCCGCGGGATACTGGCAACTGGACCCGGAGGGACTGTTGACCATGGGGACTTTCAGCAAGGCCCTGGGGTCCTTGGGCGGTTTTATTAGCGGACCTGAAACGGTGATCGAGTACCTGCGCAACACCGCTCGAACCCTCTTCTATTCCACGGCGCTACCACCCTCGGTCTGCGCGGCCGCACGCTGCGCCCTGCGTCTGCTGGCGGATGAACCCCAACGGCTTCAAACGCTCCGGGCCAATATCGTCTATTTTCAGCAAGGCTTGAAAAGGATCGGGATCGACCCCTCCGCGCATCCGGTGCCGATCATTCCGATCGTCGTGGGGTCGGAGGACAAGGCCCTGCGTCTTTCCGAAGCCCTGGGGGACAGGGGGCTCTTTATTCCGGCCATCCGCCCGCCCACCGTACCCGCCAACCAGTGCCGCCTGCGGATCAGTCTCATGGCCACCCATACCCGGGAACACCTGGATGAACTTTTGTCGGCGTTGCGGGCGTTGCTTTAGGAGGAAAGAGTAAGAGGAACAGGGTGTAGGGTAGAGGGTCTCGGGGGTAGAGAAAGATGCAAAGGATACTGAATATGAATAACGTAGCCCGATTAAGGAGATGATTTTTCGCCGAACGCCGAACACCGAACACTCAACAGCAATTGCTCGGCACCGAACAACGAACGCGGGTCCGGGTATCTTCATTACCGGGACCGACACCGGGGTGGGAAAGACCATCGTTTCCGCCGCCTTGATTCTGGCCCTAAAGAAACAGGGAATTGACTGCGGTTACTTTAAACCGGCGGCCAGCGGAGCGGTAAAAACCAAAACCGGATGGATGTCGCCGGATCTGCGGCTGATCTTGAATACCACTGGACTGATGGATCCTCCGCCTTTGATGAACCCGGTCTGCCTCGTCCCCCCCTTGGCCCCGCTGCCGGCAGCCGAATACTCCGGGGTCGAATGGTCTCGATCTATAATCAATAAAGCCCTCAAACTTCTCCAGCGTTATCACGACTTCCTGGTGGTGGAAGGGGTGGGTGGGCTGATGGTGCCCTTGAAAAAAAAGTTCTGGGTGATCGACCTGATTAAACAGGTAGGGTTTCCAGTCCTGGTAATCGGACGTCCAAACCTGGGCACGATCAACCATACCCTGATGACACTGACCCTGCTTAAATTGCATGGGATCAAAGTGTTGGGCTTCTTGTTTAACGGGCAAAAAGGCAAACCCGACATGGCCGAAAGAACCGCCCCCCAAATTATCCAAGGCTATTCAAAAATCCCCTATTGGGGGACCCTGCCCTGGGACCCAAGGGTGTCCGAAGAAAAATTTCGGCTGGGTTCAATTCCCCATCGGTTGGAGGTCATAGTGACTCGTTATATAAAATCCTTGAATGCCGGCTCAATCTCATCCTTACCGAAAACATCCTCTATGGAGGGGAGGCATTCAAGGATTCTATGAAGATCAGCCTGACTTTCCTGGAAGGGACCGGGACCTGCGCCCGTTGCGGTCTAAAAAAAATCGACCTGGATTTTGCCGGGCAGACGCTGGAGGATCTGTTGCGCTTGCTCCCGGAGAATCTGGGTCCGGAGGTGGAAAACGACTTAAAAGATCCGGCCTTGCAACTGATCCTCAACGGCCGGATTCTGGCAGCCCCCTTTGATCGGCGAGAGGAATTGCATCCCGGAGACCAGCTCACTTTTTTGAAGGCCCTCGATGGAGGCTAATCCCTAATATAATTCTTGACAATTACCGGGTTCTTTTTGGATACTTAATCTACCTACCTTTGGTGGCGTAAACGAAGCATGAAAATAAGGATTGACCATGATTCGTCATTCCGGACAAACGAAGTGCGATCCGGAATCCAGCCTCGGGCAAGCTCCGGAGGTCCTGGATACCGGATCAAGTCCGGTATGACGACCGTGGACAAAAGCCTAAAAAACGGTATTCAATTTTATTTACATACTAAACTCCTATGGCCTCCCCTGCTGAAAAAAACCAAAAATTTACCTACGGCGATTACCTATCGTGGACGGATGAAGAACGGTGGGAGATAATTGACGGAGAACCTTTTAATATAACCCCCACTCCCTCCCGACGGCATCAAGACGTCCTAATGGCCCTGGCCAGCAAATTTTACAATTTTTTGGAAGATAAACCCTGTGAAGTATACGTAGCCCCTTTTGATGTCCGCCTTCCGGAGGGCGATCAATCTGAAAAGGACATTACCTCGGTAGTTCAGCCGGACCTGACCGTTATCTGCGATCCCGCCAAACTGGACGACAAGGGCTGCCTGGGCAGTCCGGACCTGATCATCGAAATTATTTCCCCCTCCACCGCCGCCCATGATTACATCGAAAAACTAGCCTTGTACGAAAGCCGGCAGGTCCCGGAGTACTGGATCGTGCATCCCATTGATAAGACCGCCATGGTCTTTCAGTTGAACGACAACCATGAATACGGAAAACCTCGCATCTATGCTCGGGGATCACCAAATTCAAGTCGGCCTGTTCCCGGACCTGGTGATCGATCTAAAAAAGATATTCAGGGATTGACGACTGACACAGAATGTTTAAATTTTTGCTTTGAACCCGAAACCCGAAGGGCTATTGTTTCGATCATTTGGATTTTGAACATTCGGGCTTGTTTCGGATTTCGTGCTTCGAATTTCGGATTTAGGGATCACGATGGAAATATATCCCCCTGATTTACAAGAAACCGTCCGCTTCCACGGGCATCTCTGCCCGGGCCTGCTCATCGGCTACCGGGCGGCGAAGGCGGCCATGGAAAAACTGGGCGTGACCCGTTCCGAAGACGAGGAACTGGTGGCCGTGGTGGAAAACCAGAGCTGCAGCGTCGACGCCGTGCAGTCCTTGTGCGGCTGCACCTTCGGCAAGGGCAATCTCTTTTTTCTGGATTATGGAAAACAGGTGTTTACGATCGGATCGCGCAAATCGGGAAAAACGGTACGGATCGCCCTGCGGGGAGACCTGGTCAAGCCGACCGGTCCCGACGGCCGGACCGACCGGGAAAAATTCATCGAGCAGCTTTTGAACGATCCCCTGGAGTCGCTCTACCGGGTCTCGGAACCCCAAATCGAATTCCCCGCCGAAGCCCAGATTTTCCCCACCCTCGTCTGCAGCCGCTGCGGCGAAGGCGTCATGGAAACCCGCACCGTCACCCGCGACGGCCGCCTCTACTGCATACCCTGCGCTCGCTAACGAGGTGATCGGCTAACCTTCCCGGAAATCGCCGGCCAGCTCCAAAACCCGCTGCAACGAATCTGTATACCGGGGGCGGCGTAGACTTGGGATCAAGTCGCCATAGTCATTAGAAATATCTAACCGGTGCAGCGACTTGTTAAGCCTTCTTTTCAACTAAATAGCCCGATACGTACTTATGAATGATACTTGATACGAGAGTCTGGTATGGAATGCCTTCTCGTGCCGCAATTACCTGAACCTCGTCGAGATCCTTGGAAGACATTCGAATGTTAATCCTTTTATCTTTTTGAAGGGTTTTTTGCGTATTGCTGGAGCTTCTTAAATTCCTTTTTTGCATTCTTGACCGGCACCCATTCTCCTCGTTCATATGATTCAAGGATATCTTTTTCCTCTTCGTCCAATACTAACTTTTTCATGTCTTTAACCTCACGTACTTATTGGTAGCTTTTCTGCTGGGAATGATGGTCTTGAGGAATATTTCATCATTATTTTCAACATACGGATCAAGTCGCCATATTCCTGGAACTATTTAATATGTCTCGTCATTGGAAGAGACGGCCGGTGAAAAAAACCCGGCGATACCCTTGTAGATGGGTGTGAGAGAAGAGCGGTCGAAGCCGGGAGGGTCCTTTGCCCACGCACCCAGACCACGAACGATCTCGTCAGGCAGGGGGGAGAGGATCGACATGTGACCTCCCCCCTTGAGCGTGCCAAGGGCCGTGCACGAGGAACAGGTCGCTTCCACGGCGAGTACGTGCCATCGGGGAGCGAGCACCTGATCCTTGTCGGCGGAGATGAGACCCGTTGAAGCGCGAAGGGCGCGGAGGCTTGCCGGGTCGATGACGGCGGCCACCGGCACTGCCGCAACCACCGCCTTCACCCGGCCGTCCTGATGGCCGTATTCCCTGCTGTCCACCTTGCCGGACTTGGCCCCCTCCACGAATTGTTTCTTGAGACGTTCCATCATCTCCTGGTCAAGTTTTCCCGCGACCATTTCCCGGAAGGCGCAGAACCCCTTATCTTCTTCGAGGTGATCGGCACAATGCTGGACGAGGCGATTCAGGCTCCACGTGGCGCCCGCAAACTCGAGGGCCGTGAGCCCTCCCGCCGACATGCCGAAGACACCGACTTTGTCCCTGTTGAGCAGGGGGGCAAAACGCCGTTCTCCCTGAACCCGGTCAATAGCCGAGGACACCTCGGCCGGTCGTAGCTTCCAAGATTCAGGGCCGGTCTTCGTCTGATCCCGCCAGTTGTCGCCCTGGTGTTCCGGCGCCGCAACGACGAACCCTGCCTCCACGAGGACGCGCGCCAGGTCGTGATACAACATGGCGGAGCCCCCCGACCCGTGAGAGAGTATGATCAGGCCGCCGTTGCCGCGAATGGGCGCACCATCCCAAGCGGCGCTCAGCACGAAGGGACCCCTGGTGAGGGTAGTTTCCGGAGCATCGCTCGGGTACCAGAGGGTGATTGGGCCGGAAGGCGATCCCTGACCCGACAGCGCGGGAAGGGTGGCGCTACCCATGGCCCTTACCGGAGAAGGACCGGCCAGAACCATTGCCAATATGAGGAACGGAAGAAAAGAAAAAACGGTCGAAATTGCGAAACATCGACTAAGACGGGTCATGACGAACATCCTCACTTTCATAGGTGGTTTTTCGCGGGGGTTAGTCGGGGTCCGTCGGGGGAGTCGGGCCACGCCAACCAATTGATAATTAAACATTGTCAAACCGTACTGCTTCCTGGCCAAGTATAACCACTTTTAGAGAGCAAGATTGCCAACAATCTATCTAAAATCAGTTAGTTCGCGTGGCCAGACCCAAAGCTGTTAACTTAACAGATTTAGTCCTAAAATTAAGTCGTTGCCGTCATTCCGGCGGAAAGCCGGAATCCAGATTTTTCAGGCCTTCTGGACCCCGCCTTTCGCCGGGATGACACTTTAGGCAAGGGAATTACCCTTAAGTTAACAGCATTGGGCCCGACCCCCATTCCGATCCCCACGAAGTGAAACGACATTTTAGGATCGTCTCAATCCTAATTGGTTAGGCCGGGACGGATTGTGCCCAAAGTGTCTCGGGTGCAATATCTATATTTCCGGGCCAAACTACGGTTCCATATCCGACAGATGCCTTAAAGAAAAGAGGAGAATTAAAGAGTTTGACAAATGGCTTTTTATTAAGAAAAGGCTTCATGTCAAATAGTCGTTTATCCCCATTTTCAAAAACAAGCTCTAACGTATAGTCCTCATGACTTTTCACGCTGATAACATCCATCAGTGTTTCCATTATGTCAGTAAAACCGTCTCCTTAATTCGCCCTTTTATAAAGAGGATGTTGTTAATTTTATTCACTTTTAGGATTACCACAGTTTAGTCTACTAGTAAACCTCAAAAAAAGTTATCACTAATGAAAAGGGGTGATTCTTTAAGCAAGAAAGAAGAAGTATCATGATGACCGATTTGATATGACAAGACGATCCAAGCCCTCATCAAAGTGAAAAATACACCGTCTTCTTCTGCTATCCCAAACCCGGGAGCCGGCGGTTGAGAACGATGGCCCTTGATTCCCTGGAATTCATCCGGCGTTTCCTTCATCACGGGTCTTACGCCTCAATTGACCTTCGACAGTTCTTGAACGGTCTGCCTACGACCCTTTTCTTAAATCCAAAATGTCAAAGAACTAAATCGGCAGGGACTTCTATGCCCTGAGTCTGAAAAACCAATTGATTCTTCCAAATGATGGGTGAAAATGGCGAAGTTTACTTTCTTAAACCACTTTACCTGTCCTCTTCCGGTCTTCTTGGTCCGACACCTTCTCTGATCCACTCCTCAGTCTTCCCACCTCTTACCTTTACCCTATATACTTCATCTAAATATAGCCGGGCTTCTTGAACAAGGGATTGAAACGACCTTTCAGGATCGTCTCAATCCTTATGGTTATGCGCCTCTTTTTGGTCTGATCTCCACGGATAGTTTCCAGAGTAGCGGTCCCGTAGTTCTTCAATCGTTGATTCGGCCCATTGGACGGCTTCGATCAAAACCTTTTCGATGTCGGTAAAATCGTATTCGATCTCCAAGATGGTTTGGAAGTCACACTTAGGCCACGGGTGACAAACGTCGATTGGGAGCCACGCAGTCTCATCACAATTGTTGTCACGCGGAGCATTTCTATGATTGGAAGCTCCGCCGCCTGTCCAGCACGTGATGAATCGTCCACTACAACGAACCGACACACAGGCGCTACCGCCGTAAGTTTCTGACGCAAATCGTACTCGGGCACTTCACGCACATCCTGGAGGGTAAAGCCGTAGTACCCCAGGGCACCAAGAACTCCGTGATTCTCTGAATACGCTCTGTGCCCTCCGGACCGAAATCGCCAAGGAGAAGGACATGCCCCTTCTTGAAGCGTTCTAAATAATCGCTGACGGTCGTCTTGAATCGCTTCACGCCGCCGGCGTAAACGCTCGCCTGCACAAGCACTTCATCCATTGCCCGCTCTACAGCCTTTTCAACCGACCAGTAATCGGATGCCCTGTTGGCGAAAAACTCGGCGTAAGAAATCCGCCGAGACTGTCGCCTAAACGTCCACTGAAGATTTTCAAGTGTGACGGAAGCTTCCGGCCCTTCAAGCCGAAGTGGAATTCGGTCTTCAACAGTGCAGGATACCATTTTGAAGTCGCGCCCGGTCAGACAAATAGAAATCCCCATCATTTTCGATGAGCCCTCTCGGATAGCCATAGAAGTACTCATCCGCGTGACGGCTGCCAAAAGAAGCCTCTATCGTGCCGGTGGTACCTGGCCATACTCGTAGCCGACTCCGTAAGTCGTTGATACGTAACCAACAACCTTAGAGTCTTGCAGATGCCGAACCCGTAGCAAATCCCTGCGATACTCCTCGGGCACGTAGGTAACGAGTTTGTCGAATAAACGCGGTGGAACGTTTCAAGATATGCACGAAAATCATCATTTGTGATATTTGACATGGACACCCATCAACATTCTCTTATTCTGGGCTAACGTTCAAATCAGCGGCGCGGCTTTTTGCGTCCGCTGAATTTATTTGTTGACAAATTGTTTATTTTAAATTCTGGTAAGCACAAATATGCATCTGAAATATCTTTATCAATATCGTCTTTGTAAATATTTTTTAATTCTTTCACATGATGCACATATTTTTCTTTTAACCATTGATATTTAATAAGTATTGAAGGATCAGAACTCTTTAATCCTTCTTTGATAATTTGACCTAACTCATGCATATACTGTGGATAGTCATATGTAGGATCATCAAGCTCGGATTGTGATTCTGTTATATAATCTATGTAATACATTCCATCTGAATCTTTCTTCAACAGACTCATGATGCTTTCTTTTTCATGATGGGCAAAATGGTGTTTCCCATGAGCCTTCATGCCAGAAATAATTATCGACTCATCAAGGATAACTCTTGGATAGAGAGCCGCTTTTGATTCAAGCGTATATGCATTGACCATTGCAGGGCCAAATAAATATTTCTCTGTATGGACAAGCTTCCCTCTAACAATTCCTCCACGGCATAAAATTCCATGACGTACTAAGCTTATTTGGATCCATAGAATCGTCAATAATGAATTAAAGACACCACTTTCTTCATCAGATAGGAAAGAGATAACCAATGAGTCTGAAAACTGTGTGATTTGCTTCCCCTCATTTCCTTCTGGCTTGTCCATGTCCGTAAAATATCTAATTGCTTCTATTGAACTTGCAATATTATCGATATTTTTTATATTTTCTTTATTATCTTTAGTGTCTGTTTTTTTGACATGAGCCTTGAAACCAAGGATGTCCATAAAACAGACAATTCTATCTTCGTATTCCATTTTTCCTCTTGCCAACAATATATTGAATAGTTTCTTTTCAAATACTAAGCAGTTCCGCAATTATCAAAAATAAACGTGAATTCAATTGATAGATCTAATTGATATTATTATATTATTTAAGTTGTTCAATACCGAATTAGTATTCTTGGGAGGTTTCTTTTCAATGTCTAGGCTACCCGTGCGGGAAAAGATAGATCCTGGACCAGCGCGTCTGAGCCGATCCGGGTCCACCCAGGGGCGGATGGGGATGAACGGCTCGACTGAGCCTTTCGATAAACTCAAGGCCCCGAGCCGGTCGACGGGCTCGCCGAAGTCCGGTCGAAGGGCTCGCCGAAGTCCCCTACCCTACTTCAAAAACTTCGAAATTCGAAATTCAGCGTTCGAAGTTCGACATTCGTTTTTAATTTTGTATTAAACCCCCATGGCCCAGGGGCCACCCACGAAGCATGAAAATGGCCTTAAGCCAGTATAAGTCGTCATTCCGGACAAGTGAAGCGCGATCCGGAATCCAGGGCCGTGAAGGTCTTGGGTCACCTCGATCCCGGATCGAGTCCGGGATGACGGCAAAAACAAAACGCCTAAAAAGCGGTGATCAATTCTATTTTCGTATTAACCCCTATGCCCGGAAGGAAACCAGCAAAACATGTAAATAGCAAATCATGAGAGCACAGCCGAGGGCGGCTGTGCTACACAAATAAAATCGTTTTACAACGGTCACCTATGACAACTGCTCGATCAAGGCGATCATCTCCCGCACCGCCTGATCCAACCCCACGTAGATGGCCCGGGCCATCAGGCTGTGACCGATGCTGTATTCCTCTATCTCCCCTACCCCGGCAAAGCGCTTGATATTGACATAGTTCAACCCATGGCCGGCGCTGACCTTCAGTCCCAGGCCGGCGGCCTGTTCGGACCCCTCCCGGATCCGCTCGAAGAGCTTAACGGCTTCCTTTTCGTTGCGGGCATTGGCGTAGTGGCCGGTATGGAGCTCCACGATATCGGCCCCCACCTCCCGGGAGGCCTGGATTTGAGCGGGGTCGGCATCGATGAACAGGCTGACGTCGATGCGGGCCCGGTGAAAGCGGCCGATGATCTGGGAGAGGCGCTTTTTCTGTTTGACGATTTCCAGCCCCCCCTCGGTGGTCAGCTCCTGCCGCTTTTCCGGGACCAGCGTGACCAGATCCGGTTTGGTCTTCAGGGCGATGCGGATGATCTCTTCGGCCGCGCCCATTTCCAGGTTCAACTTAGTCTGGACGGTTTCCCGCAGCAGACGGAGGTCCCGGTCCTGGATGTGCCTCCGGTCTTCGCGCAGGTGCACGATAATGCCTTCGGCCCCGGCCAGTTCGGCGATGCCGGCGGCCAGCACCGGATCGGGTTCGATACCCCTGCGGGCCTGCCGCAGGGTGGCCACGTGATCCACGTTGACGGCCAAACGTGCTTTGGACATAAAAACATTCCTCCTTTGTTCTTTCCCCATCCGTTCCACGATCTCCCCGGTGCGAAGTTCCATGAGCCGCTCCTCTTCCTTCGATCGTTCATGGTCATACCCTTGGAGGTGCAGCCAGCCGTGCACGATCAGGAAAAACACCCGATCCAGCAGAGAGGTCCCATACTCCCGGGCCTCGCGGGCCGCTGTTTCCGTGGAGACGACGATGTCACCCCAGAGACCGGGATTAATTTCCGGAAAAAGTCCCTCGCGCAGGGAAAAAGCTAAAACATTCGTCGGCCCGGGCCGGTTGAGGTACCGCCGATTATAGCGCGAAATCTCCCGGTCCTCCACCAGCAACAGGCTCACTTCACCCGCTTGAGGCTCCAAGACCCTTATCAGCGACGGCAGCCTTTGTTGAATTTCCTTCAAAGGAATCCAATTCTGGCGATTGTTTAGTTGAATCTCCATTGCTCCTCTTCTTGGCCTGGCCGGTCTTGCCCGGCGATTCCGGGTACTCGATCCGATGGTGAAAAATACCATTTAAGATTTTATTGAAACTGCCGGCGATCTGATTGAGATCTTTCAAGGTCAACTCACATTCATCCAATTGGCCGTCGGCAAAAGCGTTGGTGATGATCTTGCTCACCAGACCTTGAATCCGGGCCGGGGTGGGATCCACCAGGGTTCGAGAAGCCGCCTCAATGCCATCGGCCAACATGACCAGACCGGCTTCCCGGGTTTGGGGTTTTGGTCCGGGATAGCGAAAATCTACGGTGGAAACCTGAGCGGGATCATCGCCCTTCAATTCCAGGGCCTTCTGGTAAAAATAGGAAATCAGGCTGGTCCCATGATGTTGCTCGATGATATCGACAATAGGCGATTCCAATTTATAGTGTTTGGCCATATCCACTCCCTCCTTAATGTGAGAGATCAGGATCAGACTGCTCATGGAAGGGGCCAGTTTCTCATGCTTGTTCTCACCCCCCATTTGGTTTTCAATAAAATATAGGGGCTTGGGGGCCTTGCCGATATCGTGGTAGTAGGCGCTCACCCGGGCCAGCAGGGGTTTGGCGCCAATGGCTTCCGCCGCCGCCTCGACCATATTGCCGACGATGATACTGTGGTGATAGGTCCCGGGCGCCTGGATCATCAATTCCCGGAGCAAGGGCTGGTCCATGTTGGCCCGTTCCAGCAGGCGCATATCGGTGGCATAACCGAAGAGTTTTTCCACCAGAGGGCTGAATCCGGTCACTACGATACCGGACAAAACGCCCCCTGAGAAACCCAGGAGCAGGTGGACAATGGTTTCCCAAGAAAACAGTCTGGCCCTGCATCAGTTGCAGGGTCAGGGAACTGCCGATGTTCAAGAGGCCCAAATAAAAACCCAGTCGGATCAGGTCCCAGCGATTGTGGCAAGTGCGTTGACTTTGAGCGGCCCAGAGTCCGGCAATGGCGAAATACAGGGAAAGGCCCGGTCCGACGTCTAAGAACAGGGCCGTTAAGGAGGACTGAATCAGTGTGAAGAGAATAGCCGGCACCGGCCCCAAAACCAGGCTGACCATCATGGGAGCGGCGGCCAAAGGGATCGCCAGCAAGAAATTGCGTGGGGTCATGCCGGGTAGGCCGCCGACAAAAGCCTGGGCGATGAAATCGGCGGTTCGGATCGTCAGGAAGGAAAGGGCCAGCATGATCGTTAGAAAAATAAGGTCCCGCCAATTATTCAGGTTGGGCTTGAGGCTGTCCACCACCAGGCGAAAAGACATATAGACGAACAGCCCCCAGAGCAGTACCAGGCCTAAGGAAGTGAGGAAGATATCGAGTCCCTGCTGCTGCTTGAACTGGAGTTGAATTTTGGTCAGGGCCGCCTCGTCGATCTTTTCTCCTTCCCGAACAATAGGCTCCCCTTTCTTTATCTGAAAAAAAACCGGCCGGGTTTCTTGGAAGGCTTTCGCGCGCCTTTGATCGGTCTCAATTTTATTAAAAAAAAGGTTGGGGACCACCAGTTTTTGGGCCAAGGCAATGCTTAATGGCCGCATTCCCCCTCGGGGGCCGGTGAGCAGGTAAGCCGCTTGTTTTTCCAGACGGTCACGGGCCTCGTTCAGGTCGGGAAATTGCTCCACATCCTTGACCGGCAATTCCCGGCCAAAGGGCAGTTTCCGAACTACAATCCCCCGCTGGTGTTCACTCATCAAGGTAAGCTTGTTGCCAACTACGCCTACGGCCATGACCGATTGGATCATTTTGGTCAGACCTTCTTCCAGGGAAACTGAAAAGCGGTCTTTGGTCAGGGCTTTGGTTTCCGACGGGGTCAACTCTATCCCCCAAGCCTTTTCCAGTTTCCCCCGAACCTCATTTCCCGCCAGGCCGGTCTTGCCGGCGCCTTTACTGGCGCTTTCTCGGAGCAGTTGAAAACCCTGATGGATACGTTGCGTCAAAGCGCTTACCGCCCCCTCGTCGAAATCGTAGACCGCCGGAACGGCATTGGCGGCTTCTTTCTTTTTTGAATCGGTGGCGTCCTGATCTTCCACCAGCAGATCCTGCTTGGCCTTGATATCATAAGGCGCCACCTCGCCGACCTGGAAATGGTGCGGGGGAATAAGCAAGCTGGGGGTATTCACGACCATAATGAACAGACAAAGACCGATTAAGAGGATTAATTTCCCCTTAACCAGATCCTGAACCTTGTTCCATTGCTCCAGGAACCGGTCCTTGGGGGAAATCGGTTCCTTCTCCCACCTACCGGAGATCCGGAAGGATTTGACTTTCTTATCGCGATCAGAGCGTTCCATGATTTAGGCGAATTTCAAAGCGACTTAAAAGCCCTTTCCCCTTTTCTCCCGTTCCTCATAGGCCTGGATGATTTCCTGCACCAAGGGGTGGCGAATAACGTCTTTTTTGGTGAAATAGATAAAGTCGATGCCCTTGATCCCCTCTAAAACTTTCCGGGCCTCCACCAGCCCCGACATTTTTCCCTCCGGCAAATCAATCTGGGTGACATCACCGGTAATAACCGCCTTCGAACTGAACCCCAATCGGGTCAGGAACATTTTCATTTGCTCCGAAGTGGTATTCTGGGCCTCATCCAGGATGACAAAAGAATCATTCAGGGTCCGGCCGCGCATAAAGGCCAACGGGGCGACCTCGATGACTCCCCGTTGCACCAGCTTGCTGGCCTTTTCAAAATTCATCATGTCGTGCAGGGCGTCATAAAGCGGACGAAGGTAGGGATTTACTTTTTCATAAAGATCTCCGGGCAGGAACCCCAGTTTCTCACCGGCTTCCACGGCCGGGCGGGCCAAAACAATCCGAATCACCTCGTTTTTCATCAACGCCGCCACGGCCATGGACATGGCCAGGTAGGTTTTCCCGGTCCCGGCCGGGCCGATGCCGAAGACGATATCCGTTCTTCGAATGGATTCAATATAATCTTTTTGTCTTTGGGTTTTGGGGGTGATGACCCGTTTTTGCGAAGTCACGTAGACGGTATCCAAGAATACCGCCTGAAGAGATCCCTGACGGTTTTCCTGCAGGAAGCGAATGGCGAACTCCAGGTCGTTGGGGTAAAGCGGAAATCCTTTTTTTAGGAGCTCATAGAGTTCCAGAAATAATTTCTCGGCTAAAAGGATATCCGGACTTTCCCCCCTGATTTGGAGGGTATTGCCTCGGGTGGTGATTTTAAGCCCCAGTCGCTCCTCGACTAATTTGACGTTGAGATTATGCTCGCCGAATAAGTTCTGGGCGGCCTGGTTATCCTCAAAACTGATCCGGCGGATGGGTTCCTGCTCGGCCATGTCTTTTTCCAAGGTTTCCGTGAGTCTTTCCCCCCTTTTGCGGATGCCCGTTCAGGGCCTTGGGTTTTCCCGATAAATCGTTTTTATTATACCATCTTTTCTGCTTTCCCAACATTTTTTTCTACCCGGCTCTTTTTCGCAATCTTATGAATTTACTTGACTATTGATTTCTCCTTTGCTACCACCTTCTATAGACACTTTTCTTGTTCCATGGTTAGCTTCTTACTCCATTGTTCTGAGAATTTGTCTTTGAATCTGTTAAGTGGTTTTTATTACAGCCAAAAATATTTTAAATACTTTTTGGCTAGGGGTTACTCATGAACCTGCTCGACTTGGCCATCCTGATTATCGTAGTTCTAATTGCCGTTCGAGGCTTTTATCGCGGGATCATCCAAGAGGCCGCCACCCTTCTCGGAATTATCGCCAGCTTCTTCCTGGCTTTTTATTATTACAACGATTTGGCCCACTTTCTGTTTCGTTTTACTCAAAATTACCTGGTAACGCTTTATTTTTTCTCATTCTTCCTTCTTCTCGCCTTGAGTTTTTTTCTATTCCGGGCCTTTGGGCTCCTGATAAAAAAGATAACTCAACTCACCCTCTTCGGTTGGGTGGATCGGGCCCTGGGTGGATTATTCGGCCTGATCAAGGGAATAGTCGTGGTGTTTTTCTTGGTTACCCTGTTGGCCCTGCTCCTGCCCAAGCAGCATTCGATCATCAACCAGTCCCTTTTTTTCCCCTGGGTGATCTCCCTGACCGATCGAATCACCCTGCTCGTCCCCGGCAAAATAACGGAGGACTTCGTTCGGAAGAAAAAAGAACTTCGGGAGTATTGGGAAGAAAAACAACGACTCCTCAAAAGCAAGCCGAAATACCCCGATTATGACAATTCCCGATAAGCCGCCAGTCGGACTTGAGGATCTTCGAGAACTCCTGGCCCGCCTGCGAGGTCCCCAGGGTTGCCCCTGGGACCGGAAGCAGGACCCGGAAAGCCTAAAAATCTATCTTCTGGAAGAGACCTACGAATTGGCCGAGGCCCTGGATCGGGAAGCCCCCCAAGATATCTGTGAAGAATTGGGAGATCTCCTCTTTTTGATGGTGTTTATCTGCCGGATCTATGAAGAACGAGGGGTCTTTGACCTCTCTGAAGTTATGGAAAAGATCCAGGAGAAGATGATCCGCCGTCACCCCCACGTTTTTGGCGAGGCGCGGTGGCGCAAAGCGGAAGAGGTGGTCCAGGGTTGGCAGGGGCTAAAGGCCGAAGAAAAACCCGACCAAAGTCCCTTTGATTCCATCCCGGCAGCCCTGCCCAGCCTGTTGAAGGCCCATCGTATTTCCCAGCGGGCGGCCGGCTTAGGCTTTGACTGGCCTGATATTCGCGGCGTTCTGGAAAAGGTGCACGAGGAATTGGGGGAGTTGGAGGAGGCCATCGAAGGTCCTGACCCGTCCGCGGCCCGGGAAGAACTCGGGGACCTGCTCTTCGCCCTGGTAAACCTGGGAAGATTTTTAGGCATCCATACTGAAAATGCCCTCAGAAGTGCGAACCGCAAATTTTTAACGCGATTTCTGCGTCTGCTGGCTGACCCGGAATATATAGGAAAAAATTCCCAGTCCCTGACTCCGGAAGACTGGGAAAACCTCTGGAACCGAACCAAGTCCCGCCCGGATTAACCCTTTCCGCTGCCCTAAGGGGCTTGCCCATTTTGAAGGTACGATAAGATCAAGCCGCTTATGAACTGCGACGAAGCGAACAATCCCCCAGTCGAGCTTGGGGAACGTTGTACCCAATTGGGGATTGATTGTCATTACTCTCATCGCAATGACTGGGGGTCTGTTATTTACATGCTTCGCGGGCGCCCCGCGGGGTAGAGGGGTTTAATCCAAAACCGGTTCCTTGAACTTTGATGAGCCCGTTAGGCCAACTAAACCCGAAATTCAAAAATCCAGACCCGGTCCTGATGATACAGCAGCCGCATCCGGGGATTTGCGCTTAGCCCGGAAATTCCATAAAGACTATCCTGCCCGGATTTCTGCCCGATATAAATATGGGTGAGTCCCCTTTTTTTTATTTCGTTGATCACTTCCGGACTACTAAGCCCCTGTTTCGCTATCAGGCGGGGCAGGGCATTGACCCAGGATACATAATCCGGACGTGGACCGGTTTCCGATCCGTAATTCAGCGGGGGGAGCATCGTCTTCCGATCGGCCAACAGAGGCAACCACCAACCGCCGTCTACACCCACAATCATGGTATCATCGTAGGCAAAGGCGGAATTCACCAGAAATCGGGCCTCTTTCGGGAGGTGCTGATCGATCCAAGTGTAGGCCCTCATGTCGGAACGAGTGGCTAGGGAGTGTTTGATCCTCTCCACTTCGTTAAGCCGTTTCCCAGCCCCCCAGAGGCCCAGCCCGATACAGAGCATTACGGCGAGATAAGTCCCGGCGGATCGCCTCCCCCGGATCCGGGATTCCAGGATCGTGCCGGCCCAGATCCCAATGATTACGGCCGCCGGAATATAAACGGCGATCATGACGGCAAAACTGCTCAGAGTTCCCGCCCCCGGCAAGCCCAGCCATTGGGGATTGGCCGCCAAAACTACCCAGAACCACCAGAGCCCCAGTAAAGCGATGCCCTTTTCTCTCCGCCATAACCCGATTCCCAGGGCCAAGGCCAACAGCAGCCAACCCTTAACTGGAAGATAGACCCGCAAATCACCGATGGCATTGTATCCCCTGGTCCAGTCGGATAATTTTTGGGGCGAGGTCGTTACCTGGTAAGAAAAAATCGATAAAATTTTTCCGGAAAAGACATGAATAAACCAGGGAAGGAAAATAATCCCCGCTCCCGCGCCGATCAAAAGAATCCTCTGTAAAGCGGGCCAGCTTTTCCTTTTGTCCGTTTCCAGGAGATAATAGGACACCAGGAAAAACAGGAAAAAAATTAATACGCGATAGTGGGTCAAGGCCAGTCCCCCTAAGGTCAGCCAGGCCAGGAAAAGCACCGGCCAAACCCGCTCGCGATTTTTAAGCCCTACCCAGGCCAACACCACCATGGCCGGCAAAATGGTTTGACCGGCAAGCTGGGTGTAACGACCCCAATTGACGTACCCCATGGGCAAAGGGAAGAGGAGCCCGGCCAACAGAACCGATCCTACCCCCGCCCAGCGGTTGCCCGTAAACCGAAAGGCCAGGGGATAGAGACTGACCACTGCCAGGCCATTCATTATTTGCCCCAGCCAAAGCGTAGCCCGCTCCAAAGTCCATCCGGTCGCCCAATGAAGTACCGCCGCGTTGGCATGAAAACCAAAATGGTAAGTAAAGGATTGCATTTCCGCGTAGGGTTCCCAGGAATTAAAGAGCCCCCCGTGGTCCGTAATCAGTCGGGCAATCATGGTATGCTGCAAAGAATCCCCCCAGAGAGGGATGGCCAGAGTGCGTATGGCGTAAAAACGAACGAAGAAAACGATAGCCAGGAGTATAACCAGAGCGATATCCGGCGCTGGGGCCTCGGAATGACGCCAGGTCCTCCAGGACGCGGCCCAATGGGCCGGCCGCCAACCGCGGTTAACATAAATAAGGGCCGCCAGGGAACCGGTTAGGGTAATCCAGACCAGACCGGCTCCGAGATAAATCCCCAGCAGATTCGTCCAGAGCAGGAATACCGGATAAAGGGCCAAACTAATCCCTGCGGCTACCCCAAGTTTCTCCGCCCAGGAATGCAGTTGTAACCTGGAACCGAATAAGGAGATCAAGGACCATCCGGGAAGTACATAAAGGAGCAGAGCGATCCCCATGATCCCCAGCCAATTGACCGCTTCCTGCATCAGGCCCCAGATCAACAAGGCGGGATCGTAGGCTAACCGAAAGACCAATTGAGCGTCCTGCGGTTGGTCATTTTGATAAAGGGCGCCCTCGAGGTAGCTTTCTCCCGGTCCGACCTCCATTTCCAATCGACCTTCACCGATCACCCGGCACTTCAAATAATAATCTCGGAGGCTTGAATGGTCTTGGGGTGGAAAAGTAAAACGATAAAACCCGGGGTTGGATATCCGGGCGAAGGGGATCTCACTCTTGACGATTTCTTTTGGATCAACGGGACTGCCGCTAAGCGAGATTTGAATAGAACCGGATCTGAGGTCCGCCGGTTTCAAAAAAAGGTCAATCGCCAAAAGTCCGTCATGCCAGGAGGTGAAGGTTTGACCGACTTCCTGATTTTTTGAAACCATCCTCGTTCCGCTGGCTTGAGGCTGCCCCCAGCCGGATAGCGGGGAGCAACCGCAGACAACGATGAGCAGGCAACCGAGGAGGGAGACCACCGGCCAGCGCGGTTTCATTTTACGATTCGTCGGAGGCAGGCCCTGTTCGGTCCAGGGATTCCCGATTCTGAGGGAGGTCCATTCTTTTTAAACGATAATTTACTTCTTCCAGTATTTTCCGGTTGGACCCGATCAGATCAGCCAGGAGTCCGATCAACAGAACCTGAAATCCCACGATCAGCAGGATGGCCGCGAGGATTACCGACTGGACATGTCCCCCACCCTGGCCGTGGAGGTAAAAATACAGATAACGGAACCCGAAAAGAAACCCTCCCAGGAGCAACAGCAAGCCTCCCAGGGAAAACACCCGCAGGGGACGATAGGTGGTATAGGCCCGGATGATGGTCGCCGTGGAATACCCCAGATAGTGGGAGAGGTTACGCATCAATCGCGAAGGACGTGTGGGAGCGTTCACTCCGATCGGAACATAGGCCACGGCCATCTTGCGCGCCCCGGCCTGGATTAACGTTTCCAGGGTATAGGAGTATTCGCTCAAGACCACGGTCCGCAAGGCCCCTTCCCGGCTGAGGGCGCGGAAACCGCTGGTGGCATCGGGGATGGATATACCGGCGGCCTTTTCCACTACCCAGCTTCCGAACTGCTGGAGCCGTCGTTTAGGCCAGGGAAAGGATTTCAATTGCCCCACCCCGCGGTCGCCGATCACCAGATCGGCCTTTCCCTCCAGGATAGGCTCAAGGAGACGGGCTATATCTTCTCCCCGGTACTGGTTGTCGGCATCGGTATTCACAATCACCTCGGCACCCAGGGAGAGGGCGGCCTCCAATCCAGCCACATAGGCCTTAGCCAGGCCTTTGTGCCTTTTCAGTTTGACGATATGGCGAATCCCCAAGGCCTCGGCCACAGCCACGGTTCGGTCGCTGCTCCCGTCATCGATCAGCAAATAATCCACTTCCCCCCCGCCCGGGAGCGCCCGGGGAAGGTCTTTCCAGGTGCCCGGCAGGGTTTTTTCTTCATTATAACATGGGATCTGGATTATGATTTTCATTTGAACTCCCATGCCCGCGGGACGGACACCCCAAGGCATGAAAATAATCCTAGTTTTCATTATTCGCAGGACTGGCCTTACCAAAGACCACTTCGTCGTTCGAAATTCGGTGTTCGATATTCGAAATTCTTATTTATCTACATACTCCCTATCTGTTTAATATGTCAAGTAATTTTAAAAATGTAGACTTGGCCGTCATGGTACTCCATTTTCAACCCGGGACAGGTCAGCAAAGATTCCGGAGTCAAAGTCTCGGCGCCCGAATGGGAATAAATGTGGGTGATGCCTTCTTCCCGGATCATACGCCACCAGCCGGGTTCGCCGGGGCCGATTTGCAGCGTTTCCGCGGCCCGCCGGTTAACTTCCTCTATCAATTCTTTTTTTCCAAAACCATAAATAAGGGGGGGGAGCGAGGTCCAGCGACCGGTCAGCGGCGTGATCCACCAGCCCCCGTCCGTTCCCCGGTAAAGGTTCCACTCCCAGGGAGTCACACCGATTAGAAATCGGCTCTCCGGCGGGGTCTTTTCCTTTATCCAGCGGATGGCCCGAAGATCATCCCTTCCGGCAAAAATGGTATCCGGGCGGATAATACTGGCCGTCTCCACCAGCCCCCAAAGGCAAAAGAGACCGAGGATCAGCAGGCCGATCTTCTCCGCCTTCTTTCCCTTCCCCGTCGGAGAGAACCGAGCCAGTAGTTCAAAGGCCCCGTGACAGACTGTCAGGCAGGCCGGCAAGAACAAAACGATGGCAAAATGGTCCGGACGAAAGGGAAAAAGGCGAAATCCCCAGGACAGGATCCCCAGACCCAAGATCAGTCCCCAGACCGTTATGGCCCGCAGGCGCGAATCCCGGAGAGCCCAGAAACACCCCAACAGCGCCCCGGCCAACAAGAAATAATTTCTCCAGGGACCGAGCAGATGGAAAAGATACTCCACATAGCCTGGGAAATAAATTTGGTCCATTGACGGCCCGGAGGGGGCTAACGTCAGCCCGACGTATTTTTCGGCCGAACTCCGGATGGTCAGCAGCCAAGGGGTAATCAAAAGCAGTCCTCCCAGGAGACCGGCCAGCGGGGCCAGGAGAACCCGATCCCAGCGGCCTTTCCCGGCGAAGGCCCAACCGATTCCTTCCCCGAAAAATACCAGGACGAAGAGCAGGAAGAGAAAACCGGCGAAGTAGTGGGCCAGCACCGTGCCGGCCACCAGAATCATTTGGAAAACAATCTTGAACAAATCCCGGTCGGACTCGCGGTTTTCCAGAAGGGCCGCCATGGCTAAAGGAAGCAGCACCAGTCCGCTGATCAGGGTATACCGTCCCCAGGTGGCATAGTACGCCGGCATCTGGGAAACGAGGGCACTGAGCAAGGCTGCCACCGCGGCCCGGCGCGGATCGCTCCAGACCACCCGACCCAGCGCATAGATGGAAAGAGAGATGGCGGCATTTAAAACCTGGCCCATCACCAAGACGGCCTTTTCCAAAGGCAACCCGGAGATCCCGGCAAATAAAGCCGTCACCACGTGGAATCCAAAATGATAATAAAAAGGTACCGGAAGATAGGGGTTTAAGTCAGTCGGCAGAATACCGGTTTCCATAATTTTCCGAACGATCAGCGCATGATGGGGGGCATCCACCCAGGGGGGAAAAGCCAGTCCTCTGACCTGAAAAAAGCGCCAGGCGATCAGGGCCCCCAACGGGGCGATTAAGGCTAGCGTCCGGCTGTTTAGCCTCGGAAGGTACCCGTTCACCAGCCAACCCGTCAGGGCCGTCCCTGCCGCGACCGCATAAAGAACCAGCACTCCCCGGCCGGAGAGGGCCCATTGGAATTCAAAAAGAGTCAAGGCCAAAAGAGCGGTCAGGGAAAAGCTCAGGCCCAGGGCCAAAGCCAGGCGCTGCAGGAGGTCTTTTTGCGGCTCGGGCCGCCAGGCGAGCAAGGCGTACCCAGGAAGGACTAATACCAGCAGGGCGGCCGAGAGGCTTCGTCCAAAGATCAGGATCGAGGACTCCAAAGGGTTCCTCTATCCGCTGGATTCGGCTTTACTGATGATTAGAACCGGACTCTCGAATAAATCGTTGGACGTCGGCATTGTAGGTGTCCGGATCTTCCATCAGGAATAAATGCCCCAGGCCTTCATAAAGGATCAGCCGGGCGTGGGGGATCCCTTTCCCCAGGGTTAAGGCATTTTCAACGGGCAGCAACCGGTCGGCCCCGCCGTGCTGGATCAGGGTAGGCCGGGTCCATTCCTGAATTCGCCGGCTACAGTCAAACCCCCGCATGGCCTGACTGTGTCGCTGGAAGGTCGTCAGTGGAGGGCGCTGGGCCAGGCTCCGAAATAGGTACTCGTCAATGAATTGCTTATTTGCCAGGGTCCGGGCGCTGAAAAAAGCCGGCAGGGAGCGACGCACGTTCTCCTCATCCGAAAGTTCCGGCAGGGTGGCAAAAAGGGCCAGTACTTCCGGGTCGGCCGTCAGTCCCTGGTCGGCATTACAGGCGGTCCCGGCCAAGATCAGGGTCTTTACCAGGGCGGGCCTGGTCAGAGCCGCCTCCATAGCCACCATGCCCCCCATGGACAGCCCCAGCAGGTGAACCGGGCCGAGAGCTAACGATTCTATCAGGCTGATAGTATCCCCGGCCAGATCGGAAATGGTATAGGGCTCGGCCACTCGGTCGCTGTTCCCGGTATCCCGGTTGTCAAAGGTGATGACCTGAAAAGCCCGGCTCAGGGCCGGGACCTGGTGATACCACATGGAGGCGGCGTTGCCGTAGCCTCGAATCAGGACCAGCGGTTCACCCGCGCCCTGCAAATAATAAGCGATCCGAATCCCTGGCCGGGTGACATGCAATCTCGGTTCGGGGTCGTGGGTCTTAAATGGCAGCACCTGCCGCTCCCTTTCAAATCAGGACATTTGTCCGTTATTCAAACAATCCCCGCTCCATGGCTATGCGGGTGAAGGTTTCCACCACATTGGCGGGAGGCACATACTGGTCTTTCTCGTCCTTGGGAAGGAGGTCAATGGCCGCCCCGCTGCAGGTGGGCACGCAAAGGCCGCAGCCGATGCAGCGGTCTAAGTCGATCTCGGCCTTTCCGTCGACCATCTGGATAGCTGCCATCTGGCAGCGGTCCAGGCAGACCTCACAGCCGATACAGTCCTCCTCCCGGATCTGAGCGTAGAAATTGGAATGGACGACCTCGGCCGGTTTAGGATGGCGTCGGATGTTTTTCAAAATCTGACAGCAATCCCCGCAACAAAGGCAGATATTAATAATCTTTTTAGCGTTGGTCGGCTGTAGTACCAGACCTTCCTCTTCCGCTTTCTTAAGAATCCCCAGGGCTTCCTCCTGATCGATAACCCGACCGATTCCGTTTTTTTCATAGTAGTGCGCTCCGCCGGAGAATACCAGACAGGTCTCCACCGATTTTCCGCAACCCTTACCGACCAGGGCATGTTCTTTCCGGCAAATGCAGGGAGCGACCAGGATCTTGCTCTGCGCTTCGATCAGGCGCCGGGCTTCATCATAGGGCAGGACCGACCCCTCCCCTTGAAGACTGGCCCCGATGGGGATGGTCCGCAACTGCTGGGTCTTCAAACGGGTCATGGAGCCAAATAGCGTGGGAATGTATTCATTCATGTCCTTAATAAGTTCCAGATCCAGGTCATTGACGTGGTACTCCCAGATACCGATCACGTATTGAGCCGCCATGTAGAGCGGCCCCTCCGGCCGGTCGGCCCGAAGTATCAACCCCTTGAGGGACATCTCGGATAACTGGTCGGCCAGGTCCTCAACCGGACGCCCGGCGCGCTCGGCAATCTGCTCCACCGTTTCCGGAGCCATTTGGAGCAGACAGGCCAGTTCGGCCTCTCCCTCAGTAAATAAACGCCTGAGAATACGCAGTTCCACCCCGGACTCGGTTCGAGGAAAACCCGCCGGTAACCGATCCAAATGATTAGCCAACTTTTCATACAGCCCCTCGGTCATAATTCCTCCTGAACAATATTTATTCATCGGTTTCTCAACTGGTAAGAACTACCGTCTTTATCCCGAACCGTCAAGGAATTTTTACCCTTTCACGAAGAGATGGAGTCGCGAAGGATTCGTCCTTTAAAGGTGAAGGGTTCAGGGTGGCCGTTCGAGACTTTTTAGGAACATATTTTAGGTTAGCCTTCAGGGGAGTCCGTCTTGCTATAATAAAATTTAGGCCATGTCTTTTGGTGAGCTTAAAATTTCTTCAAGGAGGAAACCATGAATCAAGCCGCCCTGGATCCTCAGTTGCCCTTGATGCAGGAGGCCGACCTGCGCGACAAGGTCGTCCTGCTGCGGGTCGATCACAACGTGGTCAAAAAGGGCCTCATTCGCGACCCCTACCGGATCGAACAAACCTTCGGCACCCTCTATAACATCGTCGAGCGCGGAGGCCGTCCTATCCTGATGACCCATGTGGGTCGCCCCAAAGACAAGAAGACGGGGGAAATCGCCTGTACCCCGGACAGCGCCGTTGAACCCATCGTCCGCTACCTGGAACAGAAGCTGCACACCTCCTTTCATATTCCTTCCTTTCCCGCGGAAGGGGCCAAGGGGATCCCCCACCTGGATACCTCTGTCAACCTGGCGATCAAGGAACTGCGGGGACATAAAACCGGGGGGATTTATCTTCCCAACACCCGTTGGTTCCAGGGCGAGGAGAGCAAAGGACCGGAGCGGGAGGCCTTCACCCGGCAACTGGCCGGGCTGGCCGACGTCTATATCAACGACGCCTTCGGCTCTTGGCAATCCCATGCCTCCACCGTAGACATCACCCGTTATCTGCCCTCCTATGCCGGTTTCCTGATGCAAAAAGAGATCAGCAACCTGGACCGGGTCCTGAATCCGGACCGTCCTTTTCTGGCCGTAGTGGCCGGAGCCAAATACGACACCAAAATCGGGCCCCTCAATAAACTCTATGAAAAGGTCGATCACCTGATTCTGGGAGGAGTGATCTACAATACCTACCTGGCGGCCAAAGGAGGGGTGAACATCGCCGGGGTTTCCGACAGTGATGTCCAGGCCGCCCAAGCCCTGGTGGCTATGGATGCCCGGGAGAAGAAAATCGTCGAACTGCCGCAGGTAGTTGAGAGCCAGTCCCTGGAGCCGCCCTTTCAGGGCCAATTCCGAACCATCCCGGTCGGAGAATTGAAACCCGGGCAGCGGTACGGTTACTTGCTCGATATTGCCCCGGAGTCTTTTGAGGACCCGCGGGTCAAGGAAGTCCTCCTGGCGGCCAAGACCATCTTCGTCAACGCCGTCATGGGGTACACTCCTCACTTCACCGAAGGCTCCAAGGCCCTGGACCAGGCTATCGACAAAAACCGGACGGCCTATAAGATGTACGGGGGCGGCGACACCCTCCAGGAATTCAAGGACCTCAACCCCGGGTTATATCTGAGCGTGATCGACAACACGCAATATTATTTCTTCACCGGCGGGGGAAGCGTGCTGACGGCTATTGAAGCCGGCACGCCCTACGGTCTCAAACCCGTACAGGCCCTGATGGAAAACGGCGGGAAGCAGCCCTGATCCGGTGTTTGTATTAAACCTGAAAAGACGAACGTCGAACATCCAACATCCAACATCGAATGGTAAATAGGAAAGGATGATAAAATAGAAATAGCTGTCCCCTGCTCGGTCAGGGAGGTTGGTATTTCATTCGAGGTTGGGCGTTCAATGTTCGATGTTCGATGTTCATTCAGTTTGTAAACATAAACGAAGTTCTTTTGGAGGTACCCAATGAAGGTCTTGGTCGTCTACGCCCATCCCAATCCCGAATCTTTCAACCACGCCATTTTGGAAAGATTCGTTGAGGGTTTGCAATCCAAAAATCATGAGGTGGAAATCCTGGATCTGTACGCCCAGGGCTTCAATCCCCTCCTTTCGGCCACCGACCTGGCCTCCCTTCAAGCCGGAGAAACCCCGGCGGATATCCAATCCCAACAGGCCAAAGTGGCCCGGGCCGAAGGATTAGCCTTTATTTTTCCCATCTGGTGGTCCTCCATGCCCGCGATATTAAAAGGTTGGATCGATCGCGTCTTTTCCCTAGGCTTTGCCTATGCGTTTAGGGAGGAAGGACCGGTGGGGCTATTGAAACAGCAGAAAGCCTTGTTGATTACCACCTCGGGCGGCGACCAGGCCTTCTTTGATCACAGCGGGATACAAAAGGCCATCCAGATGACTATCGACCTTGGCATTTTTGGCTTTACCGGGATCCCTAAAATTCAGCACGAATTTTTCTATAATGTCGTTCAAATCGATCCGGCCACACGGGAAGCCTATCTGCAAGAGGCTTACTCTTTGGGCTTGGAGTTTTGAGGCGGGACGGTCCTGGTGCTCGAACACACCTTCGTACATATCCCGGGTATTGGGTCGAAGACCGAGCAGGGAATTTGGTCCAAGGGGCTGCTAACCTGGGAGGATTTTTTGCGATACGATGGGGAGGTCTTTTCCGGGGAACGGGACCGTTTCATCCGTCGTGAACTGGAGGCCTCGCAGGCCCACCGGGAAGATCTTGATTTCTTCTGGCAGCGCCTGCCACCGAGTGAAAAATGGCGGCTCTATACGGCCTTTCGGCACCAAGCGGTCTATCTGGACATCGAGACCACCGGAAGTTTTCAGGGAATCGATGAAATCACCCTGATCGGAATATATGACGGCCAACAAGTCCGGACCTTCATCAACGGGAGCACCCTGGATGAATTTGAAACGGCGCTCGCTCCTGATGCCTTGCTCATCACTTACAACGGGAGCGGGTTCGATCTCCCTTTCATCCGCCGCTGGTTTCGTCACCTTCACTTGCCTCCGGCCCATATCGACCTGCGGCACCTGCTCCATCGGTTGGGGTACCGGGGGGGTCTCAAGGCGATTGAAAAACAGGTGGGCATCTCCCGGGACCCCGATCTGGATGGTCTAGACGGCTTTGACGCGGTGATGCTCTGGAAGGCCTATCAGTGGGGCGACGAACCCTCTTTACAACGCCTGATCCGTTACAATACCCTGGATATCGTCAACCTGGAACCCCTGATGGAACTCTGTTTTCGAAGACTGAGAAACGCCCTGGAGGCGTTTCCCTAATACTGGTGATGAACATTGAACATCGAACGTCCAACATTGAATGTTTAATGGGAAAAGAGTTGGAGGTTTTGTTTTTCATTCGATGTTGAATGTTCGATGTTCAATGTTCGATGTTCATTTTGTTTGTAATCGGTATCCTTCGCTCCCCTTGGAGTTCCGTAATCGTACACCTACTCGTACACGCAAATCTACCCTTGTGCCCCGCCTCTAGGGTTTGGGCAAAGAACCCAGCACCCGGCTTAATTCCTCCAGGGTATAAGGCTTGGCCATAACCCCTTTGAACCCGTGGGCCTGGTAGTCGGACATGACCGGGTCTGAGGAATACCCGCTGGAGGCAATGGCCCGTACCTCAGGATCAAATTCCAACAGTTTTTGTAACGCTTCCAAGCCGCCCATCCCGCCGGCTATGGTTAAATCCATAATCAAAAGATCAAAAGGTTGATCGATCTTTTTGGCCACCCGATAAATTTTAACCGCCTCGGCGCCGTCCTGCGCCTGCGCCACTTCAAAGCCCAGACGAGTAAGCATTTCTCCCAGGACTTCCCGGACAATGGCTTCGTCATCCATCACCAGGATTCGTCCCTGTCCCCTGACCAAAGGTAAAGACGTCTCTTCCTGAACCGCCGGAGTCTTCCCGGAGGCCGGCAGGGTGAGGCGAAAAGTAGCCCCTTTCCTGGGTTCCGATTCCACCGTGATCAAACCGTCGTGTCTTTTAAGAATGGAATAAACCGTAGACAACCCCAGACCGCTGGCTCCCGGTTTGGTGCTAAAAAATGGATCAAAAACCTTGGAAAGGTTTTCTTTGGGGATCCCGATCCCCTGATCGCTAAACCAGATCTGGACATAGCGCCCTTCCCGGAGCGAAATCCCCTCCCCGGCGGTTATGGTTTTGTTTTCCATCCCCACCTGAAAAATCCCTCCTTCGGGCATAGCCTCGTCGGCGTTGATCACCAGGTTATGGATGACCTGCTGGAACTGACCCTGGTCAAAATCGACCGCCCAGATGTCGGCTGGAATGAGAAATTCCGCTTTCAACTTCGAGCCGCGCAGGGCAAAGGTAACCGCCTCCTGGACATATTCAGCCATGGAGGCCGTGGTTTTGACCGGCGCGCCTCCCCGGGAAAAGGTCAGTAACTGCTGGGTTAGTTCCCTGGCCAGATAAGAAGCCTTCTCGGCCTCATCCAAACGTTTTCGGACTTTTTCCGCGTCCTGAGCAAACATCTTGGCCAGGGAAATATTGCCCATAATGCCCGTCAAAATATTATTAAAATCGTGGGCGATGCCGCCGGCCAGGACCCCGATGGATTTAAGCTTTTCATATTTGAGCAATTCATCCGACAATCGCTGTTCATCCGTTATATCCCGGAAAACCAGCACCACGCCGATCATGTTTCCGTTCCTGTCGCGGATCGGTGCTCCGCTGTCGGCGATTATTCTTTCCCGCCCGTTCCGATTGATCAGCACAGAAGGGGCCGCCAATAGTTCCGTTTGGCCGCTCAAAAGTACTTTTTCCACCGGGTTCTGGCACCGGTCCCGAGTCTTTTCGTCGACCAGGCAAAAAACCTCCTGCAATGACCGGCCGAAAGCCTCCTCCTGGCTCCAACCGGTCTGGTTTTCCGCTACCTGGTTGAGCATGACCACCCGCCCTTCCATATCCGTGGTGATCACGCCGTCCCCGATGGAGCGCAAGGTGACCGCCAGCCGTTCTTTTTCAGCCGCCAGTTCCTCCTCGGCCTTTTTCCGTTCGGAAATTTCCTCCACAATGCCCATGGCTCCCCTGATTCTCCCTTCCCGGCTGAACAGCGGGGCCGTGCGCATGGAGATTGAAATGTCGGCCGGGCCGGTGGTGGCGGAATAGGGTCCTTCGTAATACCCCGGCGTCCCGGCGATGGCCATTTCTAGAGAAGGCAGCACTCTCTGGTCTTTCAAGGTTTTCATATCCAGATTGAGCAATTTTTCCCGGGTTGATCGAAGAATGGACTACAAAACGATCGTTGCAGTCCGTGATATGCAACCGATGGTCATAATGAAAAACACCTACCGGAGATTGTTCAAAGAGCAGCCGATAGCGTTCCTCCTTCTCCTGAAGGTCCGACTCGGCCTTTCGGTAATCACTGATGACCCCCATCAGGGTCCGGGTTTCTTTATTGATCAATTGCCCCAATTTGGCGATCAATTCATTTTCGGAATCTTCATGGGCGGCTACCGTGAGATTGCCGCCGGCGATCCGATTCAGGGTATCGTAGTGCTGACAAAGGCCCATGGCCAGCTCATGACTCTGGTCGACCATTTCCTGCACGCTTTCACCCATCTGGTTGAGAACCTCTTCCAATTTTACCAGCATTTCATTGGGGCTGACTATTTTCACCCGGGCGGTCGGATCGCCCAGACAGAGTTTCCGGACCATCTCCACGCTCTGCGAAAGGCCGATGCCCAAATCCAGATTCATGGCCTGCAATTCCCCATCCCGGTCCCGCAGTGCCCTCGTGACCTCCTTGAATTGAAGGCCGACGACTCGCAGGATCTCCTCCAGGTCAGAAGGGTCGACCGTTTGTTTGAAATACTGGCATTCCAGGCACATTTCCATTTTTTCGATGAACAGCCCCTGGATCTCATTCCGGCAACAGGTCCCGGAACTCAGCCAGCAGCGGAACTCCTTCCGGATAAGAACCGGGCAGTTCTGTTCCGAACAGCTAAAAAAATCCCAACAGTTGGTCCTCTCGGCCATGGCCGGCCTCCTTTTATTCACGCCTGACAATCAAAACTGAATCTGAATCTTTTTCCGATAACCGCCTTCTTCCCGCACCGAAAGCAGAGTCTTCTCGAGACGTTCACAATAGACTCGCACATCCCGTTCAAAGGTGGGGCAATCCCCCAGTACTTCCAGGATATCCCCCGGATTTAGATCCGGAGAAAGCACGGCGATTTTAAGCACCGGCTGCGGGCATTTTAAACCCAGGGTATTCAGGGCCACCATTCCCATTTTATCCTCCTCGGTTCATCCCGGCCCCTGACCGGGGGAGAACACGTCAATAAGAAAATAGCCTCTTTGATCTACCACATAGCAAATAATCAATAATCAATTGATTATTAACAATTGAATATTGATTATTAGGTCAATCCCTCGTCTTACGTCTGCCCCCTTATTTCTAGGGCTTTGAGCTACCCGCCCCGGGCCGGGCTGCCCAGTAAAAAATTTCACGGTCAGGGGCAACTGCCCGGGCAGGCAATGGGTGGCGCAGGCCAGGCAGGGATCATAGGCCCGGTAAACCATTTCAATCTGGTTAAGTAAGTCCTCCGAGGCCTGTCCTTTGTGAATCAATCCCTTAGCCGCCTTTTCAATGGCTAAGCACAAAGCCGCCATGCTGTTCTGGGTGGCGACCAGCAGCTTCATCTCTTGTACCACCCCCCGGTCATCGGTCCGATAGTGATGGATCAAGGTGCCCCGCGAGGCCTCGCAGACCCCAATGCCTTCGCGGGGAACGGCCGAGGGGATTCTTCGGACCTCCGGGTTGGTGAGTTCCGGATCGGCCGCCAACTCCTGCATCCGCTCGGCGGCATAGAGGGTTTCGATCAATCGGGCCCAATGGTAGGCCAAAGTATGGTGGACCGGCCGGGCTCCAAAACGCGAGATCATCCGTTCATACTCGGCTTGGGCCTCCGGGGTGGCCATGCCCCGGGAGGCGTTTAAGCGGCCCAGAGGCCCCGCCCGATAGATCCCGTTGGCCTTTCCTTCAAACCACCCTTTCCAGCCGATGGCCTTCAGATACGGTATCCGACTGTACGTCCAAGGCTCCGTCCTTTCTCCCAGGTGCCGCGAATAATCCCCTGGTTGAAAACAAGCGAGTTCTTCTCCTTCCGGGTCCACCACGCGGAGCCGGCCGTCATAGAAATTGACCCGTTGGTCCTGATCGACCAGACCCAGGTAATAGGTGGACTGAATAAAAATGGGGTCCAGAAATTTGGCCCAAATTTTTTTATTTTCCAGCGTCTGATGAAACAACGTCAGGCTTTCTCTGGCCAGGTCCAGGGCCAAGGGGGCCACCCGGATAGCTTCGGCCCGATCTTCCTGGTCCAGGGTTTTGGACACTCCCCCCGGAAGGCCCACGACCGGGTAAAGGGGACCGCCGCTCAATCGGGTTTGAAGGCCCCGGACTTCTTTTCTAACTTGAATAACCTTTTCCCCCAAAGACCGGCCGACCCGTTTCATGACGCCCAGGAAGTTCCTTTCAGCGACGGGGGTCTCCTCACCCAGAAGCAGGTCGCATCCGCCCAGGAAGTAGAAATGGAGCAGATGGTCTTCAAAAATAAAGGCATTGAGAATCAACTCCCGAATTTTACGGGCCGCCGGCGGCGGAGCCACCTGAAACAAGTCGTCCAGGGCCTTACTGGAGGCCAAGTGATGGGCGGTGGGGCAAACCCCACAGATTTTCTGGGTCAGCACCGGCAGCTCTTCGGCGGCCCGCCCTTCGCAAAATTTCTCGAAACCCCGCAAATCCGTGCTCTGAAAATAGGCCCGCTCGACCTCCCCCCGGTCATCCAGAAAAATGGAAATTTTTCCCTGACCTTCCAGGCGGGTCAAGGGGTCGATGTCGATGCGTTTACCCATGAATTTTTTCTTTTACCTTGTGAGGAACCAGCGCTGCCGACAGCGAATACTGATAAGCCAGACCAACCGGGTCAATCCAGCCTTCCCTGAACTTCTGGAGAGCCTCTTCATCTGCGGCCTCACTCAAGGAAGCCAAAAAGGAAACCACCTTGGCCCCCTGGTCTTTCACCAATTCCAGAGGACCGAAACAGCCCCGGCAGGGCATGTTGGCGTTAAGGCAGCGGCCGGCACACCCCCCCCGAGTGGCCGGGCCCAGGCAAATGAGGCCTTCGGCCAGGAAACAGCGGGACGGGTCCCAGATCTTTTGATGCAGACGACCAAAGGCATTCCAGGAAATCTTCTGCGGCCGGCTTTCCTTCCGGACGCAATAATGGCACAGGGCTTTGGGTTCACCGAAAACCCACCCTGGGGGGGGAAGCCGGTTCTCCAGGATGGCGGCCAGGACCTGGCGGTTCCAATCCGGGGTGGGCGGGCAGCCAGGGATGTAATAATCCACCGGAATCACCTGGTCTAAGGTTTTGACCCTGGAAGTTAGGCCCGGCAACGAGGGTTCTTGATTCGGCCGGGCATTTTCCGGGACCGACCCCGGAGGTCTTTCCTGTTCACGGCCAGCCAGGATCTCCTCAGGGCCAAACAAATTCGCTAAGCCCACAACACCCCCTAAATGGGCGCAGGTTCCGTGGGCCACGATGAATTGCGATTTCTGGCGCAACAACCGAACGGTTTCCTCGTGTTCATCCAGGCGAATGGCCCCATTAATCCAAGAGGCTAAAAGGGCGCCATCCGCCAAGCGATCCAGGCGCTCCTTTTTATAATCCAAGGCAATCGGCCAGTATATGATTTCCGCCTCCCGGGTCAAGGACAGCAGGTCCGGCCCCAGGTCTAAAAGCGATTCTTCACAACCGCCGCAACTGGAGGTCCAGGTAAAAGCGATCTTGGGTTTTCCCATAGTACTTACCTACCCCGAAAAACAACAAAATGATATCCGTTATGATGTCTTCGTAAAAATCCCCAGGACTGTCTTTGCGAGGAGAGAAACGATTTTTTATAAGCAACTATTTGTCTATTTCCAACGGGCCGGCATTCTGGATTTCTTCGGCCCATTGGGAGACAACCGTCGCGAATTTTTCGCCTTCCTGGGCGCTGATATTGGTCACTCTTAAGCGGAGGTCAGCAAAACCCAATTGCCGCAGCAGGGGTTTCAAAAGTTCCGTCATCCGGATCATCTGAGCGTTTCCTTTCTGAAAATGGCAATGGCCCGGGGGACAACCGGCGATCAGCACCCCCTGAGCTCCCTGGCGGAAGGCCAACAGGACCCAGGCCGGGTCCATCCGGCCACTGCAAGGGAGACGGACGGCCTTAAAAAAGGGGGGAATGGTTTTACCCGCCCGGCCGGCGGCATCCGCCCCGGCATAGGCGCACCAGTCACATAAGAATCCGATCAACCGGGGTTCGAAACGTTCCCTCAACACAACAACCCTTTCACTTCCGCCGCGACCTGATCCACCTGAAAATGACGCGCCTCAATGGCTGCACTGGGACAGGCGGCGGCGCACAGGCCGCAGCCCCGGCACAAGGCCTCCCGGATCCGGGCCGCTCCTTCCCCCGGCCCAATTTCAATCGCCTGGTAAGGGCAGAGGTCGAGGCAGAGGTTGCACCCCGAACAGTTTTCTTCCCGGACGACAGCCGTGGCTGTTTCCAGAATCAGCTTTTCACCGGGAATCAGTCGGGATAAAATCCGCCCGGCCGCGGCCTGGGCGTCCAGAATCGACTCGGGAATAGTCTTCAGACCCCGGGCGCATCCGGCCGCAAAGATTCCCTCCACGACCGTGTCCACCGGTCCCCAGCGCATTTCCTCGGTCATCAAAAATCCTTCTTCCCCGAGGGGGATCTTCAGCCTTCCGGCCAATTCCCGGGATCCTTTAGACCCTCCCGGGGAGCCGCCGACGATGAGCAGGTCCATATAATCCAACTGGACTTCCCCCTGGCCGTTCCGGTACTCCAGCCGCACCTGGTTTTCTCTTTCAACCCATTGGATCGCGGCGGGATCGTTCAAGCGGATGAAGGACACCTCCGGTTCCCCCGATAGCCGTTGATAGCTCCAGTAAGCCTCCGGCCCCCATCCGGCCCGGTCCTCTAAATAAACCGAAACCCGGCTCTCGGGGATCTGGTCCCGGATCATCCGGGCAAATTTAAAGGAAACCTCCAAAAAAACCGGGGGCACAACGCCCGACAGACCTGGGGTTTTCAAGCCGGAGCCGGCAAGAATCCCGATCCTCTGGGGGATCCGATCGGGGGGAGTCAGGATTCTTCCCGCGGTCGGTCCGTTGCTGTTTAACATCTCTTCCATCTCCATAGCGGAAAGGATTCGTCCTCTTTCAGCTCCCCGGATTGGCTTTAAAGAATCTTCATCGGTCAGGTCGAAACCGGTGGCTAGAACAATCGCCCCCACTTCTATTTCCAGCATCCCGTCTTCTTCCCCCAATTCAATGGCTCCGAAGGGGCAGGCCTCTTGGCAAGCCCGGCAGGGGTCCCCCTGAAAATGCCGGCAATAGGTCCGGTCGATGAAGGCGGCATTGGGCAAAGCGCCGGGCAGGGGTAAGCTGATGGCCTTCCTCCCGGGCCATCCTTTAAGTGGGGTTTGATCTATTTCCACCGGGCAGACTTCCAGGCAGGCCCCACAGCCCAGGCAATTTTCCAGTTTGACCCCCCGGGCCCGGCGTTGCACGACGACCTCAAAATTTCCCCAAAACCCCCTGACCTGCCGTACCTGGCTCAACAGGTGGACTTCGATCCGTTCCTGATGCATAACCGTATCCAGCAGCGGACTCAGCAGGCATGATCCGCATTCCATCTGAGGAAATATTTTTTCGTATAAAACGGCTTTGCCCCCCACAAAAGGAGATTGTTCAACCAGATAAATCCGCCGTCCTTTCTGGGCCAAGTTCAGGGCGGCGGTTATCCCGGCGACACCGGCGCCGACCACCAGGACATCCGGGTTCATAGCGAGCTCTAAGGACGGGATCGGCTGATGGAGTCGAACTCTTTCCACAGCCGCCCGGATCAGCGACCGGGCTTTCTCCGTGGCCTCCGCCGGATCCGTGGTCACCCAGGCGCACTGCTCACGGAGATTGGCCATCTGTAGTTGATAGGGATTAAGGCCGGCCTTTTCGAGGACACCCCGGAAGGTCGATTCATGCTCGCGAGGCGAACAGCCGCCCACCACGACCTTATCCAGGGCGGATTGTCGAATCTCCCGGGAAAGAAAGGATTGTCCCTCGGCCGAGCAGAGCAAGGTCTGGGTATGAACTTCAACCACTTCCGGCAACGTCCGGGCAAAGGAGGCCAATTCTTCCACCGGGATTTTTTCCCCGATGTTCGGCCCGCAGCTACAGATGAAAATGCCCAGTCTATCCGCCATGAATCTATTTTCGGAATATTATAAAATTTCTTTAAATCCAAATGGTTGAATTGGTCTTGGCCCGCCTAAAAGTTAAAATATTTGGATTATGATAGGAGAAGAAAGGATTGTCAATCTTGTTTAAAATTCTCACTAAGCACCTAAAATCGAAGATCTGACCAGCCGGGTATTCATTTGAAGCCATGAGCAAGAACAGGTTGTTCTATTCTTAAGAAAAATAGGTTGTTCGCCCTGCGGAGCGAGTGACCCCCATTCATGGCAGATTAATCTGGGAATTAGATAAAATTAGTAAGGAGTGCCGGCCAAGTTATCCTTGAATTTTCAACAAGTTCGTGGCATAATGACCATGATCGACGTTCCGAAACTAATTTAATAGGGGCAAAATTTACCCAGACAAATGAATACTATCAAAACCTACTGCTCCCGCATGGATCACGGGGGCTGTGGCCTGCGGGTCACGGTGGATCAAGGTAAAATCGTCAAAGTGCAGGGGGATCCCCAGTCCCCCAACAGCTTCGGCTATATCTGTCCCAAAGGCCTGGCCGGGGCCGCGCGGAACACCCACCCCGACCGGCTGACTACCCCGCTGATCCGGGAAGGCGATCGAGGAGCGGGCCGTTGGAAGGCCGTATCCTGGCCCGAGGCCCTGGAATTTATCGCCGGTCATTTGAATAAGATCCGGGAAGACTATGGCCCCCAAGCCGTGGTCTTCGCCCAGGGGGCGCCTAAAGGGCTGGAACATTTTGTCCTGATCCGCCTGGCCAACGTCTTCGGTTCCCCCAACGTCAGCGGCCCCCAGAACGTCTGCCACCTGCCCCGGGAACTGGCCGGAGTCATGACCGTCGGGTTTTTCCCGGTCCCGGACTATGATTCCCCCACGAGTCTAATCCTGAACTGGGGCAGCAACCTGCTGAAAACCAACGAGGAAGGCATCATTGCCTCCCGGCTGGTAGGCTCGCTGAAACGGGGGGCGGACCTGATCGTCATCGACCCCCGGCGTACCCACCTGGCCGAAATAGCCCAGAGTCACCTGCAGCTCCGTCCCGGGAGCGACGGGATTCTGGCCCTCGGTCTGCTGCGAGTTATCCTGCGGGATGGCCTTTATGACCGAGAGTTCGTGGACCATTGGACCGTGGGTTTCGAGGAACTTAAGCAGCAGGTGGAACCCTATACGCCCGAACGGGTAGCCGAGCTGACCTGGCTCGAACCCCAGGAGATCCTCCACACCGCCTGGACTTACGCCACCTCCAAGCCGGCCTTGATTCAATGGGGAAACGCCCTCGAACATACGGAGAACAGCTTTCAGACCTGCCGGGCTGTACTCTGCCTCATGGCCGTGACCGGGAATTTGGACGTGCCGGGAGGGAATATCCTGCCGGAAATGCCCCCGGTGGCCCGCCTGGCTGATTTCGTCAAGGCTTCGCTCCTGCCGGATAAGGTTCAAAAAATGATCAGCCGGCACTATAAGCTCGCCCCTAATTTCATGATCGTTCCTCCCCCTCTGGTCCTGCAAGCCATTCGTCAGGCCAGGCCCTATCCGGTCCGGGCCATGTACGTCCAGGTGTCTAATCCCCTGCTGACCTACAGCCAGGCCCGGGAAACCTACGAGGCCTTAAAGGAGTTGGATTTCCTGGTGGTGGCGGATATCTTCATGACCCCTTCGGCTGCCCTGGCCGACGTGGTCCTCCCGGCCGCCACGGGTTTTGAATTTGACGACCTCGGCCACTATGGTCTGGCCCACGGGTGGATTTCGGCCAGGCCGAAGGTTGTTGATCCCCCGGGAGAGGCTTGGCCGGACATCCGGATCTTAAGCGAACTGGGGCGGGCCCTCGGCCACGGCGAACATTTCTGGGAGGATTATCGCCAGGCCCTGGATGAGGTCCTGGCCCCATCCGGCCTGACTTATGAAAGATTCAAGGACCAGGGGCTGCTGAAAGGAAATATAAATTACTTTAACTATCAGTCCAAAGGATTTAAAACTACAACACAAAAAGTAGAACTTTATTCAGCCCAGCTTTCTAAATGGGGCTTCGACCCGCTGCCGTCCTGCCCGGACCCCGTTCCGCCCAGTCTGGAATATCCGCTGCTGGCCACCAGCCGGAAGAGCCCTTATTTCTTCCATTCCGCCTATCGCCAGATAGAGTCTTTGAGAAAAAAGCACCCGGACCCGGTAATCGAAATTCATCCCCTGGCGGCCCGGATTCTCGGTCTTCAGGACGGCGAATGGGCGGCCATCATCACCCCTCAGGGAAGAATTACCCAGAAGGTCCGCTTCACCGAGGCCATCGATCCCCGGGTGGTCTATGTCGATTACGGCTGGTGGTTTCCAGAGGTCGGGCCGGAGCGGCTTTTTGACTGGGACCGATCCAATATCAATATCCTCACAGCCAATAGTCCTTTGAGGCCGGGAAATGGGAACCCCCTGCCTCCGCGCTTTTCCCTGCCGGGTAGAAAAATTAGACCTATGAAAAGGACCTAGAGGCTAGGCCGGTTTATCCACTCCAATAAAATCGGCACTCACACAAATCCGATTCCGGCCACGACGCTTGGCCTCATACAAGGATTGGTCGGCGAGTTTGACCAATTCGTCTTTGGAGAGTTTGGATGCCGCTTGAAAGAAAGACAGGCCGAAACTCATGGTCACTTTGATAGGCCTTCCCTCATGCTCCACCACCTGAGACTCGACCAATTTCCTTAACCGCTCCACCACCGCCAGGGCTTCAGTGAATGGGGTCTCCGGCAGCAGGATACCGAATTCCTCTCCTCCATAACGGGCAACGATATCCGCGGTCCTGAGGAGGCTATTGAAACCGAGGGCGAGTTGACGCAGCACTTCATCGCCGGCGGGATGGCCGAAGGTATCGTTGACGTTTTTAAAATAATCAATATCGGCCAGGACCAGGGTCAAGGGGAGACGGTAGCGCAGGGCCCTCTGGTATTCCTGGTTGAGAAAATAGTAAAAACTTTTGTAATTAAAGAGCCCGGTCAAACCGTCCCGCATGACCTCGTCTTTCAGCGATTTAACCCGTTTCTGGTTTTCCAGCAACTCCTGCAAAAAGCGGTCGGAGATATGGATCAATTCCGTGCGGGCTTCATCGATTAATTTCAAGTAAGCCCCATCGGTTTCTAACTGGACTTCAAATAGATCGGATATCTCATTAATATGCAGGAGTGCTTCTTCCAGCAGACTATCTGCCGGGATCTTTTGGTCAAAACCCCATTTGGTCAGATAACTCTTCATGGCTCCCAAGGAAAGGATCCTCTTGCCGGAAAAGAATTCCACCGCCTGGGAGGCAATGAACAAGATCTTACCCAGCGTGTTGGCCGGTTTCATTGTGCCTTCAATCTGATCGGGAAAATGGTGGATCTGGACGGATTCATAAAAAAACTTGGGCAACCCCCACTGCTTAATCAAGGCCCCTCCCAATTCCATGTGCGTGAAGCCCAGGATCTGCTTTTCCGCCTCATAATATTCGCACAGCGTATCCCTCCGCTCTTTGAGGACCAGGTGGTATTGTTTCGGCAGGGATCGGTTCAGACCCAGGCGTCCGATTTCATGAAGCAATCCTAAGGTGAAACTGTCTTCGGTCATGGAAGGAATAACTTCCTTGGCCAGCATTCGGCAAACCACGGCGGACATTACCGAATCCCTCCAGAATTCGGCGTAATTGAACTCATCCTTCGTATTTGGCTTTACCAGGCGTAGCAGAGAAAAACTCAAGGCCACTTTTTTTACCGTATTGAGTCCCAGTAGTTTCACCGCGTGGGAGACGGAGGTCACCTTTACCGGCAGGGCGTAGAAGGCTGAGTTGATCAATCCCAGTATTTTCCCGGACAGCGGCGGGTCGAGGGAAAGTATCTTCCCCAGTTCATCCAAATGGGTGTTTTCGTTTTTAACCGCCTCCAGGATGCTCAAAGCGATCCCTGGAAGGGTAGGCAGGCTCTCCTGGTGCTTCAAAAGATTTTCGATTGGAGACGGATTCATGGGACTTTGCTCAAGGGAATAGCTCAATCCTCCAGGAATGGATTTCAGGAATGATAAAATAGTTTCCTTTGAGCTTTATGCACAAATTTTGCCAAGTCTCGGAAATATCATCTGGCGCTGAAGATGATTCAGCCAAGGGACAAAGATTTTAATTTTATTATGTTTAAACAAGAGGTTGCCTGTCGTCAGGCGCAGTGTTGTTTAAAATGAAGCCTGCCCCTGATTGAATAGAACAGAGGAAAGGACTTTCAGATTGTCATTTTTATGACATTCCGGATCCTGACAGGGAGGTTTTCCCATTTTGGCTTGATCTTCGCCGACAATTCCTGCACAATTCAAAATCCAAAGGAAAAATGATTTTAGTCCACTTTGGAGAGCGGAAGGATTTCAGATGAGTTCCCTTGTTCCAGATGCCCAGGCGATAGTTGGGTAGGATTTCCCCGATGCCCCCTACTATCAGAAAACGATCCCAGAAAACCGGGCTGCCGCCGGGGGCCTTAATCCACGTAGGCGAGCAGAAGAGCGAGCGCACCCGCATCACCCTGCTGGAATACGACGAGCAGCGGGTTGAGGAAAAAGAGCTGCCGGTGGTTGACGAATGCCTCCTCTTCAAGGAAAAGAAATCCGTCACCTGGATCAACGTGACCGGCTTACACCAGGTCGAACTCCTGGAAAGATTAAACGGCTGCTTCGGGCTCCATCCCCTGGTCCTGGAGGACATTTTAAATACGGATCAGCGCCCCAAGACGGAGGACTTCGGCGACTATCTCTATATCGTCCTGAGGATGCTGGACCTGGATAAAAAGGATGAAAACGCCATTATCAGTGAGCAGATCAGCCTGATTCTGGGAGAGAATTTTGTACTCTCCTTTCAGGAAAGGGAGGGGAACCTGTTTGACCCCTTGCGGGAACGCATCCGCAACGGCAAGGGTCGGTTGAGAAAAATGGGCCCCGACTACCTGGTTCACGCCCTGCTGGACGCCGTGGTGGACCAGTATTTCGTGGTCCTGGAGAAACTGGGAGAACGGATAGAATTCCTGGAGGAGGAACTGGTTACATCGCCTACCCCTTCGACCCTGCAGATCCTCCACAAACTGAAACGGGAGATGATCTTTTTAAGGAAGTCGGTCTGGCCCCTGCGAGAGGTGATCGGGACGCTGGAACGGGGGGAGTCTTCTCTGATCAAAGCCTCCACCAATCTGTATTTGCGGGACATCTACGACCACACCATTCAGGTCATCGATACTATCGAAACGTTTCGCGACATGCTTTCCGGTATGCTCGATATTTATCTCTCCAGCATCAGCAACCGCATGAATGAGATCATGAAAGTCCTGACCATCATCGCCACCATCTTTATTCCCTTGACCTTCATCGTCGGCTTGTACGGCATGAATTTCAAATATATGCCGGAGTTGGAGTGGCCCTGGGGGTATCCCGCGGTCCTGCTGCTGATGCTGGGGATTACGGTCTTTATGCTGTTTTATTTCAGACGGAAAAAATGGCTTTAGTATGCAAATAAAGGCTCGGTAGTTATTCCAGCTCCCTTGAAATCCTCCTAAATCCCCCTTTGCCAAAGGGGGACTTGGACTCCCCCCTTAGAAAAAGGGGGGCAGGGGGGGATTTTCGTCCTGTCGGGGCAGGCTACGCCGAAATGAAATTCTTTAAAATCATCTTCAAAAATACCCTGCGCCACAAATTGCGCACCGGCCTGACCGTGCTGGGCATCGCCGTCGCCCTGTTGGCCTTTTGCCTGCTGCGAACAATCATCCAGGCCTGGTACGCCGGAGTGGAGGCTTCTTCGGCCAACCGCATGATCACGCGGAACGCCGTCTCGCTGATCTTTCCCCTACCCCTATCCTATCTCCCCAAAATCCGGCAGATACCGGAAGTACGCAACGTTTCCTACGCCAACTGGTTCGGCGGGATCTACATCGATGAAAAACATTTTTTTCCTCAATTTGCCATTGACTCCCAAAACTTTTTCAACCTCTATCCCGAGATCAGCATTCCTCCGGAGCAGAAGGCCGCCTTTTTAAGAGAGCGGAATTCCTGCCTCGCGGGCCGAAAGTTGGCCGCCAAATACCAATGGAAAATCGGAGAGGTCATTCCCCTCCGCGGGGTCATCTTTCCGGGCAATTGGGAGTTTGTCCTCCGGGGGATCTATCGGGGGGCCCAGAAAACCGTGGATGAGACCCAATTCTTCTTTCATTGGGACTACCTTAACGAGCAGGTTAAAAAAGTCTCCCCGACCCGGGCCAACCAGGTGGGCTGGTATGTGATCCAGTTGAAGGATCCCTTTAAAGCCCCCGAGGTGACTCGGATCGTGGACCAGGGCTTTAAGAATTCCCTGGCCGAGACCTTGACGGAAACGGAAAAGGCCTTTCAGTTGGGTTTCGTGGCCATGACCGAGGCGATCGTGGTCTCCATCCAGGTGATTTCCATCGTGGTAATCGTCATCATTATGATCGTCTTAGCCAACACCATGGCCATGACCGCCCGCGAACGGATCGGGGAATATGCCATCCTGAAAACCCTGGGATTCGGGCCCGGGTACATCCTCTGGCTGATTGCCGGGGAATCGCTTTTGATCGCCCTGGCCGGCGGGTTACTGGGAATACTCCTGACTTACCCGACGGTTCAAGTGGTGGGTAAACCGTTGGCCACATTTTTTCCAATCTTCATTGTCACCGCCAAAACCCTTTGGCTGGCCATTGGAGCTTCGGCACTGGTGGGTTTGGCGGCGGCCGTCTTCCCGGTCTGGCGGGCGTCCACTATCCGCATTGCCGATGGCTTGCGGGGGATTGGGTAATTTTTTTAGGTAAATCCTCGGCAGGATTCAAGGGTTCAAGCGTAGGGGTGGGGACTTCGGCGAGCTCAGTCGAGCCGTTAATCCCCACAGCACCACAGCCGGGGGGAACTACCGGCGGGGTTCTCTTACGAAAAGGCAAATTATTAATAATCAATAATCAATTGTTAATTATTAACCGTTCGTTTCTGTTTCATACTAAGTCAAACAATAATACAGTACGCCTAACTCCTTACGCCTTGCGACTCACGAATAGAAAGGAATCTTTATGACCCTACCATACACCCCCTTTGTGGCGGTTGATTTTTCTTTAATCGATCAGCGGATTTTTTACCCACGGCGTGACCCGCACGCCCGGCCTCCCGTCGGGGCGGAAGATCATTCTTTCCCGGTCGAGCCGGGAATTGAAATCGGAGGCCGCTTTTACCTGGCGGAACCTTCCGGACCCCATATTTTATTTTTCCATGGCAACGGGGAAATCGCCTCCGATTACGACGAACTTGGTCCTTTGTACAACCGCTGGGGAATAAGCCTTTTGGTGGCGGACTACCGGGGCTATGGAAAAAGCCAGGGGACGCCTTCCGTAACCACCCTGCTCCCCGACGCCCTGGCGGTCTTCGACCAGGTGCTCGACTGGAGAAAGGAACAGCAGCGCACCGGCCCCTTCCTGGTCATGGGCCGCTCCCTGGGCAGCGCCCCGGCCATTGAAATCGCTTACCGGCGCAAGGAAAAAATCGCCGCGCTGATCCTGGACAGCGCCTTTGCCTATTCCCTGCCCCTCCTCAAACTGATCGGCATCCCGGTGGAAGACTTGGGACTTCGTGAAGAAGACGGTTTCAAAAATTATGAAAAAATATTTTTTATTTCCAAACCCACTTTGCTGATCGCCGGACAGCAGGATGAACTGATCCCGCCGACCGAGTCCGAAACCCTCCTGCAGAATTCCGGGGCCCACCGGAAAGAACTGACCCTGGTCCCCGGCGCGGGGCACAACGATATCTTCGCCCGCTGCGGAGAGGGCTATTTTGAGCTGGTGGCCCGCTTCACCAAACCGTTTATGAGGAAACAAAAAAAATAGGGACGACAGAAAGATTACCTGCTAGTCCTTCCGGCAAAAAAACTCTGGAACCTGCCGATTACTGGTGGAAATATGGTAGAAAAGGCAAGGCAGCCTTGACATTGAACCCGGAGTGGCAACGCCCCTTTTCGCAATAGCCGCCTTTTCCCTTTGGCCTGGCACAGAGCTTATCCCTATGCTTTAATATGAAGATACCCTCCAGATGGGTACGGCAGCCTATAGCCCAGGATGTGGAGCGCGCTTTAGCGCGTCAGCCAATCCGTTTCATGAGTCGTGCAGGTCGAGCGCCGATCGAGCCGGTTGGTAGTGGAGTCCTCCTAACCGGCTGACAATGATGCGCAGGGGACTTGCCCGTTTGAGGGGATGCGGGTCTTGACCGCTCAACGATTGGGCCGGTTCCCTTGCCTTTTTCCAGTGCTGTTCTGACTTTGTAGGCCAGGTCCCTCATCGAGAAGGGCTTGGGGATAAACTGTACACCTTCCTCGATCATGCCCCGCTGGGCGATCACGTCAGCGGTGTAGCCGGACATAAACAGGCACTTAATCCCCGGTCTGATTTTCTTAACTTCTTCCGCCAAGTGCCGGCCGCTCATTTCGGGCAGGATAACATCGGTCAACAGCAGGTGGATCTCCCCGGTGTATTCCTCAAGCAAATGCAGGGCCTCCCCCGGTGCGCCTGCGGACAGTACGGTATAGCCCAACTTCTCGAGGATCTCGCTGGCGAGCTTGAGCAGTGAGACCTCGTCCTCCACCACCAGCACGGTCTCGCCGCGGCTTAGCGGGAACTCGCCCTCGCTGTCCTTCTGAGTCTCGACGGTCTGGCCCGCCTGCCGGGGCAGATAAATTTTAAAGGTCGTTCCTTCCCTTGGTTCACTGTAGACGTTGATGAAGCCGTTGTTCTGCTTGACGATGCCGTAAACCGTGGCCAGCCCCAAACCGGTTCCCTGCCCTACTTCCTTGGTAGTAAAAAACGGCTCAAAAATCCGGTCGAGGGTTTTCTTATCCATGCCGCAGCCATCGTCGCTTACGGCCAGCAGCGCATACTCCCCCGTCACAAACCCCGGGTGATCGGCGCAGTAGGCCTGGTCAAAGGCGGCATTTCCCGTTTCGATGGTCACCTTGCCGACTTGGGCAATGGCGTCCCGGGCGTTGACCAACAGATTGGCCAGGAGCTGTTCGATCTGGGTGGGGTCCATCTTGACCGGCCACAGGCCCGACCCCGGCAGGAAAACAAGATCGAGGTCTTCGCCGATCAGCCGCCTGAGCATCTTGAGCATAGCCTCCACGGTCTGGTTCAGGTCGAGCACCTTTGGGTCGATCGTCTGCTTGCGGGCAAAGGCCAGCAATTGCCGAATGATGCCTGTGGAACGCCTGACGGCATTCAAGATTTCCTCGAGATAGGCATGAACGGGATGGTCCGGTTCCACCTTGCCCAGTGCCATCTCCGCATAACCGAGAATCACGCCGAGTATGTTGTTGAAATCATGGGCCACGCCGCCCGCCAGCCGACCTACCGCTTCCAACTTCTGGGAGTGGTTTAATTGCAACTGCAACTTCTCTCGCTCCTCCTCGGCTTGCTTGCGCTGGGTTGTGTCGCGAATATTACATTGCACTACACTTGACCTGTCAACGAGATAGATATCCGAATTGATACGCTTCCCAGACTTGGCTGTTATCGTGATATCCTTGTAAGTGATAATGCCCCTCAGGTCTAATTTGTTAAGTACTCCTGTAAAATCCAGCAGATCGATCATAACACCAATATCTTCCAGCTTACCGCCTATGAGTTCCTTTGCGGAAAATCCCAACATCTCTTCGGTGGCCTTATTAAAATTGGTTATTTTCCCTTCGCTTTTCTCGAGAAGCACGATCCCGTCGCTTGCCGTCTCAAAAAGCCGTCTGAATAGTTCTTCAGAGTCTCCTAAAATCTTTTCCCGGTGCTGGCGTTCGGTGATGTCCTCAATAGCCAGGAGGATGATCCCCTCTTTTCCCGACTCACTTTCAATCTGCCTGGCATTCAAAAGCAATATGCGCCTGCCCAGGGTATCAAAATCGTATTCAACCACAAAGTTATCAAAGGCCGTCTTTTGAGGAAGGATGGTTTCCAGCAGTTTCCGCAACTCAGGGATATCCCATTGTTTATTTCCCAGGTCATAAATTAACTGCCCCTTAGTCTCTTCCGCTTTTACCTTGAAGCGTTCATAGAAGGACCGGTTGGCGGAAATCACCCTAAGATTTTGATTCAAAACGATTAAGGGTTCATGCAGGGTGTTGAGGATGCTCTCGGCATAGCGCTTGGCCTCCTCAACCGCAAGCTCGACCGACCTATTCTCGCTTAGTAATTCTTCCAGCGCGACATTTTGCGCACGCAATTCGGTCAATTCATGAAAGAGTTGCTCTCTTGTTTTACCATCATCTTTCATTCGGCTCTGATTCTGGATAGGCATAGTTCACCTCTTTTCCTTTTCCGCTAAGATTGGTTTTAAACGGAACGGAAACTTTCCCTGGTCTCGCTCAACTTGGCCTTGACGCTGTCTCCTTGTTCTACTCCGAAAGTACTCTCGGTTTTTATATCCGTAAACAGCGGCAAGGGCATTTGACCATTGATTCGCTCCTGCATCCCAATAAAAATGATTCCTAATCGCCTTCCTTCTTTTTCGAGCTTTTTGATCAGGTCCTTTTCCCGGGGCTTGGCCGCGTTTCTTTTTTGGTGTCCGATCCTCGCGCGCTTGCCGTCCTCAGGTCGGGTCAAGACTGCTGAAACTGCCTGGCTTTTATCGTCCATGTCATTCCTCCAGGTTTAGTTCTATGGTTTTGCCTTTTCACTTAGACGGCGGCCTCCAGCCTGGCTATTCTTTCCTCCATCTTACCCCAAGAGCTTGTTTCCTGTGCTAACTGGGCCTTAGAGCTGAAGGCCGGGTTGTTTACCCACCAGTCCATGCCCATTTCCTTGGCTTTATCAACGGAACAGATAACCAGTCGGATCTGGATCGTCAGCAACTCGACGTCGACGAGGTTGATCCTGATATCGCCGGCGATAACGATGCCTTTGTCCAGGATCCTTTCGAGAAGATCCGCCAAGTTCGTACTTTCCAGAGAATGTCGAGCGCCGCGTTGGATTGCCATTTTCTTTTCCCCCTTTTTCAACCGCCTGCTATAAGATTTTCCCCAAAGGTCCCAAATCCAAATTCAAATCCTCTTCTTCGAGACCGAATTCGCAGGAGATCCTTTTAATTTCCTCGGACTGCCGCATCAGGGTGAACCCGAGACGCTCAATCTCTTCATCCGTAAGGCCTCCCCCCTCAATCCTGCGGATCGCCTGCTTCTCCAGCAGTTCGTGGAGGAGTTTGACCACGGTCAGCACAAGTTGCGCCAGGCCATTTTTCTTTTTATCATGATCGAGGTTCAGCCGCCTTGAAGATACCCCCATGGCCCGCGGCGCCATGGTTTTTGCAAAATCGCTTATGGCCGGCGACTCCACCCTCCTTAAAAGACGCGAGGGGTCTCCTAACTCCTGACTCCTAACTCCTAACTCCTCACCTGTGCTCATGTTCATCGTACCAGCCCTTCCTCCCGCCGGGCCGTTTCCACAGAGGTCAGGATGACCTGCAGGCCCAAGTAAACCAGATCGATGTCCGCGACCGAGATCATGACATCGCCCACGATCACAGCGCCCTTATTGAGGACCCGGTCCAGGACCTCGCAAAGACTCACGTGCTCCTTTTCATCCAGGGCATAATCAGGCATAGTGCACTTTACTTTCTATGATTTCGGGTTTGATTCGAATGCCTATATTTTCGATGTTTTTCGCGGTCTCCGGATTTTTGCCGATGCCCGCCCTGGCCCGCCCCTGAGGGAGGAGGGAACGACGACTTTTCCCCAATCTACTTTTATCGTGGGAGGGATAAAGAAGCTGCCCGAGGGCCTGGAGATTTTCGATTCCCCGGGGATCGCTCTGCCAAAACACCACTGTCCGGCTTAGGCCGGAGAAAGCCGAGGCAAACCGGTCCTGGACGGCGGACTCCCGACGGAAAAGAGACGCGCAGAGGGGATCAAGGTCTTCGGGCGTGGCCATGTTCAAAAAAAGGCCGGCAACCGGAATGCCCAGACGTCCACAGGCGGCCACCAGATCCTTCGTTTCCGCCAAGGACATCTCCGAGAGGATACTGACGGGGTAAAGGGCCGCTTGGGCCGGATCGCGCAAAATTGCCCGCAAACGCTTAAGGTCCTTGGATAGTCTGACCAGGCGTTGAGAAATCACCGGCAATTGGAAGATTTTCCGGTACTTCAGCAAGAGATTAAATAACGCCTTCAACCATTTTTCGATGTTCTCCGGCAATTCCAAAAGTCGGATCAGGTGACCTGTCGGCGCCGCGTCGAGGACCAGGAGATCGTAGCCCTTCGGGGTCAGGAAATCCATCACCGCCGCCAAAGCCATTAGTTCATCGATCCCCGGGGGCGACAGGTCCATAATCCGTTCCATGACCTCCCGATCAAAAGCCAAATCGAGATTCGGCATCAACTGCGAGAGAAATTGCGACAGGTCCTTCCGGTACTGATTTTTCAGGGCATCAAAATCGGCTCTGGCGTCCATTTCCATGGCCCAGAGCCCCGGCGCTGCCTGCTGTGGCTGGGGACCGAGCGGCAGGGCCAGACAATCGGCCAGGGAATGGGCGGGATCGGCGGAAAAAAGTAGAATTCGTTTTCCCGGATAGATCTCGGCCAGACGCAGTGCGGTGGCGCAAGCCAGGGTGGTCTTGCCGACCCCTCCTTTACCGGCAAAGACGAGCAGGGCCTTATCCGGCGGCGGCCAGGAGATCGGGTTGGTCACGCGCGGAGGTACCGGAGGCAGGAGCGGCTGTCCCTCCCCGGGAGACGGGGCCAATTCCCTCACCCCAGTCCAGAAGGACCGCAGTGCTTTCCGGCCTCTGATTTCCTGGGGAACCATGGGAATCCCCCAGAGCAGGAGGTCGGAAAAAGCCGGTTCGCCGAAGATGCGGGCCAACTCCCGCAACTGGTGTGAGCGGATTTGGCGGCAGAGCAAACACTTGCTTTCCGGATAAAGACGGTTGATGATCACATCCGTGATGCCGATACCGCGGCGCCGCAATTCCCGGATCAGATCTCGAGTCTCCTCGATACACAGGGCCTCGGCCAGCATGACCGGGACAAAGAGGCAACGCTGGTGGTCCTTGAGGAGTTTTTCCGTTTCCTGGACGGAGGCGGCGAGTCCTTCGATGAAATGATCGAGATCATCCCGCTCATAGAATCCCCGGAAAAGTTTCTTCATATAACGATGTTTGGCCAGGAGGGCGTCAAGGGCCTCCAGCCAGGTCCGAATCAGCGCGGGCATCTCCATGAGGCGCAGGGTATGTCCCGTCGGCGCCGTATCCATGATAATCCGATCATAGGTCCCTTGCTTGACCCAGCGGCTGATCTCCAGGAAGGCTATCAATTCATCCATTCCCGGAAGAGAAAGTCCCAAAAAGCGATTGAGGTCCTCCTCATCCAGGAAGGTCCCGCGGGAGGCGATTTCCATGAGCCGCTGTTTATTTTTTTCCTGGAAGGTGTTGAGCTGGGCCTGAGCGTCCAATTCCAGGACCTTCAGATTGGGCGGCGGCGTGGCCCCGGCGAAGCTGTCTTGAAGAGAATGGGCCGGATCGGTGGAGACCAGGAGCAGGGAGCTTTGGGAATATTGGACGGCGAGATCAAGCGCCGCGGCCGCCGCGGCCGTTGTTTTTCCCACCCCGCCTTTGCCGCCGAACAGCAGGACCTGCCTGTTTACCTCGGTCAAAAAACCCGGTTTCCCTGCCGCAGCGACCATCAATCCTTACCCCCCGGTGAGTAGCCTTCAAAAATCCAAACAGGTTATTCATTTTGATTTTCACTTCTATCTAATGGATCACAAGACGCTCGTCTTCGCCGTCCTCTTCTTCCTCGCTGCCCTCCCCTTCCTTGATGGCGTCGAGCCGGTCGAGGAGGACCTTTTCCGCGGCGTCGAATTCCTCTTCAGTCATCTTGTCCGTTTCCAGCATCATATACAGTTCGCTCAACTGGGCGGTGATCCTGTCGGCCTCCCCGGCCTGTTCCTCCCGGGCGGCGTTGAGGATCTCGTTAAAGACCCAGTACAATCCCTTAAAGGGAGAGATCAAGATATCGTCGACGATGAACATATCGTTCCTCTCTTCCTGCCCGGACCGGTCCTCACAACCTCAGCTCCACGTCCACGAAGTGGTGAGGGGCCCAGGGGCCGTTGAAATCGAAGGAAAAATTGTTGTCGAACCCGCCGGCCGCCTCGAAGATGGCCGCCTCGAAGGCCTTCTCGACCACTTCCCGCTTTACCAGGCAGGCCAGGTTCATGACCTCTTGTTCGTTCCGGGAGATGTTCCTCTTGATTTCAGCACAGCAGGAAGACAGGATCGACTCGACTCTTTCCGTGTGTTCCTCCCGATCTTCCTGAAGGACCCGGTCGAAAAGACGCCCGACTTCGATTTTATCTTCCTGAGAGGGGACACGATTGCTGCCGAGGAAATGATCCCTGGCCGCCCGGATCTCGGCATGGGTGTTAACGAAATACTCAAAAATATTCGGCACATCCCAGCTCACCCGTAACCCCATCTCCACTTTGCCCTGCACCCGGCGAAGCTGTTCGGCGAATGCTTTCCGGTTCAGGGACAAGATGCGTTTGATCTCCTTGGCCCCTTCGGCGATAATGCCGAAAGTGATGGGTAAGGGGGTCTCATCCGCCATGAGGCGTTTCAGAACGGCCTGGTGGGCCCCGATATGACGGCGTTCCGGACGAATTTTCCCATTGCTGAAATTACTGACCACCGCGCCGACCTGGTTATCGGCTATGAGGAAGACCTGTTCTCCCTCGATGCCGATAGGACCGTACTCCCGGTCCCCTGCCGCCGGGATGACGGCATAGAGATATTTCCCTTCCTTATTCGTTTTCACTGCGCCCATCTGGCCGTCTCCCTTATTCTATTCCGACTCGGAATATACGCCTCGAACGGCTTCGCCGCCGGAGTCGCCCGGTCTACCGTCGTTGTTGTCGGCCGGGTCGCCTGCCCGGTACTTCGAGATTCCCAGCTCCGTGCGTTGACAGCCGGGCCGGCGGGAATGACTATCCGGTTTAAAGCTCGGCTTCGCCGTCACGCATCAGTTTAAGGAATTTGAGCGACCTGAGACGGCCTTCATCCAAACAAACCTCCAACAGGGCGCTGCAGACATAACACTTGATCTGCCCTGCGTAATCGCTGTAAACCTCATCATCCAGCTCCAGGCTGAAACCGCAGGATAGACAATTGATCTTCATGAGCTTATTTCCTTCCTTAATTGAAGTCGTTCCGCCTGCCCGCTCCATTGGTGGACCAGCCAGGAAAAACGGATTCGCCGATTGACCAGGTCAGTGATTTCACGTCGGACCCGCCGCGCCTCTCCGGCGCCCAGGAAGAACCCCGAAGGCGTCCGGCAGGCCCGGTGACCCGGCAGGCAACGGTTCGTCGGAATGTGGTGTGAATCATAGATCGTCAGCATATCGTCCCCGCCCTTTCAGTATTTAATCTTGAATGGCCCTGTCGATGTTCGAGGCGCCACCGTCGTCGGAGGATCGTCTTGTGACCGGGGGGCGGCAGCGCCGAATCCCCTTGGCTTCCAGGGCCGTAACGATTCCCAGTCTTTCCGCCTCGATGTCTCGGAAGCGCTGATCAATATGCTGCACTTTTTCCAGGGCGCTCTGTTTCTCCTTTCCCCGACGGAACTTTTCCATTTCGAGGATACTGAGCTTCATATAAGCCTTGTAAGGAATCGTGCCTTCGTCCGCACGACCGGAGAGCGTTTTGATATCCTGTACGCCTCGCAAAATCTTCTTCGTCATGGGCGTGCCTCTTTACCTTTCTCTTTGGTGGGTTTTGCGGACCCGCAGAAATGGTGGATCACTTCTTCCACCTTCTCCATCATAACCGGCTGACCGCCCCGGGTGACCTTGGCGGTATCCGTGGCCAGGACATCCCGGCAGATCATCTGAAAAAACAGATCATCCCCCCGAACGCGCCGTTTCTGAGAGGCCAGGATCCGGCCGATAGCGATCCCCGCCCGGATAGTGGGCCGATTATTATTTACCCCGAAATTCCTCAATTCCCTGACGATGTCCACAATCCGCTCGACATCTTCCCGAGGGAGTCCTGACTTTTTCATGACGATCAGGCGTTCCGTATCCCGGTCATAGTGCTCCAACTGGATAGTAATCAGACGGTCCATCAGGGCATCCTGCGTCTTGTGGACCCCGGCGTATTCTTCGGGGTTGGAGGTAAAGATCGCCCGGAACTCGGGATGCACGGCCATGTATCCCTCTCCGGAGCGGCGTAGTTTCGGCAGATTCAGAATCCCTTCGGAAAGGACACTCAACAGGGGGTTGTTGGCTTCCGGACGGGAACGATTGAATTCATCATAAATGAGGATTTCCCCGGTCTGACAGGCGGTGGTCAACCGGTTGTCCACCCAAAGGCTTTTCATTTCTTCCTCGGTCTTCAGGACCGAGTGAATATAATTGTCGATCAGTTTATTTTTTCTATATCCGGCGTCCTTGCCGACGAGATCGGAACTGCCGAATTCATCATCCCCGTGGATCAGGGTGACGGGACGTCCCAGTTGGGAGGCCACATGAAAGGCCAGGGTCGTTTTTCCCGTCCCCGCTACCCCGGAAAAATGGACGGGATACCCGGCGACCAGATAGGCTAAGGCCCGCTGGGTGACTTGGTCCACATAGGGAGAAGAAACAAAGGTGTCGCCGGCCTCGGGCTGAATGCTGTCTTCCCCGACCGCTACGCGCACAGTGGACGTGCTGACCGCTCTTAAGACATTTTTAGACATGAACTTCCTTCTCCTTCCAGATTTGATCGATAGTCCACCCGGTTCCCCGGCATTTCAAACAAGCCATGGCCGGGGCCGAGGCATCATCGCCCGTCCCCCGGCACTGGGGACAGGAAACCATAGGCCCCGCGGGCCGGGAGACAACCCCCTTCCCGCCGCAGGTGGTGCAGGTAAGCGTCTTGATGGCCCCCGAACCTTGGCAATGGGCGCAAGGGGCATAGGGCGTCTGAACCCGGACCTTCCCGCTTCCCCCGCAAACGCAACAGGCCGAAAGGGAAGACATGATCGCGAAAGGATCTTTGCCCCGACCGCGACAAAAGGCGCAAGTCAGTTCCTCAAATACCACCGGGTCACGGCTTATGCGTGCTTGGACCATACCAGCCTCCTGAAGAACCTTTTTCCGACCGGGGAAATGCGGGGTTTACTTCCTGCCCCATTTCGCCCTGGTCATCGCTTGGGCGGGCTTTTCACCCCGTTACTCTTCTCTTTATGTTTCTGAAACGGCATCGAGGCGCTGACAGACGGCCGGGCCTTGCTCTTGGGGATTTTGACCACGGGGCTTCAGGCGCTGCGATGCCTTCTTTTCATCTGTTTTCGGGGTTTTCATGAAGGGGACCGGGGGCTTTCCCGCCTTGAACTCCGGCGCTGCCGGTCTTCTCCGGGCTGCCTCCACTAGGCCACGGTTCCTTTTTCGGAACGGGCCGTGATTTTCCCGGACCCTCGCCGCGCCAGGCAAGCCGGGCGCCCCTCAGGTCGTCCGCCGTCTCCCGGCGCAAGGCCGCAACTGCCCTGGTCAGATCCCCGGCTCCGCGCGTCAAATTATTCATCAGCGCGCCCCGGGCGTCCCGCAGGGCTTCAACCTCCCTGCGCAACCGCGTCAGGTCATTCGTCAACTGACCCATAATTATCCTCCTCCTTTGACTTTGATCTTTTTCCGCCACCAGGGCCCCTAAAAGGCGAGGGCTTTTGGAGCCCCCGCCCCGCGGGAATCCTTCTTTCAGTCTTAGGCAGGAGCGGCGGCGCTGGCCGTCAACCCAATGGCCTCGGCATACTTGAGATAAGTTTCAACCGAAGCAATCACTACCCTGGCCTCGATGGAAAGCAGTTCAATACCCACCAGAGAGACCTTCACCCAGGCGTCGATCACGATACCCTTGTCCAGTATGCGGTCGACAACTTCTGCCAAACTGGATGAATCCGTTGATTTCTGAACCTTAGCCATAATCATTTCCTCCTTTTAATTCACAACAGGGTTAGCGTTTCATGATTCCTTTTAAATGCACCAGGCCCGACGGGCGCCTGCCAGATCGGTGGCGGTCTCTTTTCTCATCCGGCCGACCTTTTTCTCGATGCCCGCTACGAAGGATCTCAGCTCTCTCTTGGTTTTTTTGGCCATGGCGGTGTGGGCCTTGGCGAAAGAAGCCTGCATGGCTGAAACCTCGGTGGCCAGATCCTTGGCCCCGCGCGCCAGATCCTGCATCAGCGCCCCCCGATCGCTCCGCAGAGCATCAACCTCTCCGCGTAAACGGGTCATGTCATCAGTCAGTTTTCCCATATTGATTTTCCTTCCTTTGATCTTTTCCTGAAACCAGGGACTTCGAAAAAGCGGGGGCCGGAAAAAGCCCCCGCCCTATGGGAATCCTTCTTTCAGTCTTAGGCCGGGGCGGCGGCGCTGGCCGTCAACCCAATGGCCTCGGCATACTTGAGATACGTCTCAACCGAAGCAATCACTACCCTGGCCTCGATGGAAAGCAGCTCAATACCCACCAGAGATACCTTTACCCAGGCATCGATCACGATACCCTTGTCCAGTATGCGGTCGACAACCTCTGCCAAACTGGATGAGTCCGTTGATTTCTGAACCTTAGCCATAATAATTTCCTCCTTTTGATGTGGTGATGATTTTTTTGAAAAACAAGTGCAGGCCTGCCTGACATCCTTTAGTAAAGCAAGACGTGTGCCAGTGCCCGAAAACTGGTTTCAGCCTGCCAGATCCGCTTCCCCAAAAGACGTCTTTCCCTGGCGGATGCTAACCGGAGAAGTTGGAACTGCCTGAAAAACCTGGTTTCTTCTAGGCGCGGGAAAAACGAAAAAGAAATTACCCGATCTTTTAGAAAGGGATCAATAGGTAAAGCAGGGGGAGGGGCTTCTCTTTTTAGCCGCTGTCTATGGAAGGCTATCTATGGAAGTTATTCCAGTTATGAAGGGCGGGCCATACCTACTTAAAGCTATTTTAAATTCTTTTGAGGCGTTGCCCGTTCTTAAAAAAATATGCTGGCCTAACCCCTAACAGGGTTCAACCTGGAGATAAATTCTCAAATTATGGAGAGGGGATCTACATCGCGGCGTGTAACTCAATGACCCGTTTGATTTCCTCGTGCGCGAAAGGCTTACCGATAAAGGCGGCGACCAGCCCTGATTGAATGGCCTCTTCGATGGACAGGTCATCCAGGTAAAAATAGGCGGAAACAATGACAATGGGCAGGCCGGGATGAGATTTCCGGATTTCCCGGGCCAGTTCGATCCCATCGAGGTCCGGAAGTTTGGCGTCTAGAAAGGCCATGCAAAAATTATATTTATCCGTCAGGGTCATGGCCTCCCCGGCGCTCTGGGCCTTCTGGCAGGCAAACCCGTTTTTCTTTAAAATATTTTCGATCACCCAACAGATTTCAGGTTCGTCATCGACCACCAGAAAAAGACCGTCTTCAGGACTCATGATGCACCTCAGGTTTAAAACGGATAGGCATTTTGAGGGTAAAGACACTTCCCCTGCCTTCCAGGCTCTCTACTTCAATGGTCCCCTTGTGCTGACGCATGATGGAGTAGCAAATAGACAGGCCCAGGCCTGTCCCTTTGCCCGCCTGAGAAGTGGTGAAGAAAGGATCGAAGATTTTGTCGAGGTTTCCCTGGGAGATCCCGCAACCCGTGTCGCTGATCTGTATCCGGACCTCGGAATCGACTGTCTGGACATCAATGTTCAACAGGCCCCCGTTGGGCATGGCGTTTATAGCGTTTAGAAAAAGATTCATGAATACCTGCTGCAGAAGCGTGACCGCACCATCCACCATCAGGGTCTCCTGGAAAAGAAGACCCTGATTTCGATCTTGTGAATCTTGGCATGGTGGGTAATCAGGGCCAGGGTTTCTTTGATCAGGGGAACGATATTCACTAGGGTAAACCGGGGCCTCGAAGAAGGGTAGGAATATTTGAGGAGACTTTCGATGATCGCCGAGGTCCGCTGGATTCCTTTATAAATCTTTTCTGCGCATTCCCTGGGAAATTCCGGTAATCCCTCTTCTTCCATGAGAAACTGGGCCGAGGAATAACAAATGGCCAGGGGATTCCTGATTTCATGGGCGATGCCCCCGGCCATAACCCCCAGAGCGGCCATTTTTTGGGATTGAAGGAGTTCCATTTCGAATTTCCTCTTTTCCGTCAAATCCCGGCCTACGGCCACGATACCTACTGTTTGATCGCTACTGTCCCTCAGGGGGGAGAAGACCCAGGATACCGGGATAAAAGTCGATCGGCTGGTTCTTAATAAACACTCCTTCATCCGGGCGCCCTTCCAGGTTTCGATACGGGGAAAAATCTCCTGGATTTCCTTTCGATCCTCGGCGGTACAGAAATCGGTAAAATCGCGTTCCCGCGCTTCCGCGGCGGAATAACCGGAAATTCTTTCGGCGGCGCCGTTCCAGGTCTGGATCCTGCCCTTTCGGTCCATGGACAAAATCAAATCATTGGCGCTCTCCACAATGCTGGCCAGATGACCTTCCACCCGTCGCATCTCCTCGCTGAGGCGCGCTTCCTCGGTCACATCATCCATCAGGAGGATAACCCCCTCCACCTTTTCCCGGGAGGAGAAGGGCAGGAGACTGTAGTAATAAATCCGGGTGGGCACCCCGGGGGCGCGGTAGGTCATCCGTTCTCCCTTGGCCGGTTGATTGGTTTCAATGACCTCTCGCATCCGCTTGCCGATGTCCATCTGTTCGAAGATCACGGGGGGAAAAACTTTTTCCAGTTTGTAGCCGAGGGTATTCGTTCGAGTCCTTTGACTCTTTTCGAGAAAATTGCGGTTGGCCGAGACAATACGCATGTCTGGACCAATCAGGAGGACGGATGAGGGTATGGCGTCCAGAAGCATGGTGTAGAGCTGCTCAAACTGGTCCGGAAATTCCTGGAGGGTCGGATCAGGGGGTTTGGATTTGATCATTCCTTCCCTTCCTGCCTCGATCCGACTTCTGGGCGGATGGTCCGGCGGGTGCGAGATCGGTGGCGACAAAATTATAAGGCGGCCAGGGACCGCTGATCAGGGCCTTGGCCTCTCCATCCTTCGGCATTCGCCGGAAGGCTTCCTGGAAGAGGCTGACTTTATTTCCCGGCACCAGGAAATAGAGGGACAAGATGACCGACCCGTTTTTGGCGGCCGTCTCGGTCCGGTGTCTGCCGTACAGACCGGAAAAGGCCTGGATGGTGCGATCCAGAAGCATCTGTTGCCGGCGGGAGTTCTCAGCCCTCATCCGGTAATGGGTCTTCCGCAGGGTGAGGTAATCCTGTCCGTTGACCGGCTGTTTTTCCGACGGTGACTCCACCGCCTCCTCGGGCAACAGGATACGGATTCCCATTTCGACCCGACCGGCCAGTATATCGAGCAGCGCCTGGTATTGACGCCTCCTCTCTCCCAGGATCTTGCGGATCGCTTCCTTGCCGTTGAGGAAACAGCCGTAGCGCAGGGGAACAACCGCCTGCCGGCGATGAAGGTCCTCCATAACCCGGCTATAGATCAGGAGTTCGGAAACAGGGGGCGCCCCTTCCTCGGCCGACATCTCCGACACGGCGGCGCACAGGCCATGAACGGCGACGAAGGATATCTCCCGGCCCTTCACCCCCGTCAGAGGCCCGCCGGGGACGACCGGATCTTTGGTGATACCGTAGAGCAGATAGGTCATCATCCCTGACGTTTCGAGAACCGGGGCGAAGTGGTAAGGCGGCCAGGGACCGGAAAGCTCAAGCCGAAGCCCCTGGGCACCATGATCCCTGTTCCATTCGCCCAGCAGGCTTTCCAGGATATCTACGGATCGGTCGGGAACAAGAAAAGCGCCATGGAAAAACATCTCACCGTCCATTCCCGTCACCTCCCGCGACAGGAGGCGACGTTCACTGAAAGACGAAGACGTCTCCTGAAAGATCCTCAGGATTTCCTCCCCTCTCTCCCTGAGCCGGGAGGTCAGCTCCCGCTCTACGGCCCCTTTGATTTTTTGTTCCAGAAAATAGCGCTTCCCCGGAGAAAGGCCGTCTAATTGTTCTTTTTCCGCCGCTAACCGCGCGTCCAGGATCTGCCTCCGGGCCTGCGGTTTGTCCACATAAGCCTTGAGGCTCCATTCCTTTTTCCCGGCCGTATCCCGGAAAAAGCTTGACCAGGTACCCTGATGCCGCCTCAGCGGCACCTCCAGCGCCTCGAGGGAAGAAAAGACCGTGCCAAAGCGAACGGGCAGCACGGGGACCTGCTCCATGACGTCCATGATGACCGCCTCGTGACGCAGCGCCCGAGATCCGATCCAGGCCAGATCTTCCAGGCGGGTCTGGGCTTCCGGTCCGCAGAAATCCACCAAGGCGACCTCGGAGAAGATGGCGGCCACGTCCCCGACGATTTCGGCAGCGAGGGGATGCTCCCCGCCGATCCCCGTTCCCTTGACCTCCGGAAGAGGATTTCCCGGCGTCAGGCAAAAAAGATAGATTCCGGTGCTCACCCCATCCGCCCGCGCACTTCCTCCAGGGCCTCCTCGATATCCTCAGGCCGGATGAGGATTTCCGGTTCCCCGGCCCCGGACTTCTCCAGGGTCTTTACGGCCCGGCGAACCGCCGTCATGGCGGCTTGGCGCATGACCGCGGCGATGTCGGCCCCGGTGAAGCCTTCGGTCCTTTCTGCCAGTTTCGTGCTGTGAATATTTTTAGCTAGAGGTTTCTGACGAAAATGCACCACAAATATCTCCTTCCGATCTGCTTGGGTGGGCACCATCATCTCGACAATATCGTCGAAGCGGCCCGGTCGGAGGACCGCGGCATCCAAAATATCTAAACGATTGGTCGCCCCCAGGACGAGAACTCCTCGAAGTTCGTCGATGCCGTCAAACTCAGCCAAAAACTGGCTGAGGATCCGTTCGGAGACATGGGAATCCGAAGCCCCGGCGCTCCGGGTCGGAACGAGCGCGTCGATCTCGTCAAAAAAGATGATGCAGGGCGCCGCCTGTCTGGCTTTGTGAAAGATCTCCCGGAGCCCCTTCTCCGACTCTCCGACCCATTTCGACATCAAGGCCGGCCCTTTGACGGAGATGAAATTTACCTGGCTTTCCGTGGCAATCGCCTTGGCCATCATCGTCTTGCCGCATCCCGGAGGACCGGCAAGAAGAATCCCCTTGGGCGGGGTCACGCCCCCCTTTTCAAAAAGGTGCGGATACTTCAGCGGCCACTCCACGGCCTCGACGAGGCGCTGTTTCAAAGAAGCGAGGCCTCCGACGTCTCCCCAGTGCACATTCGGAGATTCGACAAAGACCTCCCGGATGGCGGATGGTTCGATCTCCCGCAGGGCGGCCAGGAAGTCTTCCATGCGCACCTCGAGTTTCGAGAGGGTTTCGTAAGGAATCCCGGCCTGCCCGAAATCGATCTCCCCCATGATCTGGCGCAGGCAGCTCATGGCCGCTTCCCGGCAGAGGGCCTCTAAATCCGCTCCGACGAAACCGTGGGTGATTTCCGCCAGGTGATCCAGGTGGACGTCTTCGGCCAGGGGCATCCCCCGGCTGTGAATCTCCAGGATCTCCAGACGGCCGCGCCGGTCCGGGATGGGAATAACGATCTCCCGGTCAAAGCGGCCCGGTCGCCGCAGGGCCGGGTCAAGGGCATTGGGAATATTGGTAGCGGCAATGACGATGACGTTCTGTCTCTTGTTCAGACCGTCCATGAGGGCCAGAAGCTGGGCGACGACCCTTTTTTCCACGTCCCCGACCACGTTTTCCCGGCGGGGGGCGATGGCGTCGATTTCGTCAAGAAAGAGGATGCTCGGTCCCTTCCGGGTCGCCTCTTCGAAGATCTTCCGCAGGTGGGCCTCGCTTTCACCATAAAACTTGTGGATAATCTCCGGTCCGCTGATGGAAAAGAAATTGGCCTCCGTCTCGTGAGCAATGGCGCGGGCGATGAGGGTCTTCCCGCACCCCGGAGGACCATAGAGCAGCACTCCTTTGGGGGCATCGATCCCCAGGCGTTCAAAAACCTCGGGATAGCGCAGCGGCAGTTCAATCATCTCCCGGATGCGCTGAAGCTGGGATTTCAAACCGCCGATGTCTTCATAGGCCAGGGTCCTGCCGACCCCTTCTTCTCCTTGCGACTTGCCGATAACCAGAATGGTGGTCGGGTTGATGATCACCGGCCCCTTGGGCGTCACGGATTCGACTTTGAAGAAAGCGGCCCGGCTGCCGAACAGGGCCGCCTGGATCTTGGCCCCCTCCATGACCGGCAGCCCATCGAGGAGGCTCCCGATGTATTTCAGGTCCCGCTCCGCCGGGGTGACGTTGGTCGGCGTCAGGACGATCCGTTCCGCCGGACGGCATTTCAATTTGCCGATTTTCACCATTTCATCAAGCCCGACGCCGGCGTTCTCCCGGGTCAATCCGTCCAGTTGGACTCGGGACTGGCCGCGGATTTCCTTAAAAGCGGGCATGACTTTGCAGAGGGCCTTGCGCTTTCCCTCGACTTCCACCGTGTCGCCGACAGCCGCCTGGAGTCGATCGAGATCTTCCGGTCCCATCCGGGCTAAAGCGCGTCCGACGTCCTTGGTCAGGGCTTCGGTTACTTTCAGCTTGATGAACGGTTTTTCAGTCTCTTTCATAATCCCTCACTTTAGGTCTTTTCACATCGGATGGTCACAATGCCGTTGTTGCAGGTTACCTTGATCCTCTCCTCGGAAAGGCTGTGACGCAACAGGATCTCTTTCCGGTATTTTTTCCCGCCTTTCTTGGCGAAGACCGTCAGGACGTCGTCCCGGACTTCAATTTTGATATCCTCCGGCCCCACCCCCGGCATTTCGGCGATCAAGGTGGTGCCGGACTCATCCTCGAAGACATCGAGGGGAGGTTCGTGGATTTCCTGAACCACCGCCTCACCGGTTTTCTTGTCTTTGCGTATGTTGCCAAAAGGTTCCACCCGGATTTGATCGTCCTGGCCCCCTAAACCCGTTTTCATGGTAAATCCATAGACCCCTTTGAGGCCGCCTTCTTTTGACGAGAAGGTAAATTCCCCTTTATCAGACAGGGATTCCCCTTTTTCCGAAATAGCATTGAGCTTTTCAGCTATGTCCGTCAAACCGGTGAGGAACCGGCTGAAACGGTTCTCGCCGGCCGTCTTTTCCCCGCTTCCACGGTCCGCCCGGTCGCTCCCCGGACGGGAAGCCCGATCTCGAGCGTGCTTCTCTCCTGCCTCGGCCAGGTCCCCAAGGTTATTCAAAAATCCGGTCAGGCTATTAAAAACGCCGCCTCCAAATCCCGCTTGTTCCCCTTCGCCGTTTTTGAGGTCCGGCCTACGTTTTTTCATTGGTTCCTCCGTTTATTCGGATTCCAAATTTTTTCACTTTCGTATGAATGGTCTTATAGTCGACCTTCAACAACCTGGCCGCCTGGGCCTTGTTTCCTCCTGTTGTTTTCAGCACTTCCGTGAGAACCTTTTTTTCCACGTCCAGAACGTTCATTCGAACAATTTCGGCGAGGGACGTATGCTCCCAAGGCGTTCTCTGAACCTTCGAGGCATAGGCCATTTCCGGCGCCGAAGCCCGCTTGATGCTGAGATTCTTTTCGGTGATCACCTCCTTGACCACCAGGGCGGCCTGCCGGATTACCGATCGGAGCTGGCGGACATTTCCCGGCCAGTCATAAGACATCAAGGTCTCCACCGCCCCGTCCGTGAAACCCTTGACCAACTTGTTCAATTCGATATTGGCCAGATCCAGAAAACGCTTGGCCAGGTAAGGAATATCGTCTTTTCTCTCTCGGAGGGGGGGGATAATAATCGTAAACTCGCTCAGACGGTAATAGAGATCCTTTCGAAAAGTACCCGCAGCACTCATTTGCTGAAGGTCCTGATTGGTCGCCACGATGATCCGGATATCCACGTCCACGGGTTTCGACCCGCCGATCCGATAGAGCTTCCGATCTTGAATAACCCGGAGGAACTTCGCCTGAGAACCGGGGGGCATATTGGCGATCTCATCCATGAACAGGGTCCCGCCGTGGGCCAGTTCAAACTTGCCAATTTTCTGGCGCTCCGCTCCGGTGAACGATCCCTTTTCATGACCAAACAGTTCGCTCTCCAACAGCGGTTCGGGAATGGCACCGCAATCCACCGGCATAAAGGTCGCGTCCCTCCGCTGGCTGTCTTCATGTATGGCCTCGGCAACCAGTTCTTTTCCCGTGCCCGTCTCGCCCAGGATGACCACAGAGAAGTCCGATTTCGATACCCGGTGGACCTCGGCCACAAGCCGGCTGACCATTTCGCTGGGTCCCATGCGCTGGATAAGGCCAAAGTTTCCCTGATAGCCGTCTTTTTTGGATTTCAGGGCCCTCTTTAATTTTCCTTCCGCCAGGGCGCGGCGGGTAATCCTGACCACCTCGTCATTGTCGAAGGGTTTGGACAAATAATCAAAGGCCCCTATCTTTATGGCCTCCACGGCCTGGTGAATATCGGCGTAGGCCGTGACCAGCACCACCGGCAGGTCGTCGTCAATGGTCTTAATTTTTTTCAGGACCTCCATGCCGTTGAGGCCAGGCATGCGGATATCCAGGAGCACGGCATCCGGGGTATCGAATAAAATCCTCTGGATGGCCTGATCTCCGTCAGGAGCGGTGATGACTTTGATTCCCTCATTTTCCAGGATATGGATCAGAATCTTTCTGATTCCCTCTTCATCATCGACGACCAGAATACGTCCTATAAAATCATCCTTCATATCATCTTTTTCCTTTATTTGAAGGACGATTAATGGGATAAAGAATATGAATATCTTCCGGCAGGAAATCGGCAACATTATGCAGCATCCCCAGGAAAAGGATGCCTGTCTCCCCCGCCTGCAGGGTCGTTGCGATCCTCGACGCAATGAACGCGTCCCGCTTCCTCAGCAGAAGATCACTGGCCGCCTTTTGACTGGCCTCGATCTCGATGGCCTTTTTTACCTCGCCGGATTCGAGAACCTTTTTGATGAGCCGATACTCTTCGATGAGCAGTTCCGCCGATTCCGTGCCCATGATCGTCGCCCCTTTTTCCATAAGGCGGACCAAGAGTTGGTGATTGGGACTTCCTTTTCTTGCTATTTCAGTTATTATCTCCATCTCTTTATCACACACCGGCAGGCCATCCTGGTAAACGCGGGTTTGTCCATAGGAAAGAGAAAGGGTATCGAGGGTGTCTTCTATGCCGGACCAAAACTTTTCGATAAGCTGGTGTTTACGTCTCCAGGTTCGCTCACCGAGCTTTTGGAGGGTGACCTTTTTGACCGATTCGCTCAGTGTCCCCATATCTGACTCGGTGTGGACAATAGGAATGTAGATAAGCGTTCTGGAAGTCATGGCTCCTTCGCCCGATACTGTGGGATATATGGAATCTCTTCTATGGAAAACGTTCCATCATAATATGGAATATGTTCCAGCAGGTCAACCATATTCAGGAAATATTGAGAATAATTTCGCTGATTTTATCTGGTCCTATCGCCCATTCCTCGCTGGGCGAAAGCCTGATGACCCTGTAATATTGCATGAATCATGCCTTCTTTCCGTCAGTCCTGTATAGGCTGGAATCCGGAGTTTACTTAACCCGTATCCACCCGGAGGCTGAAAGCGTTGGTCACTTTTCATGGTTGGCAAAGAGGCAGCTCAATGATGAAGGATGTCCCTCCCAGGGTATTGTTTTCCGCGTGAATCGTCCCGCCGTGCTCCCGGATGATCCCTTTGCAGACAGACAAACCCAGTCCGGTGCCCTCTCCCGGATCTTTGGTAGTAAAGAACGGCTCGAAAATCAGGCCCAAGTTTTCCGCAAGAATACCCTGGCCGTTATCCGCAACGGTCAGGAGGACAGAAGGCCTGTTCGAAGAAATTCCCGGACGGTGGACCGTAATAATCAGCCGTTTCTGTCGATTGCCGGCCATCGCGGCACAGGCGTTGCGGATAAGGTTGAAAACCACTTCCACCAGCCGGGCGCTTTCCATTTTTACCGGTATGACCTCCGGCGGGGCATGGTACTCAACCTGGACCCGATCATCTTTAATCTTGAGCTCCGCCATTTGCAGACCCCGGTCGATGACCTGGCGGAGGTCGCCGCCAATAAGCCTCGTTGATTCTTTAGCGGAGGATTGACGCAAGTCATGGACAATCTTTACAATTCGCTTTATCTGTTCCCGGCTGATCTGCAGGTTTTCTCTGGCCCCTGGCGAAAGGGGTTCTTCTTCCAGAAATTGAAGCCGCGAGGAGATGATGCTGGCGGGATTGAGGATTTCATGGGCAACGCCGGCGGCCAAGCGTCCGACAGCCGCATCCCTTTCGATCTGGATCAGCAGGTCTTTTGTCTTCTGCAAATGGTCCAATGTCTCCGTCAGTTTCTCCTCCGCCTGCTTGCGCCCGGTAATGTCTTTTGATACAACAACGACTTCTGAAATTTCTCCAGCGTGCTTCCGATCCCTTATCGGGGTGAAGGTACGGAGAAAATACCTCCCATCCCTTTCACTTCGGTATTCTTGAGTGATCGGTTCACCCATTTTAAATACTTTTCTCATCGTTTCCGCAAAGTCGTTTGAGTTCTCCCGGGAGTGAAATTTGCTGTATCTTTTGCCGACAATATCCTTTAATGGAAGCCCAAATCTCTGCCGGTGTCCTTCATTCATGAATAAATACTCGCCTTCCCGGTTTACTAAATACATGGAATCTATGGAAGACGCTAATAACCGGTATTTCTCCAGACTCTGGGCCAATAGCTCCTCTGTCTTTCTCCTTTCCTGCTCCACCCTGGAGGTATATAGGGCTATTTCGATATTGACTTTGATCTCACTGCTCTGAAAGGGTTTGAGTATATAACCAAAAGGATTGACCAATTTAGCCCGTTCCACCCATTCCCGGTCCGCATAGGCCGTGACAAAGATCACCGGGATTCCCCAACGGGAGCGAATGAGGGCCGCGGCCTCGATCCCGTCCATTTGACCTTTCAGAACGATGTCCATGAGGACGAGGTCCGGAGATTCCCGCTCCACCACTTCCAGAGACTTTTTCGCCGAATCCACACAAACAATGGCCCTATATCCCAACTGCTCCACGCAGGATTTGAGATCAACGGCAATAACGCCCTCATCTTCCACAATCAGGATTTTGGGTTGGGTTGCTGCTTGCTGTTCAGTCATAGAGGTCCCCCCTGAATTGGGTTTTGCTGTTCAACGGTCGGAGTTCGGCAACAGACAGGACCCGGTACTCAGTGTCCTCAACGCTATTTTTTCGGAAAGGTGACTCGAAATTCTGTTCCCCCCTCCTGGTGGATCGTGATAGTACCCTCCAACTGTTGGACCAGGGCCATTACCAGTTGAAAACCCGTGGAAGCCGTCTGCTGAAAATCCACCTCGCCGGGAAAATCGATACCGTTATCCCCGACCGATAGCCGGATCATCCCCTCATCAACCAGGGCTAACTCCACCCGGATTTCACCCCCCCCTCCTGCCGGAAAGCCGTGCTTCAGGGCATTGGTTACCAGTTCATTGATGATCAACCCTAAAGGGATGGCTTTATCAATACCGACCTGGACTTCCTCGACCTCGATTTTAAGATCCACTCCATCCAGATTAGCCCCGTAGGAATAAAATAGACTGCTGCTCAGGTTTCGAAGATAATCGGCCATCTCGATCCGGGCCAGGTCCGAAGATCCGGTAAAGCTTCTCGTGCACCAGGGCCATGGACTGGATGCGGTCGTGGGTTTGCTTAAAAGCCTCTAGGACCTCGGGGTCCTTGATCTTCCTGGTCTGTAGATTCAACAGACTTTGAATCACCTGCAAATTGTTCTTCACCCGGTGATGGATCTCCTTGAGCATGGTCTCCTTCTCCAGAAGCGACGCCTTGAGCTTTTCCTCCACCTGTTTGCGCTCGGTGATGTCGATATAGCTGTATCGGATAGCCTGCGGTCAGCAGACGGCAATCGGACTAACCGCGTTCACAGATAGATCCTTTCCTTCGCCATTATGGATCGCCCTTTCAGTCACCACCTTTCTCTAGCCATGGTACCTTTCGATGTTCTTTTTTATGCTCTCGGAGATGGGGCGTCCATCAGGCTGGATCGGCGCATAGAAACCTTGCGGTCCAACCTTGAGTAATTCAGGGCTATATCCGAACAGCTTTTCGGCTTGGGCATTGGCCGAAATAAACCGATTTTCATCGACGTCGAAAACTAGGATAGCTTCCGGCGCCTGTTCCAATAACAAGCGAAACCGCTCCTCGCTCTCCCGCACTCTCCTCCGCCTGCTTGCGTTCGGTGATGTCCACTATCACGCCAAGCAGCCCCGCCACTTCACCTTTAGCATTTGTGAAAGTCGCCTTGTTGAAGATAACGTTGCGGCGTATTCCATTTGAAGATGCGACTGAAGTTTCGTAGCTTTGCACACCGGGGTTGTTGAGCAACTCCTTGTCGGCCCTCTCGTAAATCTCAGCCAAGTCCGGAGGTGAAATGTCATACACTGTCTTTCCGATGATTTGATCCAGCGGCCGCCCCCAGAGTCGCTCAAGCGCCTTATTGCCTCCACGATAGATGCCGTCTGCATCTTTGTAAAAGATAGGAGAAGGAATCGCATCCATCAACATCTGTTGGAACAGTATGTTGTTTTGGATTACTTCTTCCGCCTGCTTGCGCTCGCTATCTGAATTTTCGAGTTCAGCAATCCTCCAGCGAAGATTTTCCACTTCCTCTAGCAGTTGTTCTTTGGACTTCCTGTAATCGTTCATTCCTTACATCCCCAATGGAGGCATTCACCATAAAAAACCCCATCTCTCTATTGAGAAATGGGGTCCGTTATTCTTTCATTTGACTTCCTTTTTATGAAGGTGACATCAAGAAAACATTTGATTTCACAAATACCAATTCTTTTTATACCATAACATCAGCAATTTTCAAATAATTTCCTTCAGGTACCCCCCCGGCTTTGCCGGAGGTCCATGACTGGGGTCCTGGATCGCAGGGAGCCTTGCAGGCCTGTCTCCCCTGTTCATCACTGGAATCCAAGCTATTTTTTTCTATTTTTCAATCAACGGAAGAGAGGTCTTCCCCTCGTAAGCCGGGCAGAAAACAGTCGTGGAAGAGGAAGTCGAAGTACCATCCCCCATATAGGCATTCGCCGTCAATAAAAAGGACCTGAACACAGTTCGGGTTCCTCATCTGGAGGGTGACCGAAGCCGCCTGGGCGAGCTCGCCGGGAAACCGCAAGACCGTGATCAGACCAACCAACAGAAAAAGGTTGTTCACCCTTTTGGGTGGGTAGACACAATATGTGGTAGCTTAGACTGAATTCGGGCCTCCGTGGCCGCCGGGTCTCGGCGAAAGGGATTCCCACCTTGCTTTTTAGGTTCTAACCCGACCCTTATGTTTTCAAATCTTCCAGGAGGCAGGTCCGGCCTGGGAGGCACCAAGAAACACGGAGTTTGGGCCTGCTCTAAATAAAATTATATTTGCGGGCCATGCGCGCCATCGAGATCTGCAAAACCGCTGCCCTGGGTGGCCATAAGGATCAATGCGACCACTGCGGTCATCTGGATATATCCTATAACTCCTGCCGGAACCGGCACTGCCCCAAATGCCAGACGTTACGGAAAGAGCAATGGATCGAGGCGCGCGGTCAGGACCTCCTGAAAAGACAACCTGTCCGGTCTGTCAAAAAGGCAAAATGTCCCGGATAGCGGTATTGCTTCCCTATCGAAGCCACAGCCCCTAGCTATTCAGAGAAGTCCTATGATCCATTTACAAACCAACCCTCCCGCTTCCTGCGAAAAGGGCACCCTGTTTCGCCAGGGCTTCCTATGGCCAAAATCCATACATTACCACTTCCCCCGATCAGCAATGGCCCAATCGATACCGTTACCGGCACCTAGGACCAACCAGTTCCAGTCCCTAAACGAAGGCCATCCGCCTGGCAGACCCTCTCCACTAGGAAATAAACTGCGAAGACAGGATTGAATCCCCATAGGAGGCGGCAGCGGCTCCGTTCTTCATGCGTCAATCCAAAATTGCTCTCCAGGCTTTGGATATCTTCATATTCTTCCCTTGAGCAACTTTGAATTGACGCTTATTCGAAATATGGGCAAAATGGTTGGCCTACCCCGGACTTAACTCGTGGTCCTTCCTTCGGGTTTAACTCAGAGATCCTTCTCTATTCTGCTGTTCTCAACGGTTTGGTCGCACCTCCATTAATTGCTGTGTTGCTGTTCATCTGCAACAACCGTAATATTGTTGGCAAGAATGCGAACGGATGGCTATCAAATACTCTTGGGTGGCAAGCCGTGGTTCTCATGTCCTTACCAGGAGAACTTTTGATCTGGTCGCTCTTCACTCACCACCGAGAAATTGCATGATTAAAGTGGCAGTAATCAGATACGTTCCAATCAAGAACCCTTATCCTCCTAATTGGCGTTCGTCCCTTGGTCGCCATGCCTCCGCCTCTATGAATACACGCTTCACCTGCGGATAGGCTTCCCTAATCTTTCTATCCAACCCAACCACAGCCTTCTCGATTTCGTTTGCGGAGGCAGGGTCCGTGAAATCGACACTTATGTTGACCAGTATGAAATCCGGTCCCATGTGCATGGTCAGTATTTCGTTGACGTGTTGAATTTCCCCGCATGAACCTGCGATGTCCCGTATTCCTTTCACAACTTCTCGGTTGGCGCCTTCTCCTATCAAGAGGCCTTTTGTTTCATAAGCAAGAAAAGTCGCCGTTGCAGCGAGGATGAAGCCTATGATGATTGACGCTGAGGCGTCAAAACGCGGGTTTCCGGTGGCGTGGCTGAGATAGATGCCGGCAAACGCGACGGCAAGGCCAAGAAGAGCCGCCGAATCCTCAAGGAGGACAACGAAAATGGAAGGGTCTTTGCTCCGGTGGACGGCCTCAAGGTAGTCCCTTTTTCCCTTTCCTTTGGAGAATTCTCTCAGTGAGATAAACCAGGTTGCCCCTTCAAACACCATAGATATAATTATGACCACATAGTTGACAGTAGGGTTTAGGATGGGACGAGGTGCAGCGAGGCGATGGATGCCCTGGTATATTGAAAGACCGGCACCCACGCCGAATATCTGAATGGCAACGATAAAACTCCAGAAGTAGACTTCTTTACCATGACCGAAGGGGAATCGTTCATCGGCCGGCATCTTCGCCTGTCGTAATCCGTATAATATGAGAAGTTGGTCGCCCGTATCGACAACGGAATGAATTGCCTCCGAAAGCATTGCGGAACTGCCCGTTGTGAGAGCGGCAATGAACTTCGTCACCCCAACGAAACAGTTCCCGATTAGCGCAGCATAGACTACTTTCTTGCGAGATTCCAAAGTATTTGAAAAGAATTTCCTTTTTGGTGGTAACAGTATAAGAAAAGATAAAAACACGGTCAACGAGAAAAATAGGCGAAAGGCAAGGGGACAAAAGGGGCCTTTTGAAGAACAAGGACGCTGGGAATCCGATGAGTCTATCTGGAGTTCTAGAGATGGTTTGAGGGGGCTACGTTTTGTTTGCCAATGATTAAATCTTCTACCTGGTTGATAACAATTTCGGTTTGTACTCTTCCGTTTTAATCAAAATGGAAATTTGAGGAAACAGAAAGGAAGCGGTATTGGGGGATACCGGACAATGAGTTGCTTTCCGTTATACCCGGTATTATACTTTTAACAGCAACTATAGGTCCCTCGTGTAGACCTTCTGAGAAGCGGAGATAAGCAGATGACAATTGAGTATGTGATCTTGAACTATGGGTATGTGGCGTTGGTTATCGGCACATTCTTGGAAGGAGAAAGCATCTTGATTGTCGCGGGTTTTGCAGTACACCTTGGATACCTAAAGTTGCCGTGGGTTATACTATGCGCCTTCGCGGGGACGGTGGCGAGTGATCAACTTTATTTCTTTCTTGGGCGAGTGAAGGGTGAAGCGTTCCTGCAGAGACGGCCTCGTTGGAAGATAAAGGTTAAACGGGTTTGGAAGCTTCTCGACCAGTACCGGACGCTCTTGGTTATCGGATTTCGTTTTGTGTACGGTCTTCGTACCGTGACACCTTTCGCAATTGGCCTGAGCAACATCCGCACGAGCCGTTTTATTGTTCTCAATATGATGGGGGGGATCGCCTGGTCAGTTGTTGTGGCCCTTGTCGGTTACTTTTTCGGAGCCGCAGCAAGGGCAGTCGAGATCGATGTTAAGAAGTACGCTCACTGGATCATTGCTGGAATGCTTTTAACCGCCGCTGTAGTCTGGATAATCTATTTCTTCCACAAGAGGAAAAAGGATCGGACAGAACATCGGCCTGTTTAAAGGGAATGGTGATAGCAGCCAGAAGCCGGAGTATCCCAATAATCTGCTCCGACGTATAATGCCTTTATATCCCTCCTTATCTTTGAATAGCTTGGACCATAATAAGGGGTAAGGTAGCCTCTACCATGTGTGCCGACTTTTCTCAGCTTCCCCGATCATCTTTCTGGCTTGGGTTACGATAGTCCGTACCTTTTGTGGGTTCATCCCCGCTATTCTCTCTAACCCTTTTATTTCTGCACCAGCAACCTTGGCAATTGTGTCATAGCCTGATTCGACCAAGCGCCGCGATAGAACTTCCCCTATCCCTTCGAGCTTTTGAAGCTCTTTCATTTGTTCTTTCATAGCATCTCCCATGATTTTTCATTAGTCGCCAACTAACGTAAACATTAAAATGCAAAGGGGAGGCTCGCTGTCTCCCCTTTTCCTGATATAACCGGATTCTTACTCCGTCGTTTCTGTCTTTGTCTTTGTTGTGGTGGTCTTCATCTTCCTCGTTTTACCCCTGGTGACTGAAAAGGCCATCATCTTGCCGTCTTTCTCCCTGTACTTCACCGTGACCATGTCGCCGGCCTTCGCCTCGCCCTTCATCTTGACGTTTGAAACATCGAAGGTCATCTCGCCCTTCCTACCTTTCACGGTCATACCAGTCATCTCCTTACAAGCCACACGATTACTAAAATAACTATAATCGTTCCAACTACACCCAAGCCCAACATAGTATCACCTCCTTAAAACCGAGCTTACTGATTTAATTCCATCGGTAGTTCGGCCTTATCTTGAGAGACCCGCCGCTTGTCTCCTTCACACGGAATGTTTAGCTCCCTCAGTATAGGATTTTAATTTGACTGCTGGGTTAGCATCCCCCTCTTCATCCTTATGGAACCGGTTGTGAAGCAATCATCCAACTTCATGGGCTTCTCAGAAGGTACTTTCATTCGTCTGATTACCAGAATCATAGATCATAGAAAATTGATATTGCAAAGAGATTGCCAAAACTTCGAAAAAAGGGGAAACTTGGAATCTGGCTTGATATCGGGAGCTTGATTAACCGGAGAGAATGGTACCGAAGGTTGAACCGATAAGTTTGACCTCTATATCTGGTGGAACCTCCATATTTGGTGGGAAACTTTGAGGGGTGCCGAACAGAAAGGAAGCTGAGAATCTGAGTAGTTTATCTGAAGTTTGAAGGCTTTAGGTTTGGGTGGGGGTCATTGGGTTGGTTTGACGATGGTTAAAATTATTAGCTACCTTGTAATTGATTACCATTTGAACACTTCCGAATTTTATGAAATAGCAATTGGATGATTTCAGAACTTTAATAATCAACTGGTATAGAAAAAATCAGCCCAATACCCGCAGTCGGATCCAGGACAGGAGAAAAAGCAGACAACTGATCAGGATGATGGTGGCCCCGGCCGGGGTGTCCAGGTAGAAGGAGAGCAGGATGCCGGTGAGGCCGGAGAAGGAGGCGGCGCCTACGGCGATCCAGAACAAACTGGCTATTCCCTGAGCCAGGTTCCGGGCCGTGGCCGCCGGGATGACCAGCAGAGCGGTCACCATAAAAAGGCCCACGGCCCGAAGGCTGAAAGTCACTACCAGGGCCAGCAGGACGGCAAACAGGTATTCCGTTCTTCCGGCGGCGATCCCCCGGGAGGCGGCCAGATTCGTATTCAGGCTGATCAGAATCAGGCGGTTGAACCAACCGGCCATAAGGAAGAAAATCACCCCCCCCACCAGAAAAAGCAAAATCAATTCCTCGTCGGTCAGGGACAGAATCGCCCCATACAAGTAGGCATCAAAGTTCCGGGTTTCCTGCCGGACGAAAAGCAGGGTTATCCCTATGGCCACCAGGCCCGAAAGAATGACGCTGATGATCGTATCCGAGGAGAGCTCGGACCGGCTCTTCAAGTAGGTGATAAACAGCCCCGACAAGACTCCCAGCCCGATCACCGAATAAAAAGGATCCAGCCCGAAAAGGATCCCCAAGGCCACCCCGGTGAAGGTGGAGTGGCTGATGGCATCCGAAAAAAAAGCCATCCGGAAATTGACCACATGCACCCCCATGACGGCGCACAGCGGGGCAATGACCCCCATGGCCAGCACGGCCCGCCACATGAAGGAAAATTGGGCCCATTCGAAGGGGACCCAGGATTGGAGGGCGGCATAGAGGGGGTCCATATTCAACCAACCAGGGAGAAGGGAGAAGAGAGAAGGAAGAGAGGAGAAAGGAGATGGAAGAGGGAAGATGAAAATCTCATGTTCAAGCTCCGGTTTCCGGTTTCTTCTCGGGGTTGATTTGCCGGATATCGGATTGCAGTTCCGGAGGCAGGGCGCAATGGGGGCCGTGGGAGTGGGGATAGATCTGGATATGCAGGCCATAGGTTTTCAAGAGGTTTTCTTCCGTCAAGGCGCTGACGCCCCCGGAACAGCGGACGGTCTTGTTGAGACAAATCACCTGCTCGGCATGGTTCGTCACCACCGAAAGATCGTGGGAGATCAGCACCACCGTCAGGCGGCGTTGCTGCTGGATGTCCGAGAGGACATCGCAAAACATCTGCTCCCCCGGGGCGTCCACGCCGGCGGTAGGCTCGTCGAGCAGGAGGATCTCCGGATCCCCTTCCAGGGCCATGGCCAGGAGGACCCGCTGCATTTCTCCGCCGGACAGTTTCCCCAGAAAACGATCTTCCAGCCCCCCGGCGCCCACCCGGTCCAGGCTCTCCCGGATACTCCGGCGGACCGGCTCATTTTTCCCCAGCCAGAGGGGCCGTTGACTGATAGACAGGGCCAGCAGATCCTGGACGGTGCAGGGCAGGCCCCGGTCCAAATCCAGCCGCTGGGGCACATAACCGATTCGGGGCGGCGCCGACGGATAGGCCGGAAAGCGGATACGACCGGAATAAGGAATCAACCCCATGATCGCCAGGAGCAGCGTGGTTTTGCCGGCGCCGTTGGGGCCGATCAGCGCTGTGATCCGGCCGGCCGGGATATCGCAGCTCACTTCCTGGAGGATGACATTTTTATGGAGGCTGACGCTTATGCCTTCGACGGCAACGGCTGTGGTATTGTTTACTACCGGGTATTCCAGAATGGCCTCCTTAGCGAAATATTCTTTTCATGGCTTCCAGGTTGGCTCTCATCACCCGTTCATAGGTGCCGGCAGCCGGCTGACCGGTAGCCACGGGGTCCAGAAGAAGAATCGGGGTCCCGGTTTCCCGGGCCAGAGTCCGGGCAGTCTTATCGGAATACTGGGGTTCGGTGATAATGGCCGTCACCCCGTCCTTTTTGATCACCCGGATCAACCGGACCATCTCCCGCGGAGAGGGCTCCACGCCGGGGGCCGATTGGATCGACCCCACATCCTGCCAACCCAGGTCTCGGGCCAGATAATCGAAACTGTTGTGAACGGTCAAAACCTTTTTATTCCGGGACCGGCCCACCAGAGACTTCATTTCCTCAAACAAGTTCTCCAGCTTCAGTTGATACGCCTTTCCGTTGGCCCGATAAAGCTCGGCTCGACCCGGATCAATCCGGGCCAGGCCCTCGGCGATGGCCTTGACCATCAAGGCCGCCTGTTTCGGCGAGACCCAGGCATGCCCGTTCACCGCGTCTTCCGCGTCGGAAAGATCGTGGCTGACCGAGCGTTTTCTCTTTTCAGGCGGATGATCGGTATCCGGTCCTTTCAAAGGCACTATCCCTTCCGTAGCGATAATCCACTGGACTCGAGGATGGGCCTGCTTGAGGGGTTTGGTCAAGAATTCTTCCAGGCCCAACCCATTAACGATGATCACCTCAGCTTGAGCAATTCGCTTCATTTCCCCGGGGGTTAAATCATAGTCGTGGGGACAACCCAGATTGGGAGGCAAAAGCATCTCCACCCGGACCCCGGGGGCCTTACCCACCACATTCAAGGTAAAAATGGTCACCGGCAGGGTCGTAGTAACGATTCGCAAGGGGATTGCATTCTTTTTACCCTCCACCGCCTGGGCGGCAAGGAGATTTGGAAACATGAGTCCGAGAGCTAATAGCCAGACCAGGAAGGCCTTAGGGCTTACCATCTTCTTTAGAATCCCCGCTATCCTGTTCATACGACTCCTTTCTAATTGGATAAACCGCTTGATTTATACAATCTATTTAATAGAATATATTTATTGAAAATCGTCAAGGATTTTGTATGACCCTTTCTGCCTCGAATCATGATCGCCTGCTGGAAGAGATCCTCCCGGTCATTCAGAAAAATTGCCGGATCTCCGATGCCACCCATAGCGGCTTTTATTCCCTTTGCGGGTTGTTTCTGCGTTTGAAAGATCAATTCCTCCTGGAAAAGGATCTGCCCCCCTGGACCGAAACCGATAAGACGGCCTTGATGGCCTGGATCGAGGCCCGGGAAAACCTCTGGCTCAGCCATCTGGACCTACCTTTTGAGGACCTCACCCTGCAAGGTCGGGGTTTCGGTTTCCTGGACAATCAGCGGATCAACGACCTCATTTTACCCCAGGGGCTCTATTACGGGGCCGGGTTGGGACGGGGTTTGAAACCGACTTTTTTTCTGGGGGAAGTGATCGAGCAAAGGAAGTTTGGCAGTTATACGGTCATCACCCTGGATCGGGAATATGCCAGCGACCTGCTGGTGACCCCAGCCGTTCGACGGGGGAAATGGATCATCCTGCGCTTGAACCCTTTGCGTTTTCTCCTTTGGGGGAAGATCCAGGAAATAGAACACCTGGAACGGGAGGCGACCAAAGCGGCCCTGGCCTATTACGGCTGGGACCCGGACCAGCCGACTGAAGCCCAGTTGGAGCGCCTGGTCCGTGAAGAAATCGAGGCGGTCCTCTTGCATGAGATTGGGGAAGGGCGGGACCGGACCCTGCCTTTCAGGTTCTGGACCAACCTCTTGCGCCTTTTTCCCCACAGCCGCCTGGAAATCTATCTGCGCAGTTTGAAAGACCTGTTAGGGGACACCCACCCGGCCGGCCCGCTGCGCCACATGGTCCAAAACCGGAAGGCCGGCTCCTGGGCTTTTTATGTTTCCAACTTGAAAGGCATGGCTCGGCTGATTGTTCCGGAAATCGTCGAGGCCTTCTATTCCTTCCAAAAAAATCCCGATTGGGGAGAGATTGAACAAACCCGCCGCAAAATCCGCCGTCGATTAGTCGCTCAAGGGAACCGGATTCGGGCTTTGGCCGCTGACTTGCTTCCTGGCCACCCCGGCGGATTCCAGCAGGCTTTTGAGGAGGAATTTATGAAGCCCCTTAAGATATAAAGAAAGATGAACATCGAACATCGAACGTCCAACATCGAATGTTGAATGTAATATTTTTTGACGCTTCGGCATTTTCGGTGGGTACCCCCCCAGATTTGTTATGGCCCGATTTCAGTTTAATCTGCCAGAAATCGTGACCGCCCGCCCAAAAGGACGAACAACTAATTTTTTTTCATTCGATGTTGGACGTTCGATGTTCGATGTTCATTTAGGCGCGGCGCCTGTCCCACCTCGGCGCCCTACGCTACAATAGCGACCGGATCAGCCGCTCGATCTCGTTCTTGGGCAGGGCCCCTACCTGGCGGTTGACTAATTGCCCCCCTTTAAAAAAAAGGAGCGTCGGGATGCTCTGAATTTGAAATTGCCCGGCGATCCTCTGATTCTGATCCGTGTTCAATTTGGCGATTTTAACCCGTCCGGCGTATTCCCCGGCCAATTGGTCCATGATCGGCCCTACCGTTCGGCAGGGGCCGCACCAGGGGGCCCAGCAGTCCACCAGCACCGGTCCCGTGTGCTGGATCACTTCCCGGGCAAAGGTCTGGTCGCTCACTTCCACCGGGCGACCCGGAAAAGACCCTGCCGCCGGCAATGGAGTTTTGCATTTACCGCAAACCGCCCGGTCCTTTTGCCGGGCCGCGGGAATTCTATTTTTTGCCCCGCATCGGGGACAAGGAACAATAAGCGTATCACCGGTCATGGCCACCCCCTTGATTGCTTTAATTAATAGAAAGTAAGAATGGTTGGACTCAAAATCAAGATATTATCTTTTATTGACCCAATAAATCCCCACGGAGATCAGGGCCAGGGAGATCAGCAGGGAGAGGCTGATCGGTTCCCCCAACAACAGGCTGCTGAGGAAGACCCCGGAGATGGGAGTAAAAAAGGAAAAAGCGGCCAACGTGGTGGCGGGGTAGATATGCAAAAGATAAAACCAGGCCCAGTAACTCAACCAGGCCACGATAATCGTTTGATAAAATAGTGAAAGAAGTATCGTTTGATCGAGATACCGGATGGGACTCCCCTCCAGGAAGAAACTCAAGCCAAACAGGACCGGAGCGGAAAACAACAGTTGATAGATCAGGGTTTGAAAGGCGCTGCAGGAGCGGATCAGAAATTTTTTGATATACAGCGTGGTGGCTGCCCAGCCCAACGCGCCCAGCAGGACATAAAAATCTCCCTTCAAGACGGTGGCCGAAAAATGCCGCAAGCCTTCCGAGAAGGCGAAGGCCAGTCCGGTAAAAGCCAGGAGCAATCCCGCGAACCGCTTCCAGCTCAGACGATCCCCCGGAAGGAAGTAATGCGCCCCCAGGGCCACCCAGAAGGGATGGGTGTACAGGAAGATATAAGCCCGGCCGGCAAAGGTATAGCGTTGGGACAAGTAAATAAAGGCGAACTCCACCCCGAAAAGCACCCCCACAATAACCGCGTGCATTTTATTGAAGGCCGGTGGGAAGACCCGCTCTTTCCGAATACGCATCCAGAAATACATCAGACCGGCGGCCACCAGGGAACGCAGTCCCGCCGTGAACATCGGGGCCATTCCCCGGTTGGTGAATTTGATGGCCGCCATGTTCCCGCCCCAGAGGGTGCAGAGGATCAGCAGAATGACAACGGCTTTCCAGTCCAAATGGGTTTTTTGCGTATAGAGGGAGGACATGAGGGAAGGAGACGGGTGGTTTTACGTATGGGGTCCTTAAATCCGAAATCCGAAACACGAAATCCGAAACAAGCACGAAGGTCCAAAATCCAAATGATCAAAACAAAAACGTTTCGAATTTTGAGGTTTGGGCATTTGAATTTGTTTCGAGTTTCCGATTTTGTTTTCTAATTTAATTTTTTTGAGGCCCCCTTCGGTTAGCCTCGGGAGGCTTCAAAAAAATTAGACGATACCAAAAATATTCCGGGCGTTCTGATTGGTCCTTAAAACGACTTCTTCCGGATCCATCCGCTTAATCCGGGCCAGCTCGGTCAAGCTCTGGATCACCTGGGCCGGCCGGGCTTCCACCCCCTGATAGCGCACCGGAGAATCGGTTTCCAGCAGTATCTGTTTGAGGGGCGTGACGGCTACGGCTTCCTGGTGTTTGGGACTGTAGGCCAGCGCCGGAGTGGCGGAGATGGAATATCCCTGGAGCAAAAGGTTCTTCAGGACTTCTATCGGGCCGCTGTACCAATGAAAAATGGCCTGGGTGAGGTCATTCTTCCGGACCAGCTCATAGCTCTCCTCATGGGCCAACCGAGAATGGATGATAACCGGCTTTTTTCTTTTCCAGGCCAGATCCAACAGGTCCTGAAAAACCAGATATTGCAATTCTTTTTCCACCGGGACCTTAAAATCCAGCCCTATTTCACCTAACGCCACGACCTGATCCAGATGCTCTTGAATAAACAGCAGATTGTCCCGCACCCCCGACAAGGTTATTTTCCAGGGGTGGTAGCCGATAGCCGGATAAACGAAGCCGGGATAGCGGCGGGCCAGGTCCAGGATCTTTTTGTTGGAGACTAAATCCATGCCCACGGCCACAATGGCCGCGACATTGGCCTCGCGAGCTTCTTGGAGGACCCGGTCCGGATCAGGGAATTCGTCCAGATGGACATGCGTATCAATGACCGGGATATTCATTGTTGGGCTTTTTGCGAGATTCTCATGGATTAACTATAGTATTCCCCGTCCGAATTCGCAACCCAATTATCCGTTACGGCGGGACCGACCGGTTGTCTTTTTGTCGCTTCGCCCTTTTGGGTGGGTGGCCACAATACAGGGTAGCCCAGTCTTAAATCGGAACTGTGTGGCCGCCGGGCCTCGGCGAAAGGGTTTTCCTCCTTATTTAACCACAAACGCCACGGAATCGACGAGACGGTTTTCCCGGTCCACCAGGGACAATACAAATTTCCCGCGCTCCGGTTTCCATAAAAACAGCGGATCGGAATTGCCGGTCTTCCGGTCGTTTATCACCCACTCGTACGGGTGGGTGGGAGGCTGAAATTGAAAAGGGACCCGCTGCAGGTCTTCCGGGATTTCGGGATCGAGGCTGATCAGCGTATCCGGGGCCGGGTAGATGATCCGGGGTTTCTGATAGTTCGTATCCAGCCGGACGGGGAAAACCGGTTCGCTGCCCTTTAGAAACCGCTCTTCTCTTGGCGGTTCCAGGTCCTGATGATAGGAAACCCGGGCCGCCGTCACCCCGGCGGATAATCGGGGAGGGTTGGAAGGCCGGTTGGCGTGCAGGGTATTCATCATCTCCAGCCAGACCGGCGCCGCTCCGGATACACCGCTCACATTTTTCATCGGCTCCCCGGAAAAATTCCCCACCCAGACCCCCACCGTATATTTCTCCGAATATCCCAGACACCAGTTATCGCGCATGTCCTTGCTGGTCCCGGTCTTGACGGCGGTCCAAAACCGGGTGGACAAAGAATTTTCAAGTCCGAAGGTGATGCTTCGAGCTTCCCGGTCGGCCAGGATATGGGAGACGATCCAGGCCGCGTTTTTATCGAAGACCCGCACCGGATTTCCCGTCTTTTGATCCGGGCGGAGTTTCAGTTCACTCCATTGCCCCCCATTGGCCAGGGTTCGATAGGCGTTAGCCAGTTCGCGGAGGGTAATGTCCGCCGAGCCGAGGGCCAGAGAATACCCGTAATAGTCCGCCTCTTCGGTCAGGCTGTCAAAGCCCAACTGCTTGAGCCGGTCCCTAAAGGGCTGGAGGCCGACCAGCAGCAGGGTCCGGACCGCGGGGATATTGATCGAGGCTGAGAGTGCCGTCCGGACACTCACCGGACCTCTGAATAAATGGTCATAATTTTGGGGAACATAAAGCCCCGTTGCCGTGGGCACCTGGAGCGGGGAATCATCGAGGAGCGAGGCCGGGGTCAGGAGTCCTTTTTCAATGGCCAACCCGTACAGAAAGGGTTTGAGCGTTGATCCGGCCTGTCTTCGGGCGGTGACCCCATCCACCCAGGAGGCGCTGGCGGTCGGCCCGCTGTTCCCCACATAGGCCAGGATTTCACCCGTCCCATTGTCGATGACCAGAACCGCCCCATCGGAGACCCGGCCGTCCTTTAAGCTACCCAAGGCTTGGTTCAGCGTTTCCAGGGCCAACCGTTGCAACCGGCCGTCAATGGTGGAAACGACTCTGGTTTCCCCATCCTGCATCAGGATCCGGGCCGCCTGGGGGGCCAGGGCGGCTGCGGGTCTTATCCGGTAAGCGGTTCGCAACCGTTCATCGGCCAGGGCTTTAATCGTCGGAGCGGCAGTCGCTGCGCCCAGGGACTGCCCCAGGAAACAGGCCCGCTTGATGATACGGTCTACGGGGGCATTGGGCGCGGTAATGAGTGCGGCCAGGATCAAGGATTCGGCTTCGTTCAATCCGCTGGGTTCTTTGTCGAAAAGCCCCCGGGAGGCGGCGGACAACCCCTGCAATTCAACCCGGTAGGAAACCAGGTTGACATAGGCTTCGAGAATCTGTTCCTTGGACCAGGTCTTTTCCAGCTCCAGGGCGGCCAGCATCTGGTTCCATTTCTGTTTTAAAGTCCTCCTCCCCTTCCGAGGTTTGAGCCTTTTCTGGAGCAGACCGGAAAGCTGCATGGTGATCGTGCTGCCACCCCTCTTCCGCTCCGCCAACGGATTTTCTAAAGCGGAGGCGGCCAATCCCAACCAGTCCACTCCATGATGCCGATAAAACCGCCGATCTTCCGCCCCCAGGAGCGCCTGAAGGAAGGCCGGAGAAATCTCTTTCCAGGAGACCCAGGCCAGCCTCCGGCCCTGCTTATCAATCCTCAACTCCTGAATGACCTGTCCTTGTCGGTCGAGAAGCAGGGCATCCGATTTTTTATAGGCATTTTTAACCGTTTCAAAGGAGGGCGATTTCTGAAGATCGGCCGCGCTGATCAAACAAATCCCCAGCCCGACCAGGAGAATAACCAGGGAAAGCGCGACCCATTTCAGTATTCGGGACTTATTCATAGTATCATTTGACGTATTGAACGTCGAACATCCAACATCGAACATCGAACATCGAATGAAGGTTTGTTTTTCGTAGGGCCGGCGACCCCGCCGGCCGGCTGAGTGAGGGATAGGGTGCCCTGCACATCCAAGGTAAGGCTACGGCGACGGTGACCAAATCCGGCCCCGATTTGGGCGGCGAGGTCGCCGCCCCTACGAAAGACCACTTCGTCATTCGGGATTCGAAGTCGGAAATTCGAAATTCGTTTCTATTTTCATACTAACCCCCCATGCCCGGGGCGGGCACCCACGAAGCATGAAAATACATGGACTTGCCAGCAAAGACGTCATTGCGAGGAGTGGAGCGACGAAGCAATCCCCCAACTGGCTCCCGGGTTCCTCTAAGCTGTCGATGGGGATTGCTTCGCTCCGCTCGCAATGACCGGAGCTGGGGCTATTTTCGTATTAAACCCCCATGCCCGCGGGCGGGCGCCCAAACGCATGAAAATATTTCAATAAATACTCACAGCCGAGGGCGGCTGTGCTACATTATGCTGTGGCCACCCTCCAGGAGGGTGAACAACCCATCATTTTTTTATCTCCATCTTCCGGTTCGGCAGTTCTCCGAACATCTCCGGGGAATAGAGGGCCTCGGCCCGGGTTTCCGGCAAATAAAAGAGGCCTTCATTATTGAGCCGGAGGGTGTATTCCACCGTCCATTTCCCCTTGGGGACAAATTCGTAATAAACCCTCAACGCTTCAAAAGAACGTTCCCGGAAAGCCTCCCAGGGCCGGCCCTGCTCCTGCTCGCCCCCGGAGAGCAGACTTGAATCCCTTCCCAGACCGCTGCCGAGTATCAGCGCCCCTCCGGGGATGGGATCACTGACCACGACCCAGGTCCGATCCGCCTGGGATTCCAATTCGATCCGCACCCGGATCACGTCGCCCTTGCTCCAAAGGCCCTTAATTTTTTGCTCCATCGGAATGAGCGTCTTTTTGATGGCATACCCGGTGAAAAAAGGCTGCTTCAAAGGGATGGCCGCCCGGCTGGTGACAATGGCCCAGGGGTTTCCGGCGCCTTTATGAGTAATTTGAAGGGCTTCTCTCTTTTTGCCCCAAGGAAAGGCGATCTCCCCTCCGGCCGGGTTCTTCCTCCAGTCCAGCGTTTGCGTTTTATTCGAGAGCGCCGCCTCGGTGAAACCGGTGACGGGTCCCGATTCGTGGATCGCCCCGAATTTTTCCAGGGCCAGCAGGCCCCAGGCATTGGCCGGGGTCGTATCCCAGTGTCCCCTTTTCATTCGCTCCAACAGACCCCGAACCATTCGGGGCTGATCTTCCTTCCAGCCCTCCAAAGGGAGGGTGGTCAGCAGCGCCCTGACGGCATTGGTGTCCGGGCTGGCCATGAGCCACCAAAGATTGTCCGTCTTTTCGCTGGAAAAGCCCAAAAGGGTTCCCTGGAGATTCATCCGCGAGCGGAGGCTTTGCTCGGCTTCCCTCAGTTTTTTCAGCCGGTCGGGGAGCTCTTTAACCCGCTGCAGGACGTTTATCCAGTCCAGGACCGCCGAGGTGGGCCAGAGCGAAGGTTCCGGGACAATGGTGGTCAGCAGCCCGGCGGGTGCTTCTCCGTAACGGGAAAGGGCCTCCATGGCGGACAGTTTCCTTAAGGTCAGGTCGGCCGCCGGCCAAACGGACTGCCGGATGACCCGTCCTTCGATGAAGGCTTTAAGCCCCTGGAGCATCTGTTTTCTCAACGGGCCGGGGATCTCCTGCCCGGCCTCCTGGCTGATGGAGAGCACGTAGGCCGTCAGGACCTCGCTTCCCTGTTTCATGTTGGGAAAATATTTGGCCAGGCCCTGATCGTCGAGATAGGAAGGGAGTTCTGCCATCAGGGACGGCCAGGCCTCCTTTTCCCGCGCCACGATAGCCTTGGAGAGTTTCTGTTCCAGGCAAAGGTAGGGGTATTTTTTCATGTACTCGATCAGGGCGCCAAGACCCTCCAGCAATTTAGGCTTCAACGCCAGGCGGGTCCCGCCCCGGCCGGGAACAGCGTCTCCGGGCATCTCCACCTCCAAACGCACCGGATCCTTGAGCTGAAAAAGGGTGGCCTGAACGGTTCGCACCGAAACGGCGGGGGCTATTTTCTGGGAGACCTTGATCCGGTCCCGGGCGGTCCCTCCCACTTCCTGGATCAAGGCCTCGTAGTCCGTTCTTTCAATCCCCAGGGGCGCGGTAACCTCCCAGCCGATTTCTTTGGCCTCACCGGCCGGGATGGTTTCTTTGACCGGTTCTCTGGCTTGTTTTCCCCGGACATCCTGCATCGCCAGGGCGGCCTCCACCCGCATTTCTCTGGTAGAGGCGTTCCGCACGGTGAAGCCGGCCCAAAAACGGTCCCCTTCCCGCACCAGCGGGGGGATCCCCGAGAGAATCATCAGTTCCTGGGCGGCCCGGATGCTGGTGCCACCCGTCCCAAAATAACCTGCTCCTCCGTTGGCCACCGCCGTTATTCGGAAGGAGGTCAGGGAATCGTTGAGGGGAAACTTTACCTCGGCTTCGCCGTTTTCATCCAAAAGCACCACCCCTTTCCAGTAGACAAGGGTATTGAACAATTCCCGGGTGAACTGCCTTCCACCGCCGCCTCCGTGCGGGAGGGCCTTGCGGCCGAAATGCCTTTTCCCGATCACCATCATCTGGGCGGTGGCCGTCTCCACGTCGCACCCGGCCCGCTTCATCATCGCCTCCAGCAGTTTCCAACTTTCATTGGGCTTCAGCTCCAACAGGCCTTCATCGACCACGGCCACAGCCGCTTCACTTCCTGGGGGAGGCGGCTTCCCGTCGGCGGTTCTGACCCTTATCCGGACCGCCACGGTTTCCCGGGCCGTATAGGTTTTCTTATCCGACGACACCTCCACCTTCAACTCGTGGGCCTTCCAGCCCACCCGGATCTCAGTCAGACCCAGTTTGTAGGCGGGCTTCCCCGGATCAAAGGCGGCGGTCGGCCGGCTCCCGGTAACCCGGCCTCTAACCACCAGGGCGGAGATAAATACATTGGGCGCGTAATTCGCTTTCACCGGAATTTCTACCATGGGATTCGCCCGGGAAAGTCTCTTGATATAGGCTTCCAGGACCCCTTCCCGTTCCACGGTAATCAGGGCCGTGGCCTCCCGAAAAGGCAGCTTCACCTGAAAGCGGGCCTGTTCGCCGGGCTCCCATTGTCTCTTATCCGGAAGGATATCCATGCGGTCATCGTTTCGGGCTTCCAACCAAAGGTCGTCCTTCCCGGGAATCCAGATCTCCAGGTGCGTCAGGGCCCGGGGGCCTGATTCGCCGGAGACTTCGGCCTGAATGAGCAGCGAACCGGTAACGGGCGATGGGGCGTCAACGTGCAAAATCCCGTTTCGGTCTGTTTTGCCCTGAAAATGCGGGCCGATTTCCTTAATCTCGTTTACATGTTCGTAGGCATAAAATCCTCCAGCCAGGCGTTTCCGGTGAGAATAGGTTTTTCTCTGAAAGAGGGTCGTCTTCACCTCCACAGCGGGCCTCGGCCGGCCTTTCAAATCCAGGACCACCACCTGATAGCTGAGAGAAGCCGCGGAAGGCTCCCGGACACCGAGGGTGATCCCCACCAGCCAAGGAGCAGGATAGGTGGGGATTCGAGTAGCCACGGTTTGCATTTCCCCGTTGGGGTCCCGGAATTCAAGTTCGGCCAGGAGATCCAGCGGGGTATCGGCGGCCGGGAGTCCTGATAGCCTCGTTCGGGCCCCGCCTTGTTTATCCAGGGTCAGTTCCCGGGTCTGAAGAACTTTCCTTTTTTGCTGAGCGCCGGGATCTCCCGACCCTTCTTCCTCCTCCTCTAAGGTCACGTCAGACCGCTCGAATTTTTCCAGGCCGGTTTTAACTCCACCATTGGAAAAAATCGTTTCTTCATAATCCGGAAAAACGATCGATCGGGGTTGAATTTCTGTGCGGATCTTTACCGGCAGATGGGCGGCCCCGCCTCCGGAGAGAAAGCTGACCGCCAGGTCCACCTCCAGCTCCCGGGCGTTGACCACTGGTTCTCGGGGGCCCTGGATGACCGCCTTCATCAAGGGGACACGGAATTCCTCCACCCGGAAAGATCCGCTGGAGATTCTTGAACCGGAACCGGGACGCGCCGGGTCGGAGGGGACAGACAGGTAAACTTCATAGGTCCCTAATTTGGCCCGTTCCGGTATCTTGAAAACGGTCTCGGCCGTCCCATTGGCCCGCCACTTCAGAGGAAACACGGTCGGCTGATTACTGCCCGTCTGTTCCACCACCACTTCCTTAAGCTCCTTGATTTCCGGGGGGATGAAAAGCCCCTTGGGGGAGCGACGTCGAACCAGGTGCTTCATATGGACTTCTTCCCCGGCTCGAAAAAGGGTGCGGTCCAAAACCGTGTGGGCCAAAACACCCAGCCGGTCATCGGAGGTCCCGGTGGGAACATTAAACCGCCAGGGTTCTATCCCCTGGTTCCAACTGGAATGGGTGAAGGTCAGGTCCTGTCCGGCCCTGGCAAAAACAAATAGGCCTCCCCGGAGTCCGGAAAGGGCCGGGGTATATTCTTCTACTTCCTCCTTGTCCGAACAGCGGCGGAGACTGTCCTCGGAAGGCAGAGGGATTGCGATTTTAGCCAGTCCGCGTTCATCGGTTTTCCCCTCCCAGAGACGTTTTCCCGCGCAGTCCCGGAGGGTGACCGCGGCCTCCTTTACCGGTTCCCCTTTATCCAGCGTAGTCACCCAGACCAGGGAGGAAGCCTTACCCCATTTTAGATGGGCCGACAAGTTGGTCACCAGAGCGGCGGTCGGCACATACATAGGCGCCGGCCTGGCCAACAGACGGGATCCCAAGATAGCGCTCTCCAGTTCCACCACAAAAAAACCAGGCGCTGGGAGAGGAATGCCGATCACTTCAAATTCTTTTGGGCCTCCGGGTTTTGGGAGGGTCAGCTTTTGAATTTTTTCCCGCCCCTTCAGGAGAGATGTTTTCCTTTTTGCCTTTCTGAGGATGTTCAACCATTCAATGATCTTTTCTTCTTCATTCCCCCGGACCTGCAAAAGGTTCCCTTTTATCTTTAAGTCGGCGCTCTGGCTCTCCCCTTTCCCCGCCCCGCCGGCTTCCGCCGGCTCTTGGGTGCCGGTCATCCGGGCCAGGACCTCGGCCTCCAGGTTTCTCACGGTCACCGGCAGCAGAGGGGTCTCCTCCGATTCGATAATCCCAAATCGGGCGGCGAACTTGGCCAGCGAAGGATAGCGATCGGTTTTCACAGCAAGCGGGAATTTGTCCTGATTGGTCAGGGGCCGTCCTGAATCGTCTTTAATATTTTTGGGCAGGTGCAACGTCAAGGATTGATTTTCCGGGAAAGGACCCTCAAAAACGACCCGGTCTACATAGGAACCGGATTCCCACGGTTCTTTGGGCTTCCATATTTTTCCGCTTTTACTTTTCAGCCTGATCTCCCGGGCTGTATCCCAGGCCACCGGCGCGGAGAAATTCAAGGTCAACGGCAAAAGCGGAATGAAGCCCATGGCGGGTTTCTCTTTTTTCCCTGATACCTTGGCCAAAAATAGTTCCCGTGTTTTAAAAACCAGGACCTGGTCATGGGTACTGGGAACACCACTGGCCGACCGGACCCCTTTTCCCCAGATGATCTTGACTTCCGATTCCGGCGGAAAGGTTTGCCGACATTGAAAAACGAGGGTGGGCCCCGGGTCTTTTCTAACTTTTAAGGACTCAAATAATTTTTCTTTTTCCGGACCCTGGATCAGCCTCAGGCCCACCCGTTCCTGAACCCCTTCCACCGAGCAGTAGACCGCTTTCAGAATCGAGGCCGCCTCAGGTTCCGCATCCAGGGAGAAGATAAAGACCTGACGTTCATCGATCCGCTGACTCCCTTCTTCCGGCCTGGAGGCCCGGACCGCCGGACCGCCTGTATTGAAGGAAAACTTTTTTTGACCGCCGAGAGTCTCTCCGGCCAGGGTTTTCAGATCCGGCTTGAGGATGAATTCGCAGACCTGCCCGGCGGGCAGGTCCCGCTCAAAGTCATAGACCCAATTCTTGCCGTCCACCCACCGCCCCCGGCCTTTTTCAGCGCATTCGATGGAAAAAGGATCTTCCAGGCGGGGATCTCCGAAAGGCACCATGGGTTCGGAAAAACGGACCGTCACCTGCCGGACCTCTTTGGCCTCACCCTGGGGGAAAAAAGCTGCACCTGAGCCGCTTCCCCGGCAAAAACAAAGCCGGCGAAAAGCAACCCGACAGCCAGAACCTTACACAGGATTTTCATATCCACCTCGATCCTTTGATTAAGCTGAATGATATCAGAACGGTTTATTATTGGCAACGCCCTCTATGAAAACGGAATTCGAGCGGATTTACCTCCGCCGGCTAACCAAAATTGGTTAGGGTCTGACTGAAAAGCAGGCACCGGGTCTTAGCCCGTCGAAGGGGGATCAGTTCTGGACAGGCGTTCTAGACGTTTGACGGCGGTCTTGAATCGCTAATAGCGATAGTTAGGGCGAAGGCTGCAACGCAGCCCTCCGGTTTTGATCAGGATTTTAAAAGATATTAACAGTTAGAACCGACTATCCCCTGGCCTTCCTATCGTCATTCCCGCAGCGATTTTGGGCGGGAATCCAGTCCATGTCTGGTGCGATGCTGGATCCCCGATTAAAACACTCGGGGATGACGGTCGGGGTATGAACAGACTATTTTGAGACCCTTAATAAAGGGCCGAGGGATGGAAATCAGATACGGGCAGGGAAGGGTTTCATTACACCTTAAACGAGGAAGCGACTATTCTTTCTTCTCCGGAGAGGGCGGGCTTGACGCCCGCCCACATTCCAAGGAGGGATACCCCCCTCCCCCAAATAGGAGAAAATTTCTTCTGCTTATTTTGAAATTGAGGGCCTAAGCACAACTGCCGCCGCTGACATCCTTTCTATCAAACACCCAAGTATTGTTCGTCTTCTTAAAGGTCAGCTTAATCTGCTTGTTGGTGTCACCCTCAAAATTCCCGCAGAACCAGGTCAATTCCCGGAAATCCGTCCCCTGGGTCGGGATGGTATAATCCCGGGAGGTGTTGGCGTTATGGATTATGGTGCTGCCGCTAATCGTGTATTGAACATTCACATTGGCAAAACCTCCTCCGGAGGAAGAGCTGGAATTACAACCGGTCAAGACCAGGGCCAGGCCCAAAAGCAGGGCGATGGCAATTAGAATTTGTGTTCTTTTCATTTTGATTATCCTCCTTTTTTTGAATTAGACATTTGCAGGGATAGACGACCGTAACTCAGTAAAGTTAAAAAGCATACTTCACTAATGATGGATTCGCCAATAGCCGTCACCCCGGTGAAAACCGGGGTCCAGTGATTTCATAACTAGTTGAATCTACTGGATTCCGACTTTTGTCGGAATGACGAAAGCGGTCTTTCGGTGACTTTTTGCGAAATCATCACTAATTACCCGGCTATTTTTCTCGTTTTAAGAATGGCCTCTCCCCGGTTCTCTGAAGATTATTACCGACCGGTTGTGATCTTGGCGGCTGCTCGGCGTCGGCGAAATGTTAATGCTGGCCGATCCGGTTGATCCCTGAAAGGTGACGTTGATGGACGCGGTACCCGGCGAAAAACCGGCAAAGAAATCGATAAAGGTCCGGCCGTTGCTTAAAACCCTATTGTCCGTGGTAATCGGCTGCCCGTAATCGTACCCGCTGCCGGTGGTTCGGAACCGGAAACCGAAGGCCCCGTTGGAGCAGGTGATGAAAACGGTGGAATTGGGGGGGCCGGGGTACCCGAGGGATCGGTAACAGTAATCATCACCGTGGTGGTACTCAGCGTCGCCGGGATATCGGAGGAGGTGGAGGCAACGGACTGGAACATGTTCGATTGGGCCGGAGCCACCCCGACCACCCAGTGACCTTCAAAGTTGCCAGTACCCCCCGAACCGCTTTGGGTCCCGCTGGAGCTGCTGGCGTTCTGGGTGCAGGACGAGAGCCCCAAAACGGTTGCCATCAGTAGCAGCCAGATCGAAAATAGCGACATGGGGTTGGACGTCCCCCTATTTCTACACCGCATGGTTATACCCTCCTCGATTTCGGATCGTGGTCAAACGGAAAATCGGGTTACCCGGAAGAATCGCCTGAACCCGCATATATTAATAACTTCTACAGAAATTTATCAAGTTATTTTTCTTCCTGGTCTAATTACCCGATAACGTTTGGAAGTGTCAGGAAAGACGATATTGTTTGAGCCCTTCTTCATACAGATCCCGCCCGAAGGTATCATTGATCACCAACGCCGGGAAATCCTCCACTACCAGGCGGCGAATGGCCTCGGGGCCCAGTTCCTCATAGGCGATTATTTCCGCAGACCGGATCGACCGGGAGATTAAGGCCCCGGCCCCGCCGGTCGCGCCTAGATAGACGGCCTTGTACCGCGTCATGGCCTCCCGGACGGACGGCGCCCGTTTCCCCTTGCCGATCATTCCCTTAAGGCCGATTTCCATCAATCGCGGCGCATAGGGGTCCATGCGGTAACTGGTGGTCGGCCCGGCAGCCCCGATGACTCGGCCCGGCCTGGCCGGTGAGGGCCCTACATAATAGATAACCTGCCCTTGCATTTCAAACGGAAGGGCTTGGCCGGCATCCAATAGCTCGATCAGACGTTTGTGGGCGGCATCGCGGGCGGAGTAGATGATTCCGTTAAGGAACACCTTATCCCCGATTTCCAGCGAAGAGACCATGTCATCCGTTAGGGGAGTGGATAAGGTCACGGTTTTGGGCATGGGAAAAACTCCTTGGTGACGTTCATTGCAGAAACCTAACCAAAAATATTTGCATTTTTGGTTAAAATTCGAAATCCGAATATCGAAATCCGAAACAAATTCAAATGATCAAATTTCAAAATTCAAAACGTTTTTGTTTCGATCATTTGGATTTTGAACCTTCGTGCTTGTTTCGGATTTCGTGCTTCGAATTTCGAATTTATAAGTTCTCTTATTCAAACGGAAGAGATAACTGCTCAAATTAAAATTACCTAAATAACTATATAACGGCTTCTTTATGCCGACTGGCATGGCACTGAACATTGACCGCCACAGGCAGACTGGCAATGTGGCAAGGGAGCAGCCGGATGTGAACCCCTAAGGAAGTCGTCCTGCCGCCCAGACCCTGGGGACCGATACCCAGTTTATTGATCTCGGTCAGCAATTCCTTTTCCAAGTCATCCAATTCCGAATCGGGGTTGGGGCTTCCCAAAGGCCTCAACAGGGACTTTTTAGCCTGCAGCGCGGCCTGTTCAAAGGTTCCGCCTATCCCCACCCCGATAATAGTCGGGGGGCAGGGATTGGGACCGGCGTCTTTAACCGTCTCCAGAACCCGCTCTTTCATTCCGGCCAGACCGGCGGAGGGCGGCAGCATGAACAGCCGGCTCATATTCTCGCTTCCCCCTCCCTTAGGCACGACCATAACCTTGACTTGGTCCCCGGGAACAATATCGATATAAATTACCGCCGGCGTGTTGTCCCCGGTATTGGCCCGGGTAAAAGGATGGCAGGAGGACTTTCGCAAATATCCCTCCCCGTACCCTTCCCGGACCCCCTGATTCACCGCCTCCTTCAAGTCCCCGCCCACCAGGTGGACCTCCTGCCCGATTTCCAGGAAAATGACCGCCAGGCCGGTATCCTGGCAGATGGGGACATGTTCCTCCCGGGCCAGGCGGGCGTTTTCTATCAATTGGGCCAGAATTTCCTTCCCCACGGGTGAAACTTCGTTTTTGAGGGCCTTCTGAAAGCCCAGGAGGACATCTTCACCAAGCTGCTCGTTGGCCTCAATGCTAAGCCGTTTGACCGCGTCGCTTATTTCTCGGGTATTGATTTCTCTGACCATGATCGGCAATCCTCATAACCTCGCAAAAAGTCAAAAAACGACTTTCTGTCTTTATGTTTGATGAATTTGATTTATTGTTATAATGTTGGTGAAACCCTGTCAACAGCAAACTACTCGCCAGGCGATCGGCTTGGGGCAAAAGGCCCGAGAAGCAATGGCAAAGGACGAAATGTAAGGTTGATGAAACCTGATCCCCATAATCCGAACAGCGAAAAACCGTCCGTTTTGGTAACCAATGATGACGGCATCCATGCCCGGGGATTGGAAGTTTTGGCCCGGGCGCTGGAAAAGGATTACCGGGTTCTAATCGTCGCTCCGGAGGTGGAGCAAAGCGCCGTGGGGCACGCCCTCACCTTGACCCAACCCCTCCGGGTCAAAAAGGTTAAGAAAAACGGGAATTTTTTCGGTTACGGGGTAAATGGGACTCCGGCCGACTGCGTAAAGATCGCTTTGAATGAATTGCTGATCCCTCCCCCTCGGTTACTGGTTTCGGGAATCAATCTGGGAGCCAACGTGGGTATCAATGTCATTTATTCCGGGACGGTCTCCGCGGCTACCGAGGGGGCCATGATGGGACTCTCCTCCCTGGCCATATCCCTGGATTCCGATCAATCACCGGACTTCCGGGCAGCCGCCGAGATAGGCCGCCGCTTGGTGAATTATCTCGATCGTAACCCGCTTCCCAGCGGGATTTCCTTAAACTGTAACGTACCGGATCGTCCTCTGGCCGAACTCCGGGGCATCCGCCTGGTACGCCAGGGGACCTTCCGTTTTTTGGAAAAATTTGATAAACGGGTAGATCCCCGGGAAAACATCTACTACTGGCAGGCCGGAAGTCTCCCCTCGCCGGACGAAGCTCCGGACACCGACCACGCCCTGCTGGCCGGGGGATACGTCACCCTGACCCCTATTGGGTATGACCTGACCCATTATCCCTCCCTGGAGCTGCTCCGAGGGTTGGAGGCGCTGGGATAGTATGGAACTAAGCGAACCGGTTAATAATTAACAATTGATTATTGATTATTAATAATTTGCCTTTCCAAAGGACCTATTGATATGAAACAGATCATTCTAGGGACTGCCGGACATATCGATCATGGGAAAACCAGCCTGGTCAAAGCCCTGACCGGGATCGATACCGACCGGCTGAAAGAAGAAAAAGAACGGGGCATCACCATTGAATTGGGCTTCGCCCATTTGGACCTGCCCCATGGCCAGCGTCTGGGAATCATCGATGTTCCGGGTCACGAACGCTTCATCAAAAATATGGTGGCCGGGGCCAGCACCATCGATATGGTGACCATGATCATCGCCGCCGATGAGGGGGTCATGCCACAGACCCGGGAACACATGGACATCTGCACCCTCCTGGGAATCAATAAGGGCCTGGTGGCCTTAACCAAAATCGATATGGTCGATGAGGAATGGCTGGAACTGGTCACGGAAGATATACGGGAATTCTTAAAAGGGACCTTTCTGGAGGGCGCGCCCATCCTCCCGGTTTCCTCCACTACCGGGCAAGGGGTTCCGGAATTCATCCGGGTACTCGAGACCCTATCCGCCGAAGTGGAAGAACGGTCGGCCGCCGGAATTTTTCGCCTCCCCGTGGACCGAGTCTTTACCATGAAGGGTTTTGGAACCGTGATTACCGGAACCGCCATTTCGGGTTCTTTGGCCGTGGGGGACGCGGTGACCATTTATCCCCAGCAGATTCAGGCCAAAGTCCGAGGCATTCAGGTCCACAATCAAGAGGCGGAACAGGTTCGAGCCGGGCTGCGGACAGCCATTAACCTCCAGGGTATTGAAAAAACCACGGTCAACCGGGGAGATGTGGTGGCCTCGCTAAACGGAATGCTTCCCACCCGGCTGCTTGATATCCGCCTGTCCCTGCTGAAGTCCGCCACTAAACCCCTCAAACACCGAGCCCAGGTCCGTTTTCACAGCGGCACCAATGAAATTTTGGGCCGGGTGCTCTTGCTGGAAGGAGACGAGATCAAACCCGGCGAATCCCAATTCTGTCAAATCCGGCTGGATGACCCGGTGGCCGTCCTGCCCAGCGACCTGGCGGTCATCCGCAGTTATTCTCCGGTCCATACCATCGGCGGCGCTCGGGTCTTGAACGTATCTCCGGGAAAACACAAACGCCTGAATCCGGAGGTCTTGAACCAATTACAGGTCCTGGAATCGGGATCGGATTTGGATAAAACGGCCCTGCCGGTGCTATTGGCCGGAGCCGCCGGTCTTTCCCGGTCGAACCTGGGCCGGGGCCTGCCTCTCCCGGCTAAGAAATTGGAGGACCTGCTGAAAGAACTCCTTTCCCAACGGATCCTGATCCAATGGGACAAGGAAAACCGCATCCTGATTCACCAACAGGAATACGCCAAACTGGTACAATCCATTGAAGCCATGCTGGAGGAATATCACCGGGCCAACCCCTTGAAACCCGGTTTGCTCAAAGAGGAGTTAAAATCCCGACTCCCGCAGATTAAAGAAACCAAGCTCTTCAATTTCCTCTTGAATCAACTGGCCGACCAGGGGGTCCTGGTCCAGGAAAAAGAACTGGTCCGCCTTAAATCCCACAAAGTCCAGCTCAAGGAGGACCAAGAGGCGGCCCGGGAGGCCATCGAACAAATCTATTTAAAGAGTGGGCTCGAACCCCCTTATTTCAAAGACTTGGTCGAAAAATTCCCCAAGGGGAATCCCCGGGAAGTATTGGAATTGATGGTCAAGGAAGGGAAACTGGTCAAGGTCAAAGAGGACCTCTACTTCCATAGTCAGGCCATTGAGGGAATCAAGAAAAAACTGGTCCTCTGGCTCAAAGAAAAAAGGGAGCTCACCACTCCGGAGTTCAAGGAAATGACTCAGACCTCGAGGAAATACACCATCCCCCTATTGGAATACTTTGACAGTACACAAGTCACCATTCGGGTAGAGGATAAACGCATCCTCAGAGAAACTAGGGAAGCCCACGCCTAACCAAAAATTTCTAAATTTTTGGTTAGAAATTCGAAACTCGAAACTCGAAACAAATTCAAATGACCAAATTTCAAAATTCGAAACGTTTTGATCATTTGTATTTTGGACTTTCGTGCTTGTTTCGAATTTCGTGCTTCGAATTTCGGATTTATAGATCCTACCTGGGGGCCTCCAGCAAATGAGTTATCACAAATGACCAGGGATATTTTTTAATGCCTTCCCCCCGCCTGTCTGCGCTTACGGGGAAAGTCAAGAGGCTTAATAACCGTCTCCGCTTTCTCTTTTCCTCGGACCGGTCCTTCCTAACCCAGGTTTACAGGGAAATCCTTGGCCGTCCGCCGGATGAGGAAGGTCTCAATCATTTTCTCCCTTTTCTAGAAGGCGGAGAAAGCCGCCTGGAGGTCATCCTGGCGCTGACCCGTTCCGAAGAATTTTATCAAAAATCCCTCCGGGAACTCACCACCGCAGGACAAAACCTGGCTTTCCTGAAAGAAACCTATCAGCGACTATTTGGACGAACAATTGATGAGGAAGGTCTCAAGAAATACAGTCGTCTCCTGCTGCAAGGAACTAGAAGGGAAGAGATTATTTTTGAACTGATATCCTCGGAGGAATGGGTCAGTAAAATTTTACAGGACCACATAAGGTTGAAGAATATCAGCATCCTCAAACCTTCCCAATATCTCGCGGATATCAACCTGATGACCTCGGAACCCCTGACGACCTTCAAGATTTTGGGCCCACAGGATTTCGATTGGCTGGAAACCATGATCCGGCAAAACGATTATTACGAACGTCCAGGGATCTGGGGATATGGATTGGATTCAGATAAACAACGGATCGCCGAGATGGCGGGCGAATTTTCTCCTCAGCAAGTCTTGGAGATCGGCTGTTCCAGCGGAGCTATTCTGAAGGCTCTTTATGACCGGGGCGTCGAAGGCGAGGGCGTTGAAATCAGCGCCATGGCCATTCGACGGGCTTTTCCGGAGATCAAAGATAAAATCCATGAAGGGGACCTCCTGGAAATTCAATTGTCCGCCGGCTATGACCTCGTTTTGGGTTTGGATATCTTCGAACATCTAAACCCTAAAAAGATAAACCAGTATATTCGGGCCCTCATGGATCTATCAAGGAAGGGGGGCTATTTTCTTTGCAACATCCCGGCCTTTGGGCAGGATTCGGTTTTCGGAACTGTTTTTCCTTTGTACCTCAAGGATTGGGAAGAGTCGGGACACCTTTTTCAAACGCTGCCGGTGGATGAGTCCGGCTACCCCCTCCATGGACATCTGATCTGGGCCGACACCCACTGGTGGACGGACCAATTTCTACAGGCAGGTCTGGTGCGGGAAATTGAAATCGAAAAAGCCCTTCATCAAAAATACGACCCTTATTTTGATCAAACCGCTCCGGCCCGGAGGTCTTTTTATATCTTTTCCAAACAGGGCGACCCGAACCGAAAGCAGGAAATCATCGAAACCATTCAAACGCGACCATCCCCGGTTCTCGGTGGATCATAAGCGAGTTTGGAATTAAGGATGGCCATCTTCTGGGGTTCCGAAATAATCAAATCAAATTCCCCATTCTCTTGCAGAAGGCGGATAGCCGTCTTCAAAGGGACGGTTGATCTAATACTGGTTCTCTCCCCCAGGATGAAGTAAACGATTTGATAAGCAGGATCGATATGCAAAATCCTTCTGGTTTTTCTCACCACAGTGTCCCCCCTTACCTTATCATTTGAAAGGCCTTTAATTCTCCTTCCTGCTGTGCAGGCCGGGTGAGCTGGTTGCGGATACCCACCACCTTGATCGTCTTTTCAATCAGGGCACTGGTATTTTTAACCGCCTCGGCCGCTCGCCTGGCCAGGTTTCGGACCTCATCGGCCACTTCGGCAATACCGACGCCGGCCTCTCCGGCCCGGGTCGCTTCCACCGCAGCGTTCAGGGCCAGGAGATTGGTCTGCAAGGCGATCTCATCAATAATTGGAAACCTAGACTTTTATTTCTATTATTCAAGAACGGTGCCATATTATTTATTTAATTAATTTGATTGGTTATAATTCCAATAGAAAAACAGGCGGGTAAATAGACGGCAAAATATTGACGGAACTGTCAGTTTTTCCTACAGCGTAAGGAGCAGAAAATCGCAGAGAGTTTGACCGAGAGGTCTAAGTGGACAGGCTATTTCATCGAGCACCTAATCCCCGGGGGCTTGAGCAATAAAAGACACTTGATGATTAGTCCTACAAAAATTATAGCAGGACAAAGGATTCAGATATCGGAAAATAAATTGAAAAAGATGTCGGTCCCGTTACCGTTTATCCGATCAGGGTCCCGATCAGGTCGTCTATCTTGGAAATCCCCTGGTCCGTTAAAAATCGTCTTATTCCCTCGATGATTTCGAGACCCGCGGTGGGGCGGATAAAATTGGCAGTCCCGACCTGAACGGCCTGGGCGCCTACCATGAGAAATTCCAGGGCATCTTCGGCGGTCCGGATCCCCCCCAGACCGATCACCGGTATTTTCACCGCCTTCGCGGCCAGGTAAACCAGGCGCAGGGCCACCGGCTTGACGGCCGGCCCGGAAAGCCCCCCGCTGATCCGGCCCAACCTGGATTTTCGGGTTCGGATATCCACGGCCATGGCCGGTAGCGTATTAATCAAGGAAAGGGCATCGGAGCCGGCCTCCTCCACCGCCCGGGCGATCAAACCGATATCGGTCACCTGAGGGGTCAACTTGGTAATTAAAGGGAGGGTCGTAGCCTGCCGTACGCTGGAGACCACTTTGGCCGCCAACCGAGGATCGGCTCCGAAGGCCAGCCCCCCCCGGGACACGTTGGGACAGGAAATATTGAGTTCCAGGGCGGCGATACCGGACAGCCCGTCCAGGTGCCGGGCCACTTCCGGATATTCTTTCAGGGAATGGCCGAGGATGTTGACGATGACCGGAATATCCAGACCGGCCAAAAAGGGCAGTTTATCCCGGATAAAGGCTTCCACTCCCACGTTCTCGAGACCGATGGCATTCAACATGCCGCCCGCCGTTTCATAAATCCGGGGCGGCGGATTGCCGGCCAGGGGCTCCAGCGATATGCCTTTGGTGACCAGGGCGCCCAAACGGTTCAAATCGAAAAAGGGTTGATATTCCCGTCCGTAGCCGAAGGTGCCGGAAGCGGTCATGACCGGGTTCTTCATTCGGAGTCCGGCGATATTCACCGTCAGGTCGGGGACCATGGATTTACGCATCCCAGGCCACCTCTTGGGCCGCGAAGACCGGTCCATCCTGGCATACCTTGGCATAGCTCAGTCCGCCGGCAGTTGGGCGGGCCACCGAACAGCCCAAACAGGCCCCCAGTCCGCAGGCCATCCGGGCTTCCAGGGAAACCTGGCAAGGAACGTTTCTGGCGGCAGCCCAGGAAGCCAGGGCCCGCAGCATCCCTTGGGGACCGCAGGTGTAAATCACGGCTCGATCGAGACCTTTGGCCGACACCCCTTTCAACAGGTCGGTGACCAACCCTTGCCGGCCGAAGGACCCGTCTTCCGTGACCGACTGCACCCGGAGGCCCATTTCTTTGAATTCCCCGAGAACCAGCAGTTCCTTTTTGGAACCGGCTCCGATCATCACCCGGGGTGGGGCGAAGGTTTTGCCTCTACGCATTTTCATAAGCCGCTGAGCCAGAAAAAACAGCGGGGCCACGCCGATACCGCCGGCCACCAGGATGGGATCCTTTTCGGGATCCAATACGAACCCCCGGCCCAGGGGACCCTTGATCTCTAAGACCTCCCCGGGATTCAGTCCGCACAGTTGTCGAGTCCCCGGACCGGAGGCCCGGATCAGGAGATCGATCCGATTCCCTTGAAGGCGATGAATGGAAATAGGCCGCGGCAGAAGAGGCTCCGAAAATTTCCTCGGACGGATCATCACAAACTGCCCCGGCTGGGCTTCCCGGGCGATTTCCTTCGATAGAAAACTCACCCGAAAAACCGCCGAAGTAACGGGTTCTATCTTCTTTATAGGAATTTCCTGGAAGAACATAAAGTCCAAAGACATTTGACAGGATCAACAGGATGGACATGATTTTTTGCCCATACATTTAGACAGGATAAATTTTCCTGCGGAGCCGGGCCAAAACTAATAATTCCACCGCCGGAGGCTGATGGCTGTTTTCCTCGTTTCTTCCGGAAACGGGGAAAAATATCTTGTTCATCCTGTAGATCCTGTCAAAAAGTCTTTCCTTTCTTTCGATCGCCTATCAAATCTCCAACAACCCGATCACACTCCCGAACCGCCCAGTCACCTTTTCCTTCCGGTAGGAATAGAATTCATCCGTATGGCAGGAGGTACAGATCCCGGCGACGGCAATATTTTCGTTTCTCACCCCGGCGGCCAGCAACTGGTCCCGGCTCCACTGCCAGAGATCAAAGTAAAAGGGCCGGACCTGGTACTGCCAGGCCTCTTCCGGCAATTCTTTTCGGTAATGGATGAATTCAGCGCAACAGGGTCCCAGAGAAGGGCCTACGGCGGCGAGCAGGTCGGCCGGATCGGTCCCAAAAAAAGCCCGCATTTGTTTTATCCCTTCCGGAATCACCCCCCGGACGTTTCCCCGCCAGCCGCAGTGCATATTGGCCAGGGCTTTATGGCGCGGATCAGAGAGCATGACCGCCTGGCAATCGGCCTGCTTGATCAGCAGACCGACCCCGGGTCTGTCCGTCAGGAGGATGTCCCCGGATTCGGTTTCCGGAGTTTTCGTCAGGTCCGGCCCCCGGCCGTTGGAAATGATAACCGCTTGCGTTCCATGGACCTGCCTCAGGGAAACGATCGACCGCAACGCCAGTGAGTCCCGAACCCGAATTCGGTTGTCGGCCACCTTTTTCGGCTGATCGCCCACCGAGAAACTCAGATTTAAACCGCGCAGGTCACCCGCGCTCTCCCCGCCTCGGCGGGTGAATACACCATGCACCAGACCGGGGACGGATTGAAGCATCGGGAACTGATATAAAACCAGGTTTTCTTTTTCCCGACGAATTAAGGGTGAATTGCCCATGGAGTTATTATCTTCCCCTAATGCGGCGCGATTGTCAATACACCGCGGATGTCTCCCGGAGGCGGCGCGATTTGCTGATATCAGGGAGCGTCTGGCCCCTTGGATCATGACGCTTTTCACAGGGTGAGTGCCCAGGCGGTGGGGTTTTGGTATCCGGCGAAGAAAAATAAATTGTCAAGGCAATAGTTAACTCTTATAATTGGATACAAAATTTCTGTGAAGGTGTGTAAGACCAAGGGTCGTCAATCCTGAGACAATTGGTTTCTTTTCCTCTCCAGAATCCTGGGTTGAAGGTGTTCTTAGCCGGCCGGGAAACAGGGCCGGGTGGAGCAAACAAAAGGGTGGTTTCTTTTTAGGTCGGCGATCTGAACGAGCAGGTCCTAACGCAGTTGACGAGGGATAGGAATGAGTGATTATCGACTTTCCGATCTGCTTGATTTAAGTACCATCCAGAAGATGGCTGATGCGCATTACCGCGCGTCGGGCATGCCGATCGGCATCATTGATGCCATCGATGGTTCGATCTTGGTTAGGTCCGGCTGGCAGGATATCTGTGTCAAATTTCACCGGGCCCATCCGGTTTCACTTCAGCGCTGCCAGGAGAGTGACCGTTACCTTAAGGACCACCTGGTCGAAGGCGAGGTCTGTCGGTACAAATGCAAAAACGGGCTCTGGGATATCGGCCTGCCGATTGTGGCCGCCGGACGTCATTTGGCCAGCATGTTCCTGGGGCAATTTTTTTATGAAGGAGAGGAGGCGGATCGAGAGTTCTTCTCTCAATTGGCGCATGAGTTTGGTTTCGAGGTTAACGACTATCTCGCGGCGCTCGATCGGGTGCCGGTCTTCAACCGCGAAAAAGTCGATTACATCCTTGAATATAACCGGGCGCTGGTGAAGTTTATCGCTGACCTCGCAGAGAACTCGCTCGCAAAAATCAAAGCGGACGAAACAATCCGCACCGAGCGCCAGCGGTCGGAGGAGGAGGTCAAGCGGCAGACCGAATTTCTCCAGCTCCTGATTGACACCATGCCCTACCCGATCTTTTACAAGGATAGTCAGGGCCGGTATCTCGGGTGCAATCGCGCCTTTGAGCAGTTCTATGGGCTATTGAGAAAACAGATCGTCGGCAAGACGGTTTACGAGCTGGCCCCGAAGGACCTGGCCGACGCCTACTGCCGGGCCGACGAGGAGCTTTTCTCGCATCCGGGAACGCAGATATACGAAAGTTGTATCCAAGATGCTAACGGAGTTCGACACGAGGTCATCTTCCATAAGGCCGCGATTGAGGGACCGGATGGAACGCTGATAGGTATCATCGGCGGGTTAACGGACATCACCGCGCGCAAACGGGCAGAGAGTGCCTTGAGAGAGAGCGAAGCCAAAATACGCAGCATTCTGGATAACATCGGAATCGGCGTGGCCCTTATCAGCCCCGAGATGGAGATCCTCGACCTGAACCGCCAGATGCGCGAGTGGTTTCCAAACGTCGATCCCGGTCAACGCCCCATCTGTTACCGCTCCTTCAACGACCCGCCGCGCGAGGAGGTCTGTGACTACTGCCCGACCCGTAAGACCCTCCAGGATGGTTTGGTCCACGAAGCCACGGTGCAAACACCGCGGGCAGGACTCGTCCGCAATTACCGCATCGTGGCTTCTCCGATCTTTAATGCCTTGGGCGAGGTTACGGCGGCGATCGAGATGGTCGAAGACATCACCGAGAAACTTTCCCTGGAGTCCCAGATCCGGCAGGCCCAGAAGATGGAGGCCGTCGGCCGGCTGGCAGGCGGCGTGGCCCATGATTTCAACAACATACTCAGCGTGATTCTCGGTTATACGGAAATGGCCCTGGGCAAGGTGGACCCGGCCCATCCGCTTCATGCCGACCTCATGGAAATCCTAAATGCCGCCAGGCGTTCCGCGGCCATTATCCGGCAATTGCTGGCCTTTGCCCGCAAACAGACGATCGACCCCCAGGTGCTCGACCTGAACGAGACGGTGGAGGGCATGCTCAAGATGCTCCGGCGGCTGATCGGCGAGGACATCGATCTTGTCTGGCTGCCGGCCTCCGGCTTGTGGCCGGTCAAGATGGACCCCACCCAGGTCGAACAGATCCTGGCCAATCTCTGCGTCAACGCCCGGGACGCCATTGCCGAAGTCGGCGAGGTCACCATCGAAACGGGAAACATCGTCCTGGACCAGTCCTACTGCGCCGATCATCCGGGTTTTTTGCCGGGAGAGTATGTGCTGCTGGCCGTTAGCGACAACGGTTGCGGCATGGATAAGGAAACCCTCGGCCAGATTTTTGAACCGTTTTTTACTACCCAGGAGGTGGGGCAGGGAACCGGTCTGGGGCTGGCCACGGTTTACGGCATCGTCAAGCAGAACAACGGGTTCATCAACGTCTATAGCGAACCGGGGAAAGGAACAACCTTTAAAGTTTACCTGGCCCGGCACGCGGGCCAGCCCACCGATATCCTGGAGGAAAGCGAGGGCGCGCTCCCTTTAAGCCAAGGCCAGACCGTGCTGGTGGTGGAGGACGAGGTCTCGCTGCTGAAGCTTACCCGCGAGATCCTCGGCAGGCTGGGCTATCGCGTGCTGACCGCGGGCGCACCGGGGGAGGCCCTGCGTTTGGTTGAGGAATACACCGGGGAGATTCACCTCCTGATCGCCGACGTTATCCTGCCCGAAATGAACGGCCGGGACTTGGCGGAACAAATTAAAAAGGTCCGGCCGACGATGAAATGCCTGTTCATGTCCGGCTACACCGCTGAAGTGATCGCCCACCGAGGCATGCTCGACGAGGGCGTACAGTTCATCCCCAAGCCCTTCTCGGTGAGGGACCTGGCTGCCAAAGTCCGAAAGCTACTGGAAAAAAATGAGTGACCCCGGAAATCAGGAGGGAAATCTGCTGGGCAGAGTGGACGACATCGCAGAACGCAAGCGAGCCGAGGCGGTCTCGGACCAGCGCGCCCGGGAACTGGCAGCGCTCCAGGCCCTGGGTCTCGCGGTCAGTGCTTCCCTCTCGCTGAAGCAAATCTCGACGGAAGTGAATCCATCGAGCCCTTATAAGCCCAGCGCTTCCAGTCGGCGCCGGGTGGGAACGCCGGTCTCGCGGTCCCAGCCCTGTTCGTCGTAATAATCCCCCACCATCTGCTCCAGGGCTTCTCGGGTGACCGGGACGTCGGTCAGGTAATCCCGAAAACCTTCGGCCCCGAACCATTGCTCCGGAAAACCGTCTTCCTTCCGGGAGAATCCCTCCCGAAGGTTGGCCAGCCGCAGCAGGGTCCAGACCCGGTCGGCTCCTTGCCGCAGTGCTTCCAGATCGGTAGCCAGGCCGGTCACCGCCCGATACAGATCGGCACAAAGGGCGGCGCTGTAGAAACGGTTGACTTGCCCCCGAGCGCAAAGTCCCAGGGACCCGAGGATGGCAAACCAGCGGTGGGAATATTTGAGCAGGCGGCCGATCCGGAGGTCCGGTGTTTGATCCGCCTGGCCCAGTCCGGGAAGAATGCGCCCGATGGCCTCCTCCGGCGCACCCATCCGGTCGAGATGAGAGGGGAAGGCCTCCAGCGGACGTCGGGCGAAATAGGTCGGCGAACCACTAGCGCCCACATGCGGGCCCCGGGGATCCAACACCTGCCCGAGTTCCTGAGTCCCGAAAAGGTTCCAGATCATCGGTCCCTGGGGACCGATGTAGGGCTGCATCCCCTTGATCAGCGGCGGGGCGAACCGCCGGGCCGCTTCCCCGAATTCAGCCACTATCCCCCGAAACCCTTTCCCCAAAATCTTTCCCAGGCCCTCCCTCCGGCTGATTTTCCCGGCCCAAGCCTCCAGGGAAGCCAATGAGCCCATCCGGATTTCCGGTTCAGCCTGCTCGGCAGGAATGCCCCCTTCCTCTACCAGCTTCCCGGCCAGGGCCAGCACCCCGAAAAATTCGAACATGTCCAGCCCATAATCGTCCAGGGTGGTGACGCACTTGACGGCCTCCGCCCGATCCCGAAAACCGTAGATCAGCGGCGTGGCCAGGTTAGCCGCCGAAGTGGAGCAGAACCGCTGCCCTTGAAACGCACCCTCCTGAAATTCGATCACCTCCTTGTCGCCGATGGGGCAGGAGACGCAGGCCACCCGTCTCTTCTTGATTCGGAGATAATCTTCTTTGGGCATAAGAGGCAGGGCCTTTAAGAGCCCGAGTTCCTGCCATTCTTTCAACTGGGGATAGTTGCGGATCCGGGTCAGCAGCTTTTCGTTCAACTCCCGGTACCGTTTCGGATCGGCTACCCGGATGCCCTGGGTTCCCCGGACCCGGATGGCTTTGAGGTTTTTAGACCCCATTACCGCGCCGAACCCGCCCCGGCCCAGGGTAGCCAGGTTATCGATCGAGGCCATGGAAAAAACCACCCCGTTTTCCCCACCCGGCCCGATGGCGATGATCCCGGCGGAACGGCCTTCCCTTTCCCAAAGGGTCTCGCAGGTCTCGGCGATCCCCCGGCCCCACAAGAAGGCGGCCTCTTGGATTTCGACCCGATCGTCCTCGATGTTCAACCAGACCGGCCGATCGGCCCGTCCCTCGATAATCAAATGATCGAATCCCGAGTTTTTCAGGTTACAGCCCCAGCGCCCCCCTCCCCCACCGCACCAGCCGATCGTTCCGCTGGTCGGAAATTTGGTGATGCCGTAGACCCGGGAACTGGCAGGGATGCTGGTTCCCACCAGGGGTCCGGCCCCCAAGACCAGGGGGTTGTCCGGGGAAAGCGGATCCGTACCGGGTTTGATCCGGTCACAGGCCAGCTTGACGCACAAGCCCAGGCCGCCAATAAACTTTTCGGCCAGGCCGGCGTCCAACGGCAAGATTTCCGACTCTCTCCGGGTCAAGTCCACCCGGAGGACCCGGCCGGCGAATCCCCCCAGCTTCATGGTTCGACCTCCAGCGGCTTTTTCTCGAGGGCCTGGTAAAAACAATGGTCCACGCAGATCCCGCATTGGTTGCAATCCTCGCTAAAGGCAATGGTGCAATCGGCGCCGGAGAGCTCCACCCGGATTCGGGCCGCCGAGGGGTTAAAGGCCCGGGTATAAACCTCCGAACAGGCCAATTGGCAGCGCAGGCACCCGGCGCACTTTTCGGGGAAAGTCGATACCTGATATTTGGTCATGGCGGGTCGGCTCTTTAACTGAAGTTCAATAATAGCTTTGGGTTCAGCCGCGGGACTTAATTCCTGGAATGCTGATGTCAGAATCTATTTATGGACCATTCGGATCGAAAAATCAAGATAGCAATCTGTCAATCCAGGATTTGACATTTTTGATGATTTGTTTGGGCTAGATTTTTACATCATCGTTCTGAGAATTTGTCTCTAACAATGGATGTAAAAATCTAAAAATTCAATAATGGCTTTTAGCTCATCCGCGGAACCGAACCCAGGCCGTTGAATAGGTATCCGAATTAATAACGAAAATAAGTATATTGCTATTTCCGTCGCGCTGTTGATATAATTCTGCCACTAGAGACATTGCGATTTCTGGCGACAACCGATTGACTCACCGGCCTCTATAACAGAAGGCATTTCAATAAACTCGCCGAGGATGAGATCAGCAGGGCTCTCCGCTACTCACGTCCTCTGTCGGTTATGATGTTCGATATTGACTTCTTCAAGCGCGTCAACGATACCCTCGGGCATACTACCGGAGATACGGTGCTTAAAGGGAGAAGAATGCCCGACAGGGGAATCGAGGGCCATCGTCCTCACCCACTGAGGATCAAATGGCTATGAAGGAAAGAGAAAAAAACGACCTGCTCCGGTCAGTGTTTGATGCGCTGCCCTCACTGGTTTTTGTAGTCGACCAAGACGTGAGGATTCAAGAGTACAATGCGGCAGCGGCCGATATTCTGATGGCCGGGAGAAAGACCGTCCTTAGACAGCGAGCCGGGGATATATTACATTGTATACATTCGATTGAAGTGCCGGAGGGTTGCGGTAGATCTCCGGCCTGTAAGGACTGCGTTATCAGGAATTCCGTCCGGGAAGCCTTCCGGGGAAACCGTATTGGTCGCCGTCGCGCCAGATTGGAGTTCACCCGAGATACGAACAAAATAGAGTTTTACGCACTGATCACCGCTTCTCCCTTTTCCTTCCAGGATAGGCCGCTGGCGTTACTGGTGATTGAAGATATCAGCGAGATCGCCGAGCTTTATCGCCTGATACCTATTTGTTCCGTCTGCAAAAAAGTGCGCGACGATAAGGAATCCTGGATGCGAGTCGAAACCTATTTCAGGAATAATTGGGGCGTCGACTTCACTCATGGTCTTTGTCCGGACTGCTATAAGAACGAGTTGGACCAACTGAAGCAATTACCCAAAAAATAGCAAGGCACTCTAACAGACCCATACCAGCCACTTCGCAGAAAAATATGTGGAAGATAATTATAAAGGAGCGACCATGAATTTCGAGACGATCGTCAAAGAAACCGTTATATCCGACCCTCAAAAGGATGGGACCGAACGGCGTATCCCCAGTGAAATCCGCACCGATCCCCTGACCGGGCGAACCGCCCGGATCTGCCATTTCATGAAGCTGCAATGGGAAAAGCCCGATTTCGATACCCTGGTCGCGGGAACCGAAGCCTGGTGCCCGTTCTGCCCGGAAAAGGTATTGGAGGTGACCCCCTGCTTTCCCCGAGATCTCATCCCGGAAGGCCGCCTGCAAAAAAACGATATGGTGCTCTTCCCGAATATCGCCCCCTACGACAGCATCGGGGCCGTGGCCACCTTCGGCGCCCGCCATTATATCCCCATGACCGCTTTCGAGCCGGCGCAGATGGCGTCCACCTTCGCCTTTGCCTTGGAATTTTTCCGGCGGGTCGAGGCCAGCGGCCATCCCGAATCCGTCTACCACCTCATCAATTGGAATTACATGCCGCCGGCCGGAAGCACGCTCATCCATCCTCACCTGCAGGTTTTCTCCTCCTCCTCCGCGCCCAACCTGATGCGTCAGGAGCTGGAGGCCTCAAAGCGTTACCAGGAGAATCACGGATCCAACTACTGGGATGATCTGCTGACGGCCGAGAGGAAATCAGGCGAACGGTATTTGGGGAAAATAGGCCGAACCCACTGGACGACGGCCTTTGCCCCTATGGGCGTTGCCGGGGACGTGCTGGCGGTCGTGGAAGACGCCCGGAGCACGCTGGAACTTACCGATCAGGATCTTCTGGACATTGCCGCCGGCCTGACCAAGGTCATGGCCGCCTACGACCGGATGGGAATTTACAGTTTCAACATGAACTTTTTCACCGGGACGAAAACCGACGCCCACTTCCGATTTCACCTGCTCTTCTCACCTCGCACCTTTTTCAGCCAGAAATTGGGGACCCCGGACATCGGCGCCCTGCGCAACCTGTTTAATGAAACCCTGTGTATGGCCTATCCGGAGGAAATCAACCAATTGCTGAAACCTTATTTTCTTGACACCACGCAGCCTGATTCACTATAAAATTAAACAGAATACGGCAGCCATTGGAAGGATTAAAAAAATACTCAAAAAAGAGGCTATTCTAAATACTCCGTGCCCGACCATCAACTCCTAGCAAAAATCCAGGCTGAAATCGAAGCCTTCACCTCCAGAGACTATAAGGACCTGGGGGCCGCATTGCCCGCCAATCGGCCCGCCATCGGCACCTTCTGCCCCTTCGTTCCGGAAGAAATGATTCTGGCCGGCGGCGGCCATCCCTTCCGCCTGGTGGATACCCCGGTCAAAATCAACCAGGCCCAGGCCTTTCTTCCGGCTTACTGCTGCCATCCGGTTAAATCCTATTTGCAGCATTTGTTGGCCGGAGACTTGGATTTCCTGAAAGGGGTGGTCTTTTCTCATAGCTGCGACGCCCATAAGGGTCTCTCTGAAATCTGGATCAGACAGGGGCGCCTTCCTTTTCATTATAACTTGATGATCCCTACCCGGCTGGATTCCCCCCTGGCCCGCACTTTTCTGCGAGCGGAGTTCGATTGCTTTCGGACGGAACTGGAAAAGCATCTGGGACCGATTTCGGACGCCAAAATTAAAGAAGCCCTGGCCCTCTCTAAGGCTATTCGCGATCAACTGGCCGGGTTGTATACGCTCCGGTCAAACTATTGGCATGAACTTCCGGCGGATTTTTTCGCCCGGCTGATACGGGCCGGTTTCTGGATGGATCGAGAAGCCTACCTCCGGCTTCTTAATGACCTCACCGAAGCGCTCCCGGAAACTCCCGAGTCCGGCACGCGGCCGATCCCGGTTTTTGTCACCGGGAACATGAACCACGAACCTTACTGGCAGACACTTATTGAAGACAGCGGGGCCCAAATCGTCTGGGACGACCTGTGCAGCGGGGCCCGGACCTTTCGACTGAAATCCTCGGATTTCGACGATCCCCTGGACACCCTGACCGACCGCTACTTCAGCAGCTTCTTCTGCCCCACCAAATACTACGGTCCCCAGGCCCGGCAAGAAACCCTGGCTCAGGAAGTGAAAAGCTCCGGAGCCCAAGGGGTTATTTTTTTACTCTATAAATATTGTGAGCCCCACTTTTTTGATTATCCGGACCTGAAAACTTTTTTTGAGGCGCAGGGGATTCCCACCTTGCTGCTCGAAGTCGAGGACCCCTCGCAATCCCGGGAACAGAATAAAATTCGGATTCAGGCCTTTGTGGAGATGCTGGGATAAGACCAGGGGCGCGAGGCGCTGAGCGCGGGGCGAAAAACGCGGGGCGCAAAGCGCAAAGGGCATAGAGCAGAGGGCCATTGGCATAAAAAGACCATGACGGAACAATCCAAAGAATCGAAGAACTATCGCGAAATCAAGTCCGTTTCGGCCTATCGGCGGCTGATGAAGGGCTATTACCTGATCGCCAAAAATCCGCGCTGGTTCGGCAAAAAGGTGGCCTGGATCACCAGCGGCGGGCCGGTGGAACCTCTGTACGCCATGGGGGTCCTGCCCTTTTATCCTGAAAATTACGGGGCCATGTGCGGGGCCAGCCGGACGGCGGTGGGCCTCTGTGAAATCGCCGAGCAGCAGGGCTACTCCCGCGACCTTTGTTCCTATGCTCGCTGCGATATCGGCAGTTCCTTAAGCGGCCAAGGGCCTTTGGGCGCCCTGCCCCGGCCCGACTTCTTAGTATGCGGAAACAATATTTGCGGGACCGTCATTAAATGGTATGAAATCCAGGCCCGCAAATACCAGGTTCCGCTATTTTTCTTGGACACCCCCTTCATCCACGACGAAATACCGGACCATGCCTTAACCTTCGTCCAGGACCAATTGAAGGAATTCGTCGTCTTCCTGGAAACCCACCTGAAGAAATCGTTCTCCGTAAAACGCTTTGAAAGGGTTTCCGCCCGGTCGTTGGAGGCCATCACCCTTTGGAAGGATATCCTGGACCTCTCCCGCCATCGCCCGGCCCCCTTTGCCGCCTTCGACGCCTTTATCCATATGGCCCCGATCGTTACCCTGCGGGGGACCCGCTGGGCCGTCGCTTACTACCAAAAGCTCAAAAAAGAACTGGAAGAAAGGGTCCGCCGAGGAGAAGGGGCCTTCGCCCGGGAAGAGATCCGGCTGATTTGGGATAATATTCCCATCTGGTATGACATCCGGAATCTGTCCAAAATGCTCTCCAGCCAGGGAGCGGTCCTGGTGGCCGACACCTATACCTCGGCCTGGACCTTAAAAGGGTTGGACCTGGAACGGCCTCTGGAAAGTCTGGCTCGCACCTATGCCACCGTTCACTTGAACCTGGGCTTGGACCATAAGATTCGTAAAATGGCTGCCTTGCTACAAGACTATCAGGCGGACGGCTTTATCATGCATTCCAACCGCAGTTGCAAAACCTACTCCCTGGGGCAATTCGATATCAAACGAAAGGTCTCGGAGATTACCGGCAAACCCGGTTTGATCATCGAAGCCGACCACACCGATGCTCGAAGCTATGCCCCCCAGCAGACGGAAAATCAGATTCAGACCTTCATGGAAATGGTTAAAAAGAATTGACAGACCAAGGGACGGTTGGTATTTAGTTAGAAGTCTTGGCCTTGGATTAAGCCAGGAAATCTGATCTCGCACTATTTCAGCCAAACATTGTTGGGGCACCCCTCCGCGGTTGCCCGCTCCAAAGAAGGGAGGGATGATTAAAACACGCCTGAGCCTCTTTCAAAAGTACTTAGTCGTTAATCATCATTAACCCCAATCCATTTAAGGAGAAAAATATGATCAGGAAAGCCGGTTGGATCGGAATAGTTAGTCTGGTGCTGTTACTGGGTTTTGTTTTTTCAACTCAGGCCGCCTCGGTATCAGGTGTGACGGACACGGAAGTGACCGTCGGTATGACCACTCCCCTGTCGGGACCGGCCGCCCTCTGGGGTACCACGGCCCTTGGGGCTAAAGCCTGGGCCGACTATATTAACGATCAAGGCGGGGTTCACGGTCGCAAGATCAAAGTCATCATGAAGGACGATGGCTATAACCCGGCCCGGGCCATGGCCAACCTGACCGAAATGAAGGGTCAGGTCTTTGCCGTCAATGCCCTGCTGGGCACGGCGATCATCAATGCCACCAAAGATTTCTTCGCGGAAAACAAAATCCCTTTGATTAATGCCTATGCCGATGTCCGCATCTGGGCCAAATATCCCAAGGACAAATTAAGATACGTTTTTATCGGTTACCCGGACTATGAAAATGAAGCCGAGTACTTGACTACCTATGCCATCCAGCACCTGGGTGCTAAAAAAATCGCCCTTTTTTATCAGAATGATGATTATGGGAAAATGGCCATGACGGGGGTTAACCTGGGGCTGAAGAAACTGTCCGGGCAGGCCAGTCTGGTAGGCGCCGTTCCCTATGAAGTAACGGAAAGGGCCTTAGCCACTCAGGCCCAAAAGCTCAAAGAAACGGGTGCCGATACCCTGATAATGTATCCCACCATGACGCACGGGGCCCTGATCCTGAAGGAGATGGCCAAACTGGGCTACAAACCCAAAGTCCTGGTCACCTTTACCCTGGGCGATCCGATCATGTACAAAATCGCCGGACCGGAGGTCTGGGAAGGGGTCTATCCGGCCAGTCCGGCCAACTCCGGTGTCCCGGGGGAAAAAGAGGTGGATCGGGTGATCGAAATCCTGAAAAAATATGATCCCAAGCTGGCCGGAAAGGAATACCTGGCGGTTTTTGGGGCCACCTCCATGATGTACCTGGTGGAGGGCCTGAAGAATGCCGGCCGGAATCTGACCCCGGAGACCATGATCAAGGGTATGGAAATGATCAAAAACTGGAAACCGGAAGGGATCGGGGCCCCGGTGACTTTCGCACCGGACCGTCACCATGGGGTCAACGGTTCCCGAGTGATGCGAGCCGAAAAAGGCAAGCACGTCCCGATTACGGATTATACGCTTTTTAAACCGTTGTTTTAATGCCGAATTGAATGGCAGGGGCGGGGTTCCATCCCCGCCCCCTACAAAAAATCTATTCGTGGGCCAAATATTTTTCCGATGTCTCTTTTAGAAATTAACGATCTATCGATCAGTTTCGGAGGAATCATGGCCCTGAGCGGGGTGAATCTCTCCGTCAAGGAAAATTCCATCCTGGGGATCATCGGCCCTAACGGTTCGGGTAAAACCACTCTCTTTAATTGTTTGACCGGCATCTACCATCCCAACCGGGGAGACATCCTCTTCCAGGGAAAAAGCGTTCGCCGGCTTTCTCCGGACCGTATCGCCGCCCGGGGGATGGCCCGCACCTTTCAGAACTTACGGTTGTTCATGAACATGAGCGTCCTGGATAATCTTTTGGTGGGACGGCATCTTCGCTTTAAGAAAAACCCGCTCTATCCCCTGTTCCGGATCCGTAAGGAGGAAATCCGCCACCGGGAGTGGGTGGAGGAGATTATCGACTTCCTGGATCTCCAGGCCTATCGCAGCGCCCGGGTGTCCGACTGCCCTTACGGCGTGCAGAAGCGGGTGGAGTTGGGGCGGGCCCTGGCCCTGGAGCCCAAGGTGCTCCTGCTCGATGAGCCCATCTCCGGGTTGACCTCTGAGGAAAAGGAGGAATCGGCCTACCGGATCAATGAAATCCGGGGGCGGTATCAGATGACCATCCTGCTGGTGGAACATGATCTGCGGATTGCATCCCGTTTGTCCGATTCCATGGTCGCCCTCTACTATGGACAAAAAATGGCCGAGGGAACTCCCGCGGAGGTCCAGCGCAATCCCGAAGTGATCCGGGCCTACCTGGGGGATGACTGATGGGCTTCCTGCAGATCGCCAATATCGAAACCCTTTATTTCGACCGGATTTACGCCCTGCACGGCCTGACCCTGGAAATCAAGGAAAAAGAAATCTTCGCCGTCCTCGGGCCGAACGGCGCCGGAAAGACCACCCTGCTCAAGACGGTAGCCGGACTGCTTAAAGACCAGCCCAAGAAAGGGAGCATTGAATTCGACGGGCATCGTATTCACCGGCTTCCGCCGGAAAAAGTCTCCTCCCTGGGAATCGTTTACGTGCCGGAAGACCGGGGCCTTTTCCGGGAATTGACCGTTCGGGAAAACCTGGAACTTGGCTGCTGGGGCCGACACGACAAGGGGATCAAGGACGATCTGGATTTTATTTACACCCTTTTCCCTATCTTAAAGGAACGGACCCACCAGCAATCGGAAACGCTGTCCGGCGGGGAACAACAGATGCTGGCCATCGCCCGGGCCATCCTGCGCAGACCGCGGCTGCTGATGTTGGATGAACCCTCCCTGGGCCTGGCCCCTTTAGTGGCCCGCACGGTCTACGACGCCCTGGTTAAAATCAGCGAGTTGGGGACCACCATTCTGCTGGTCGAACAGAACGCCAAGCTGGCCCTGAAGATCGCCCATTACGGCTACATCCTCGAGGCCGGCCGAATCGTGCTTAAAGGGACCGCGGAAGAACTCAAGAGCAACGAAGACGTGCAGGAATTGTATCTGGGCCTGGGCGGTCAAACGGATTCTTCCAAAGGCTGGCGCCTGTACAAAAAAAGGAGGCGCTGGTAATGGCCGCAGGGAACGGCAATTTTCCGGACCTTTTTTTCAGCCAGGTGGCCCGTTATCAGGACCGGGTGGCCCTGCGCCACAAAGATTACGGCATCTGGAAACGGATCTCCTGGAAAGAGTACGGGGCCATGGTCCGCACCGTAGCCGCCGGGCTGATTTCCCTGGGGGTGCAGCGGGGTGATAAAGTTTCCATCTTAGGGGAGAACCGCCCCGAATGGCTCTTCTGCGATCTGGGGAATATGAGTATCGGGGGGGTCTCGGTCGGGGTCTATCCGACTTCCGCCCCCGACCAGGTGGCCTATGTGGTGGGCCACTCGGAGTCCCAGGTCCTCTTTATCGAAAACGAGGAGCAGGTCGACAAAGTCCTGCAAATCCTTCCCGAACTGCAGGTGAAGCAAGTCATTATCTGGGACCCTAAAGGCCTCTGGGGGTTTTCCCAGGAACGGATTATCTTCTTCGACGAATTCCTTAAAAGGTCCCAAGCCTACCTGGAAGAAAACCCCGACTGTGTGGACCGGCGTTTGGCGGAAATCCAGCCGGAGGACACGGCGATGATCATTTACACCTCGGGCACCACCGGAAGGCCCAAGGGCGCCATGATCAGCCATCACAACATCCTGAGCATGACCGAATCGTATCTCCAGGCCAACCCCGGGTATGACACCGATGAAGCCTTGTCCTATCTGCCCCTGGCCCATATTTACGAAAACCTGATCTCCCTTTTCCAGGCCATCAAGGCCGGCGGCACGGTCAACTTTGTGGAAAGCATGGATACCCTGCCCCACAATCTGAAAGAAGTCTCCCCCACCATCTTTGCCAGCGTACCCCGGATCTGGGAAAAATTTGCTTCCCTGATCGCCATCCGCATGGCCGATTCCACCCCTACCAAAAAATTGCTTTACCAATTAAGCATCGGGGTGGGCCTGAAGTACGTCCAGACCCCCGAGGGCTCCAGCCGGCGATTCTGGTGGAGCCTGCTTTACTGGCCCTTTTATGGGCTGGTCCTTTACCATTTAAAAAAACAACTGGGATTGGAGCGGGTCCGGGTGGCCATCTGCGGGGCTGCACCGGCATCCCCGGAACTCTTTCAATACTACAATGCCATCGGGGTCCCTCTCCGGGAAGGGTACGGTCAGACCGAATCCACCGGGGTTATCGCTCTCCAGCGTCTGGCTCGCCCTCGGTGGGGTTATGTGGGTGAGGTAGTGCCCGGCGTGGAAGTCAAAATTGCCGAGGACGGGGAGATCCTGGCCAAGGGGGCCAACGTTTTCAAAGGATATTTCAAAAACCCGGAACTCACGGCCGAAACCGTGAAAGATGGCTGGCTCTATACCGGTGATGTGGGGACCCTGGAGGACGGCTTCCTCAAAATCATGGATCGTAAAAAAGATATTCTCATCACAGCCGGGGGCAAAAATATCACCCCGGCCTTTATTGAAAACAAGCTCAAGTTCAGTTCCTATATCCAGGACGCCGTAGTCATCGGGGACGGGAGAAAATTTCTGTCGGCCCTGGTCCTGATCGACGAGGACAACGTCACCAAATATGCCCAGGACAACCGCATCCCCTATACCACCTTTGAAGATCTGACCCAGAATCCGGATATCCTGAAATTGATCGATCAGGAGGTGGTCAAGGTCAACAAAACCCTTTCCCAGGTAGAGTCGATTAAAAAGTTTGCCCTCCTCCCGCGGAGGTTTTACGAGGAAGACGGAGATGTCACCCCCACCAAGAAAGTAAAAAGGCGATTCCTGGAAAAGCGCTATGCGGAGTTAATCGAATCGTTGTATAAAGGGGGAAGAGGATAGACTAAGAACAGCTAAATTCGAAATTCGAAGCACGAAATTCGAAACAAACAGCAATGTCCAAAATTCAAATGACCAAAACAACGTACCTTACCGGATCGGCAGGATTCTGAGTTCTGGCATGGGGGTGTTTTGAATTTTGGATTTCGGTCATTTGGATTTGTTTCGGATTTCGGATTTTAAAGAAAGTATCCAACATTTGGGATAGATTTAATAGATATGGATTTAATCGAAAGCTACAAACAAGAATTGCGGCTGATCCGCAAACCCTGGACGGGGTTTTGGATAGGCCTGCTGGGGGTTGCCCTGATCCTCCTGCCCTGGTACGGCAAAGAGCACTGGGTCTACATCCTGACCCTGATCTTTATCTTTTCCATCGGTGTCCAGGGGCAGAATCTGCTCATCGGCTATACCGGCCAGATCTCCTTCGGCCAGGCCGGGTTCCTGGCTCTGGGGGCCTTTACTTTCGGGCATTTGGTGCGCCTGGGGGTGCCGGTACTCATTTCCCTGCTCGGTGCCGGTCTGTTGGCCGGCCTTTTCGGCCTCTTGGTGGGGTTTCCCTCGCTTCGCCTGAAAGGACCTTACCTGGCTATCGCCACCTTGGGTTTCGGTATCGCGGTCTATCAGGTCTTTGTCAACTCGGAAGTACTTTCCGGGGGGCGCATGGGCCTGACGGTTCAAAAACTTCCCGCCCTTTTCGGGTTGAGCCAGGGGAACACCTATTATTATTTCAATCTGCTGCTGGCCACCCTTTTTACCCTGGCCTCCTACAACCTGGTTTCTTCTTTTCTAGGCCGGGCCTTCATTGCCATCCGCGACAACGACATCTCGGCGCAGGCCATGGGGATCAATCTTACCATTTACAAACTGCTGGCTTTCGCCATCAGCTCCTTCTATACCGGAATTCAGGGAGGGCTCTATGCCCTGCTCCTGGGCTACCTGGAACCCAACATGTTCACCTTTCTGGAAACGATCGGCCTTTTTGTAGCGGTCATCGTCGGCGGGCTGGCCTCAATAGAGGGATCCATCCTGGGCGCCGCCTTTGTGATCCTGATTCCTCAAGTTTTCAGCAACGCCAAAAATCTGGTCCCGGTGGTTTATGGGGTGGCCATCCTGATCATCCTCATCTTTGAACCCTTAGGGCTGGCGGGCCGCTGGTTGAAATTCCGATTGTATTTGAGAATGTGGCCCTTTCGGTAAGGAACTAAAATGAGCCAATTTCTGCAATACGCCGTATCCGGTTTGTCCATTGGGGCCTTGTACGCCCTGGTGGCCCTGGGGCTGGTCCTCATCTATCGCTCCACCCGCATCTTGAATTTCGCGCATGGGGACCTGGCCACGATCGGAACCTTTTTCGCTTTTACCCTTTTAACTCATAATGTTTCCGGGATCGTCGCCTTTCCCCTGGCCCTGGTCATCGGCGCGGTCCTGGCCATGGTCTTTTATTTTGTCATTCTGATCCCGGCCCAGCGGCGCAATGCCACCCTGCTCGGCCAGATCATCCTTACCGTGGGCTTGAGCCTGATCATCCAGGGATCGGTATCCCATTTTTGGGGCACTGAACCGCAGTCCTTTCCCTTTCCCCTTTCCGATACCAAGACCTGGAAGGTTTACCGGGACGTGGTCATCAGCGAACTCAGCTTGGGGGCCTTGGGCATAGGCCTTTTGGGCAGCCTGGCTCTCTTCCTCTTGGTTCAGAAAACCCGACTGGGCCTGGCCATGCGGGCTACTTCGGAAAACCTTACGGCGGCCCAGACCCTGGGTATTCCCACCCGCCGGGTTCTTTCCCTCTCCTGGGGCTTGGCCGCGCTCTTAGGCGTGCTGGCCGGGCTCTTCCTGGCCCCGGCCCTGCTGCTTGATCCTTTCTTTATGATGGAACCCTTCCTGAAAGGGTTTGCCGCCGCCATCTTGGGAGGCTTGAACAGCCTTCCCGGAGCTATTGTGGGGGGTCTCATTTTAGGGGTAGCGGAGAGTTTAGCCGGAGGGTACATTACCGTGGCCTTTAAGAATACCCTGGCCTTTGTGGTGATCATTGTGGTTCTGCTCATCCGCCCGGAGGGCCTCCTGGGCAAAGAATTTGTCGAACGGGTTTAACTTTTCTTAACTTTTCCGGAAAAAATTCGATATACTGACAAGGACTATGAGAAAACCCGTTCCCATTAAGAATTTTTTAATTTCGAGACCTATGTTGCCCGGAAAACTTCGTCCTCTCATCTGGCTTCTTTTTTGGGTTTTGGCCTTTGGGGGCCTCTTTCCATCGGCCGTCGCCCAGGCAGCCATCGGCAAAAATAAATTGACCATCGTCAACCAGTCCGGGGAAGATACCGCCATTAAGCTAATCGGTCCACGGGAATGGCTTATCGAAATCCCGGCCGGCCAGGAACGGACCGTCCTTTTGCCCAGCGGAGATTATAGCTATGTGACCCGCTACGGCCAGGACTCGAATTTCCGGTATTCCCGCGGCACCCCCTTTCAGATTGAACAATCACGGATCGGCTTCACCGAAGCCACCTTAACCCTCATTTCCGCACCCGGCTCCACCTATATAGACCCGGCCCTGGTGGAACAATTCAACCGGCCGGTGACACCCCCTCTCGAGTCCCCGGACGATAAACCACCCCAGGCAGAGAAGGCGCCGCCTGTACCGGCCTCTCCCAAAGACAAGCCCAAAGAAGATTTTATCCTTCACCGGGTGTCCGGAGGGGAAACCCTGCCTGACATTTCCGAGTATTACTCGGGAGAAGCCGACTACTGGCCCGAAATAGCCAAGTATAATTCCAACCTGGACCCCTTCCGCTTGAAGCCCGGCACGACGGTTAAGGTCCCTATTTACCTGGCCATAATCCACAAAACCCCACCCGAGGCCAAACCTTCGCCCCCCTCGCCAAAGGCTCCCAAGAAAAAAACCGCTAAGCCAATGTCCCCTCCCCCTGCTTTACCTAAGGCCCCAGAGGGCGGGTTTGGGCCGAAATAAACGGATTATCCGCGAAAGGAGGGCCCCGGCCGGAAGCCCGGGACTTTTTTACTTTCAGGAGTGGGTTTAGGCTTTTCTTCTTTGGAGGGGACCAGTTTTTTGACTTCTTTTTCCACCGTGTCTTTTAGGTCCGGATTCTTATCTAAATATTTCAAGGCGGTCTTAAAATGGAAAAGCGCTTTATCGGTTTGACCCCGTCTTTGAAAAAAGCGTCCTAAATTGTAATGGGCCGGTCCCAGCTCACCCAGGTTTCCGTAGACCATCCCTAAATATTGGTAGACCTCATCGTTTTCGGCACCCATATTCAAGGCTCGCTGAAAATTCTCTAAGGCCAAGGGGTTATCGCCCTTTTCCAGGTAGGACCGCCCCAAATAAAAGGCGGCATTGGAATCCCGGGGATTCATCAGGGAGGCCTGACTCAAATATTGGATGGCTGAATTCAGGTCGTTTTTTAGCAGGTAGGTCTGCCCAAGATCCCTCAAGACATAGGGGTCGTGTGGTTTCAGGCTCAGCGCCTTTTGAAATTCGTTGACGGCTCCCTCCAGGTTTTTTTCCCGGAGGTCCACCCATCCCCAGGCATAGTGGATCAAGAAGGGCGGGGCGTTCTCCTGCTCCATTTGTCGAAAACGATTCCGGGCCCTCTGAAGATCCCCGTATTGGGCCAAAATGAGAATCTGGAAGCGCCGAAAATCTTCGGAGCTGCCCCGGGTCCAGGGTCCCTGATCTTTATACCGTTTCTCCAGTGACTCGATTTGGGCAATCCGGTCGCCGGTGCCGGGATGGGTCAACATATAGGCCGGGATTAGATCGGAACCGAAAGACCCCCATTTTCGCAGCTTGTTCAGTAATTCTATCATTCCCTCCGGATTAAAATCGGCTCGAGTCATGGTTTTGAACCCGTAGTTATCCGCCTCCGTTTCATCTTCCCGGCTATATTTCAAGCCAAGCGATATCCCCGTGGCCAGGGAACCGGTAATCACCGCGCTGGCAATCCGGGGGTCCCCGGCAAAGATACTGGCCAGAACAGCCGCAACGGTTGCCAGGCTGATCTTCTTCTGTTGCTCCATCCGCTTGGCAATATGGTGGGAGGTCACGTGCGCGATTTCATGCCCCAGCAACCCGGCCAGTTCCGCTTCCGAATCCATAATCTCCAGAATACCCGTGGTAACGAAAACATGGCCCCCCGGTACCGAAAAGGCATTTAATTGGGGGTCCTTGATCAGGTAGAAGTGGAAGGGGTAAGCTATGGGGTGGGCGTCGCGCACCATTTCCTGGCCGATCCGATTCAAATAGTCCAGGAGCAACGGATCGTGGATTAGGGTAAAATGAGCCTCTACTTCCCGGAGCACCTGGTCCCCGAGCTTCTGTTCATCCTCCAGGGTGAGGGCGTAAACCGGATCGGCGCCGTTAAAGACCGGCACCCAAGAGGACACCCCGAAGAGGATCAGGAATAGAATCCCCAGTCGTAAACAGAAAAAAAACTTGGAGAACATTATTACCTCGCAAAAAGTCCAAAAACGACTTTCTGCACGGACTTAAGACGCGCCCGTCAATTATTACCTCGCCTTAAAGCTCGCCTTCGCCGGGAAAGGATCCGGCCGGCAGGTCCAGCCGCGGGGCATCGATCCAGAGACCCTCGACATCGTAAAATTCCCGGACGGTCTCCAGAAAAATATGGACGATCACTTCGTCGTAGTCCATAAGAATCCATTGCCCGGGTTCCTCTCCCTCCACCCCCAGGGGACGAATACCCGTTTTCCCCAAGGCCGTTCGCAGGTGCTCGGCTAAGGCCTGGGTCTGCCGGGTAGAATTCCCGCTTAAAATCAGAAAGTATTCGGAAAAGGAGCAAAAGCCCTCCACCTGCAGCGCAATCGGGTTAACCGGTTTCTTTTGCAGAGCGGTTTGGATAATTATCTGGGCCTTTTCACGGGCCGAGAGATTACTTCGCGGTTTTTTCTTGGGTTCCATAGAGCCTTTTCTGGAGGATATATTCCTCCACGGCCTCCGGGAGGAGGTAGGTGATGCTTTTCCCTTGCCGGCACAGTCCGCGGATGAAGGTGGATGAAATGTCCAGCCGGGTAATCGGTGCCCAGTGGACCGAAAATCCAGCGGGGTGGAGGAAACGATGTTCCCGAGGATAGGGAACGAAACCCGGGAATATTTCCCGATTGAGAAATTCCGGTAAGCGCCGTCGCGAAACTCCCTGTCGGTCCAGGATGATGAAATGACAAAGTTCGAAAAGTTGGAGATAATCCTTCCAGGAGGAAATTTCCAGGAAGGCATCCAAGCCGAGGATAAAAAAGAGCTCCACTCCTTGGGGGAAGGTCCGGTGAAAATGGCGCACGGTTTGGATGGAATAGGATTTTCCGCGACGCTTAATTTCCGCATCCGAGGCCTTTAAACGGGGTTGGCCCGCCACGGCCAACCGGACCATCTTCAGACGGTGGGCGAACGAGAGGATCTCCCGGCTCGTCTTATGCGGCGGGATGGCGGCCGGAAGGTAGAGGACCCGGTCCAAGTTAAAATGTTCCTGGATCTCCAACCCGGCCCGGAGATGTCCGTGATGAATCGGATTAAAGGTCCCGCCGAAAAGTCCCAGTCGCATCCAACTAACTCCGGATTTGTCCCTGACCGAAGACAATGAACTTGGTGGTGGTTAATTCATTCAGTCCCATGGGGCCGAAGGCGTGCAGCTTGGACGTGCTGATGCCGATCTCGGCCCCTAAGCCTAATTGATTCCCGTCATTAAAACGGGTGGAGGCGTTCACCAGGACCACCGAGGAATTAACCGCCTGGAGAAACTGCCGCGCCCGGGTATAATCCTGGGTGATGATGGCCTCCGTGTGTTGTGAACCGTAGCGCTGGATATGCCGGACGGCCTCGTCCAGATCCTTAACCACTCGAACGGCTAAAATCAAATCCAGGTACTCCGCGGACCAGTCCGCTTCCCGGGCCGGGATGATCCCCTTCCCCCCGCCCACTATCTTCAGAGTGGCCGGGCAGCCCCGGATCTCCACGCCCGCTTCCCGAAAGCGTTTGATCATCTGCGGTAGAAACTTCGGAGCCGCTTGTCGATGAACCAGCAGGGTTTCCATGGCGTTGCAGACGCCCGGCCGCTGCACCTTGGCATTGAGGCTGACGTTTTCCGCCAAAGCCAGGTCGGCGCCCTGGTCCACGAAAATATGACAAACCCCCTTGTAGTGTTTTAATACCGGGATCCGGGATTGGGCGGTCACCGTCCGGATCAGTCCCTCTCCGCCCCGGGGAATGATCAGGTCGATATACTCCTCCAGTTTGAGCAGCTCCGTGGTGGCCTCCCGGTCGGTGATCGGGACGAGCTGAATGGCGCCCGGATGGACCTCCTCCCGGATCAGCACTTCCTGGAGAATTTGAGCCAATATCCGATTGGATCGCAGGGCTTCGCTGCCCCCCTTGAGGATCACGGCGTTGCCCGATTTTAAACAGAGTCCGGCGGCATCCACCGTCACATTGGGCCGAGCTTCATAAATAAAGCCGATGACCCCTAAAGGGATGCGCATCCGCCCCACCTGCAATCCGTTGGGCCGAAGCCGCAAGCCGGTAACTTCTCCGACCGGATCGGGCAGTCGAACCACTTCCCGCAGCCCCTGAGCCATTTCAGCCAAGGTTTTTTCGGTAAGCTGCAGTCGATCTAAAAAAGCCCGGGGCCGGCCGGCCCGGTGCGCCAGGGTGAGGTCTTCTTTGTTCTCCTTGAGGATGCTCTTGGTTTTTTTCTCCAAGGCCTCGGCCATGGCCGAAAGGCAACGATTCTTTTGGCTGGTGTTCAGGAGAGGCAGGGTATGCGCGGCCGCCTTGGCTTTTTCAGCCAGTTCCAGGACCATTTTTTGAATATCCATATGAAGATCCTTATCTGTTTGGAGCCGTGATTACAAAAAAAGGTTAAATTAGAGATCATCCGAGATCAGCACCAGATTGTCCCGGTGGATGGCTTCGTCGGACTGTTTGAACTCTAAGCGCTTTTCAATTTCAGAAGACTTCAGCCCTTTGATCTTCTCCAGATCGGAAGAGGAGTAATTCACCAGGCCCTTGGCCACCCGTCTACCCTCCTGATCCAGACAACCGACACAGGAGCCTACCCCAAAACGGCCTCGCACCGTGACGATACCGGAAGGCAAGAGACTCTTTCCTTTTTCGACCAGTGCTTTTCGGGCCCCGTCATCAAGAATAATTTCGCCCCGAGGTTTAAGGGTATAGGCAATCCAATGTTTCTTGCGACTTAACGATTGTTTCTGGGGGAGGAAAAGGGTACCCCAGGGCTTGCCTTTAATGATCTCCTTCAAAACCCCTTCCCGGCGCCCATTGGCAATGATGACCGGAGTACCTTGGAAGGTTACCTTTCGGGCGGCCTTGATTTTGGTCCGCATTCCCCCCAGGCCCCATTCGCCGGAACTAAGGGAGGTAAAGCGTATGACCTGGCTGTCCACCTTCTCTACCACCGGGACCAATTCAGCCTGGGGATACTGCCGGGGGTCCCGGCTGTAAAGCCCGTCCATATCGGTCAGGATGATCAACAAATCTCCATCAATGAGATGGGTAATCAGGGCTGAGAGATTGTCGTTGTCGCCGAATTTGATCTCCTCCACGGCCACGGTATCGTTCTCGTTGATGATGGGGATGATCCCCCAGTTCAGCAAGGTAGTCAGGGTATTGCGGGCATTGAGGTATCTGCCCCGATGGGTCAGATCGTCCCGGGTAAGCAGGATCTGAGCGACTTTCAGGTCGAAACGGTCGAAGGCTTCCTCGTAGACCTGAATCAAACGGCCTTGGCCGATGGCGGCCACGGCCTGTTTCTCGGGAATGGTTTCCGGTTTTTTCTTGATCCCCAGCTTTCCCATCCCGGAGGCGATCGCCCCGGAAGAAACCAGGGTCACCTTCAACCCCTTTTTCTCCAGGAAGGCCATTTCTTCGGAGAGTCGAAGAATGGTCGGCCGGTGTAAGGCCCCATTTTCCGTGAGGACCGCGCTCCCCACCTTGATGACTACCCGATTGACTCCTTTAAGAAGTTCTTTCCGTTGTACCGTCAGTGATTCCTGGGGAGTCATTTTGGATTTCAACCTTTTGAAAAATTTGGGCGACCAACTCTTCCAACCCCTCTCCGGTCAGCGCTGATATCCCCAAGGGGGCAGCGCCCTGTTCCCGAAAGCGCGCTGCCGTTTTCAGAAACTCCTTCCGGACCGGAGGTAAATCTATTTTGTTGACCACCACCAGGGAGGGCTTCTCCAGTATCCTGGGGTTAAAAGCTTGTATTTCCTGCCTAATGATCTGCCATGATCTTAGGGGATGGGCATCGGCTCCGTCAACCAAATAAATAAGCAGCCGGGTCCTTTCAATGTGGCGTAGAAATTTCAACCCCAACCCGGAACCCGAACCGGCCCCCTCGATGAGCCCGGGTATGTCGGCCAGGGTCAATCGTCGACCGCGCGGGTCTTCAACGACTCCCAGATTGGGGGTTAAGGTGGTAAAGGGATAATCGGCGATTTTTGGTTTAGCCGCGGAGATCTTCGAAAGCAGTGTGGATTTTCCGGCATTGGGGAGGCCGATCAGTCCCACCTGGGCTAAAAGTTTCAGTTCCAGGCGCAGCCATCGTTCTATTGCGGGTTCCCCGTCCTGGGCAAATCGGGGTGTCCGCTGGGTGGCCGAGGCGAAATGTCTATTCCCCTTTCCGCCACGTCCCCCTGCTGCGGCAACCCAGATCTGGCCGTCCGCAACCAAATCCGCAAAAATTTCTCCGGATTCGGGATCCCGAACCAGGGTCCCCAGAGGAACCGGTATCCGAATGTCCTCGCCGTTCTTGCCGTGGCGGTCATTTCCCTGGCCTTGTCCGCCCTTGGCGGCCTTAAAATGTTGCTGGTATTGAAAATCAAGAAGGGAATGGATCTTCGAAGAAGCAATGAAGAGCACGTCTCCCCCTCGGCCGCCGTCCCCGCCATCAGGGCCGCCAAAGGGTTTAAACCGCTCCCGCCGGAAACTGACACAGCCCTTCCCCCCGGCACCGGAGCGAACAAATATTTTGGCCTCATCAACAAACTTCAACGATGACCAGGATTGACGGGCGTCGACCGCCCTGGAGGGCGGCCGACGGGCGCTTTATTTTAGAGGATTGGTTGTTCGTGAGATCAACGATTGGGTCGGCAAATTAGCGGATGCTTATTCTTTTCCGGTCCTGGCCGAAGGCTTCAAAGGACACGACCCCCTCCACCTTGGCAAAAAGGGTATAGTCTTTGCCCATGCCCACATTTTCACCGGGGTGAAACTTGGTCCCAATCTGGCGGACGAGGATATTCCCCGCTTTAACCCGCTGCCCGGAATAGCGCTTGACCCCCAGCCGCTGTCCGCCGCTGTCTCGACCGTTTCGAGAGCTGCCTCCCGCTTTCTTATGTGCCATATTCGTTACTCCTTTTAACCAAAAATCTAACTATTTTCGGTTAGGCCTTGGATGGCCTTGATCTTTAGCGCCGTGAAAGGCTGGCGGTGCCCCACCATCTTTCGATAGCCCTTGCGGCGTTTATGCTTAAATATTAATACCTTTCGTTGGCGTCCCTGCCGGAGGATTTCGCCCTCCACCGAGACCTCTTCCAAAAAAGGATGTCCCACCAAGACCTTTTCATCCTGGGCAATAAACAAGACCTGCGGGAGTACCACGTTTTCCCCCACCTGCCCGCTTAATTGCTCCACCTGAATGATATCGCCCGGAGCTACCTGATACTGTTTTCCGCCGGTTTGGATGATGGCATACATAAGCTTTTCCTTTGATAAAAATTATAAAAGGAGTATTAAACCACAATTTTATTTTTTGTCAACTATAAATTTCAAATTGCTCGATATGAATATTCTCTCTCGATTCCACCGAAATGCGCTTATTGATCCGCTCTTCGAGTTCCTCCATGGCCGGTCGTTCCTCGTCCAAAAGCAGGTGGGCGATATCCGGGTGAACCCGCGCGACGACGTTCTCCCGATTCGACTCCCAGGCCTCCCTTTCAATCTGGCGCAGGACCTGGTAGCAGATGGAATTGCGTGACTTCAACCACCCTTCCCCCTCGCAATAGAAGCAGGGTTCCCGGAAAATGCGATTCAAGTTTTCTCGGGTCCGTTTTCGGGTCATCTCGATCAAACCCAATTCGGACATTTTCAGCACGTTGGTCTTGCTTTTATCCCTTTTCAGGGCCTCTCTCAGGGCGTTGAAGACCTTTTCGCGATCATTCTTTTTTTCCATATCGATGAAATCGATGACCACCAGCCCTCCGATGTTACGCAGGCGCAACTGATAGGCGATCTCCTTGACCGCCTCCAGGTTGGTCTTGAGGATGGTTTCCTCCAGGTTGCGCTTCCCCACGTATCGGCCGGTATTCACGTCGATGGAAGTCAAGGCCTCGGTCATTTCGATGACAATATAACCGCCGGATTTCAGCCAGACCTTTCTTCCCAAGGCCCGTCCTAATTCCATCTCGATCCCGTGGGCGTCAAAGAGGGGCTCCGGCTCCTCATATAAATGAACCAGATTCTTGAGCTTGGGATTGAAGGTATCAATAAAATTGAGGATCTGCTCGTATTCCTTTTTTCCGTCGATCACCAGGCGGTCCACTTCCTTGGTGAACAGGTCCCGGACCGAACGGAGGGTGACGTTTAAGTCCTGATAAATCAAACTGGAGACCGGTGCCCGGGACATCTTCTGTTGGATGTTATTCCAAAGTTTGATCAGGAAATCCATCTCGGTTTTGATCTTGTCTTTGGGCGCGCCTTCCCCGGCCGTCCGGGCAATCAAACCAAACCCGTTGGGTTTGATACCGGTTAACAAGTCCCGAAGGTTCCGTCGTTCCTCTTCGTCTTCAATCCGTCGGGAAACTCCCACGTGATCCATGGTGGGCATCAAGACCAGGTGCCTCCCGGGAAGGGAAATGTGGGTGGTGATCCGCGCGCCTTTGGAGCCGATCGGTTCCCGCATGATCTGAACCAGAAGTTCCTGGCCTTCCTTCAAGAGGTCTTCGATATTGTTGAAGTAAAGGGGGCGAACCTTTTCTTCCAACTCCTCAGAGGCGTCGCCGAAAGTCTCTTCCAGGTCGCCCTCTTCTTCATCCTGCATCAGGGCTTCAAATTCTTCATAATTATCGGCCACGTCACTCACATATAAAAAACCGGCCCTTTCCAGCCCGATATCCACAAAAGCCGCCTGCATCCCGGGCAAGACCCGGACCACTCGTCCTTTGTAAATATTGCCCGCCAGGCTGTTTCGCTGAGGCCGTTCCAAATGGAACTCGGTTAAGATGTTATTCTCAACCAGAGCAACACGGGTTTCATAGGAGCGGGCGTTGATGAGTAGTTCAATGGACATGCCGTATTTTCCTTTGACCGACGGTTAAAGGAACCGTATCCGGAAAATTAGTTTTTATTTGAATTTATTACTAATCTAGTTTACACCATTGATGGGTCCATGTCAAAAATGAAACTGGTTCTAATACAACCTCCGATCGAAGATTTCTATCATACCCCGGTACGGTTGGTCCCCCTGGGCTTAGGATATTTAAAAGCGACGGTTAAAAAATACCTGCCCCAAGTGGAAGTGGTCATCAAAGATTACCACCAGGGTTGGGGTCGCCGAACCATCCCCCTCCCCCACGACCTGGCTTATTTGAAGGAGTATTACGCCTGGCCGGACCAGAGCCCCTTTTCCACTTTTTTTCACTATTACCATTTCGGGGCTGACTATAAAACCCTGACCTCGGAAATCGTCCGGGAAAAACCTGATCTTGTCGGAATTTCTTCCCTATTTACTCCCTACCATCGTGAAGTCTGGCAAAGCGCCGAGGCCCTGAAGAAAAGGCTGAACATCCCGATTTTATTGGGCGGGGCACATGTTTCCGCCGCCCCGGAGTTGATGCTCGCTCATCCCGCGGTGGATTGGGTTATCCGGGGAGAGGGCGAAAAACCACTGGTCGAATTGCTCCGGGCCATCCTTGAGGGACGAGCCTTATCCGGAATCCCGAACTTGGGATTTAAACAAGAAGGGCGGATAATCCTCAATCCCATCGAGGAGAACTATCCCCTGGAAGAGATCCCCTGTCCGGATCTCTCGGACCTGCCGCCGGATTATTATTTATACGATCGAAAACCCCTCTGTTTCCTGATGACCTCCAGAGGGTGCCCTCACCGTTGCGCTTTTTGCTCGGTTCATCTGACCTTCGGCCGAAGGCATCGTCGCCGCCGACCCGAGGCCGTTTTTGAAGAGATCCAAGAAAGGTATCGCCAGGGTTACCGGATTTTTGATTTTGAAGACGACAACCTGACCTTCTCCCGGGAGGACATGATCACCCTGGCCGAACACCTCAGCCGGACCTTTGCCCCGGGGGAAGTGCAGTGTCTGGCCATGAATGGGATTTCCTATATGAGTTTGGATCCGGAGCTGTTGGCGGTAATGAAAAAGGCTCATTTCACCCAGCTAAACTTATCCTTGGTCAGCCTGGATCGTGAAACCCGGAATCGCGCCCAGCGGCCCCATACCTTGAACCGCTATATCACCGTGGTCCAAGAGGCCCATCGATTGGGTTTCAAACTGGTTTCCTACCAGATTTTAGGCCTGCCCGGGGAATCCCTGGAGTCCATGATCCGGACCCTGGTCCTGGCCGCCGGCCTGCCCGTCCTGATCGGGGCCTCACCCTTTTACTTGTCCCCCCGAACCCCTTTATCCCTGAATTTTCCCGCGCCTGAAGCCAGCGATCTATTTCGCGCCCGGCTTACCGCGCTGGCCCTGGAGACCGACTCCTGTAAACGGGAGGACCTCTACACCCTTTGGGTGGCCACCCGAATCATCAATTTCATGAAGGGCCTGCACTTCAGCCCGGCCTGCATTTCTTTTTCCGAAGCCCTGGACCTGGCCCTTAAGCAAGGCCGCCGGGCCGCCTCGGGAGTGGAGATCCTCTCCCGCCTGCTGACGGAAAAAACGTTTTACGCCGCCACCCCGGACGGTTTAAGGCCCCTGCCCAAATTTCGCGCCCCCCTCTTTTTCAAACTCTGGACTCAATTGAGACAAATTGTGACTACGGAAGGGAAAGGAATAACTTTAGATAAATTTGATCTTAAAAAAAACGTTCTGCAGGTACTGGGCGTAGAGGTCGGCCATTTCGGTATCGAGAACCCATAAGTTATAAATTCGATCATAGGGAAAATTATTGTTTTTGAGGTAATCGGAGGGAAGGACCATAATAGGCATTTGCTGCACCGGATAATGGCTGCCCAACCAGGTCAGGACCTTAAGAAAAACATCAAAAGGCAAATGCTGATGGTCCAGGATGAACAGGCTGGCCGAATTGGTTAATTCCGAGAGGTTCAACCCCATATTGGTCCTGGTGATGGACAGCACGAGGTAGAGATCTTTATTTCTTCTTAGGGCGAGAACATCTCTCTCCCGATAGAGACCGGCTCGGGTGTACGATTGGCTCAGCGTATCCACGCCGATCCGGGAAGGCTTCAAGTCCAGGGCTTCCAAAAGCAACCCTCCGGAATAATCCTGGTAAAATTCAGCCAATCTTTCCATATCCTCGGGTTCGGCCTTTTCAATCACCCACGGGTCCGGCAGGGGTTCCGGTCTTATGTAGGAGGGGTAGTTCAAAAAAGCCAGGCCGTCTTGAGATATGGCGGCCTGGTTTTTAATTTTTCTGACCGCACCCCCGAAAATCAGGTTGGAAAATTTATTGGTGGACTGGAAATAGCAGATGATGTATTTCATCCGCGATTGAGTTAAATTCAAGGAGTCGTTGATATACCGGTGTAGTTGGTAGAGCAGGGTCAAACCAACTTTTTTATATCGAAATTCAGGGTCGGCCGCATAATGATGGATCATCCAGGCATTCTCATACACCCGCAACATCCCGATGTGGCCCTGAATTTCTCCATGCTCCTGGTAGGTGAAATGGCGGGCGATTTCGGGGTGATTCATATAAACGTTTTTATAAATCTCCGGCAGGTGCTGCTTGTTCTTTAAAATCTGTTGATATTTCTGGGGGTAAATAAAACCCGACCGAAAAAACAAAGACCATAAGGATTCAAAATCGATCGGGCCACCCATCTCCACGTTTTGGTTGACGGTCTTATTTAAAAGACTGGACAGCCTTAAATGGTCCTCCGTGGAAATGTCCAGGATAAAAAAACCGAATTGCACCCTGGTCCCTTGGACTTGTTTGCGGTAAATAATCTGCCCTCGACATTTCAGGCAGGATAAATCGGGAAATTCAATTTTAATCTCCGGGAGGATCAGACCGGGAATCAGGTTGGCGTTTTCCGTCTCTTCTTGCTCCACCGAAAACCCGGTGATGGATATATCCTGGGCCGGGAATTTAATCAGTTTTTTAATGAGGGGATGCTGAAAGATGATGTTGGGCGGCGGGGACAGTCTGAAGCGATCGGTTCGGAGTTCCCTTTTTTTTACCCGCTCGAAACCATCCTCTAAAAGCTGCAAGACCACGACCCGGTCCCGCTGCTGATCCCATTCCTTTAAAAGGGTGGCCCTACCCGAATAAACGACCTCACCCTCTTCGGTGCTGAGCTGGATAGTCAACGGCTTGTCGGGATTGATCCAATTCCATTGGGCTAGTTCGGCTTCGGAGATCAACATCCGCAGGCTGGTGATACTGAATTCGTTTAAGCGACCCCGGCAACTGAACCCGTCTTGAAAGAAGTGGGCCCGGATCGACTGGCAGACAAAACGCCGGTTTTTTCGGGAGGCGACCTCAACCCCTTTAAGGGGAATTTTCAATAGTAGATGGTCCTCTTCTAGCCGGATATCCTCCGGTTTGGCGATGACCACCGACCGGCCTTCATCGATCAAAAAACAAACCAGACGGGCATCCTGGGGAATGGCCGGGGATCCCTGGCTTCTTTCAAGGAGACAATCGACTCGATCATTTTGGACGGGAGAGGGTTTGACCGGGAACAAAAGAAGTTCTTTAGATCTCGGGTGACTGAAGACTAAGAAAACATCCTTTTCAAAAAAATTATTAAAATTGACCAGGTTAACCAACTGGCTATGATGAAGGATTTTGATATTGGCCGGCAGGTTGTGGCCTTCCGGCCCCGCCTCCTGCAGCCACTCTTCCGTTAAATCCAAGAGACTCAGCAGGTCCTTATATTGCAAGGGCTCCCTTTCCGAATGAGGGTCTTCCCTCCCGTTGGGTATCGGTTTCTCTTCCTTGGAATTAGGAATTAAAAAAGGGTGGATGGAATCCGGCATGGCCTCTTCTTTATGACGTTTCGCCCTTTTCGTTGTGTACCCTCCCAAATTGGCCTGGCCGCCGGTTCTCGGCCAAAGGGTTTTCCAAAGGTACTCCGGACTTCGAATACGGATTTAACTCACTAAATTTACTAAAAGACCTCCTAAACTCAGACACTTACAATCCCTCCCGGTCCAGACCTGCCTCCCGAAAGACTTAATAACGCGGGCGTCGGCTTAGAACCTTAAAAGGCCCGCCGCGGTGGGCGGATAACCCTTGGGCCGAGAACCGACGGCCGCGAGGGCCCGATTTCAGACTAAGCTATCACCTATTTATGGCCACCCAATTAAGATGACCTCGCAAAAAGTCAAAAAACGACTTTCTGCTCGGCGGGGAAGGGCTTCCCCTATCCCCCAGCCCGGCGCTTAATCGCGCTCGGGCTGCTGACGGACTTTCTACGAGTCCGTCAAATAAAAGGGCGAACAACCTTCTTTATAATAATTCAGAGAACGGATTGGGATGAAAATGGATATTGACGCCAGAGTGTAATGAGGAATTACAAGTATGTCAATAAAAATTTACCACTACATCTTGTATATTTTATAAAAAACAAGGCGGCCGCGGTGGAGGCGGGAATTACTTAAAAATTCACCCATAAAATAGCAATCCGGCCCTGCTCCATCCTGGGGACCCGGTCGGTGATCCGCCGCTTTTTGCCCCATATCCTGCGGCGCCGCTTTTTTTTAGACAGGATTTGCAGGATCGACCGGGATTATTGACCCGGCCGGATGCCGGGACAAAAGAAGTCCTCTCCGCCTCCGGCGGATAAAGGTTGCTCCCTGCCCTCCGGGAAGGGAGTGAAAATCAAGTATATCCTGTTGATCCTGTCTGTCAGGAGATTTGTTGACAATTTCAATAAATTAAGTAGGATATAAGCAGTTTGGTAACCGAAAGAGGGATGGCATTTTCTTTTTTGGACCCCTGGAAATCATCTGGTTGTTGTAGTTCAAAATAAACAACAGAATAATTTGATGGGCCGGCGGCCCATCCCCAGGCTACGGAGCGCAAAATTAACGGGTGACTATGGCTTGCGAAAGCCCGGCCCATCAAACGGATTGAGCAGACGCGCCATGCCGCGCTCCTCATCCTGGGCGTTAGTCGCCAGGAGATAACTATGAAGCATGTAGCTTTTTGTTTGGTAGTCGGCATACTTGCTTTTGCCACAGGGTGCTGGTCGATTCAGACACAGGCAAAGATCGATCAGGCAAGGCCCAAATTCCGACAGGGGCACCTCTCGAAACTGATAGCACCGGGAGGGCGGCAGAGGCAGCGCAGAAAGGGGTTACCAGGGTCATTTGTCGCCCTACGTCCTTTGGCGGCACTGGTTTCCTGCATAAGAGTGGCTTCGTTATAACCGCAGCTCACGTGGTCGCTAACTGCGCGCCGGGAGATCTATTGATTCTTGCTGCCTCTGGAAAACAGACAGGAGTAGCGTCTGTGTCCGCTGATGATGTCAAAGACTTGGCAATCTTGCGGCCAAGTTCGCCCCTGTCTCGACTCCTCTCCCCATCGCTTCGATATCTGAGCCTCGGCTCGGCACACAAGTGACTACATGGGGCTATCCAGGTGGATATACAGGGCTTTCCCTCTCCTCAGCGTTGGTTATTTTGCTGGAATCCAAGACTTCGATTTAGAGACACCCTCCCGCGCTACCCGGCGTTGGGTCATCAATGCCGCTTTTAATGGAGGCAACTCGGGCGGCCACGGTCCTATCAGTGGAAGACGGCCAGGTCATCGGCGTTGTCAGCAGTAAGCTTCGCGCCTCTGCCCGTGGCCATCGCAAAGATCATAGAAGGCCTTAAGAATGACAAAAGCGGGGTTTACTCTGGCTGGGTCCATTAACGGCCAATCCGTAAGCCAGGCTCAACTTGCCGGTCACATCTTGGACTATCTTCGTACGCAGGTTCAACTTTAGTTGGTTACGCGGTCACAACAAAGGACCTTAACGACTTTCTCAAGGCACAGGGTATCGAGCGGTGAATTGAAATCGCGCTAATGGAACTATTGAACGTGAAAAACGCATAATCGGGTAAGGGGGAGTTTTTCTCTCCCCCTCCCCCCACCGCCTAGCATGCGGGTCCGCACTAGGCGGTTCCCACGAGTTACCGAGCCGTAGCCGGGTAATGGATGTTTACCCAAAGATCTTTGACAGACAGCAAACCTTGATCCTTGAGTCACGCCAAGGGGTGATCATGCTCGTCTGGATTGCCCGTGTACGTGAGAGTCGCCAGGGGCCTTTCCGGCTCATCGCGACCGAGATAGCAGTCCGCGGGCTTTCATTAGGATTGGTCTTGTCGGCCTCGCGCTTCCCGGATGGGTTCATGGCAAAGGTCGAGCTTACCGGTGCCATGTTGTTCTGACTTGCCCGAAGACTGGGCCTTGTTTGCCATTTCTGTACCCCGGATCAAATCCGGGGCAGGCTTGGCTCATAGCTTTGCGCTCCAGCTTCTTTCGGACGATCCCGCGAGATCGCCCTTGCTTTCGGCTAGTATTTATGTTCCTGTCTCATGACAGTAACGGGTTTACATACAGGGGACTTCCTTGACCTGAGCAGGGTCGAAGGTCACCCCATAAGATCACGCCCATGCCGGGTGTACACAACCGGCTCCACCGGATCGCCAATAAATCCGGCTCCCGGTGAGCCGCATTAGATCGCGAATCGAGGTACCATGGACGAGCCTACTGCTCAGAAAATCAAAGACAACCTGGTGGACGTGGCTTTGGGCGCCGTCCGAACCGGAATGTTGTCCTCGACCGAGCCACCGGTACTGTACCACTTCACTGACTGCCAGGGGATCATTGGCATTTTAAAGAATCATTGCCTCTGGGCCTCGCTAGCTGTTGGAATGACCGATTACTCTGAGGTTCGATATTGCGTGGCGCGTGCTCAACGTATGTTGCGAGATGGTGAGCCTGGAGACGTTGACCCAGCATTCCTCGCGAGAGTCGATCATTTCTTGGATCCAGCCAATACGATCCTGGGGATTCAATTTGAGTTCGATCCGTACGTCATCTCCTTTTGCGCCCGCGCCGATCTCAGCGTCCACTGGCTTCACTATGGCAGGGCAGGCAGAGGGTGCACAATCGCATTCGACGTCAAGGGATTAATTCAAAAGCCATTCGACTTGGTACCTGTCCTTTATAAGGAGGAGGACCAGGACGGGCTTATTGCGTCTGTCGTGCAGAGCGTGTGACGACAGGTTAGGACATTCGAAATCGAAAAGCGTGATTTGACTGAGGCGAAAATGTTGTTCGAGGTAGCTGCGAACGCTACGGCGGCGGGCATCCGAATAGCAGCGCCCGGTATAAAGAGCATCGCATTTGCCAACGAAGAGGAATGGCGTCTCATCACCTATGAGGTGAATGTAAACCATAACTATCCGAAGGCGGCGATTATGCCGCTGAACAGAAACTTTCGCGCAACTAATGATCGAGTCATTCCATACCTTGAATACTCTCTCCCGTTGGCACCCGTGACTGAGATTGTATTGGGCGCCAGTTCGCCTATGAAGGTCGAGGAGCCGGCGCTTGCGATTCTACTACGCGAAACCGCGCCCGGCCAAAGTGTCAGCATCTCTCGATCGACTGTGCCAATACGCCCGTGACTAACTTCGCACGGAATCCGATCTTACCGGCACTTTGCAGCATGTACTCGCTGCGGTTGAGTGGGTAATGCCAAACGTGACTGGAAACCAAAAAGCTACACTCGGAAGTCTAGATATGGAATCGGGGTCGTCCCAGACGAACTAATTCAATTTTCAACAGATCATATTGAATTAGATAGGAAAACGAGGCCTTAAAGTGCACTTTTTACCTCCAAAAAGAAGCTTCTAAGCGGCAAAGATCGAGAGGCCATTCCCAAGTCCATGCCATTAGTGGCCGGAGGGAGGACCGGTGGACGGAAAGCCTGGTGGAGGGTGGTCTGGTCCGCCCCCAATTTCCAGCCGGCAAAAGGTAATGGTCGGCTATAAAAGGAGAAAGACATGGGAAAGGCGATTAAAATCTACATCGCGATATGGAAGCCCGAAAAACCAACGGGTCCACTATCCTGATCCCCTGAACCGGCCTAACATGAACTATCAAATACGGCTCTTGCCTCCCGGTGATGGCCCTTCCCAAAAGAAAGGATCTTACTTATGCTGAGAACACGAATTTTGTTGGTTGTCGTTTTTTGCTTGGCCTCCACGGTAGTCTACGCGGGCGCCTTCACCCTTACCAGTCCAACCATTAAATCCGGGGCTCTTCTTACCGAGGAACAGGTGTTTAATGGATTCGGGTGCACAGGGAAGAATCAATCCCCAGCGCTTCAATGGACGGCAGGTCCAACGGGAACGAAAAGCTATGCGCTTACTGTTTATGATCCTGACGCGCCGACGGGGTCGGGTTGGTGGCATTGGGTCGTCTACAATATCCCCGCTAATGTTACCGAACTCCCGGTGGGCGCCGGCGATCAAACTGGGAAGCTGTTGCCTCCGGGTGCCGTTCAAGGTCGAACGGATTTTGGGATCCACGCTTTTGGTGGTGCCTGCCCGCCACAAGGAGATAAGCCCCACCGCTATATTTTTACGGTTTATTCGCTCAAGATCGAAAAAATAGACGTTCCCGCTGATTCGACCGCTGCCTTAATCGGCTTCATGATAAATGCCAACTCCCTGGGGAAAGCAAGCTTTACGGCCAGGTATGGTCGCTAACCACGGTGGCGAACTATTTTTGCCCAAATATAGGCCTGAACGATGAACAGAAAACCTGACGGTGGGCGGAGCGGCTTTTCGAAAAATAAGGAGGAAAAACAATGATCGATATTCTAAGGTCCCGGCGGAGCATCCGAAAATACGAGAAGAGACCCATCGACGAAAGGTCTTTGGAGACGTTAAAAGAAGCCTTGCTGCGCTGTCCGTCTTCCCGGGGGATCAACCCCTGGACATTTATATTCGTTGACGAGGTTGATCTGCTCGCCGGGCTTTCCAAGGCTAAGGAACACGGTTCGGGCTTTCTCAAAAATGCCGCCCTGGCCATTGTGGTCTGCGGTGACGAGTCCGATTCCGATGTCTGGGTGGAAGATTGTTCCATAGCCGCCATCGTGGCCCATCTTACCGCCCACTCCCTGGGGCTCGGAAGCTGCTGGATCCAGATCAGAAAGAGGGCCCATTCCACCGAAAAGACCGCCGAAGAGTATGTCCGGGACCTTCTCGGCCTTCCTTCGAACCTGAGGGTGGAATCGATCATCAGTATCGGTTTTCCCGGAGAGACCAAGACGCCGGTTCCAGCGGAAAAACTTCAGTATGAAAAGATAAAGGTCAATCGTTACGAATAAAGGGATACAGACCAGCCTGGCACTCCCCTATGAATGGAATGGAAAGTCGATCGACAGTGGGGCCAGCATCGGCGTCGTCATGAACCTAACCGGACATGAACAGACAGATGACATCATCCGGGATGCCGATACCGCCATGTATCGCGCCAAGGGCGACGGCGGTAATGCGTTTAGGGTATTTGAAGATTGATCTCACGACTCGGGGAGGTCCTCCGGGGGCAAGCCTATGAAGACAGACTATGGATCAATCGATCATTATTGACAGTCTCACAATTGTGCTTACACGGAGTGTTTTCTTTTTGTCTCTCGCCCGCTTCGCTCGAGTTCGCCGAGGGCGCAGAGAAAGACCAAGTTATTTTTTGAAAAATCGTTGAGACGCCGATTTTTCAAAAGAACTCACGCCTCCGGCGGGTCTTATTCGCGGAGCGGCAGATTTTTTTTGATTGCCGGCCTCTCAGCGGCAATCAAAAATCATATATTCTCTGCGGTCTCTGTGTGCTCTGTGAGAGATCGTCTTTTGTCTTTGGTCGTGACTGGTGACGTCAAGAAATCCGTTCAATATTATTTGAGACCGTTAATATACTCGCGATTTTCCAATTTCCGATTGATCAGCCTATGCCACTCGATCTCATTAAAAAAATCGTAAAATTCCGAGTTGAAGAAAACTCGGCGAAGGCAAAAAAGAAATGAAAGCGAAGGCAACAAACAAAATGTTTAGACAGGTGGCCGGGTCAAGCTCGGCCACGGTTTACCCTCGGGTTACGGGGGATGGGGCCTGAAAGCAGGTCCGGCGATTAGGCGGCGATCCGGCCTTGTTCGATCCGAATGACCCGGTCGGTGATCCGCTTCACCTGCTCCATATCATGGGTGGCCATGATCACCATGGTCCGAGCCTGCCTTCTGAGCTTCAAAATGATCTCCTCGATCACCGCGGTGTTTTGGGGATCGATGGAGGCCGTGGGTTCATCCAAGAAGAGGACTTCCGGTTCCACCACCAAAGCCCGGGCCAGGCCCAGACGCTGGGTTTCACCGCTGGAAAGGGTCAGCGCATTCTGGTCTTTCTTATGGGCTATCCCCACATAGTCCAGGGCCTCCGAGACTTTATCTTTGATCAGACGGGCTGCCCCGCCCCTGACCTTCAGACCGAAGGCCACATTCTTGAAAACCGAGCTATTAAAAACCCCCACCTTGGGCAGCACCAGGGTGATTCGCCTCCTGAGTTCCATGTCTGGGGTGATCACCCGGCCCGCGGACTCATAGACAACGGCTCCCTGGTCAGGACTTTCCAAGAGAGCGCAGATTCTCAAAAAAGTGGACTTCCCTCCCCCATTCGGTCCGATCAAACCATAAATCCCGGCCTGCCCGAAGGAATAGGAACAATCCCTGAGAATATACTTCCCTTCATATTGCTTGGAGACGTTGCTTAGACCCAGGGAAAGGCTCATCCTTTGCCCCCTAAATCCCCGCGTTTCTGAATCAACCGCAACGCGAAATTGATCAGCAGGGAGATGGTCAGCAGAATAATCCCCAGGGCCAAGGCCAGCTCGAAGTTCCCTTTGTCGGTTTCCAGGGCGATAGTGGTGGTCATGACCCGGGTATAGCCGGCGATATTCCCGCCCACCATCAGGATCGCGCCTACCTCGGCCATTACACGCCCGAAACCCGCGATAATCCCGGCCATGATTCCGTAGCGGGCTTCCCTGACCACTAAGATCGCCTCCTGGGAAGGGGTGGCGCCCAGGGTCTTGGCTGCCTGCCGGATCACTCCGGGGACATTGACAATAGCCGAGTGGCAGAGGGCGCTGACGATGGGAAAGGCCAGGATGGTCTGGGCAATCACCATCGCTGAGGGAGTGTAGAGCAGCCCCAGGAACCCGAAAGGTCCTCTGCGGGATAAAAGCAGATAAACAAAAAGGCCCACCACCACCGGCGGCAGGCCCATAAAGGTATTCAAGAGGTTGATCATCAGGCCCCGGCCGAAAAACCGTTTCAGCCCCAACAAGGCTGCCAAGGGGAGCCCCAGCAGCGTGGCGATCAGCAAAGCCGATCCGGAGACCCTGAGGGACATCATGATGATCCGCAAGAGTTCCCGGTCCATCGCTCCGATCAGGGTCAAGGCCGCCGAAAAACTATTAAGAATGGAGTCCACTCTTGCCTATCACCCTGAACAGAGACCCGACATTGAAAAAAGAGAGATCCGAAAAATTCCTATTTCGTTTGACCGGCGTTGGGGAAGAAGAGCACGTTCCCGAACTTGTCCTTATAGGAGCCGATGGCCTGCTGTCCTTCTTTGGAGATCATCCAGTTGACAAATTCCATCGCTTCTTTAAATTTGGTGTGCTTATATTTTTCGGGGTTGACCGCCATGACGCCATACTGATTGAAGAGCGCCGGGTCCCCCTCCAGGACGATGGTCATTTCCAGTTTGTCTTTGTCTTTGGTGGCCAGCCAGGTGCCCCGGTCGGTCAGCGTATAGCCCTTCTTTTCATTGGCGATCCGCTGCGTCTTTTCCATCCCCTGTCCGACCTCCAGGTACCAGGCCTGGCCTTTGGGGTCCAAGCCCACCTTTTTCCAGAGGGAAAGCTCCTTGGTGTTGGTCCCGGATTTATCCCCCCGGGAGACAAACGGTCCTTTGCCGGCGGCAATTTTGGAGAAGGCCTCGGTGGCCTGCTTCAACCCCTTTATTTTCAAAGGGTCATCAGCCGGTCCGATGAGGACAAAATCGTTGTACATGACGTCATGCCGGTTGACGAAATAGCCTTCGGCCACCGCCTTGAGCTCCAATTCCTTGGCGTGAACCAGGACCACGTCGCAGTCGCCCCGTTTGCCGATTTCAATGGCCGCTCCGGTACCCACGGCTACCACATCGACTTTGATCCCGGTCTTTTTCTCAAACAAGGGCAGCAGGTAGTCGAACAATCCGGAATTCTGGGTGCTGGTGGTCGAGGCGCAACGGATGCGCGTCTGGGCCTGGGCGGTACCATTCAGCAGCAGGAAGCCCATCATAAAAACAGATAAAAACAAAATCATCGCTTTTCTCATCTTCATACCTCCTTAATCAGAAGACCCTTTGACCGAAGAAAATACCAAGGCGGGGAGTGGGATTACCCGGCCTTGGCATTTTTTCAGGAAATAGTAAACAGAACCCGGGCTACCAGACTATTTCAAAGCGGGTCAGAATGGCCTGTTCATTATCCATTTTTTTACCGCTGACGGTGATGGGGTCATCGAACTTGGTATAATAATAATTGACCATGAAGCGCAGCATGTCGTTCGGGTACCAGGTCAGACCCAGGGTATAGCCGGAGGCTTTGGCGGTGTATTTTTTGGAATCGGCAAATCCCATTTTCAGGATGTCCGGGTCCATATCGATCCATTCATATCGGCCCAGGAGCTGGAAGGCGCCGCAATATCCTGACTTCCCTAAGGCAAAGGGTTTTTTGGGGGTGATTTGCCCCGGCAGCCCGTTCCGCCAGGGTTCCTCTTCACCGGTCAGAAACCATCCCAGGGAAGCGTAGCCGGCCGTGTTGTCAAAACTGGCCTTTGTCTTGTTGTAGGTCAAATCATTCAACTGCATTTTCATATATTCGGACTTCAGGGAAACCGGACCGACCATCCAGGCCAGTTCACCTCCGAAACGGTTGCGGCTGCCGTCCTGGGTCACCGTATCATTAAACTGCAGGAAGGTCGTTCCGCTTTCGGTTTTGTATTGATACCGCCACCAGTCTGTTGCCGGGGCGGTGGTATGCTGGATCCCGGTGGTGAAGGCCCCGCCAATATGGAAGCCTTTTAAGAACTTATTGTCCACCTTGGAGAAGGGCGCCAGGGTAACCCGTCCGGCCACGTCTTTCTGGTCGTCCACATCGCTGGAATTGATCTTCCGGCCGTTGAAGACCCCCAACTGATAATAGAGGAAATCTTTGCTGATATTGCCGTGAAGCATGACGCCCAAGTCCCTAGAGGGAGCAAAATTGTCGGACAGGGAGCGTTCCACGAAATCGATCCAGTTGTCCGAACTCAATTCTTCCAGACTGAAAGGAACCTTGTATTGCCCGAACATCAATTGGGCATAAGGAAAGTAATTGATATTCAAAAAGGCATCGTTGAGCTGGGCGTTCCCCTGGCCCATCTCGTATTCCACGCTGAAATTATAGTGTTTATAGAAAGTACCGATGGCGGCCAGTCGAGCGCGCCGGATCAGGAAGGTGTCGTTGTTGGGATTGTCGTTCAGAAACTGTCGGTAGTCGGCATGCAGCCGCCCGGAAAGTCGGAGCTTATTGTCGCCGTCCTCCGACTCCATGGTAAAACCCTTCTTGAAATCCACCTTGGCATTCCCCGCCGGGGCCTTTTCTTCCTTGACCTTCTTCTCCAGAGCCCGCAGCCGGGTCAATTCCGCCTCTTCGGCCTCGGCCTGCTTCTTCATTTCCTGGTACTTTTCCGGTGTAACCATCTTGCTGTTCAGCAGAATTTCCAGGATCTGTTCATTGAGCGATTTGGCCTGGGCCCCTTGGGGCAGAGCCCAGATGAAAATTCCGGTCAGCAATAAGAATCCAATAGACCTGCCAAAGGTTCGTCCTTTCACCCTCATGTCTCCCTCCTTTTATGTAATTTCTTTGCCATATATGTCAACAAAGGCATATCTGTCAAGTTATTTTTCGATTTCCAGGAATATGAGGGGACTGGATCTTGGGGAGTCGTTGGGAGGAAGGGAAAAGCAAGGTCAGATGAGCAACTCCGACCGAGGAAGTTATAAAATCAGGAGTATCCGGAATCGTCTCCCCGGGAGAAAAACCGGGCCTTCCGCAAGGCAATCCGCCGGAAGGCTTCCTTGGCGGTGGCGGAGCCGGCGGTTTCGGCCGGGTCGCCGAGGCGGCCCCACCAAGTAAAATTCATTATACCCGATTAAAGTCCTTTGGGTGGCCCAGCCTTCCTGAACGGCCTTCTCTTCCCCTTCCGGGGCATGGACCATGATGACATCCACCTTCTTGTTCTTCAGGAGACGCAACGACTCACCGGAACCGGCTTTGATCCAGCAAAGGGAGGCCCCCGCCTCTGGCAAAGGCCTCCGGACTTTCAACCCTAATTCACCGGGGCTTCCGGTGGCTACGAAAATACGATTGCCGGAGCAAATTCCTTAGTACAGACCGCTTGTGCCAATGGCTGAGGCCAAGCGGTAGCCAGGATCAGAAATACCCAAAGCGTTAGACCGCCTATTCGACGCATTTCCCGCTATCACTTGCCTTTGATAACCGAGGGTATGGCCTCGGGATAAAACAGGTTGGTCCCATGCTTTTTGTAGCCGGCAATCAGCTTTTGTCCTTCCACGGAGGTGACGAAGGCGATAAATTCCATGGCCGCCAGGTAATTGGCTTGGGGAAATTTGTCCGGACAAACCGCCATAACGCTGTAATAATTCAACAGCAAAGGATCTCCCTTGAAAAGGATCTTCAAACTCAGCTTTGGTTCATATTTCAGAAAAGTCCCCATATCGGTCAAAGTGTAGGCCCCCTGACGATCCGCCGCGATCAGGGTATCGGCCATATTGGCCCCGGCCTCCTGATACCAGCTCTTGCCTTTCGGAGTCAGCCCGGCATCGTCCCAGAGATCCAACTCCCGGATGTTGGTCCCTGAATCATCCCCCCGAGAGACGAAAAGGCTGCCTTTCTCCGCAATCTCTTCCAAGGCTTCAATGACGGTGCGGGCCTTTTTCACCTTGGCCGGGTCCTTGGCCGGTCCAACAATGGCAAACTCATTGTACATCACTTCCCGGCGATTGACTCCATACCCTTCGGCAATGAATTTTTCTTCCCGGAAAGGATCATGGACAAAAAGTACATCGGCTTCTCCTTTTTTAGCCAGCCGAATAGCCTTGCCCGTACCGACGGAAATAACCTCCACCTTGACCTGGTATTTTGAAAATTTCTCATAGGCCGGAATCAAAATGTCAAAAAGACCTGAGTTCTGGGTACTGGTGGTTGAGGCAATGATCAGCTTGTTTTTCGCTTTGGCCATGGGGATCTCCTTTTTTGTAGGTTAAGTTAATAATATTAATCTTTTTAAATTAATACTTTAACTTGGATTGTCAATGGTCCCCCGGTGGTTATTTCCCCCCCGGGTCATCCCCGTGTTGTTGTTTGATGAACTTCTGGTGAGTGGCCGTGCCCTCTTTTCGGGCCTGCCCGACGCTCAGGAACTTGCCCACCATGAGCATGTGCATTTCCGGAGGCAAATTCTGATAATCCACCTCTTTTAGAAACCGGCCGACCGTGCTGCGGATGACTTGCTGTTTCTCCCGGTCGCCGGCATAGGTGACTACCGCCACCGGGGTGTCCTGAGGATAGTTCTTCTTAAGCTGGCTGAACAGTTGGGGGTAATCCAGCTTCATGGTATAGAAAACCATGCTGGTTTTATGGGTCATCAATTCCTGGTTTTTGTCCTGCCGGCCGGGCCAATCGGTCATGGTCAGGATGACCGAACTGGTGTCCCAGCCATAGGGCGGACTCATCTTGACCGCAGCGCTGGAGGCCTGAAAGGCCCCTATCCCGGGAATGATCTCGGAAGGGAAATCCTTGGGCAACATCTCCAGATAAAAGGTGGTTCCATACATCATGGGGTCCCCCCACTGGAGGGCCGCTACTTTTTTCCCCTGGGCCACCGCTTCTTTGATCTTGCCGATCATCGACTTTCGGGCTTCGGCGTTCCGGATGGCCTTGGCCCTGGCCTCGGGGTCTTTTAAGGTCTGCGGATCGATCCCATAATACACCCGGGCGACATGTCCCAGGTACCAGACCGGTTTGTCGCCGATCCACTGTTTCCAAGCCTCCAGATCCGGCCGGTCTTCCAGGATGAAGATATCGGCCTGCTTAACCGTCTCGAGCCCCCGGAGGGTAATCAAATCCGGGCTGCTGCCCATGCCGACGATGTAGAATTTCCCCTGATCGGCCCAAAGAGCCGTGGGAAGGGCGATCAGGATTACCGCCCAAAGTGTTAGTAGTGCAATCCTCCAGTCCTTGGTGATGAACATAACTCGCTTCCTTTCTAATTTAGTCGATAGACCACTGGGATCTTGATCTGGGCCTCCACGGGTGGATGGGGGAAAGGAACGCTTTCCTTCAGGGCCTCCAGCGCACCCTGGTCCAGAACCTCGTACCCGGACCCCCTAACCACCTGGGCTTCTTTGATCGATCCGCTCAGGGTGATTACAAAGGAGAGGACCACCCGGCCCTCCCAGCCCAGACGCCGGGCTAGGGACGGATAGCTGACGTTTTTCAGAATCTTGTCCCGAATATAAGCGAATTGTTCGGCCAGGTAGCGGTTTTTGGCCTTTTCAGCGCCACCGCTTTCCAAACCCCCTTCCCCGCCGGTACCGCCCTTTCCGGAGGCCGGTCCACTGCCGGAGATCCCGGACTTCCCTGTTCCCCCGGCTGGCCCGTCTGTCTTTCCCAACCCTCCCGGCACATTCGGCAGGCCGGGCTGTTCCACGGGAACGGTCATGTCTGAAGTGGATTGAATCCAGGTCGGGGCGGTTTCCTGGATTTTCGGTGGCGCCGGAGGGGGGAGGCGTTTGTTCTCTTCCCGGGGAACCGGGGCGGGAGCGGCCTGAGGTACTTTTTTCGATGCCGGCCGAAATGATTTTATTGGAGTGGGCTCCCGGATCTTTTGAACCGGAGCGGGAGTTGGTTTTTCCAGGTCAAAGTCGATGATCATCGGGTGATGTTTTTTTACTTCCAGCGTGCCGAGACCCAGCACCCCGGCAATCACCGCCGCGTGAATGATCAAAGAATATTGGAGCCCTCTGGCTTGCGGTTTCATGGGCGTTCTTCGGTCTGGAGACTGACCCGTTTAAACTGGAGCCTTTTGACCAGATCCAGGACGTCGACGAACCCCTGCAAAGCGATCTGCCGATCTGCCCGGATCAGGATTGGGATATTCCGATTCAGCCCCTCCAGCCCCTGTTTCAAGCCATCCAGGGCCACCGCTTTGGCGTTCAGGAACAGGTCCCCCCGGCGATTAATCTCAATGGTCTGGGTCCGCAGCATCTCCCCCTGGCTTCTAACCACCTTAGGCAGATCGAGAGGAATCATCCCGGTGGCGATAAAGGAAGAAGTGGTCAGAACGATGGTCAACAGGACCAACATGACGTCCACCAGAGGAATTACATTGATATAATCAAACTCCTTTTCTTCCATTCAGCACATCCCAATCCAGGAGCAACACCTTAACCCGGCGAAGCAGGAAATTGTACAAGGTCACCGAGGGAATGGCCACCAGCAATCCCACGGCTGTGGCCTTCAGGGCCAGGGCCAGGCCCACCATGATCTTGCCCGTATCCATGAACCCTTCCTGTCCGATGGTATAAAAAGTCAGCATAATCCCTAAAACGGTCCCGAGCAGGCCGATATAGGGCGCATTGCTTCCAATGGTGGCAATCAGGTGAAGCTTTCTGGTCAGTTCCTTTTCCAGCGCGGGTTTGTTAGGGAAGTCCTCTAAGCGAAGGCGCCGAAAAACCAAGTGGCGTTCCAGGGCCACGCTCAAGGCCATGATGCTCAGCAGGATCAGGAACCCGATGATCCCGTAATCGACGGCAATTTTTAACCATTCCATAATGTTTTTCCAAAATAAAGGCGCCCCTCCCGTCATCTCGTTATTCTACGGAATGACGAGAGAGGGCTTTATTTATCTGCAGGGGGTTCGTTAAAACTTACCGGTAAGACCTGTCCAGAAAGCCCGTCCGGGACCGGGAAACCCGTATTCCGGCTCGTAGTTGATGTCAAAAATATTGTTTACCGCCACATACACTTCGAACCATTTGAGGATCGGCTGGGTAACTTTGAAGTTGGTCAGGAAATAGTCCCCGGTCTTCAGGGTCTCCAGGTTTTTGTTCTGGGGCGTTGGGAGCTGGGAAAAGGCCTCGCCGACATACAGCCCGGTCAGATCCAACTTGGTTTTAACCTGAGGGAGGACATATTGTACCCCGAGGTCCAACTTGTGCTGGGGGGAGAAGGTTACGTCGTCGGTGACCCGTCCGTCACTTTCATTCTTAGAATCGATGTAGGTGTAATCCCCCCGCAGAAGCAGCCCGTCCAGAGGATAGACCGACCCGCCCAACTCGAAACCCATCCGCTTCACGTTCCCGTAGTTTAGATAGGTGCCGAGAGTACCGGGGGCGTCGCGGGAGATCAGATCGGTGACGTCATGATAGAATAAGGCGAACTCCAATTGGCCCACCTTGCCCAGGGCCTGATCCACACCCACCGTGTAGTTGAGGCTTTTTTCCGAGGCCAGATCGGTGTTGCCGCCCTTGCTGGAGTAAAGCTGTTGCAGGGTCGGGAAGCGGGATTTGCGGGCGATGGAGCCGAAGAGCTTGGTCCCATCAACCACCTGGTAATTCAACCCAGCCATGGGATTGAATTCGCTGGTGTTGGGCTGGGGGTTGGAGATCTGCTGCACAAAATTACCCGTTTTGGAATCCGTCACATTTTTCTGGGCCTGGGTCACATCAAACCAGTCGTAGCTGACTCCACCCACCAGAGAAAGATTTTTTACCAGCGTGAATTCGTCTTCCAGACCCCAGGATCCAGTGTAAGACTTGGACTCCGCAAAGGGCAGATAGGCATCGTCCCGCTCCTTGTGGTTGTCCTCCTTGTAATGCAAAGACATACGCAGGTTGTTCCATTTCACCGGCTGGTAATCGACAAAATAGGAGCCGCCCATGATATAATCCTCATAGCGGCTGATGGCGATCTGTTTGGTCAGGGCCGAATCGGCATAAGAAACGTAATCGTCGTTATGATGGTGATAAAAGAGCTTGGCCTTCATATTCCACTGGTCGTTCAACCGGTGCCTCCCGTCCAGGTCGACCCCCCAATCCTCATAATTCTGGATCCGGACGTTGGCCGTAGAAAAGGCCGGACGGTTAAGAAACACCGAGTTAGCATCGGTGGAGGCCGGCGCCCCTTTGTCTTTGTTCAGGTAATGGAAATTGACGAAAAATTCTGAATCCTTTAAGGGGGTCGCCCCGAATTTGGCCCAGAAATTTTTGCTGGTGATGTCCGAATTGTCCCGTTTTCCCCCGTCTTCAAAAACGACGGTGCTTTTCCCGCCCGGGCTACGGGTCAGAGTCCCTTTTCTGGGCTGATAATCGTCCGAGAGATTCCAGCCATCCGAGTTCAGGTAGCTGGCATTCAGCCACCAGTTCCAGATCCCTTTCTTCATGCCGTGGGAGGCCGAAAGGCGGTAGGTGTTGTTCTCGCTGAATTCCACCGTGGCGCTGGTAAAAGGCTTTTCCGAGGGTTGTTTGGTGATAATGTTGACCACCCCGGCCAGGGCATTGGCCCCGTAGAGGACCGAGGCGCCACCCTTGATGACCTCGATGCGGGCCACGTTGTCGGTGGGAATCTGATTCAGGTCCAGTTTCCCGAAATTGGTTTCGTAATAGGGGACCCCGTCGATCAGGATCAGGGCCTGGGACTGATCGAAATTTCGAATCGAGACATTGGGTTCGTTTTTTCGACCGGTGGTGACCTTGACGCCCGGGGCATAACTCAGGGCCTCGGCCACGGTTTTGCTGTTGGTGGCCGCAATGTCTTCGGCGGTGACCTCGGTGATCACCGTCGTTTCCCGGACCTTGTCCCCCGAGCACCACGATCTCACCCAGGTTGTAGGTCTCGAATTCCTTGGCCTTCTTTCCCTCGGCCCAGACCAGTCCGGTCCCCAAGAAAAAGAACAGCGTTAACAGTACACCCATCTTCTCTCTCTTCCTCATCTTCTCCTCCTTATATTTTATTTGCCGGGTTCTTTAATTTTCGGGCCCAAAAAAAATAAAACGGCAACCCCGATAAGGCGATGATCAGCCCCAACAGCGAGGTCTGGGGCTTCTCCCAGGAAATCTGCCAGGCAATCCAACCGTAGGCTCCCACAAACACCAGCGGCGTCAGGGGATAACCCCAGGTCCGGTAAGGTCGGAATAGGGCCGGCCTCCTGGCCCGAAGAGTCAAGTGCGCCAGACCCGTCGCCATCGAGGACACCAGCATGATGAGCACCACATAGCTCAAAAGCTGGTCGAAGCTTCCCCAAAGGACCATACCGGCCGCCAGCAGCCCCTGGGTCAAAATCGATCCGTAGGGCGTCCGGTGCCGGGGATGAAGCTTTTTCAAAAAGGACCAAAATAGGCCGTCCTCGGCCATGGCGTAAAAAATCCGAGAGCAGGCCAGGAGCGTGGCATTGATCCCGGAGGCGATGGCCAGTACGATCACCAGGGAGATCAGTCCGGCGTAAGGGCCGCTGAACAAACTTTCCGCCGCCAGTTGGCCTACATTGACCACCCCCTGAAGCTTCAAGATCGGGACGGCATACAGGTAGGTAATGTTCATTAAGGCATACAATACAGTTACGATCAGGGTTCCCCAGAGCAGCGATCGGGGAACGTTTTTCTCCGGGTCCCTGACTTCACTGCCCACATACGCCGAGGCGAACCAGCCGCTGTAGGTAAAAATGACGGCGATCATCGGCGAGGCGAAGAGTTTGGTCCAGGATAGGGGCCCCCCCGTATTCCCTGAAAAATGCTGCCAGCTCCCCTTTCCCCATAGTATTCCTCCCGAGACGAACAGACCGATGAGCAACAGGGCGCCCAGGGTAAGAATATCCTGGGTAGTGCTACCCCAGCGTATCCCGCGGTAATTGATCCAGGTAAACAAGGCGATCACCGCCAGGGCCAGGGCCTTTTCCGAACCCGTGCCGACCCCCGGCAGAAACGGTTTCAGGTAACTGACCAGCGCCAGGGTCAAGGCGGCCATCGAACCCGGAATAATGATCCAAAAGTTGACCCAGCCCAGCAAAAATCCGGCCCAGGACCCGTAGGCCTCCTTGAGGAACTGGTAGTCCCCGCCGGCTCGGGGAAACAAACCGGCCAGTTCGGCATAGGTCAGGGCCCCGCAAAGCGTGAGCACCCCCCCGATGATCCAGATGCCGACAAACCAGAAAGGCTGGGGCAGCTCACCGGCCAGAAAACCGCTGGTGGTGAAGATGCCGGCGCCCACCACGTTGCCCACCACCAGCAGAATGGCATCCGAAAGTTTAAGACTTCGATTGAGCGGCAAAGATCGGTTTCCAGTTCAGGTTAATGATGGCGGTCCAACGTCTGAGACTCCAGGCAAGCCCCGATGTAAATCATGCCCAGCCACTTTTCTTTTTCGTCCCAGGCGATGGACAGGGCCTTATCCAGCGTGGTCTTCACCAGACGTTCGCTGTCGGCAAAACCCACCCGGTAGGCAAAATAAACCGGGGTGGAAGGCGGGTAATAGCCGCCCAACAGATCCACCAGACTCTTCAGTTCCTTCAATCCCATGAACAGGGCCAGGGTGTCTCCCTTCTCAACCGCCGCCTTAAGCAACGCCGGGTTATCTTTCAACGCCCAGGAGGTGGATAGGACAATCGACCCTCCCCGGCAGGCCAGTTCCTTCCCGATGAGCGCGTTGGCGGCGTTGAAGGCGCTGATCCCCGGGATGAACTCCTTTTCCTGATCACCCAATCGGGCGGCGATCTCGCGCAGACTCCCATAGATAAAGGGATCCCCGTATTCCAGCAGGGCCACGTTCTTCCCCCGCCGGAGTTCCGCCTGGATCAGTTCCACTGCTTCCACGATCTTTTTTTCCAGCAGGGCCTTTTTTTCCTCCGGTGACAGCTTGCCCAGCTCCTTTCCATAAATGGGCTCCGGCATTAAATACTTAAAGGGATCAAACAGGACCGGGCGTCCTCCGATGTAGGCGGCCAGCCGTTTTTTCAGATCGTCGCTGCAGACGAAGACATCGACCCGCCCCAGGGCCGATAAGGCCTGCTGGGTTAACAGGTCCGGATCGGCGCAACCCACACTGATCAGGTAGGCCTTGGGCTTCCGGATCAGGTTGATGACCTCGATCCGAGAAACGGCCATCACCCAGCGGTCGGCCGACAAGTCATCGGGAATCACCAGCTTGAACTTGCCGCTCGTCCTCCTGGAGGGGCTTTCCTTCTTTCCGGTCGGCGATGATGATCCGCCGGCCCAGGGGATTGAGCACCAGCTCCCCCATGGAAATCAGGGATCGGTACCCGTCCGGGGCCGAAATGACAACGGCCGAATCCAGGTCCTGGGTTGCCCCGGCCCGGGTGAGCAGGTCCGTTAGGGGGGTCCCTTCGAAACGAAACAAACCGTGATAACCCCTCCCCTCGCCTGCGACCTTGCCCATCACTTCCAGTCGGGGATAAGCCGATAAATTAGTTACGGTCAGCAGCGTTTTGCTATCCTGACCCACCGTCAGCTCGGGGGCAAAAAGCTCCTTCATCCGTTTCACCGGCATTTTGAAATGCAGGTCGACCACCTCGATACTGGCCACGTTTTCCAGGGACCGTTCGGTATAAAAATCGTTGGCCACCACCAGCCTGGGTAAGCCCACCTTTCGCTTCAAGGGATCTTGCCAGACCCGGTAAACCTCCGGGGTGTGACAGGCGGCGCAGTCTCTGTGGGGCATGACGGGCTCCGCCTGGAAGGCCACGATCAATTCCGCCGGATTGCGGTAAAAAACTTCCCCCCAGGAAAGGACGGTCTCGCGGCCCTCGCGATTGCGGACCACGATAGCCAGGTCATCCGGTTTGCCAAACGCGGATTCCCCCTTCTGCACCACCGCGGTCTCCAGCAACTCCCTCAACGGCACCCCGCGGTAGTTGAAAACACCGTGAAAGGTTTTGTCCCGGGTCAGTTCATTCAGACGCACTGAAACCGATTGAAAGCGAGCCAGGTCGGAGAGGCTGAATTGAAGCGGTTGTTTGACGGCGCCCATGATGTGCAGGCTTTCCAAGGTACCGGCCTGCACCCCGGAACCGATCAACAGGAGACTCAGACCATAAACGACCCATTTCATCTTCTTCATAAAACAATACTCCTTTTATTAAACGGATTTTCGCTGCGGAAAATACCAGACCAGGGCCAGAATCAGGACAATGAACCCCCAGAAAATGAAGGGCCGGCCGGGGTCCCGTTTGATAACCACCTTCAACTCTTGACCCGGCTGGGCCTTTTTGGCCAAGTCCAGATGAAAGGTATATCCCTTCCAAGAGACCGGTTGCATGATCTGGAGCTCCCGGGATTCCAGGCTGCCGGCGGCGTCAAGCAGCAGAACCGCCCGGCATTGCTGTACCATCCCCCGGATAGGCTCCGGCCCCGGATAGCGCTGACAGTCTTGATTGATCACCCGGACCATCCCGGCGCCCGGAAGACGGATACCGCTTTCCGGGTTGTTCGGAATGACCCCATTGAAGCCCACGACCAGGCTGATCCAGTGCCCGGAAAGGATGACCAGGAAACATAAATGGATCAAGGAAGGGCTGAGTCGGATGGAAAAAGTTCGGGCCCCGATCTGTCTCCTTAAAGGCCATAAATGGATCAGTCGTTTCAAAGCGCAGACCACGGTATTGATGCCCAAAAAGAACAGCAGGAGAAAAAGACTCCCCAGCCACCAGAGTTGGTTGACCTGGGAACGACCCACTTGCTGCACCCACTCTTGAATCAACATCTGGTTCAGCGAATTGAAGAAAGTAAAATTAAACTTCAAATAATAGGAACCGATCCCCAGGTTGGCGGAAATCAACAACAGCAACCAGAAGTTGACCTTGACCTCGCCGCAGAAATCCCAAATCTTTTTAAGCATTCCTCTATCCCCCGATCCGTGGCGGTAGGTTGGTTTCGGTCAAGAACCCTAAGTAGCCGTAAAGCAGGATCATTGCCGGCCCGACCAGCGAGAAGCGGGCCTCGGTCCGCAGATTCCAGACCGGAAGATAGCGAAGATGCAGCAAAGCCGCATAAAAACACCAGAGTGAAGCGGATTGCAGGTGACGGGCGCTCCAATGTAAGGGGGTGGCCCAACCCAGATAGGCCCAGTAGGCACCCACCACCTGGGCGCCGCTGAAAAAGATAAACCCCCAGACCAGGAAGGAATGGAAAAGACGGGCCGTTTCATCCTGTCGCAAGTAGATCAGGCCCAACATGCTCCCCGCGATAAAACAGGCGTGGCTGAAAACCTCCAGCATAAAGAACAGCCAAGAAAAAAAGGTCTGGGTTTTCGGATTGGGCGGAACCACCCCCAGGGGAAAAAGAAAAGCCAATACCGAGAAGACCACCAGGGGGATCAGTAGCCCGCCGGCGAGAGAGGCTTTCCCGGGAATGAATCTGAAGCCCAAAGCCAACGCCGCCAAGCACCAGGGAAGAAAAAAACTCTCTTCAAAAAGGGCATAGGGGGACCAAATCCCGACAAGCCCTCCCCGGTTGATCAGAAAGATGGTGTGTCCCAGGAAACCGAGCACCAGGCAGACGAAGGGAATGTATCTCCGCCGGAATAGCCAGGCGACCATTGAAGCGGCATAAAAACCCGTTACGAGCGAAAAGCCGTTATTTATTGCTATCGAGATCATCAATTAAAATTTTTTTCGGAAACGGGATGAGCGAGAAGAACTATGTCTTTTTTGACATGTATGCCAAGACAAGCATATATGTCAAGAATATTTTCCGGGGATCACTAAAAAATTAATTTTACTGAAATCGAGCTTGGAGGGCCTTATAGTTCCAGCCGAAGGAAACCAGCAGCTCCTCCCCGGCCTTGAGGAGCAGTTCGAGGTATTTTTTTTGGTCGTAGGGTTCTTGGCCGCTCAGGAAGGGGGCGGGGACCACCCGCTCCTCGGGCCGGGTCGCCCCGCTGTCTCGCAGGAGAAAGGACACCCGTTGGCCGGGCTGGAGGGTCAGCCCCTCGGCCTCCAGTTGCTGGAGGGTCAGGGCCGACTGGGTAGCCACCCGGTACTGGTCCAGGGGACGGCTGGATCGGCGGGTGATGATCAGTTCCGTGGGGTGGACCCGTCCGTCTTTCAGCAGTCCGGCGTATTCGCCCAGACGGGTCAGCATTTCCGGCACCTGTTTTTCCAGAGCTTGCCGGTCTCCGGCCCGGGCCATCCAGCCCAGAAGTTCCTCCTGCACCTCCCGGACGAAGCGGGGGACGTCCTTGCGGCAGCGGGCGATCCCCCGGGTCTTGAGGGTCCCGTTTTGAAAGGCCCCGAAGTAGCGGTTGGCCACCGGACGGCGCGGCTGGACCTTGGAAGGCAGGAAGACGATCCAATGATAAATTCCCTCCAGACTTATGGGAACCTGAGTCTTTCGCTCGATTTCCTCAAGCAAAATCTTAAGGTCCACTTCCGTCAGCCGCTCCCCCTGGAGCCAGAGGGAATCGGTCAGCCCGTGGAGGACCTGGTAGCCCCGGGCCTCGGCGCACTCCTTGGCGATCAGCAGCTTGTCCCGGCCGAAGGCGGTGATGGCCTCGTGGGCCTCGATCCGACCGAAGCGGGCGTTCTTGTAGCCCAGGTAGCCGAAGCAGGTGACCAGCACCCACTTCAACCCTTTCTGCAGGGCCTGATAAACGGCCATCCGCGGATGCCCGGCCTTGATCCGGGCCTTGAGCTCGGTCCGCAGCTTCAGGATCGGCTCCAATGTTTCAGGCACCAGTCCCCGACGGCGCCGACAAATATTGTAGCCCGCCTCCGGGACCACCGGTTCCGGGCAGCAGGAACATAGCATGGTTTCGGGCGAGATATTGTGCCGGACCATGATGGTGGGATACATGGAGGCATAGTCGATCTCGGCCACCCGCTCTCGGAGTCCGATCGGCGGCTGGAAGACCAGCCCTCCCTTGTCCGCAACCAGGAGGTCCCAGGCGGTCTTGAAGTCCTCGGGCCGCCCCTTTTTCCAGGGGATCAGGATCCCTTTCTGTACCGCCCGGTCGAGCTGCATGGAGGTGATGGCCGTGCCCGGCGAGGTCCGGGCCAGGGTCTGGACCGGGATTTTGGTCAGTCGGGCCAGGGAAATGGTTCCCTCCAGGCCGCACTCGCCTTGGGTGAAGAAAAAGGAATTGTTCCGGTCGATGTGGAAGCGTCCGAAGAGGGGGAAGGCCGCGCCCTGGTAGGCGATCTGACCGTAAGTGAAGTAAGAGCGCCCTTCCCCCACCCGCCGCCGCGCCGGAGGGTGGGGGTCCCGATCCAGGACCAAAGGAATTCTTTCCTTCTCCGCCCAGCGCCAGAGACAGGGAAAGATGCGGCCGTCCCCCTGCTGGGAAAGGAGGCAGTCCGGATCCAGACGGGCGATCAGCCGGTTGAACTCGGTCAGGAACTCCGCGGGAGTCAGGCCGTCCAGTTCGAAGACCCGGTCCTCGTAAATGACCCGCAGGCTGTTGCCCCGGTCCAAAGGAATCTGGGGGTGTTTCGCCAGGGTGAGCTCGACAACTTTCAGAGAGGGGATCGGAGCATCCGGGTCCCAGGGAGAATGGAGGACCTTGAGGCCCCGGAGCTGATTGCGCTCCCATTCGAACTCGCAGAAGGCCAGGGGGAAGACGCCCCGCTCGTAGGCGTAGTACTGGGGGACGGCCAAATCGCAGTTATAAAAGGTGATCCCGCCGGCCCAGTCGGCCAGGCGCCGCTGGATCTCCGGAAGCTTCTGCAGGGCCCGGACCTCCAGCTCAAAAACCGGCATTGCCTTGCCGCTCCAGAATTCGGTCCGCTTAGTCCAGCCCGTGCGCCGCAGATACCGACCGAGCCCTCTTTCCAGGGCGCTCAGAGCGGACCGGGTCCCCTGGGCGTAAAAGCGGTAGCCGAAATAGTCGGTCAGGCAGAGCATCTCCCCGCCCGTTAATCGAAACCAGAGGACCATCACGTCCTCCCGCACATAGAGGTCGAAGAGCCAGCCTTTGGCGATCATGGGATATTTTTCGGGACTTATCAATTTGTTGCCAATCGGAAGTTAATCTTCCAATGAACAAGGATAGGTTTCGCGACGTCTGATGTATTTAAAAGGTTTTGGGTGGACCTGAAGGATCATAAGACCGGCTAATTCATTTTTACCGGCTGCCGAATAACGGTCTTCAGCTTTTCCGAGGCGGTCCTACGGGGATCGCTCAAATAAATCTCGTTAGGACAGGCGGTACAAGGCATCTACCGCCGCCTGGAAATCCGGTGCAGTATTGGGATCTCCGACCCCATCGGCCATGAGGAAGTTCATGTCCGGCACCTCGACCAGCGTTACTTCTTTGGCGGAAGGGGCGTAAGAGATGTTATTGTTCTTTTTCAGGTCGATTTTACCCATCATGCCCTGTATAACTCAACTTTTCTCAAACGCCCGAGAAATCATCCCGAGAAATTCCAGCTTGGGTACAAATAGTACGCAAAGTCGAAGCCTTGAGGTTAGAATGATTCGGCATGGTCAACGGAGTCCTGGTCCCATCCGGATTAATCCTTTCCATGGCGATGTGCTCTTTTTCCCGGACCAAGCGAAAACCGCGCAGTTCAAACGCCTTGACTACTTTCCCTTTTGGCGCATCAACCGGGAATTTCATGCGATGGCCGCCTCCGCGACAAATACTTCCAGCACCGGAGGCCCTACTTCTAAGACCTCCTCCCAAATGTTTCAATATGAAAACGCACGGCTGATTTCACATCAGCAAGAGCCTCTTCATAGGAATCTCCTTCCCCTACCACCACCCCTTTAAGTCCCAGAGGATAGGCTACATATCCATCAGATTGTTTTTCAACGATAATTTTATACTGTTTCACCCAGATCCCCCCTTGCTATAATAATTCTGTTTATGTTTCTGGCCGGTGCTCTCTTATCCCTCCTTGTCTGGCAAGTCTGGGATACTGGGCGGCTGAAGCGAATAGAGGTCGCGCCAGAGTTCCATGGCTGTTGCAGTACGGTAGGCTACATGCCTGCGAAGCGCTTTCTCCAAAGCAAATCTGTAAGGGGCCAGGAGATCCAGTGCCATGTCTCTTGGGCGACCAGCAAGTATCTCGTCTTGAGAAAATCGCAACTCGTGTGAGTGGGCCAACTGCAGAAGGAGCAGTCCGATGTGATAAATATCAATTCGGTGGTCAATCGGTCCAAACTCCGAGGGGTCAATTGCTTCGGGTGGAAGCATCCAGTCCGCACGTGTGTTTGTTGAATTCAACTCTCCGAAAAGCTTGGCAACCCCAAGATCACCAAGTTTGAACTGAATCGCGCCGGGATCCTTTGGACGCATCTCGTCCTTGGCGAATGCAGCAAAGACATTGCCAGAATGTATGTCCTGATGAGCGTACTGATTGAGGTGGATATAATGTACGGCCTGCAGCAGGCACCGGGCAATTGGCATTAACCATGCAATTCCAATGAAATCCTTCAATGAAAAGAGCTGGGCAAGCGGACAGTAGCATCGCTCCGTGATGATGTAAAAAGTATCCCTGAACTCAAAAGCGTCGAATACATATGTGATATTTGGATGACGCAAGACGGCCAGTTTTCTAAATTCAGCTTCAGCCGAGGCCCTTATTTTCTCGTAGGTGCCGATGGGCTTCAAAACTTTTGCGGCCATATCGTTATCCCAAACGTCAACACAGCTAAAAACGACTCCAAAGTAGCCTTCGCCGATCTGATGACCCATGGTATAGGTATTACCCGTCGCGAGACTGGTGATTACCTCTCCTGGCGCCGGAGGGACAACTACTTTTGCTGGGGATATAGGGGCTGGAACCGTTGCCACTGGCATGCCCATCACCGATTCTCCTCTGACGGTCTAACTGACTTCTTTGATTGTTTTTCGGTTTTATATTCGGCGTTTTTTTCACAAAGGAACAACTGTGCCGGTCTGATGATGGTGGCCAATTCCTTATCTAGCCTCGCCCAAAGATCCGTAATTGCACTTTTTGTATCTAGGTCGATAAACCGTAGTGCCGACGTGCGGACAAACATGCTTTCTATTTCAAAACTCAGCCATTTCCTTCTTAAATTCTGCGCCGCAAATCCCGTCGTATTGGACCCCGCGAAAATGTCAAGGACGACATCACCCGGGTCTGTTAGAAACTGGATAAAGAAGGATGGCAACTTTTCGGGAAATCTGGCCGGGTGTGCTCCAATGCCAACAGCCTTGCATGCACGAAGGTACAAAGAATTACTTTCCGTATTGGAGATTTCAAGAAGGTTGGAGGGGATGGCCCCTCCATTGTCAGAGGCAAAACCAATACTAATGTCGTGACCGGATGGCCGCTTCTTCGGAGAATAGAAGCTCTCGCTGTCTGCCAGAAGCTTTTTCATCCTATCCGAGTATGGAACAAGGACGTTTTTAACGTTAGCTTTCGGTGCTTCGGTCTTACTTAGCCACCAAACCGTGTCAACTGAATCTTTCGCCCGGATTTTGCGTTTATTAACCCATTCGATGGGAGATGGCAGTTTGGCCGGATTATGCCAAAAAAACTCCTCAGCCAGGTTAAAACCTTCATTGTCGCAAAGCCGTATTAATACCTTATAGTTGTAAAGCGATCTGATCGGCTTACCCTTCTGATAAGCACCGCCAAGATCTATTACGAAGCTACCTGTAGGTTTCAGTATCCGATATACAGGAGAGGCAAACTGAAGTAACCAGTCAACATATTCTGATTGCTCTGTATTGCCATAGGATTTCTTCCTCTGGAGGGCAAAAGGTGGTGATGTCATCACCAGATCGACACTCTCCGGAGGCAGAGACTTAAGAAGTTCCAGCGAATCACCGCAGTAGGCTCTGCCCCAATCCGTCAGGTAGGTGGGAATCGGTAATCCCTTGACTATGCTATCATCAGAATTCATCCACATCAGCAATCCAGCTCCTCATAATCTGCCACGGAACGGTGGCTTCTAAAAAAACCTCAGGATCAGATTCTTTGATCGGTTGAATACGGGCCGCCCACGTATCGCCGTCTTGTGTACCCAGAATATAGGCAATCCATCGTCTGGCTTCGTCATCACCCTGACACACTTGAGCAAGTTCTTCGATTGTGAAGCGGCCGCTACGGCTGAGGGCCCAAGCTAAGCCTGCGCGTCGATTAGACTCGGCTGTACCCAAATGTGCAGTCAGGCTTAAACACCTTTCGTCATTCTCCATAACCTTCCGAAGCGCACGTACAGCTTCAATTCGTAACCCGGCTGTTAGATCACTAAAGGTACAAACAAGAGCATCGACCCCTTTGGCATCGCCAATTTCGCCGATCGCCCAAGCCGCACCAGCTCGAGATCTCTGCATGCCGTCGAGGATCGAGTAGCGTATCGATAAGGAGGTCTGTTGCCTCGGAAGTTCGCATTTCCCCCAAAATGATCACTGTTTCAAGCTGATTCTCCAAAAAGTCGCTATCCAAGGACTTTTTGATCCAGTCCCAGCCTTCCTGCACACCTTGTCGTGCAAGGCTTGCTGCTGCCTCTAAGCGAACGTAAATATGCTCAGCTTCGTCCCGTTCGGCCCGCAGCAGAGAGGCACGGACACGTTCACCGGTAAAATGGGCCAAGGCCTTGGCCCCGGAATATCTTAAGGCAACATCCCGCGAGGAAAGCCATTCAATATAAGATTCTTTGGTGACTGTGGGCATTTCCGGTAATATGCGCATTACAGGAACAACCGAAGCCACCACCTGGGACTCATGCACCTCCTCTCCTACAGACACTAAAACATTCAAATCGATTCCTTTCCGGCGGAGCAGAAGAGATACGGTTCTATTGTCACCTTCACGCTGGTATTTAAGACGGTCCCCAACAATCTCTTTTACTCTTCCGAGCCTGTTCGCAATAGCGGCGGGCCAAGTAACCCTTAGTTCAAACCCCTCTTGTGCACCTTTCGGCTTTTCCTTTATCACCTGTCCGGAAGCCCAAGCTTTCCGCATCTCCTCTACCTGAATATATTGGATAAGGGAGTTGGCCTGCCAATCTATCGGTCGGGTGCCCACCTTTGAGCACCAAGTCAGGGCTACAAAATCACTATTAAGAAGCCCCACGATCCCAACCCCGCTCGGGGTCTGATTCCGAATGCGACATACTGATTTCAAGCGCTGTTTTTGCCCGTGCCTCGATTCGGATTCCCTTATCCAAAAGAAGAATATCGGGGAGTCGCAGCCTCTTTATCTTGATCTGCTTCCATATTTTCCAGTTTGAAGATCCCCGTTCCAATTCAATCGGAGTAAAACCCTGCTGCCGAAGATCGCTCATCACGGCTCGGGTACCGGTCGCACCAATGGCGAGTTTTTCCAGGAAACTTTCGTCTGACTTAAAAGATCTACGGATGGCCATACCTTTTCCCAATCTTCCCCAATGATCCCGTTTATTAAAATTGGCTCAGAAAATATAAATGACTTAGCGCCGTATTATGCCCCAAGTTTTATAAATTTGATTCTCTTTTTCGCCTGATCCTAATCCGATGCGGTTACTTTACCGGTCGTGAAGGCCTCCTCCCGATCTTTAAGGATGGCCTCATGCCAGGCCGGTGATTTTAATTTCTTCTCGTCATGGGTCAGTTTCTCTAGAAGCATTTTCATCAAACCCAGTTTCTGGGAAAAGGTAAGTTGGGAAAGAGCCAAGATGCCTTTCTTATTTCGTTCTGAATTCCTTGAGTCGCGTCGTCTCAACAACCGGTCAAGTGTTTTAAAGTAAAAACTTTCCCCCTAGTCGCACAAGATCAATCTTTTCATATCTTCCCGACGGACCCCAAAGCCCCGGCCGCCGATACAGGCAACGACTTCATATTTCGGGGCATTATCTTGAGATCGTTTTGAGAGACTTAACTCGCCAGATGCTGGATGCGTGTGACCTTATCCCTGGCCGTCCCATCATCTTCGGTAATTTTCGCCTCGATGATAATCTGAGGATTGAATTCGCTGGGAACAATGAAATCCGGTATTTGATCAAACCCTTCGATACGCTCCGCACGTTTTGTTTTTCGGAAGCTGATCCCGGCCTGGCTCAAGACATCCTCGATGGCCGATTCGAGATATCTCCAACTCAATTCACTCACCGAATCCCGATGGCCTGCAAATGGTCTGCCGAGAAACCGTTCATATAGTAGCATGGCATAGGGTACCCCCATACCGGCGAGATTTTTAATGCTTTGGATTCCGACTCTGGTGTCGGCTTTATCCAGACGATGAAGTTGGTAGACTTCAATTTTCGGAACGCATTGTGAGAGCAATTGACAGGCCGTATCCACAAGAGCCTGCAGCCGCTCCCGGGTCACCCCTGTTGATGTATCGGAGTCTCCGGAGTCATCCTCACTTTGCGGTCCAGCGAGCGCACGAATCCTTGAGAAACGACCACACCTGTCCTTTGGGTGGCAACATAAGCCCACTCCGGCGGCGTAAAGCCAAGCATGGATCGCAATACCACCAGCGAAATTGGTTCCTTCAAAATCCCGGCAAGCACATTGGACGGCTCCACTCGGGAAAACCCTTGGGTTGCCGCTTTCAAGGCTTCATAACCGCGCTCGAAAACAGGATATTCCACGAAGCCGGCTCCTTTGGGCATTATCAGAAATTCCGACTCGAGACAGGAGAAAACGGCGTCAACATAGCTTTCCGGATCTTTTAAGATTTCTTCAAAGGGAACTTCAAAAGGAAACATCGGCATCTTGGTTTCCATAAGGTTTCGTCTCTTCCCGCACAGCAAAAAGAAGGGTTTCAGACTGTGATTGGTTGGGATCCTCGAGAAGTTTTTCGACTTCGCCCCATCCCCCAAATTTCCGAAGCCATTCGGCGACCGCCAGCATCCTTACAGTCACTGTAGCTTTTTTGTCCCACTCATTTTCTCAGATGCCAAACAGCCAGGCGAATCAGATGGCCATAGGTGACACAGCGGGCGTCTCCGGGGGTAGGCTTCACCCCACCCTCCCTGAGCCCGGCCAAGTCCTCGGCTACCAGATCGGCAACCCCTTCGAATCGAATCGGGCAGCCATTTTTTTGAAATGGTTCCCGTAGACCGGCAGACAAAAACGGTATCGATGATAGACGATCCCGTGCCGTTGATGTGAATGGAAGCCCCCATTTCCGCCGGGCAGGGCAGCGAAGCGGAGCAGGTCAGACCTGCATCAAGTATGGCGACGGCTACTGGGGAATAGGCGTTGAGGTCATTGTGGTGGTACGTGAAGGCCAGAGGAGACCCCGGCTTCAAGGCCGCTGCCATGCGCTGATAAACGGCGGAAAGGCCCTGGGTGAAATGCTCCAGTCCCCGACCCATATCCTCGTTTCCGGTGAGTTCCTGGGGGTTCCGGGTCGATTCCCGCTCGAAGGCCTCGATCTTTTCACCGACCAGACGCCGCAGCCAGACATAGCAGAAATCCATCAGTTCCGCATATTGCACATTACCAAAATACGGCGGATCGGTAAAAACCGCATCCAGGGAGGAAGACGGCAGCTTCACTTTGGCCGCGTCCCGGCATTGAATGTCCACCCACCGCTGCATTTTTGATTTGTCGCCGTTAAGGTGGTCACCGATCCATTCGCCCTGGATGGGCACCATTTCCTTTCGAAATCCGTGGTGCCTGATCTCGAAAGGAGCCTCACAGTAGGCCTTGGCTTTGCGAAACTTATCGGTGATATTGGCCCAGCCGCCGCTTCCCACACACATATTCTTGTTGGGGTCCCTGATGCCCATAAAATTGGACTCGCATTGAATCAGCCCCACCGGAAAGCCGTGGACGGAGAATATATCCAGTGATTTCAAAGCCATGGTGTCGTAGCGGCAGAGCATATTCTGATAGCGCAACAAGTCGGAGAGGTTCGTTGCCAGGGCGTTACGGACGCGTTCATTCGCCGTTTTGGAAATGATTCGCGCCGAAAGTTCAAGCCCCAGAAGCTGTCGGGCGTTGAACATTTCCCGGTAGTGTCGGTATCCCCATCGATGCAGGCGATTGGTTTCATCGCCCGACGGAATCTCATCGTCCGGGACAAATCGCGAGCGCAATCCCTTCCATCGTTCCTCGGCTTCCGTCACCCGTCTTCAGGTCAGGCCCATCGGGGACCTTAAAGAACCGCCCCGCATGGCCTTTTTTGCAGGACGGACAGTGATATTCGATGGCGAAAAGCCGGTGCCGCGGCGGTCCCAGGCTGCTGTTGGGATAAAAATTGTCGGTTTCACAATGAGGGCAACGGCATCGGTTTCGGCCGGCAGGACCATGCATCGACAGCCCGGTACCGCAATGCCGGCAGTTGCCCGGATTAATCCGGTCTCCGGTCTCCGTCAATTGACCGCAACCAGAGCAGACAAAGACATTTTTGGGGATGCCGTCTGTCCGTGGAAATCAGGTAGCCGGGGAACAGATCGATATCCTTCTCGCACTGACTACAGGAAATGACCTTGACCCACAAAAAATACTTAACGGAGGCGTCCTGCTTTCCGCAAAGAACACATTCCGTGTGGTACAAATGTCCGATGTCGTTTTCCAGCCTTCGGTTCAGGGATTCGACCGCCTGGTCATAGGCTCCAAGGTCCAGATGCTCGATTTCCTGTTTGACGATCCAATACGACATGGGGTTGATATCGAAGCCGGTCACGTGGCAGCCCAAGCGGTTCGCTTCCAGGAGAGGCGTCCCGCCCCCCATGAAGGGATCGGCAATCCGGAGAGCCTTCAAATCGTTCGCCTGATAAAAGGCCTCGCGAAGCGGAAGACCCGAGAATTCGGACAGCAACAGTCCCCGAAACAGGGTCCCCGGACGCCGGGCGAACCACTTATGCACCGCAATGATCGGCCGGTAGTTCTGCTGAATCTGCTTCTCCCGCAGCGCCAGATCGGCGATGAAGGCTATGTCGAAGTTTTTTTCAATCATGGATTTTATGACGGCTTCTACTTGGAGAGTATGATAGTTCTATCATCGCAGATTTTCCAGATCGGCCAGATCCTGCAATCGCCCCGCCGCCTTCTTGGTCTTTTTCAGGTTTTCCCGGTCGATGAAATTTACCGGGACGCCGTCGATCACCACTTCCACCCGGGCCGCATAGGAACGTTCGAAATCGATCCCTGGCGGTGATATGATCAGGTCGATGCGGTTGGGCGGGTAGCCCAGTTGGATAATCTGTTCCGGTTCCAGGAAATCCTCCGCCGTGAGATCCAGGGACCCGAATCCGAAATGCACCAGGGCCTTCATCAGCTTCGCCGCATTCTCCGGGTCCCGCTCAATCCACACATCCAGGTCCTTGGTATAGCGGGGATAGCCGTGCAGCGCCACCGCATACGCCCCGATCACCAGGTAGCGGACATCGTTATCGTTTAACGATCGAATAAACTCTTTGAAATCCGGGTTCAGCATCGTATTTCCACCTGTGGAATTCCTGCCGGATCTGTTCCAGGGCGGCCAGCCGGCGGGCATAGGGCTGGGTCTGCCAGTAGGCAAAATCGGTTTTCTGTTCGCCGATTTTTACTTTGGTCCAGACCTTGGCAATGGAGGGAGACGGTTCCATATTTAATTTCCTGATACTCCTTTTTTTGTTTATAACTATCACATTTTACAAAAATAATCCAACAGACTCCCAAGGCAATCATTCCCGAAAAGCAGGGAACACCACGAGCGCCTCCGGGTCCGGGTGGATCTCTTCGAAAAACTGGCCGTCGCCCAGGCGCAATCGGCCTCCGACGCCAAGGGGTTTACCCCCACGCAGGTGATGAAAAAACTTCGGCAGCGTCTGCATGGCCGGTAAGGTTTCCCTGTTCACGGCTCCCGCGACCTGGCCGATATCATCTAAAAACCAGCCCCCTCTTTTCGTACCACTTCGAGCTTCCCCCGCAGCTCCGCCAGTTCCTTCTCCTGCTCCAGGAGGATGGAGACCAGGATGGTCTCCAGGGGCCAGGGCCGGGAGGCGTAGCTGCCGGCCTGGACGTGGATCCGGGCCCGGTCGAAGAGCCGGTCCAGGACCTGCTGGTCTTCCCGGCGCAGGGCCCGGCGGAATTTCTTCCAGTCTTCGTATTCCCGCTCCAGGGCTTGGCTGAATGGCAGTACCGTCCTTCCCATACACTCCTCAAAGTCGAAATTGCACCGCAAAGACGCAAAGAAGGAGTTTTTTCCGGCTGTCGCCGGAGAAAAAATTCCTTTGCGCTCTTTGCGCCTTGAGCGAAGCGGGCGGTGAAAATTTTCGTCCGCGTGTGTCTGCGGTTAAAAAAGATTACCCTCTACGGGGCACCACGGCGGCCGGGTGCTGCAGCATCCCTTCGATGCCCTGCTCGCCGTAGCGCACCTGGATCACCAGTTCCACCCGGGCGGCCAGTTCCCGGCCGTAAAAGAGGTTTTTGACCCGCGACGATACCGGCCCCTGGAAAAGGAATACCCCCCTTCCCCGCCGCCCCAGGATGGCCAGGGAGGCCGCCACTTGTTTAAAAAGGTTCCGGCGCTCCGTCAAGGCCACCTGATCGTCGTAGAACAGGGCGCAGGGTCCGAGGACGAAGAGGGGTTCCCCCGGCCCGGTCGCGGGCAGGGTCTCGCAGAGCAGGGTAACCAACTGATGGCAGGTAAAGGCCCGGCTCAGACGGATACGCTCGAGCAGCGCCCGGGGGTCCAGCTCCCGGTAGCGGCTCATGCGGGCCACCAAGTAAGGGTCGAAAGACTGGGCGGCATCCACCAGGGTCACGGGACTCCCCTGCAGGGCAACCCGGCCGATGAGGTAGGCGGCCAGGCGGGGCATGGCCTCCCCGAAAAAAAGGATGCTCCGGCCGGTAAGGGCCAGACGGCAAATCTGAGGCAGCAGGACTAAGGCGTTCATACCTGAAAGCCGTGAGGCGTAAAACGTAAGGCGTAAGGGGTAAGCGCCATAACGGTTGAAATTGACAACAAAAAATTCGTGAAGATATTTTCCCCAAAGGCCATCATGATTGAGCCAGGTGGCCGCCGGCCCTTTTCCCCGCCATTTCTTCTTTTACGCTTTACTCCTCACGCCTTGCGCCTTACGCTCCGCGCCCTGCGCTCAGCGCTCCGCGTCTTTTACAAAACCGGCCGGTAGATCCCGATCACCTGCCCGATGACCCCCAAATCGGCCAGATTTTTCCGTTCGATGGTCAAGGGCTCGAATTCCGGATTGTCTCCTTTGAGGACCACCCGATCCCCTTCCCGGTGCCAGCGCTTCAAGGTCACCTCGTTATCCAGGCGGAAGACCCCCACCGCCCCTTCGGGCAGGCGCTCCTGACGGCGGACGATCACCTGGTCTCCCGAGAGAATGGTGGGACGCATGCTCTCGCCCTGGACCCGCAGCAGGAAGACCTCCTCGCCTTTGGCCCAGTCCGCCGGCAGGGTCACCTGGTCTTCCGCTTCTTCGAGGACCAGCCGGGGGCCGCCGGCGGCAACGGCCCCGTACCGTGAAATGGTGCGCAGCGGACCAGGAACCGGCTTCAAGCTCAGGCCCCGGGAGCGGTTCGGCTCCCGCTTCAGACGGCCCTTCCGAATCAGGGCCTTCAGGTGGTCCTGGACAGAGCCCGGGTAGATCCGGAAGTGGCCGGCCACCTCCCGCCGTGAAGGCGGATACCCGTGCCGTTCCTGGAAATCCCGGATAAATTCCAAAATCTCCTGTTGCCGCGGAGTCAATTCATCCATGGCTTGTCATATACCATACATTTGTATGGTTGTCAACGGAAAATCATATTTTTCTGGAGGGGGCGTATTAACCCCCCCCCATGCCCGGGGCGGGCACCCCGAATGATGAAAATATTTCAAGTTTTTGTTTTTCGTAGGGCAGGCGACCCCGCCTGCCGGTTGAATGAGGGATAAGGTTTCCTGCACATCCAGGGTAAGGCTACGGCGACGATGGCGAAATCCGGCCCCGGTTTGGGCGGCGGGGTCGCCGCCCCTACCTTTCTGGTCATTCGAGCTCGATTAAACCCCGAATCTAATTTTTTTAGAGGAGGGTAGAATTGATAACCTCGCAATGACAGCCTGGAGGACTTTTTGCGAAGTTATCAGAATTAAGCCAGTCAATGATCAGTCCGGCCGTTTCTTCGGGGAGTTCTTCCTGAGGGGCATGGCCGCAGTGGGGGATGATGCGCAGGGTGGAATGGGGGAGATCCCGCTCCAAACGCCGGCCGACGGGGAGTTTTACCCAGGGGTCATCCTCCCCCCAGATCAGCAAGGTGGGGATATCAATGGCGGGAAGGCGTTGGTCGTACCGGCTCAAAATTTTGAAATCCAGAGCCGGCACCTTTCAGGTCGAGGGCATAGACCCGGTAGCCCGCCGCCTGCAGCAACGGGGCCAGCGCTTCCCAGGAGTAGGTCGAGGAACCCAGGCCGTGCAACAGGAAGAGCGTTTGCCCGGCTGCCGGGTATTCCAGGTAATGATAGTTCACTCCCCGGATGGTAATAAATTGGCTCTGGGGATGGCTCTTTTTCATTTCTGACGCTTCGCCCTTTGGGGTGGGTACCCCCGCCTATCTGGTATGGCCGTTGGGTCTCGGCGGCCACGAAGGTGCGATTTCAGGCTAAACCCCCGTGCCCGGGGCGGGCACCCCGAAGAACAAAGGGGTAGACATAACCCTAACTGGTTGACATTAATAATTAATAATCAATTGTTAATTATCAATTGATTATTGATTATTGGCCCTTTGCAGGTCATGGAGTTTATTTTCGCACTAAACTACTCTGTATTGTGACCACCCACCCCAAAGGGAGAACAACCTCATTTCTGTCCGGGCCGCAGGGCTTTCTTGTCCACCTTCCCCACGGGGGTCAGCGGGAGGGAATCAACGAATTCAATGATCTTGGGAACCTTGTAGGGAGACAGGTTCTCCCGGGCGAAATTCAAGATTTCCCGTTTGAGCGTCTCTTCCGGCCGGTCCTTGGCAGCCGGGGATCTTTGAATCACCAGCTTGACCAGTTCACTGCCCGGCCGCTGGGGATTGGGAACACCGACGATGGCGCACAGGTCCACCGCCGGGTGGTCATAGAGTTTTTCTTCCACTTCCCGGGAGAAGACCTTAAAGCCCCCCACGTTGAGCATATCCTTGGCCCGGTCCACCAGGGTGAAATACCCGGCTTCATCCATGCGGGCCACGTCGCCGGTATGCATCCAGACTTCTCCTTGAAATTCACGCAGGGCATGGGCGGTTTCCTCCGGCCGGTTGAGATAGCCTTTCATCACCTGCGGGCCTTGAATGATAAGCTCCCCTTCCTCCCCGATGGGCACTTCCAGGCTCCCGGTTTCCAGGTCGGCCAGTTTCACTCGCGTATTAACTATGGGTAACCCGACGGTGCCGATCTTCTTTTGGCCTAAATGAGGGTTGCAGGTGATCAGCGGACTGGTTTCCGTCATCCCGTACACTTCCACGACTTTCCCGACGCCCACGATTGCTTCCAGCGCCCGGATGGATTCCACCGGAAAAGGAGCGGCCCCGGACAGACAGAAAGTCAATTGGCTGTAATCAAGTTTCCGGAACTTCGGGTTATCCATCAACATCAAATAGAGTGTCGGGACATTGACCAGGATAGTGGGCCGGTACTGGGCAATCTCCCGGCAGATGTGGTTCGTATCCCGGGGGTTGGGAATCAGGACCTGGGTGCCGCCCAGGGCCAGGGTGGTCATGGCCAGCATTAATCCCGCCAGATGAAAAAAGGGGAACCCGGATAAAAAGACCTCCTTTCCCGCTTCCATATGAAACCAGGTTCTGGCTTGAACGATATTGGCCACCAGATTGCGATGGGTCAGCATGGTCCCTTTGGGGAGACCGGTGGTGCCTCCCGTGTATTGAATCAGACAGACGGCCTCCACCGGGATCTTTAAATCTAAGGGCAAAGAAGGGTATCGGTCCATGACGCGCATAAAAGGGATCACGGTTTTTTCCGGCAGGTCGAAGATCCTTCCCGTGGGGACCTTTTTTATCTTTTTCCCCAGGAGCTGTTTCCAACGGGGGAGGAAATCCAAGATCCCGGTTGGGCAGATCGTGCGGAGGTCCGGCAGTTCCTGGTGGATGGGGGCCAGGCGCTTTTCAAAGATGGCATCCAGCGTCACCAGCACCTTGGCGCGGCTGTCTTTCAATTGGTAGGCCATTTCCTTCCCGGTATGAAGGGGCGAAAGGCCGGTGACGGCGCACCCGGCCAGGATGGCGCCGATATGGGCAATGAGGTACTGAGGGGTATTGGGTAAATTGACGGCCACCACGTCCCCGGGTTGGCAACCCTGCTCCCGGAGCATATGGGCGAATCTTAGGGCCCGGTTTTGGAATTCCTGGAAGGTGGTGGTCAAACCGAGGAAATGGTAGGCGTTCTTCTGGGGGAAACGCTGGAAGGTTTCCTGAAGCAGATCCGTATAGGATTGATCGGGGATGGGGATTTCAGGTCGAACATCCGCGTCATAAGAAGACAGCCACGGCCGGTCGTCGTAGTTCATAGGTGCCCTCCTGGGAAAAGGGAAGCGGTTGACTACGAAATAAGCGGATGGAATGCTGGATGACGGTTTAGATTAGACACATTTTGTCTGGGTTATCAATAAAAATTATACAGACCGATGACCGGTCTTTTCCTTTCCAGATCATTATGATACGATAAGAAAAAATCCGGTGGGCATAGGCAACAGAGGCGAACATGAAAAAATGGCAACGAAGATCCCTTCGGGGTCTGCTGATTATCATGATTCTCTTCGTCGGCGGGCTGGGGTGGTATGTTTATAAGGCCGTCCCCATCGGCACCGGTTATGCGGCGAAATACCTCTGTTCCAGCGTTTTTATTTCCCAGCGGGACCCGGCAGCGGTCTTTAAGGAAGACATTATACCGGTGGATAAAACGCTGACCCGGGTGATTGACGTAGCGGTGGACTATAACCGCAAAACCGTAACAGCCACGGCTTTGGGCCCATTGAAATCCAAAGCCATCTACCGCGAAGGCTGCGGCTGCACCCTGGTGGTCGGCGCCACCGAGGATGAACTTCGGAGGCAGCCCCGGCCCGCCTTTACTCCCCGACGTCTCCCGATAAATCAACCTTGGCCCACTGGTGAAGAAGGACCGGACAGGACCCGGCCCGCGGGCTGGGACGACGAAAAGCTGCGGCAGGCCATCGACCGGCACTTTGCCGAGCCGGGTCCCGACAAGAAAAAGCAAACCCGGGCCGTAGTGGTGGTTTACGACGGCCGCCTGGCGGCGGAACGCTACGCACCCGGTTTTCGCCAGGACATGCCGCTCCTCGGCTGGTCCATGGCCAAGAGCGTGACCAGCGCGATCCTGGGGATCATGGTGCAAAAAGGGCTCATCGACATCCACCGCCCGGCCCCGGTATCCGAATGGCAAAATCCCGGGGATCCCCGCCGGGCCATCACCATCGACCAATTGCTGCGCATGGCCAGCGGCCTTAAATTTGATGAGGTGTACCAACCGCTGCGCGGGGTGACTACCATGCTTTACGGCTCCCGTGACTTCGGGGCCTTTGCCGCCGGCCAACCCCTGGAAATTCCCCCGGACCAAGAATGGCACTATTCCAGCGGTACGACCAATATCTTGGCCAAAATTATTCGCCTCCGACTGGAGGCGGCCGGCCTGCGCTCCCTGGATTTTATCCGCCGGGAGTTGTTCGACCCTTTGGGCATGTCCAGCGCCGTCTTTGAGCCGGATCCTTCCGGGACCTTCGTCGGGTCTTCCTACCTGTGGGCCACCCCCCGGGATTGGGCGCGCTTCGGGCTCTTTTATTTGCAGGACGGGGTCTGGCAGGGCCAGCGGATTCTTCCCGAAGGCTGGGTCACGTATTCATCTACTCCAACGCCGCTAGCGCCACTAGGTCAATACGGCGCCCATTTCTGGCTGAATGCCGGATCGGCTTCCAACCCAGCGGATCGGGTCTGGCCGCAGGTGCCGACGGATGCTTTTTTCGCCGAAGGCTATCAGGGCCAGCGGGTGGTCATCATTCCTTCCAGGAAACTGGTTGTGGTCCGGTTCGGCCTGACCCCGAATCCGGCCGACATGGATTTTGAGGCCTTTCTGGTTGACGTCCTGAAGGCCTTTTCTGGTTGAGAAATAGCGGTTCTTCTCTCCCCAAAGGGTAAGACGAATAAACGTTTCCACATGGTCCGAATATGGGCTCCCTCTGCTGGCGCTAAATCTTGATTAGGGCCGCTGACTTAGTATTCCCCGATGATAGGCTTCAATGTACTTGAGGCAGTAACGGTCCTTAGCTAGCAGGACCTCGGCAGCGTAAATGAGGGCTACCATGGGGCGGTCTAACGGGTCCATAATAACGGCATCCAGTCCGCCTGCCACGCTAAGGACAACAAAGGCTCGGTTAAGCTGGCGCCGTTCCGGCAGACCATAAGATACATTGCTGAGGCCGGAAATAAAGTGCAAACCCGCAAAGTGCGAGCCCAGGATCTTCATCAGGTCCAACGTGGCCAACACGCCGCCCGGACTGGTAGCAATAGAACGCACGAGGGGATCAAAATAGATGTCTTCCAGGGGAACGCCATCGGCCAACAGATCCTTTACCAATGCTAAGCCTACCTCCAGGGCCAGATTCTTGTCCTGGGGTACACCTCGGTCATCCATGCATAAGGCCACCACAGAGGCACCGTATTGCTTCACCAACGGTAATACCTGTTCATATCGTCGTTTCTCTCCGCTGATTGAATTGACCATTGGCTTGCCCTGATGAACGGCCAGTCCTGCGGCCAGAGCCAACGGATTGGGACTGTCCAGGCAGAGCGGCAAACCTACTGCTGACTGGACAATCCCAACTAGCCAGGCAAGCGCCTCAGGCTCGGTTTCGGCCGGCAAGGTGCCGCAATTTACATCCAGACTTTGTGCTCCGGCCCGAACCTGTCGAATGGCCTCCTCCCGGATTACGTCACTCTTTCTCCCTTCAACCGCACTACTTATGCTTTTCCGGGTGGAATTAATCTTCTCGCCTATGATTAACATCAGCGCTCCTCAGCATAAATCCGTTTGCAAATATTCAACCCGGCCACGGCATCCTCTGCATAAAAATCAGCGCCGGCAAACTGCCTCACCTGCTCATTGCAAGGTGTTCCGCCGATGATCACCTTAACGCAATCTTTGAGACCGGCCTGGCCGACCGCCTCCACCACAGCCTTCATCTGAGGATAGGCAAAATTCAATAAGGCGCTTAGGCCCAGGACCTTGGATCCCGTCTCTCGGAGAGCGGCCACAAATTTTTCGGCCGGCACATCGACACCGAGATCAACGACTTCGAAACCAGACCCGCGCAGGAGCGTTATGACGATGTTCTTGCCAATATCATGGATGTCGCCTTTCACCGTTCCGATAACGACCTTTCCCAAAGAAGAGCTACCGCCTGCCTCTCGGAGCAATGGCTCCAATCGTTTCATGACGGTTTTGAGGATCTCCGCGGAGAAAATAAGCTGGCTGATAAAATACGTGCCGATGGAGAAAAGCTCTCCTACCGCAATCATGCCCTCGTCGCAGGCCTTGATTATTTCAAATGCCGGCACGCCTTCTTTGATCCTCTCCTCAACGAGATCGTAAAACTTCTTCTCGTCTAAATCGCGCAATGCCTGAGCAAGTTCATCCATTTTGCTTCCTCCCTTATATCAATTTCTTACAACGCCCACTGCCAGAGCCAGATGTAGGCCATACTCTCGAACATTTCCCAAGGCTTCTGGATCAAACCTTCTTCACCCATAACCCCACCGATTTCGGTTGATTTCACCTCCCAGGGTGTAACCATTTTCGGGAACTTGAAGGCCCTGATTTCACCTGGAGGAGCTGCCTTGGGCTTAGGTTTAATACTTTTGTCGTAAACCCCGAATTCCATCACTCCATCGATCATGGCGCGAAAATTTTCAGGCTTTGTGGTGTAAGGGATGCCGCAACCTCCGTTGACTATAAAGCCGCCTCCCTGGCCCACGATTTCACATAAGTGCTTCACCTGCTGGCGCATCTCTTCTGGAGTCCCGAGGATAAACTGGGAATCCTTAATCCCGCCCGCTAAACACTGGTGATGACCGATCTCTTTCTTGGCATTAAAAATATCGCCCTGATTGTCGATGTCGCAAAGGACCTTGCCCCTGGGCAGTTCCAGCATATGATGCCAGTGATGACTCCAGTCACCTTCCAGGTAGGCGCGGACTGTGTGGCCTGCCCCAATTATTATCTCCAGGACCCTCTTAAAGGAAGGCCAGTAGAACCTGTCGAACTCCTGGGGTGAGAGGAAGCAGGCCTTGTGGGTGGGCACGAAAATGGGCCACCGTCTGAGCGGATCGGCCATGGCCAGCGCGAGATTGGCCATTTCATTAACCAGGACGTCACAGGCGGCTACGACCTTATCTGGCTGCCGGTAACAGTCCATGAGGGTGCCCGTCAACCCGCGCATACCATCGGCCAGAACATCAAAGGGGGCTAGGAAGAAGCCCGCCATGGGTTGGGGCATGCCTACCTCGTTTTGCAAATGGATGGCCCGGTTCCTCATGATCTGGCCCAGCATCACTTGGGCCATTCCGCCCTTGAGGAAGGCCAGGTAAGAGCGTATGGAACCTCTCTCTCCATATTCGCCAAGTATCCTGGGCAACCAGCGGTCAAAAAGGAATTCAACGGGATTGTTAATCAGCAGGCCGTACTCGTCGGCCTTCATGTATTCCTCTTCCACAAATTGAAACTGGTTTCGAGGTGGCAGGTCCCGGCCCGGCAGCTTGTAGGTTTTCAATCCGACGGCGTCAAAGAGCGGACCATAAATGCGGTTGTCCCTCAGCACATCTACCTCGGGAAAAGCGCGGCAGAAATCCACTTCCGCCTGGAGCCACTTTTCACTATCGTAGATCGTTTCTTGGTTCGTGTTGCCAGAGTAGACCTCAGCAAAATAGTTGCTGCCAGGTGCGATCGGCACGCGATCTGTCGGCTCCAGGGCAACGGCCGCCTGGTAGCGGCCCAATCTTTCGTCAAAAAGTGCTTTTGCATCTTGGGACATGGCATCGCCTCCTCCATTTTTTTTAGGATAACCCCTAGCCAAAAAGTTTTGAAATTTTTTTGGCTGTAACCAGAACTACTTTAAAAGGTTCAAGGAACGTTCTTTTATATTAGATTCTCACATCCATGGTTAGAGACGAATCATCAGAGCAATGGATAAAAGAATCTACCACGATTCGTTCCCACTGAACGCCTTATCCCCCGAATAGATTCTGATTACCTCTGGGTTGTTCAATACTACTTCGGGTTTTCCCTCTGTAATTTTGGTGCCAAAGTTAAGCACGACGATCCAATCGGCAAGGTCGCTCACCATCTGCATATCATGTTCAACCCAAACCATGGTCATCCCCATCTCATGTTTGATCCTGAGCATGAAGCGGGCAAGGTCTTCCTTTTCCTGGCGGTTCATCCCAGCAGATGGCTCATCCAGTAAAAGTATCTGAGGTTCTATGGCCAGGGCCCTCCCAAGGCCTATGATCTTCTGAATGCCATAAGGTAAGTCCGAGACCATTCTCTTACGGTACCTCTGCAGTTCGAGAAAATAGATAATTTCCTCTGCCGCCTCCCGCTGCTCCAGCTCTTCCTTCAAAGTCTTTCCCCAGAAGAGGCCGTTCGATAGGAGACCTCCCCGTATTTTCAGGTGTCTGCCTATGAGAAGGTTGTCGAGAACCGTCAGATGCGGGAAGAGCTCTACATGCTGAAAAGTTCGTGCGATGCCAGCCTTGGCCACTTCGTGGGGCTTTGCTTTCGCCAGGTTGATGCCGTTGAAGATAATTGTCCCCTCCGTAGGAGGGTAAATGCCGCTTATACAGTTGAAGGCGCTCGTTTTCCCTGCGCCATTCGGACCTATGAGGGCGAGCAACTCCCCACTGTGGACATCCATAGAGATATTATTGAGGATCCCCAGGCCCCGCACAGAGAAACTTAAGGACTTTAGGCTCAAATGGATCGGCCTATCCATAGCATCTCCTGGTACGCCGGTACTGTTTCACCGCGGCATAGCTCCTCCTTGAGTCCTTTTGTCCTTGTCCCAAGTAAAAGTCCTTGATATTTTGATCATTTTTGAGCATATCCCGATTCCCGGCTAGGACGATGCGGCCGTTTTCAATTACATAGCCATAGTCGGCTATTTCGAGAGCGGCCACCGCATTCTGTTCCACCAGGAGTATGGAAATTCCCTGCTCATTGCAGATCAACTTGAGGAGATTCATGAGTTCCCTTACTATGATGGGTGCCAGCCCAAGAGAAAGCTCATCAACGAGCAACAATCGGGGCTGGCAGAGAAGCGCCGTTGCCAGGGCCAACATCTGTCGTTCCCCTCCGCTTAGATAGCCGGCCAGGCGGTTTCGGACCTTTCCGAGAAGTGGAAAATATTCAAAGACGCGTTGGTGGAGGATGGGGTTATGCGCCTTTCCGGTGCAGGGAACAGCAATTTCGAGGTTTTCTTCGACGGTGAGGCTTTCGAACACCTTATCGCGCTCCGGTACGAGGACAAGACCTTTCTGGGCGATTTGGTGGGGGAACTTTCCTTGAATCTGCTCTCCTCGAAAAGTTATAAACCCCTCGGTTACCTTGGCATTATCCACCCCGAGGAACCCCGATATGGCCCGCAGGGTCGTCGTCTTCCCCGCCCCGTTGACACCCAGAAGGGCCACAATCCGATTTCTTGCTACACCGAGGGATACACCCTGAACAGCAGTTGACACGTTATGGTAGACCACTTCCAGGTTTTCCACGGCGAGAAGGATTTCGTCCCTATCGTCAGTCATCGGCGCTATCTTCCTAAAGGTTTGTATTTGAACGGCCACATCAGGAAATAATTCTTGATCCGATTCCAGATGCCCACAAGGCCGCTCGGCTCAAGAAGAAGAAAAATAATCATGATGAGCCCGAAACTCCCATACTTGACGGCAGAAATATAGGTAGTGAACCGCGTCGGGATCGAAAACGTACTGGCCGCCATATCGATGAGATAGGGGAGGAGCACAATAAAGATTGTGCCGAATATGGTCCCGAGAATGGAGCCCAGACCTCCAATAATGATGATGGCAACATACTCGATGGTGGTGAACAGTGAAAAGGCCTCAACGGACACGAACCCCCGATAATAGGCGAAGAGACCTCCCGCGATAGAGGTAATGGTCGAACTGACCATAAACGCCGAAACCTTATAGAAGGAAACATTGACTCCCAAGGCTTCGGCAGCTACGTCCCTGTCCCGGATGGCCACCCAGGCCCGACCTGTTTTGGATCGGAGCAGGTTCATCGAAAAAAGAATAAGCAAAAGGTCTGCAGCCAGAAACGCAAAGTACCAGACTACGGGGTTTTCTATGATGAAAGGCCCTATTTTCGGTGGGTCTATCACAACGCCGGTGGCGAACTCTCTTCGTGTCTGGTACTCGGAGCCAAGATAAATGACGATAAAATGGAGCGCCATGGTACTCAGCGCTAGATACAACCCTTTAAGGCGCAACGAGGGAAAACCAAAAATGAACCCCAGAATGGCCCCTATCAATCCAGAGGCGGGCAGCGTAATCCAGATGGGTGCCTGCACCTCTTTGAAAAGTATGGCTGTGGTGAACGCACCCGCTGCCAGCAATCCAGCATGCCCTAACGATATCTGTCCCGCATATCCCGTCAGAAGCATCAGGGCAAGCGCCCCGATCAGAGTAAGAAAAATCTGGGCAGCTAGGTCAATTCCAAAGGCAGTAGTGAAAAAGGGGAAGGCCAGAAGGCCCGTGCCCAGTAATGCCAGCAGTACCCACCTGTTCCTCGTTTCCACCAAGGACAAATCTTCTCGATAACTTGTCTTCACACCTCCGTTTGAATAGGCCATTTATACCCTGTCCAATTCTTCCTTAGTGCCGAAAAGCCCCCATGGTCTGACAAGCAGCATGCACAAGAGCACAAAAAAAGGAGCAGCTTCGCTTACTTCGGGACTTATATAATTTATAGCTAGAATCTCCGCCAGGGCAACAATGAGGGCGCCGGGGATTACTCCTGCCAGACTGTCCAGTCCACCGACGAGGACAACAGGGAAGGCCTTAAGCCCGATGACAAACAGGTTTGGCTCAAGACCGCTGTCGCAGGCCTGGATCATCCCGGCAAAACCTGCTGCAAAGACAGCTATCGCCCAAGAGATGGCATAGTAAAGATGGAGCCTTATGCCCCTCTGGGAGGATAGCAGGGGGTTTTCTCCTACGGCACGCATTCGGAGACCCCATCGGGTAAATTTCAAGCCGAAGAAAAGACCTGTATACAGCACAATGGAGCTGACGACGGTGACCAAACCGAAGGTGGAAACAACGGCCCCCTTCATCAGGGTATAGGAGACGTTCTTAAGGCCAAGCTGCTCAAGGGGATGCAAGGCCTGGGCGGTCCAGATCAGCGTGATGAGGCCCCGCAGGAGAATTCCCAGTGATATGGTGACGAGAACGCCTGCGAAAATAGATTTACCCGAGATAAAACGCATGAGAAAAAAATAAATGAGGAAACCCAGTACCAAGCTAAGGATACAGGCTCCTACAAAAGCAACCATGGGGTGAACCCCCACCCACAGTGCCGAGGTAAAAAGAAAGTAACCGCCCATGGCCATGAGTTCTCCGTGGGCTAGGTTCAACACACGGCTCACTTTGTATATGAGAACATAGCCACAACAGATCAGAGAATAAAGTGCGGTAAGCACGACGACATTGACGGCTAATTGCATAAACATAATGGATTAATATAGTTATAAATCATTACAGTTTTTCGCCTACGACCTGGAGATATTCAACCTAATTGAATTATAATTTACATGATATTGATATGTCAATAACTTTTTTTAACATAAATCCTAATATCCTCTTTTTTTCTTGACATATTATAATTTTATTAGGTAATATGTATTTAAATAGATAGATTATTCATTTTTTATTAATAAATTATAATATTATTAGGAATAGTTTATTTAAAAAGACAATTATATCTTAAAGATCCTGGAATGTTAGGTAACTATATTATTTAATTAGCTTAGGAATAGACCGATGCCAACTGACAAGTCTTCAAAAGACAGTACGAAGGACCGAATTCTGAAGGCCGCCACAAAGCTCTTCGCTGAACAGGGATACCAGGCCACTATTGTCGACATTTCCAAAGAGGCAGGCTATTCCGAGGCAGCTCTGTACGAGTATTTTCAGGGCAAGGAAGAGTTGCTCCTTACCATCCCCCACATGTGGGTCGTTGATGGGATTGAGGAATTGAAAGAACAGTTGTTCGGTATAAAAGGAGCCTTTAATAAGCTTAGAAAGTTCCTCTGGTGGTATATGCGGTATATTGAAAAGGCCCCGCTCACCGCCAAGGTGGTTTTTCTCCATATTAAAGTGAACCGGAATTTTGTTGATACCGAGGTCTACTCCCACGTAAAGACCTTTTATGCCTCCCTTATCGACATATTTGAAGAGGGGAAGCAGTCAGGTGAGATTAGGAGCGATTTGAACCCCTTCGTGGCGAGAAGCATCTTCATCGGGACCATCGAGCATATGACTATCCGCTGGCTGCTGAAAGATATGACCTATTCACTTTTCGATACACTTGAGGAGACCTTTGACCTCCTTGTGGATGGCTTACGACCGCCGAACTCATGAGCGGACTCCATAGGATGCAGGAGGATTGGGGTTTAAAAAGAGAGAAATGGAAGCACTGAAAAAGTATGAGGAACTGAGAAATAAGACAGTTCCTGGGCTCTTGCGAGAGCGGGCACGCACCAGGCCAGATGGAGTTGCCTATCTTTCAAAGAAAAAAGGGATCTACCAGAAACGGACCTGGTCGGAATTCCACGGGATGGTTGCTGGCTGTGCCATAGCTTTCATGGGTCTAGGCCTTCGGAAAGGCCATCGTCTTGCCCTTATGGGAGACCCCTCGGCGGAATATGTTATTGCAGAACTGGCAGCCCAATGCCTCGGGGCCGTTACCTACGGCATTTACCCCACCTCCTCACAAAAAGAGCTTTGTTACCTCCTGGGGGACGGCGGCGCATCCATTTTTGTGGCAGAAAACCATGAATATGTGGATAGGCTCTTACCCATCCTTGAAGGTCTGAAACAACTGAAACAGATCATAGTGATCGATACGAAGGGGATGTTCACTTACCGCCACCCTCTGCTTACCTCCTTTGAGGACCTCATGCTCGAAGGCAAGAATCGACTCTCATCGGAACAAAAGGCCTTTGACGAATATGTGAGTAGGGTGGCCCCCACTGACGGACTCTCCATCATCTATACATCGGGCACTACGGGAAATCCCAAAGGGGTACTGGTCAGCCACGGCAAGCATCTTGCCGCCGCTTATACTTTTTTAGACCGTTACCCGATCCTGGCCAAGTGCCCGCATAGGACCGTTGTTTATCTCCCCCTCTGCCACATCGTCGGGAAGGTGGTGGCTATAACGCTGCCCCTTTTGGCTGACCTGATTCCTCATTACGGCGAGGACATCGTAGATCTCGAGCAGACGATTTTCGATACGGGTCCTACCGTGTTGTTTACCGTACCTAGGTACGTTCAGAAGTTTGCTTCCAAAGTACTTGTGGGGATTCAGAACACCAGTGGCTTCAAGAAGATTTTGTACCATCTTGCACTTGCCCTCGGCCGAAAGTACGCAAGAAACCTTTGGGAGGGCAGACAGAGTATCCTGGTTTCATTGGGATATTTCCTAGCCTCTTGGACCATCTTCAAGCCCATCTTAAACCAGATCGGCTTCGACAAGGTCAGGCTCCTCCTCTCCGTAGGTGCACCCCTCTCGCCAGAACTCGCCGTATTATGGCAGATTTACGGTGTCAATCTTTCGGATATTTATGGGCAGACTGAAACTGGCGGCGCTATCATAGCCTCCCAAGGGCAAAGTTTCCCCAGACCCGGCGATGTGGGAGTGCCACCGACGGGATGGGAGGTCGGGCTGGGCGAGAATCGAGAGATTCTAGTAAGAGGACAGGATCTCTTCGAAGGATACTGGAATAATCCGACCATGACACAGGCCGTATTAGATAATGACGGATGGCTCCATACCGGCGATACCGGTGAATGGACACCAAAGGGACAGTTACGTATTCTTGACCGCCTCCGGGACATCATAGTTACTTCCGGAGGGAAGACCTTGAGTCCCACTTCGATAGAAAGCTCGCTACGGGCAAGCCCCTATATCAATGAGGCTGTCGTCTTTGGTCATAATCGGAATTACATAACCGCCCTCATCGAAATTGACTTTGAAACCGTCTCCGCCTGGGCTAGGCTTCACAATGTTACGTATACGGGTTTTAGTGATCTAAGCGGGAATGCGCAAATACTCCGCCTGGTCGACGATGAGATAGACAAGGCCAATGCGGACCTGGCCCGGGTGGCCCAGGTAAAGGATTTCCGTATCTTGCCTCAGGAACTCGATCCCTGGCACGATGAGGAGCCCATAACACCTACCAGAAAGGTGAAGCGGGACCTTATGTATCAGAAGTATGAAAAGCTGATCGAGTCGATGTACACTGATAAACAGGAGGAAGGGCTGGTTACCTCCGAAATCGGGGATCTGCTGTTGTCGAACTCCTGATAGTGTGCCTTGAGCGATCAGGGAGGTCAATAGCAAACTGCTGGTTGATTTCAGACAATAAAAAAATATTAAGGAGGACTGAACCATGTTACGGAAAGGAATGTATGGATTTTTGCTGGTGGTATGTCTCTTGGCTTTGTGCTGGGGTCCTGCCTACGCGCAGGAAGGCTATGTCGTCGGATTCAATCTCGCCATAACAGGTTTCGGTGCTGAGACCTATGCACCGATAAAGGATGCATTTGACGCCTATTTCAAGGACGTAAATGCCAGGGGGGGCATAAACGGACATCCCGTCAAAATTATCTATGAGGACGACACTTCACAGCCATCCAAGGCGGCGGCCAATGCAAAAAAGCTAATCTACCAGGATAAAGTCATTCTGCTCATGAACGCCAGTTTGTCCAGTACCTTTCCGCCCACGGTCAGCACTGCAAAACAGGCGAAGGTGCCCGTCTTTTTCGCCGGCGCGGTCTGTCCGCCGGAGGTATATCCTCCACACCCTGACCCTTATCAATTCTGCTCTACGGCATTCTCCATGAAGAATGACAGTCGATTTGCCATTTCTTTCATTAAGCAGCAGACCAAACCGCCTTTCAAGCTTGGACTTGTCGCGATGAACATACCTATCTCTCGGGGAGAGATTGATTTTGCAGAGGAGCTCTCCAAGACGATGAATATCACGGTGGCAGATAAAGAGATAATCCCGCCGCCGACTGCCGATTTTACACCCTTTGCCACTAAACTAAAAAACGCAGACCCTGAGTGGGTTTATGCCTGGGCTCCCTGGGGACACGAAATAAAGACCTTGGAAGCCCTTCGCAAACTCGGTTGGAAGGGCGAATATTTGTCCTGGGCCCATTTACAAGCGGAAGATGAACTTGCCAGATTGAAGGACGACAACCTCTACGTATTTGGAACGAATGCCTTTTTTTCGGAAAACCTCGAAGTGCACAAGAAAATAAAGTCCGCGGCGAGTAGCCAGAAAACGATCTACCCATTTACCCAGTTGACCGAAGGATGGGTCGGGGCTACCGTCCTTGAGGACATTCTAAAGAATACATCTTGGCCGCCGACTCCGGAAAAGGTGCGACTTGCCATGAATCATGTTAAGGCTGATATGAAGGGGCTCAAGGGCGGACCCCTCGTATGGACGGAGAACAACCATTTCCGAACAGTAAATTATTATAGGGTTTACAAATGGGACTCTAAGAAGAACGGAATCGTAATAATCAAAGACTGGACACCGATGGAGATTAAATAACCTATTGGACCCTTTAAATGATCCCTGGCAGATAGGGAGTGATCCTTCGATCACTCCCCACTTTTTGAAATAGGCAGAATACCAGGCCGGCTGCCATTATCCGAAGAGAGATAAGATGTCCAAATCGGGGGCAAAATAGGCACTTAAAGGATATTGAGCATCAGGGTGTTGCTATCGCTCGCTATCACCGCTTATTAACCGAGCAACGGCGCTGCCCCTTAATGTATCCGGGATTTTTTTTATTAAAGCCTCTTCCTCCCACGGCTATCCGATTTTGAACGTCTGATGGCCGGGTTGGAGTACATCGGCCAGAAAGGGGCCTACCGCTACCCAGTCCCGAACCTGTCGGCCCTGTCCGAGCCGAAGATTCCTCAAAACTATTTTCAGATCGCTCCGGCGGCCGGATGAGCTGAAAGCCGGCCGGCGTATTGGATGATTTCGGAAGTTTCTCAGGGATAGGTGGCCAGACACTTATGCGGGGCCGACTGGAGTTCCCTCTGCCGCGTAGTTATCCGGCCACCTTTCTCAACTCTTCCAGGAGATTGTCCTCGAGCTCAATGGTTCCGGAGGCCCGGCTTTCGGCGGCCTGACGGTTGCCCCGTTCCCCGGGCACGAAGATTTCCTGGACTCCGGGCAGCTTTGCCGTCGCCTTTACCTTTTCAATCAGGGTGCTCACGTTGCGGATGAAGGCTTCGCGATCCCCAAAGAGATCGGGATCGATAGCCAGCACGAGGTGCCCCCAATTCTTCCCGGGGTCCCCTACCCCCGCGCAGGCGGCGCCCACCAGCGGACCGGCGAGGATCTCGATAATCAGGGCCAGGCCGGCCCCTTTATACCCCCGGTCGAAAGACCGGATCGCCCCTTTGATCGCCAGGGCCGGATCGGTGGTGAGGCTGCCGTCCGGATCATAGGCCACATCATCGGGGATGCTTTTACCGGCCGTTTGGGCCTCGACTAGCCCGTAAAAGGCCATGGCGGCCGTGGACATGTCCAGAACGATCGGACCGGGTTTCGCGGGAATCCCCACGGCCAGGGGATTGGTGCCGAAGATCGGCTGAAAGGACCCGGCCGTAGCCACCCGCGGCGGCGAACTGGCAAAGACCAGCCCCACGAGGCCCTGGCTGGCGATCTCGGAGGCGACATAGCCGATGGCGCCCGAGGACGTGGAAGTGTTGAAAGTACCGACGATGCCGATACCGCCGGCCTTGGCCTTTTCCAACACCACGTCCAACGCCTTTTTGACCACCACCATGGCCTGGTTCTGGTTTCCGTTTATTTTGGCCGACAGGGCGGTTTCCTTTTCGATCGTTATGGCCCCGGCCTTCGGGTCTTTGGGTATGCCTTTGCCGATGAGCTTGACCACCCCTTGATTGTTGCCCCGCAGTTGCGCGTAAAGCAGCATCTCCCGGATGGTGGCGGTTTCGGCGTCGTCATAGCCGTAGTGTTTAAGGGCCTTGTCGGTCAGGGCTTCCAATTCTTTCAGTTCAATCTTCATCCAAATTTCCTCGCTTTACCTGCTTGGCGCAGTTTTGCCACGTCCGGCGCAGTTTCTTTTCGCTTCAGCGATAAATATCCTTTCGATGACCAACCTTCACTACCCAGATAGCAAGTAGCTCGTCTAAAACGGAATACACCATGCGATATCGGCCATGACGGAGGCGATACCTTTCCTGGCCGGTTAGTTTTTCGCAGCCTGGCGGCCTCGGGTCAATAGCCAGCGATTGGATACGGCGCAGAATCTTCGTCAGATCTTTCTTCGGTATGGCATTGAAGTCTTTCTGAACGGATTCCCTGAAATAGACCTTATATGCGGCCATCGCGCTTTAGCCGTTTGACCATTTCATCATAAGCGATCAATGGTTCACCGACTCTTTGCTCGAAGGCCGCAATATCTTCGGCATCTTCCGCCAGGGCTTCCCTTACGGCGTCATTGATAAGTTCTGATACCGACCGGGAAGTCTCGACCGCTTTCAGCTTTAACGCCTTATGCAGGTTGGGGTCCAAATAGACGGTGGCTCGCCTTGTTGTTTGTAAGGTCACGATAGGTCCTCCCCCAAATGAAACTATAAAACTATAACACTATAACGTCTTAGCGTCAAGACTCCAACCTCCACAAGTTTGAGGCGAATGTCGTATCGATCCGTGGCCCGCCACTTGAACTGGTTCGACGTTTTTATTAACGGTCTCAAAATAATATTGAACGGATTTCTTAACCCCGCCCAGTCACAAAGAAAGGCAAAAGACGATCTCTCACAGAGCACACAGAGATCGCAGAGAATAGTTAATTTCTGATTGCCGCTGAGAGGCCGGCAATCAGAAAAAATCTCCCGCTCCGCGAATAAGACCCCGCCGGAGGCGTGAGTTGTTTTGAAAAATCGGCGTCTCAGCGATTTTTCAAAAAATAACTTGGTCTTTCTCTGTGCCCTCGGCGAACTCGAGCGAAGCGGGCGAGAGATAAAAATAACACCCTGTGTAAATACAATTATGGGACTGTTAATATCTCCAACTCTGCAACTCAATGATGTTGCCTTCCGGGTCGGCGCAATAAATAAAGGTCAAGAGCCCCACCCCCTTCACCTCAGCGGAGGTAATTTCGCCTATCTTCCTGCCGCCATGGCCTAGGACGAGAGCCAATGTCTCCTTCACATCGTCTACCTCAAAGGCCAGGTGCATGATCCCTTCCCGGTTGGCGATGCTAGGCGATCTCGGCGCATTCTCGGAATACTGGTAGATTTCGAGCGTCGGCCCTTCTTCTCCGTACCCGGGAAACCTCAAATGCACGCCCGAGAATTGAGCATTGGCCACCCCGGTCCCCTTACTCAGCCACTCGCCCCCGAGATGGCGTTCCGGCGGTACCGGGGCACAGCCGAACACCTCCTCATAAAATCGGGAAAGCCGGCGCCAATCCGCTGCTACTATATTCGTATGCTTGTATTTTGTTTTCATATTTTCGTCGAATGCGGCGTTGACCCTTAGCCCGCAGCGTGTGGGGGTGGCCCGTGTGCGCAAGGGACATCGTGGTCCAATGTCCTGGTTGGAAGCAGTCGAACGTACCCCCGCTGGTGTCGTCAGCTACTATTTCTTCTGGCAAGGCCAGGCTGTCTTGATAGCTTCTATGACCAGTTTGGCCGCTGGCAAATGTAATTTTTCAGGATGGTCCTCAAGATATCTTCTAACAACTCGAATTGCCTGGGCAAGATTTACTATAGAAGGAATGCAAAGCAAAGACGGATTCTTTATTGACTGGCCGACGGCCCCGAGGTTATATGTATCAATCGCACCTTCCACAAGTCCTTGACAAATTCCAGCAGCTTCGGTTGCCCTTCCTTTAACAAAATCATCGCAGAACTGAAGAAGATTTTTGCCATAAGTACTGTAAGTCACCACGACCTCTTCTTCTCCAGCATAAACCGGTGTTGCTGCTAAAACAGCAAAACAAGCAAGAACTGTTATAATCATTTGTTTCATTTTTCAACCTTCTTCCTGTTGAACAGTCGGTGTTGTCATTTCAACGCAGAGCTAACCCGGAGTGGCCCGCCAGGGACACGATCCGGTTCATGCGGTTGTTAAAAATCTCGCTTTTCCTCAGTAGTCCCCGGGTACTCGTCTTCATGAACTTTAATAAGTCTTGGATTTGCGAAGTAGCCAAATTCCTTTTGAGAATAGTCCATCCGTCCCTGCAACTCATAAGTCCATTGGGGGATATGCATGTGTATCAGATCAAAAGAATAACCCTTTCCATTCTCATATCTTTCCGTTGTCAAGCCTATGACCGTACTGCGGTCTTGATGGAGCCCTCTGGCAACCAGACATCTGCTAAAGAGTTCAGCTTTCCGGAAATTTCTGTCTTCGTCGTGCGGGACGGCCAAGAAGACGTACGTTACGTCCGAATTTCCGAGAATCATCCTGGACCTGACTTTCTTTTCACGCGCAAGCTCATAGAACTCAACAAAGGATTTTCCTAGAAGCCGCCTGCCGAATCTATTCTCACGAGCCATCGTACGGACCGCTATTTCGGACTCGTTCAGGTCTGGACCAAATTCCAGATTACCATGCAGTATGTCATTGCTCAGAGTCTCAACAAGGCGGTCCCATGCATAGCTTACAGAATCGGCCTCCTTTTTTGCCTTATAGTACTCATTCTCTTTGAACCCTGCCCACAGGTTATCGTCGATAACGAACAGGTCAACCTTCTCCGGGAATTGACGACCATTATGCAGATAGAAAGCCAGAAGATCCTCCTCTCCGCCTTGGAATAATGTTGTCTTTCCGGAAATATATAGTGCTTCTTTTGCAGACAGATAAGCAACAAAATCCTCTACCGTGTCCAATTCACCCATGATTACGTCCAGAGAGGTTTTATCAAAAACGTGAACAAATCCTTTTCCGAAGTCCCCGAAGCTGATAGGAGCTTTGTCTTGGTCTCCAAGGGCGATAGCGACTCGATGAACCCGCCTGACCTCCCGACTGGGTAGTTTTATCCCGGGGCTACCGTCGCTACGGATAACCTGGGATGACCCTACGAGCCATCTTTCTGCGCCGTATATCTGCTTGGCTGAGGCGTCAATTGCCCGCTTCCTCCAGCGCTTCCAATCGACCGAGAAGTCACCACTTTCCGTCAGACCAATGTCTTTGACGCTGAATATTATGATATCGGGTTCGCACACCACCAGTGTATCGCATAGTTCTTTTCCGTCCTTTCCAAGAGGATTTGGGTAGCTCCAAAGACACAAGAATGATCCTTTGCAGATATCGTAGACAAGCTGTTCAGACGCGTTGAAGAGTTCGCTCATATCATCTCATTGATTTCTAACAAGTTATTCTATTGTTTCTTCTAATTTACCAAAACCGGAAAATCTCCCAATAGAAGTAGACAAGGCGCGCACCCCGTATTAGTTGCCAAAAATTTCCGTATCCATTTAATAACATGAATATTTTCAACAATCCAATAGGAGATCAACGGCAATCCAATAGCGGGGATCATTCCGGATATCATGATTCTCACGAGACAACCTCGCAAAAAGTCCAAAAACCTGTCATTGCGAGCGATGCGAAGCAATCCCCACCATAGTAACTAGCTGATTCTGGGGGATTGCTTCGTCGCTTCACTCCTCGCAATGACAGCACTGGGGGCTTTTTGCGAACATATCTCACGAAATCAATAATATTCGAGTGATTCCTGATGCCGATCCACCCAATTATGACCCCTTCTCCCGCCTCCAGATCAGATCGCCGTCTTTATAGACTTCCCTGATCCGGTGGAAGGGGATGGTGACCACCTCCCCTTCAGGCGTTTGCAGATCAAAAGAGAAGCTGTTTCCCTGCTCGAAGTGGAGCTCCCCCAGGGGAACCCGGATTACGATTCCCTCTCGGTGATCGAAGTAGCCGATCTCGAAGCGGCCCCGGCCGAAGTCCCTATCCCAGCGGATCCGGCTTAGAAGCTCGTGTATCGGTATCATGGTTTTATGAATTTTAAAAGCGGCCCTCTCGGAGGCCATAAAAAGTCTTTTTTTCAATGGATGAATAAATTATTATAGCGAGAGATACGATTCAGCCATTATAAGAATGAACGGCCAGCCTATGGAAAAAACGGTTTCCCTGCAATCCCACAAGATGAAAAAAGCGGCCCTGCGGGGCTTTCGGGAATGGAAACGACTGCTCCCTTCCCTGTCCTATCTGGATGAAACCACCCGTTTGCTGGACCTCCCCGATGACCTGATTCTTTTTTTCTGTGAAGATACCCCCCGGAGCCGGGTCCTGATCTACGACCTGCTCATGGGAATTTACGGGTTGGGCAGCGGCTATGAATTCGAGTCCTTGCCGCCGGAAACGGTGAGCGCCCTGCTGGACCCTTATTTCCTGATTACCGACCAGATTCGCTTTGATTGCCTGCGTCGTCTGAACTGGACCCTGCCCTCCCCTGCTGCGGAAAGACCGATCGTCGAGTTGGTCCTGGAGATCCGGAATAAAATACCATCTGAATTTCTGGAAATTCCGCAGGCCACCCCGCAACATCCGGCCTACCCGCTGCTGAAGCCCGACAGCCTGATGGAACAGGCGGTGCTGATCCGCAGGCTCCTGCCGGAGGCCATCAGCCAATTCCGGGAAAAAATCAGGGCTGAAGTCCCTAGAGGTTGATCAAGGCATAACGGTGATGGTTCCCGGCGGGCCCGCGGTCACTTCTCCGATCACGGCGGCCTCCCGGATTCCCCGGGCCTTTAACCGGTTCAGCATTTCCGCCGCCCGGTTTTCCTTGACGGAAATCAGTAATCCCCCCGAGGTCTGGGCATCGGCCAGAATATCCAATAGGTGGGAAGGGATGGCTGGATCCACCGTCAGCGAATGGTGGCAAAAGTTGCGATTGGCATACGTCCCGGCCGGCACTAGACCCATTTGCGCATATTCTCGGGCAAAGGAAAGAATGGGTACCCGGGAGACCCGTAACACCATCCCGCATTGACTGGCGTTGGCCATTTCCAGCGCATGGCCCAGCAGACCGAACCCGGTGATATCGGTGCAGGCCTGGGCCCCCACCTCTTCCATTACTTCAGCCCCTACCCGATTCAATTCCACCATGACGGCGATCATCGCCTCTTCCGCTTCCGGCGAGGAGAATTTACCCTTCAGGGCCGTGGAAATAATCCCGGTCCCGATGGGTTTGGTCAAAAGAAGGCGATCCCCGGGCCGGGCCCCGGCATTGGTCATCACCCGGTCCGGATGAACAAGTCCCGTGACGGAAAGCCCGTATTTCAGCTCCGCGTCATCAATACTGTGCCCCCCCACCAGCAACGCGCCGGCCTCATGGATTTTTTCCAAGCCGCCCCGCAGGATCTCCTTGAGAATCCATTTATCCATGGTCTTTTTCGGAAAGCCCACGATGTTCATGGCGGTCAGCGGCCTCCCCCCCATGGCATAGACGTCGCTCAGGGCATTGACGGCGGCGATCTGCCCGAACCGGTAGGGATCGTTGACGATGGGGGTAAAGAAATCGAGGGTCTGGATTAACGCCAGGTCGTCCCGGATTTTGTAGACTCCCGCGTCGTCGGAGGTTTCTCTCCCTACCAGGAGGTTGGGATCGGTCTCCAAAGGAAGATCGGCTAATATCTCCTGCAGGTCGCCCGGACCCAACTTGGAGGCTCAGCCGGCGGCCCGGGTGGCGTCGACCAACCGGATTGCTTTCGGGTCACTCATTATTCCTATTACCTTCCCTAAGTAAAAATTCCTTGAACTCCTCCGCCAGAGGGGAAAGAGTTCTTTGTTTCAGGTGAATCAGATAAAAATTCCGAAACAGAGGAAACTGCTTAATCTTAATTTCTTTTACCAGCCCGGCGGCCAGATCTTCCGTCACCGACCGGCGGGAGAGTATGGAGACCCCCAAGCCGGCCTTGACCGCTTGCCGAACGGCCTCGCTGCTTCCCAGTTCGGCCACGGCCGTCAGTTCGTCCGGATTCAAGTCAATTTTCGCCAAAGCCTTTTCGATCGACCGGCGGGTCCCTGAACCCGGCTCACGAAGAATAAAGGGCAGCCTTAAAAGTTCCCGGGGATCGAGGCCCTGCTTCCCTCCTGGAGGGAAATCCGCCGGCTGGATACAAACCAATTCGTCTTTGGTCAAGAGTTGACAGAAAATATGCCGCTGCTCCACCCGGGCGCCGACCACCCCTATTTCGATCGCCCCCGCCAAGACCTGTTCGACGATATTTCGCGTGTCACCAATCAAGACTTGAACCCGGACCCGGGGATACTTTTTCTTGAACTTTCCCAGGATGCCGGGCAACAGGTACTGGCCGGGGATGTTGCTGCCGCCGATCAGCAGTTCCCCCTGTCCTTTGTCCAGAAATTGCTGCATGGCCCGGAGGGCCTCCTGACGTAATCCGCTTAATTGTCTGGAATAGCCGTAAAGCAACTCTCCGGCTTTGGTGGGGATCACCTCCCGACCCTGGCGGTCGAAAAGAGTGAGTCTCAGGTCCTCTTCCAGCAGGCGGATATGCTCACTAATGGTGGGCTGGGCCAGCAGCAGGGCCTGGCCGGCCCGCGAAAAACTTTTTAGTTCAAAAACCTTCTGAAAGACTTCCAGGCGTCGAAAATCCATTAAAACTTTCTTTTTCTCCACATAGTAAATATCAATCCCAGACCCAAAAGACCGGAAATCAGGTACCCGATCACCCCCAAAACCGGAAAGCCGAAGAGCAGGGGTTTGACCCCGGTGGTGATAATCATGGACGATCCCACAATCAAGGCGGCGATAATTATTCCAAAGGTGACCCGGTTGCTGCTTCTTTCCAAGGTATTGTTCAGGCTGGTTAGCCCGGTATGCTTAAAGGTCAGGGTCAGGTCCCCTTTGTCCACCTTCCAGAAAAAGGCCTTCAGCCGGGCGGGAAGGTCGTGGAGCAGGTCATAGAGGTCCCAGGCCTGGGACTGGAGGGATTCCGAAAGATGCTTTACCGACCAGCGCTCCTTGACCAGTTCAGCCAGCAAGGGCCGGGCTTCTTCTACGGTATTGAACTCCGGAAACAGTTGTTTGCCCATCCCCTCCAGGGAGAGCAGGGCACGTCCCAGAAGGGCGAAATCAGACCGGAGCCGCAACCGATGGTCCTTGAGCAGCCCCATCAGGGAATAAATCAGTTCACCGACCTGGATCTCCTGCAAGGAGATTCCATAATAGGAATCCATCAAATCCAGGACGTCCCTTTCCAACCGTTGGAGATTTACGTCGGCGGGCATGTCGGCGGTCAGATGAGGGATCAACCGCAGGATGGTTTCACTGTCTTTTTCAACCAAAGCCAGAATCAAGTCGACCAGGGTTCCGCGCAGCTCCTTGCTGATGCGACCGGTCATACCCCAATCCAGAAAACACAAACGGCCGTCGTCCATGACCAACAGGTTGCCCTGATGGGGATCGGCGTGGAAATAGCCTTGACGTAGCATCTGATCCAGCATGATCTTGGCCCCGTTTCGAGCCAAGGTTTCCCGGCGGGCCTTATCCGGCGGCAACTGATCCAGGCGAATCCCTTTCACCAGTTCCATGGTCAAGACAAAGGGGTTCGTGGCCTCCTCATAGACTTCGGGAAGGTACATCAAGTCCGGGAAGGTCAGGTTCTTTCGAAAGATTTTCATATTCCTGGCTTCCAGGGTAAAATCCAATTCTCGAACCAGGCTGAAACGTAATTCCTCTACCAGACCCGGGAAATCGTACATTTGGTAATTTTTCAGCTCATTGAGCTGCTCGGCAATGAAAGCCAAAATATCGAGGTCGGAATTAATCATCCGGCGGATACCCGGACGCTGCACCTTGACGGCCACCGGGCGGTCATCCCCCACTAACTTGGCCCGATGTACCTGGGCCAGGGAAGCCGATCCCAGCGGTTCCCAATCAAAATCGGCGAAGACTTCCTCCATCGGCCGTTTCAGGGTTCGGGTCAGCAGGTTTTGGACTTCCGGGGTGGGTGAGGGGGGAACCTGATCCTGGAGTTTCTTCAATTCCAACAGCAGGGGACCCGGGATCAGGTCCGGACGCATACTGAGCACTTGGCCGAACTTGATAAAGGTAGGGCCCAATTCCTGAAAAACCAGCCGGATACGCTCATTGGTCGTCAGCGGAGTTTTAGTCCGGTTGATCCGCCTCAGAATAAAGGAACCGGGAAGGTCCAGACGGTGGACCACATCGTCGAAGCCGTATTTAAACAGGACCCAGACGATTTTCTTAAAGCGGTTGAGGTTGCGGATGGATTTGATTTCCATTTTCTTTTGTGCTAAGTAAAGGCCTCATGATCAACGCGCTGCCCCCTTACCGGCTCATTGAAACCCCCCAGGACCTGGAAAACCTGGGGCTGCGGTTAAATCAGGAAACCTCCGTGGCCCTGGATTTAGAGGGCGATTCCCTTTACCATTACCGGGAAAAAATCTGCCTGATCCAAATCGCCGCCGGGGATGATTTTTTTCTTATCGATCCTTTAATATTCTCCGACCTTTCCCCCTTGGCATTATTCCTTAATAATCCGAATATCCGAAAAATTCTTCACGGAGCGGATTATGATATTCGATCTCTTTACCGGGACTATCAGTTCCAAATCCATAATCTCTTTGATACGGAAAGCGCCGCTCGATTTCTGGGGCTCAAGGAAACCGGACTGGGGTCCCTCCTGAGCGCCCGGTTTCAAATCCAATTGGATAAACGTTTTCAAAAAACGGATTGGTCCAAGAGACCCCTGAGCGATCCCATGTTGTCCTATGCCGCGGCTGACGTGGCCTATTTGATCCCCCTGGCTCAATCCTTGATGGCGGATTTGGAAGCCTTGGGAAGACTCCCTTGGGTCCTGGAAGAAGGGGACCGCCTTTGTCGGGTCCGCTTCAATCCCCCCTATCAGGGACCGCTGTTCCTGCAGTTTAAAGGCGGACGGCGCCTGGATTCCCGTTCCTTGGGACTGCTGGAGAATCTGCTTCAATTTCGCAAGACCCTGGCTGAAAAACGGGACCGGCCTTTGTTCAAAATATTGGGGGCCGATGTCCTTAAAACCCTGGCCTTGGAGAAACCCCTAACCCTCGATCAATTAAAAGGCATTAAGGGCTTGAGCGCCAAACTAATCGATCGCCTGGGCGGGGAGCTGATTGAATGCCTGAAACAGGGACTGGCTCTTCCCGAAACCGATCTGCCCCGCTTCCCGCCGTCGATCCGGCACCAGGTTAAACCGGCCGTGGCCGCCAGGGTCAAGGCCCTCAAAGAGTGGCGGGAGAAGAAAGCCCGGGAATTGAATCTGGACCCGGGGGTCGTAATCAGCAATTCCCTGATCGATCAAATCGGAGAAAAACATCCGACCGGACCGGAAGACCTGGAGTTAATCCCGGAATTAAGACAGTGGCAACAGCAGGCCTTTGGCCCGGAAATCCTGCAAGCCCTCCATGACAAACCGGCAAAAAGTCCCTAGGGCTGTCATTGCGAGAAGTGAAACGACGAAGCAATCCCTAAGAATCAAGCTACTTACCAAGGTGGGGATTGCTTCGCGGCGCTCGCAATGACAAGTTCTTCGACTTTTTGCGACTCCGTCATCCCTCAAAGAGCATATCCAGCCTGAAAAGCCTTAATATTCTGCTCTCGAAATTTGGCCGGGGATAATCGTTCAATAGCCTCCTGATACTTTGATTTTTCCAAACCTAGCTTCGATTGCTTGGCCGAATAGCCCAAAAAGACCATATTCCCGGATCGGGGCAGGCCCATCTTGCGGGCCAAGCCATCAGCGTCAATCATTCCTTTACCCTGGTCAGGCGAATTGATCACTTGGATGCCCTGATCCTTCAGGTAATAGCCATAGGCCTGGGCTTCCTCGGGGGTCAGACCCAGTAGCACATCCGCCCGGCCCTGCTCGATGGCCGGGCTCAAGTATTTACCTATTTTCACCTGGGAAATGACCGACCCGCCGCGCATAGCCATGCCATGGGTTTCGGAAGAAATGACCGGTTGCCCGGATAGAAAAGCCGCCTCCACGATCACCCGGGTAACAAAGAGGACCCCCTGCCCACCCGTTCCAACGATCAAAATCTGTTTTTTCATGAGGCCTCCCGGAGAATATGTTTTTTAGGACAGACGGTTATGCAGGTCCCGCAGTTCGTGCAGAATTCCTCCAGGATTCGAGCCGGCTGTTTCTTCACTTCCTGGACGATCGCCGGACAATCAAACTGGGTAACGCAGAAACCGCAGCCGTCGCATTCCTCTTTATCGATCACGACGCGCCCTTTCGGCCTCTCCTGCGGGAGATGCCTTCCATAGACCATACAGGGATGCCTGGCGATAATTACGGCTACACCGTGGTTATCCCCCTGAATATAGGCGCCAGCCTTTTTCAGCACAGCGGTCATCTGCTGAAAATCATAGGGATCCACGACTTCGAGAAATTCCACCCCGCAGGCCCGCACCAGGGGTTCAAGAAGAATAGCCTCGGCCGGGCTGCCATCGGACAGGACCGGCAGGTTGGGGGCCGGCTGCCCGCCGGTCATGGCTACGGTGGAATTATCCAGGATAACCAGTATAAATTTGGCCTTTTGGTGCACCGCGTTGACCAGGGCCGGGAGGCCGGCATGAAAAAAGGTGGAATCGCCGATAGTGGCCACAATAGGCGGAACCTCTTGGCCCGAGGCGTTGTACCCCTGGTAAAGGCCGGCGGCAGTGGAGATGCTGGCCCCCATACACAAACAGGTATCCACCACCCCCATATTGATCCCCAGGGTGTAGCAGCCGATGTCCCCGGGAAAGATCCCCTTGGGAAAGGTCTTTTTGATGGCCCAGAAGGCCGACCGATGGCCGCACCCCGGGCAGAGAGAGGGTCGCCGCCCTTTGGGTTCAGGCAACGCCTCGACCTTTTTCTCCCAGCCCAAGAGCTCCGCCAGCACTCGGTGGATCACGTCGACCGTGAGTTCACCTTCGGCGGGGATCAAACCGTCCCGCCTTCCCCGGAGCCGGAGGCCGTCGGCCAGTTGCATCTCGATCAAGGGATAGGTTTCTTCCAGGACCAGCACCGTTTTAAATGGCTTCAGAAACCTCTTCATTTCCTTGACCGGAAGGGGGAAGGGTTGATCCACCTTAAACAAAGGAACCTGGCCCAGCATTTTTTTATCCAAAAGAAGATCATGAACCAAGGCGTAGGGAACCCCCGAGGCCAGGATGGCCAGGGGTTTCTTTTCAGGGAGTTCCTTCCAGTTCTTGAGGACCGGATTCTCCTTGGCCAGGTCCTCGAGTTTTCGGTTCAACTCTTGATGTAGTTTAAAGCGAAAACCCGGGGTGGCCGCCCAGCGCCCGGGGTTCTTATCAAAGGAAGCCTCCGGATTCGGTTCCGGGAGGGGATAGAGGGGGATGGGCTGCCGAGAGTGACAGACTCGGGTGGTGGGCCGCAATAATACCGGAAGGGCGTATTTCTCCGAAAGCGCCAGGGCCCGGGGAACCATTTCCTTGGCCTCCTGGGGTGAACTGGGATCAAAAACCGGGATCTTGGCAAAGAAGGCCTGGAACCGACTGTCCTGTTCGGTCTGGGAGCTTTTCGGTCCCGGGTCATCCGCCGAGATGATCAGAAACCCGCCCTTGACCCCGATATAGGCGGCGCTCATCAGGGGATCCGAGGCCACGTTCAACCCCACCTGCTTCATGGAAACGGCCGCCCGGCGACCCAGGTAACTCTGGGCCAGGGCCTGTTCAAAGGCCACTTTTTCATTGATCGCCCATTCGGCGAACAGGGACGCCTTTTCCTGTTTCTTGAAACGGATCACCGCTTCCAGAATCTCCGAAGCCGGGGTCCCGGGATAGGAGGTGGCGCATTGGACGCCCGACTCCAACAATCCCCTGGCCATGGCCTCATTGCCCATCATGACTATTTCACCGATTTTTTTCCTCTTAGCTGCCATAGAAATTATCCCTTTCCCTAATATTATAGAAAGTACTTTTCCGGCACAAAATCTTCCGGCCTGACGGACTCCAGGGTTATGGCCTCCACCGGACAAACCACTCGGCACAAACCGCAGCCGATACACTTCTCCCCTTCCACCCGCGTCTGGCCCTCTTCATCGACCTGCAGCGCTCCAAAATAACACCGTTCCAAACAGGCCCCGCAGCCAGTGCATAGATCCATATCCACCCGGGCCTGAAAACGGCTGGGGTCGATCACCCGGATACCGCCTTTAATCAGAATGGGCATGGTCTGGCAGCAGCAGGGGCAGCAGTTGCAAATAAAGTGATCCACCTGGTGCTTGTTCATGGTCACATGGATCAGGCCCGCCTCTTCGGCCTCCCTTAAAATTTTCAGGGCCTCTTCCTTGCTGACTTCCCGGCCGGTTCCCCGGTCAATGCTGTACTGGGCGGCTCGGTTGACCTGCAGACAGGATTCCAGAGGCCGGTCGCATTTATGGGCCGTCAGCCGGCAGGTGCATTTGGTCACGGCCAACGTTTTGGCCTGGTCGATGATCTCCTGGACATTTTCATAACTCATAACCTGGGTGGAAGCCGGAACCGAGACGCCCACGGGGATCACCCGGGTAAAGGGCCGGGGCAGCAGGGCGCTGAAATTCTTGGCCATCTCCGGCCATTCGTTTTCCATGATGTCCTGCCATTGATCCAGAAAGGCCTGAGGGGCCTCCGGCCAAAGGATGGTGGCGTCGTGAAGCTGAACGAAATCGCGCCCCATACGCCAGGTGGGAGGATCGGTTTTCGGGCTGGGAAAAGCCAGACCCTTGATATAAAGGACCCGGATCATTTCATCCGCCACATCCAGCGGCAGACCCATTTTCCGGGCCAGATCAGCCGACTGGCCGGGCATGGCCAGCAGCAGACGGCCCTCCTCCTGATTGATGATCATCCCCATCAGCTTAAGAAATCGATCACTGGCCGGGACAAACATCTTTTCCAGGATCTGAACAAACTCGGGAATTTTGCTTTCCATTAGACCTCCGAGATTATTTAATCGGATATATCCTCAGCCCCGGAACGTACAGTCGCAAAGCATGAGAATAGATTCTTCCATTCATTGTTTTGAGAATTTGTCTCTTTATCTCTAACAATGGATGGAACTATCTAAATTAAAAGACGTTTTCTTTGAACCTATTAAAGTGCTTTTTATTACAGCCAAAAATATTTCAAATATTTTTGGCTAGGGATTAACCCAGGCTCGTCATTCCGGACAAGCGAAGTGCGATCCGGAATCCAGGCCCCGGCTAAGCTTCGAAGGACCTGGATGCCGGATCGAGTCCGGCAGGACAGCAAAAACAAATGCCCAATCTGGTGCCTGATATTATTTTGCTATTAAGACGTTTAGAGCCCCGAAAGATCAAAACGGGAAAGCGGATCTTTTAACGCCTGGATATCCAGTTGCCCGTCAATGGCCTTCAGCAGCTTCACCCGTCCCTCCAGTTTTCCAAATAATAGGACCCCGGCCAAATGATTATCCTTGACCACCAGTTTGCGATAGGTCCCGGCCTGGATATCTTTTTCCACAAACGATTCCAGCTTGCCGTCCGGATCGATATCCCCGGTGGCCAGCAGATCAATACCCACCACCTTCAGTTGGTTGGAAAAGGTCGTTCCCTGATATTCAGCGTCCCCTCCGGCCATCACGGTTCCGGCCACCTCACCCTGCTGTTCGGCCGCCGGCCAGATACCGTAGACGGTCCCTCGGTGTTCAATCGAGTCCCCGGCGGCGTAGATTCCCGGCGACTCGGTTTCCATCCGATCCGTCACCGGGATCCCCTTGCCCACTTTGATCCCCAATTTTTGGGCCAACTCCATTTGGGGACGAACCCCGGCCGAAACAATAACCAGATCGGCGGGGATTTGGCGGCCGTCTTCGAGAACCAGTTCTCGGGCCGTTTCTTCCCCCAGAATTTCCTTGGAAACCACCCCCAAGTAAAATACAAAACCCATTTTCTCCAAACGGCCCCTCAGCAGCTCGGCGCAGGCCGGGTCGGTTTGCCGGGGCAGCAGCCTGGGGAAAAATTCGGCTACCGAAACGGTCAGCCCTGCCTTGCGCAGGCTGTTGCCGACCTCCAGTCCCAGGAGGCCTCCGCCGATCAGCAGAGCCTTTGATTTGTCCCGGGCATAGCTTTTGATGGACTCGGCATCCTGAATGTTGCGCAGGGTGAAAACGCCTTTTTTTTCGACTCCCTTGATGGGCGGCAGAAAAGAAACGGCCCCGGTGGCCAGCAGCAGTTTATCGTAGGGGAACTTTTCTCCAGAGGGAGTCACCACCACCCGGGCGGCCGGATCAATTTCCGCCACCCGGCTGTTAAGCATTAATTGGATTTTGTTTTCCTCGTACCAGGCTTGATTTTTGATCTGCAATTTGGGAAGATCCACCTCCCCGGCAATATACTCCATCAGCCGAATACGGCTGTAAAAAGGATAGGACTCCTCGGTGATCATCCGGATTTCCCCGGTCGAATCGGTTTTCCGAATAGCCGCCGCCGCGGTAGTCCCGGCCACTCCATTGCCAATGATCACGTATTTCATATACTCCTCCTTGGGGTCTGGATAATGTCATTTAGACTATGCTTTTGGTTTTTTTTTGTCAACACCCTTGCTTTCTTTCATGATAGAATTCACCTTATGGAAACTAAAATTAGAGATGCCATTTTTGATCAGGTGAAGAAGGAGCCCTTTGCCCGAAAGTTCGCTTTGACGCTGTCGGCGTTGGATGACGGCTATTCCCGGGTTGAGATGGCCTACACGGCGGACATGAACAACATCTTCGGCCTGGCCCACGGGGGGGCGATCTTTGCCCTGATCGACGAAGCCTTTCAAACCGCCTGCAACTCCCACGGCACCCTGGCCGTAGCCTTGAACCTGAACATCACCTATATCGCCCCGGCCGTTTTAGGCCGTCGGTTGACCGCCGAAGCCCGGGAATACAGCCGTACCCGTAAAACCGCCAGCTACGAAATCAAAGTCACCGATGACCAGGGCAACCTGCTGGCCGTCTGCCAGGCCTTGGCTTATCGAAAAGGAATACCTTTGCCCTTTATGAACGAATGAGGGTTTACTATTAGCTTGATTATCCAAAATCGATCCACTAAATAACCAATGAGGAAGAACCGGCAAATACCAGGGGTCGGTACCCCAATATATTTAGAAAGGAGAGAAGGATGATGAAAAAAATTGTTGTCTTATTGGCAGGAACGATGTTTGTATTAGGGTCAACCCTTTGCCTGGGACGTACTATCCCCAAACAGGAACAGGACGCAACGATAGGCGGAATCCCTAAGCAGAATACCCTGCACGTTGGCGTGGAAGATAAAGATAAAAAAGACGCGCCTGCCGCTAAAACCGCCCCTAAAGCCCCGGCGGCTGCCGAACAAAAAGCCGTGACCGCGGAACCGCCCGCCCCGACGGATACCAAGGCTCCGGCCAAGGCTACTAAGAAGGCTACTAAAGGCAAAAAAACCAAGAAGACCAAGAAGACCAAGAAAAACTGATAACCAAGGAATCACCGACCCCCCTTGATGCCCTCCCTCTTTTACGGGGGAGGGTTCTCTTAAACCGGTACCAATAATTATTCCTATTTGACTTTTTTCTACCCAGTTCAGGACGCTTGAAACCCTCACCCCGCGTTTCTAATCAAATACTCTTATCGATTCAGTTGGCCTGCGAAGGCACTAAACTTGCAGAAATAAAAAGACGGCCACTAAACCTGAACAAGGTCAGCAAGACCTTCTTTTTTATTAACCATTCGATATAATTTTAAAAATACAATTTATGTCTCTCCGCCCCAGACCCAGAACGGGTGTCGGAAGTCAATAAATTGACAAATTAATAGAGAGGATAGGGTCAAACTGATGGGGATAAATCCGGCAAAGCCTATTCCGGTGCAGGCGGAATTCAAAAACGGGGTGCAAATGTCCATTTCCAGAGGGGCGAAAGACTCCTTTTCGTCTTTATTGACTTCCCGGATGAAAGAAACGGGGGTAACCCCGGGCACTGAAAAGACCGAGGCCATCGAATACGAGGTTCGCCCCGGAGACAGCCTCTGGAAGATCGGGGTTCGCCTGTTCCATAAAGACCCTCAGCAGATTGCCCGCGACAACGGCCTGACCAACCCGGACATGATCCGGCCTGGACAGAAGTTGTTGATTCATTTAGACCAAAAATGTGGGCACAACGAAGCCCGACCGGCTGAAAAGGTTACCGCGAGCTGGTACGGAAGGGAGCACCAAAACAAGATCACCGCCGGCGGCCGCCCCTTTGACGCCCACCAGAACACTGTGGCCCATCGGACCTTGCCCCTGGGAACAAAAGTACGTCTGATTAATCCGGAAAACGGTCACACGGCGGTCGGAAAAGTAGCGGACCGAGGCCCCTATATTCGGGGGCGGGATTTGGATGTCTCTCTGGCCCTGGCCCAAAAACTGGGTTTTGTCCGGAAAGGGGTGACGGAACTGGAGATCCAGGTTATTTCTTAAAGGCTATCCAAACAAAAAGCCGTTCCGGAATGGAGCGGCTTTTTGTTTTTATTCTTTTGCCCAATGGCTACCGCCAGGGTATTGGCTATTTTAAATTCTACACTTTACATTTAAATTTTGAATTTATGCTTTTTTAGTCTACCACCGGGCGCGGGAGCAGCCCGGCCATTTCCACGATCTCCGGGACCCGTTCCTCCCACTCGATGGCCATCACATGCACCCCGGCGATGCCTTTCATCTCTTTCAGGCGCTGAATGGTCTCCACGCAGATCTTGATGCCTTCCTTGGCCTGGTCTTTCTTGTCGACCCCTCTCAGCCGGTTGATGACTTCATCGGGCACATCCATGCCGGGGACCGAGTTCTTCATGTAGCGGGCCATACCGACCGACTTCATGGGAGTCACCCCGCCCAGGATATAGACCTGTTTATCGATACCCAGGTCCCGGACCTGCTCCATGAACTTCTCCATGCGGTCCAGGTTATAGATGCACTGGGTCTGAACAAAATCCACCCCGGAAGCCGCCTTTTTCCCCAAGCGGACCGCCCGGAAATCGATGGGGTGGGCAAAAGGGTTGGCCGCCGCCCCGATGAACATCTTGGGAGGATAGGCGATCTCTTGATCGTTGATGAATTTTCCCTCGTCGCGCATCTTTTTGACGGTCATGATCAACTGCATCGAATCCAGGTCAAAGACATTTTTAGCCGCCGGATGGTCGCCGAATTTCTGGTGGTCCCCGGAAAGACAGAGCATGTTGCGGATGCCCAGGGCATAGGCCCCCAGAATGTCGCTCTGCAGGGCGATCCGGTTCCGATCCCTAACTACCATCTGTAGATTGGGCTCCAACCCTTCCTGCAGCAGCAGCAGACAGCCGGCCAGACTAGACATACGGACCACGGCCGTCTGGTTGTCGGTCACGTTGACCGAATCGACGACCCCCTTCAAATGTCCCGCCTTTTTCCGGACATGTTCCGCATCGGCGCTGCGGGGAGGACCGCATTCTCCGGTTACGGCAAACTGTCCACTGGCTAAAATCTTTTCTAATTTGCTTCCCGCTTTCATAGTCTCAAGTCCTCCCTGGTCATCTTTCGGGGCCCCCCATCCCGACTGGTCGACCAGTCCTTGCAGGGAATGACCCGCGTTAATTTATCCAACTGGCCCAACCCTTTCAGCCGGTCGTGGATCAACTGCCAGACACAGTCCACGTCTTTGCTGATCTCGCACTTGCCGTCGGCCGAACCGCCGCAAGGCCCGTTGAGCAGACTTTTCGAACAGCGGGCGATAGGGCACAGGCCCGCCGAAATTATGAATCCCGCAAGCCCCGCAGGCCTGGCAGAATTCGGCAAAGACGCCGTGTTCCAGAGAGCCGCCGATAAAGGTGGTGTTCAATCCCGGGAAGACCATCTGAGACGAGTACCGGCCGGCGATATATTGGGGACCCACGCTGCAGGCAATGGAAATCACCGCATCCCGGTCTTTCAGTGGACCCTCCAACAGTTCGATATATTCCGGATCGCATTGACGCTCTATGGTAATCTCCTGCACATCCGGTTCCTGGCCCTCTTTTTTCCGGGCGATCCGGATCTCCGCGGCCAGGACCTCCACTTCCTTCTTGCCGCCCGCGTTGCAGACGGTCACGCACCCCTTGCAGCCAGCCACCAGGATCTTTTTATAAGGCTCGAGCATGGTCAGGATTTCTTTTAAGGGTTTTCTTTCGGCTACCACCATAATATTCATCCTCCAAAGTTAGGTTATTGGCTGATTTCCGGTTTCGGATCTCCAATAGGGATCGGAAGGATTTTTAAATTCGAAATTCGAAGCACGAAATCCGAAACAAACACGAAAATTTCAAAATTCAAATGACCAAAACGCCGGCCCATTTTTAACCAGGCCCGGAGAGCCCAACGTTTTGAATTTCGAATTTAGGTCATTTGAATTTGTTTCGGATTTCGGATTTTGCTCAAAGATCCACACCTTCTTCCTCAAGCGGCCTTAGCCTGCCGATTCAAGGGGCTGGGGCCCAGGGCCCTGATCTTTTCGGTCATCTCCCGGGCGATCTCGGCGAAACGGGGTCCCTGGGCGGCCGAAAGGTTGTACATGGCCACCCGGTCCTCTTCGAGGCCCAGATCGTTGAGTATCTTTTTTACCGCTTCCACCCGCTTGCGGGCCTTGAGATTGCCGGTCAGATAATGGCAATCCCCTTCCAGGCAGCCGGCCACATAGACCCCGTCGGCCCCATCTTCGATGGCTTTCAGCAGGTGGATCACATCCACCCGGCCGGTGCAGGGCATCATGATCACCCGCACATTGCTCGGATATTGCAGTCGCATGGAACCTGCCAGGTCCGCAGCGCTGTAGGCTCAGTACTGGCAGCAGAAAGCAACGATTTTAGGTTCGAATGGTTCGCTCATTTGGAACTCCTTTGATGAACAAGTTAAGATCCCTAAATCCGAAATTCGAAGCACGAAATCCGAAACAAGCACGAAGGTCCAAAATCCAAATGATCAAAACAAGAACGTTTCGAATTTTGAGATTGGATCATTTGAATTTGTTTCGAGTTTCGAAATTCGGATTTCGAGTTTTAATCAAGAATTCAGCTAGTTTTGGTTATTAGGTTTTATCAGGCCGCTTCCTCCATCAAGGCATCCACCTTGGCTATGACCTGCTTGTCGGTAAAATGCTGCAGGGCAATGGCCTTGCCCGGGCATTCGGAGACGCAGACCCCGCAGCCCTGGCACTTAGAAACGTCGATCTCGGCCGCCCCGCTCTCGCCGATCACCGGCACGTTAAACGGGCAGGACCGGACGCAGGTCAGGCAAACCGCGCAGAGTTCCGGGTTGACCACGGCCACCACGCCGCCTACCTGGACGGAGTCTTTGGAGAGCAGGGTCAAAGCTCGCCCGGCGGCCGCCTGGGCCTGGGCAATACTTTCGTCGATAGGCTTGGGGTAATGGGCCAGGCCGCAGAGGTAAATTCCTTCCGTGGTGAAGTCCACCGGCCGCAATTTCATGTGCGCTTCCAACAGGAACCCTTCGCTGTTCAATGAAATCTTATAGGCATCGACCAGTTCTTTGACCGGATTGGGGATGATGGCCGAGGCCAGGGTCAGCAGATCGGCCGACAAAGTAAGCGGCTGGCCCAAAACGTGGTCGATCACCGTCACCGTCAGCTTATCCCCGTTCACCTGAACTTCCGGCTTATTCTCCAGATCATAGCGGACAAAGAAAATACCCTTGTCCCGGGCCTCCCGGTACAGGTCCTCCCGAGTTCCGAAGGTCCGGATGTCCCGGTAGATGATGAAGATATCCATCTCGGGATTGAGTTTCTTCAGGGTCAGGGCGCTCTCCACGCTGTGGGTGCAGCAGACCTTACTGCAATAGGGGCGCTCCGGCTCTCTTGAACCGACGCACTGGATGAATACCGCCGTCTGGGCCCCGGTTAACCGGGGATCATTCGCGGTAATAGCCTGGTCCAATTCCAGGGCGGTCATGATCCGCGGGTCTTGGCCATAGCCATAGACATCCGGTTGCCATTCCTGGGCCCCGGTGGCCAGGATGGCCACCCCGTGTTCGTATTGTTGGGTCTGGCCGCCCTGATTAAGGACCGTGGTGTAGTTCCCCACAAAGCCCGACCCATGCTCCACCTCGGTATTAAAATGGACCTCGATCAGGGGGTGACTGCTGACCCGGGCGATCAAATCCCGCACAAAGGCCTGGATGTCTTCCCCCTTCCAGGTATGGCGGAGTTTTAGGGCGTTCCCGCCCAGGGTATCTGTTTTTTCAATTAATTTAACCTGGTATCCCTGCTGGGCCAGTTTGAGGGCCGACGTCATACCGGCCACGCCGCCGCCTACCACCAGGGCCGTTTTCTTTAAACCGAAGGAGACCTTATGCAGGGGCTCCAGCAGGGAAACCCGAGCCACCGCCATCCGGACCAGGTCTTTGGCCTTACTGGTGGCTTTTTCGGGGTCGCCCTGGTGGACCCAGGTGTCCTGGTCCCGAATATTGGCCATGTCAAATAGGTAGGTATTCAACCCGGCCTCGCGGATGGTCTGCTGAAAGAGGGGTTCGTGGGTCCGGGGGGAACAGGAGGCCACCACCACCCGGTTGATCCCCTTTTCCTGAATAACCTGCTTCATCTTCTCCTGGGTATCCTGGGAACAGGTAAAGAGATTGTCCTCCACATGGACCACCTGGGGCAGGGTCTTGGCGTACTCCCGGACGGCCGGCACATCGGCCACCCCGCCGATATTGATCCCGCAGTTACAGACGAAGACCCCTACCTTAATGTCCTCTCCGGCGAAGTCTTTTTCCGGAGGCAATTCCTGGTAACGGATCAACTGGTTGCGGCTCTCGGCAATTCCCTCCGAGGCGGCACAGGCGGCGGCCGAGGCTTCCATCACCGCCTGGGGAATGTCCTTGGGCCCGTTAAAGGCCCCACAGGTAAAGACCCCCGGTCTTTCCGTGGCCACCGGGGTAAAACTGCTCACCTGAGCAAACTGGTTTTTATCGATGGGTACCCCCAGTATTCGCGCCAGGTCAACGGCCTCGGGGGCGGTTTCCAGCCCCACGGAGAGGACCACCATATCGAATTCTTCTTGCCGGACCTCCCCTTTTTCCGTGACATACTGCAGCAGGAGATTGTCGCTGCCCGGAATCGGATCGATGGTATGAATCCGGGAACGGATGAATCGAACCCCCCGCTCGTTCTCGGCCCGGTTATAATATTTCTCAAAATCCTTGCCGTAGGTCCGCATATCCATAAAAAAGATGGCCGTGTCCAGAGGATGCGGGCTGTGTTCCTTGGCGATCACCGCCTCCTTGATGGCGTACATGCAACAGACGGCCGAACAATACCCGTGGTCGCAATGGTTGATATCCCGGGAACCCACGCATTGCAGCCAGGCGATCTTTTCCGGTTCCTTGTGGTCGGAAGGCCGGATCAGATGCCCTTCGTAAGGGCCCGAGGCGGAGAGGATCCGCTCGAACTCCATGCTGGTCACCACGTTGGGATGATGGGCATAATGATAGGCTTCATAGGCCGTAGGATCGAAGGGTCTGAACCCCGGGGCCATGACGATCGATCCGACTTCGATGACCCGCTCGACGGGCTGCATTTCATGGACCACCGCCTCGGCCAGACAGGCCTTGACGCATTGGTAACACTCGGAACAGATCCCGCACTTCAGGCACCGTTCGGCCTCGGTCAGGGTGGTGGCTTCCTGGAACCCCTGGGCCACTTCCTGAAAGTTCCCTTCCCGGGCGGCCGGGGGGATCTTGGTGATGGACAGGCGGGGCTTCTTGAGGACCCCCTCCGTGGAGGGCTTCTCGTAGGACCAATCCTCTTCCCGACCGGCTTTCAGGTCCACCCCGTTGAGGTAGCGGCGGATGCTTTCGGCGGCCTTCTTGCCGCTTTCCACGGCTTCGACCACCGACTTGGGGCCGTAAAAGACATCCCCGCCGCAAAATACGCCGGGGAGAGGGGTTTCGAGGGAAACCGGATCACCCTGAAGCCCTCCTCGAGGGGTTACGGAGACGCCCTGGCCGGAGGCGAAGGAGAGATCGGCCGCCTGCCCGATGGCCACGATGACCGTATCTCCGCTGAGTGTGGTCAGATCGCTCTCATCGTAAGTCGGCCGGAAGGCCTTCTGGGCATCAAAGACGGACGTACAGCGTTTGAATTCGACCCCGCTGACTTTACCGCCTTCTTGGAGAAACCGCTTCGGGCCCAGACTGTTGACGATTTCGATCCCCTCTTCGAGGGCCTCTTCGATTTCGTACTCCCAGGCCGGCATTTCTTCCCGTTTTTCCAGACAGATCAGAGTGACCTGCTCCGCGCCTAAGCGTTTGGCGCTTAAAGCCACATCGACGGCCACGTTGCCGCCGCCGATGACCAGTACTTTTTTACCCAGGGCCACCGGGTTCTTCAGGGCCGAGTCTTTGAGAAATTCCACCCCTTTGAGCACCCCGGGCAAATCCTCCCCTTCCACGTTCAGGCCCCGGCTCACATGAAGGCCGGTGGCCAGGAAGAAGGCCCGAAAGCCCTCGGCCTTCAGGGAATCCAGGGTAATATCCTGACCGAAAGTCACTCCGGTCTTGATCTCCACCCCCAGGGCCTCGATGGTCTGAATTTCGGAACGGAGAATGTCCCGGGGCAGACGGTACTCGGGGATGCCCACGGCCATCATGCCCCCGGCGACCGGAAGTTTTTCGTAAACGGTCACCGGATAGCCATCCTGGGCCAGAAAATAGGCGGCCCCCAGACCCGCCGGACCGGAACCGATGATGGCGATTTTTTCGGACTTTCGTTCCTTGACTTCCGGAACGTAGCGTTCGGTCTGGGCCAGGTCCTCATCCGCCAGGAAGCGATGGAGGTACTGAATGGCCAGGGGTTGGTCCAGGTCTCCCCGGGTACAGATTCCCTCACAAGGGTGGTGACAGACCCGGCCGCAGATTCCGGGAAAAGGATGGGCCTCTTTGAATAGGGCCAGGGCCTCCCGGTATTTATTCTGGTTGATCAGGGCGATAAACCCCTGGACGCTGACGTGGGCCGGACAGGTGGCCTTGCAGGGGGCCGTCCCCCGCTTTTCGATGGCGAAAGCGCTGGGCATGGCCTGAGGATAAAATTTATAGGCAGCCTTGCGGTTTCGCATACCCATATCAAACAGGTTGGAAACCTCGATGGGACAGGCCTTGGCGCACTCCCCGCAGGCCGTGCATTTGCTTTTATCCACATAGCGGGGATGTTCGAGGATTTTTACCTGAAAATTTCCCGGGTCGCCGCTGACCTCCTGGACCTCCGTCAAGGTTAACAATTCGATATTCAGATGCCGGCCCGCTTCCACCAATTTGGGCGAGATGATACACATGGAGCAATCGTTAGTGGGAAAGGTCTTGTCCAGTTGGGCCATCACCCCGCCGATGGCCGATTTCTTTTCCACCAGATAGACGTAAAAACCGGAATTCGCCAGGTCCAGAGCCGTTTGGATTCCGGCAATCCCGGCCCCCGCCACCATCACCGCCCCTACTTTTTTATTTTCGCTGGCTGCCATAAATCAATCCTTCTGTATCGTAAGTATTTTAGTCTGTGCCTTTGTGCTTGACCGGTAAAAAAACGCCCAGGGATGAGGCATCCCTGGGCATTCGGGTTTAGTTAAAACAGGCCTTTCGTCTTACCGGTTTTGACGTCCACGTCAATTCGGCGGAAGGCGGGATTGGAGGACGTTCCCGGCATCAGGGTGATGGTCCCGGCAATCGGGCAGAGGAATTTGGAGCCGGAATAGATCAACACGTCCCGGACAGGCAGGGTCCAACCCTTGGGCACCCCCTTCTTGGTCGGATCATGGGTGAGGCTCAAGTGGGTCTTGACCATCATCGTGGCGTAGTCGGCGTATTTGGGATTGCTTTCCAGCATCTTGGCCTTGGCCTCGGCTTCGGCCGTCCAGGAGACCCCGTCGGCCCCATAGACCTCCTTGGCGATCTTGGCCACCCGGTCGCGAAGCTTCATTTCGATCGGGTAGAGGAACTTGAATTTGGATTTTTCCTTGCAGGCGTCGATAACCGCATCGGCCAACTCCAGGGCCCCATCGCCGCCGTCGGCCCAATGGGTGGACAGGGCGCAGCGGGCGCCGGCTTTCTCGGCGTACTTGCGCACCATGGCGATTTCATCCTTGGTATCGGTGTGGAAGGCGTTGATGCAGACCACCGGATTCATGCCGGATTTGCGGATGACCTCGATGCAGTGGACCATATTGGCCACGCCCTTCTCCACCAGGCCCACGTTTTCCTTGGTGTATTCTTCGGGCAGGGCCAGCCCGGCCACGACCTTGGGACCGCCGCCGTGCATCTTCAGCGCCCGGATGGTGGTGGTCAGGACCGACACGTGGGGCTTCAGGCCGCTATAGCGGCATTTGACATTCCAGAATTTCTCGAAGCCGATATCCGCCGCAAAACCGCTTTCGGTGACATGATAATCAAAGAGTTTGAGCCCCACGCGGTCGGCGATAATGGAGGACTGGCCGACAGCGATATTGGCGAAAGGACCGGCGTGGACCATACAAGGCTGGTATTCGGCCGTGGACAGCAGGGTGGGGTTGATCGAATCGACCATGAAAGCCATCATGGCCCCGCCTACCTCGAGGTCGCCCGTGGTCACCGGATTGCCTTTTTTGTCGAAGGCCACGGTGATCTCGTCGAGGCGTTTCCGCATGTCGGCCAGATCGTTGACGATCGACAGAATAGCCATGACTTCCGAGGAGACGGCGATGCCGAATTTGGACTGCATCATGTAGCCGTCCAGACGACCCCCGATGCCGATGATGATATTACGCATGGCCTGAGCGCAGAAGTCGATGATCCAGCCCATCTCCACCCGCGTGGGGTCGATATCCAGCCGACGCATCTTGGTCAGCCGTTTCAACTGTTCGTCGTTGTAGTTGCGCTCGTGCTGCATCCGGGCGGTCATGGCCACCATGGCCAGGTTATGGGCGTTCATGATGTTGTTGATGTCGCCGGTCAGGCCCATGGAAAATTCGGTCATGGGGATAACCAGGGCGTTTCCGCCGCCGGCCGCCGTGCCTTTAATGTTCATGGTCGGCCCGCCCGAAGGCTGTCGCAGGGCGCCGCCCACGTTCATTCCCCGCTTGCCTAACCCTTCCATCAGCCCGACCGAGGTGGTGCTTTTTCCCTCTCCCAGGGGGGTGGGAGTGATGGCAGTCACTTCGATATATTTCCCGTCCGGTTTGTCCTTCAGGCGTTCCATAATCTTTAGAAAATTCATCCTGGCCAGCCGCCCGTAGGGGATCAGTTCATCCCGATCCAGTCCCATTTTTTCCCGCCATTCTTCCGGCCGGGGCATCTTTTTCTCTGCAGCCTCGGAGATCTGCCAGTCCTTCATCTTCACCGCGTTGTACGCCATCGTGGAATTCCTCCTTTTGCTCTATTTTTAGTAAACCCGTTCTTAAAATGAGAATAGTTGATAAACTTGGTTCTCTTATCACACCCGGCAAGCAACCGTCAAGCCAAAAAAATCCCTCCCCTTCCCGAGATAACCTTTTGAATTTATGTTTCTTTTATCTTCTGACCGTCCTTCTCTCCCTTGAACCCGGTCCAGGGGCTGATATCAGGAGTTTTATTTTGACAGGACGGACCTTTTGTGCTAAGCACCTTTATTTGTCTTAATAATTACCTAAAGGAGCGAAACCGTGTTTAAAATCCTGCAAAAAGAAGAAATGGCCCAGGGGACGGTGGTCAGCAATATCGTGGACGCCCCCTTGATCGCCAGGAAGGCCAAGCCCGGTCAATTTGTCATCATCCGGGCCAACGAAACCGGGGAACGGATTCCTTTAACCATGGCCGATACCGACCCCGAAACCGGGACCATCAACCTCATTTATCAGGTAGTGGGAAAATCGACCGCCCTGTTCAAGACCTTGAAGGTAGGGGATTATTTTCAGGACATCTGCGGTCCCCTCGGCCAGCCGACCCATGTAGAAAAACTGGGAACCGTTATTTGCGTGGGCGGTGGAACCGGAGTGGCCGTGCTGCATCCCATCACCAAGGGTCTGAAGGCCGCCGGCAACCACGTTATCGGGATTATCGGTTCGCGAAACAAGGACCTGTTAATCCTGGAGGAGAAAATGACCAAAGCCTCCCACGAACTGCGGGTCTGCACCGACGACGGCTCCTACGGCCATCACGGATTTGTCACCGATGTCCTCAAGGAATACCTGGATAAGAAAGAAAATCCCATCGCCCTGATCGTGGCCATCGGGCCGGTCCCCATGATGAAATTCACCTGCAAGTTGACCGCCGGATACGGGATCAAGACCATGGTCAGCCTCAACCCCATCATGGTGGACGGGACCGGCATGTGCGGCGCCTGCCGGGTGACGGTCAACGGCGTTACCCGCTTCGGCTGCGTGGACGGCCCCGAGTTCGACGGCCACGCGGTGAATTTTGACGAGTTGATCCAGCGGCAGCGGGCCTACCTGGAGCAGGAAAAGCAGTCCCTGGATCACTTTCACCAATGCCAGTGCCAGGCCTAAGCCGAAAAATTCTTAATTTTTCGGCTAGAATAAAACACGTTTAAAATAAACCGCATAGTCAGGCTTAAGGGAGGAAAGGATATATGACTGAAGAACCTAAGAAAAAAGATAAGGTGCCTCGCCAGAAGATGCCCGAACAGGAGCCCAAGGTCCGGGCCAGGAATTTCGAGGAAGTCCCCCTGGGATATTCCCCGGAAACGGCCCAGTTGGAGGCCAGCCGCTGCCTGCAGTGCAAGAAACCCTCCTGCGTAGAAGGTTGCCCGGTCCAGATCGACATCCCGGGTTTTATCCGGGAAATCAATAAGGGTGATTTTTCCGGGGCCATTATGAAACTCTGGGAAAAGACCAGCCTCCCGGCGGTTTGCGGTCGGGTTTGCCCCCAGGAAGCCCAGTGCGAACAGTTGTGCATCCTGGGCAAGAAGGATGAACCGGTGGCCATCGGCCGTCTGGAACGCTTTGCCTCGGACTATCAACGGACCAAGGGGGAATTCAAACTGCCCCACAAGGCCGAACCCACCGGCAAAAAGGTAGCCGTTATCGGGTCCGGTCCCTCCGGACTGACCGTGGCCGGGGACCTGATCCTCAAGGGGCACGACGTGACCATTTATGAGGCCTTTCATAAAGCCGGCGGGGTCCTGGTGTACGGTATCCCGGAATTCCGGCTGCCCAAGGCCATCGTCGAGGCCGAGGTCAATATACTGGAGAAACTGGGCGGTAAAATAGTTTGCAACGCCGTCATCGGCCGTACCCAGACTATTGAGGAGCTGATGACCGAGGAGGGGTTTGATGCCGTCTATGTGGGCGTGGGCGCCGGACTGCCGGTCTTCATGAACCTCCCCGGCGAAAACCTGATCGGGATTTATTCCGCTAACGAATACCTGACCCGATCGAATCTGATGAAGGCCTACCTCTTTCCCCAATACGATACCCCGATTATTTTCGGGAAGAATGTAGTCGTCCTGGGCGCCGGGAATGTGGCCATGGATTCAGCCCGCACGGCCTTGCGTTTGGGGGCCAAGAGCGTTAAGATCGTCTATCGTCGTTCCCGAACGGAGATGCCCGCCCGGGGTGAGGAAATCCACCATGCCGAAGAAGAAGGGGTGGAATTGTTCCTGCTCACCAATCCCACCAAGTTTTTGGGGGATGACCAGGGCCGAGTGGTGGCTATGGAATGCATCAAGATGGAACTGGGTGAACCGGATGCCTCCGGACGCCGGAGACCGGTCCCCCTAAAGGGATCGGAGTTTACCCTGGATACCGATCTGGTGGTGATCGCCATCGGAGCGGGCGCCAATCCTCTGATCACGGCCACCACCCCGGGACTGAAGACCAACAAGCGCGGCTATATCGTGGCCGACGAGAAAACCGGCAAGACCCTCAAACGCGGGGTCTGGGCCGGCGGCGATATCGTCACCGGATCGGCCACGGTCATCCTGGCCATGGGGGCTGGACGACTGGCCGCCGACTCCATTCATGAGTATTTGTCCATCGGCTGGTAAAGAAAGAAGGGCGCAAGGGTCAGGGGGCAGGGTACACGGTTACAACAGAAAACCTGAGTTTTTTGGTGAATCCGTGTACGGCCATCCCGATCCGATGATCGTTGGGGGTCTTTTCCTAGTGCCTTAACCCTTGCGCCTCAGGCCTGTTTTTTATGATCGACGTCCAAAGCCAGAAAGACCACCGCAATATCGAGATCGACAAGGTTGGGGTCAAGAACATCCGCTATCCCATCACCGTCCGGGACAAGGAAAACGGCACGCAGCAGACGGTGGCCAGCATCAACATGTACGTGAACCTGCCCCATGATCACAAGGGGACCCACATGAGTCGGTTCATCGAGGTCCTGAGCGAATACCGCCGCCAGATTTCCCTGGAAAACTTCAGCCGGATTTTAGATGAATTGAAGAACCGTCTAAATGCCGAATCGGCCCACATGGAGATCACCTTCCCCTATTTTATCACCAAAAAGGCCCCGATCAGCGGGTCCGAGGGCCTGATGGAATATGTCTGCACCTTTACCGGTTCGGTCAACGGGACCAAGGGCCGGGACCTGGCCATCAAACTGCGGATCCCCATTGCCACGGTCTGCCCCTGTTCCAAAGAGATCAGCGAGTACGGGGCCCACAACCAGCGGGGCGAAGTCCGGGTCAGCCTGCGTTTCAAAAAATTTCTCTGGATCGAGGATATCATCCGCCTGGTGGAGGAGTCCACCTCCTGCGAAGTTTTCTCGGTCCTGAAGCGAAATGACGAAAAATTCGTCACCGAAAAGGGCTATGAAAACCCAATGTTTGTGGAGGACGTGGTCCGGGAGATCGCCCTTAAGCTGGAAGCGGACCCGAATATTACCTGGTTTGCCATCGACTCGGAGAATTTCGAATCCATCCACAATCACAGCGCCTACGCTTATATCGAACGCCAGAAGACGCCGGGCGCTTAACGCCTAACGTGAGGCGTAAAGCGTGAGGCGCAAGGCGTAAGGTGACGGCGCTTCAAAAAACTCTTCCCTCTACGCCTCACCCCTCACGCCTAACGCCTCACGTCAAGGAGTATTTATGGATGACTTAAAAAAGATGTACCGGACGGTCATGGCCGATCACTTTCCCTCCACCCTATCCATTTCCTTTGATGACCAGACCCTGGTGTACAGGAAAAGGACCTGGAAACTGCCCCAGAAGGACGGGATCCTGGAAGAAAAAGGGCTGCGCTATGGGGAAAACCCGGGCCAGGAGGCGGCCCTTTATGAGCTGGTCAACGGGAACCTGGTTTTAGGCGCCTGCGCCTTCATTAAACCCGGCTGCGGTCTCGTTTCGGCCATCTCCGAGGCCGAGATGATCCAGGAAGGCAAGCATCCGGGGAAGACCAACCTCACCGATGTGGACAACGCCTTAAATATCCTCAAGTTCCTGTTGGAAAAACCCGCCGCCGTGATTGTCAAACACAACAATCCCTGCGGCGCGGCCTATGGGACGGCTCTTTCCGAGGCCTACTTCCGGGCCAATCGGGCCGACCGGATCGCCGCCTTTGGCGGGGCCGCTGTCTTTAACCGCGCCCTGGACAAATCCACCGCCGAATTGATCGCCCGGGATTACCTGGAGGTAGTGGCGGCACCGGATTACGAGGAGGGCGCCGTCTCCATCTTATCGAGCCGGGGCAACTTGCGCATCCTCCGGGTCCCGCGGATGGACCTCCTGGAAAAGCTCAGGCAGACCCGTTTCGTAGACTTTAAGAGCCTCCAGGATGGCGGCCTGATTGTTCAGCAGTCTCCCCTCAACGCCATTCAGAAGAAGGCTGATTTTAAGTCGGCGGCTTGCACCTACCAGGGAAAGGAATTTCGGATTGAACGGCCGGCCTCCGAAAAAGAGCTGGAAGACATGTATTTCGGCTGGTCGGTCGAACAGGGGGTAACCTCCAATTCAGTCCTTTATATCAAAGACGAATGCACGGTCGGCATCGGTACCGGCGAACAGGACCGGGTGGGCGTGGCCGAGATAGCGGTCTTCAAGGCCTACACCAAGTATGCCGACTGGATCTGTTTTGACGCCTACGGGATCCCCTACAAGGAACTCGAACTGGCCATCGACCAAGGGCGGCGGGACAACCTCGAAAAGGCGGCCATTGACCGGAGAACCCAAGAGGACAGGGCCGGACTGCCCGGGGCCGTAATGGTCTCCGATGCCTTTTTCCCCTTCCGGGACGGTGTGGATGTGGGGCTGCGCCAGGGGATCAGCGGCGTGGTCCAGCCCGGCGGTTCCCTCCGAGATTACGAAGTGATCGAGGCCTGCAACCAGGCCGGGGCCGCCATGGTCTTTACCGGCCAGCGGGCCTTTAAGCATTAGCCCGATTTCATCGACCTGTCCCGCGGCGATTAAACCTTTCAGAGCTTCCATCCGATATACCCAATAAAAGGGAAATTTGTGGGCATTCTTTTTGCGGGACATCGAAAACAGACCCAGGAACTAATCTCCATCTTAATGGAAAGTTGCTTTTATTTTGACTTATCGCCCAAGGATCGGTTGGGCCTGATTCGTTCGCTTATGGCCAAGATGAGTTATCTGAAGTGACAGCGGGCAATGGGAAGAGGAAACCTTAACTATCTCCCTGTGATCCGCGTATTTTTAAGGTCATCGGATGTCGTTACCGCAAGAACCTACCGTCGAATAGTCTGGTCCAGTGGGTGCAACGTTTGACCAGCCGGGACATGCCGATTTTTGCTCAAACGGCTAAAAATATAGCGGTGGTCTCTTCCCTGAACCAGAGTACTCCCGCCGTGCTGGCCAACGCCATCCTTCAGGATGCCTTAATGACCTCCAGAGTTTTAAAGATGGCCAATAGCGCTTTTTATATGGGCGGGCGTCGAAGCCCCTTGGCGGCGGGTACAATAATGTGAATACCGTGACCCGCGCCGTAATGATCTTGGGGTTTGATACCATCCGCGCCATCTGCCAGACCAAGGCGGTGGTGGAGAGCCTTCTCCAGGGAACCCCGCGGGAACGCGTAACCCAGATAATGGCCTCTGCTTTTCACGCCGCCGTCCAAGCCCGCTGGCTGGCCGAAAAAAATCGCGACGAATCGCCGGAGGAAATTTTTATCGCCGCCTTCTTGTACTTGCTGGGGGAAATGGCCTTCTGGTGCTTTGCCGGGGAGGAACTGACCCAGCAGCTTGAAAAAATTCTGCTCTTGCCGCAGAACAACCGGATTAGGGCCGAGCAGGAACTCCTGGGGTTTTCCTTTGAACAGCTCACCTTGGCTTTGAGCAAGGATTGGCACTTGAGCCCTTTGCTTTTGGACGCCTTGGATTCTCGCCAGTCAACCAGCCCCCGGATCAAAACCATCCTTTGGGGCCAAAAATTGGCCGGGACGGTTCAAAAAGGTTGGCACTCAACCGAGGTAAGGCAGCTTATCGATCAAGCCGCTGTTTCCCTGAATCTGCCACAGGAAATAGTCGCCCCCCTGGTTCACAAGAACGCCGCGGAAGCCGTACGTACTGCAGTTAGTTTTGGGGCCACCCAGGCCAGCCGACTCATCCCGCTGCCTCAGGAATCCTCCCCTCCCGAAACCCTGGTCCTCGAAACCGGAGATGAACTTCTCCCGCCGCTCCATCCGGATCCCAATCTGCAGTTGAAAATTCTTCACGACCTGGCCGGCCTGATGCTGGAGAAGAAGCCGGATTATGGTGTTTTTATTACCCTGGTGCTGGAGGGAATTTTCCGGGCGGTCAGCATGGATCGGGTTTTTTTCGCCCTGCGCACCCCGGATAGAAGCCGGCTGGAGATTAAATTTCAACTTGGCTGGCACGGGGAGGAACCGACGCTGCCCGCCTCTCTTAAACCCATCCCCTTAAGCAACAATATTTTCAGCGAAGTCATGGAGAAGAAAGAACCCCTGTGGATCGGCGAGCATTCCGTGACCGACGTCTATCACCTCATTACTGAAGACGTGGTTTCGCTGATCGGTACAACCCCCTTCTTTATTATGCCCATAGTGGCCCATGACAAATCCATCGCGCTGATCTATGCCGACCGCCGAACGAGCGGCAGGGCCCTGGATGATGAAAGCTACAACGATTTCAGGCACTTTTGCCAGCAAGCGATCATCGGCCTGACCCTGATCACCCAACCGGGCACGGTCGTCAATTGAAATATATACGGAGAAGACTCAGATGAGAAATTCCATCGTCAGGCTGCTGGTCCTGATTGCGGCCGCCCTTTCGCTTTTCGGATGCGATTCGGATCCCGGCCTGGTTGAAGTAGAAAAATTTTATAGCGAAAAGATCATGGCCGTCAATGAGGCCGCCAACCAGATGGCGGCCGCAAAAAAAATCGATGAGGCCATCGCGGCCATGGAAAAGGGTTTTAAGGTGCTTAAAGGAGCCATAGGGCCGGAAGCGGCCCTGCTCAAGAAATATCCTGAAGCTGAAAAAAATCCGGCCATTAAAAAGTTACAGGATGATTACCTGTCCGCGAGTGATAAATTTTCCAGGGAAGTGGAGTTGCTCCCGAATCGATTCATAGCCGACTCTAAATTATTCGAAGCCCTGGGAAGGATGAAAAACAAATTCTAACAAAAGATGAACATCGAACATCGAACGTCCAACATCCAATGAAAAAAAACCTCCGTCAAACATTCGATGTTCGATGTTTATTTTAGTATCTAAATAAAAGTTGGTGGTTATTCCAGCTCCCTTGAAATCCCCTTAACTCCCCCCAATAAAAAACGACGGATCCTCAAACTATTAAACGGCGTGACAACTGAGGATGATAAAGCCGCCGGATTTCTCGTCCCGCTCCAGTTGCAGGATCCCCTGTGTTTCCGCCTCTTCCAAGAGTTGACCGAAAGACCTAAAGCCATAATAGGATTCACTGAACCCGGGTTTGCGACGCTTCAAGGTCTGCTTGATCATGGATCCCCAGATCTTCTCCCCCTCCCCCCGTTCCTCGACCAGGGCTTCGTAGGTCTTGACCACCAGGTCCCAGGCCTCCCGCTTCTTGTCCCCGGCGGGCTTGACGGCGGCCTTCGCCGCCGGGCCCCGGGGCGGCTTGCGGGCGGTTGCGCTCCCTCCGGTCTTCGGGCGGGGTACCTGAGGTCGCACTAGGTCGTCGTAGAAGATGAAATCATCGCAATTGGCGATCAGCAGGTCCGAAGTCGAATTTTTCACCCCCACCCCAATGACGACTTTATTGTTCTCCCGCAGTTTGCTGACCAGGGGGGAGAAATCCGAATCGCCGCTGATGATGACGAAGGTGTCCACGTGCCCTTTCGTGTAACAAAGGTCGAGGGCGTCCACCACCATGCGAATATCGGCGGAGTTCTTGCCGGACTGGCGCACATGCGGGATCTCGATCAACTCAAAGGAGGCCTCGTGCATGGCTTTCTTAAATTCTTTGTAGCGCTCCCAGTCGCAGTAGGCCTTTTTGACCACGATATTCCCTTTGAGCAGGAGCCGTTCGATGACCTGGTCAATGTTGAACTGGGCGTAGTTGGCGTCTCGAACACCCAAGGCGATGTTCTCGAAGTCGCAAAAAAGCGCCATGTTTTTGGTTTCCGCCTGGTGAGTCATGGGTCTTGATCCTCCTCTGGATTCATCGATTTTCAGGATTTACTTTCCGGGTAGGGGTTGCCGGCGGACTTTGAGCATGTGGTTGAAATGATGCTCAACGATAAACCGAGAACAGTTATTTTGAATCGCCCCGCAGGAATTCGTAATCCACGGGTCCGGTGATGCGGATATCGCCCCCCTTGAATAAGTCCCGGTAAGGCATCGGAGACAGGGCCTTGATTAAATCGTCGATCGAACGATCCGGAATATTTAGCGTGGCGCGCGCCCGGGATGCCGTCCTCCTACGTATAAAATTGTATGCCACTACTATATACTTGTCAATGGCGAGAATTAAAGTTAACCTACCTCAATACATTCGCGTTGAAGTCAAGGATCCCGCAGGGCGAAGAAAGGCTTTTCATTTGATGTGGAGGAATCATGAAAATTAAAGTACGGGATGAAAAGATCACCAAGGCTATCAAAAAATTGGAAGGGATTGATATCATCCTTGAGACCGCCGAAGATGCCCAAAAAGCCATGCATCTCATTCTCCACAAAACGGCCATATCCCGTACTAAAGATTTTGAAGGCCTCAAGGATATGGCCATCACTAAAGCCACCGAGCATGCCTCCAGTGCCGTTGAATACCAAACCTATTTCGAGATAGAATTTATCCTCAGCGATGACCGCTTCATCGAAATGGAGATAGCTTTGATTAAGGAACTTCAGACTTTGTTTGAAACATTATAACTGAAACTCGGGGGATGTTCCAGCGCAGGCCTCAAACGCTGCCAGCCGGGCATCGGTCGCCTCTCATTGCGGAGCCATTTTCAGGAAGAGATCCGGATGTTCTTCCAGCTATCTGGTTAGGGTTTTGGGCTCTACAGATCGTCGTCAAACCCTCCCGGGCCTCCGCCCTCGCCGCCTGGGCCTTCCCCCCCTTCAGCCCCATCCATGGCCTCATCCACCATCTGATCGAAATCCTCCCCCATCTCCTCCCCCATTTCCTTACCCATCTTTTTCATCCAGCGGGCCATGCTTTTGGGGTCGTTTTCGTCCAGTCCGCCCAGTTTAGACGGATCGGCCAGGCTCTCCATCCGGGCTTCTTCGGACTTGACTACATTGACCCGAGAAACCAGACGGCCTAGATTGGAACCGCCGCACTTCTTGCAGCGCAGTTCAGGCAGCTCCCGCGTCGGGTTCATGATCAGAAAGGATTGTTTCCGGCGGCAGTCCGCGCATTCGTACTCGTATATGGGCATGGTGAATCTCCAAAAGGGTTAAATTGCACCGCAAAGACGCAAAGGTCGCAAAGAATGATTATTTTTTTATTGGACATTGCCGCCTTTTTGTCAAGTCGATTTTAACAGGCTGCGAATTCGCTCCGGGCTCCAGTCCACCGGGACCCGGACCGCCTGATGGTCCCGGGTTTCAAACAGCAGATGGCCTTCCCGCCGGCCGAATTCAAACAGGGATTTGGTGATCTCCACGTCCTGCCGGCAATAGGCGGTCAGCTCCCCCAGCTTCCCTTCCCGAAAATAGCGGACCGCCAGAAGGCCATCCCCGCTCTTCTGGGCCCCCAGGGTTTTCTGGGCCAGGTGGTCCAGACTCAGCCGAAACCCCAGGCACTGATAGACATCCTCCAGGAGATCCAGCGTGGGAAATTCCTTAAAATTAAAATTGGAATAGGCCTTCAGCACACTGTAATCAAATCGTTTGATATTGAAGCCGATCAGCAGATCGCATTTTTTCAAATGTTCAATCAGGGCGTTCACTTGACTTTCCTGATAGTCAAAAAAGCGATTCTCCCGGGAGTCATAAACCACCCCCACCGACAAGCGCATCAGGTGGGTGTTCCCCCAGCCGCCCACCTCTTCGGCCAGACGCTGGGTTTCCAGATCAAAGAACCCCAGGCGGGGAGGCTCCGGCTCCCGTCCCGGAAGCTTCGCCGGAGGGGTCAAGGAGAAATCCTGCTCCGAGGATTTGGCCGCCGGCAGGGAAATCTGCCCCAACAGCAGTCCGGCCAGATGGCGGGCCCCCCGCTTGTCCAGGGGTTTATTGCCCGACCCGCATTGCGGAGAGTGGATGCAGGACGGGCAGCCTTCCTCGCAATCGCACTCGGCGATCAGATCGATGGTCCGTTGGAGGAGGTCCTCGATGATCTCGAAGCCCCTTTCGGCCAGCCCGACGCCGCCGGGAACCCCGTCATAGATAAAAATAGCGCCCTTTTCCACTTGGGGATGATGCACGTAGCAGATTCCGCCGATGTCGCCCCGATCGCAGAGGGCATAAAGGGGAAACATACTGATAGCCGCATGCTCCAGGGCGTGGAGGCTGCCCATAACCTGGAAATGGCCGGCCAGGAGCTGTTCCTGCAGCGCTCCTTCCACCTCGATCCACAAACCGCGGGTCTCGAAGGTCTGGGAGGGCAGCTCCAACGGATAGGTCCCCAACAGCTCCTGGCCGTAGATGGCCCGCTTTTCATAACTGGTGAAAGTTTCGGTGACTAATACCCGGCCGAAGTTGATCAGGAAATTCCCGACCGGCCGGACCTTTTCCTTCTCGATGATCTCCGTTTCCTTCTGGGCCAGGATCCGGGTGTAATAGGTGACCTCCCTTGGCTTGACATAGACATTCTTTTCGAAGAGGTCGAGTTCCTCCACCAGAAACTGAACGGCCCGGTGGAGGTAGATGGCCCCGGGGTGGCACTCGCGAAAGGCCCGCAACCGGTCCAGGGTCCCGACGACCCTCCCCTTCCGCCCTTCCATGATGGTAAAGGACTCGCCCAGGGAGCGGATGTTGACCTCCCGGTGCGGCTTTTTACGGGACGAGATCCAGCCGTCTCCCGCGGCATTCCGCAGCAGCTTGCCCTCCTTCTCCAGGGCGGATATTTCCGGACCGCAGCGCTCCGCGGTGAAAAAGGGGTCCTCCCGGGACAGGGGCAGCTCGGCCGCGGCGCAGGTCAGGTGAGCCTTGAGGATCGGGCTGTTGCCCGGATCCACTACGGCCGCTTCAAAGCCCCGTTCAAAAAAGTTCTCCGGATGGCGGATGAAATACTGGTCCAGGGCGTCCGGCTGGGCCACGAAAAATATAGTCGATTCCTGCTGGGACCGACCCACCCGGCCGCCCCGCTGCCAGGTGTTGATGATGCTGCCCGGATAGCCGACCAGGATACAAACATCCAGGGAGCCGATGTCGATACCCATTTCCAGGGCGCTGGTGGAGATCACCCCCAGCAATTCCCCGGAGGACAGCTTCCGTTCTATCGTTCGCCGCTCCTCCGGCAGGAATCCGGCCCGGTAGGAGCTGATCCGGCCTTTCAGGGCCGGGGCCATCTGCTCCACCCATTTGTGAATCAATTCCGTCTGACGTCGGCCTTGGCTGAAGAGAATGGTCTTTTTCCCTTTGGCCAGGCAGTGGCTGAACAGCCGGGAAGCGACCACGGCCGGACTGATGTCGGGGTTGATGAAGAGGAAGTGTTTGCCCGGTGAGGGGAAGCCGCTGGACTCCACCACCTGGAAGGGCATTCCGGCCAGGGCCTGGGAGAAGTGCTCCGGACGGGCGATGGTGGCCGAACAGAGGATAAAGCGGGGATCGCTCCCGTAGAGCCGGCAGATCCGTTTCAGACGACGGATGATCTGGACCACGTGACTGCCCAGGATCCCTTTGTAGGTGTGGGCCTCATCGATGACCACCCAGCGCAGGTTTTTAAAAAATTCCTTCCAACTCTCGTGAAAAGGTAAGAGCCCCAGATGAAGCATATCGGGGTTGGAAATCACGATCGGCGGCGGCTTTTGGCGGATTTTCTTGCGATCACTCGGGGGGGTGTCGCCGTCGTAGATGGCCGATAGCCCCTCGGGGCAATCCGGAAAAAGGAAAGCCCATTCCTCCATGGCCTTACGCTGGTCCTGTTCCAGGGCTTTAATCGGAAAAAGGAACAAGGCCTTGGAGGCGGGATCGGTTAGAAGCTGTTCCAGGCAGGACAGGGCATAGATCAGGGTCTTGCCGCTGGCCGTGGGGGTGGCCACAATGGTATGCCGACCCTGGTGGATCGCTTCCAGGGCCTCCACCTGGTGGCTGTAAAGGCGGGAAATCCCCTTTTGCTCCAGGGCCCGGTTTAAAATCCCAGGCAGCGAATAAGAGAGTCGACCGAAATGCGCCGGCCGGGCCGGAATGGTCTGATGGTGGACGATCCCCTCACCCAGGGGAGTTCTCTTCAGACTGGCTAAAAAACGTTGCATATTGTCTCTAATCGCCCGTAAAGACCGGTTTTCTTTTTTCCAGGAAGGCCTTAACCGCCTCTTGATGGTCGTGGGTCTGGGTTAAGAGGCCCAGTTGGGAGGAGACGAAATCCAGATGGCCACGCAGGCTGCTGTTCAGGCCCTGATAAACCGACCGTTTCATCATCCGGACCGCCTGAGGCGGCTTGGAGGCCAGCTTTTCGGCCAAGTGTCGGGTCTCCTTCATCAGGTGTTCCCGGGGAACCACCCGGTTGACCAGACCGATTCGATAGGCCTCCTCCGCCGAAACCAAATCCCCGGTCAGCAGAATTTCCAGGGCCTGGGGCAGGCCGACCAGGCGGGGAAGAAAATAGGCCCCCCCATCCCCGGCCAGTAACCCGATATTGATAAAGGAAGCCGAAAACTTGGCCCTATTTGAGCAAATCCGGAAATCGCACATGAGGGCCATGTCCAGCCCAGCCCCGGCCGCCGCCCCATTGACGGCGGCAATAACCGGTTTGTCCAGGGATTCCATAATAAACGCCACGGGATAAACCGTTTCCCAGAGGAATCGTTTCATGTCCCAGCCCCTAAATTTGCCCCGGTCCATGTCCTGTAGATCTCCCCCGGCGCAGAAGGCATCCCCCTGGCCGGTCAGGATGATTACCCGAACCCGGTCATTCTCTCGGGCCTGTTCCAGGGCTTGACGCCAAAGGGTCAACATTTCCAGACTGAAGGCATTTTTGACCCCGGGGCGGTTCAGGGTGATAAGGGCCGTGGTCCCTTCCACTTCATATTTTAGGTGCGGCTCATCCATGACGACCTCTTCTAGGTTAAACTGCCCTTTTGTAGCCGCCCACCCAAAGGGCGAACAACCTTACCTAAAATGGACTGGAAGTATTCGAGCTGTCAAGGGTTTTCAATCCTCAGCCAATAACGGACCTTGACAGAGCCGAGGAAATTTGCTATTAATTTTGAATGTTTGATGAACTCCTGGACCGTTTTATCAATTTCCTGCGGGTTGAAAAAGGCCTGTCTCCCAATACACTGGAATCCTATAGCCGGGACCTGATCGGGTATCTGCGGTTCCTGAAAACACAGGGGATCACTTCCGTTTTGCAAACTCAGACCGATACCTTGTACGAGTATCTGAAAAAACTTCGGGCCCGAGACCTTTCCAGCCGTTCACAGGCCCGAGCCCTTTCAGCCCTTCGCTCTTTTTATCGATTTTTACAAGAAGAAGGACTGCGAACCGACAATCCGCTCCTGCCCCTCCAATCTCCAAAGCCTAAGCGAACCCTGCCCAAAACCCTTTCCGGGATGGAGGTGGAAAAACTCCTGGACCAGCCACGAAGCACCTCTCCCCGGGGCCTTCGGGACGCGGCCATGCTGGAAGTCCTCTATGCCGCCGGGCTGAGGGTCTCCGAGATTATTTCCCTGACCCTGGACCAACTGGAGATGGAAAGCCAATTGATTCGGGCCATGGGAAAAGGGTCAAAGGAACGGCTGATCCCCATCAGTTCCCTGGCCCTCCGACGCTTGGGGGAGTATTTGGCCTCCGGCAGGAAGCCCCTGCTCCAGGGACGTTCCTCTCCTTATGTTTTTTTAAACCATCGGGGCCGACGCCTGACCCGCCAGGGATTCTGGAAAATTTTGAAACAATACAGCCGGCAGGCCGGTATCCAGCGCTCGATTTCTCCCCATACCCTGCGGCATTCCTTTGCGACTCATCTCCTGGAGGGGGGGGCGGATTTACGGTCCATTCAAACCCTGCTGGGTCACGCGGACATCTCCACCACTCAGATTTACACCTCGGTAACTTCCGAACACCTGCGTGAAGTCTATCGTCGCTATCATCCCCGAGCGTAAACCACCCATGGATGTGCAGACTCGTGGTTTGTCCGAAATACCCGAAACCGGAGGCCTTCAGGTAATTACCACCCACCTGAACGCCGACTTTGACGGACTGGCCTCCATGCTGGCCGCCAAAAAATTGTATCCCGAGGCCCTGCTGGTCTTCCCCGGTTCCCAGGAGCAGAACCTGCGCAATTTTTTCCTCCAATCCACCGTTTACCTCTATAATTTCATCAAACTGAAACAGGTCCCGCTGGAACGAATCGAACGACTGATTCTGGTCGATACCCGCCAACCGGACCGTATCGGAAAATTCGCCGAGATTTTAGATCACCCGGGGTTGGAAATCCACATCTATGATCACCACCCCCTGGTAGACGGTGCGATCAAGGGATCCCTGGAAATCATCCGCGCGGTCGGATCCACCATGACCATCATGACCCAACTCCTGGAAGAGAAGGAAATCTCCCTGACTCCCGAGGAGGCCACCCTCATGGCCCTGGGCATCTACGAAGACACCGGTTCCTTTACCTTTGGCTCCACCACCACCCAGGACCTGCAGGCGGCCGCTTACCTCCTCCAGCAGGGGGCAAATCTGAATCTGATCTCCGACCTGCTGACCCGGGAACTGACAGTCGAGCAGGTTTCCCTGCTCAACCAACTTCTGGAATCGGCCACCAAACATACGATCAACAACGTGGAAATCGTGGTGGCCAAGGCCTCCACGGACAATTACGTCGGGGATTTCGCTGTCCTGGTCCATAAGCTGATGGACATGGAAAATCTCCACTGCCTGTTTGCCATCGCCCGGATGGAGGACCGCGTCTATATCGTGGCCCGCAGCCGTCTGCGGGAAGTCAACGTGGGGGAAATCCTGTTGGCCTTCGGGGGCGGAGGGCACCCCTTTGCCGCTTCGGCCACCGTCAAGGACCAGACGATGGTGCAGGTGGAAGACACCCTCTTCCTGCACCTTAAAAGCCGGATCAATCCCCTGCGCAAGGCCCGGGATATGATGACCTATCCGGTGAAGTCGATTTTGCCGGGCGAAACCATCGAGCATGCCAACGAGTTGCTGACCCGCTACAACATCAACGTCCTGCTGGTCATGGAAAATGAAAAAATGGTGGGCTGGATGTCCCGGCAGGTAGTGGAAAAGGCCATTTTTCATGGGCTTAAGGATCTGTCCGTCCGGGAATACATGCACACCGAATTTTCAACCGTCGATCCGGAAACTTCCCTGTTCCAGATCCAGGAATTCATCGTGGAAAACAAGCAGCGGATTCTGCCGGTCGTTCGGGACGGAAAAGTGCTGGGGGTGATCACCCGGACCGACCTGCTCAACATCCTGATGGCCAGCCCCCCCATGCAGGAGTACCTCTATGACTCCCGCAAGGCCCCTCACTTTGTCCGGAAGAAAAACATTGCCTATTTACTGGAGGAACGGCTCGAGGCCCGGGTTATTGAGATTCTTAAATCTCTGGGGCAGGTGGCCGACCAGTTGGGTTACAATGCCTATGTGGTGGGAGGCTTTGTTCGAGATCTCTTCCTGAAATTCGACAATCTGGATATCGATGTGGTCATTGAAGGGGACGGCATCAAATTCGCCCTGGAATTTGCCCAGCATTTTGAAGTACGGGTCCGCACCCACAGCAAGTTCAAAACCGCCGTTTTGATCTTTCCGGACGGTTTCAAGGTGGATGTGGCCACCGCCCGCCTGGAATATTACGAATCGCCGGCCGCCCTGCCGGTGGTGGAAATCAGTTCGGTCAAGATGGACCTCTACCGGCGGGATTTCACCATCAACACCCTGGCCGTAAAACTGAATGCCCGCCATTACGGCATCCTGATTGATTTCTTCGGCGCGCAGAAGGACCTCAAGGAAAAAACCCTCCGGGTCCTGCATAACTTGAGTTTCGTTGAGGATCCGACCCGGGTTTTCCGGGCGGTCCGTTTCGAGCAGCGCTTCGGTTTTAAGATCGGAAAACTGACGGCCAACCTGATCGAAAACGCCCTCCGGATCGGAGGGATTGATAAACTGGCGCCCAAAAGAATTTTTTCCGAGTTTTACCTTATCCTTAACGAAGAAAACCCCTTACCGATCATTCGCCGCCTGGCGGATTTAAAAATCCTCCAGGCCATCGACCCGGACCTGGTCTTATCCCCCAAAACCGAAATTCTGCTGGAAGAAATCCGCCGCATCCTGTCCTGGTTCAATCTGCTTTACTTGAACGAATCCTGCCAGCGCTGGCTGGTTTTCTTCTTAGCCCTGACCCAGCCCTTAAGCGACCTGAATCGGATCCGGCAGCGCCTGGGTTTACCCAAGAGAGTCGTCGAACTGGTCTCCTTATGCCGAGGGGAAGGAGAAAAGGCCCTGATCACCCTGAACCGCAAAAAGAAAATAACCCGGTCTGAAGTGTATGCCTTACTCTCTCCTTTTCCCAATGAGATCCTCTTGTACTTTATGGCTCGCACCAACCAGGAGGCCGCCCGCAAGGCCATCTCCCTTTACTTCACTAAGCTCAAAGGAATCAAGCTTTCCGTGGGCGGGGAGGACCTGAAGACACTGGGTTTACCTCCAAGCCCGCTATTCAAGACGATCTTGAACGATTTACTGGAAGCCCGAATCAATGAAAAGGTATTGACCCGCAACGATGAAATCGCCTATGTTAAAGAACGCTATCTTAAACCCTGAACCCTGGCGGACCCATGAGTGAAACCATTCAACAAATCAGCATCATGGCCATTCCCTTGCTTCTGGCCATCATCCTCCATGAAGTTGCTCACGGCTGGGTAGCTAACCGTTTAGGCGATCCCACGGCCAAAATGGCCGGGCGTCTGACCCTCAACCCCCTGGCCCATATCGATCCCATCGGCACCCTGCTGCTCCCGGGCCTGCTGATCCTGTCCCACGCCCCTTTTTTGTTTGGTTATGCCAAACCGGTGCCGGTCAACTTTAACAACTTAAGGAATCCCAAACGGGATATGGTTTGGGTGGCCGTGCTCGGGGGCCTTGGCCAACTTTCTCTTGGCCTTTATCTTCTCTCTTTTCTTTCGATTGTTATTACTTGGGCTCCCCCTGCTTCCGGTCGAGGCGGTCCAGATGCTTTTTAAGCCGTTGATCTTGATCTGCCAATATGGCGTTTTCATCAACGTGGCCCTGGCCGTTTTTAATCTCATTCCCATCCCTCCCCTGGATGGAGGCAAGGTTTTAGCCGGACTTTTATCTCCCCGGGCGGCTTACCAGTACAGCCGGATCGAACCTTTTGGTTTTCTGATTCTCCTGGCGCTGTTATTCACCCATATCCTGGACTGGGTTATTACGCCCTTCATTTTCTTATTTGCCCGGTTATTCCTGGGGAGCTCGATGCTGTTGTAAGGGGGGGAGACACAAGGTAACTTCTTTTCTTTAATAATCAAT
>CAWJJC010000028.1:0-786170 GCA_963843145.1 uncultured delta proteobacterium
AGATTCCAGGTACTAATCCTCGTTGGATTGATCGTGGCCACGCTTTGGTCCACCCCTTCCCTCCAGGCCGCCTCCAACGTCAAATTGAGCGGCGTCATGCCTCTCCTTCGGGGACGTTAATTCATTCCAGATCAGTCCGGACGGCCGGTATGCCGTCTTATCTGGCAGATCAGGACACGGTTGGAGTAAATGAGCTTTACAGCGTCTTGTTAGGAGGGGGGCTCCCCCATTCGATTGGAATCCCCTTCTTCCCTCCGGTAGAACCGTTATTTCGTTTTCGATCAGCCCGGACAGCAGCCGGGTGGTATATGTGGCCAACCAAGATACGGCTATGGTCCCAGAACTTTACAGCGTCCCCATCGGGGGTCCGGCAGCGGCAGTGACCAAGCTTAACGGGGCCGTGGTGGCCGGCGGGAATGTGAGTGCCTACTTTCTGATCAGCCCGGACAGCAGTCGGGTGGTTTATCGGGCCAACCAACAGACGGCATCTGTCGCTGAATTATACAGCGCCCCCATCGGGGGTCCGGCGGGGTCCGAGGTCAAGCTCAACGGGGCCCTGGTACCCGGCGGGAATGTGACTTTCTTTCAGGTCAGCCCGGACAGCAGCCGGGTGGTTTATCTGGCCGACCAACAGATGGATAATGTGGTTGAATTGCACAGCGTCCCCATTGGGGTCCGGCGGGGTCTGGAGTCAAGCTCAACGGGGCCCTGGTGGCCGGCGGGAATGTACTTACCTTTCAGCTCAGTCCGGATAGCAGACGGGTGGTTTATGTGGCCAACCAAGATACGGCTACCGTCATTGAATTATACAGCGTCCCCATCGGGGTCCGGCGGGGTCCGGGGTCAAGCTCAACGGGGCACTGGTGGCCGGCGGGAATGTGAATGACTTCTTTCAGATCAGCCCGGACAGCAGCCAGGTGGTTTATCGGGCCGACCAACAGACGGATAATGTCACTGAATTGTACAGCGTCCCGATTGGAGGTCCGGCGGCGGCCGGGATCAAGATCAACGGGGCCTTGGTGGCCCTCGGGAGTGTTTATAACTTTCAGATCAGCCCGGATAGCAGCCGGGTGGTTTATCGGGCCAACCAACATACGGCTACTGTCTTTGAACTTTACAGCGTCCCGATCGGAGGTCCAGCGGCGGCCGGGATCAAGCTCAACGGGGCCTTGGTGGCCCTCGGGAGTGTTTATAACTTTCAGATCAGCCCGGATAGCAGCCGGGTGGTTTATCGGGCCAACCAAGATACGGCTACTGTCTTTGAACTTTACAGCGTCCCCATCGGGGGGCCGGCGGGGTCCGGGGTCAAGATCAACGGGGCCCTGGTGGCCCTCGGGAATGTTAATACCTTTCAGTTCAGTCCGGACAGCAGCCGGGTGGTTTATCAGGCCGACCAAGATACGGCGACCGTCTTTGAACTTTACAGCGTCCCGATCGGAGGTCCAGCGGCGGCCGGAATCAAGCTCAACGGGGCCCTGGTGGCCAGCGGAAATGTGGGTCTTTTTCAGATCAGTCCGGACAACGGTCGGGTACTTTATGTGGCCGACCAGGACACAAACGATGTCTTTGAACTCTATATGACGTCCAATTATTTACTCCACTTGCCTCTTATTCTGAGGCAGGGTTAAGGGGACATTAAATCTACACCGACCTGTTTCAAAGGGATTAATTGCTTTAAGGAGAGGAGAGAAGATGATGAGAAAGGATTGGCGATACCAAGTGTTTTTTGCGATTGCTTTGACAATGATCGCGCTTTGGTCCACCGCTCCCCTCCAGGCCGCCACCAACGTCAAATTGAGCGGCGTCATGCCCGCCTTCGGGAATATCACCTATTTCCAGATCAGCCCGGATGGCCGGTATGCCGTCTATGTGGCGGATCAGGACCACGGATGGGGTGAATGAGCTTTACAGCGTCTTGTTGGAAGGGGGGCCCCCTGTTCGCTTGAATCCCCCACTTCCCATCGGTAGAAACGTCGTTTCCTTGCAGATCAGCCCGGACAGCAGCCGGGTGGTTTATAGGGCTAACCAAGATACGGCTACTGTCTATGAGCTGTACAGCGTTCCCATTGGAGGACCGGCGGCGACCGGAACCAAACTCAACGGTGCCCTGGTGGCCGGTGGGAATGTTGCTCTTTTTCAGATCAGCCCGGACAGCAGCCGAGTGATCTATTACGCCGACCAACAAACGGCTAATGTCTTTGAGCTGTACAGTGTCCCCCTCGGAGGTCCGGCAGCCGCCGGAATCAAGCTTAACGTAGAGGTGGGGGTCCTCGGGAATATTGACAGCCTCTTTGTGATCAGCCCGGACAGCAGCCAGGTGGTTTATCAGGCCCATCAACAAAATGCCGTTATCAATGACTTTGAGCTGTACAGCGTCCCCCTTAATGGTCCGGCAACGGCCGGAATCATCCTCAACGGGGCACTGGGACCCCTCAGGCAGGTATTATTTTCAGATTAGCCCGGACAGCAGCCGGGTGGTTTACCTGGTCGACCAAGAGACGGTGAACATCCGTGAGCTTTACAGCGTTCCGATCAAAGGTCCGGCGGCCGTCGGAATCAAGATCAACGGTCATCTGGTGCCCAATGGGATTGTCTACCATTATACGATCAGCCCGGATGGCAGCCGGGTGGTTTATACCGCCGACCAGGAGACGAATAATGTTTTTGAGATTTATAGCGTCCCCCTCGGCGGTCCGGCGACGGCCGGGATCAAGCTCAACGAGGCCCTGGGGGCCGGCGGGAGCGTTAATGGCGAATTCTTTGATTAGCCCGGACAGCAGCCGGGTGGTCTATCAGCAGTCGGTTAACGTCTTTGAGATTTACAGCGTCCCCCTCGGAGGTCCGGCGACGGCCGGGATCAAGCTTAACAAAATCCCCGTACTCAACGCAGTTTTGTCCAATTTCAAGATCAGCCCGGACAGCACCCAGTTGGTTTATCTCGCCGACCAGGACACGGTTGGGGTTCAAGAGCTCTACAGCGTTCCTCTGACTGGTCCGGCAGTGGCCGGAATAAAGCTCAACCGGGCACTGGTACCCCCTGGAAATGCGTTTGATTTAAAGATCAAGTTAATCGGAGAGGTGTTCGATTTCAAGATCGCCCCGGACAGCAGCCGGGTGGCTTATCGCGCCAACCAGGATACGCCCCACGTCCGTGATCTTTACAGCGTCCCCACCAAAGGTCCGGCGGCCGCCGGAATCAAACTCAGCGGCCCTCTGGTGACCGACAGGAATGTGTTTGAATATCAGATCAGCCCGGATAGCGGTCGGACGGTCTATATCGCCGACCAGGATACTGCCGGGGTCATGGAGCTCTATATGACCTCCTTTTCTGGTTCTTTCGTGAAAAAGTTGGAAACAAGTCAATAACCAACGGAAACCCTCATAAATAGAGGCGAAAATAAAATGCATCGGATGTGGACCGTATCTGGTATGGTTAATTTGCCGAAAGAACGATGCCAGAGGTCTAATCCGATGCAATTAGAGACTATCACAGAGTTGCTCCAGATACCAAATTTTAAAGTCAGCCATGTCATCCGAAACGACCAAACCAGTCTCCATTTTTTGCTGAAACCCATGGAGGAAACTCTGCCGGTCTGTTCCGGGTGTGGTAGCGCCTACCCCCTCAATCGAGTCTACCAGACCGGGCAGGTCATCGTGGAAGATCTGCGCTTTGCTGGGAAGCGGGTGTTCCTTTACGTGCCGAAGCGAAAAGTCATTTGTATGGAGGACGGCCGTATTCGGGTAGAGGAATTCGATTGGATCCGTGGCCGGTTTACCCAGCGGTTTGCCGATCAGCTCACCCGCCTGACGGCCATCACTACCAACCAGGAAGCCGGCTGGTACCTGGGCTTGGATGACGAGGTCGTTTACCGGATAGACCGGCAGAACCTGGAAGCCCAGGCCCTTTTGAAACTGGATCCCGTCCCGGTCCCGAAGTATATGAGCGTGGACGAAGTGGCTTGGCAGAAATGGCATAAATACGTCACCAACGTGGTCGATATTGAACAACGTAAGGTGATTTGGAATCACAACCACCGGGGTAAAGAGGTCCTCTCCAACTTTTATAGGGCCTTGGGACCCCCAGCCTGCCAACAGATCAAGGGCGTGGCCAGTGACGGGGCTCAGGGATACTTATCGGCCACTCGGGAACATGCCCCCGAGGCCTTGATCGTCTTGGACCATTTTCATGTCAAAAGCTATCTCAATGAGGCGGTCAATACCGTCCGCAATGAGGAACTCAAAAAAGCCCGTCGGCAAAACAACAACGAATTATCCCAGATCCTCCATGGCAATCAGCGCTTCATTCTGCTGCAGAACAAAGTGACCACTAAAAAGCAGAACCTGTTGAGCAAACTGGCGGATCTCAATGAGCCGGTCTACCAAGCGATGCTATTAAAAGAGCAATTCCTTTCCATCTACCAGGCTGGGAATTGGAAGACGGCCCGGGTCAATCTTCGGGACTGGATCAAGGCCGCCATCCGGTCCAATCTCCCGCCTTTCGTAGAGCTGGGATACAAGTTTTTCAGGAAGAGACACTATGTCCTGAACTACTTCCGCTTAAAAATAACCACCGCCATCTCGGAGGGGATTAACAACAAGATCAAGCGTCTCAAGCGCATGGCTTACGGTTACCGGGACGTTAAATACTTCTTACTCAAGATCCATCAGCATTGTGGACTGCTCAACCCCAGACTTCAAACTTAAAGACGAAAGAGGGCATTTTTTTATCTGTTTATCTCCTCTGCTTCTAAATCAGGGCTAATAGGGATATGATCTCTAAGTAATTGAAAACTTTAATTTAATAATGCTCAATTGGATTAAACAGGCAAGCAATCAAGTTTCAGGAGGAGAAAGTTATGGAAAAACAAGGGGCGATTAATAAAAGGGTTCTGCGATGGGTTGTAGGGGGTCTTTTTTTGGTTTTAAGCACCTTTCCTGGATGGCGGACCTTCAGGCCGCCGGCGTGGTCGGCACCGGGACTCCGGCCAGTTGCACCCAATTAGCGCTCACATCGGCCCTCACCGGCGGCGGAACCGTTACCTTCAACTGCGGCGGGGCGGCGACAATCCTGGTGCTCAGCCGGATGAACATTACCGCGGATACGGTTATTGAAGGCGGAGGTGCGATCACCGTCACCGGCGGATTAACCACCGGCCTTGTTTTACGTGATGGGGACCTCGCTGACCTTAAACGACATCACGCTTGACGCCGCCTATGCCACGGATGGCGACGGCAGCGCGATTCGGGCCAGCGGACCTTTGACACTGAATAATGTCACCATTCAGAACAGCCAGACCACCGCTGCCTATTGCGGAGCAGCGATCTGGTCTAACAGTACGGTCAACATTTCCAACAGCACGTTCAACAAAAATACCGGAGGATCCGGTGGCGGGGCGATTTGCTCTGGATCGATCAATCCCACCACAATCCTGATCACGAATAGCAGCTTCACCAATAATAAAACGGTGGACCCCGTCCTTGGATTTGGCGGCGCGATTTTGGTAAACAATAATGCCAACTTGACCGTCGTGGACACTAGTTTCACCAGCAACTCGGCGCACTTTGGCGGCGCCCTTGCCGTTCGGCAAGGTGGAACGGCTACCCTCCGCACCCAGAACCCCGCCAACAAGGTCCTTTTTCTAACCAACTCCGCCACGGAAGACGGCGGCGCTATCTATAACCAGGGGACACTGTCCATTTACCAGGCGGAGTTGAATGCCAACCAGACGCCGCAAAACACACTTCTGGCGGGTTACGGAGGTGGAATCCACAACCAAGGCACCCTCACGCTCCATGACAGCCTTCTATCGGTAAACTTGGGCCGTTACGGAGGGGGGTTGTTCGTTGGGAACAACCCGAATGCCCAGGCGGAGGTGCAGCGAACAAGATTCGATCTAAATTCGGCGGGTTTGTTCGGCGGCGGACTTTACACCAATACCGGTGGCAATGTTACGGTGGCGAACAGTTCCTTCAGGCTTAATAAAGCCGCCAGTGGCGCAGGAGTGGCGCGTTTCAACGCGCGCCTGGACATTTCCGATTCGTCGATCACCGACAACCAGGCCACCGGGGTCGGCGGCGGATTATATAGCGGAGCCGGACCGGCCTCCGACCCCACTTTTCTAAGCGCCACCAGTGTGACCATTGGCGGAAACACGGCCGGGGGAAATCTGGGCGGGGGGATTTATACCGCCGGCTACAGCGTATTTAAGAACCTCACCATCAAAGACAACACCAATGGCCTGTTATAACGATGGAACTTTTGTGACCACCCATTTGGGAAACAGTGTGCTGGATAATCCGGGGTACACCAATTGTGCCGGCACCGGAACACCGGGGATCAGTCTCGACGGCCATAATCTCTCCACGGACACCAGTTGTGCGGTGGAACAGAACGGCGTGGTCGTCCAGTTTGGTCCTCGGGAGATCAATGCCAATGGCGTCAATGCAACCCGTTATTACCCGCCTCTGGCCGGAAGCCCGCTGATCAACGCGGCCGCCAACTGTCCGACCCTGGATCAGCGCGGCGCTCTGCGTCCGGACACCTGCGACATCGGCGCGGTCGAATACGGAGGATTGGCCTGGAACAATTTTCTACCTCTCATCAAGAAATGAGGCGCGGCTGAAGGGCCACCATCAATCCGATAAAGGAAAAGAGGGAAAAAAGATGAAGCCCAACCATCTGACCTTCGGAAGAATTGTTCCCCTTGGTTTCCTGATAGTGATTTTACTATCCGCCTGTCCCTCGATAGCCTCCACCAACCTCAAACTGAGCGGCGCCATGCCGGCCTACGGGGATGTTACCGATTTCCTGATAAGCCCGAACGGAAGGGTTGCCGTCTATCAAGCGGACCAAGATTCGGACGGAGTTTTTGAACTCTATGGTGTTCTATTAGGAGGAGGAAGCCCCGTTCGCCTCAGTTCCCTTCTGGTCACCGGAAAGAGTGTATCCAATTTCGAGATCAGCCCGGACAGTTCCCGAGTGGTTTTTCGGGCAAATCAGGATACCCAATCCGTGATAGAGCTGTACAGCGTCCCGATCGGAGGACCGGCGACAGCCGTAACCAAGTTGAACGTCCCCCTGCCACTCGGGGGGAGGGCCTATGGTAATATCAGCCCGGATAGCCGCCGGGTAATCTATACAGCCGACCACCAGGCCACCGGCGTCTTCGAATTGTTCAGCGTCCCCATCGCGGGGCCGGCAACAGACGTGATCAAGCTGAACGGCGCCCTGCCCCCAAGCGGCAGGGTGACCTCCTTTGAGATCAGCCCGGATAACAGCCGGGTCCTCTATTTGGCCGATCAGGATCAGGCCGGTATCCAAGAATTATACAGCGTTTCACAAGGGGGACCGACAGGGAGCGGGGTGAAGCTCAATGGTAATTTGATCAACGGTGGAAGGATAGGCGGTTGGCAGATCAGCCCTGACAGCCGCCGGATCGTCTACCAGGCCGATCAGCAAACCGTCGGCGCCCGTGAGTTGTTCAGTGTTCCCATCGGAGGACCGGCGGCTGAGGGCATCAAACTGAACGGCACCCTGGCCCCCGGGGGATATACAGAGGATTTTCAGATTAACGCGGGAAGCACCGTGGTAGTTTACGATGCCCGCCAGAACGGCATCCTCGAGCTGTTCAGTATCCCCATCGGAGGACCGACAGGCTCCGAGGTTAAAATTAACGGCGGTGGTAATTTGGATCGTTTCCGCCTCAGCCCGGATGGGCGTTGGACAATATATATGGCCGACCAACAAACGCCCGGCACACTCGAACTCTTCAGCGTCCCCATTGGAGGGCCGGCGACGTCAGGGGTTAAACTGAATAGACCCATGGTCCCTGGCGGACATGTATGGTATTTCCTGACCAGTGCGGACAGGAAAGAGGTAGTCTATGTCGCCGATCAGGACATCCCGAGTATTTATGAATTGTATGGTGTCCCCCTGGGGGGACCGGCAGCGTCTGGATTCAAGCTGAACGATATCCTGACCCCTGGTGGTAAGGTGGATAGTTTTCAGATCGCTCCCAACAGCAACCGGGTAGTCTACTTAGCCGACCAACAAATCCACGGGCTCTCTGAATTATATAGTGTCCCTCTCGGAGGTCCGGCAGCGGCTGGGATCAAACTCAACGGTACCCTGGCAATGGGCGGGATGTCTCCAGGTTCCAGATCAGCCCGGACAGCGGTCGGGTGGTTTATATCGCCGATCAGGATACTGCTGGCGTCTCGGAGCTCTATATGACCTCCGATTATTTGCTCCACCTGCCTCTGATCCTGAGGCAGCAATAAAAAGAAGCGAAAAAAACATGGGCCGTTTGATTTATTTATTGATCGTTTGCGGGGTTATGTTGGCAACGCTTGCGCCGATAAACGTGGCGGCCAATACCTACGTCGTGAACAGCATTGCCGATGAACCGGATGCCGATTCAGCCGACGGGGTTTGCGCCGGCCCCAGCGGCGGATGTACGCTGCGCGCGGCGGTCATGGAGGCCAATGCCCATCCGGGAGCGGATTTTATCCTCGTGCCCGCCGGGACTTACGTTTTAACCCGCGTTGGAATCGATGCCAATGCCTCCCGGGGAGACCTGGATATCACCGAAGACCTCACCATCCTGGGAATAGGAGGGCCGGTAATCATTGATGCCAACGGCGGTAACACCTTTGATCGGGCCTTTGAGGTTATCTCCGGCTCCCTGACCCTGCAAGACCTGACCATCCAGAATGGCAACACCACCGGACACGGAGGCGCTATTTATGCCCAAGGCAACCTGTTCCTGACGAACGTGTCGATAATAAACAACACGGCCGCCTTGAGCGGAGGAGGAATTTACAGCACAGGCTCAATTATCCAGATCGCCTCGAGCCAAATTAAGGGAAACAAGGCCCAGGGCAGTGGCGGCGGGGGAATCAGCTTGGAGTACATCGGCGTCTCTTTTCCGCAACTCACCATCTCCGGGAGCAGTTTCGTCGGCAATCAGGCCTCAGGGATACTTTCCACCGGTGGCGGCTTATTAATGTACGGGGTAACCGGCGTCATACAAAACAGCACTTTTCGCAACAATACCGCACAGGGGGATGGCGGAGGTCTGGCCTATATCGGCACCTACATCGGGCTGACCCTGAATGTAACCGATTCGCTCTTCGACGGCAACACGGCCGCGGGCAGAGGCGGTGGTTTATATCTTTACGGCCAGACCACGATCCACGCCAGCCAGGTGGTCAACAATTCCGCTCCGGAGGCCGGTGGTATCTATGCTTTTTACGGAACGCATAGCCTGGATCAGGTCCAAGTGAGCTACAATACGGCCACGGGGCAATACTGTGGGGGTATCGAGCTTGACAACGGTAACCTGGATTTGAATCGAGGGCAGGTGGATCACAACACCGCGATCCAATGGGGAGGTGGGCTTTGCGCCGGCGGTTCGGGAACGATTCACCTCTCCATAACGGACACCAACATTTTTGAAAATAGTGCCGCGCAGGGCGGCGGGATCTGGACGAGTATAGAATTTATCGCCCAAACGAGTGCCATCTACAACAACTACGCTTTGACCGGGGGAGGGATCTATGCCACCGGACTCACCACGCTCAAAAACACAACGATCAGCGGCAACCGGGCCGGGGAGAACGGCGGCGGAATCTTTGCCGACACCACCGCCACCATAAGCATGAACAGCGTGACCCTGGCCGGCAACTGGGCCCGGACGGGGTTTCCGGCGTCTGGTAACGGCGGGGGCATTTTTGTCGCCAGTCCGGCAACAGCCAACGCCGCCGACACCCTCATCGCTTTGAACTCCAACTCCCTTATTGCCATCGCCTACAGCGATTGCTTCGGTGCGCTTAACTCAGGCGGATACAATTTCATCAGCTCCAGCAATGGATGCACGATCACGGGAGATCCTACCGGCAATCAGGTGGGAGGGACCGGCCTTTCCAGGATCAATCCGCTACTGGGACCGCTACAGAACAATGGCGGCTACACCCTTACACAGGAACTGCTTACCGGCAGCCCGGCGATCGATGCCGGAAACAACGCTGTCTGTCCCGCAACCGACCAGCGCGGCATAGCGCGTCCCTATGACGGGAAAGGCAGCGGCACCCCCATATGCGACATCGGCGCCTATGAAGTCGCCGCGCATATAAGCCAAACGCTGCAATTCGGGCCGATTGCCAATAAACTGCGAACCGATTCGCCGTTCATGGTCACGGCAACGGCCTCCTCGGGCTTACCCGTCGACTTCAGCTCGAATACACCTTCCATTTGCAGCGCCACCAGTGCCCCCCTGGTCGCCGGGGTAAGTTCGGCGATGGTAATTTTGAGCAGCGCGGGGATCTGCACCCTTGTAGGGCAGCAGCCTGGCAATTCGACATTTGATCCGGCCCTGGCCGTGACCCAAACATTCGGCGTGACGGCCGACTTGTTTCTGCCGCTGATCTTTAAATAGGTTTAGATCAATGAGGAAATCCGTCGCATCCTTAAAATTCTTATGATCATATTTTCACTAAATATAATGGCTTTTTTATAAAGAAATACTGGGTTCCCCCTATTTTGTTTCAAAAGAGACACCTTTAATATTATTAAATGGGGTAATTCCCTGGGAAGGAGTAAAAGCGATGAATCGTGAGCAGGTTTATAAAGAAATCGAGGCGATGTTCGGCCTGGTCCCCAGCATGTTCAAATCCATTCCGGAAGCGACGCTGGAATTGGAATGGCAGTTATTCAAAAAGGTCCAGTTCGAAGAGGGTCCTATCCCGAATAAATACCGGGAACTGATGGGGGTGGCTATTGCGGCCGTTTCCAAATGTCGCTATTGTGCTCTTTTTCATACGGAAATTGCCAAGCTTAACGGGGCGACCGAGGCAGAGATCGAGGATGCGATCCATTATGCGAAATCCAGTGCCGGTTGGAGCACTTATATCAACGGAATGCAGCTCGATTTTGATACCTTTAAAGCCGAGGTGCTGCAAGCCTGTGCCCATGTCCGTTCGAAAACTTCATCTGGGAAGTAAAAGGTATTGAAAGGAAAGAACGGCCATGATCAAGGATGCCTAATTTGACGGAGAGGTTTTATTCAAGGGCCAAAGTCGTACTATCCAGCGGTTAGCGGCACCTATGGAATTCGTCTTGCTGCTTCTGATCTATGCTCTGAGCATCGCGCTTACCAGTGTCCTGTGGGCGCACCCGGCGCTATTGACCGGTTGCTACGTTCTCGTCAGCATTCTCACGCTCCTTAAATGGCACACCAGGGCTGACTTGGTCGCCTATGCCGCCGCCGCCGTTCTTGGACCCTTGGGCGAGGCGGTTGCCGTTCACTATGGCGCCTGGACCTACACGAATTCCAGCCTTCTGATTCCCCTGTGGCTGCCCCTGCTGTGGGGAGTTGCCGGCTTGTTCCTAAGAAGAATAACCTGGATTATGAGTTGAAAACCACTTTCGTAGCTCCCAACCAGACAGCTCTGGAGCAGATCTTGGCTTCGAAGAGTGGCGGGAGGTAACCACCCAAAAACCACACCTATCTTAAGGAGGAAATCGTAGTATTTCTGATCTGCTTTATAGAAATACAGGCTTTGCCCTTAAAAAATACACTGTTTACCTTATTGCTCTCTTTTAATTTTTTGAATAAATTTTCAATAAAATGGGGTAATTTCTACAACAAGGGGATGTTTGCCCCCCCTACTCCCCCAAGTAACTCGTTTGGGGTTATCCCAAATTTTCAACCCTGATCTCACAAATCTTCACCAAAGCACGCCCGTTTTTAGACTGAAAGGAGAAGCAATGAAGCCAAATCCTATGATTAAATTCCGGTGGCTCGGTCGATGGCAAGGTCTCCTCCTGCTGGGGACGCTGTTGGCCAGTAATTTTATTTAGTTCCTGTGCAGGCGGCCGGGCTGGTCGGCAACGGCACGCCGGCGAGTTGCACCGAATCGGCCTTCGATACTGCTTTAAGCGAAAGAAATATTTCTTAAGGAGCGCTCATGAAAAGGCTGATAGTATGTTGTCTTTTGGTTTGGGGTATTGCCTATCCGGCAATCGGCGATCAACGGAGCGAAGCCGACACCAACGGGTCCATCCTGGTCAATGGTGTTGAACGCAAATTTGTTTACGCCGTGTCGACTTATTCTGCGCCGGCAACCGGACGTCCGCTGGTGATTCATCTGCATGGCGATGGCGGCAATATGGGCTTGAGCGCGGCCTGGAAGCAGGCCGTGCTGAATGATGCGAATGGCGCAGTGTTGCTTTCGGCGCAAGGGCGCAATAACATTCCCGCCGCGGCACCATTGACGTCGGCCTGGCGGTTTCGCATGGATGAGGCGGGCGAGCCTATGATGATGTTGATTTTATTGATCAGCTGATCACACAGGCGACCGGCGGCGACACCCTCTTGGCAGCACGGATTGATCCGGACCAGGTGTATCTCGTGGGCGAATCGCGCGGCGCCGGGTTTGCCTATTTCCTGTACGCCGACCCGCGCACGCGCAACAAGATCCGCGCGATTGTGCCGCATCTCCGGCACGTTTTACTGCGATGGTGATGCGGGCGCGGGCACGCCGGGCACCCGTCGCGCCGGCAGCGATACAACCTGTGGTGAGGTGAGCGCCTTCGGCTATCTGGGGGCCAAAGGCCTCGTTGTTCAGCGCGCCGGGCGTCACCCGCGCCGCGCATATCCTTGATATTCACGGGCAACTTCCGCCGAATGGTAGTGAAGGTGGGGACACCGCCCCGCCCGCGCTGGATGTCGATTTTGGGTCATCGACGTGGGCGGGCTGGGGCGAGGCGGCGGGGTGCTACACCGTGCAGGTAAGCTCGCAAACCGAGCAAACGCTGGCCCAGCCGATCGGCGGCAAAACGGTAAAAACCTACGCCTACAGCCAAGCCGAGAGGCGATCTGGCAACGCGGTGCGCCGGCCTGGATCTGACATTTTATGTGGTGCAAGGCGGCGGACATGTGCCGGGCGGATTTGAGCCGACGGCCTGGTGCTTCCTGAGCACGGTTGGCGGCACACCCAGCACCAGCGCCTGCCAGCTTCCAAGTCCTCATCGCCTTTACCTGCCGTCGATAAGGCGATAAGAGCGCTGAGCCGAAATTTTAAGGTTTATAGCTCCATTCAGGATACTGCCGGTGTCTTGGAGCTCGATATGACTTCTTTTTCTTTTCTCTATCTCCCTCTGATTTTAAATCAGGGATAAAAGGAGAAGCGCATGTTGAAAAATACCTTCTATCGCACCATATTTGTGAAATTAGCAATGTTGGTGTTCACACTGCTGGTGGTTCCCCGCGCACTTGCCGTTACCTTTACCGTCAACAGTACCCTCGATCAGCCGGATGACCTGACCATGCTCGGCACTTGCCACACGGCCGAGAACACCTGTACTTTGCGCGCCGCTGTGATGCAGGCGAATAGAACCAGCGGGGCAGGCGCAACGATCATGGTGCCTTCCGGCATCTATACGCTGAACATCCCGGCGGCGGTCTTGGACGGCGAGGAGAATGGCGACCTGAACCTGACGACTCCGACGCCGGTCATGGGTAACCCGGTTATCACCATCATCGGCGCCGGCGCCTCGAGCACCATCATTGACGCGAAACAACTCGACCGCGTGTTCACAATTCAGACGGGTCGCACGGCGAGCATCAGCGACGTCACCATCCGCAACGGCTATACCCTCCGGGACGTTGGCGGCGGCATCTACAATAACGGCGGCATACTAAGTGGTTGTCAATAAATTAACTTTACATTAAACTGTATAGCCTTGGTCGAATGGCATAGTTCCATTCGCCATGGAATTTTTCGGGAACAATATTGACCGTGGCCATTTCCGTGTCACTGACTTTACGGCCGATACGATATTTTCGGCGATCAAGCCGGCAGACCACGGCTAAGCCTTTGGCCGTGGTCGTTTTGGCAATAAGCTGGACTATCGTTTCATAGTCGCGCAAAGGTTCCCCGCGCCAGTTAGAGGAGATGAATGAAAGAGGCGGTGTTCCACCTTGTTCCACTTGCTCGTTCCCGGTGGAAAATGACAAACACCAATGGGTAAATTGAGTTCATCCGCCATTTTTTGCAATTCAAACTTCCAGAGTCGGAGCCTATAGCCGTTGCTGCCTCCGCTATCGGCGGTAATCAGTAGTTCGGTCGCCTGGGGATACAATCGTCGCCCTTCGTGTCGCCACCAACCCCGGACCGAGGCCACCGCGAAGGCGGCGGTATCATGATCGGTACCGACATTGACGAAGCCCCGATTCAAGCCCAGGTCATAAATGCCATAGGGGTAGGCTCGGGGAATGGCCGGATGCGGAAAGTCATGCCCGTTGACTTGTTCCGTTTCCTTCACTTTACGCCATTGTCGGCCTTTGTTGTCGAAGTTGCCGATCAACTCTTTCTTCTTGGTGTCAACGGAAATGACCGGGTTTTTAGAAGCCATCGTCCGGCGAACTTTGTTGTTGATATAGCGGAACTGCTCGTCTCGGTCGGGATGATCGTCACCCTCTTCGGTCTTTCGGTTCCCTTGAAGACTGTAATTCAAGGATCGTAGTAATTGAGCGACCTTTTCATGGCTAATCGGGTGGTCTTGACTGGCCAGTTCCCTGGCGAGCGTCCGAGTGCTTTTACAGGTCCAACGTAACGGTGATTCCGGATCCCCCCTGGTCAACGGCTCCACCAGGGCTTCCAATTCCTCCGGCAGAGTCGGATCAGCCGATACCAGACTGGGTCGGCCGGCACCTTCCCTCCGTACCCGGGTGGTCGGTACCGTTTCGTCCCCCAGTTCGCGCATGCCTTTGGTGATGGTGACGCGAGAGAGCCCGCTGGCACGACTCACCATAGAAACGCCACCGTGTCCAAGCTGTACCGCCTCGGCAGCTGCGACCAGGCGACGTGATCGCTCGTTGAGATGAGGCCAAATTTGTGATAGCTTCTGTCTGAGGCATGATTCACTATCCATGCCTAGGAGTATAGCAACTATTAGCTATTTGTAAAGTTAATTTATTGACGCGTCCTTACCGATCGATACTATTAGTCCTGTCTCTTCGGCCACTGGAATGAATTGCGTGGGGGTTACCGAACCAAGATAGGGATTCTGCCAGCGAAGGAGCGCCTCCACACCAGTGATCGCGTTTGATTTGAAGTCAACTTTTGCCTGATAATGCAAAGAGAGCTCATTGCGCTCAAGGGCTAAACGCAACCTTGTCTCGATCGATAGACGTTCTAACGATTTTGATTGAATATCTTCGGAGTAGAATTGGTAATTGTTCTTTCCTTCCTCTTTGGCAAGATACATGGCCATATCGGCATTTTTCATCAAGGATTGCTCATCTTCGGCATCCTTCGGGTACATACAGATGCCGATGCTCGCCGTTATACGGCATTCTTGCCCCATAAGAGTTATGGGTTTAATAATGCGGGTAAGTATCTTGTGGGCTACTGTGGCGACCTGGCTTGAATCGCTTACCTCCTCGATCAATATAACGAACTCATCTCCTCCCAGACGGGCAACAACATCAACTGCTCGCAGCGGATGCTTCAACCGCGTGGCGATTTCTTGCAGCAGTTGATCTCCTGCCTCGTGCCCCAAGGTATCATTGATAATCTTGAAGCGATCCAGGTCGATGAATAACACGGCGATCTGACGCTGATAACGATGCGCCGCCTGAATGGCGTGGTTCAGCAGTTGGCTGAACATCAAACGGTTGGGCAGTCCCGTCAGGACGTCGTGTGTGGCGAGGTACTGAATCTTTTCTCCGGCGCGCTTGCGCTCGGTGACGTCATGTCCGACTCCCTTAAACCCGCAAACCTTGCCTTCCTTGTCGCGCTTAGGAAAAATGGAAAACTCGGCAGGGGTTACTTTGCCGTCTGTGCGGATAAATTCATAGGGAATATTCTTGGTCGATTCGCCTGTTTTAAAAACCTGATGGAATAGGTTGAAGACCAAATCCGATTCTTCCTTTTTGATGAAGGATCGAAAATTCAAGCCGGTTAATTCTTTTAGAGAATATCCCAATACATCGGCGAAAACATAGTTGGAAAAATTAATGTTGCCGGCGAGATCACTCTCAAAATACCATTCCTCCATCTCTTCTATTATGGTTCGATATCTCTCTTCGGACTGGCGCAGAGCTTCTTCTATTTGCCTGCGCTTGGCAATCTCCGCGAAAAGCTCCTCCGTTGTTTCCAAAACACTCTTTTCGTACACCTCGAGCAGTTGTTCCAGAGCCGCTATTTGAGACTTGAGAAGCTGATTTTCAACGGCAGCAGGTTCGTCATTCTCCATAGACTTCGTCTCCTTCCGTCGCCTTTAGCCAGCGACCTTTCCCGGGTGCGCGAATACCGTTTTTTCAAAGGGTAATACCGCCAGTTTTATGTTCAGCGACAGGTTTTTGAAAAGATCGGCCGTTTGCCTCGAAATGGAAGTCTTGAGAAACATGATAATCACAAAGACATCCAGCGAGGGGAGCATTCCGCCAAATCCCATTACCGACTTTATCCCATAGGGAACGACAAATTCTTTCTGGGCCGGGATATAAGGGCTATCGAGCGCTTCCGGGACAAGAAACACATTATAGGTCTTCTGCTCCATATCCAGCAGGAGCACCGGGTCCGGTTTCACGACCGAACGCACGGTCAGTCCCAATTGCTTGATGAGATTTCGCATCATCGGAATTTGGTGCACGACCTCCTCGCTTGGGAGAGGAATCGCCTTATGCCCCTTCGATGTTCCTCTCAGGTTCCATTCCTGATTTTCTCCGACAGTTCCCAGAAGGGTGAAGCACTTTGTCTCCGGCAAGGGAACGTTTTCTCCGAGCATGTTCAGGGCGAAGTCTTTAAGTTCATCATCGAGACCTTCGTAGGCCTGGGTCTTGAAAAATCGGATCAGAGAACAGGCCCGCTCACCAGTCTGCCCATCGATCAGGGTATCGTGCAAGTATCTCACGATCCTGCCCGCCACCTCCTCCATACTTGAAGCCCCGACACCCATGGTCCGCACCGCCCTTCCACATTCTGTAAGCTCCCGTATGGTAAAATTGGCCATGTCGTAGGTTGTTGGTCCTTCATTCTGATTGCTCATTTTCTAATGGCTCCTTTCCATCTGCCTAACGTTTAGCATCAGAATATTCAGCTAATATTATTGCCACCTAAGCCTTCAGAACAGGTAAATCTTCGATCGCGGTCAGCCAGACCCGGTCAATATCAACGCCAATCCAGAATGTGCAGCAGATAGACAGTTTCGTCAGATTTCATAGATGACTTGGAGATCCCGCAAAATGCGATTAGGAGATAAGGGCTGATAGCGGCTTCTGTCAATAGATCAACCTTTCGTCCAAGAGCGGTGGCGATCTGACGTTCTATTTTGACCATGGCTAAAAGGCTCTTGGGTTTGGCAAACTCAACCAAAAGATCGATATTGCTTTGGTCGGTTGCTTCTCCACGGGCCACGGACCCGAAGGTCCCGACTCTCTTAATGTCATTTTGCCGACAGATTTCGATTAGCTTTTTCGTGTCAAAAGAAAAGTTCATCGTCATCGATTAGGTTTTCACCAAGTTTGGCCGTCGTTTTTGAGTTCAAGTTATGAAAACATCTGTATCTTACTAAAATCATTTAAGAAGTCAACAAATCATTAATAAATTTCATATAAAGCAGGCCCAAACTCAGAGACTTTTAATGCCTGATAGGCCGGCCCTGCCTCCGGGAAGATTTGAAAACACGGGGGCCGGGTTAGACCCTATAAGGCCATATGGAAAACCCTTTCGCCAAGACCCGGCGGCACGAAAACCCGATTTCAGACTAACCCCCCCTATTTTGTGGCCCCCCACCCGAAGGTGCGAACAATCAAATATTAGTCCAGATCCAGTTTGGCCTTGCACCGATTACAAACCACAACGCCCCGGAAAACTTTATGGCCGCATTCAGGACAAATATAGCGTGCTTCTTCGTCCCGAATCCATTTTTCAGTACCAACCGCTCGCCAATACGGAATAGCCCGTAGAATAACCTTTTTGCCGACGGTCATGGGAAAATGGTCAATGTATTGGCAGGGAAATTCCTCGCACTGATGGCATCCGCTGAAACCTTTTCCCTGGGCGCACTCCCTGATCGTCGCATTGTCGGCAATGCATAAATCGTTCATCGGACAAACAGCCATGGCACTTAATATCTTCTACGGAGAGGCTTTCACTATTCGGAAGAGTGCCCTTGCCGGATACTTTTCCCTGATACAGTTTCACCAACCGCTCTTTGAATTTAAGATTGTTATCCCGGTGGGCCATATAGATAGCACAAACTCCGCAATAAAGGCCGCAAGGGGAAACAAAATCCGGATTTATCGTCATAATTGTACTCCTTTCAAAGGGCTTGATCTATCAGTTCCTTGCCGCCCAATTCATCCCAACACTAATTAATTTAAATGCCTCGAAAATGGCTGCAACTAGGGCGATTAACACGACCGCCAACGCCAGGTACCCACGGTTCGTGTAGCCAAAAACAGATTTCGGGGTAAAGTAAAGAAAGATAAGCAAAGCCGGTGCCAGAGAAGGGACGAGCAAATGCCTGAGGAATCTTTTCTTTGGCTGGACCTTACCATCCTGCTTTAAGAATATGCTCTTTTTCTCTCCGATCCAGGACCCGGACACAGCTTTCCCAATTGATCTTTTCGACCTTGGCATAACGGATCTCGAAGGGGTGGGATTTCGGCAAGGCGTCGATGATCCTTCTGGCCTCTTTTTTTTCTCCCAAGGCCACGGCCATCCAGACATCTTCGAGCACATCCGGGATCTGGCCAAAGAGATTGTAAATATCCTTCAGACGGTCGGACAGGATTTCATGGACCCGGTCTTCAACTGAATCTTTGTAGCGCAGATTATAAATTTGGACCAGGTCGTGGATTTGGCCGATTCGCTGTATTCGGCCTTTACGCTGCTCTAAGCGAGTGGGATTCCAGGGTAGATCCAGGTTGATCAATCTGGCCAGCCGTTGAAGGTTCAGCCCTTCGGAGGCCGCATCGGTACCAAGCATCAGACGCAGTTGCCCTCCCATGACCAGGCGTTTGAGTTCGTCCCTGTCCTTGGGAGTCCATACTCCGGCCTTCATAATTCCGGAAGTGCTCGGCCCAGAATAGACGGCAATCGGCTCATCGGGTAAAATTTCCGTCATCTGCCCGGCTAACCATTGGATTGAATCCCGATATTGGCTGAAAACAATGCATCCCAGTTTCAGCCACCCGCGGTCAAGGAGGCAGTGACGAACCACTTCGTATTTCGGGTCCCGTTCCTGGTTGGCTTGCAGCGCCGCAACAAACCGTTCCAGCAGTCGGTATTCTTCGCCGGTCATAGCCTTTGAGGCCTGGCTGGAAGCCTGTCCTTCGGCATGATTCTCTTCTTCATCTTCTTCATCCCACTCAATTCTTTCCCAGGAATCGAGCATTCGCTGGGCAGTCTGAAGCCCGGCACAGACGGAGCTTCCCATCCGTCTGAGAAGCAAAGTCTTTAAAAAACCTGAGGCTTTTAAGCGCCGTTCAAGCATCCTGCAAAACTCCTCAGCCAATTCATAGGCCTCTCGAAGGTAGGGTGGCAGGAGGATGGCGTCCCGGTCGGACTCGCCGAGCAGTTCTACCCGGATGGGTTTAAGATAGGGTTCGTTGGTCTCGGGATCAATCTGATTTTCTAGTTGCTTCCGGGTCCTGCGGACAATCCGGCGGATGAAGGGATTATGGTCCTCAATAAACCGGGGGAACAACTCCAGAAGCCGGGCCCTGTCCGGCGGGCGAAGGCGCTCAAATCCGTCTCCCGGGACAACAGATTTTTCCTCCGGTAATTCCAATCTGCCTCGCAATACTTCGAAGTCCCGGTGCTCGGTCTTGGGTGGAAGGGGGTTTCGGATCCACTCCCAAATTTCTGTCTCGTCACTCGGGGTTCTCCCAATGCCCATCAGCAAACCTAAGGCTTCACCCGATCGGTGCCAAAGACTGTAAGGATTCCCCAGGACTGATTCGTCTCCCCGACCCAACACATCCAAAAGATCCCAGGCCTCCACCGGACGCAGTTGAACCGGGGTAGCGGTGGCCAAAAGGAGGCTTCGGGTTTTTTCGGCAATTTGATACATAAAATGGAGCAGGTTGTTCGGATCCGGGGCCTCGCCATCTCGGCCGTCGCCCAGATTTCGGCGTCTGGCCCGATGGGCCTCATCTAGAATCACACAATCGTACTGTATACCAAGAAGGACCTGGGCGGCTTCCGACTTGCGGGTGATTAAACCGGAAGATATAATACCCACGCGCCGGGGACATTTCCGAATACCCTCAGCCCCCTGCAGGGGATGCTCGATCCCGTTTTCATCCACCCATTGCTTTCCGTTCCACACGGCGGAAGGGAATTCAATCAGATCCCGCAATTCCCCCTGCCATTGCCAGGTCAGGGTCTTGGGGCAGATTACCAAAATGGGTCGTTCACCCGTGAGGGCGATGAGCATGGCCGACATGGCCAGTTGCAGGGTCTTGCCCAGCCCAACCTGATCAGCCAGCACATAACGGGCTTTGCCCATAGAACCTTGGTGGGCGTCAAAAACCAATTTGACAAAATATTTCTGGTGTTCCCAGAGACCAACCTCTTTACGATAGACCGGGGTTTCAATAAAGACCGGGGCTGGGTCGGGGGCCACCTCATCAACCAGTTTTTCCTTCCACCTTTCCAGGCTCCGAATAATAATCCGCTCCGACAATCTTCCGACATCCTCCACTACAAAATCCGCCAGAGGAACGGCATAAGGGGAACCCCAAAGGGCGTCGAATTCCTCTTGAACCCACTGAACGGCCTCCGGTGAAAGATCCTCCCAGATCAACTCGTAGTTCATCTGCCAGGCCGATTTGGATTCGTTGGCGCTCCCCATGAAACAGGTCTTGACCCCATCTGCCAGAGTAATAACCCCGGCCTTCCCATGGATTAAACCGAAAGCCTTATCCGGGAGCACCCTGACTTGGAGCTTTCCACTCCGGAGCAGATCGAAGAGTTGCCGAAATCGTTTTCGAGCTTGCGGCTCTCCCATGCCTTCGAGCAAATCTTCGGGTTTGGATCCGCACCAGGACTGCCTTAACGCCGCCTGGGCGGCCCTGGCGGTTTGGACATCTGCGAGATTCAGGTCGGAATTACAGACCATGCGGATCGTTTCCTGGATCGATTCCAACTCTTCGCCGGCCACTTCCAGGAGTGATGAACAAAAATAGCCGGCGATCCGGTCGTAGGATCTGGCGCCCCGAAGGCGCTCTGATAGCAGAGAGCGATCGAGCCGTTCGCGACGAGATGAAAAGCGGCGAATCATTGGGGTTGGTTAAAATCGGTTGAGAGGTTTTCCTTCACCCCTTTTACAAAGGCGCAGGCATCCTGGTAGGTGTCTTGGGCTACATCTTGGGTAATTTGATGCCAGGTGGCATAATCCGATCGCTGGCGCAGGTCGAAGGCCCCATGAATCCAACGGGAAAATTCTTTGGGGAAGACCCCTTCTTTTACAAATTCCTTATCGAAGATGGAAATGGCGCCGCTGTGTTTGGAAGTCTCCTTCCGCTTCACAGTCAGGAGGGCCAGGACGGCATAAAACATAGCATAATAGGACCGGTTGACCGAGGGCCGGAGTAGGCCTTTCTCCATAAGCACCTTGGCCGCTTCCAGGGACTCATCAGCCTGTTCAAGTCTGTAATTCACGAGAATTCGGGTGTTTTCAGTCATCAGGCCGCCACCCCCTCCTGCAGGATATTACCAACTAGGGTGCTTTCGGACATGGGGCCGTGTTCAAACTCCTCCTGATCCATGACCACAGTGGTTATGACGCGGTCGTTTTCGAAACCGACCTCCCAGGCCATATCCCGTATCCAGCGGTCTATCTCTTGATCCATCTGTTGGAGTACGATGCAGACGTCGAAATCGGAATCCCAGGCCGCCGTCCCACGGGCTCTTGATCCATAAGCCCAGACGCGCGCGCCGGGAAATCGCTCCCTGATCCGAGCAGTCAATTCCGTTAACACTCCCTGATCTTCATGGGTCAGCATGACAATCCCCTTTGGCCTCAATATCCTTATACATGGTCATTCCGAACGGCGCCTGCCAACAGCCCGGCGGCCTCGGCGTCTTTTTGCCAATGGTCCAACCCCGAAATTCGGCCCAAGGCCGCCAGGTAGTCCAGGATATGGATGATTTTTTCCCGGCCGGCCCAATAATCCGGGACTTCCGATTTAAGCCAGTTGAGTCCATCCCGAATCTCCTCGCTCTTGACCACCTGGAACGCGGCAAAGAGAACCTGACGGACCATGGTCTGAGGAAAGCCTTCCCCGGAAACCATTTTACGGCCAAATTCGGAGGCGGTCTTGAGGCGGGTCTGGTTGGCCTTGTCGGAGTTCAGAAGGTCCGTGTAATCCGTCGTCCCATATCCCCGGGCCAGTTCCTGAAAAACCCCGCTGCGATGCTCGCCATGGGATTCCACTTCCAGTCCCTTAAGATAAAACCGTTCCATAGGGGAGAGGCTCTTCCAGAGGTCTTTTTCGATTCCTCTCGGCACCAGGTGGTCGCAGGCGATCTTGACGGCTTCTCGGATTAATCGGGCGACGGAGTTTTCTTCTCCCGGCCGCCTGGAACGCATGATTTCTCTGGCCGGGTCGATTTCTTCAATGGGCCTCTCGGTGAGGACCCGCAGGGCCGCCGCATAGGCCGCCAACTGGTAATCGGCATCGCCGAAATTGGGATCGCTCTCGTCTTCCAGGGCCACCATGGTATCAATCTGCCGCCGCACCTCCTCTTCCATACGACCGACGATTTCGTCAAGAAAGACTGGATCTTCTTCGATCCTTTTGCGGAGTACGAGCAACACCGTTCCTTGAACATAGTTTCCCTGTTTGAGGGCTGAATCGGTCTCGGTGGCAATACACCAGGCGGCCGTTACTCGCAACCCGGCAGCCCAGAGGATCATAGCGAGGTCCGCCCAGACCGCGGCATCCTGATGGGTAAACATGACAACTTGAAGGCCGTTGTCCGGCATATGTTCAACCAGTCGTTTATAGCAGTCGACCATGGATTGCCGAAAAGCTACCGGATCATTTCCCCTTATCGCCAAAGCACGTTTTGAATCAGCGTACCATGTTGGAAAAATCTTTAGGATGATTTTTTCATACCAGGCAAGAAAGAATTCAGAGAGTTCGTGGTAGTTAATTGCGTCGGCATAAGGAGGGTCTGTAATCCAAACATCTAAATATTTTTCTACTTGCTTTCCGTCAATTGTTTTTATTTTTCCCTCACCTGTCAAAGAAATGATAGGGAAACTTAAGACCCATGTTTTCTCCAGAGCACTTAGGCTTCGAGATCCATAATTGTAAAGGGTATTTAAGGCCTGGTTGCTAAAAGTCTGTTCTGTCTTTTCATTTGCTCCATGTGGATGCCATCGACACAACTTCGAATTCCAATCACAATAACGCCCTAAACAAAGTAAAACACTGGCAGAAATGGTTGAGTTTGGTAGAAGGCGATCTATTCTATATATCAATAGCCCTGCTATCAACAACTGCCTCGGTGTGAAAAGATGGTGCCAGTAGGTCCAGCCGCGCGTTCGGATTGGCTCATCCGTTTTCGCTCCAGGCTCAATCCGCCGGCTCGGGATATAGCCCTTGCCCTGCCAGTCAGGAAACCGTTCCTTTAAAAGCGCGAGCACCTTTTCTTCGCGTTTTAAATCGGCTTTGGACGGTGCCCGGTAATGCCGGCGCTTCTTCTCCTTCAGTTCCCCGCTTTCCAGCAATAGAGCAAAATTCGGAAGTGCTAGGGCTTGGTCCTTTTTCAGTTCTTTGACCTCTTGCCCATCGCTTATTTCGTAATAGGTTTCCACCCACCGGATGCAATAAAGCCGCTCCTGGAACACGTCGCCCGGTCGGGGAACCAGATCATCGTTTTCCCACATCCTAAGGTTTCGCCGAATAGCTTCAATGGGGTTGAAGGTTTTCCGTCCGGCGGGATCAGGCGCGAGTCTTTGACCGTTCCGCTCTCACGGGCCAGACTCCATTTCTTCGTCCGTAACTCCTTCATGGATTTCAATGTCATAACGCCTGTGGGCCGGATCGGGGACCAGTCTGGCAACGGTCCTGGTCTTCTCTCCAATGACCCAGGACGGTGCCAGGGGAACCATCCAGCCCGACTCAGGGTCCTTCACTTCCACACAGTAGAGGAAGGCATCGGCCCGCCAACCATCTTCGTTGTGCTCGATCCCCCAGTCGGTTACCTGGCGGTCCACCGCCTCGAAAATCTCTTTTTGGGCTTTACGGACCTGCTCAGCTACTTTCTTCCCGCCGCCGACGATGTTCAAGGCCGCCCAGGTCAGGAGGGCCGCCACCGGGCTGAGGTCCGACCCATAGGCATCGCATCCCAACCTGGCCGCCTCAAAAGGCACGGAGCCCGCACCGCAGAAGGAATCTCCAACTCGGGGTCGATGACCAAATCGCCTTTGGCCCAGTTCCTGAACCAACTCCGTTAAACTTGAAGCGTCTGTTCCCAGATGGACATTGATTTCTTCCCAAGCCCCGGGTGAAGGTCCTTCTATCTGTTCGGGCCTGAGGCAGTATTGCAATTTCTCCGAGTACGGCATCCGCTCAAAAACCATCCTTTGGAGTTCCGCTTTCTCCTCTCTCGACAAGCGACGGTTCAATCGTGGATTTTCAGGGGGTGTCTCCGGATCTAGAAATCGGGATTGACCACTCGGGGGCATTTTGCCCAATTCTTCAAGAAGACGGGCTTGTGAAATCGACTTGTTCTTCCGGAGCAGGAGCCCTTCCTCGTCCATGCTCATCAGCTTCAGAAAGATCTCCCGGTCTCTGACCGGATCATCGGAGGCGGGCAACAAAAGGCCCAGAAGAGTTGCCCGGACCAGCACCAAGGGCTTTCTCCCCCACCACTTTCCCAGACCGGTTAAGGTCTGACTATAATTGGCCTTTCGCTCCTTGTAGCTTTCCATGGAAACCTTGCTGACCGGAAACTGGTGCTCCATGAAACACTGGGCGTACTCCAGCGGCTTTTTGGTTGGCGGATCAGCCTTTGATTTCAAACCGGTCATTACGATGATCCCTTATCAGCGGAATCGGTCAATGGCCCATCGAAAAGGGTCGACTGGTCTGCCCGCCGAAAGAACTCGGGAACGACCGGCTGGTCCGGCGTTCTGGCCGAGACAGGATTTTCCGTGAGGGCGAACCGGACGGCCTTCCTCCAGCCTTTCCCGCGATCGTTAACGCCGTGACCGGTCGCAGCGGCGGTCTGGGTATAAAGCCACCAACGTTCTTCCGGATGAAGTCCTTTCCAGTTGGCCAGGGCAGCCGACATGAGGGCCGGATCCGCGTCCTCGATGGCCCAGGCCAGGAGCACTAACTCTTTGCCAAGTTCCCGACGAATCGGATTAACACCCACGTGCCACAGACCCGTCCTCATTCCCAGGTGGCGAAGCCTTTGATTGAATTCCGCCCGCACATCGTCGGCGATAGCGTCCCACTTGGACCTGGCCAGGTTAACCTTGATCTGGCCGTCGGTGCCGGTTCCGAGAGTCAGGGGACTGGACCCTTTGGCTTCATCCCAGGTAAAGTGCTCACTGATCTGGATCGGCTGGGTGGAGCCTTTCGGGATGTTTAACAGGAAATGATGACGGCTTTCGGCCGGATCGAAACCGAAGGAGCGCGAAAGGATGTTTTCGTTTGTATTTGCTTTTTTAGGCATTAAACTACTGCTTGACTTCGCCGGGTTTGATTTCGGTCTTAACAGCGGTTACCAGGTCGAGAAGGTCCTGGCCGGTTTCAAAGAATAGACCTTTGCATTCAAGCTTCACCTGGCCTTCAGCTTGAATCTTTCGCAGGGCCTCAAGACCTTCTTCAATCCGGTCCGGGTCAACCTTCTTTTCTTCGAAAGTAGTCAACTCAATCCATTCCCTCACACCGCCTTCGCCCCCGATGGTCACCGTCAAGCCAATGACTTGGGAATGGTACTTCCTGAGTAAGGCTAAAAACTCGTAGGTGGCTTTCGTACTCTCCGTCTGCTGCTTTCTTCGCCAGGAGGCCGGAGCAGCCGAGTCCACCTTGACCCCCTCTTCTTCTTCCCAGTTTATGGGCATACGCATTATCTCGGACCGAAGGCCTTCTTTTTCGGCGTAGGCAAGAATGAGAGGCGACCCTTTAGGAATGGTGAAGGGACCTTCGTAGGCGGCACCGGCGACTTGGGGGTCCGAACCGTCAGAGGTATAGCGAATGGGAGCCGGAGGAGCGGCCCGCAATTCCATCTGCTTGTCCCGGTCTTTTTGGTAGATTTTATATTTCAAGGTGATCCGGTTGCGCCAGGTGACCGGATCACCCGTTTCGTGGACTCCCCGGGAATCCACCGAAAGGAAGGAGACCTCCAGTTCCTTGGTTCTTAGAGTCGATCCATCGAGCTTGGCCGAACCTGAGGTTGCCGAAGCCCCTACTTCCCAGTAGACCGTATCTCCGTGAACCGGGGTTATTCGCAGAACGGCTTCTCCGGTTTCGTCGTTTCGGGACTGCTCCTGGATGAGGATACTGGTTTTGGGCTGAGGGAAGGGGCCTTTATCTACAAAACCGCCTTCTTCCCTCCAGAGATCCTGGTGCAGGCATTGTTCCTTGAGGCGGTCCAGGGCATCGGGACGGTGCCATTGCCATTTGGGAAAGGTCGCCGCGCGCCGCTTGATTTCATTCCAAGGCATGGCCTGTTGGGTGAAGAGACGCTGTTCACATTTTTTTCGAAATGTTTCACCGGCCACGTCATCGGTAAATTTCATTTTTCCGATTAAGAGATCCTGGACTTGCTGTTCGCCGCTGTACTTGTTCCCCTCGAACTTCATCAGAAAATCGGCGTTGACCAGACCGGATTCAGTGGGATACCAGAGGATAGTGAAGGTTTCCCGAACCGCGGAATGGAAATTCTGGCGAATGGTATCGTGAAGATTTCCGGCTTGAATCATTTGGGGATCCGAATCAAGGAGTTTCTCGGCTTTGAGTTCTTCCAGGATATGGTTGATGGCCTTCAGCCTTTTGCCGATATCGATGAGCAGGTCATAATTATTTTTGGTTCCCGTCAAGAAAGAAACCCGGTTTTTCCAAGTGGCCTGTTCATAAAAGCTCAGGATCTCGGCTCGGAGGCCCGTGCCGGGAAAAGGTTCGGTGATGACTACGGTCACCTTATCCTGCTCGATCTCGATTTCATCCATGGCCGGGAGGATCTTTACCCGCTGGTAACACCATCCGTTGGTTGGCTTGAAAAGATCCTCGAGACGCTCCCTCAACTCCTTTAGGGCCTGTTCAAGAATGTAGGTCTTGACCAATGATTCCAGCTTAGCGTTTAAGTTCTGGATATTCTTGAAAAAGAGCTTTCCGTCCCGGGTGCTGTGGAGATACCAGGCTGCGGTTGAAAATTTCTCAAGCACTTCGTTCTTCAGTCTGGAAAGGTCTCGGCCCGGCTCGCAGAGGTAAGCGATGAGTTCCGGAATCGAAAGACCAAGGACAGCATTTTGCACATTGGCCAGGGAGGACACCAGGAGCAGCTTGGCCGTATCTCCGGCGTCCGTATGGCCCAGGTTGGCGTCCATGACTTCGGCCATGGCCGAACCTTCGGAGGCCACGTCGTGAGCGATGGCGTTATCCAGTGTGCTGTTGATCTGTCCGATCTCGGCCCGGGTTTCCTGATCGTTCAGATCCAGGTCATGGGCTGAGATGAGGTAGCGTTGGGAGGCCAGGGCGGTGCTCCAGAGGCGGGCCGATACGATACGCATAAGGCGAATTAATCCGCGCGTCTGCTGAAAACCCGGATTTTCCCTGAAGCGCGCGTAAAGATCCCTAATCCCCGGGTGAAAGGGATAAGAGGAGATGATCCTCTGGGCGAAATCTTCGGGGGATTCGCTGGTAATAGCCATCTGCTTGGCGGCCCGTATGGCCTTGGCATAGCCCTGAGCCACCTCGGAGATTTCCTTTTCCGGGGGAGTCTTTTCAAAAATACGACGCCTGAGTATATGGTAGAGCTCATCGGAATTGAGCCGAACCGGTTCAAGCGTCATGGCGGTCCGGTGGGTCTCCTTCTCAAAGTCGGACAGGACCGTAGCGATTTGCGCGCTTCCCTGGTAGTAGGCAGCGGAAAGGTCAGTGATCACCAGACAGACGCGCGCGCAAGCATCCTTGCCGATAGCTATCAAGAGGTTTGAAAGGGCGGTGGCCGTAACCTTGGCTAGGTTGGAATCTCCTATGGCCTTCGAATGGGCGTTTTCAAAATAGGGTGGCAGCTCGTCGAGCAGCACCAGAACGGTTTCCCCGGCAAAAAGGTTTTCCCAGGCCTTCTGGCCAGGGGCCTGGAGGGGAGAATAACAGTCTTTGAAATGATTTTTTTTGCCAAGCTGTTCCGCGAGTGTTCCCCAGAGGCCAAGGGGGGCATCAGACTCCCGCCCCGAAAATCCGATAACTTTCACCGAGGAAAGCTTTTTATCGGCCTTGTAAAAAGCGCCCATAACCCGGTCACGAAAAGCAGGGTGTTTGGCTAGCAACCCGAGGACCAAGAGGTTATGAGTCTTGCCTCCACCCATGGCCTGCTTGAGCTTAAACACCCCCTGGGCGCTCTTTCCCTCCATACGCCGGAAAGCCTGCTCCAGGAGGATCTTCATCCCTTCGGTGATATAGTTCTCTTCGAAGAAGGTCTCCGCGTCAATCCGATCCTCAATAAGGTCAACGAGATCCAGTACTGTATCGCGTCGCTGGGGGTCAAAGACACTTTCCCGGGGGGTGCAAAGTTCCTTTAAGTGGCGCATGGATTATCCTTGATCGAAAGTTGTTTAAGGAATGATTTTTTTGAATGCATTGTCTGGTTCAAAGATTTAAGGCTTTGTCAGCGTCTCTATCATAGAATCTTATTGATGCGGAGATAGATCCTTTCAAGATATGTGTCCAGACGCTTTTCCACCCTGCTATTCACAGTCTGTAACTCCAGCGAATGGCAGGCATAAGCACATCAGATGGACCAGGCTTTCAGCGCTACCTTGGCGAGATCAGCCTGTCTCCGGCAAATGGCATCCACATTCCATTCAGTCAAAGCAGCCACCTGGGCAGTCAATTCGTAGTCATGATCTCTGAAATGCGGTCGTTTTTGTAACCAACCCGCACTTTTCAGGTCGGAATTAGTCTTGTGATGCAGTAGAACCATGTTACCAATACGTTTCCAGTAGCTATCTGCCTCTTCAGCGGTGAACTGGGGCCAATTACCCTCTGGCTTTCTCGGTAATATATGCTCCAAATTGATGACTTCTTTGTCATCGTTGACAATGAACAGGGGACTGGACTCCCCTTTCGCGACCTTCTCAAGTGTCCGCAAATAGTAGCGAGCGAGCGGTCCACTAGAAACAGTTGCAATCTCAAAGGCTTGGCGGAACCTCTCATCGGAAGGTATAATCTCGTTTAGTTCCTTCTTGATGTCTGATGTATTTGTGATGTCGCCAGTGAACACCCTGTGCGCAGCCTTAGCCAGAGTCTCTTCTACAGACCCCGATCTGGTACTCGAAGCTATTAGAAGGCGGACACCGAGGGAAATGAGCAGTTCAAAGGCCCGTACCGACTCCTTCGGCTGGAACTTGTCAGTTATCGATAGCAACAAGGGGCGAAAAGGATGAATGTCAAAGAAGTTGAGGGTTAGAATAGCCGGGCGGATGACGTCAGGATAACCACTCCATTTCTCATGGTCACGATAGAAGGTAGCGACGTAAGAAGCAGAGAGGTTTTCTGCCTTCTTGAGAAACGCAACTGCAGACTGCGCCCCCTTCGCATTTCGCTGCACTACCTCGTAGACCTCGCCCTTCCTGAGAAAGCCCTGGATGGCCATCAGTGCATGACGAAAGAATGTTACGGTAATATCTTCTTTCTCCTCTTCTTGAAGGGATTCAAGAGCACCACGCATTGACGACCAAGCGTGCTCCGCCTCTGGCAATCGGTCGCCGGCTTGACTGAAGAGAAAATTCTTAACCAAGTCGGCTTGTGTTGTTTTAAGTCCACGATCGTTCAAGGTTTCAAACATCTTGTACGCATTACCTCCTGATGGAACCTGCAAGAGGATAACATCGGCACCGAATTCAACGAAGTTAATCCACTTGTTCAGGATATCGCCGTGAACCTTAACGTCGAAGCCCGCCACGATTGTCTGAATGTATTGGGATATTCCCTTGAACGCTGCAGTGATCAACTTGTGTGATTTGATTGTTGGCGCAATAAGGGTTGTATGCTGTTCGTCGGAGAGCATGGTACCGAAGAAATCGTTATCAGAGTTATTCAATCTAAAACGAGGAACAATGGCTCGTTGGTTTCGGTCGGTATGGTACAGGAAGGACTTGACATCCTCTGCAATGATTGCATCTTTCCCTGATAGATAACGGCGAATCTGGCATAACAAAATGGTAATCGTGGCAAGACGCTGTTGCCCATCAATTACCTCCAACCTCCCGGAAGAACCGGGGATTGTGACGATTGTACCCAGAAAATACACCGACTCGTTGTCGGAGATAGCCTTCGCCAAGTCCTGAAGGAGTGTTTTGACCTCGAGGTCGGTCCATGAGTAGTCCCTCTGGTGGGACGGCACGGTCAGCGTGAAGTCTTTGAGGAGCTTACCTATACCAACCTGATCGACTTTGATTGGCGGTTTTTGGGTTCTCATCTGAACCTCCATAAAATAGCATGAGGGGGTCGGTCCATCTTATTCTCTCAAGGCGAATGCGACGTTGCCCCGTGGCACGAGCTTGCTGAGCCGAAGGCCAAGGAGTTACATTGATTTAGGATGGGCTAGTTGGCAACGCTGTGGCGGCCAGGCACAGACAAAGGCAACATCGCATTTGCGATGAAACGGCGTTACCAACGCGGAGGATCATTCTGAGGCCGCTTCCTGACCGATTCGGTGCATCCAATAGCTTTGCGCGTTATCATTTTGCCCATATGTTCTCATGCCAGGTCATCACGTTGCCTTCTTCCAAACGAAACACCCCTTAGTGTGGCTGCCAATATACGAGAACTCACGGGAGAAACTCTGTCCACATGCCCATGAAGCCAGGTCTAGACTGGCAAACAGGGTATTCGAGAGGCGGTATTGATCGCTGTTGAAAACTACGATCCCTTCTCCAAAGATATCGGTGGCCTCTCTGGCGTCGATGACAAACCCGTGGTCCTTGTACGAGTAAACGAGACGGTGAGCTATAGCCTGGTTATCGCAGTCTTCAGGTATGCTTGCCCTTGCTCGCAGAAGCCGCTCTGCATACTGAAGTGCCGACTCAGCAACTCTTTCGAAATAACCGAGGGCCTCTATCCGCAGCGATTTGGTGAGATAGTCACTGAACATTCCGCTTGCAGCTGGATAAGTGCCAGTGAGTTGAGCTATATGCTCGATGGAGTGCTTGAGTGCGAGTGCTGGAATACCACCAAATTGGGGGTCTATGGGGCCGAGTTCGCTCAGGCTCCCCATATGAATTTTGTCTGCCCCACAACAAATGAGAGTGGCTGCCGACTTTGCTCGTCTGGGGACCGCTATTTCAAACGTCTTCTTGGTATGCTCGCGGCATAGCTTCGCGATAAGATAAGTGGCTGAGACATCGCCACCTGTGGAGTTCAGGACTAACAGAATAGATTTGCTTGGATCAGAGTTCGTCAGAGCAGAGTAAATACGGTCGGCGGCGTACCGTGCCAAGGGATGGTCATCGTAAAGAAGAAGGACGGTGTAATCTGCATGAAGACCACTTTCCCCAACCTCAAAATTCACTTGACGATTAACTATATCATTGATCTGCTCATCGGATGCTATCGCGGACTCTAAACTGAAAAGCTCCATGAGCGGCGGCGCGGACCTGTCGGGAGACGGGGATGACCTTTGACCATCTGCCTCGGTCTGGTCAACTGAGTAACTTGGGCTTGAATAAGCCTGACTTTGATTCAGTCTCGCTTTCTCTGCCTTTGCATGAGGCATAGTTTACTCCTTGAAAAGCCCATTTTGCGCCAACTCCGCCAACCCAACCTAATCAGAGATCCAGGCAAAAATAATTTTACGTAGTCAGACCAGATTCTTGCTCCTTAAATCAAGATATCTTACTTATATTATTCAAAATGTCAACTATTCACTTGACTTCAAGGCTTTTATCTTCCCTTGAACTGCGGCGGCCTCTTTTCCATCCGGGCGCTCAGGGCCTCGAAAAAATCCTCACTGCCGAAGGCCTGGTTCAATCCCAGGTTTTCTTGATCCAGGGCCGCGGCAATCTCCGTGATCAGGGGTTGGTGAAAGGCCTGCTTGGCCAGGCGCAGGGCCAGGGCGGCCCCCTGGGGCGGGACCAGTTGCCGGGCCATCCCTATACTATTGACCGCCTATTTCCCATGGACCGCCGGGCTTCCAAACAGAATTCGAGATTTCGTTTCGGGAGGCGGATTGGAATACAGGCTCCAGAAATTTAGCCAACGTTTCCAAGACGGTTTCCAGATCTTCCGGTATTGAGGATAGGTGATTCTTCCGCAGGAAGCCTGCCCATTGGGTACGCTTGTCAGGTAATTGAGCGAAAGCCGGCGTCAGCGCCGTCGGAAGACCATCCGGAATCGCGGTCCGTCGGCGCTCAAAGGTTGCCCGGATCGCCGCCACCAGCATTGCAATAGCGAAGGATTTCCGCTGGGCGAGCATATATACGTCAAGGAAGTCGCGCATACGACTGTTATTCGTTCCGAGCTGGACCATGGCCTGGGTCTTTTCGGCGATCACTGTCTCGGGACGGTACGCAAGCAAGCGCGGGCGCGGCAGGTCCAAAAGGCTGGGATAATCAAGCCACTCGGGCTCGGGAATTGAGGCGTCCCCCAAGCCGACATCCACCTGCAGGCGTATGCGCGCTGATCCTAAGCGGGCCAGAAGGGTTACCCTTCTTCCGCCATAGAAATCCTCGGGGCGAATGGCGGACACTCGAATCGTGGAGGCTTCGAAGGTTATTCCATCGGGTTCTACCTCGATGGCACAGGTTTCTTCGAAAATCTTTGTCAGAGCGTTGTCCGAAAGATCTCCCAAGGCGAGGAGGTCCGCATCCCGGGTAGGCCGGAAGGTCTCTCCCAGCCAGACGAGCAAGAGCAGCGCCCCTTTCAATATGAAACGTTTAGAGTGGCGGGATCGGGATAGTCGGTATAGAAATCGCTCAATGGCAAAGCGGGTCAGCACGAAATTCGAATCCTGGCCCAAGGACTGAGCATGGCGAATCAAACGGACATGCACGGAATGCGGTAAGCCGCTGGCGGCAACACTCATGCGACCAAAGCCTCCAGATAGGGCCTCATGACGTGGCGCACACGGCAGATTTGAGCGTAGCGATCCAACTCGTCCATGGTAAATCGCCGCTCTCTCCAGGCTTCACGGAGGGCTTCAAGGGCCACATCGAGCCCAACCTTATTTCGGTATTTAAAAAGATCGGCCAGAGTCTTGGCGACGCTGTACAATCTCACCAATTGTCCTTCCAGGCGGTGAACTTCGATTCCGGAAGAGAAGGCTTCTCCGCTGAAGCGAACCACCCGCAACGGAGGATAATTGAGCCGCGGCTGCGGGGCCGAGCGTTCCAATGCCACCCAGATCTTGGCCGGCAGTTGTGTGCCGATAGCATGAAAGCTCAATACCGAAAGCAGACAAATCACGCCATCCGGGACTGCACGGGAAACGATAGTGAGGGTGTGGTGCTCAGTGATCGGATGATCCGGGAAGCGGTATTGCCCGCGAGCTATGCGTTCCAGTTCGCCCCGGCGAATTAACCGCGTAAGAAGCTGACTATGAATCCCCAATCGGATGGCTTCCCGAGCCGTGATGACGCCCATCTGGCGAGCCTGGGCCAACAGTTTTTTACGGTGTGAACCTTCCATGTGTAAAATTATCTACATTTATATTTAATTGTCAACACTTTCACACATCAATTCATTTTTGGTATCCGAACGATATCCTGTTATCGCCCCTTGAACTGAAGTCCCCGATCTGAATGGGGAAGGAATGTCGATTGGCTTTGGGTATGTGTTTTCGGCTTAGATGCCTCTTTTGGGGGGTAAAAAAGGCACTTTATGGCCTCAAAGGACTGCCCGAATCAGTATGTTTTAATAAAAATTCATCAATTGGTCCATCTGGTCCGACCCAATGCTGTGTCAGCCACTTCTTGTACTCCCCGTACCGATTGCCCAGGTAGGACCGATTCGGCAAAAACGCTTCAAATTTAACCAATTCTTAAGATATCCAGCATGAGCATTTATATTCATGCAAGACTATTCTGACGAGTCAATTCTTGACATCTTCAATATTTTTAGTAGGATATGGTTATATTTGAAACAATCTCAATTGGGGACGCCCCATTTCGTCACCCTTAAGATGTTTCCTGTATTGGCAATTCAGAATAAACAACAGAATAATTTGTTGGCAGCCCAGGCGGTGTATCGCTTCAAGTCCGGGTGCCCGAACCACGACGAACGAATGAACTCAACCCACAGGGGAGAAATGGCCTACCGCACTCCAGCCGACGTGAAGGAAGAATTCCGCGCCCATCCTCGACGCGCACTCATCCTCACGACCGTCGTCCACGAGAGCCGTGCGGTGAAAGCTTACCTACGAATCCGGAAATCTGATCGGCGAGAAAGGCGCATTCTACGAGTATGGCCGCTTTTCCGATCCCGCTGGGGATTGGCTTGTCGTCCATGCCATCACGTCCCAGGGGAACAGCGATGCAGGCCTTGCGCAAGCAAGGCCTTCAGGAGTTTGGAAGCTTCCAGGTGCTGATGTTCGTCGGCGTCGCCGGGTCGTTGAAGGAAGATATCCCAATCGGCAGCGTCGTCATTGGCGACTACGTCTACAATGGTCACTCCGCGAAGGTGGAAGACACGGAAACACTTGGCAGGCCTCATAGATTGGTCCCCGCACTAGAGCTTCTGACCGCTGCTCAAGGCCTCATCTACTCTGGATGAGTGGATAGATCTGATACGTGCTCCGGCTGGAATGGAGCTGCCGAACAAGGCGGACTACCCCTGCGATTTTCCTCCTTCGGCATTCATCAAAGGCATTGTTTCGGCGAGGAGGTGGTTGCTGGTAGACAAGTCACTCGCGATTCGCCTTGCTTCGTTCTCACTTCAACGACTGTGGCGCTGTCGAGATGGAAGGCTGGGGCGTCATGAACGCCGCACACTATGAGAACACGCCGGCCATAATCGTGCGCGGCATCTCGGATATGTGTGCCGGAAAGGATCACGCGAAGGACAAGTTGCATCAGCCGATCGCGGCTGCTCATGCCGCCGCGTTCGCGTTCAGCATTCTTTCGTTTCGGAGCAAGGTGCCGGCGACGGAAGGTCCGGTGTTGGATGGTGAAACGAAGAAGCCGGCAGCCGCGCAGGCCGCTGAGACTCCACCTCCTGAAGAGCGCCGGGTGGAGTTCGTTTTCAACTTCGAAGGCTCGAAGGACGAATGGTCCGAGGAGAAGGTTGAGGCCGTCGTCGAGCGTCTCAAGCAGGCGATTGACGACGAGAAGCTGAAGCTGGTTCGCATTGATGTCGGGTCTGTTCGGCTCGTGATGAGCGTCCGCGAGAGTGACCTCGCAGCTATGGACTTGGCGAAGCTTCGGGAAGCCGCGTCGGATAGTGGAGTCACCCTCCTTGGCGCGACGCCGTTGGAACTGGTGGGCGAAGCGGAAAAGGCCAAGGAGGCCTTGGCTGCAGCTTCCGTTGATCTTCTCGCCTGGGAAAAGACACTTCCGAACGGCCGGTGGATGGAGAGACCCGAACAGGAAAGTATCGAAGCCCGCTTTCAGTCTCAACACTAGCTCAACGGTACTGCTTGGCGAACCGGGCTCAGGCAAGTCGGCCCTTCTTTCGAAGATCGCGTCTGACCTACTTGATCAACGGTGCTCCCGTGTTCGCTCTGAAAGGCGGACTTCCTTTCGACGGAGGTCCAAACCGAAACCGACTTGCAGCGCGAACTGCAGTTACCGGCTCCACCCAGTGATCTCATTCTTCGCCTGGCAGCGCTGCAGCCGGTTTACGTCTTCATTGATCAACTGGATGCGCTTGCAAGCCAACTTGACCTTCGAAGCGGGCGATTGAACGTCCTCCTCAACCTGGTCCGTCGCATCGGCAGCGCACCTAACGTTCATGTGCTGCTTTCTGCGCGCACCTTCGAATTCAACCACGATGTTCGACTTCGGGCAATCGAAGCTGAAGCGGTGACGCTGGCGCTTCCGCCTTGGCATGAGGTGAAAGAGCGGCTCGCCGAATTGGCATCGACCCTGATACCTGGCCCGAGAAAGCCCGAGATATCGTGCGCATTCCGCAGGCTTTGAAGACTTTCATCGCTCTTGTGGGTTCGGGACGAACTGAGCCCTTCACCACTTATCAAGCGATGCTTGAGCAGCTCTGGCACGACCGGATTGCTTCAGCCGACGATAGCGAAAGTCTTATCGCGCTCGCCTCAGACCTCGCCGGACAGATGGCGGAGGAAGAGGCTCTTTGGCTTGCGGCCTCGCGCTTCGACGATCGTTTGAATTCCCTCAAGCGCCTAGAAGCGCTGGGGTTCATTGTTCGGTCGGAAAACAATCTCAGTGTCGCCTTTAGCCACCAGACGCTCTTCGACTACGTCCTTGCCAGGACCTTCGTTCGAAACGCAGGGCTGCTATCGACGTACGTCCTAGAGCGCCAAGATTCATTATTCGTCCGAGCAAAAGTCTGGTCGGCGCTAATTATCTGCGGGAGGCCGAAGTCAGATCCTACGAACGCGAGCTCCTTGAGATTTGGAAGACAAAGGACCTGCGGCGCCATCTTCGCCTCCTTCTGATCGAATTTCCTCGGCCAAGTGAGTCAGCCACTTGAATTCGAGAGGACGTGCATGGCCGAAGCGCTGAAATCTCCCGAATTTCGCATGTTCGGACTCAAAGCGATTGGCAGTAGCTCAGGATGGTTCACTCATTTCGCTTCGACAGCTATTCGAGATGCGATGTCAGGCACGGATGCCGAGGCGGGCCAAGCGTGTAGGATACTTGCACTCAAACTGGAAGACGGATAGCGCGCGGGTCATTCGGCTCATCAGAGAGCGCTGGTTGCCCTCATCCGGAGAGGGACAGTTATTCGTGGATGGCCATACATGAATGCCCGATTTGGACTGGTGAAGTTGAAGAGATTGCGGTGACTGTCCTTAAGCGCACCCGATCTCGATATGGCAAGTTGAGCACACCCGCAATGACACTCGCGGTAGAGCAGCCAGAAGTGGCCCTGCGTTTGGTCCGAGCTAAGCTCGACTTACTCCTTGCTGAGGCGAAAGGCAGGCCGGAGCCGCCGCCCTTTCCCGCGGATGGCACCGAGGACGAGAAGACATCCTGGTATATTGAACATCACCGAACGAAGGAGTTTAAAGACCTACTCGACGCAACGGAATGGAACGATCTACCATCCCTAGCGGAAGCTGCGCCCGCAACGTTCCTACAATACCTCTGGCCCTGGTACGTCTCCGTCTTCTCGGAAATTCTTGCCCGCAAAGACAGGGAAGGGTAAAGCATATCTATCCTGGGCAATACGTTCTCGAAATCGAATTGACGCCTTCTGAGGCTCGATCAGCGTCACGGGAAAAGCCGGTGATGAGCGCTCTCCAAATCGCGGTCGAGGAACTGGCTGCAAAAGTCGCCGGAAGAATTTATGAAGTGGGCGGAAGAGAACTCGAATCTTGAGATCTTGGCTGTCCAACAGCTGATCGCGCATGGGTATAAAGTCGCGGCAGATCAGTTGGCGTCGAAGGCTTTCGAATGGCTTCTTCTCGATCACGCCGGTTCCAACTGGGCACTGGCTATGGTCATCGGCGCACGACGATCGATCTCGTGCGGGCGTGTGCGCCACATTGGTCAAAGGAGGAGATCAGTCGCTTTGAGAAGGCAGTTCTCAGCTATCGTCCTCCAGTTCCAGAACACCTCAAGGAGCCAAAACAGCGCAAGCTGTTCGCAGACTGGTTCGAGCAACCAAGAAGGATCTCTTCAAGCTGTCGGCATAGAACGACTGGCTCCCGAGAACCGCAAATTGGTGGCTACCGAACAGCGCGCGTTGGGCGACCGATTCGATCGCTCGATAAGCAGGTTAAAGGCGGGTTGATAGGATCGCCCATGGAAGCTGCCGCGATGTCCAAGGCCAAAGATCGCGACATCCTCAAGATCTTCCGCGAGATCCCCGACAACACGGATTGGGGTCATCCGACGCATTGGATGCGAGGCGGCAACATTCAACTGTCTCGGGCTTTCGCCGAATTCGCCCGGACTGATCCTGAGCGAGCAATCCGTCTCATGGAGCAGTTCGAGCCGCTCCAGCAGGAGCGGGCCGCCGGCTATGCGCTCGATGCGATGGCCGACGATGCTCCGAACGATAGTCGCATCATCGAGGCTCTCCTCGATTTGCACGCTCGCGGATTCCAGGCAGAGGAATTTAGGGACTCAGCCGCACGTGCCATCGAAAAGATCGCAGAAAGAAAGGCCGACATCGGTGAAGAAGTGATCAACATACTAATGGAGTGGCTGAGTCTTACAGATACCCGCTCTGAGGAGGGAGGAGTGAGGACGAGGACATCGAACTCACTTCGAGACTCGAAAGATGATGACTTTAAGGAAGGAAGTATTCTTTGGGGTCATGGAACATCTCGTTCCTTCCAGGCGGCAACTTCAACATACTCTCGGCGCTCGCTTCGATTCTCTTAAACAGGAAGGAATGCAGGTCGAGATCGCTATCTTCGAAATTCTCGATGACCATTTCTCGCGTGAGCGAAATCCAAATATATGGAAGGCGCTCCTCATTAGTCTCGGCAACTCCGGCGGTTCATCGCCGCAGGTAGTGTCAACCTTCCTCCGCAAGTTATTTGATCGCTTCCCTGAAATCCTTGCAACCCATGAAGCCATCATTTTTCTTGCCCACGCCCAGCAACTGGGACGACCAGCTTGTGTTCGACCTCATCAGCGATTGGCGCAAGTCGGACCAAGCGTTCTTGCAGCAAGCCTACGGCGAACTTGTCGGCTTGGTTGCCACAGTGAAGGAGAGGACAACTGGCTGCGGGCACGGGACGAGATCATCGCCTCCGGCACTGAAGACATAAAGATCGGCTTGGCGCATGCCGCTGTGAACATGTGGTCCGATGAGAAGTCTACGGCTGAGTGCAGGCGAAGACGCTGATCGCCTTGCTAAAGGGGGCGAGCAAAGGACCTTGTCGCGGCGGTGATGGACGTCTTCAGGGTGACCGACGAACTCGCACCTGACGTGTCAACGGTGCGAATTGCTGCGCGCGCTGGCAGACCCCGGCACGGATATGTCGGCCGCGCCCTCTCATTTCGTGGTGGAGCGCCTTCAGAGCGCTACTCCCGCACGAGGCGGAGCTTATTGCGACCATTGCTGAGAAGCTCGTCGCCGCTTGGCGTGGTGAACTTGGAGACATGCGGACTGGAACGGTCAACTGCTGCACCGCAACTAACCGACCTTGCACTTACGCTTCATCGGCTTGGGGGAGCGTCGCGTCAGTCCGGCGTCGCCCTCTTCGAGACAATGATCGAAATCGATGCGTATGGTGCGCGAGAGACTCTAGCTGAGATCGATGGGCGTTTCGGCCCGCACCAGGCAGCACGCACGGCAGCGACTTGCGCGGCGACGCAGGCCTCGCGGTCGACGTTGATAAGCAGCCTAACTCTTTTTTAAGAATTGAATCGGGGATTGAATCGCGGTCGGACCCAATGCCGTTAACTTAACAGAAAGAGCCTGTTTTTGCTATCTTTAATGGTTTCGGGAGCCAGGGGCAAGGGCTGGGGAACGGGGTATTTGCGAGGACGTCCCCGGCGACGTTTTTCCAGGCCCCGACTTTTTCGGCGATATTCCTGTCGATCCCGAGTGAAATGACGGCCCGGCTTTATACACACACGGTGCCGGGCACAGGCCTATACAAAGACCTCCCAGATTAGGAGCCAGAGCGGAGGTAATCCCCCGGGGCGAGGGTCCTCAGGACCTGAGGGTTGGGGATAGAGGAGGAGTGAGTCTGTGACGATGATGGAAATAAACCCAATCAGTGGAGTTGAACCGCCTCTGGGAGCCTGTCAGGCCCTACCTGGCTCGGCAAGTGAGCGAATTGTATGGCCGAGATGATGGCAGTGTCCTCGAAGTAGGCCCTTTTTCCGGGCTGGCGCTGGAACTCGCCCGCAGAGGCATCGGCGCGTCCTTTCATATGGCCGTGTTTCCCGGCGAAGTTGCAGAGACCTTGAAAGGAGAGGCGCGGGAAATGGGGCTTGAAGACAAGGTGACCATAGCCGAAAGCGACGACAAACTATCAGGGGTTTCCGCGGAGGCCTTCGACCTAGTCGTTTTCAGGGGGGCTTTCTTTTTCCCGTCCTTTTTCAGACCCGACCTGGCGGCAATCTACCGGTCTCTGAAGCCCGGAGGCCTGGCTTTTGTCGGAGGCGGATTCGGATGCCATACCCCAGAGGATGTCATCCGGGGCATCGAGATGCGCTCGAAGGGCCTCAACCAAGCTCTGGGCCGGGTCAGGATAACCGAAAGGGACCTGTGGTCGCTCCTCGAAGCGGCCGAACTGAAGAAAAAGGCGACAATGATTACCGAAGGTGGCTTATGGGTCGTGTTGAGGAGAGGATTTCCTACTTGAATGCCTTGATAAGAGACAGGCGATTGTGGGGACGAGCGTGAAATCCTCCAAGGGGAATGCCCCACCGATAGCGTGAACCCGATCGCCGAGACTGCGGGCTCCGGGTGGCGCTCACATTGGCGCCTTGGGCATCGCCAATGCAGCGTTGCCCCCATCGGCTCCACGTCCCGGTGGGATCCGCCGCAATTCGTCACCCACCAGGCCATTGGACACCGGCTGGAGTTTATTCCGCGGATGGCGGACTCGGGGTGACGCTGTAGGCAGGAAAAACCTTTTCGCCGAGACCCCACGGCCATACCAGATCTGAGGAGTACCCACCCAAAAGGCCGAAGCGTCAAAAAATAAACAACGGTTCTACTCGTATCATCAGCTTCTGTCTCAATGGGTTTCATAAGTGCCCCCTCGATTATCACTCGGGAACCCATCACGGACCGACATCTATTTCCGCTCGGTTGGATAGTTCGCCTGATCCCAATCACTCCAGCCGCCCTTAAGGGCATAGACTTTTTTGAATCCCAGACTGATAAGCTTCCGTGCCACACGGACACTGGTGATCTCCTTTAGTCAGGAGCAATAAAGAACAATGGTTTTTCCCTTTTAGATTAAACCTCAAAACACTTGACTTTCCCTGTTAAACCTGTCCCAAATATCTTTTTGGGCCTTATGGGCAGATAGGGTTTTTAGGGTGTCTGCCCGAGGTCTTTTATACTCCAATCGCAAAAGGTGGCTGATGAAAAAGAACGTTAATAGCGCCATGATTTTGAGTTTAGTGGTGCTGTCAGTCTTGATTTCTCAAGGTTTGGCCGAGGCTCAGGGGCCGTCGATCTTCGGCGCTCAGATGAACAATGCCATCGACGAGGCGGAGGGGCTGTCTCAGGCGTTGGCCGGCGGGGTTTACTGGGTTCGCTTTGATGCCTTCGAGTGGGACCGGATCGAACCGGTGCCAACCGTCCCCTCCACCTTTCACTGGGAAAACGTCGATGAAAGCAGCCTCCAACGGGCCAACCAGAACGGACTCAACGTTATTGCCGTGGTCAAGTACACTCCCGACTGGGCCCAGAAATACCCCGGCTCGGCCTGCGGCCCGGTAAAAAGCAAGGCCTTCGCGGGCTTCGCCGAATTCTTGGCCGCAGTAGTCAACCGCTACAAAGGATCTCCCTACAACATCAAATACTGGGAGTTGGGTAATGAGATCGATGCCCCGGTCTACTATGAACGGAGCGTTTTCGGCTGCTGGGGAGATGGGGGTGATCCGTATTTCGGCGGAGAGTACTACGCGCAGATGCTCAAGGCGGCCTACCCGGCCATCAAAGCGGCCGATCCCGAAGCCCAGGTGCTGCTCGGGGGATTGGTCCTGGACAATCCCAACGAGATCCCTTATACGATCGCTCGCTTCCTCGAAGGGGTGCTTCGGGGCGGCGGGGGTCCATTTTTCGACCTGGTAAACTTTCATTCCTACTCCTACTTCACCGGAGTCCCCGGTCTGCTCTATAATCCTAATTGGCCCGGTTCGCCCACTGCCCTTCCTGAAAAAACCGCTTTTCTTAAAAACATCCTCAACCGTTACGGGTGGGGGAATAAACCGCTGATTAATACCGAGACCGCCCTTTATTGCGATGTCAATAGCGACCCCTGTCTTGAAACCCAGGCCGTGTTTGTGGCCAAAGCCTACGCCGATGGAATCGCCTTGGGCCTTCAGGGATTGGTCTATTATGCCTTAAAAAGCGAGTGGCGTCTTACCGGCCTGCTCCGACCCGACAACACCCCGCGGCCTTCCTACCTGGCCTTTAAGACCGCGGCCGACTTTTTAAGCCGCGCCCGGTATCGGGGTCCGGTCTCCGGGTACCCGGCCGGGATCTTCGGCCACACCTTCTGGCCTCAGGTGGGAACTTCCATCGAGGTGATCTGGGCAACGGATGGCGCCCCCCAATCCGTTCCCTTACCCTCCGGGGCCGAGGCCTTCGACCTTTACGGAACCCCCCTTTCGGTTTCCGGAGGCGCGATTACCGTCGATTACGGGCCGGTGTATATTCGAAAATTTTATAACACCCTCAATCCGATATCTTCCATGACCTCCTTGCCCCCGGAGTCGCTTTTTACTGTTTCCCTTTCCTGGTCCGGCCAAGGCGCCGGCAGTATCTCCAGTTACGACCTCCAGGTTCGGATGGGGCTCGATGGTCAGTGGACCGACCTCCTCCCAGACACTATCCTCACCAGCACTAATTACGACCTGGTTCCCGGAATTACCTATTACTTCCGTGTCCGGGCAAAGGATATTGATGGAAAGATAGAAGATTGGCCGGTTCAATACAATACTTCTACCTCCGTTGACTTTACCAAACCTGCTTCCTCGATGGCGGCCTTACCCGCGAATTCTTCGACCAGTATGATCTTGAATTGGTCGGGTTTCGATGCCCTTAGCGGAGTAGCCGGGTACGATTTACAAGTGCGGGCGGGAACCGACGGCCAGTGGATCGACCTACTGGTAAACACGACGGCCACCAGCACCACGTACACTGTAACCAATGACACCACCTACTATTTTCGTGTCCGTGCCAGAGACGTGGCGGGGAATGTCGAGGATTGGCCCTCGGACTACGATACCTTCACTCTGGTAGACACGGTGGCCCCTACCGGCAGTTTGGTCATTAATAACGGCGCACGCAGTACGACTTTTGCCGACGTTCAGCTTGCTCTCTCGGGAGAGGATGTCTCCGGAAAGGTTACCCAAATGAGATTTTCGAATGAGGGGACCGTCTGGAGTGAATGGGAATCGTATGCCGGCTCGAAAAGCTGGACGCTGACCAGCGGGGATGGTTTAAAGACCGTTTGGGTCCAATTCCAAGACGAAGCTGGAAACGTTTCTGTCCCCATCTCCAGCTCGATTACGCTTGACCTGGCCGCCGGGGGAGAATATGCCCTCTCGATTAATCAGGGAGCGCCCTTTACTAATCAAACCTTAGTTACTCTAACCATCGGTTCCAGGCCATTCACCTCTGAAATGATGGTCAGCAACGACGTAGGGTTTGCCGGGGCCTACTGGGAGCCCTATAACAGCCTAAAGCCCTGGCAAATAAAGGGCTTCAAATATTTTGTCAGTCCCAGGGTAGTTTATATTCGATACAAAAATGCGGATGGAAGTATTTCGAGCAGTTATCAAGATGATATTATATTGGATGTGAATCCGCCGCTGGGCGATGTCCGGATAGTTGCACTAACCGCCAACCGGATCATAATCTCTGAGCCCGATAGGGGGTACCCCGTGAAATTGCCCAATGTCGGTTATAAAATCTTCCTCCCTGTGATTCAAAACCCTCTCCAGGGAACTTTGGTTAAATTGGAATTAACCGCCAGCGACGATGTCAGCGGCGTAGGTCAAATGCTGATCAGTAATAATGCCGACTTCAGCGGGGCCTCTTGGGAGCCCTATAGACCCTTGAGGGACTGGGGGATGACCGGTTCAACGATTTATGTGAAGTTTAAAGATAATGCCGGGAATATTTCTAAAATTTATTCGGCCTCCAGGCCTTGAAAATCATCAATTTGGTGAAAGCCTCTGGAAAGCGTATTTGAATTTCCCGGCCATTTTATCCCCAGGGTCTTCCCGGTTCGATGGGGAGGTGAATGATTCGGCATGTTCATGAAAGCCAGCTAACCATACAGCGGATCGATCACCGCTCCCGCTGATGGCCCCGTAGTGTAAGGCCGATAAGTTGAGGAGGACTATAAATCCAGTACGAGCCGCAGCCCTTCCTCGATGGAACGCAGTGTTTTGCTCTTCAGGCGGCCGGCTTTTTCAGTGAGGAAACTCCGGTCTACTGTAATGACCTGGGAGACATTGGCGACGGAATCCCTCGGCAGGCCGGATTCTGAGGCCGGGATCAATAGATTTCCCGGCGCTTCAGCCAGATGAAGGTTGGAGGTCAGCACGACCGCGATGCTGGTTCGGATGCGGCTGCGATTGAACGAATCGGACTGGATGATCACTACCGGTCTTCGGTAACCGGGTTCTGAGGCGCTGGGATCCGGGAGTTGCGCCCACCAGACCTCTCCCCGCTCCATCACCACTCCTCACGGCTTAATGAGCTGGCCTGTAACTTGCTGATGGCGGAAGGCAAGGAGGAATCTTCCTCCTCGTAAATGGAATTTAATTTGACTGTTATCTGGCGATCCTGGCGTCTGCTCAGGTATTCGTTAACGGCGGCCGTATAAAGCTGGCTCCGTGACATACCCAAGCGTTTGGCCAGGGACTCCGCTGATCGAAAAACTTCTTCCGGGATGGAAATCGCTGTTTTCATAAAATGAGTATAACCGTAGTTATACCTTTTGTCAAGCTTGCAAAAGCACGATTTCCGCTGATGTCACAGCATAGATAAGGATTTTCTTGACCGGTCTAAGGCCTCTCATTTAGGATAGTCGTATGTCAGACGTATCCTAAACACAATAAAGAATGGGGGTTCCGCAAAAAGTCGAAAAGCCAGTCATTGCGACCCTGGACGTGATCCGGGGGAAGCAATCCCCACCTTGACAAGTAGCTGATTATTGGGGATTGCTTCGTCGCTTCACTCCTCGCAATGACAGCCTCTGGGACTTTTTGCGAGTTCATCAAGGATGAGAGGATAAAAGTGGCCAAAGGAAAAATATGCCTTACGATGGATCGGGATTTGATCGAATTCGCGAAGGATTATGCGGAGGAGCAGCGAACCACTGTTTCGGAGATCGTAACTCAATTTGTCCTTCATTTAAAACGCAAAGGCGAAACGGACCCAACGGATATCATTATCAGGGATCCCCAATTTTGTGAGAGCCTGATGGAAACCATGTCTCGGATCAGGTCCGGAAAAATGAAGTGGCATCATTACGACGAGATTTTTTAAATTTATGTACTCAAAAAACGCCTTCCATCTGGTCTCCGATTTCACCCCCCAGGGCGATCAGCCCCAGGCCATCGAACAACTGGCCACCGGGGTGGAGCAGGGAATAAAACACCAGGTCCTGCTGGGGGTCACCGGGTCGGGAAAGACGTTCACCATGGCGCAGGTGGTGGCCAAGGTCCAGAAACCTACTTTGATCCTGGCCCCCAACAAGACCCTGGCCGCCCAGCTCTTCGGAGAGTTCAAGTCGTTTTTCCCCGAGAATGCCGTAGAGTATTTCGTCAGCTATTACGATTACTACCAACCGGAGGCCTATTTGCCTTCGAGCGACACCTACATTGAAAAAGATTCCTCCATTAACGAGGAAATCGACAAGATGCGCCACTCGGCCACCCGCTCCCTGCTCACTCGCAGCGACGTGCTGATCGTGGCCAGCGTGTCCTGCATCTACGGACTGGGGTCACCGGATGCCTACCAGGACCTGTTGCTGGCTTTGGAAACCGGGCAGGAGATCCCCCGGGATGCCGTTTTGGGCCAATTGGTCTCCATGCTCTACGAACGCAACGATATCGACTTTCACCGGGGCACCTTTCGGGTCCGGGGAGACGTGGTGGAGGTCTTTCCTGCTTATGAGGAGGAACGGGCCCTTCGGATTTCTTTTTTTGGTGATTCCATCGAAAGCCTGTCGATCATTGACCCCCTTCGAGGAAAAACCCAGGAACGCCTGCCGCAGGTCCAGATCTTTCCCAATAGCCATTACGTCACCAGCCCGGAGCGCAGGGAGCAGGCTTACCTGGCCATCGAGGCGGAACTTACCGAACGCCTCATCTACTTCCATGAGCACCAGAAATTAATCGAGGCCCAGCGGATTGGGGAACGGACCCGCTTTGACCTGGAGATGATGAAAGAGTTAGGCTACTGCCACGGTATTGAAAATTATTCCCGTCACCTGACCGGCCGGTTGGCCGGTCAGCCGCCGCCGACGCTGTTGGAATATTTCCCTCAGGATTTTCTGCTGTTTATTGATGAGAGTCATTTGGCGGTTCCTCAGCTTCAGGGCATGTACCGGGGCGACCGTTCCCGCAAACAGACCCTGGTGGAGTACGGGTTTCGGCTGCCCTCGGCCCTGGACAACCGGCCCCTGAATTTTCAGGAATATGAGCAAATGGTCCGCCAGGTCATTTATGTCTCCGCCACGCCGGCGGAGTACGAAATGCGGCAATCGGGCGGACTGGTGGCGGAGCAGATCATCCGGCCTACCGGTTTGATGGATCCTCGGATCAGCGTCTTGCCGGCCACGGATCAGGTGGATCACCTGCTGCAGGCTATCAAGAAAAGGGTCGGCCAACAAGAACGGGTGCTGGTCACCACCCTGACCAAACGTCTGGCCGAAAGCTTGACCGATTATTACCAGGAAAAAGGGATCAAGGTCCGTTACCTGCACTCGGATATCAACACCCTGGAGCGCATCGAGATATTGCGGGATCTGCGCTTGGGGGAATTCGATGTCTTGGTCGGGATCAATCTGCTCCGGGAAGGGCTGGATTTGCCTGAAGTCAGCCTGGTGGCCATTTTGGATGCGGACAAGGAAGGCTTTCTGCGTTCGGCCCGGTCTCTGATTCAGACCTGCGGACGGGCGGCCCGGAATCTTTCGGGGGAGGTCTATTTTTACGCCGATCAGGTCACCCGGTCCATGCAGGCGGCCATCGAGGAAACCGAAAAGCGGCGGAAACTGCAAAAGGCCTATAACCGGAAGCACCGGATAACTCCCACGAGCATCAAGAAGTCCATTCAGGATATCATGGCCTCGGTCTACGAGGCCGACTATTACACCGTACCGGCGGCCAAAGAAGCGCAGGCGGACTACGACGATCCGGCCAAGATACCGGCGCTGCTCAAAAAGCTGCAGAAAGAGATGAAGGCTGCGGCCAAGCGTCTGGATTTTGAAGAGGCCGCCGAACTACGAGATAAAATTAAGGGGCTGCAGGAGAGGGAGCTTTTATGGAAATAGTCCAAGTCTTTTCCGGATTAAATTCGAAATTCGAAGCACGAAATTCGAAACAAATCCGAATGTTCAAAATTCAAATGACAAAAATAACTCCTCCTCCCTTGACGGGAGGGGGTTGGAGGATGGGTGGACAGATAACGTTTCGGATTTCGGAGGCCAAATGATCACTCCATCTACCCTCTGGGCCTTTCTGATAGGGGCCATCCTGGGGATCGTCATTGTGGGTCTGCTGCTCAAGATCCGCCTGACCCAGAAGGCCGCTGAAGCCATCCAAACCTGCAAATCCGAACTGGCGGTGTTGGAAGAACGGATTCGGGCCAAGGAACTTTCCTATGACCATTTGCTGACCAAGAATCAGGAAATTGAAAAAGAGATGGAACACCTCCGGGATTCTCTGATTCAAGAAGGGCAGGAGAAGGTGGCGGCCCGCAAGGAACTGGAACAGTTGCCGGAAGTGAAGAATATCCTTCAGGGCCGGGAAGTCGAGAACCTCGAGTTGCGGGAGGAGATCAGCCGCCTGAAACAGGTGCAGGCCGAACTGGAAACCACGTTGCATCAGGAGCGGCTGGCCGTCGAAGAAAAGCTGTCTCTCCTGGAAGAAGCCTCGCATAAAATGAGCGATGCCTTCAAGGCGCTGTCCTCTGAAGCCTTGCGCAGCAACAATCAACAATTTCTGGATTTGGCCCGGGCCACCCTGGAAAAATTTCAAACCGAGGCCCAGGGGGATCTGGCTCAGCGGCAGAAGGCCGTGGAGACCCTGGTCGCTCCCCTGAAGGATACGTTGGATCGATATGCCCAGCAGGTGCAGTCCATGGAGCAGGCCCGGCAGCAGGCCTACGGAAGCTTGAGCCAGCATCTTAAGCAGATGGCCGTTACCGAAGAAAAATTGCAGCAGGAGACGGGCAACCTGGTCAAGGCCCTGCGGTCCCCGCAGGTTCGGGGCCGCTGGGGGGAGATCACTTTGAAGCGGGTGGCCGAGCTGGCTGGTATGATGGAGCACTGCGATTTCATCGAACAGGAAACTGTGTCCGGCCCGGATGGGAGGCTGCGGCCGGATATGGTCATTAAAATGCCCAGCCGCAAATCGGTGGTAGTCGACTCCAAGGCCCCCTTGCAGGCCTATCTCGAATCGCTGGAAGCGCCCACCGAGGAAGACCGCCGGGCGAGGCTGCAGGAGCATGCCCGTCAGATTCAGACCCATTTGCAGAAACTATCCGCCAAGGCTTATTGGGACCAGTTTAGCGAGGCCCCGGAATTCGTGGTCCTGTTTCTGCCGGGGGAAAATTTTTTCAGCGCCGCCCTGGAGCAGAATCCCCGGCTGATCGAAGAAGGGGTGAACCAGCGGGTCATCCTGGCTACCCCCACGACCTTGATTGCCCTGCTGCGGGCCATTGCCTATGGCTGGCGCCAGGAGCAACTGGCGGAAAACGCCCAGGCCATCAGCGACCTGGGAAAACTGCTCTATGACCGCCTGGCCAAGGTAGCCCGGCATTTCAGCGAGGTGGGCCGGTCCTTGGATAAATGCGTTCACTCCTACAATGAGGCCGTGGGTTCCCTGGAGACCCGGGTGCTGACCGCGGCCCGTCGGTTCAGGGAGCTAGGGGTCAGCTCCAAGGAGGACCTGCCGGCACTGCAGCCTTCGGAGAAAATCACGCGGGCTCTGCAGGCGCCGGAATTGAATGGGGACCAGCAATCACCCGATATTTGAACCCGGCTGGATCCTGTGACCAAGGCTATGAAGCTAACCAGGGGATTGCTTCGCTTCGCTCGCAATGACGGGTAGTGATGAAAACCCTCGGGCTGTCATTGCGAGGAGCGAAGCGACGAAGCAATCCCCCCCCCATTGACGTTGGCTACTGAAGTTTATGGAGTGAAACGGAACACTGGATGAGGAGTTCTTATGAACCGGAAACCAATAAAAGGAATGCTATTCATTGTGGGAATTTTTATGGTTGGGGCCGCCACTCCAATGACGGCCTTGGCTCAAAAACCGCCGACTTCTGAAAACCTGGATGCCAAGGTGGAAAAATTCCTTAAGGGAAACCGGGCGAATTGGCAGGATTGGAATGTGCCCTACCAGGACGGACAGGCGTTGTACAATCTGATCATCAAAAACAACTATACCAGGGCTTTGGAAATCGGGACCTCTACGGGCCATTCCGCCATCTGGATGGCTTGGGCCTTGAGCAAGACCGGAGGCCGTTTAATCACCATTGAAATCGACGAAGGACGTTATAAAACCGCCTTAGAAAACTTCAAGCAGGCCGGAGTGGAAAGGTTTATTGATGCCCGGCTGGCCGACGCCCATCAACTGGTGAGGCATTTGGAAGGGCCTTTTGATTTCATTTTTTCCGATGCCGACAAAGAATGGTACCTCCAGTATTTTAAGGACCTGGATGGGAAGTTGCTAAAAGGCGGCTGCTTCACGGCCCACAACGTCAACCACCCTTTCGGGGGCATCAAAGAATTTTTGGACTACATCCAAGGCCTGCCCAACTACTTGACCACTATTCAGAGGTCGGCCGGTGCCGGTATTTCCATCAGCTATAAAAAGTGAAATGGAAAATCGGGAATTTTGAACTGGACCATTCCTAATAAAGTCTAGAAAAGCAACGAACTCAACCTCTCCAGCGGATCCCTCCATCCGTCCCCTGTTGCCAGGGGCCGGAAGTTCCCTTGTTGGTTGTCCTACCCTAAACAGTGCGGGAGATTATCTAATTATTAAGGGAAAATAAACCGGATAAAGCCGTTCCACCACGTGCAGCGTCAAGGGGATTTGGGTTGGAGAGCCTCCGGTGTCGGGTGGGTCGGTCACGGTCAGCGTCAATGACCCGGCATAAGAGGCGGGGGACAACTGGGCGTAATTTAGCGGGGTGATGGTCAAGGTGGAGGGCGTGTTCCCGTTTATTGGAGAGACAGATACCCAGGTTCCTCCTGGTTCTGCCGTCCAGTGGAGGCTTTGGCCGGTTCCGATGTTTTTGGGCGTCACCTGAACCTGGGCCGGGCTGAGGCGTTGCTGCTGGAGGTCATAGAAAAACGTTACCTGTTTAGGGATATTTCCCAAGATGTTGGCCGCCTGTCCGGTCCGGAGATAGGAACCCCTTCCGGTTCCCCACAAGACGCGGGCGTTGGAAGTACCGGGCAGGGTGTAGGCGACCAGACCGGTATGGGCCGTGCCGATCACCACCTCCAGGTCCCCGTCCCCATCGATATCGGCCAGGGTGGGGGCCCCCAGGGCGCCGTCCCAATCCTGGCTGCTGCGGGGTAGATCCACGGCGTGCAGCAATTGGCCCAAGTGGTTCAAGATAATCAACTGGCCGCCCGCGTTGCTGCCCTTCTGGGTCCAGGTGGTGAAAAGCACCTCGGCTTTTCCGTCGCCGTCCAGGTCCGCCACGACCGGCTCCGAGGCGAAGCGGATAAAGCCTTCCGCCGGGTTGGTTACCTGAAAGGGCCAGTAGCCGTGCTCGGTGCGGTCCAGCCAGTAAGCATGGACCCGCCCGTCATAGGAGGCGTAAAGGATTTCCTTGAAACCATCTCCATCCAGGTCAACGACCACCGGGTTGGGCTGGGCGGTTTCGATGACATTATAATCCTCGGACAGGGGTCCCGCCTGTCCCGTCGGGAATGGGTAGGCTCTCCCAGTTGAAAACGCTTCCGGACCAGCGGGTTCGGTCCTTATTCAGGATATAAGGCAGTTGATACAGGGAGCGGTAGGGATCGGCGCGGCAGTCATATTGGTTGCCGACAATGATAATCTCCGGGGTTCCGTCTCCATCCACGTCCGCGAAAGAGGGGGCGCTGTCCGCGAAGTTAGGCCGGGGTTCCAACGGTTCCTCTCCGGCCGTGCAGTTGGCGTAACCCCGAAGATCGACCGCCTGGCTCAGATGAAAGCCGACCCTGGCCCAGGGTTTATTCTGCCCGCCCACCTGGCCGTAAATCGACGCGGCCCGAAGCGGGGTCCCGTCCTGGCGATACCCGGCCACGTAATGGGTATCATTGGGACCGATCATTTCCAGTTGGCCGTCCCCATCCAGGTCGGCCAGCCCCACGTTTTCATTGAAGCACCCGGCGGCATAGCCGTTGATATCGGAATCCGGCGAAAGTACCGGCCAGCCGGGACGCACCGAGCCATCGGCATTGAGAAGGAACCACTGGTTGTCCGGCCGGGTGGAGGCGGTCAGGATCTCCAGCGTCCCGTTGCCGTCCACATCGCCCACGGCCAGGCTGCGCAGTTCATTCCCGGGGGTAGGCTGCTGAGGCCAGCCGGGGCGAGGAGAGCCGTTGGCCTGATAGACCGACAGGTAGCCGCCGCTGTGGGCGGTGACGATTTCCGGGGACTGGTTGCCGTCCAGATCGGCCACCACCACCCCGGGCCAGCCCCGGCCTCCGCCGGGATTATCCACCACCCAGTGGTTGCTCCCGTCTTCCCCCTTGACCACCACGATCCGGTAGTCGGTCCAGATGACTTCCATTTTGCCGTCCTTATCCAGGTCGGCCACGGCCGGCGAGGAGTACCACCCGGTCCGGCACCAGGTGGACCGGCAGCCGCCCTTTTGCCACTTGAGGACCGGAGCGGAGAAAGCGGTGAGTTTTTCAGGTTGAGCCAGGAATAAAATTACGGTTAGACTGAAAACCAGCCCCACCTTGAACATATTCCGGGAATTTTTATTGAACCTATCCAATATGGAATCAATCGGCATATCGCCTTAAACCTCCAGGCACGGGTCGGGTTCCCCCGAGGCGTGAAAATGGCAGTTACCCCGGTCATTGCGAGGAGCAAAGTGACGAAGTAATCCCCCAGTCAGCGCATCATCTTCCCAAACCATAACAAGGGGATTGCTTCGCTTTGCTCGCAATGACCGGGGTGTTCGAATTATTTTCATACTAGGTTGACTCGGAAAATGTCCTTGTAACCCCCTCCAATCCGCTCGATCAATTGTACGGTTTACTGTTCATCGAGAGCATAAATTGTATGGAAATCAACCCGGTCAAGGATGCAGAGCCATTCCCCGGGAATATTAAAGCAAACAATCCAAGATCCCGATAATCAATAAGAAAAGGTTTTCAGATTTCAAGAAAAGGGTTCCGATCCCTGGAGTTTTTCTCCATGGTCTTGTTCTGCTATTTGCAAATATCGTGCAACAACTGGAACCGATCTTTTACAACTTTAGTTGTTCCAAATCTGGAGTCGGAAACCTATGAAACCATGCCGAACCTTTTCTATTCCGTTCCCGGCGCGGCGGCTGCAGGCATCTCTTGACATAACTTCATTATGCATTATAATTATGTATAGAATTATGCGCATCAAGGGAGGAAACAACCATGCGGGTTACGGCGAATATTCCGGACAGGGTAGTCCAGGATCTGAAAATTCAGGCTACTAAAGAACGGAAATCGGTGTCTTCCCTGGTTTCTGAATTCATTGAGTACGGCATCAAAGACAAGAAAAAAAAGGCCGCCAAAGCGAACATAATACAGATGATAGGAAAGGTAAAAATAGACCTGGACACCCTTAAGGTGTTGGACGAAATGAGGTCCGAAGATGACCGGGCTTGATACCGGGTTCTTCGTCAAACTTCTAAAGGGAGACCGTCAGGCCATTAGCCTATTTGAACAGATGGACGAGGATGCCGATCTATGCGTTTCCTGTCTGACGATTTTTGAACTGAAAAGGCTTTCCCTCAGAGGGGCGCTGAAAAAAGATGCCGTCAATAAACTCATTGAAAATATACTGTCGCTTTGCCGTATTTCCTGGCTCGACCACATAGAAATTCATGACTTTGCCGCCGGCCTTTCTCATGGACTAGGAATACCTGCTGTGGATTCGCTGATTTTGGCAGGATTCATATTGAATGGCTCGGAAACAATCTATACCACCGATTCCCACCTGGAAAAGTACGTCAAAAAGGGTGTCCAGGTCATTAAACTATAATGGTTGGGGATTATCTTAAATGTTTTAGGGGGCGCGGGGGGGTACCCCTTCGTCAGCCTGACCGGATGCAAACTGGCCGACAGCGCCGGGACGGAGATTACCTCCACCTGCCAGGCCGGCCTGATTCCATCGTGCAGGATAATAGCCCGTGGGAATTTTACCGCCCGCTTATTTTTAAAAAGTAGCAGGTCAGTGAATAAAAGAAGAACTTGCCAGAAGTCGTCATTGCGACCTTGGACGTGTCCCTCGTGAAGAAATCCCTCAGCGCCAACTAAGTCATTCCTGGGGATTGCTTCGTCGCTTCGCTCCTCGCAATGACAGATTGGAGGGCTTTTGGCGAAACCAGCAATGGGGATAACCTTCCCAAAAATCCCTTGATGTCATACTTTGCTATTTGTTCACCAAGGGGTACTTGGCCTCGACCCATTCCCACCAGCCGCCTTTCAGGACGGAAACCTGAGTATAGCCATTGTCGATAAATTTTTGCGCTACCCGAGCGCTCGTGGCTTCGGTTGGTCAGGCGCAGTAAAAGATCAAGGTCTTGTCCTTGGGGTATTTGGCCATCCAGCTTTCCACTTTCCCCGGGTCTTCAATCACCGCTCCCGGGATCTTCTGGTTGCTTTTTTCCTGATCAAGGTCGGTGCGGACGTCAAGAATGATTACATTTTCTTTCCCCATCATCCCCTTGAGTTCCTGTTTCGTAATTCGCGGAACATCCGCGGCCCAGGAGGGAATAGCGAAAGCCAGCACGAGGAAGAACGATAAAATCCCAAATCCCGTTTCTCTTCTATTTCTGTTCATTTACATTTCTCCTTCCAGATAAGGATAAGGACTAAAAAGGGAGAAATCAATAGAATTTCTGGTAAAATTTTAATATGCCCCCACCGGTTTGCTGGGTGAAAACCGAAGGTCTTTAAAGAGAAAAATCAGGTTCGAATTTTTTCCCTGGGCCTAAGGCGCGGTCGGCGAGAAGAGGAAGGGATAAGGATTTTTTCTTTGACGGTCTGTCCGATTAATGTTAATTATTTAATTATGTTAGGATTGTTTCCCAGGGAAAAGTGAAAACCGGCCTCTTGAAAAAACTGGCAGGGATGGTTTTTTTGATGGTCCTTCCGGCCGCCGGTTGCGTTTCCAGCGGTTCGATGGTGGCCGATGGGGCCACTGCGCTTTATGAAGGACGTGGCTTCGGCGGTTAGCCGGCAATCGGATCTGGTTCTGGTCCGTCAGGGTGTTCCTTCCTACTTGATGCTCATCGACGGGATGAGCCAGCGTTACCCGGATAATGCCGCCCTCTTACTGGCCGGAGCCCAGGCCTACTCCTCCTACGCGGCTATTTTAGAGGAAAGCGAACAGGGGCGCGCCGTGGCCCTGTATGCCCGGGCCAAGGCCCAGGCCTTGAAAGCCCTGGATTTGCATCCCAGCCTGAAGGGGTTTCAAGGACAGCCGCTGCGTTTTTTTCAGGAGCAATTGGTTCAAACAACCGGGGAAGACGTGCCTCTGCTTTTTGGGGCGGGCAGCGTCTGGGGGAGCTGGATCGCCAACAGCCCGGACGGGGTGGAGGCCATGGCCGAGCTGCCCTGGGTGGAGGCGCTCATGGAACGGGTCCTGCAGCTTGATCCCGGTTATTACTACGGGGGCGCCCACCTTTTCAAAGGGATTCTCCTGTCCGCCCGGCCGGAGCAGTTCGGCGGGAATTTAAAGAAAGCCAATGAACATTTTCAGGAAGCGTTGCGTTGGGGTAAGGGCAAGTTTCTGATGACGGAGGTCTACTACGCCCAGTATTACGCCCGGCAGCGGCTGGACCGGGATCTCTTCGAAAAGACGTTAAAACACGTTCTGGAGACGCCGGTCGATCAGGACCCGGAACTGACTTTGCTAAATACCCTGGCCAAACAGAAAGCCCAAAAGTTACTGGAACAAGTGGACGAGTTTTTTTGAGCGGGAAGGGAAAGATTTATAAAAGGTCCGGAGGAGACTGCCGGTTTGAGTTATCGCAAACCCATTGGGAGTTAAGGCCGTGAAAAAAAAATGGAACTTTTTGGGAATGGTTTTTACCGGTTTGTTGCTTTTTTCAGTGGCGTCCGGTGAAGCGGCCGGCGACAAGGTCGTTTTGAAGATCGGCACCTTGGCCCCGGAAGGGAGTATCTGGACGAAAGCCTTCCGGGACATCAGTCAGGAATTGGAACAGAAAACCGGCAAACAGGTCAGCCTGCGGGTTTTCCCGGGTGGTGTCCAAGGCGACGAGGAGGATATGCTCCGCAAGATCAAAGTGGGACAACTCCAGGGAGGCTTTTTTACCGGCGGTGGCCTGGGGCTGATATTCAAGGATATTAAAATACTGTCCATCCCCTTCCTCTTTGAGAATTACAATGAGGTGGACGCCGTGATGGCCAAGGAGTCCGGTTTTCTGGAAAAGGGTTTCTGGGATAACGGATATAAAATCATGGGTTGGGGGGAAAACGGATTTATCTATCTCCTGTCCAAAGAGCCGATCAAGAGCGCCGCCGACCTCAAAAAGGGAAAGGTCTGGATCTGGGAGGATACCGCTATTGGGAAAGCGGTTTTTAAAGAAGTGGGCGTCAATCCGGTTCCCCTGGGTATCCCGGATGTTTTGGTGTCGCTGCAAACCGGGATGATCGATACGGTCTACGCCTCCCCCCTGGCCGCTATTTCCATGCAGTGGTTTACCCGAGTTTCCTATTTGACCAACCTGCCCCTTTCCTATTCGGTGGGGGCCCTGGTCATGCAGAAAACCGCCCTGGACAAAATTCCGACCGCTCAACGGGGCTTGGTGGAGGAGATTTTTAAACGGCACCTGGAGCCCATGAAAGGTCTGGTGCGCCAGGAAAACCAGAAGGCCCTGGGGGTGATGACCAAACAGGGAATAAAGATCGTTACCCCCGCAGCCAGGGACACCAAAGAATTACGGGCCTCGGTCTTCAAAGCCATGGATTCATTGGGAGAGGAACAATTTTCCAAGAAAACCTTTGAAGAGATTAAGGCCTTCCTAAAAACCATGCGCAAGGAAAACTGAGTTACTGACCTTTCTAAGCTCGGCCAACCTCCTGGATGCCGGATCGAGTCCGGCATGACGAAAAAAAACTGCTCGAAGAACCCTAAAAACGATGTTCGATTTGATTTCCCATGTGGCCGCGAATCAACAGCTTTTTAAATAAACTGGAAGAAGTCCTGCTGATATTCCTCCTGGCGTTGATGGTCTTGTTGGCCTTTCTGCCCATTTTGTTCCGTAACCTTATTGCCATTGGGCTCATCTGGATCGATCCGCTGGTTCGTCATCTGGTCTTATGGGTAGCCCTGCTGGGCGCTTCCCTGGCCACCCGCCAGGAACGGCATATAAAAATTGACTTGCTCTCCAACTATCTGCCGGCGGCCAAACAACGGTTGGTCCAGGGAGGTTTGGATTTCCTGTCGGCCCTGGTCTGTTTAAGCCTGGTTTGGCCGGGCATCGAATTCGTCCGGGATGAGGCCCAGGTCGGCAAGTTTCTGATCCTGGGCATCCCGTTGTGGTTTTCTCAAGCCATCATACCGGTCATGCTGGGCGTTATCGGCGTTCGATTTATATTCGCCGGCTGGCGCCATCTCCGTCACTCCTAACGGCCTCCGGCATGGGATTCGTCTCCACCTTCCTGACCGTCCTGCTGGCCCTGGCCGGCACCCCGCTGTTTATCGTCATCGCCCTCAGCGGACTTATTTTTCTTTACTCCAGCGGCATCTCTTTTTCCGCGCTGATCATTGAAATCTATAAACTGGCCCATACCCCCATGCTGGTGGCCCTGCCGCTTTTTGCTTTGGCCGGGTATATCCTGGCGGCCAGTAAAGCAGCCCAGCGCCTGGTCCGGCTTTCGCAGGCCCTGCTGGGTTGGCTGCCCGGAGGACTGGCGATCATCGCGCTGTTTTTTTCGGCGATTTTTACGGCGCTGACCGGGGCGAGCGGGTTGACGATCGTAGCCCTGGGCGGACTGCTGTTCCCGGCTTTAAAATCACAAGGGTACCCTGAAAAATTTTCCCTGGGGCTCCTGACCACGTCGGGGACCCTGGGGCTTCTTTTCCCGCCCAGCCTGCCGCTGATTCTCTACGGCGTGGTGGCCCGGACCAGTATTGACCAACTTTTTTTGGCCGGCATTCTCCCGGGTCTGGTCATAGTGATCCTCCTTTCGGTTTACAGTTTTTGGAAAGGTCTTCGGTCGGGCGCCGTCCGGCACCGATTCACCCTGCGGGAAGTAGGGCAGGCCCTCCGGGACTCGATTTGGGAAATCCCTTTACCGCTGGTGGTCCTGGGCGGCATTTACAGCGGGTTGGTAGCTATCAGTGAGGCCGCGGCCCTGACCGTGTTGTACATTTTGATCGTGGAGGTGGGAGTCTATCGGGACGTGAAAATAAAAGAACTCCCGCCGATCATTCTGAAAAGTACCATCTTGGTCGGAGGGATCCTGATTATCCTCGGGGTTTCCTTCGGGTTAACCAACACCTTGATCAATGCAGAGATCCCCATGAAGGTTCTGGATTTTCTAAAAGGACATGTGGAAAGTCCCCTGGCCTTTCTGGTCTGGATGAATCTTTTCCTGTTAGGGGCCGGATGCCTGTTGGGATTGTTTCCGGCCCTGACGATCCTGGTCCCTCTAATTCTTCCCGTGGCCCAGGCCTACGATATCCATCCGGTCCATTTGGGGATTATCCTTTTGACCAACCTGGAAATCGGCGCTTCCTTGCCGCCGGTGGGGATCAACCTGTTTGTTTCCAGTATGCGCTTCGAACGGCCGGTCCTGGATCTCTATAAGGCCTCCATCCCCTTTATTATCATCTTACTGCTGGCCCTGATTATTATCACCTACTGGTCGTGGTTGAGTCTGGCCTTCCTTTAGCTGATGGATATCTTTTAACGAAGGATTGGGGGAGGAACCCCTGATGGAACCCGAAAAACAGGCAGCCGACTGGATCCTGCAATCCCAGCGTCTGGTGGTTTTTACCGGCGCCGGGTTGAGCACCGAATCGGGCATTCCGGATTTCCGCAGTCCCGGCGGGGTCTGGAGCCGGTACAATCCGGCCGATTTTGATTTTCAGAACTTTCTGGCCAGGGAAGCCAGTCGGGAAAAATACTGGCAGATGGCTACGGAAATGTATGCCTCGATCCGGGAAGCCCGGCCGAACGCCGCACACCGGGCCATTTATGAACTGGACCGATTGGGAAAGCTCGACGTCGTCATTACCCAGAATATTGACGGCCTCCATGAAAGGGCCGGCCTTGAATCGGAAAAAATCATCGAACTGCACGGCACGGCGCTCCATGTTTCCTGCCTGAATTGCGGCAAAAGATATAACCGTGAAGAAATCCAGGGTCGAATCAAAGCAGGGATCCAAAGCCCCGGCCTGCGACGACTGCCAAGGACCGCTAAAACCAGCCACTATCTCCTTCGGACAGGCCATGCCGGAGCGGGAGACCCGGGAAGCTTATCGACGATCAGCCGCCTCCGACCTTTTTATCGTCATAGGTTCTTCCCTGGTGGTGCAACCGGCCGCCTCCCTGCCGCTGGCGGCCAAACGGGGCGGCGCCCGCCTGGTGATTATCAACCGGGATCCGACCCCTTACGATGATCTGGCGGACCTGGTTATCCCGGGCCAGGCAGGACGGATCCTGCCCGCGATTCTGGAACGGGTTAAAGAGGGGATAAAAAAGAAAGGAAATTAGGAAACGTACCAAGGCCTGGGTAAATAAGTCTTTTTTGCTTCCATCTTCCATCTTCCGCTTCCCCTCTCTCTAGTCGTGCCTCTCTTTCTTTTTATGGTCCTTGTCGCCGGGTTCCATTTTTTTCAGGTAGTCCCGGGCCACCGTATTCCGGGGATTCAGACGACTCGCCTCCTGGAAATAAGAGCGGGCCTGCCTGAAATTTTTCTTGCGCAGGTAAACGATGCCGATGTTGGTCAGCACTTCGTCCTGGTAGGGGGGGGGACAAGGCCCGGCACCACTCCAGGTGTTGAATGGCCAGGTCGTAATTGCCTTGGATGAGATGGATATAGCCGAGGTTGAAATAGGCCTCCGGAATCCGGTTATTGATATTCAGCGCTCGTTGGTATTCCTGAATGGCGGCCGGGTACTGCTGTTTTTGTGTTAATAGACGTCCCAATTGAAAATGGACTTCAAAATTTTGGGGCGCCTGGACCGCGGCCTGTTCCAATAGGGTCTGGGCCTGATCCATATCGGTCTTCCACAGGGCTTTAGCCTGCTGAAGCAATTGTTCCGCCTGAGAGGGAGATTGAATCCCGTTAGTTCCCTGGGATGTGGCGTTCAAAGGGGATGAAGGAGGAATGGTCGGGGCGGTTAGCGGTCCTGCCGGAGTCGATCCGACGGTCGTCTTTTGAGGAGCCGCTGGCGGGCTGGCGGAGGGAATCAAATTGCCTCCCGGATTATTGACCAGCCGGATGATCACCAGGATCAGCGCCAGGATAAGGGCGAAAAAAATGGATCCGATCAGTATGATTTTGGGGCCGGATTTTGGGCCTTTGATATCAGGTTCCGGCTCTTTTTCTGGGACGGTAGCGGGCCTGGAAAGCGGCTTTTCCTGAACGGGAGAACTGGGCGGGGAAAGGGGCTGAGTCTTTTCCGGACTGATTGACTCGGATGGAGCCGATAAGGCCTGGGGACCAGGAACGCTTTCCTGAATCGGCGGTTTCTCGGGTCCTTCGTCGGACAGAGGTCGAGGGGGGAGCGGTTCGATTTTATGGTCTACCAGGGTGGTGGATCCCTCGCCCGATCCCAGGGGCTGGAAGGCCGTTAAGGCATCCAGCATTTCCTGCGGGGTTTGATAACGCCTGGCCGGATCTTTGGCCATGGCCTTGGTGCAGATGATTCCCAGCTCCTCGGGTATATGGGGATTGATCAGTTTCGGAAAGGTCGGGTTCTGTTGCACCACCTGTTGGACGATGGTGGCGGTCGATTCGCCATCAAAGGGTTTTTCCCCGGTCAACACCCGGTAAAGCAGAGTCCCCACGGAAAAAATGTCCGAACGGATATCCCCTCGTTGGCCTAAGATGGCTTCCGGGGACATATAAAAAGGACTGCCGGCCCCTGTTAGGGCCACGGTAGCGGCCATGGAAGGGATCTTGACTTGGCCAAAATCGGTAATCTTGATCCGTCCGTTCCGTTGAATTAAGATATTGGCCGGTTTCAGGTTCCGATGAATGATGTTTTTCTCATAAGCGGCCTGGAGAGCGGATAACACCTGGCGGAAGAGCGGCAGGGCCGTTTCCAGCGGCAGGGCCCCCTGCTCATTGAGCAAATCGTCCAGGGACTTGCCCAGGACAAATTCCGTGCAGATATAGCGAAAGCTTTCGGTTTCTCCAACTTCCAAAACAGCGGCCACCTGGGGATGCTCCAGCTCTCGGAGTGCCCGGGCTTCCTCGAAAAAAGGCTTTTCCGCCTCTTCAGGGATTTCGCCGGGGTCTCCGGTGGATTTCAGAAACAGCTTCAGAGTGACGGTTTGTTGATTTGTTGTATCCGTGGCCCGGTAAACGAACCCCAGGGGCCCTCGGCCTATAAACTCGGTGATCTGGTAGTGTTCAAAAGCCTGACCAACCAGTTCGAAAGGAATAAACATGCGATCCTCTTGTAAGATTATTAGAAATCCCTCCCCGCCTCCCTTTTCAAAAGGGGGGGATTAGTCGCATCGTTATCTTAAATCAAAGGAAAGGCCGCTCCGCGCTTAGCGCTCCGCGTTTTTATTTTTGCGTTCCTACGGGCCGGGCGTTTTTAAGCATGGAGATTGGCTTGGCCATTTCTAAAATATGGGCATGAAGAGGTTCCAGTAGGGATCCGGGAAGGCCCATCATCAGATGGCAGGCATCAATAGCTGACTTGATCCGGCAGCCCAAACCCAAAAAGGTCACATTGGGCTGCCCTTCCAGAAGCGGCCAGGCGGTGATGTCGGCGCAGCCGCCCAAAGCCCCGCCGGATTGGGGCAGCTCCTGGCGACCGCCCTTTTCATAGTTCAAGGCATAGAGTAGCCACATAACCTGCTCGCTGCTGGCGGTAAAGACTACGACCTCCGGAAGGCCGGCAAAGGCCTTCAAGGGGGCGATGAGCACCGACTGGGTTTTTCCTTTGGGGAGGTAAGTGGATTTCAGCAGGGTTTCGGCGGAGGCTTCTTCCGTCGCAAAAAGGCCAACCCCATATTTTTCCAGCACCCCGTCATCCAAGAAGGCCTCGATCTCCTCTTCCATCCCCAGGACCGAGGTGCCCAGCTTGCAGCCCAACTGCTCTTTTCTTAAGAGCAGCGTGCGGCCCTCACCAGCCAGGACCAGGGCCTGGCAATAGCTTTTCAAATTATCCGGACAAAAAGGAATTCCAGACGGCGTTTCTTCTCCTTCCCGGAAAAGGGTGATCCCCACCGGGGCATATTGGAGTTCCAGATGTTCGATCAGATCTTGGGAAATGGATTTCAAATCGGCCAAGGCAATTTCCTCCCGCAGGGTTTTTCGATCTTTATCACACCTTGGCCGATCAAAGCAAATATCTTTTAGGTAAAGAGTAGCCGGGAAAGAATGGCCAGCGACTCCTGGAGTTCATCCGGGCTGAAAAGTTCCAGGGTGACCCATTTTCGGTATCCGGACTCCTTTAAAAAGGCCAACCACTTTTGAAGACGTTCCACCGGCAGGTGCGTCAGACTCAGGTGTTCATCGTACCCGCTGACACCATGCAGATGGATCTCCTGAATCTGCCCGTCGTATTCCCGGAGCTGGTCCAGCACTGTTTCCCGACCCAGGAGCAGGTGGCCCAGATCGAGGCATAACCGGCAAAGGCTTTCCTTTAAAAAAGGTTCCAGGAAGCGGGGGGAATAGTTGATATTTTCCACCAGCAACGCTTCCGGAGAAGGCCAAACGGCCTTAAGCGCTTTTAAAGCCTCGCCTGCCCTTATGCTCCACCCGGTCCAATCTCCGGGGGGGTGTCTCGACTTAAAGTAGAAGTCTGGGACCGGAACCAAAGTCGGAGGTGAAAAGGGCAGGTGAAGGATAAAATGTGCGGGGTCCAGGTCTTCCAGTCGGCCGCAGATCTCACGGATTGTTTTGACGGACTCGCCTTGGAGGTTTTTGTCCGTCGAGGCCGGTTCCAGGGAGGCCGGCAGATGGACTGTGAAACCAATCCCTTCCCCGGCGCCGATTTTTTTTAGTTCACGGATCTCCTCGGCCGTGGGCAGATTATGCAGGTCCGGGGTCCGGAAGAGGACGATCTCCACATAATCAACCAGAGGGGATAATCGCCGAACGTTCTCCAATAAATTCTCCCCAAAAACCATGGAGGTCGTCCCAATTTTAAATGGGAAATCATAAGGTCTTCTTCTTTCGCATCAGTTAATATAGATTGCCAAGTGGGTTTCTGACAAGGATAATAGAATATGAACCATTTGCCTACAACCGCTATTTTGATCGGTTAGATAAAAGGCCTTCCCGTGAGTGACGAATTCCTTTTGGATCAACTCGAAGCGCTGGCCCATAAGCTGGGGATCAAGGTTCGCTACGAGATCGTAAACCTGGAAGAATCGTCCAGTGCGGGAGGGCTCTGTCGTTTGAAAGGGGAATATGTTTTGATTATCCACGCCCTGGCGACGGTGAAGGAGAAAATAGAAATCATGGTCGGGGTGCTGACGCGGTTTCCTCTCGGGGACATCTATATCAGGCCGGTGATTAGGGAACTGCTGGATGGAACTAAAGAATGACGGCGGTTGCTCTTCCTCCCGTCTTTGGCCGTTTTGAACCCGGTTTTCTCCTTGACAGTTTCCCGTGGATTCCCTTAACTTACAGCTAAGGGCCTAACTATTCGATAGGCCATTTGGTTTTTCGGCAGAAGAGGGCACTGGACGTAAATACTTTTTCAGGAGAGATTATGAAGCGTGGGATGATTGGGGTAATCGGGTTACTTTTCCTTTGGGCCATGAGTGTTCCCGCGGCCTGGGGCGATGCCACGGTGGAGACTTTTTTTAAAACCGGTGGAATAAAGGGAATGGGGGCCGCCGAGGGAATGATGACTCATCGAATTCAAGGTGAAAAAAAATGGGATTCCAACAACCTAAAATTCACCGGGGCTTTTCTTTCCAAACTGGCGGGGGAGACGGAAACGGTTACCATCACCCGGGTGGATAAGGCCTTGACCTGGGCCCTGGATACCAAAAAGAGGACCTATACCGAGACCCCGATCCAGCCTCTAAAGAGGCCGGCTGCCGAGCGACCACAACGGGAGGAGAAACCGGAAAAGTCAACGGCTCGAATCACCCGATCGGAGTTTTCGGTCAAAAAGACCGGGGCCTCCGAAACCATCAATGGTTTTTCTTGCGAGGAATATCTGGTCACCTGGCTGCTGGAAATGGAGGACCTGGAGACCAAGGCCAAGTCCCGCAGTACCATGACGACCAACCTCTGGACGACCCCGGAGACAGCCACCATCAAGAAGGTCCAGGCCGAGGAACAACGGTTTAACCGCGCACTGGCCAAACTGCTGGGCAGTGAAATTTCCACGGAAGAGGCCCGCCAGATGGGGATGGCCGCCATGGCGGCTATGTCCAAGGCCTCCCCGGAGGAGATCCAGAAAGGGCTGGGGCGGGTGAAAAACGAGATGGCCAAGATCAAAGGCTACCCTATCCGGACTGTCATTGATTGGAATTTTGAAAGCGAGGGCCAGGAAGGAGCGGCTCGGGAGGATTCGGCTTCGCGGGATCGACCCACGGATGTCTCCGGTGGACTGGGCGGACTGGTCAGCGGTCTTTTAGGAAAGGTCGTCCAAAAAAAGGCGGAAGAGAAAATGTCGGGGGGAAAGGGCGCGCCCTTCTTTTCCAGCACCATGGAAGTAAAGTCGCTCAATGCCGACCCGGTTCCGGGAGAATCCTTTGAGATCCCGAGCGGTTATGTAAAAAAGTAGGGAAGGGTGTTTATCCGGTTAGGAAGGATAGCCAAAGGGGCCCTAGGTAACTGGTTTATTTGAAACCAAAATAACCTTTTTCCCAGAGAAAGAAGAGGTGGGCCTTATGGATTTGATCGGATTTTTGGGACAGGTGGAAGTTTTTAGAGGTTTAGATTCCATTCAGTTAAAGGTCCTCAAACCCTGCTGCCAGGTGAAGTTGTTTAAAGAGGGGGATAAGATATTCGGCGAAGATGACCATGCTTTTTTTCTCTGGGCGGTTGTTGACGGCCAGATCGACCTGCGTTTTGATCTGCCGGGGCGGGAGAGTGCCGGAGAGATGTCTATTTCTAAGATACTCCCCGGGAAGGTTTTTGGCTGGTCCAGTCTGGTTCCGCCAAATATTTATCGGCTTTCCGCCTATGCCCTCACTCCGGACGTTGAGGTCCTGCAGATAAATAGGAATTGTCTGATAACGCTTTTCAGCAAGGACTCCAAAATCGGTTACCTGGTCATGAGCAATGTGGCCAGCGTGATCAGTACCCGTTTTCAACAGTTGCAGGATGAACTGAGTCTAAAAAATGGAAAGAGCATGCTTTTTCAGAGTGACTGGTGATGAGTTCGCGAAAAGTCGAAAAAACCCTCATTGCGACCCGAGGCCAACGGGTTCTGAAAATAATCATCCCCCCCAGGGCATCTGGGCGTATTCTTCAAAGGCCCGATCATGGAGGTTTTTGAATAGATTTTCATGACCTTTTTCCCAGAGGGCCAGCTTTTCCAGGGACTGTTTGGCCTTTCCTTCCACTCGATCGGCCGCCATCCGGTAGAATTCGGCAAAGTCTCGTTCGATGAGATAAGCCATTCGTAGAATCGGCAGGACCGGTACCATGGATTGAAGGACGGTCTGATCGATCAGTTCCTTTTCGGCTTTCTTGAGGAAAAAATTCGGATTCTCCACCTCCAAACCCGCGGGCGAGACAGAAGAAACCTCCTGATCCAGTTCCTGAAGCTGCCGATTGATAAACTCGATATGTTTTTGTTCCTCCAGAGCCAAATTCTTAAAGACCCCCACGGCTGCCGCGTGTGCGAAGCGCTCGGCATTTTGTTCAAAAAAACGCTTTCCTTCTATCTCACGCTGCAGGGCGTATTCATAAATCTTTCGAATTTCCATAGAGTTCCTCGCTATTATTGATATTAATTATATATTAATCATTCCAGGATTATAGTCAACGAGTATTTGAATATAAAAGGTTGTTCTTCCTTTCGGGGGGGTAAGACACAATATGGGGTGGGTTGGTCTGAAATCGAAGCTCCGTGGCCGAGGGGTCTCGGCGAAAGGGTTTTCCAAAGGTACTCCGGACTTCGAACCCGGGCCGAACGTACTAATTTTATTTAAAGCAGGCCCATACTCAGAGGCTATTGACGTCTACCAGGCTGGCCCTGCCCCCTCGAAGATTTGACAAGATGGGGGCCGGGTTAGGACCGATAAAGCAATAGGGAAAACCCTTTCGCCGAGACCCCTCGGCCATACGAGTTATGGAAGGTACCCACCCCTGAGGGTGAAGCGATACACAAAAAAGCCCCCTCAACCAGGCCGGCGGAGACGGCAGAAGAGGGGGCCAAAAAAAGGGCTGGTTGAGATGATGGACCTGCCTCAGGTGGTTTCCCTCAGCGCCTCGACCCGCACGGCGCATATTTTGTATTCTGGAATTTTGGACACCGGATCCAGGGCGGAGTTGGTCAACTCGTTAACCGAGGCCTCCGGAAAATGAAAATTTCCATAGACCATCCCTGGGGGGACGCGGTCGGTGATCCAGGCATCACTCTCGATCATTCCTCTTCGGGAAGTGACCCGAATCCGTTTATTTCCATTCAGACCCAGCTTCTTGGCATCGGCCGGATTGAGTTCAACCAACGGCCGGGGATAGATTTCCAACAGGCCCTTGGCCCTTCGGGACATCTGTCCGCCGTGCCAATGGTAGAGTACCCTTCCGGTGCTCAGGAGATAGGGATATTCACGGCTCGGCATTTCCGCGGCCGGGAGATTTTCGTTGACCGTAAATTTCCCTACTCCGCGGGCAAATTTTCCCACATGCAAGACCGGGGTCCCGGGGTCGGTGCTGTTCTTCACCGGCCACTGAAAGGTTTCCCCCCGCTCCAGGCGCTCGTGGGTCACCCCGGCATAACTGGGGGAAAGAGCGGCGATCTCTTCCATAATTTCCGAGGTGCGCTGATATTCCCATCCGCCGTAGGTCCCGTCACTCACCCGTCGCTCTCCTTTGGAGAGAAGGCGCCGGGCGAGCTCGGAGATGATGCGCCAATCCTCGCGAGCCTCTCCCGGGGAGTCAATGGCCTTCCGGACCATTTGGATCCGTCGTTCGGTATTTGTAAAGGTGCCTGTTTTTTCAGCAAAACTTGTTCCAGGCAGGAGGATGTCGGCATAGGGTTCGGTTTCGGAGGAAAAGAGTTCCTGGAGTATGACCAGGGAACATTCCTTGAGGCAATGACGCACATGATTCGTATCCGCATCGCTCATTATCGGATCTTCGCCTAATATGTAGAGGGCTTTGATCTTCCCCTCGGGAATGCCGGGCATCATCTCGGTAACCGTCATCCCCACCTTGGGTGACAAAGGGACCCCCCAGGCGGCTTCAAATTTCCGCTGGACCTCGGGGTCGGTCACGGCCTGGTAGGCCGGATAGACATTGGGCAGACCGCCCATGTCGCAGGCCCCCTGGACATTGTTCTGTCCCCGCAAGGGGTTGACGCCGCCTCCGGGGATACCCATGTTGCCCAAGACCATTTGAAGATTGGCCAGCGTCTGGACGTTGCTGACCCCGGTGATATGCTGGGTGATACCCATGGCCCAGAGTACGGCCATGGGTCGGTTTTTGGCCATCAGTTCGGCCGCCTCCTGGAGTTGTGTCAGGGGGACTCCTGTAATCTTTGACACTATTTCCGGAGTATAGGTCAGGACCACTTTCTTGAATTCCTCAAAACCTTCCGTCCGCTCGGCGATAAAGGATTTATCTTCCCAGCCCTGAGAGAGGATGATATGCATCAGTCCATTAACCAGGGCGATGTCGGTGCCCGGATGATGACGCAGGTGCAAAGTCGCGAAATCCGCCAGGGGGATCCGCCGGGGATCGGCCAGGATCAGCACGGCTCCCCGTTGTCTGACGGCCTGGCGGACCCGGAACCCGATCACCGGGTGCTGTTCGGTGGTATTGGAGCCGATCACCAAAAAGGCTCGGGCCTGTTCGGCAATATCTTCAATCGAATTGGACATGGCGCCCGAACCGTAGGAAATGGCCAGACCGGCCACGGTGCTGCTGTGTCAGAGGCGGGCGCAATGGTCTATATTGTTCGTCCCTAAAACCTGCCGGGCGAATTTATTCATCAGATAATTTTCTTCATTCAAACACTTGGCCGAAGTCAGGACCCCGATCCGGTCACCGCCATCTTCGTCTCGAATCGTCCGTAACCGATTGGCAGTCAAGTCCAGGGCCGTGCCCCAATCCACTTCCACCCAGGGATCGCCGAATCGTTTGGCGGCCCGCTCTCCTTCTAACAAATACTTGCGCACCCGGGGCTTGGTCAGGCGATCGGGATGGCTGACATAATCATAGCCAAAGCGGCCCTTGACGCACATCCAACCGCGGTTGGCCGGAGATCCCCAGGAGGAATCCACTCGGACGATGGTATTATCTTTCACCTTCAGATCAAGCTGGCAACCGACGCCGCAGTAGGAGCAGGTGGTCTTGACGCTCCGGTATTCCCAGTTCCGGCCTCGGCCGAGAGACATCTTGGCCGTCAGGGCGCCGGTGGGACAGATGGCCAGACAACTGCCGCAAAACTCACAAGGGCTCTGGGCCATCCCGGCCTCGGTGTCCTCGCCAAAAGCGATGACGGCGTTAAAACCCCTTTCGATGATTTTCACCGCCTCGACGCCGTTTATATATTTGCAGGCCCGGACGCAGCGACGGCATAAAATACACTTATTGCGGTCCACTTGAATAAAGGGATTGGAGGTGTCGATGGGGAACTGTTGCCGTTCTCCCGTAAAACGGGTGCCTTTGACCTCATATTCATAGGCCAGGTCCTGAAGGAGGCAGTTCCCGGTGGCTTCACAGGTCAGGCAGTCCAGCGGGTGATTGGAAAGCAACAGTTCCAGGACGGCTTTCCGGGCCTCGATCACTTTGGGCGAATGGGTTTGGAGGACCAACCCTTCCTCAACCGGAAAGTTGCAGGCCGTCTCCAGGGAACCCTGCGGCTCTCTTTCCACCACGCAAATTCGACAGGCGCCGTCCGGGGGGAGGGCCGGATGGTGGCACAGAACGGGAATCGTGAACCCGGCCTCCGTGGCCGCCTCCCAGACAGTTTTTCCAGCCAGGGTTTCAACTTGTTGACCGTTAATCGTTAGGTGAACTTTTTCCATGGGGGTCAGAGACTCCTTTCTTACAATCGGCCCTGTGCCTTTTTCCCGAGGTATGACGGATGGGAACCTATAACTCTCTCGAATCACTTAAGAAAATATTGAATACCGGGTCAGACTGAAAATCAGGTCGATTATAGTTTAAGGGGTAGAGGCGGTCAAGAAGAAAAAGTGTATCCATCAGCGATGGTCGGCCTGGCGCTCCTCAATAAGCGCTTCGAGTCGTTCCATCAATTCCCCAAAAGTCTGCTCTCGTAGCGCCGAGACCAGGACGGCCTGATAACGGGAACGCTGGATTTGGGCATATTCTTTAGTCACCCGGTCTATTTTGTTAAAAACACGCAAGTTGGGAATCGTGGAAAGCCCGAGTTGGTTAAGAAGATTTTCTACTACGGTCATATGTTCCTCGAAACGGGGGTTGCTGATATCCAGCACCTGGAGGATTAAGTCCGCATTCTCCAATTCTTCCAAGGTAGCCCTAAAGGCGGTCAGAAGATCTTTGGGCAGGTTTTTAATGAAACCCACCGTATCGGTGATGATCACTTCCCGGTCGTGGGGAAACTTGAGCCGGCGGCTGGTGGGATCCAACGTGGCGAAAAGACGATCCTCGGCCGCCAAACGGCTGTGGGTAAGGGTGTTCAGCAAGGTGGATTTTCCGGCATTGGTATAACCCACGATGGAAATAACGGGAATGTTCCTTCGTTCCCGCTTCCCTCGCCGTTGTTGACGCTGGCTGCGAATGGCCTCCAGATCCCGTTGCAGACGGTGAATTTTTTCGCGAACCCTCCGCCGGTCGATCTCCAACCGGGTTTCTCCCGGCCCCCGACCGCCGATGCCCCCGGTTAACCGGGAGAGGGCGTCATCCCGGCCCTTCAACCGGGGCAGAATATACTTCAATTGGGCCATCTCCACCTGAATCTTTCCCTCCCGGGTCCTGGCTCGCTGCGCAAAGATGTCCAGGATCAACTGGGTGCGGTCGATGACCTTCAGGTCGGTGAAATCCGTGATGGAACTGACCTGGGAGGGATTCAATTCCTGGTCAAATACCCACAGGGTGGCCTCCAGTTGCAAAGCCCGGATGGACAGGCTGCTCAAACGGTCCTTGCTCATTAAATACTTAGGGTTGACTTCTTTTCGGGTCTGGATAACTGTTTCCACAACCTCCAGGTTGGCGGAGTAGGCCAATTCTTTCAATTCCTCGAGGGATTCCTGGGCCACGGATTTTGGCTGTGGGGTGATACTGATCAGCATGGCCCGCTCCGCCGAACGCCTCACCCGGCGGACCGAAAGCCTGTGCCCCCATTCTTCCTCCAGAGAGCGGACCAGGCTTTGCACTTCCAGTCGGGATTGTCCCAGTCTTTCGGGTTCCAAGACTCTAAAAGTCAGTCCCTCGGGGTTATCGGGAAGCAGGTGGGCGGTTTGCAGCCAGAGGGCGTTTCCGGACCGGTCCAGACCAAGGACGGTCACCAGATCCAGACGCAGGCGGGCCAGATCGGTCCGGTCTTCCTCATTCAGGGATTCCTCTTTAAAGTGCGTGTGTAGCAGACGCAAGCCTTTGAGACGGCCCTTAGCGCCTCGAAATTCGGACAAATCGGGGATCAGCAGGGAATGGTCATGACCCACAATGACGTAGAGCAGGTCGCCTCGGCGGTTGATCAGCAGGCCTATTTGACGTTTTATCTCAAAGGAGATTTCCGCCAGAGATTGGGCTAATTCCAGCGTGATGACTTGCTGAGGGGGGAGGTGGCGGCGGTAAAGATACTGAAGTTTTTTCAGTTGGGAGGCTTTTAAACCGGAGGTATTCCCGAAGATGCGGCTGATAGGGTCCTCCTCAGAACGGTTCCCCGTCGTCGCCGGCCAGATTTTCAAATCGGGTGTATTGATTTATAAAGGACAGCGTGATTTTCCCGATCGGGCCATTACGCTGTTTGCCGATGATAACCTCAGCAGTTCCTTTCTGTTTCGAATTCTCATCATACATCTCGTCCCGGTAGATGAATAAAATCACGTCCGCGTCCTGTTCGATGGCCCCGGATTCTCTTAAATCGGCCATAAAGGGACGTCGGTCGGTACGATCTTCCACCTTGCGATTCAACTGGGAGAGGGCTACCACGGGTATGTTGAGTTCCTTGGCTAAGGCCTTGAGAGAACGTGAAATCTCCGAGATCTCCTGTTCCCGGCGGTCCGATCCTCCCCGACCGCTCATCAACTGGAGATAATCGACCACCGCCAGCCCCAATCCCTTCTCCGACTTTAACCGTCGGGCTTTGGCCCGCATCTGCAGCACGGTGAGCCCCGGGGAGTCGTCGATATAAATCGGCGCTTCGGAGAGGAGGCCGGCGGCATTGGTCAACCGAGGCCAGTCCCGTTCTCCGATAAAACCGCTCCGCAGCTTGTAAGAATCCACTCGGGCTTCACTGCACAACATGCGGATAGCCAATTGTTGGCGGGACATTTCCAGGGAGAAAATGACTGCTGGGATTTCGGCCTGGGTAGCGGCGTTGCGGGCAATATCCAGGGCAAAAGCCGTTTTGCCCATGCTCGGGCGTCCGGCGATAATGATCAGGTCCGAAGGTTGAAATCCCGAGGTCAGTTGATCCAGTTTGGTGAATCCGGTGGGAACCCCACTGATGCGTTCTTTGCGCTCGTAAAGCGCTTCTATGGTCTGAAAGCTGTCTTTGATGACCTCGCTCAGGGGGTAAATATGGGGGGTGATTTTGGCGGCGGTGATTTCAAAAATTGATTTTTCGGCCTGGTCTAAAATATCCTCCACCTCTCCGGAGAATTGATAACTTTTGCTGGCGATTTCCGTGGTGATGTTGATCAGGCGTCGGAGGATGGCTTTTTCCCGGACGATCCGGGCATAGACTTCAATATTGACGGCGGAGGGGATGGCATCCGTCAGGGAGGTTAAATAACTGGCCCCCCCGATCCCCTCCAGATTTTGCCGGGAGAGAAGGGATTCGGTCAAAGTGATGAGATCGACCGGTGTCCCTTTCTGGTAGAGGGCCACCATGGCGGAGAATATCTTGCGGTGGCCTTCTCGATAAAAATCATCTTCCTGCAGAATTTCTAAGATACGGGACAGGGCCTCGGGTTCGAGGAGGATGCCCCCCAGGACCGATTGTTCGGCTTCAATGTTTTGAGGGGGTATCTTAAGGGCCGCTTCCTCAGAGGGGTGCATAAGAGACTATTTTTCTTCAGACACCTTGAGGCGAAGTTGGGCTGTTATTCCGGTATGAATCTTCAAAGGGATTTCAAAATCCCCCAAGGTCCGGATCGGCTCTTCCAGAAGAATATTTTTGCGGTCAAACGTTATTTGGGCCTTGGCCAGGGCTTCGGCCAAGTCTTTGGAGGTCACCGAACCGAATATTTTTTCTCCATCGGAAACCTTCCGGGAAAGGGTCAGCTCCAAGGCGTTGATTTGTTCCGCCAATTTTTGAGCCCCTTCCAGGTCTTTGGTCGTTTTTTTGATAATCAAGCGTTTCTGTTCCTCCACCTCCTTGAGGTGATGGGCCGTGGCGTCGAGAGCCTTACCCTGGGGAACCAAAAAATTGCGTCCGTAGCCCCGGGCCACTTCCACTAAATCGCCGGCTTTACCCAGGTGGGGCACATCCTCTTTTAAAATAAGCTTCATATACGGTCCTCCGATTCGAATCTATTGCCAGGGACTGAAGCCTCCGGTTAACTGGTCGTTTTGGACAAGTAGGGCAATAAGGCAATTTGACGGGTTCTTTTGATAGCTACCGTAAGTTCCCGCTGGTGTTTCGCGCAGTTGCCGGAGATGCGCCGGGGAATGATCTTCCCCCGCTCGGTAGTAAAGTATTTTAGTGTCTTCATGTCCTTGTAATCAATATGCATGGTTTTGTCGGCGCAAAATCGGCAAATTTTACGTCTGGTAAAAACGCGTTTTTTTCTTCTATTCTGGGGTATAGGCATGGCTATTCTCCCTCCTCTTCCGCTTCAGACTTTTCTGGAACTTCGACGGATTTTTCAGACCCTTCGTCCATTTCTTCAGGGGAGATCAGAGATTCCGGCTGAATCGCTTCTTCCTTTTCCTGCTCCAACTGGGCGGGGTCAAAGGGGTCTTTGATTTTAACCGTGAGAAACTTTAAGATTTTGTCGTCAATATTGAAATTACGTTCAATTTCCTTGATCATATTTCCAGGGCCGTAAAAATCAATCAGGGAATAAGCGCCTTTGGATTGTTTTTTGATGTCGTAGGCTAATTTCCTTCTGCCCCAGTCCTCGGTTTTGATGACCGTCCCTTTTAGGGACACGATCATTTCGCCGTAGCGATCGCTGACCGCTTTGATCTCTTCATCCGTCAAGTCCGGATGAACAATAAATACCACTTCGTACCTGCGCATAGAACCTCCTTACGGATAGTATAGCCCCCCTCATAGGGAGCAAGGAGAAATTAATAGATTAAAATATTCTCATATTTTTGTCAATTAAAATAAGTTGTCGCTTCACCGTTTGGGGATAGCGGCTAGGCTATCGGGTGTTTTTTCTGAAATCGGCCATACCAGATCTGCTGGGCGCCCACACCAAAGGCCGAAGCGACAATATTATTGGCACAAAACCCGAGGGGAAAGTTGACTTTTTAGGGATTTAGGTATAGTCTGGGCCTCAAAAAACCGGGGAGCAAAAAGTCGTTTTTAACTTTGGGCGAGGGGTTCTTTATGACCAAGACAAAATTTATCTTTGTGACCGGTGGGGTGCTTTCCTCTTTGGGCAAGGGGTTGGCTTCAGCCTCCATTGGCGCTCTGCTGGAAGCGCGGGGCCTGAAAATCACCTTTCAAAAACTGGACCCCTACATCAATGTCGACCCCGGGACCATGAATCCCTTCCAGCACGGAGAGGTGTACGTGACCGATGATGGGGCGGAAACCGACCTTGATTTAGGCCATTATGAGCGTTATACCTCGGTTAAACTGACCCAGAAAAACAACTTTACCACCGGCCGGATTTATTATTCGGTGATCACCAAGGAACGGAGGGGGGATTACCTGGGAGGAACGGTTCAAGTCATTCCCCATATAACCGACGAGATCAAGCAGAGTATTTTATCGATAGCCGACGATGTGGATGTGGCCATCATTGAGATCGGGGGAACGGTGGGCGACATCGAAAGCCTTCCCTTTTTAGAGGCGATTCGGCAGTTTAAGTCGGACGTGGGCAAGGAGAATGTGCTCTACATCCATTTAACCCTGGTTCCCTATATCAAGGCCTCCGGCGAGGTGAAGACCAAACCCACTCAGCACAGCGTGAAAGAGCTCCGGAGTATCGGCATCCAGCCGGATATTCTGCTCTGTCGCACCGAAAAGGTCCTGACGCAGGAAATGAAGGCCAAGATCAGTCTCTTCTGCAATGTGGAAAAAGAAGCGGTGATCACCGCCAAGGACGTGGAAAGTATCTATGATGTGCCGCTCAATTTTCACCAGGAGGGCCTGGATGACAAGATTGTTTCCAAACTCAATATCTGGACTCGCTCCCCCCGTCTGGAAGCCTGGCAGTCCTTAAATGAAAGGATCGCCCGGATCACGGATCCGGTACATATTGCCGTCGTCGGAAAATATATCGATTTAAAAGAATCCTATAAAAGTCTGAACGAAGCCCTGGTTCATGGCGGGATTCATAATGACTGCCGGGTTATTTTGGACTTTGTGGACTCCGAAGAGTTGGAGAAAAAAGACCCGGCGGAATTGCTGGCGTCTGGGGACGGAATACTCGTTCCCGGGGGGTTCGGGGCTCGAGGGGTGGAGGGGAAAATCAGGGCGATTGGCTACGCCCGGGAGCGGAAAATCCCTTACTTCGGGATTTGTCTGGGCATGCAGTTGGCGGTGATTGAATTTGCCCGACGGGAGGCTGGATACGACCAGGCCCATAGCACGGAATTTTTCCCGGAAACCCCCTACCCGGTGATTTATTTGATGCGGGAATGGTTTGACTATAAGGACGGTGTCATCCGGAGGCGGGATGAACTCTCCGACAAAGGAGGCACCATGCGACTGGGGGCCTATCCCTGCCGGCTCAAACCGAACAGCCGGGCCTTTCAGGCCTACCAGCGGGAAGAGATCTTTGAGCGCCACCGCCACCGTTATGAATTCAATATTGAATTCCAGGGCCCGCTGGAAGGCCAGGGGATGATTTTCAGCGGGGTTTCGCCGGACGGCGCTCTGGTGGAAATCATTGAATTACCGGACCATCCCTGGTTTTTGGGTTGCCAGTTTCACCCGGAGTTCAAATCCCGTCCCATGGAACCCCACCCCCTCTTCCGGGAATTTATCCGGGCCTCACTGGAAAACGCCAAACGAAAAGCGGCCGCGGGGCAGCCTTGAAAGAAGTACAGGTGGGTAAATTGATCCTGGGGGCGGCCCACCCCTTAGTGCTGGTAGCCGGTCCCTGCGTGATTGAAGATGAATCCACCACCGTAGCCATTGCCCGGGAGTTGGTGGATATCACCCAACGCCTCCAAGTGCCCTTTATTTTCAAGGCCTCCTACGACAAAGCCAACCGGACCTCATCGGGCAGTTATCGCGGTCCCGGTTTGGAAAAGGGCTTGGACTTGCTGGATTTTATCCGTAACCGCTTCCAAGTTCCGGTGCTATCCGATGTCCATCAGGTGACTGAAATCGAACCGGCTTCCAAGGTACTGGATATAATACAGATTCCTGCATTTCTCTGCCGTCAGACCGACCTGCTCACGGCCGCCGCCCGGACCGGGTTGGCGGTTAATATCAAGAAAGGTCAGTTTTTGTCTCCCAATGATATACGGTATGCCGTGGAAAAGGTTGTCGCCGCCGGCAACGAAAATATTCTGTTGACCGAACGGGGGACCACTTTCGGCTATAACAACCTGGTGGTGGACTTTCGGGCCATTCCCCTTATGGGTCATTTGGGCTACCCGGTTATTTTTGATGCCACTCACAGCGTCCAGTTACCCGGCGGGGGGGGTTGTGTTTCCGGAGGAAATCGGGAATTCGTGCCCGTTTTAGCCAAAGCGGCGGTGGCGGCCGGGGCCAACGGTCTTTTCCTGGAAGTTCATTTCGATCCGGAAAAGGCCCTCTGCGATGGACCCAATTCCTGGCCCTTGGGTCAGTTGGAGCCGCTGTTGCGCTCCCTTTTAGCCATCCATCAGGCCCTCTCGGGAGTCTGCTGACTTCTTTTTCCAATGATTATTCCGAGGAATCCTTGACCGCTGCTAGAAATGATTTTCGACGAAAGGCCCGCGGGGTGGCGGTACTCCTGCTGGACGTGGACGGAGTTTTAACCGACGGACGCATTCAGTTGGATGAACGCGGGAAGGAAAGGAAAATTTTTCACGTTCATGACGGCCAGGGAATCCGCTGGTTGCTAAAAGCCGGAATAGAGGTGGGGATCATTTCCGGGCGCTCCTCCGGGTCCGTCCTGACCCGGGCCGGAGAACTCGGAATTTCCTTGCTTTTCCAGAATATTCAGGATAAGTGGGCTGTGGTCCAAGCCTTGCTGAGGAATAAAGGCTGGAACCTGAAACAGGTGGCCTACATGGGGGATGATCTAGCCGATCTCCCGCTCCTTCAACGAGTGGGGTTGCCGATCGGGGTCCCGAACGGACATCCCTTGACCCATCGATCCGTGGGTTATGTGACCCGAAAATCTGGCGGTTGGGGCGCGGTTCGAGAGGTGGCCGAGGAAATCCTGAAGTCCCAGAGTAAATGGGAAGAGATAGTGAAAGGGTACGCCCTGGACCTTGAGGAGCAGCCTCCCGGGAATTGTCTCATTGACCTATCAACGGCATTGTGAGTATAATAACTGAATGAAGAAAGTTAAAAATCTGCTGATGATCGGGATCCTGTGCGTGGTCGCTTTTTGGATTGGCCTGTACGCCTTCAGGACTCAGAAACCCACCATCGTTCCATCCCAAAAACCGGTCACCGGGCAAACACCCGGTAACGTGGGTTTAAAAGAAATCAATTTCTCTCAAGTCAAGGACGGGGTTAAACTCTGGGAATTGAAAGCCGAGGAGGTGGAGTACCAGAAAGACCGGAATCTGGTTTCCTTCAAAAAAGTAACCATCCTTTATTTCCCCAAGGAAGATAAACCCATCTCCTTGGTGGGAAACCGGGGGTACTTAGATACGCAGTCCAAAAATATTTATATGGAAGGCGAGGTCATCGTTTCATCGGAGAAGGGATATGAGCTAAAAGCCCCCTCCCTTTATTACCAGGATGAAAAAAGGGAGGTGACCACCGAGGGGGTGGTGACGTTCAAAGGCCCGGAAATAATGGTGGAAGGCCGGGGGGCGATTATGCAACTGGATTCCCAAAGATTGTTTATCAAAAATAAGGCCAGGACCACTTTTTATCAGGAATTTTTTAAGGAGCAGAACCGCGGATAAAGGCCAATTCCGTGGGGAGCCTTTAATTCATAAGCCCGACATCCGGGTTGGGTCAGGGAGGATCGATGATTAAGACAGGCAAAATAGTGATGTCGGCCCTATTGGCGGGAATGCTGGGACTTCCCTTTTTACAATCCCCGGCCTGGGGGGCCGGGGAAAAGCCCGTGGGGGGTAGTAAGAATCCTATCGTGGTGACCTCCGACACCCTGGACGCCGATAATAAAGCCAAGATCGCTACCTTTTCCGGGTCCGTAGTGGCCAAACAGCTCCAGGAAAAGGAAACGCTTTATATCTACTGTGACAAACTGACTGTCTATTATACCGGCGACACGGAAAAAAAGCCCGGGCTGGGCCAGGCCCCCAAACCCGATAAGAAGGAAGGCTTGTCGCAACAGAGCAAGATCGATAAGATAATCGCCACTGGCCACGTAAAGATCGTCCAGGGAGAAGATGTGGCTACGGGGGAAAACGCTACTTTCTTCAACGACGAACAAAAAATAGTGTTGACGGGGAATCCAAAGGTCTGGCAGGGGAAAAATTTGGTTAAGGGCGAGGAAATCACGGTCTGGATCAGGGAAAACCGCAGCCAGGTCACCAGTAAAGGAGCCAATCGGGTTCAGGCGATCATCCACCAAGAGGAAAAAAAGTAGTTCTTTTCATGAAACAACTCGCTGTCCAGGAGCTGGTCAAGTTCTATCACCGTAAGGCTGTGGTGAATCGGGTTTCGTTGCAATTGACCCAGGGTGAGATCGTGGGGCTGCTGGGGCCCAACGGGGCCGGTAAAACTACTACCTTTTACATGATCGTCGGCTTAACCCGTCCCAACCAAGGGCGGATCTTGTTCGACGGGGAGGACATTCGTGAACTGCCGATGTACCAGCGGGCCCGGAAAGGCATTAATTACCTGCCCCAGGAGCCGTCGGTTTTCACCAAACTAACGGTGGCCGAGAATATTATGGCCATCCTGGAAACTCTGGATTTATCTTCTCTCGAGAGGGAAGAGCGTTTGGAGTCATTGCTCAAAGAATTGAAGCTCAGTCACTTGGCCCGGAATAAGGCCTATTCCCTGTCCGGAGGCGAACGGCGCCGGGTGGAAATAACCCGGGCCTTGGTCACGGCGCCTCAAATTATGCTGTTGGATGAACCTTTTGCCGGTATCGATCCCTTGGCGGTCAATGATATTCAAAACATCATCCGCCAATTGAAGGAAAAAAACATCGGGATCCTCATTTCCGATCACAACGTCCGGGAAACCTTGTCGGTTTGCGACCGGGCCTACATTCTGAATGAGGGGGTCATTTTGGAGGAGGGGAGTCCGGAGGAATTGGCCGAAAGCGAATTAGCCAAGAAGATTTACCTTGGCGAGAAATTCAGGTTGAATTAATGGGTCTGGAAATTAAACAACAGCTCAAGCTTTCCCAGCAGTTGATTATGACGCCCCAGCTTCAACAGGCGATCAAATTGCTGCAGCTTTCCCGGTTGGAGTTGCTGGAAACCTTGACCCAGGAAATCGAAGCCAACCCGGTATTGGAAGATTTGAATGCCGAGGAACCGGAGTATCTGCCGGGGGAAAAGGAAGGTCAGGAAGCCTCACCCGAGGTGGAAGCTCCGACCGGTGAGGTGGACCTCTCCGAAGGGGCCTTAGGCGCCTTGCAGGATTTGGACTGGGATAATTATCTGAATGAATACAGCGCCCCCCACCAAGATGAGGGGACCGAAGACCGGGAACTCCCCTCCTATGAAAATATTCTTACCCGCAAGGTCTCCCTGGCCGAACATTTAATCTGGCAATTATCCTTATCCGTTTTTTCTCCCGCCGAACAAAAGATGGGGACCGAAATCATCGGCAATCTTGATCGGAACGGCTACCTGTCCGCTTCGCTCGAAGAAATTGCCGCCGCGACCCAGGAGACCCCGGAAGCGGTTGAAAAAGTCTTGCTGGCCATCCAAGAATTTGATCCGCTGGGGGTGGCCGCGCGGAATTTGAAGGAATGCCTGCTGATTCAAATCCGACATCTGGGGGACCGGGTGCCCTGGGTGGAAGAAATAATTCAAAACCATATTCATCTCTTAGAAACAAAAAATTACCCCGCCCTGGCCAAGATCCTGCAGGCCCCCCTGGAAGAAATTTTTCAGGCCGTCCGAATTATTCTGCAATTAAATCCCAAACCGGGACGGGCCTTCAGTACCGAAGAGCCGCAGTATATCAGTCCGGATATTTTTATCTATAAGGTGGACGACGAATATATCATCGTCCTGAACGATGATGGCCTGCCCCGCTTACGGATCAACTCCTTTTACCGCAAGGCGTTAAGTGACAAAGAACAGATGCCGGAAGGGGCCAGGGAATATATTCAGGAAAAGTTGCGCTCGGCCCTCTGGTTGATCAAAAGCATTCAACAGCGGCAGCGAACCATTTACCGGGTGACCGAGAGCATTTTTAAAATTCAAAGGGGGTTTTTAGATCACGGCCTTTCCGGCTTGAAGCCCCTGATTTTGCGGGATGTGGCCGAAGATGTGGAAATGCACGAGTCGACCGTCAGCCGGGTGACGACCAACAAGTATGTGCATACCCCGCGAGGTATTTTTGAACTCAAGTTTTTCTTTAATGGCTCGCTGCCCGGACCGGACGGGGAGGGTGTGGCTGCGGAAAGCGTCAAGGAAAAAATTCGGCAGTTCGTCGCCCGGGAGGACCACCGCCGACCATTAAGCGATCAGGAAATTACCGAAATGCTCCGACGGGAAAAAATCCATATCGCTCGGCGAACGGTGGCCAAGTATCGAGAGATTCTTGGTATTTTGCCTTCCAGCAAAAGAAAACACCCGGATTTTGGCCCGGGCGGAATCAATGAAAAAAACAAAGTGCCGGATCATTCTCCAGAGGAAGATTCCATCATTCAATCAGAGGAGGGACTATGAAAATTTCCGTAACTTTTCGGAATCTCGATCCGTCGGATCATTTGAAAAATTATGCCGAGACCCGGTTAAACCGGTTGAAAAAAATAATGGAAGAACCGATTGAAGCTCATGTGGTGCTCTCCGTTCAAAAATTTCGACACCTGGCCGATGTTTCCATAAACGCCAACGGGATCAAAATCAAAGCCCAGGAGGAAACCGGAGACCTTTATGCGGCCATAGATATGGTCATGGATAAAATTGAAAAGCAGATCAAACGCCAGCGGGAAAAGATGAAAGACCATAATCCCGAAAACTGGTCAAAGTCCGGCGATAAGGAGACGGAGTTCCCTGAAGAAGAAGAAACACCGGCCCTGACCCCGGAAGTGATCCGGACGGAAAGGATATTTGCCAAGCCTATGGATGTGGAAGAGGCTTCCCTGCAGCTAAACCTGTCCAGCAGTGAGTTCCTGGTCTTTACTAATTCCAAATCCCGAGTCATCAACGTCCTTTATAAACGGAAAGACGGCAATTTCGGGCTGATCGAGCCCACCAATTAAATGAAAATTAGTGATTTTCTAAACCCGGAACTCATCATTCCCGAACTCGCCGCCCGGACCAAGGAAGAGGTTTTAATGGAATTGGCCGATCGGATTGCTCGGAATTTCTCCGGGGTGTCGGCGGAGAAATTGCTCCAAATTCTCAAAGATCGGGAAAAGTTGGGGAGTACCGGCATTGGCGACGGTTTTGCTATCCCCCATGGTAAGTCCAGGTCTATTAATCAGATGATCATCAGTTTTGGACGATCCCGGGCAGGGATTCCTTTCGACTCCATGGATGGGAAACCGGCACATTATTTTTTTGTTTTGATCGCCCCTGAAAATTCCGCCGGAGACCATCTTAAGGCCCTGGCCAAGATTTCCCGTTTTTTAAAAAACAGCCTTTTCAAGGAAAGCTTGGCCAACGCCAATGGCCAGAAAGAATTGCAAAAATTGATTCAGGACCAGGATGACCTGACCCTTTAGTCGCATACTTATTTCAATAATTCTTGTTTAGAGTCTTTTTCCTCCGCGCGGGGCGGGAGGAGGGGACAGCAGCTACGGCATGGCCTTCAAACCCACGAAAAATATCCGTTTGGTTATTATCAGCGGCCTTTCCGGGTCCGGCAAGAGTACCGCCCTTAAAGCCTTCGAAGACATCGGTTTTTTTTGCATCGACAACCTCCCCGTCACTCTGCTGCCGCGTTTCCTGGATTTGAAAGACGAAATCTCCAAGGAGGTTTTTAAAATCGCCCTGGTCATGGATCTGCGGGGCAAGGACTTCCTGACCAAATTTCCCAAGATCTATCAGGAAATCAAACGCAAGGGCTACCTGATCGAAATACTGTTCTTATACGCGGAAAACGAAGTCCTGGCCCGACGATTCAGCCAAACCCGTCGCCACCATCCTTTGGGCGATGGCAAAACCTTATCCGGAAACATCCAATTGGAACGCCGGAAAATGGCCCCCATCCAAAAGTTGGCCACCTACCGACTGGATACCTCCAATTTGAATGTGCACCAGTTGCGGGAGGAGATCCTGCGTTTGTTTTCTCGGGTGGCGTCCCCTCCCCCCATGGTCGTTCATTTGGTTTCTTTCGGCTACAAATACGGGTTGCCTTACGACGCCGATATAGTAATGGATGTCCGGTTTTTACCCAATCCCTTCTTTGTCTCCGAGTTAAAGGATCTGGATGGAAATCAAAAGTCGGTGGCCGATTACATCATGAAATGGAAAGAAACCACGACCTTCCTGAGGGATTTTTATAAACTGATTTCTTTCCTGATCCCGGAATATCAAAAGGAAGGGAAATCCAATCTGACCATTGCCGTGGGTTGTACCGGCGGGCGCCATCGCTCGGTGGCCATCGTCAATGCCTTGGCGGTTTTTTTGAGGAAGCGGGATTTGATGGTCAATACCAAGCACCGGGACATCCAAATGGGGTGAGGGTTTATTTCGTTGATTGGGTTCTTTTGGTTTCTTTGGTTTTCAAAACGAAACCAACGAAATAAAACCAAATCAACCAAATCAACGGTTAATCGGTTTTTGACGAGGTTATCCAATATGATTGGTATCATTGTGGTAGGTCATTGTAAATTAAGTGAAGAATTGGTTAGGGCCGCTGAATTCATAACCGGGAAGATCCAAGGCGTACAAGCCGTGTCCCTGGACCCCAACGCGAAAGTGGACCTGCTGCGCCGCGAGGTAGCCTCGGCCATTGAGCAGGTGGACTCCGGCGACGGCATCCTGATCCTGGCCGATATGTTCGGCGGGACCCCTTCCAATATCAGTCTTTCCTTCTTGGAAGAAGGTAAGGTGGAGGTGGTGACCGGTGTCAACCTCCCTATGCTGATTCATCTCGCCACCCAGCGAGGCGGTAAATCCCTGAATCAACTGGCCGAAGAAGTACGGACCTCCGGAAAGCGAAGCATTTCCCTGGCCGGGGAAATACTAAGAAAAGAAGTGGCCTGACTCCCGGAGAGGATCGGCCCGACCTTTTTTCCCTTTGAACATCGTTCCCTCGGATTTTCTGGTTATTGAAGCGGCGCGGAAAAAAGACCTGGAGTCCGTTTGGGCCATCGAGCAGGCTTCCTTCCGCCATCCGTGGACCCGGGCCATGTTCCAGGAAGAGCTGGCCAAGTACCCGGCCACCCTCTTCGTCCTTAAGGAAATGCCGGGGAAAAGGGTGCTGGGATATAGCTGTTTTTGGACCCTGTCCGGGGAATTGCAATTGGTGAATATTGCGGTTCACCCGGACCTGCGGGGTAAAGGCCTGGGACAAAAGCTGTTGAATCATCTCCTCCAGGAAGCTGAAAGCCGCGCAGCCGAAAAAATATTTTTAGAAGTCCGCCCTTCCAACCAGGCGGCCATTGGACTTTACGAAAGGTTGGGATTTAAGGTGCTGTACCACCGGCCCCGATATTATACCCCGGAAGGGGAGGACGCCTGGGTCATGGTCTGGGAGACCCCCTCCGGAAAATAACTTGGGAGAAACGAAATGTTAATGAATTTGGGAAAAGCCGACAGGCTGGAGTTCAGTGATGCCGAGCAGGCCCGGGACCACTTTTACGACCGGGGCTGGACCGACGGCCTCCCGATCATCCCGCCGACCGAGGAAAAAGTAAGGGCTTTTCTGGCGGCGGCCCAACTGCCGTCAACGGAAATCTTGGGATCCATTCCGGAACGAAACCGGGTCTTCACGGCGGAAAAGGCGGCCATCAATGCCGTCATGGCCGGGTGCCTCCCGGAATATTTTCCGGTGGTGGTGGCGGCGGTGCGGGCTATGAGTCACCCCGATTTCGGTTTGCACGGTGTAACGGCCACCACGGCCGGGACCGCCATTTTAATGATCGTCAACGGACCGATCATCCGGGAGATCGGGTTGAACAGCGGCCAAAATGTTTTCGGGCCGGGCCATCGGGCCAACGCCACCATCGGCCGGGCGATCCGTCTGATCCTGTTTAATTTGGGGGGGAGAGAATTCGATCGGGGTACCTTGGGGAACCCGGGAAAATACACCTATTGTATCGCCGAAGAGGAAGACAGCCGTTGGGAGCCGCTGCAGGTGACCCGGGGTTTTTCCCGGGAAAGCGCCACGGTGACGGTTTTCGCGGCGGAAGGACCCAACCAGGTTCAGAATCACGGGGCCTTGAAACCGGAAAACATCTTGCTGACCATGGCCGACCGCATGCGCAGCCTGGGCAGCTTTAACATGTTGGGGGATACGGAAGGGGTGGTGGTCCTCTGCCGGGAACATTACCAGACGCTGATTGAGGGCGGGTGGCAGAAAGACCGGGTCCGGCAGTTTCTTTATGAACGGGCCTGCCGACCCTTGGCCGATCTTAAACGGGGCGGCCTGATTGAAGCGCCGCTAGTCCCGGCGGATGAAACCACTATGATCAGGGCGGTATCCTCCCCGAACCATATTTTGTTGATTATGGCCGGCGGAGTAGCCGGGAGGTTTTCGGCCTTTATCCCGGGCTGGGGCGGGAGGCACATGTCCAAGGCGGTGACCTGGCCGATTGAGGCCGGCACCTGTTCGGGCGGGGGTTGAACCCGCTCCCTGGCCCAGGTTAGGGCCGATAATCCTATAAGGATAAAATTCGAAACTCGAATTTCGGATTTAACTTTTTAAGTGTAAATAAATTAGAGAGGGAGACCATGTCTTATATTGTACTGGATCCGACCGACGGACCCATAAAAACCAGTTTTACCCTGGCCCCGCGACCGGAAAAACTTAAGGGAGTGACCCTGGGGGTCATTGACAACGGCAAAAAAAATTCCGATTACCTCTTGAAAGGGATACTGGAAAAATTGCTGGCCCAGGAGGGATTGGCCGGTCACCGCTACGTTCGTAAGCCATCCGTATCCCACGGCCTCCCGGCCGATCAAGCCCAAATACTGGCCGAGCAATGCCAGGTAGTTATTGCCGGGGTCGGGGACTGAGGCTCCTGCAGCTCGGGCAGTGTGCTCGATGGCATCATCATGGAGAAGCTGGGTCGACCCACGGCGGTGATTTGTACCGAACCCTTCCTGTCCTCCGGCAAGGCCATGGCCCTGGCCCATGGTTTCCCGGATTATCCTTTTGTCCTGATCCCTCATCCCATCAATGCCACCGCGAATGCGGTGCTGGACCAATGGGTGGACGGGTGTCTGGCGGAGATCCAAAGATTATTGACGGTCTGAATTCCAGGGCCTATTATACCACGAGGGCAACGTTCAAATGGAGCCCTCGAAATGGATGAAATAGACCCACCTTTCTCCGGAAGGAGCGATGAACATGACTGAGGATTACCGAGAATTTAGTCGGCGGGCCTTTATCAAGGCCGGGTTGTTGGGCGGAGCCGGGGTAGCGGCCGGCATCGGGGGATGGCCGGATTTCGTTTCGGCGGCCGCTGGTAGTTCATCTGAACAGCCAGCACCGGTTTACCGGACCTTAGGCCGCACCGGCCTGAAAATCACAGTGGTCAGCTTCGGGGCCATGCTGACGCCGGAGCCGGAAGTCATCCGGGCCGGACTGGACCAGGGCATTAACTACATCGATACGGCCCGACGTTACATGAACGGTAAAAACGAGGGGATCGTGGCCCGGGCCATCAAGGGGCGGCGGGACAAAGTCTATCTGGCCACCAAAGCCCGACCCACCTCGGATACCAAAAAAGAAATCTTTCGGGACGTGGAGGAGAGTCTCACCGAGCTCCAGACGGATTACCTCGATGTGCTCCAGCTCCACAGCCTCAAAAGTAAGGAGCGGGCCTTCCTTCCGGAAGTGCGGGAGGCCCTGGTTCAATTGCGAAAGCAGGGCAAGGTCCGGTTTTTCGGGGTGACCACCCACACTAACCAGGCTGAAGTCGTCAATGCCCTGGCCGACGACCCGGACCGCTTCTTCGACGTGGCCCTGGTGGGCTACAATTTTAAAAGCCCCCCGGAAATCAAGCAAGCCATCGCCCGGGCCTCCCAGGCCGGGATCGGCATCGTGGCCATGAAGACCCAGGCCGGAGGATATCAGACCTCGGCTCTGGGACCGGTCAGCCCTCACCAGGCCGCTTTGAAGTGGGCTTTGCAGGATACCCACATAACGGCGGCCATCCCGGGCATGAAGGATCTGGCGCATCTCCAGGAGGATCTGGCCGTCATGGGGATGGCCCTGACACGGGGTGATGAGCAGATCTTGAAAAGGTATGGTCAGGCCATCAGCCCCTATTACTGTCAACTCTGCGGAAGCTGCGAGGGATTCTGTTCTCGCGGAGTGGCCATCAGCGACATCAACCGCTCCCTGATGTACGCCGAGGCCTACGGCAGTCTGGATCTGGCCATGGATACCTATCGGGAAATCCCCCAGCGGGCCTCCTTGAAGGCCTGTCTGGATTGTTCGCCATGTACGGCTTCCTGTGTGAACGGGATCGATATTCCGGCCAAGCTGGAGCGGGCCAAGCGGTTTTTTGCCTAGAGCCCTCAAACCAAAGTAAAGAAAAGCCGCAGACCATGAAGAAAATCCGAGGAATAATACAGGTGCTCTTTTTTTGTCTGATAGGGATCGGGTTGTTGCCGGAGGCGAAAGCCGACACGCGGCTACTGCCGCTTTCCGGATTATTGCCCGGGTGGACACTGGCAGGCCCGATCAAAACATATACCGGGGAAGATCTCTTCGAATATATCAACGGCGAGGCCGAGCTTTATCTCCAGTTCGGATTCAAAATCCTAACTTCCGGCCTTTACTTAAAAGAGGACCAGTCCAATCGGGGTATTGCCGCCGATGTTTACGAGATGGGTTCAGACCTGGAAGCCTTCGGGATTTACGCCAACTATCGCCAGCCGGAGGCCGAACCGGTAAAGGCGGGTATCGAGGGTTTTGTCAATCCGTCGCAACTGATGTTTTACCAGGGCCGGTACTTTGTTCAGCTCAACGCTTCCGGTGCTGCCACTCAAGACCAGGCGGTTTTTCTGAATTTGGCCGGCTTGATTTCCAGGAACCTACCTGCTTCAGCCCAAAGCCCACCGGATTTATCTTTGCTCAAAATCCCCGCCCTGATCCCCAAAACCGAAAAATATACCCCCCAGAGCGTCCTGGGCTATCCTTTTTTTAAAAAAGGGCTAACTGCCCAGGCCCTCCTTGACGGCCGCCCGGTCCGGATCTTTGTTCTCCTGGAGGGATCGATCGAGGGAGCCCGCCAGACGATACAGGCCTACGAAAAGGCCCTTAAAGAAAAGGGCGGCGCCCTGAAAAGGGAACCGGAATCCTCCGGTGAAATTCTTTGCGCCCGGGACCCCCTGTATGGCGGGTTGTGCCTGCAGCCGTCAGGGTCTTATGTTTTGGGCGTGGCCGACCTCCCGGATCTCGCCAAGGGACTCCCTCTGATCCGGCAGCTTCAAGATCGTATCCACTAATTTTCCCGCGATCTTTTGCGTATTCCCCTCGCTTCTAAAAAGTCGGTAGCAGTCTAGAAAAGTCTTGACTTTATTAGACTTTGGTCTAAACTAATTTTATGTTGGAACGGACCGCAATCGGTATTATCCGGGAGATTATTGAACAGTTTCACAAGATGGCGTTCGTCAGCGGGCCGCGACAGGTCGGAAAAACGACCCTGGCGAAGCAATATCAAAAACTGTTCGGCCAGAGCCTATACCTCAACTGGGATATACTCCCTCATCAAAAGGAGATCTTAACCGATCCCCTTTTTTTCGAGAAAAGAAACCGGGATCCCGGGAAACCCTTTCTGGTTATTCTCGATGAAATTCATAAATATGCCCGGTGGAAGAATTACCTCAAGGGGATCTATGATCACGGAAAGGAAGAATTCCGATTCTTGATAACGGGCAGCGGCCGCCTGGATCTCTTTAAAAAAGGGGGTGACAGCCTGCTGGGAAGATATTTCAGCGTCCCCCTTTTCCCTCTTAGCCTTGGCGAGCTGAACGGAAAGCTGATCCCCCTTGAGGCCTTCAAGGATTCCCTGGAATCACCCCTTCCCGCTTCAGCAGAGACGAAGGAAGGATATTTACAGCTTTTCCGCTTCAGCGGATTTCCCGAACCTTTTTCCAGGGGAACCTCCGCTTTTTACCGGCGCTGGTCTTCAGAACGCAAAACGCTGTTGCTTCGGGAAGACATCCGGGACGCCAGCGCTATTCGAGAGATTTCCCTTCTTGAGCATCTGGCCCAGTTGATTCCGGAACGAATTGGGAGCCCTCTATCGTTAAATGCGTTGAGGAGAGAAGTGGGGGTAGCCTTCGAGACCATCCGGGACTGGCTCCTTTTGCTCGAACAATTTTATTACCTCTTTCGTCTATCCCCCTTTACCGGCCGTTTGGCACGAACCCTCAAGAAAGAAAAGAAAGCGTACCTCTTTGATTGGGTGGAAATTGAGGACGAAGGCGTACGTTTTGAAAACCTGGTGGCCTTGCATCTGCTGAAGGCGGTGCGCCTCTGGAAGGCTAGGGGGGAGGGAGAGCCCCGGTTACATTACGTCCGGGACAAGGAAAAACGCGAAGTGGACTTTGTCCTTTCGGAAAAAGGGAAACCCTTTTGCCTGATTGAGTGCAAAACAAGGGATGAGACCTTGGCCCCCAGCCTGCTTCATTTTCAAAAGAAACTCATGGTGCCCACGGCGGTCCAAATCCTTCACCAACCCGGAATCTGCAAAAAAATGCGTCTCGAGGGATTAAGCCAATGGGTTATTTCTGCCGATCAATGGCTTTCTCTGCTCCCTTAGGAAACAGGAACTTTCGGGATACGGAAGCTTTGAGCATCAACGACAAAGAGGATTAATGGATGGCTTTAATCGGCGCACGAGACCTGTGCTGGGGATTCTCTAAGCCCCCGCTGCTTGAAAATATCACCTTTCAGATCGAAAAAGGGGAGCGTATCTGTCTCTTGGGTCGCAACGGGGAAGGAAAGTCTACCCTACTCAAGCTCTTGAACGGAGAAATCCTTCCGGACAGCGGGGAAGTATGGCGGCAGCAAGGCCTCACCGTTTCTGCCCTGGGCCAGGTTGTCCCCCGGGAATTCGAGGGAACGATCTTCGAGGTGGTGGCCGGCGGCCTGGGTCCGAAAGGGCCGGGCCTGGCCGAATACCACCGTATCGGCCTAAAAGCTGAAGCCGGGAGAATCCCGGAAGTTCCTGGAAGTTGGGATGAACCGGCCGACCTTTCAAGGTCCGAGGATTGGATTGCCCTTTCCCAACGGATCGAAACTATTTTGTCCAGGACCCATCTTCCCCCTGAAGCCCAATTCGCCGACCTTTCCGCGGGGATGAAACGCCGCGCGCTTTTTGCCCGGGCCCTGGCCTTGGAGCCGGATATTCTGCTGCTGGATGAGCCCACCAATCATCTGGATATCGAGACCATCTTATGGTTGGAGGGCTTTATCCTGCGCTATGTGAAGACCCTGCTCTTTGTGACCCATGACCGGGCTTTTCTGAAGAAAATAGCCACCCGGGTGCTGGAATTGGATCGAGGACGCCTGATCTCCTATGACTGTGACTATGGGACCTATCTGGAACGCAGGCAGGCGGTCCTGCAAGCCGAAGAAAACCAAAACGGGCTGTTCGACAAAAAACTTTCCCAGGAGGAGGCCTGGATCAGACAGGGGGTCAAGGCCCGGCGAACCAGAAACGAGGGGCGGGTCCAGGCCTTGTTCCGGATGCGCGAAGCCCGCCGGGCCCGCCGCGGGAAAATAGGAAATGTCAAACTGCGGCTTCAGGAAGCGGAAAGGACCGGAAAACTGGTTATCGAGGCCAACCGGGTGAGCTTTGCCTATGGGCAGAGCCCCGTGGTCCGGGATTTTTCCACCCTGATTATGCGCGGGGACAAGGTGGGAATTATCGGGCCCAATGGGGCGGGCAAGACCACCCTGCTGAATATCCTTTTGAAAAACCTGGCCCCCCAGTCCGGGAGCGTCCGCCACGGCACCCACCTGCAGATCGCCTATTTCGACCAGCTCAGGATCCCGCTCGATGAACAAAAGACGGTCTTGGAAAATATCGGTCAGGAGAATGACTTTGTCCTGCTGAACGGGCAGCAGCGCCACGTGATCGGCTATCTTCGGGATTTTCTCTTTTCAGCGGAGAAAATCCGCACGCCGGTACAGGTCCTTTCCGGGGGAGAAAAAAACAGGCTCCTGCTGGCCAAGCTTTTTACCCAGCCGGCCAATGTGCTGGTGCTGGACGAACCGACCAACGACCTGGATGCCGAAACCCTGGAACTCCTGGAGGAGCTGCTCTTCGACTTTCAAGGGACCCTTTTGCTGGTAAGCCATGATCGGGCCTTTTTAAATCAGGTGGTTACCAGCACGCTCGTTTTCGAAGAAAATGGGCGGGTCAGCGAATATGCCGGCGGATACGACGACTGGCTGCTTCAAAGGCCGGAGCCAAAAGAGGCGCCCCGTTCCGGGAAAAAAGGCCGGGGAAAATCAGGTCAAAAGCCTAAACCGGTGAAAGCCCGGAAACTGGGATTCAACGAAAAGCGGGAGTTTGAAGGACTGCCTCAACGCATCAGCGTCCTGGAATCGGAGCAGCAAAGACTCTATGGGGCCAGCGCCGATCCCTTGTTTTACAAAAAAGGGAAGGAAGAGGCTTTAAAGATTAAGACCCGGCTGGCCGAAGTAGAGCGTGAAATCGAACAGGCATACCTTCGCTGGGAGGAACTGGATAAAAAGACCAACATCGAAGGCGGCTGATCTGCGAGACCGGCTCAGTTCCGGTGCACTGGCGGCGTTCAGAGAGGAGATGAAACCGAGGGAGTTTTAGGGGGTCGCTTCGGACAGGTTGATAGTCAAGACCTCCTTGACGATTTTCTCACCAAGGCCGAGAAGGTTTTGGCGGAACGTCCCGAGTTGGCTTGTTTGGGAAGATGGGTTGATGAAAGGCTAAAAGGAAATTTTGGACAGGAACTATGAGGAAAACGGTTCGAGAACTTTCCGTGCTGCTGTTTTTTTGTGGGATTTTTTTTATCTCCGGCGGAGCTTTTCCTCAAGAAGCCGCGGGAGGTTTGGGCCTTGGGCTTCAAGAAGTTGGATTTCTTACCGGTTACGGGAAGGGGGATTTAGAAAGGCAAAAAACTTTAGAGTTTATCCCCTTAGGGGTTCGTTTTGGTTTTGACCTCAAACCCTTGGGCAAGAAGTTGGGATGGGAACCCAAAGGGTTGCTGGAGTTCGTCTGTGAGCCCTATTTGGGTTACAATCTCCAACCCCAGGACAATATGGAGTTCGGTGTGGCCTTCTTACTCAAGTATGGGTTCCCGTTGACTGAAAAGCTTTATCCTTTTATCGAAGTGGGAACCGGGCCTTATTACATGACCTGGTCTACTGATAGCCAATCCACCCAGTTTAATTTCGACAGTCAAGGCGGTCTCGGCCTCCTCTATTTTCTAGAAAGACATTGGGTGGTCAACGCCGCCTTTCGATATCGCCATGTATCCAATGCGGACATTAAGAAACCCAATGGAGGCATTCAGAGTCTCGTTTATCTAGTCGGATTTTCGTATTATTACTGATCAGGAAAAATAAATAAAGTGAAGGAAAAGTGAAAGGAAGCCCATGCAGGTCAAGGCCAACGGAATTTTATTGAATTACGAAGTAACTGGTAAGGAAGGGGCGCCGGTGGTGGTGCTCAGCCATTCTCTCGGGTCCAGCCTGGTTATGTGGGAGCCGCAACGGACTGCGCTGGAGCCCTATTTCCAGATTTTACGCTTTGATACCCGAGGGCATGGCGGGAGCGAAGCTGTGGACGGACCCTATACTTTTGAGCTTTTGGCCGAAGATGTGGTCGGGCTTCTGGACGGGTTGGGCCTTTCCAAGATCCATTTTATTGGATTGTCCATGGGGGGGATGATCGGGCAGGCCCTGGGGTTATATCACCCCGAAAGACTGTTGAGCCTCACCCTGTGTGACACGGCGGCCGCCAATCCACCCGGTTCCAGGGCTATCTGGCAGGAACGGATCGATCTGGTTCGGAAAGAGGGGTTGGCTCCAATAGTGGAACCGACCCTCGAACGGTGGTTTACTCCGGACTTTGTCAGGCCAGGCCCGCCAATTCTGGGAAAAATCCGCCGCCAATTCCTGAAGACTTCGATCAACGGCTATGTAGGCTGCAGCCAGGCGATCATGGAGCTGGACTATCTGGAGAAACTCGGGCGGATCAAAATCCCCACGCTGGTTGTGGTTGGTGAGGACGATCCGGGGACGCCGGTCAGCGCCGCGCGGGCCATTCAGGAGCAAATAGTTGATTCGAAGCTGGTAATCCTTCCGGGCGCCCGCCACCTCTCCAACGTGGAGCAGGCCGGGGCCTTTAACCGGGCGGTGTTGGAGTTTTTATTATGAAATAGTTTCAGGCTTGGGGTACCCGTCGGGGGCAGGAGGGGTTAATACACCATCACATTCTGCGCCTCCAAAAACGCATCCACCACGCTGGCGCCGGCCACGATTTTGGCTTCCGGGATGAGGTCTTCGGGTGCGATCTGGCGGGCCTGGATGCAGGGGGCGCAGACATAGATCACCCCTCCGCCCTCCAAATAAATGTCGAGCAATTCCTGCAATGGTGGAAATCCGGCCGCGTGGACGTGGCGGGCGTAATTTTTCATGGCCAGGTAAACGCCGGTCATCTGCAGGATGATAACCGGTTCCGAATCCATGGCCAAAGCTGTGTTGGCCAATACGAAGGGGATGGTGGCCTTGTCCGGGCTTTCCTCTGCCGCCGTTACCACAAAAACCAGTTTTTTATTCTGTTCGCTCATAAAGTGCTATCCTCCTCGGGAAGTTAAAATCCTATCGAATCAGTTTCGGTTATTTATTTCAGATAGGCAACCCTAAAAACATCCTAATTTGACCCCCCCATCTGTTTCTTGTATTATGGACCAAAATTTTTCAACCGATCAATGAGACCCTGAGGTTAATCAGAAGGTTTGCCTCCTCACTCATCAGCCAAAGGAATAGCGTGGGTATCGGCATCATCACCAGCCGGGGCTGGGCGGAAATGGGCATGGACTTCATTTTTCATGAACTACAAGTCAACCGGTTGGCCGAGAAGGGGCTCGATCCGCTGAAAATAGCCCACCGGATGTTGAAGAATTTTACCCGAGGGCTGTATATTGAGACCGGTTTGGATGATGACCGGCGTTTATGGCTCCGGGCCCAGGATATTTCCAGGGAGTTTAACTTGCGTTTAGAACGTACGAGCGGTAGTCTCAATCTCTTGAAACAAACCATTGAAAAGTCGCTTGCGGGAGTTAACCGGTTATAGAAAAGGTAAAAATCGGATGAACCAGACACCCGAGCAAGAAGCCAGGGAAGTAATTTCTTTAAGGTAAACCCCCGGCCTAGCCGGGGGTTTACCTTAAAGAAATTATATTAAGAGTGCAGTAATTCACAAATTACAGGACATATTTCTTATTGATTATACTTTTTCAGGCAATTATGGTATATTGAATACGCAATAATTCAAATATTATATGAACTGCTACTCTCAGAATATACCATGAAATCAATGGCTGGTTTAGGAAAAAAGGAAAGAGAACGGCTTTCGGCCATCCTCCGGGAAACGAAAGGGACAATTTCGGTCGAGGAAACCGGGAAAATTCTTGGGATAAATCAAATAATGGCGGCCAAGATGCTGTCCCGTTGGGTCGGGCAGGGATGGCTGTCCCGGGTCCGCCGTGGGTTATATGTTCCGGTCCCTCTGGAATCTCGAACCACGGACGTCCCTTTGGAAGATCCCTGGATCGTGGCTTCCCGGTTATTCAACCCTTGCTATATCGGCGGGTGGAGTGCAGCCGAGTACTGGGACCTGACGGAACAAATCTTTCGAACGATTATTGTCATCACCCTTCAACGTCCCAGAGACCGAAAACCAAAAATCAAAGATATTGAGTTCTGGGTCCGTTCAACGAAATCCGAAGGTTTCTTTGGTTTTAAACCTGTATGGAGAGGAGAGGTTAAGGTAAACGTCTCCGACCCAACCCGGACTATACTGGACTTGTTAGCCGATCCCGGTCTAGGAGGGGGGGGCCGTTCCGTAGAGGATATGCTGATCAATTATCTTAAATCCGATAAAAAGGATTTGAATCTCCTGCTGGAATATGCGGAGCGGTTAGGTATTGGAGCGGTATATAAACGTTTGGGATTTTTGCTGGAACGATATGCCCCCGAGGAACAAGAGGTCATTCGGAAATGCCGTGAAAGGCTTTCAGCCGGTAATGCCAAACTCGATTCGAACCTTCCATCCAACCGATTGATAACAAAATGGCGCTTATGGGTTCCCGGGCGAAACGGAGGCCAAGACCCTTGATCAGTAGGCAGGAGGTACTGGAATTTGCCCATGAGCTAAGACTCGCTCCGAATATTGTGGAAAAAGATTATGTCCTGGGGTGGGTCTTGGCGGGAATTTATCAATACCCCGCTTTTGGGAAAAGCTGGGTCTTTAAGGGAGGGACTTGTCTTAAAAAGTGTTTTTTCGAAACGTACCGTTTCTCGGAGGACCTGGATTTCACATTAACCGACCCTGGCCATATTGACGAAGAATTTCTCAGGAACTCATTCGGTGAAATCGTGAATTGTATGACCAGGCCGGTATGTAATCCCAATAGACGCGCTTCGTTTCGACGTTTATCAAAACCCGAGAGGGAACCAGTCGGCCCAGGGGAGGATCAGTTATAGAGGGCCTATGAGAAAAGGCGGGGATCTTCCTCGGATTAAATTGGATCTGACCAATGACGAGATTTTGGTATTGGATCCTGTCCAAAGGGAAATTCACCATCCCTACTCGGATAAGGCGAAAGATGGCTTCTGGGCTTATTGCTATTCATTTGAGGAGGTTTTTGCCGAGAAGATAAGAGCCCTAGCGGAAAGAGAAAGGCCCCGTGACCTATACGACGTGATCCAGATCTTTCGTCATGAAGAATTAAGGCCGGACAGGATCGTCGTTTTCGAAACACTTGAGAAAAAATGTTCCTTCAAAGGAATTGCGGTTCCAACCATTGAATCCTTAGGTAAAGAACCCGAGCGTTCCGAACTGGTGGCCGAGTGGGAAAACATGCTCGGCCACCAGTTACCGGCCTTACCACCTTTAGAGCAATTCTGGGAAGATCTCAAAGTCTTTTTTAAATGGCTGCTCGGGATTGCCGAATTAATCGTCAAGCCGAGTTTCCCAATTCCAGTCGCAAGGATTGATCCAGGATGGCGCCCTCCGGATATGTTTCAGGTCTGGCATGGTTCTACATCAATGGAGACCATTCGCTTTGCCGCTTCCAACCGGCTGTGCATTGACTTGCAATATAATGGCAGCCGAAGGCTAATTGAGCCTTATTCCCTGCGTCGTTCTCGGGAAGGGAATATCCTGCTATATGCGGTTAAACACAATACAGGAGAAGACCGTGCCTACCGAGTTGACCGGATTCAAGCCGCCGAAGTATCCAAGGTTCCTTTTGATCCTCGGTATCTTGTAGAACTTACATCTTCAGGCTCCCTGCACATCCCCCATTTATCCCGACCCTCAAACGGACATCAAAGGCCCCGTACTAACCCGCAGGCAGGTCATTATAGATCTAGTAGATCCCTTTCTAGTTTCGGGGCAAAATTTATTTTCGAATGCCCCCTGTGCAATAAAAGATTTACGCATAATTCCAACCATTCATCCTTAAATAAACATAAGGATAAAAACGGCTATCCCTGTCCGGGAAGAACAGGGCTTTATATAGACACAAAATATTAGAGGGATTCGTGAACTCAATCGATATTGTTCAAAAACTCTGGAATTACTGCAACGTCCTGCGCGACGACGGCATGAGCTACGGCGACTACGTCGAGCAGCTTACCTATCTGCTATTTCTGAAAATGGCCAATGAAAGGGCCCGACCGCCCTATAACCAGCCGAGTATTGTTCCGGCAAAATATAGCTGGGAAAGTCTCCTGAAAAAGGATGGGGACGATCTGTTCGATCACTACCGACACCTCCTGGAGAACCTGGGCAATGAAAAAGGTCTGCTGGGGCTGATCTTCAATAAATCCCAGAATAAGTTCCAGGACCCGGCCAAGTTGCGCCGCTTGATCGTGGACCTGATCAACAAGGAAAATTGGTCCATGATGAGCGCCGATGTCAAGGGGGATGCTTATGAGGGATTGCTGGAAAAGAACGCCCAGGACACGAAATCCGGCGCCGGGCAGTATTTTACGCCTCGCCCTTTGATCCGAGGCTATCATGGATGTAATGGTCGCCGAAACCCGGGGATACCATCTGCGACCCGGCCTGCGGCACAGGTGGTTTCCTGCTATTGGCCCACGATTATATCGTGAAGCACTACCCGAATATGACCAAGGGCGAAAAACGGAAACTAAAGGAAAATACCTTTAAGAGTTGGGAACTGGTCCAGAGCACGGTGCGTTTATGCGCCATGAACCTCATGCTCCATGGGATTGGAGGGCAGGAAGATCTACCGATCATCCCGGGAGATTCTTTGGCCTCGGACCCGGGGGATCGATTTGAACTGGTTATGACCAATCCTCCTTTTGGGAAAAAGAGCAGCACCGCGATTGTGGCCGATGACGGAAAGGTGGTTAAAGAAAAAGAGATCATCGAGCGGGATGATTTCTGGGCCACAACCACAAACAAGCAATTGAATTTCCTCCAGCACGTTAAAACGCTGCTTAAACCCAACGGCCGGGCGTCCATTGTCCTTCCCGACAATGTCTTATTTGAAGGCGGGGCAGGGGAGACGGTTCGCCGAAAGCTGATGCATGAGTGTGACGTCCACACCCTTCTTCGCCTTCCGACCGGATTATTCTATGCCCAGGGGGTCAAGGCCAATGTACTTTTTTTTGACCGCAAACCGGCTTCCGAAAATCCCTGGACCAAAAAGGTTTGGATTTACGATTTGAGGACCAATAAACACTTTACTTTAAAAACCAATCCCCTGAACCGGGAAGATCTGGACGAATTCGTCGGGTGCTATAACCCCTCCAACCGTCACAACCGCCAACCTACCTGGTCTGAAAAAAACCCTGATGGCCGTTGGCGGGCCTTTGACTATGAAGAGTTGATCAACCGGGATAAGACCAGCCTGGACATTTCGGCTGCGGGACGACAGCCTGGAAGATTCGGACAATCTTCCGGACCCGAATATTCTTGCGCTGGAGATTGTGGAGGATTTAGAGGCAGCTTTGGCACAATTTAAAGAGATAACCGATGATTTGGGGGCCGCTTAATCTGTTGATGTTGGCTCCGGAGAAAACTACGTACGTTACGTAGCTTTAGTAAAGAACCATCTGTTTCTGTACTTGATATGAATCGCGAAATTGCCAAATTGGGTTCGATTATACAGGGCTCACCGTCTCATTCTTGACCCCGCCAAATCCCTCCTTTCATGAGGGGAACCCTTCCAGAAAAATATTCGAGCCTTCTCCTGATAAAATAGGTATGAACGACGGCAAAGACTACCAGCGGGGGATACAAGGCGATGATAATTCGAAAGACATGGATAAGGGCGCCTTCTCCGGGATAATGGGCGTAGAGGCTGAATATCCCATAAAGCCCGAAAACAGTCGGCATCAAAGTCCCGATATACTTCCCGATCATCTTAAGCTCTTGATCCCTCCGGTTATGGTACCGAACCCCGAGATCGTCAAAAGTCCAGAGGGTTGATAACAGGAGGGAGATTACTATGGTGATACCTGCCGCGACCAGGAGTCTACTCGTCTGAAAATGACCGGGGGTAAAGGGAACAGAAGAGTTTGGAGAAGGGCCGGAGATTATTTGGATGACGGCCAACAGCTTGGTAGCAAAAATAAAGGCTATCCCGATTCCTTGAAACGGTCGGAAGAGCCAATGCTTAAGGCGGCTGATAGTTAATCTCCCGGCGGGCTCGATTTGGACAAAAACCAGACTCCCCTTCTTCAGGACAGAGTTATAGATCGGTTTTACCAGGTAGAGGGGCAGGCAGAGAAAAACGGCATAGCGGAAGAATCGAAGCAATACCCGGTAGACCACCCTCCAGCCGTCCATGGAAGGTTGGTTCCCCCAAAAAAGTTGAAAAACAAGGGAAAAAGACAAGACGAGGATAACGGGGACCAGGTCTTTGAACCATTGCCGGGCGGTTTCCCCTATCCCTGCTTTAGCCATTACCTACCTCAAAACTAAGACTGGTCCTGTAGATAACCCGCAAAACCGGCCAGGCTGTTTTGCATGAAGGTGCGCTCCCGCTGTTGAGCCTTTTCATCCATCAATCGGAAATTTTTCAGACAGGGGTCCTGATTCAACAGTGCTGTGGCGGCCGCTTCCAGCGGATCGTCGGGGTGGGATTCCAGGGCCTGCCGGGTAGCATTCAGCCAGCGGTAGAGCTGTTGCCGGTATTCCCTCAGGATTTCCCGGCTATGGGGAAATGCGCCCAAATGAGCAAAAAAGATGGGCCGGTCCGCTAAAGCCAGCATTTGGTCGACACTGGCCACAGCCTGATCAAAAAAGAACCGGGGTGGGGTGGGGGGCCGGAGATAAGGCCCGTCCCGGAAAGGGAGATAGATCCCGGCTCCTTCACCGGCGAAGAGCTTTCCCTGATAATCGAAGCTCAAATGATGGGGGGCATGTCCCGGCGTTTCCAGGATGGTCAAACCCGGAAGGAAAAAATCCGGATGACCGATTAAGCGCTCTTCCGGGACCGGCTCTATGGACCCATAGGCCAAGGCCATCTCTTTCAGGGTTTTTACACTTCCTTCCCACAATTTACCGGGGTCCAGCAAATGTTTCCGGCCCTGGGCATGGCAGACGGCCTTGGCCAGGGGAAATTCAGCTAAGAAAGGCCCCAGGCCGCCGGCATGATCGATGTGAATGTGGGAGAGCAACACATAATCGATCCGTTCCAGCCCTCGGGCTTTCAGATCCTGAATGAGCCCCTGGATCGAGGATCTGGGGCCTACGTCCACCACGATAGTTGGTGGACCGGGTATAACCCAGGCCCCGATAAACTGTTCCAGCCCGGGAACGGTTGGGGGAGATCGATTAGAAAAGGGGCGCCGTCGCTTATGGGTTGTATTCATTCGCTTAATGCCTTCCAGGGAGTTTTAAAAGATGAACATCGAACATCGAACGTCCAACATCGAATGAAGAATTAAAATCCCATCAAAGTATTGATGGTCTTGCAAAAAGTCGAAAGAACCGTCATCGCAATGACTGCCCTGGTGACTTTTTGCGAGGTCATCAAGATTCGATGTTGGATGTTGGACGTTCGATGTTCGACGTTCATCTTTTTCAGTGCTCTATGCTCCGCCTTCCCCGGCCTTCAGAATGCTTCGGGTGGTGACGTTGACCAAGGCCCAGATTACGTCTAACGGCAAATGGCGATCGATCGTCCGGTCAAAGGTAATGATCAGTTGGGCCGGGAATTCGTCGTCTTCCGCATAAAGAATATACTCCAAAGAAATTCGGGGGAGGGCGCGCAGTTCAAAGGCCCCATCCCCTTGATGAGTGGCTATTCCCCCCAGGGTAAGTCCGGCCTGCAGAAATCCCTGCGGATCCCGGGCAAATTTCTTTTCCAAGGGTTCTTTGGACAGGGCATGGGGCCCACGGAAAAAAAGAGCCCCGCCATTCAGCTCTTTCTCGTTCACCTTGATCCCCGAAAGCGGGATTTCCCGGGTCCGGAGCAGGTAGATCAGCGAAACCAGCGCTTCCTGAAAACTCGGACTTTTATGGGGAACCCTCTCCCACTGCAGTTGACGGGTATCCGGCCGGCAAAGCAGCCGATCGTTCAAAAAGGGGAGGGCATACCCGGTAGCGGGGTCATGGGTTACCAGGGACCGCCGGCAGACTTCTCCGGGGGATTGGTGGTTCAAATCCTCCCAGTATTCCGGGGGGATTTTGTCGAATTCCCGGTAGAGGGAAATGTCATTCGGGTCCAGCGGGGGCATCAGGATCCATAAACCCGAAATTCGAAGCACGAAATCCGAAACAAGCACGAAAGTCCAAAATCCAAATGATCAAAACAAAAACATTTCGAATTTTGAAATTTGGTCATTTGAATTTGTTTCGAATTTCGATATTCGAATTTTGAATTTTAACCAATAACTAAGATATTATGGGTTAGGTTTTTCTGCTCAGGGAACAGCGGGCCGGTTCCGGTAATAAAATTCGATATATTTAACCAATTCCCGCTTCAGGTCTTTTCTTTCCGTCACGGTGTGGATCCCGCGAATGCCGTAGAAATAGTTCGGGTATTGAAATATGAGACCGGAAAGGGCGCACAGGGAATCGGAGCGGATTAATTTTTCATCCACTTCGAAGCCTCTGGATTTCATAACCCGGGGACCGGTGAAAATAACCAGGGCATTGGGCTCGGCAATGATCACGTCTCCCAGGGAGGCAAAACTGGCAATGGCGCCCCCGGTGGAGGGATCGCCCAGGATGGAAATAAAGGGCAGGCCCTCCCGTTTCAGCCGTTGAAGGGAGGCGATGGTCTTGACCATCTGCATCAAAGCCAGGATTCCTTCATAGAGTCGGGCGCCTCCGGAGCAGCACAGCGTGATGAAGGGATATTTTTTTTCGATGGCTCGATCCACCGCCTGCCGGAATTTTTCCCCGAAGGCTACGCCCATCGAGCCGCCACTGAAATAAAAATCCGAAATGGCCAGGATCACCGAATGGCCGTAAAGAGTGGCCTCTCCCGTCACCAGGGATTCCCGAAAATGGGACCGTTTTTTCTGTTTATTCAAAAAATCCTGGTAATAAGGGGTCATGTCCTCCGGTTCCAGTAATTGGCTGACGTCCAGGTCCCGGTTAAGCTCAAAGAAACTTTCCTTATCCGTCAGGCACTGGATCCAGCCGCCGGCATCCAGGACGGTCCGCCGGCCGCAGTGCGGGCAGACCTGATGGTTCTCCAGGTATTCCTCCAGTTTGATCAATTGCCCGCAGCCGCTGGGCGGATTTTGCCCTCTTTCCCGGCCGCATTGAATATAGTCCTGTTGGGGTTCCAGGGCCTGTAAGTCGGCATACTGTTCGTTCACCTGAGTTAAGCCGTCAAAATTGACCACCTGGATATCCGGGGGGAGTTTATAGAAAAACTTTTTAAAGGGTCGTTCCAGCAATTTCTTCAGTTCATGGACCTTGCCCTGATGCTTGGGAAGGCCGAAAGATAAGGCCCTTCTTTCCCGCTGCTCCAGCAGTTTATTGATTTTTATCCGGGAGAGCTCCTGAGTCGATTTCTGAAGGTAGCGGCCGATGGAGGCGGCAAAACCCTCCAGGTCGGTAATCTCCTCGGGCACCGGAAGGATCTGGTCGATGACCCCTAGCCGTTTTAGATCCTTGGCCGTCGGTTTGGATATTTCCAGGGCTTCCTGGATACGGCCGGCGTCCCGAAAGATTATGGAAGCCATGGATTCGGGCGGGGCGGTAGCGTACAGGGCGTCCTCCATTTGAGCCCGGCGGTCCGTCATCTGCAGGGCCAGCGCGCCGCCGCTCCCGCCTTCTCCCAGGACTACCGAAATGGTGCGGATAGGTATGGTCAGGAATTCCCGGATCAGGTGACTGATGAAGTAGGCTTGAAAACGACGGGCCGAAGCCATGGAGATATCGGCGCCGTAGGTGTCGATCAAACAAAGAACGAAAAGATCGTTGGCATCCATGTACCGGGCCTGGTTCAACATGCCTAAAATTTGGGAATGTTCATCCGCCGAGAGCATTCCCAAATTCAATTTCCCGATGTTTTCCGATTTCCGCAGTTTTTCGAAGTTGGGCTTTTCCTGCCCGATGACCAGGATCCGTTTTCCATTGAAACGACCTTCCCCGCAAACCAGCGATTCCCCCGCGGGAGTAAAGTATTTAAAGTGATTAAACAGGACGCGGATAATATCCGCTGAACGGGGACGTCGGGGGTGTCGGGTGCGGCGCTTGAAAAGCTCGACCAAGTCTGAGGGTTTCATTTGGATTTTGGACCTTTGTGCCTGTTGGGGTTTAGGGATCGATAATATCTAGTATGTAAATAGCTTTCCGGGGCAAGGGGGTTTAGTACGAAAATAGCCTCCTAAAACGACACCAGGGCCAATAATCAATAATCAATTATCGATTATCAATTGATTATTAAGTTTTTCGTAGGGGCGGCGACCCCGTCACGCCCTAGGCGTGACCGGATTTGACCACCGTCGCCTTAGCTTGACCTTGGATAGGGAGTGAACCCTGACGCTTGCCCATTCGGCAGGCTATGATTATATTGTTTCAGAACAAATATAAAATAAGTATAAGAAAGAAAGTTGAAGCAAGTCAAGCAGAAAGGGTCTGGAGGTTTATACCGCTTGTTGGGAAAAAGAGAAAAAACTCCTTGCCAAATCTATTGATTTTGGTAAAATATTCTATTTTTGACTTATGGTGAGTGTAGCTCAGTTGGTTAGAGCACTGGGTTGTGGCCCCAGAGGTCGAGGGTTCGAGCCCCTTCACTCACCCCAATTTTCTAATATCGGGATGGGAACCTCACGATGAGACCATTCAAAGTCATCCAGTTGATCCTTTTGGGCCTGCTGTCGGTTTCCCTGTGGTCCTGTTCGGGAAGCAGCTCCGACTCCGGGGGTGGAGGATCGAACTCGGATTACCAATTTCTTTTCGACCACAATGCCCAGCAATTGGACGGCCACACGATTCGCTGGCAATCCAATACGATAAAAGTATATACCGCGGGGATTCCCGGTGCCGAAACGGCCGTAAACCGCTGGGCCGGGCCGGTTAATTTCGTTTTTGTCGGTTCCCCCCCGTCCGACGGCATCTCCTTTTCTTTGGCCGGTTCCACCAGTTTTTGTGGTGTAACCAATACCTTCTATCTTAACTCCGGGAGGATTTCCAGGGCGGAAGTCTCCATCAATGCCAACCAGCAGTTTTGCCGGGGAGGATTGGATAATACCCTGACCCATGAAACGGCCCATGCCTTGGGCTTTTTCGGACACACCGCGGACGGGACCCTGATGGACCCCGATGGAGGGAACGGGAGCATTACCGGTACGCTTAGAAATTTCATGGGGCTCCTTTATTCCCATGAACCCGGCTGGGATATCAATTCTTTCCTGTCGTTGCAGCGAAAGATGCCCGACCGTGGTCGTTATCAGGCGAACGGCACTCAAATGAACGTCCGGGTGGATTACTGATGACGGATAGGCGGCGAGGGGTTTAACCATGCGACTGATCCTGCTTCTGGTCGTTTTGGCTTCCTTCGTCTCCGTGGCAGCGACCTGCCAGGAGGTCCGGCAGGAGTCGGGTCTTAACCTGATCGTCAGCGATATTCCTTGCGACAGCGTGGGGGATAAGCTCCAACAGGAGCTAAAACGGTTGCGAATTCCCGTCCTGAAAGTAGATCCGGCGCAGGGTCTTATTGAAACCGGGCCGGTACAAAATGATCCCCTGCCGGGTGATGGCTATAAAAGGGTTGAGGAACGGTACCGGTTGGAAATGAAATGCCGAGAGGCGTTGACGACTAAGATCACTTGCCAGGCTGTGGTCAAAGGCTTGAATCCGGATAACTCCTGGATCCAATTGTCGGAAACCGGACCTTACGAAAAGCGTTTTCTGGATCAACTAAAGATCCGATAAATCTCCTGGGCTTCCGCCCTTTCCGCCGGTCAATCCCCCTCTTTATTGAACCTTTTTTGCCGCAGACGCACGCGGACAAAGGCGGACTATTCTTTTTAGCCGGGCAAGTCGCCGCGACCCTGGCTCCGCCTTTGTCTGCGGCAAAAAAATTCCAAAATTTCGGCTGGGGTAATTCATTTTCTTAAGCGACTGAGCGACTATGCACCATTTGACCAAGGCCCGGCTCGCAGAGGCGGACTGGAACATCATAAAGGAAATTGCCCGGAAGGCCGTTGGACCAGGTCCGGGCAGCCACGGTTGGGACCATGTGCGGCGGGTTTATGAATTGTGCCTGAAGATCGGCCGGAAAGAAAAGGCCGATTTGACCATACTGGGATTGGCCGCCTTGCTGCACGATATCGGGCGGCAGGAGGAGAAGGCCTCTAAGGGGAAGATCTGTCATGCCCGGGTCGGCGCCCGCAAAGCCGCCGAAATCCTGGCGCCCCTTAACCTTGCCCCCGGTACCCGGCGGGCGGTGATTCACTGTATTCGCAGTCACCGCTTCAGAGGGAATCATCCCCCGGACAGTCTGGAAGCCCGGATCCTCTTTGATGCGGATAAGCTGGACTCCCTCGGGGCCGTGGGCGTGGGACGGGCCTTTTTGTTTGCCGGGGAAGTAGGGGCCAGGCTGCACAATGCCCATAAAGACCTTTCCCGGACCGTTTCATACAGTTGGGAGGATACCGCCTTCAGAGAATTTCAGGTAAAACTGAGGAAGGTCAAGGATCGCATGCAAACCCGGACCGGGAAGGCCCTGGCTGAAAGCCGGCACCTTTTTATGGTCCGATTTTTTGCCCGGCTGGATCAGGAGGTCAAGGCGTTGAAGTGACGGAGCCACGAGAGGATTCATTTATTCGCTTTTTCGTAGGGGAGGGGACTTCGGCGAGCCCTTCGATTGACTCAGGGCCTTGAGCTTGCCGAAAGGCTCAGTCGAGTTGTTAACCCCCTCCCGAGCTTGGGAATCGGGGATTCACATCTTTTTACAACAACGTGATTTATGCCGGGTTGGGTGCGGGAGGGGATGAACCCCTCCCCTACACTTTAGTAGCGATGAACCCAATTATTAATAATCAATTGTCAATTAATAATTAAGAATTGATTATTGATTATTGGCCAAGGTGCAGGTTAAGGAGGTTATTTTCGTAATAAACCCCCATGCCCGGGGGCGGGCACCCCGAAGCATGAAAATATGAACCGGCCAAGGTTCGTCATTCCGGACAAGCGAAGCGCGATCCGGAATCCAGCCTCGGATAAGCACTGGAGGTCCTGGATCCCGGATCGAGTCCGGGATGACGGCAAAAAAATACCTCAAAGCGGAGTTCGACTTTATTTACATATTAAATCCAGCGGATCATTTGATCCACGTCGTCCCGATCGGATTTAAATTGGTTCAGGGGGGACTGGGGATCCCGGTAGCCTAAAGCAATCCCCAGGAGCATTTGTTTCTCCTCCGGGACGTTGAGCTGTTCTTTGATTTCTTCTTCATAGGCGTTGATTAACCCTATCGGGCAGGTACCCAGGCCTTTGGCCTGAGCGGCCAGCAGGAAATAGCCCAGGGCCATCCCCACGCAGACCATCCGGGAAGCGGGGAAGAGACGGTCTAGAAAAACCAGCAGCACCGCCGGCGCTTCGTAAAAGCGGCAGCTCCCCTCGCCGATGAAGTGATTCAAATCCAGGGAAAGCTGTTCGGCGACAGGTTTCATCCCGGCAAAAAGCCGGCGCTGGCGACCGATCCAGGGCTCCGGAAGAGGGCGAGACGTCCCGGCCCCGCAGGAAACTTGCTTTTCCCGGTGGGTCTGGAGAAGACGCTGGACCAGACGATCTCTTTCCCGGTCGGTGACCACTACGAATTCCCAGGGCTGGACATTGATGGCTGAGGGGGCTTTCCCGGCCCAGGAAAGCAGCTCCCGGATTAACTCCCTGGGAACGGGCTCGGGCAAAAAGACCCGGCAACTGGTGCGGTTTTCGATGGCTTGAAATAAGTCCATAAGGCCAAGTTCCTTTCGAAAACTAATTTAAAAAATACTAACTGAACGCTCGGCGATGTCAAGAGAATAGACCTGTTTAATACGAAAATAGAACTCGGCACCACTCGGGCATTCATCAATAATTAATAATGAACAATTGATTATTAATTATTAATGTCAAAAACTTAGGCTTATGTCTGCCCCTTATTTTCATGCTTCGGGGTGCCCGCCCCGGGCATGGGGGTTAGTATGAAAATAGAATTGATCACCGCTTTTTAGGCGTTTTGTTTTTGCCGTCATCCCGGACTCGATCCGGGATCCAGGTGACCCAGGACCTTCACTGCCCTGGATTCCGGCTTTCGCCGGAATGACGGTTATAGGGCACATACCAAAGGTCGTCACCCCGGCGAAAGCCGGGGTCCGGACATCAAGCATGGATGAAGCAGAAGGTTGTTCCAATAATGAGTTATTCGTGGGGGCGGCGACCCCGTCACGCCTAAGGCGTGACCGGATTTGGCCACCGTCGCCGTCGCCTTACCTTGGATGTGCAGGAAACCTTATCCTTCACCCAGCCGGCCGGCGGGGTCGCCGGCCCTACGAAAAACGAAAACTTGGGACATTTTCATGCTTCGGGGTATCCGTCCAGGGCATGGGGGAGGTATTAAGCAAAATGAGAGACCAAATGAATCGTGTTCTTTTCTTAGACCGGGACGGGGTGATTTGCCGGGATCGGGCGGATTACGTCAAAAGCTGGGAGGAATTCCGGTTTATTCCCGGGGTCAAGGGGGCCTTGCGCGCAACTTGCGGGAGGCCGGAATACCCGTGCTGATCATCACCAACCAATCGGTGATCAACCGGGGGATCCTCACCCGGGAGGCCTTGGATAGCCTGCACGGCAAGATGATCCGGGAAGTCGCCCGGGCCGGGGGAGAAATAGCCGGGATCTATTATTGCCCGCACCGTCCGGATGAAGGCTGCGAGTGCCGCAAGCCCGGGACCGCCCTGTTGAAACAGGCCGCCCGGGAGCGCCGTTTGAATTTAAAAAAATGCGTCTTCGTGGGCGATACCCTGAAGGACCTGGAGGCGGGAAAAGGGGTGGGCTGCCGAACCATATTGGTTCAAACGGGGCAAGGCCGCGAAACATTGAAGAAGATATTCCAAACGGACCGTCCCGGCAGCAACTTCTTTATTGCCGGGGATTTGTTCCGAAGCGTTGATCTGATCATTCGATTGATGAATTCTGCCTTCACATACACACCAGGAGAATGAAGCAACTAGTTACCATGGTGAGGGATTGCTTCACTCCGGATCAAGAAATCCGGGGTCGCAATGACAGGTTTTTGGACTTTTTGCCAACAGTTCAAGAATAAGGGGCTTGATAAAAATTGGAAAATTATTATGAGAAAAGGGTCGGAGGAAAGGGAAGGGGGGGCAAATAAAAAAGTGCCCGGGGAAGATTCCCCGGGCACTTTGGATGGTTTTTTTATAAGGGCTTAATTACCCCGCCGACTGGCAACACCGTTCCATCGGCGTTGATTTGATACGTATCGGCGGTCGCCTTCGCATTGACGGCCGTGACAATCCCTGCCGCCGTAACCGCGACAGTATCTCCCGGGCTGGCCCTGCTGGCCGAAGTATAGACTCCATAAGGCGCGCCGTTCGTGCTGGTATCGCCTACCAGGACGCCGCCCGGATTATCGGCGATACAGGCCTGAACCGCGGTGTAGAGATTCTTGGCATCAGATTTCATTGAGGCGATATAGGCTCTGCTCCGGTACTGGTTATACTGCGGAATGGCAATGGCGGCCAGAATGCCAATGATGGCGACTACCACCAAAAGTTCCACCAGGGTAAAACCTTTTTGATTCCTCTTCTTGTTTAATTGCTTGATCATTTTTTGTTCCTCCTTAGAATGGTTTTTTATTGTTTTATCGGTTTATTTTTTTAAGACTTTAAGGGCTACCAATGCTTACCAATTAAAGTGACCCTGTCCCCAACCCGATGGATCTGAACGCGCTGCCTGTTTCCCTCACCCCTTTCTATCATTTGGTTTTGCAATTTATCTATTAGGTATTAGACCGTTGCTTGTTGCCTTTCGTAAATGCAAGACCAATACCAACTTGGGCCGGCAGTCTAAAAAAATAAGATTTGTATTTATATCAATTAGTTAAAATAACGGAAGGATTGGCCCCGGGGGCCGGAAGGGATGAGGACGCAAAAAGTTGACGAGGGGCTGCCAATTTTTGGTGGGAAAGAACTTACCAGCTTCCTCCGCCTCCTCCGCCAAAACCGCCGCCGGAGGAACCGCCGCCGAAACCACCTCCGGAACCGCTTCCCCGGGGAGCTGAAATCAGGGCCGTGGTCATGGCAGCATTAGCCTGATTGATGGAATGAGAGAAGCTGGAGGTACTAAAGGTATGAAAACCATCGGGGGAAGAATACCAGTCAGGGGGCTCCTGGTAGATACCTTTAAAGGCCCGGGCCCAGTTATCCACCACTCCCAGGGCCAGGGCGTAAGGGAGGTAGCGGGAGAAGAGGTGGGGGTCGGCCATTCGTTCCAGCCGGTCTTTTTCCGCCCGGCTCAAGAATTCCTGGAATCCTAAGGACTCCAGGCGAGTCCGGGCGCCCAAAATGGTTTTGACCGGCATAAAACGTGAGAAAAAGTAGAGCGGTAGTCCGCTCAGAGAAAAAGCCACAAAGGGTTTCCAAGAGGAATCCCAGGCCGCCATCCCGGCCAGACCCAGCCCGATAACGACCAGGCCCGTATAACGATAACGGAGGCGGACCGTTTCCGGGCTTTGCAGGAAATATTTTTTCGCCACCAGATCATTGAACAATTGATCCCGGAGAGGTTTCAAATGGGTATAAAATTTATTTTTAAGATCTGAAATCAGAATTTTTGGCCCGGAGGCGAACAGCCGGTCGAGCAGTTCCCTCTCGAAAGGACTCAGGGAGGAATCCGCCATCTTTAACCGGGACAAATCGTAATCGGTAGTGTCGAAGATCCAGCCCTCTTTTTTTATTTCCTCGACCTGAATGAACCCTTTGACCGCCAGTCCGATGAGGGAAGCGGTCAGATCGCGGGAGTCCACCTTCTCGTCTACCAGCGCCCCGATCTCCCCGGGATTGAGGCTCTGTTCATTCGATTTCGGGGGTTGGTACTGGACCACCAGGGATTCCCGGACTTGGGGGTCACGCCCCCGGACAGCCCAGTGCCGGACCATGAACAGGGTCATTAAGATCGGGAAGAAAAAGACCCAGTTCTCCCGAAAATTCAAAACCCAGGAAAACCGGCGCCAGGCGGAGGGCGGCGTCACCATTCCTTTGTCCCAGCCTAGGACGATGGTCAATCCTTCCCCGATATCGAGATTTTTTTTGGTAAAAAAGGCAGCGCCCCTCTGCAGCGGTTCCTGCCCGCAGACCGCCTCCCGTGACCCCGGGGGGCCGGTGTAACAGGCGGTACGAAAGGCACCCCCCTTCTTTTGTCCCATAACCAACACATTGGCGGCCGCCTCACGAATCGGGGCCGGCCATCCGTTTCCGGTTACGTTCCAGTAAAATTCGTCATGGTCCTCGAAATAGAGGAGTACATTCTCCACCCGGTAGGTGATGACGTAAGTTTGCCGCCCCTCCACGAATCTTTTTGGATCTCCGATCCGGATATGGACCATCGGGCCTTGTTTATCAATCTTATACTCCCAGGGACCCTGACTTTTATTGGTGACGGAAAGTATCCGGAGCGGCGTTTCCAGTGATTGGCCCTGGTCATCCCGGTAACGGTAGGGAATGTCCCGGTAGATCCCATGGCGGGGACGGTGGAATTCCACCTCGATGGTTTCTTTAACATTTACCGAAGAGTCGGCCTCGATGAGTATGTCGGAGAAGAAACGGGTGATGGTAAAATCGGGAGGGCTAAGAGAAGGGGTTCGTCTTTTTAGCAGCTCGTCGATCCGGGGAAAATCATCCGTCCGTCCTTGCGGCCCGGCGGCAAAAGCGCTGCCGGCCAAAAGGGAAAATAGTAATCCTATCCCGAGGAGAAGCATTAAGATAGGCCAATAATTGTTTTTCCCGTCATCCCGGACTGATCCGGATCCAGGACATTTCAGGCTTAATCGACCCTGGATTCCGGATCTCGCTTCGCTTGTCCGGAATGACGAGCTAATTTTTAAGCTTAAAAACAAATTTCTCGAAATGTTCATGCTTGGTTACGAAAAGCTGACTTTCACCGGTTGACGTTCCGTTTCCGGCGACTGCAATTCAAAAAAGTCCGATTTTTCAAACTTGAATCCGGAGGCGACGAGGTTGGAAGGAAAAGACTCAATCAGGATGTTGTAATCCCGAACGACGGCATTGTAGTAACGCCGGGCATTCTCAATATCGCCTTCCAGGGATTGAAGCTGGGACTGCAACTGGGTAAAATTGGCATTGGCCTTCAGGTCCGGGTAGGCCTCGGCCAGGGCAAAGAGGGTTTTAAGTGTGGCCTGGAACTGGGTTTCAGCCAAAGCTTTTTCAGCCGGGCCGGCGGTCTGCATAGCCTGGGAGCGGGCTTCCGTCACTTTTTGAAAGACCGATTTCTCATGGGCGGCGTATCCTTTAACGGTTTCAATCAGGTTCGGCACCAGGTCGTACCGTTTTTTTAACTGGACATCCACATCCGACCAGGACGATTGGACGGTGTTTTTGAGCCGGATCAACTTATTGTAGATCACAATTATGGAAAGGACGATTAGACCTGAAAGGGCCAGGACCACTACCAGGGATAACATGGGCACCTCCTTTTCACCGGTATTCGTGAATATACTTCCCAGTTATTTTAATTCTCGTCAATCATTTTATCCAACGGCGATTCCAAAATATAGACAATATTTCATTAAAAATCGGAAATATTCCAAAAAATAGAAAAATAGCCCTTCCCGGAATACTCGTCTGAATCCGCCAATTTGATAAGATACCGATTTAGTTATAATTATTTATTATTGCCCATTTGGCATAGTGATTGCTTACTGTATGATCAAAACACAAAATGTTCATAGCGCTTCACGGCTCATGAAATAGTTTAATTTAGAGGAAAGGAGGTGGAAATCTATGAAAAAGTTATTCGCTTTAATGACGGTATTGGCATTTGCTTTGACTTTCTCGATGGCTGCTTTCGCCGCCGATAAGGCTGCTGAGAAAATGGCTCCGCCCGCCGCCGCTCCCGCTATTGCTGGTGAAAAGACGGCTGCCGAGCCCAAGGCTGAAGGAGAAATGAAGGCCCCGGCCAAGAAGAAGAAGGCCACTGCCAAAAAGAAGGTTACGAAGAAGGTCAAGAAGGCGGCTGAAAAGCCTGCTGCCGAGCCTAAGGCTGACGAGAAAGCCCCGGTGGAAAAGAAGTAATTCCTTTCCTCAGGTATTTAATAAAAAAGGGTGGATATTTATGTATCCACCCTTTTTTATTATTAACGGTCTCTTAATTGTATTTACAGGTAATTTCACGTCATCCCCGAATGTCTTTATCGGGGATCCAGTGTTCCCTGAGAAAAGCCTGGATTCCCGCTCAGAAGCGCTGCGGGACGCGCTACTATGATTTGGAATGGGTTTGTTCCTCGGTCTGGACGGCGGGGTCGCCGACCCTACGAAAGACTCGACCCTCTGACCCCTGGCGAGATTCTTCGTCCCTTCGCTCCTCGGAATGGCCTGTTGATCGGGCCTGCGGTTTTACCTTGACATCTACTCAAGCTTGTTGTATTTTAGAAAATTAATAAATCAGTTCTTGCCTAAAGCTCCGGAAGCCTAACCCGTCAGCCTTTAGCCTTTGGCGCACTTCGCAAGACCAAGTGGAACAGCAGAGCCTGAACGGCGGCTTCACCGGCAATCCCTCCGTTTTTCTTTTTTAAAGTCCCACGACTTCCAAATGAACCAGCCGGATTAATCCCTCGGGCCGGACCTGCCTGTTCAGGTCAAGATTGCCCGTGGAAAAAGGAGAATTATGTCATTTACAGCTTTTGAACTTAATCCTAACCTATTGAAAGCCGTTGCGAAAAAAGGATTCGAGCAGCCTACCCCGATCCAGCGGCTGGCCATCCCCCCACTGCTCCAAGGCCGGGATATCATGGCTACGGCGGTGACCGGAAGCGGCAAAACCGCCGCCTTCCTGCTCCCCATCCTCCACCAACTGATCGGGCAGCCCCGGGGGAAAACCAGGGTTTTGGTCCTGGTCCCCACTCGGGAACTGGCCGTGCAGATAACGGATCACCTGCAGGACCTGGCCCGCTATACTTCGCTTAAGGCCATGGCGGTTTACGGGGGTGTCTCTCCCGTTCCGCAGGTACAAGCTTTTCGCCGGAAGGTGGATGCCATTATCGCCACCCCCGGCCGGCTCCTGGACCATATGCGGAGTGACTACGCCCGCCTTGACGGTATTACCCATCTGGTGCTGGACGAGGCGGACCGGATGCTCGATATGGGCTTTCTGCCCGATATTCGGCGTATCCTCGCAGGCCTCCCGGTAAAGAGGCAGACCCTTTTCTTTTCAGCCACCCTGCCGCCACCTATAGTAACCCTGGCCCGGGAGATGCTGAAGGATCCGGTTTCTCTAAACATCACCCCGAAACCCATGTCGGCGGCCGGGATTACCCAAGTGGCCTACACTATACCTCAGGAAATGAAATCGAACCTCCTGCTGGCCCTCCTGAAGCAGGACCAGCCGAAGAGCGTCCTGGCCTTTACCCGGACCAAGCACCGGGCCAATCGTCTGGCCGACTTCCTGGAAAAAAAAGGAGTACGTTGCGGCCGGATTCACGGCAACCGTAGCCAGGGTCAACGGACCGAAGCCCTGGCCGGCTTCAAGGCGGGCCGCTTCCAGGTCCTGGTGGCCACGGACATCGCGGCCCGGGGCATTGACGTGGAAGCCATCGGGCTGGTCTGCAACTTTGACGTGCCGGGACAGGCGGAAGACTATGTGCATCGGGTCGGCCGGACCGGGCGGGCCAACGCCACCGGCGATGCCTGCACCCTCGTTGCGCCGGACGAAGAGAGAATGTTCCGGTCCATCGAGCAGATCCTTGGCCGGCGTTTGCCTCGCAAAACGGTCCCGGGATTCGATTATGAGAAAAGAATCGCCCACAAAACAGTCCCGAGTTTCGAGTATGAAAAGAAATCTTTCGGAAGGAAGCCCGGTTTTATGGGTAAGGGGACCAATAAATTCGAAATAAGAAACACGAAATCGACTCGGCCGAGCCTTTCGGTAAACTCAAGGCCCTGAGCGACTCGACTGAGCCTTTCGGCTAGCTCAAGGCCCTGAGTCAATCGAAGGGCTCGCCGAAGTCTTGTCGAAGGGCTCGTCGCAGGCCTAAACAAGAACGTTTGGATTTTGAAATTTGACCAGTTAAGTTTGTTCCCCGGCCCAGATTTGGGGATTTAAGACAGCTAGAAGAAAGGCCAGGGTTCCCGGGCCGAAGGTGCGCCAATGAACCCTGGCCTTTTGCTATCAGACCCCCGGGGCAAGGGTTATGGATACTTCCCCCTGGAGACCGTCCCGAGTGGCTGGGCAACTCCACCCTTTCGCTTTTTCCAGAATGCATTTTCTGGTACCGGCGTCGATCTTGGAGACAAAATCTACCGCCCTTACGGTTCCATCCGCGTTAATGGTCAGCTTTATCATTAATCTTTCCGGGTGGGAACCGTTCGGGAAGCAGCTTTTTATTTCACGAATTTGCTTCCCCATGGTCCGAAGGACCTCCTCTTTGGCCAAATTTCCGGACACCTTGACTTCTTCCATCATAAATCCGTTTTTCTGATCCTTTTCTTCGTTTTTCAATAAAGCCCTTTTCAAAGGGGACGAGTCGGCGGACTCGGCCGGAGCGAATTGGGCGGATGGCCTGATAGGCGCAAATCCAGCCACTTTTCCATTCCCGCCCAGGGCATAGTCGGAAACCCCTTGGGGCAGGGGCAGGGGTTGTTTGACCGTAGAGGAAGTCTCGCCCTGGTTTCGGATTTGCGTATCCACGGCTACAAAAGAAGTATAGGCGGTTAAAAGGTTATAGGTGAGGCCGAGTTCGGTTATCTCCCGGATGCGACGGTCGTCGGACCGAAGCTGGTTAAAGTCCGACAAGATCGTTATTCGCTGTCGGGCCCAGAGGTAGCGCAGCGCCCGGTTGGTTGGCAGCGGAGTGATTCCTTTCACCTCGATGACCTCCCGAAAGGGACCCTCTCCCGAAAGGCCGGTTAAGGTAATCTTTCCCCGAGGCTGTCCGCGCCATTTGCCAAAAAGGATGATGGGGCGTTCGGCAAAAAGGTCGGGGACCCCGGCGGGTTCAACTTCGGCCACTGAAAATCCGTTGAAGTCGACCTTGATCCGGGTCAGCAGCGGCGATTGGATCATTTCCCGAAACCGTTCAGCCCGGGAGGCGGCTTCTTCCGGGCGGGTGAGAATAAAGGGTTCTCCCAGCCCCACATGGGCCAGGCCTTCAATGAGGTGACGGTTGACGCTGCTGCCGATTCCAAAGGCAAAGAGGTTGGCCTGTCCGATATTTTTCCGGATAAGATCAAAGACTTCTTCTTCCACGGTGACATAGCCGTCGGTGGCGATTACCAGGGTTCGCGAATAGCCCTCAGGCTTTTCCAGGGAGAGGGCCCGCTTGAGGGCCGGCAGGAGCTCCGTGCCGCCGCCCCCCTGCTGGCGGTCGATGAGCCGGATCGCCCGGTCGATATTTTCCTGGCAGGCCGGGAGGGACTGTTCAGCCAACAGCGAGGACCCGCCGGAGAAGAGCAGGACATTAAAACGGTCCGTCGGACGCAGCCGGCCGATCAGATTTTTCAGCAACGTCTTGGAGATCTCCAGGGGAAAGCCGTGCATGGACCCGGAGACATCGACGATAAAAATATACTCCCGTCCAGGTATCTGTTCCTGGACCACCCGTTTGGGAGGCTGCATCATCAGCAGGAAAAAGTTTTCTTTCTCCCCTTCAGCGAGCAGCAGGCCGGATTGGATCCGCCCTCCGGCCAAACGGTAGCGCAGGATAAAATCCCGATCCCCGCCCCGGGTCTCGGAGCGATCCAAAGCCACTTTGGCCAGGGTAGGGTTGGGGAAATGGGTCTCCACCTTATGGGAAGGGCAAGACAGATCTGCGATGGGCATGCCGGCCGCCAGGTTGACGGAGAGATCAAAAGCATAAGGTGGATTTTCGCCCTGGTGAAGATAAGGGTTTTTCACCCAATGCTCCGAGGCCGGGGCCTTCTCGGTCGGCCGATTGGAATAACGCGGCCCGACCACCGTGGGATACACGAATTCATAAACCCGGTCCGTCGGCACCAATAATTCCGTATAGCTCAATTCCACCTGGATGGCTTCCCCCGGCAGGATATTGGCCACATTCATCTGAAAGACATTGGGCCGTTGCTGCTCAAGAAGAGAGGCCGTTTTCCCCTGCTCCCGGGCCTGTTCATAGGTCCGCCGGGCCTCCGCTCTTTTTTGGATCCGGGCCTCGATGACCCGTTTCCCGATGGTCATTTTCAGACCATAGACCGCCGCCCGAGTGGAGGCCGGAAAGATATAGATTGCTTCCAGGGGTTTTCGGCCTTCATTTTTATAGATTTGGGTGACCAGGACATCCGCCATGACCCCGGAGATGTTCACCTTAGCCGAAGTGGATTTCAGCGGCAATCGATCTACCTGCGGGTTGTCGCTTTTGATGAAGAAAAAGGGAGAGAGCGTCCGGTCCTCGTGTTCTCCGGGATCGGGGAAGGCGTTGCCTGAATAGAGAGATGTTAAAAGCAAGGTCAAAAACGCCAGAATTCGTGTGAAGCCTTTCATCGGGAACCTCCTTAAACCTTGGAAATGAACTTCTTTCCTGGTTTAGAGCAGGGAGGTCTCCAAAAAGTTCCCGGAAATATTTTTGATGGTTTCGTAAAAAGTCCCTGGCGCTGTCATTGCGAGGAGTGAAGCGACGAAGCAATCCCCAAAGCAGCAAAAGCTTTTTCCGGCCGTTGGTCCTGGGATCAATGGGGGAATCCTGGTCACACCCGGGAGATAAGTTATCCTCTAACCGACTGACCCGCCTACCTCAGATACAGCGGCATCAGGGTAAAGCTACCATCGATGCGGTCGGGGATATCCCGTAACGTCTGCCCCTTCCATAAGGACTGGCTCCAGATGAACGGGGTGCCGTTTACCTTGGCGGTCCCGTAGAGCATCCAGAAACCGGTGTTTGAGGCAGGGATATTCAAGATACCCGACAGCCCCATAAAAGAGCGAACCATCAGGTAGTCGGCGGTGACCATTTCACTGTCGTAATCGGTTGAACAGGCGTTGCCATCCAGCGATTTGCTGGTGACCGTGTAAGGGCCGCCGGTTGAACGGTAGTAAACAAAGCAACGGTAGGACATCTCTACCAGACCGGTTTCATTGATGTTGGCATCCACCAGCATGTAGCCGTTCAGGTAAGTGCCGGTATTATCCAGGGAGATGGCGTCGAAGAAATCCGAAATGGAACCAGAAAACTGTTCCGCTTGTTAGATAAGAATTTCTTTCGGTTAGGGCAGAGTTTAAATAGGCCTTGAGAAGGGTCAAGGGGAAAAAACAGGGGAGAATAAAGGACCTAAGCGCTTCTGACCCGATTTGACGGGCCACCTTGCAGCGAAAGTTGGAGCCTTGAACCATGGGCCAGTGAAGTACATATTATTTGTTCGAAAAATACTTACTTCCTGTTATTTATCTAAGACCATTAATAGAGAATAATATCCTAGAGAAAATCGAAGCCCTAAAAAGGCTGGCGATGAGCATTCTTTGAGGAAAGAAAGCCGCGAGGCTTCAAAAATTTCAGGGGAGGGAGTCATGAGAAAATTAAAAATGGCCAGGAATTTGGTTGTGGCCGCCGCCGTAATCGGAATCGCCTTAACTTCGATATACGTAACGGCTGCGGAGCGAGGTGAGAAGGGCTTGACCAAAGAAATGGGAAAGACCTTCGGCATGACGGTACTGACTGGAGAGCTCTGGCAAAAGATGACGGAAGACTCCAAGGTGGCTTTCATCTGGGGACTCTGGCACACGGTAGCCATCGAAGAATACCTGATGAATAAGTATCCGGACTTGAAAAAAGACAATTTTTCCTCGAAAATCATCGAAGGGTACAATAAATCGCCGCTCACTATTAATCAAACAGTGGCCTTGATCGACCAATACTATCAAACGAATCCGGACCATATGGAAAAGCCCGTGGTCGGTGTGCTCTGGCACTCCGTGGTCAGGCCGAATATAACTACGGGGATAGACGGACGCCCATTGAGGCCAGAAAATTAAACAAAAGGGGGATGAAAAATGAAACGGATCTTTATTACCTCAACTATTCTCATTCTTATAGTGGCCTTGAGCGGGTGCGTCGGGATGTCCAGAACACAACAGGGCACTTTGAGCGGAGCAGCCATTGGTGCGGGGGGTGGTGCTTTGTTCAGTACGCTGGTAGGGGGGAATACCCTCGGAGGGGCCGCCCTTGGCGCGGGTATAGGTGCCCTGGGTGGATATTTAGTCGGTGAGTCCGCTGGAGGTTACAGACATAGAAGAAGATAGTAGAGGGGGACGATCCGATGTGGCGGGTTTTGCGTATCGGTTTTTCTCTATTGCAAATTTCTTCTGCTTCTGAACGTTTTGTTGAAAATAAATCAAAAAGGAGGACAGAATGTCGCACAAGATCTGGCAGTTGATTCTAGGTGTAATGATTTCGGCTTTTGTGGTGGCAACAACCTTTGCCTATACCCCCGAGCAGGCGTCAAAGGGAAAGGAGCTTTATGGTAAATATTGTGCCGTTTGCCATGGGGCCAATGGTGAGGGTGGCACGGTTCCCGAGCAATTCGGCAAAATGGCCGGTGTTAAGGTTTCTCCGGTAGCCGGTCCTGGATATTTACCGAAAATGAAGACAGCCGGTCAGGCCTATGAGTTCGCAAAGAAAAAAATGCCGGCGAATAAGCCCGGCAGCTTGAAGGACAATGAATACCTTGAGATCATCTCCTTTGCCCTCCAGGCCAATAACGTCAAACCGGACGACAAGCCCCTTACCCCGGCTTCGGCCGAAAAGATAAAACTTGCCGGCGGGAAGTAGTAATTCTCCATCAGAGAATCCCTCTTCTCCCCGGAGCATTGGGGTTCTCTGAAATCCTCCCACGGCAATTTCCCGGACAGCGGCCGATGAAGAGTCGTCTTTTAAATCAAATTTGCTAGAGCCCTTTCATAGGCCTGATAGGAAGAAGGGCCGAAAAGGACGAAGCCGACCCGGTCGAAGAAGGCCGGGTTTTCCTTGATGAACCCCACTACCGTTTTTAAGGCGATCCCCGCCGCCTCATCCAACGGGTATCCATAAGCCCCGGTGCTGAGCGACGGAAAGGCCAGGGAGCGAATGCCGTGTTTCCGAGCCAGCTTCAGACTTTCGAGATAGGCGCTGGCCAGGAGGTCGGCTTCTCCCTGGGTCCCGCCTCGATAAATAGGCCCCACGGTGTGGATCACGCGATGGGCCTTCAGTTTTCCGCCGGTGGTGATGACGGCTTGGCCGGTGGGACAGCCCCCGATTTTTCGGCATTCATCCATGATGGCCGGGCCTCCGGCGCGGTGGATGGCCCCATCAACCCCGCCTCCTCCGGCCAGGCGGGAATTGGCGGCGTTAACGATGGCCTCGGTTTCCTGCCGGGTTATGTCACCCTCCTCCAGAAAGAATAAGGTCTCTCCGATTTTGACTTCCATAAGTCCTCCCTTTTGCCGGTTCAAAATTTCTTCATGGCTTCCTTTAAACGCTCCCGAGCTTCTTCGCTATACCACATCTTCAAAAAGATCTGGACGTCTTCCTCCAGTTTTTGCCGGCCCAGGGCGGCTATTTCGGCCGTCCGATTGGTTTTGATGGTCTGGAAAGCTGCCCGGGGGAGACGGCCAAGGGTGCGGGCTTTGGAAACGGCTTCTTTGAGGAGTTCTTCGGGTGAGACCAAGGCATCCAGGAATTTTAATTTGAAGCGCGTTTTCGGCCGGCACCAGGGTGCCGGTGTACATGATCTCGGTGGCCGCCCGATCCCCCACCAGTTGGCGGAGAATCAAATCGGCGATGTAGGGAACCGGTACCCCGATTTGAATCTCGTTCAAACCGCATAATTTTTTCCCCTGGGCCATAAATCGATAGTCGCAGCAGGAAGCCAGAATAAAACCACCGGCCACGGCGTGGCCGGTCAGGGCGGCTACCGTGGGCCGGGGCAGGGTGTAGAGGTCGAGGCAAATCCGGTTGAACGAATGAAAAAATTCTTTGAATCCCGAGACCTCCTGGGGATAGAGTTCGGGGAGATCAAAACCGGCAGAGAAGAACTTCCCGTTGGCGCTGGTCAGCACCAGGGCGGAGGATTCAGGATCGTTTCTGATTTCCACCAGGCAGTCTTCAAGTTCTTTTAAGAGTTCCCCATTGAGGGCGTTGGTGACGCCATGATTGAGTTCCAGAATTCGGACCGAATCTTCCGTCACCGCATTAATCCATTTCATTTTAATTCTCCTTTTAACCAAATAATAGCTATTAGAACTTATGTTTAAATCCAAGTTGAAACGTGAAATCCGGCGCCCCGGTGGTGTTCAGGTCTTCGGTGAATGAGGCTTCCAGAGAATTCAGGCCGAAGATGTACCGGCCCCCCAAGGTCAGGATAACGCCGGTCTGATCGATAGCGGATATCCCGGTTTCCGGGAAGGGGGAGGTCTGGGCCAGACACTGGCCCAGGACTTCAAAGTTTTTCCACCAGGCCCACTCCGCGACCGCGCCGAAATAATAATAGGGTTGCAGGCCTATGGTTTCCCTGGCCCTTAAGTCCCCGGGCAGCACCAGACCCAAGGCGCCGGTCAGCTTGAACGCCCGGCCCAGTTTTCGTTCCCCGATGAGCGCCAGCCCCCAATCCAGGCTGCCGTTCCCGAAACCGGTATCGGGGTCCCCGGTCGGCAATTCCAGATCCGCCTTGACGGCCCAGAGCGTTTCTCCGAAAGAAAATTCTTTTTTCCCGGTCAGACGCAGGTCACCCAGCCCGACCTTGCCGCTTTCCCCCTCGACCAGGAGTTTTCCTTTTCGAAACAGCCGGTAGTGAAACTCGTTTTTCGGGTACCGGCTGCGGCCGTAGTCGGGGAAGCCAAAGGCGCTGTGATAGCTCTCCAGCGGCTGATCCAGGACCCCGGAGCTGAAGGCCAGCCAAGGGATCTCCAATCCCAGTTCGATCCACCCGGGTAGATTTTTTTTAAAGACGAAATCTAATTCCGCCGATTCCAAATCGAGGTCAACCAGCCAGTCGGAGGCCCCTTTTTTCATGAAGGTACTGGAATAATGCAGGCTCAAGACGAGTGAATTCTCCTGAGTGGCCTTTTCCAGGATGGGTGAATTCAAATGGAGGAAAAGAGGGAATTGATTTTTGAGCCTAAAGGGGCCTTCGAAGGCAGCGGACGATAGAGGGGCCAGGAAAAGAGATATCAGCAAGCAGGATAGTGGAAGAGACCGGTTCTTGAACATGCCCTTCCCATATCATATCCTTTCGGGATCAACAAGGAAAAGTAGGGCGGGCGTCCCCGCCCGCCGGTTTGGTGAGGGGAAGGGGTGCTTGCAGAGGGAATAGAACGATTAGTCTAAGGTGGTGAAACCAAATTCCGAGGTGTTCGGCGGGGACGCCGACCCTACGAAAGACGGGACAGAACGGTTGGGTGGAGCCGGCGTCCCCGCCCGCGAAACTGGAGGATTATTCCAACGCATACCGCCCGATCCGATCCGCGTGCAGGCTGCCCAGGTATAGATAGCCGCCGTATTCGCGGGCCGAGGTGATTTCCCAGAGATGTTTCCCGGTAGGCTCCTGGAGGCTTTTGATTATCTTGCCGTTTTCGTCCAAGGCCAGTACCAGGCCATAGGGCTTAGGTTTGGGCCAGAAGGCCTTGGGCAGTTTGGACAACAGGGACTTAATGAAGGGATAAGGGTGCATCTTGTCGACCGCGTCGTTGCGTACGGTGAAACAGGCCAACCAGAAGGTCCCCCGGCGGTTAGAGGTGATGTTGTCCGGAAAGCCGGGCAGGTTGTCGATAAACAGCTCGCTGGTTCCGGCCTTAGGGCCTTTCAGCCAGTAGCGGGTGATACGGTAGCGGTAGGTCTCGTTGACCAGGACGAAATCCTCCTCAGCGGAGAGGGCCACCCCGTTGGCGAAAAACAGTCTATCGAGGAGTACGTTGATTTGTCCGGTGGCCGGGTCCAGGCGGATCAGTCGTCCGTGGGGCCGGGCTTCCAGCAGGTCATAGAGGTATTCGTTCTGGCCATATTTGGAACTGGCATCGGTGAAGTAGATGACGCCTTCCCGGGAGATATCCAGGGCATCGGTAAACTTGAAGGGAAGGCCGTTGATGGACGTGGCTAAAATAGTAATCTTCCCGGCGGGATTGATGGATAACAGGCCCTGATAGGAGTCGCAGACGATGAGATTTTGTTCTCGATCGAATTGCATTCCCAGGGGGCGCCCTCCTGTTCGGGCAAAGGTTTCCAGTTGCCCGTCGGGCCGGAGACGCAGGATCTTTCCATCCTGGGTCCCGCCATAGACACGACCCTGGCGGTCCACGGCCACTTCCTCCGGCCCGTTGATTTTCCCTAAGGCCAAAAGATCGGCTTTTTTCAACAGATCATTGGGTGCCAGCACGCCGGTCATCGACGGTTTGAGCGGCGGGTTATAAACCGCCGGGTCGATGGGGGCCTTTTGGAGAAAAAGGCCTATTAATAGTAGGACCATGAGGATGGCGGCGCCGGCGAAGGTTTTCTTAATCATGGTTTCCTCGGTCCGTCTCGGTTCCCTCGATCCTTCCTTGAATGATTCCGGAATCATTCGGCGTTTGAACGGGGATTCGCCGGAGTTCCCGGACCCCGGCCTGGACCAGCATCTCTCGGAGTTGACGATCGGAATAGGACTGGCCGTTTTCCGTTCCCAAGAGCATATTCAGGGAAAAAAGGGCCGGGAAGACCGGGCCGTCCATTTCGTCGTTCAAGATGAATTCGTGGATCAAAATTAATCCGCCGGGCGCTAAGCTGGAAACGGCTTTCCGGATCATTCGCTGACAATCCTCCGGTCCTTCCCCATGGAGAATATGGGACAGCCAGACCACATCAAAGGTCCCCTGAATCGCTCCCTCCAGGTAATCGCCTTCCTGGAATTCAATGCGATCGGACAACCCGAAACGAGCGATGGTTTTTTCGGCAAAGGACCGGGTGGTGGGCAGGTCATAGACCGTGGCCCTTAACCCGGGGTTCTTCAGGCAGAAATGGATGGCGTAGGTACCCGGACCTCCCCCCAGATCCAGCAGGTGTTTGCGGCCGGAGAGGTCTATCTGCGGAACGATCCGGGGGGCCAGGTTCATGGCCATATTGAACATGCCCATGAGAAAACTTTCCCGCACCACCGCTTCTTCGAAGCCGGACCGGGACCGGGTCGCCTTGCCGGTGATGACCCCTTGGTCCAGTTTGCTCCAGGACTCCACCAGGTGGTGATGGTGCATGACCATATAGCCGAGATACTGCGGCGAATCCTTCTTCAGGAAGGTTTTACTGATATCCCTGTTGGCATAGACGTTTTCCTTTTTGGACAACAGTCCCAGGGCGGAGAGGGCGTTCAGCAGCATGGTCACTCCCCTGAGATCGCCTTTCAGGTCATCGGCGATATCCTGGGCCGTGCGGGATCGGTCCCCCATCAGGGAAAAAATTCCGAGCTTGACGCCCGCGTGCAGGGTGCAGGCTTTCCAATAGCTTCCCGAGACTTCCAATAGTTTTCCCGGATTCCATTCGGTCGTTTCCATTAGGGTCCTCCTCCGTATTTGACTCTTTCCATAAAATACAATAAGATTCATTGAAGTTCAATTTGAAATAGTAATTTTTAGATTGGGTGTCCTTGGAACAGGGCAAATTGTTCGAAGTCCTCGAGCTATTGATGAATCATTGGACTAAGGAAAACAGGGAAGATCAGGAGCAGACGAGCAGCGAAATGATAGGGGAAGTCGAGGAATTGCGCCGGCGGATAGCTCTATTGGAGGCCCGTATGGCGCAGCAAAAAAAAAGCGAAGAAGCGCTCCGTTCCAGTGAGGAGCGTTTTCAAGTTTTATTTGAAACCTTGCCTCTGGGGGTGGTTTATCAAAACCGCCACGGGGAAATCATCCGCGCCAACCCGGCGGCCGAAAGGATCCTGGGACTGACCCTCGATCAACTGCTGGGACGCGCCTCCGTGGATCCCCTCTGGCGGGCCCTTCATGAGGACGGATCCGATTTTCCCGGAGAAACCCACCCGGCCATCAAGGCCCTGGAGACGGGCGAGGAAGTGAAAAATGTAATCATGGGGGTCTATCATCCCGCAACAAAAGATTACGTCTGGATCAATATCCATGCCGTCCCTCAATTCCGGACGGGAGAGGATCGGCCCGGCCAGGTCTATTCGATCTTTGAGGAGATCACCGAAAAGAAACGAACCCAGGATGAGATCAAAAAATTGGCCAGGTTCCCCGGTGAGAACCCCAATTCCGTAATGCGGATCCAGAAGGACGGGACCCTTTTATATCACAATCAGGCCAGTGAAGCCCTGTTGCGACACTGGAAAAAGGAGACCGGGAGCCAAGTCCCCAAGGAGTTGGATAAGGCAATAAAAGAGGTTTTGTCTTCGAGGACGTCCCGGCAATGGGAAGACCGGATACAAGACCGCACTTTTTCCTTTACGGTGGCTGCGGTAACCGAAGAAGCGTGTGTCAATGTGTATGGGTTGGAGATCACCGAACTGAAAAGAGTGGAGGAGAATTTAAAAAGAGAAAAAGAAAGATTTCGGATCCTGGTCGATGCCTCCCCTTTGGGCGTTTCGTTGATGGGCCCGGACGGCCGCTGCAAATACATCAACCCCAAATTCACTGCCATTTTCGGCTATACGCTGGAAGACATCCCGGACGGACGGGCATGGTTCCGGAAGGCCTATCCGGATGAGGCTTATCGGCATGAAGTCATAGCCCAGTGGCTCAAAGACCTGCGGGATTTTCCCAGCGGCGAGTCCCGTCCGAGGACTTTTAAGGTGATCTGTAAGGACGGGGAGGAGAAGGTCGTTCATTTCAGCCCGGTATCCATGGAAACCGGGGACCAATTGGTCATTTACGAAGACATCACCGATCGAAAGAAACTGGAGATTCAGCTTATCCAGGCCCAGAAGATGGAGGCTGTGGGAACCCTGGCCGGTGGGATCGCCCATGACTTTAACAACCTGCTGATGGCTATCCAAGGGAATGTTTCCCTGATGCTGATGGACCTGCCTTCCCCTCACCCGGACCGGGAGCGCTTACAGCATATCGAAAGCTGCGTGCGCAGCGGGGCGGACCTGACCAAACAATTGCTGGGGTTTGCCCGAAGGGGGAAATACCAGGTCAAAGCCACCGATCTCAACGACTTGATCGACAAGGCTTCCGCCCTGTTTGGACGGACCCAAAAGGGCCTGAGAATTCATAGAAAATTAGCCCAGAGGGTGTGGACGGTGGAAGTCGATCGAGGGCAGATGGAACAGGTCCTCCTTAATCTGCTGGTCAATGCCTGGCAAGCCATGCCCCAGGGAGGGGATCTCTACCTGGAAACCCAAAACGTTTTCTTAGATGAACATTATGTCCAGCCTTTTGAGGTCAAATTGGGACATTATGTGAAGACCTCGGTGACCGACACCGGGATCGGGATGGATGAGGAAACCAAACAAAGGATCTTCGAGCCTTTTTTTACCACCAAGGAGCGAGGGCGCGGGACCGGCCTGGGACTGGCGACCGTTTACGGGATCATTAAGGGACACGAGGGATTCATAACGGTCTACAGCGAGCCGGGCCGGGGGACCACCTTTAATTTCTATATTCCCGCCTCCGCCAAGTTGGCCGAAGAAGAAAAAAAAGAGCAGGCCACCCTCATGACGGGCCAGGAAGGGATCCTGCTGGTGGACGACGAGGAGATCATCCTCCAGGTGGCAGCCCAGTTATTGGAAAGATTGGGGTATACGGTATTTGTGGCCCATAACGGCCGAGAGGCCCTGGATCTCTACTCCCAAAAAGCGAAGGAAATCGATCTGGTGATCCTGGACCTGGTCATGCCGGGCATGGGCGGCGGGGAAACTTTCCAAAACCTGAAAAAGCTGAATCCTAAAGTCAAGGTGCTTCTTTCCAGCGGCTACAGCATCAACGGCCTGGCCAGGGAGATCATGGACCAGGGATGCCGGGGATTTATCCAGAAGCCCTTTAATCTGAAGGAGGTTTCCGTGATAATTCGGGAGATCCTGGATCAGGAAGACTCTGGTTAGTTGCCAACATGAAGGGTTAATTTTCGCCGGGACCCAAGCTTCCATAGCAGAGATGGGGGGGTACCCACCCAAAAGGACAAGGCGCCGATAAAGAAAACGCCTTAGTCGTGGACGGAGACGATGGGAGGACCGGCGGCCCTGAGTTGCTCCTTAAGTTTTTTTAAATCCGTGGGCTGAACGCGGAAGACCGTGGCTCGGGTTAGACCTTCGGTTTTGGGCAGGGTGACCGCGCTGACCAGATAGAGCCCCAAGTCCTTGATGATCTTGGCCGCGTCGGCCAGGGAACCGGTACGGTTCTCCAGTTCCAGTTCGATGCGGACACTGGGCTCATTGATGCCCAGGACCTCGATGAATGTTTCCAGAATATCCGAACTGGTAATCAACCCCACCAATTCGCCGTTTTTTACCACCGGCAGGGAACCGATCTTGTGGTCATAAATCTGCTTGGCCGCCACTTCGATGGGTTCATCAGGATCCACGGTAAAAACCTTCTTGGTCATAAACTGGGAGACCTTAATCTTATCCAGCAGGTAGTTCAGCTCATAGATCGACAAAGTGGAGGAATCCGAGGCGCTCATCCGCCGGATATCCCGTTCGGTAACCATACCGACGACCTGTTTTCCTTGGATAACCGGCAAATGGCGGATTCCCTTCTGCTGAACGATGGTCATGGCTCGAAGCATGGTGGTATCCGGGGTCAGGGTGGTGATGTCGGTGGTCATTCTATCTTTAACTTTCATCGGTCGGCTCCTTTTTTCGAGATAATCCCCTCGTTTAGTATTAAACCCCCATGCTCGGGGCGGGCACCCACGAAGCATGAAAATAGTACAACCTTTTTTTATCGTAGGGGAGGGGACTTCGGCGAGCCCTTCGATTGACTCAGGGCCTTGAGCTTGCCGAAAGGCTCAGTCGAGCCGTTAACCCCCTCCCGAGCTTGGGAATCGAGGATTCGGATTTTTTCGAGGAGCGTGTACTAGGCTTAGCTGGTTGCGGGAGGGGATAAACCCCTCCCCTACACGCGCCCCCTTGAACTCTGTTTCTGCTTATTTTTTATTAAGAATACCATATAACAGATCGGATTATCAAATCCATTCTTTCAATTGCTCGGCCAGTATCCCTTTTCCGTCCCGTCCGGTGATTCGGACCCGGAGACGAGTGTTCTGGCGGAAAAGTCCCTGGACTCGAATGGGCAGATAATTGCCGGTCAATCCTTCACACCAGCCATCCGGGTCGGTTGAACGGAGCACCAAGGCCGAGAACTCTCGTCCGACACATCGCCGGTAAAATTCAGATCGTTTGTCTTGATCCAAGGCCCGGAGCCGCCGGGCGCGCTCTTTCTTCTCCCCGGCCGGGACCTGTTCGGCAAAAAAGGCGGCCGGCGTTCCGGGCCGGGAGGAATAGGGGAAAACGTGGAGATAGGCCAAAGGCAGACGAGCGATAGAATCATAGGTTCGTTGAAAAGCGTTTTCATCTTCCCCGGGAAATCCCACGATGACGTCCGCCCCCAGGGCCGCGAAAGGAAGTTCGGCGTGGAGCCGCTGAAGGAGTTCTGTGTATTCAGCGGACGCATAGGGGCGGTTCATTCGATTAAGGATGGAGTCGTCGCCGCTTTGCAGCGGGATATGCAGATGCGGACACAACCGCGGTTCCTTTTTAAACAGAGAAATCAGGGGGGGCGTTATCTCCTGCATCTCCAGGGAACTTAAGCGCAGAAAAGTTCGTCCGGGAGTTTTCAGGACCTCTTGCAGTAATTCGGTCAAACTCCAGGGAGGCTGGAGGTCTCGTCCGTATTGACCCAAATGAATACCGGTCAGGATAATCTCCTGGATCCCCGACGCTCCTAAACGGAAGAGGCCCTCTTGGACCCGCTCGGGCGACAGGCTGCGGGAAGGCCCGCGGGCCTGCGGGACGACACAGTAGCTGCAGTGGGCGTCGCAGCCTTCCTGAATACGAAAAACCGCCCGGGTGCGAAAAAAGGGATTCGGGCATTCCAGGGATAAGGGCGGAAAGGAAGAAACCGGTTCAAGCCGGATTTGAAGAGAAGCGGGTTTTCGGGAAAAATCATCGCTGGAAGGAAACCGCAATTTATTCCCGGTCCCGAAGAGGTAGTCCAATCCGGCTATCTGGCTGAAATAGTCCGGGAAGAGTTGAGCGGCGCACCCGGCGGCGGCAATCAGGGCCTCCGGAGAGCGACGGACGGCCCCGCGCACGGCCTGGGCCGACTGGCGCTGGGCCTCGGCGGTCACGGCGCAGGTATTGATCAGATAGAGGTCGGCGGCTTCCTGGAAAGGCACCGGATTCCAGCCCCGTTCCTGAAAGGCCCGAATCAGGGCCTCGGATTCGAACTGGTTGACTTTGCAGCCAAAGGTCTGAATGGCGACTTTTTTCATTTTCACTTTTTTAAAAATTGGATTCAATCCAGCCGCCGCCCAGCACCGTGCCGTCCAAATAGATCACAGCGGCCTGGCCGGGAGTGACGGCTTTCTCGGGATGGTCAAAGTGAACCCAGAGGTTTTGATCCGATTTCAGGGAGAGGTTGGCTGAAGCCGGAAGGTGGCGGTAGCGGATCTGCACTTGGACCCTCAGTCCGTCGATTTGCGGGGGACGGCAAAGCCAGTGGACCTTCCCCAGCCGGCAACTTTTCTGTTCCAAGTCTCTTTTAGATCCAATAACCAGCTCATTTTTTTGGGGATCCATCCGGACCACATAGTAGGGTTCTTTCCCGGGCAGCCCCAGGCCCCGGCGTTGACCGATGGTGTAGGCGTATAATCCCTGATGCTCCCCCAGCTTTCGGCCCTGTAGGTCCACCATATTTCCCCGCCGTATCCAGGTAGGCCCCGCTTCCCGGATCAAGAATTCCCGGTACCCGCCCGGCGGGAGGAAGCAGGCATCCTGGCTTTCTTCCCCTCCGAAAACAGGAAGCCTTAATTCCCGGGCCAGGGTTTTTACTTCGGTTTTAGTCCGGTCACCCAAAGGAAACAGAAGGTGCGGGAGGACATCCCGGTTAAGGCGGTGCAAAAAATAGGATTGGTCTTTAGCGGGGTCAGCCCCCCGCCCGATAGTGGACCCCTGGCCCCAGGGGCAGAGGACAGTCCGGGCATAATGGCCGGTGGCGAATTTTTCAGCCCCCGATTCCCGGGCGGCGCGGAAGAGATGTTCGAATTTGACGGTTTGGTTGCAGACCACGCAGGGGTTGGGGGTCCGGGCCCTTTGGTATTCCGCCATCAGGTAATCCATGACCTGCTTCCGAAAGGCCTCCTGCAAGGGGATGATTTCCAGACGGATACGGAGAAAGTCCGCCACTTTCCGCAGGAGGGCGGTCTTGGCCGGATCGGTCAATCCCAGGTCGGCATGCAGGCCCAGGACCTCAAAACCCTGTTCCCGGAGCAGCCAGGCGGCCGTGGCGCTGTCCACCCCGCCGCTCAGGGCGATGGCCGCACTTTTCATGGAAGCAACAGCTTGGGGGGGGTTAATGGGTGAATTTTTTCATGACCCTTTCGAAGCCCGGCAGGGAACGTTCGATCACCTCGTCGGCCACACAGTAGGCGATCCGAAAATAGCCGGGAGCTCCAAAACCCCTTCCGGGGACGGTCAGGATCCGCTCTTCCTGCAAGGCCTGGACAAAGGCCACTTCGTCGGGAATGGGGGAGCGGGGGAAGAGATAAAAGGCCCCCTCGGGCGGATCGAATTGATACCCGGCCTGGGAGAGGCCGTCACAGAAAAGGTTACGTTTTTTTTGATAGAGGTTGATGTCCACGGTTTGTCCCTGCAGATCGACTAACACCCGCTGCATCAGAGCGGGGGCATTGACAAACCCCAGGATGCGGTTGGTGAGGGTCATGGCATTAATTAATTCGTCTCGATCGGGGGCTTGGGGATGTACGGCTAGAAAACCGATCCGCTCTCCCGGCAGGGAAAGGTCTTTGGAATAAGAGGTGACCACGATGCTTTCGTTATAGGCCTGGAAGGCACTTGGCACCTGGACGCCGTCATAGACGATTTTTCGGTAAGGTTCATCGGCCAGCAGATAGATCACTTGGCCTTTTCGCGAATAATCCGCCAGCAGGTCTCCCAGACCGCGGATAATCGTCTGGTCATAGACTCGTCCGGTGGGGTTGTTCGGGGAGTTGATCAAGATCGCCTTGGTCCGGGGGGTAATGGCCTCCTGGATAGCCTTAAGGTCCGGTAAGAAATCGGGCCTCGTGGAAACGATTTTGGGCTGGCCCTGGAAATTGTCCACATAGAAAAGATATTCGACAAAATAGGGGGCTAAAATAATGACTTCGTCTCCAGGGTTGATTAGCGCCTTTAAAACGGCGTTGATGGCCCCGGCCGCGCCACAGGTCATGATGATGTCTTTGAGGGTGAACGGCAATCCGTGCTCCCGGGAAAGGAAATCGGCCACGGCCGTCCGGGTCTCCGGGTACCCGGCGTTGGGCATGTAGGCGTGCAGGGCGGCCGGGGATTCCTGAAGGATTTTAATGAGGGCCTGATGGACCACCAGCGGCGGTTCCAGGTTCGGGTTGCCCAGGCTGAAATCACAGACCTGATCGGCTCCGTATTGGGCCTTGAGCAGGGCCCCCTGCTCAAACATCTTTCGAATCCAGGAGGACTGCTCCATGGAATTTTTTATTTTTTGAGCTATGGCCATCGGGGGTCTCCTATTTAATACGAAAATAGAATTGATCACCGCTTTTTAGGCGTTTTGTTTTTGCCGTCATCCCGGACTCGATCCGGGATCCAGGTGACCCAGGACCTTCACTGCCCTGGATTCCGGCGTTCGCTGGAATGACGACCTAATAAATTGAATAACCATAAATTTTCATGCTTCGTGGGTGCCCGCCCCGGGCCTGCGGGTTTAATGTGAAAATTTATCCCTTTCGAATTTCTAACCAAAAATTCAAATATTTTTGGTTATGTTTTTGGGCCGGTAGCGGGCCGGTTCATCAAAAAAATCCAGAGCCTTCAGGGGAGAAAGGATTTGAATTGAGTGGGTGACGCCGGCGGGAATAAAATAGGAATCCCCCTTTTTGTACCTTTGGCTAACCCCGTCCACGGTCATCTGCATCTCACCTTCCAGCACCACTCCCCATTGGGCCTGGTGCTGATGGGGGGGGATTTCCCCCGTGGTCTCCACGGAAAAGAACACGGCCTGCCGGCCTTCCCCCTGAAAAAGTTTACCCCGGACCCCCGGGATGGGAATATCGATATCCGGCAATTGTTCGATCATTTCCGGGTAGAGTATTTTATCAGCCAAAACGTCCCTCCCCATAAATTCGAAAAACGAAGCACGAAATCCGAAACAAGCACGAAGGTCCAAAATCCAAATGATCAAAACGAAAACGTTTTAAGTTTTGAAATTTGATCATTTGGATTTGTTTCGGATTTCGAAATTCGGATTTCGAGTTTGAACCAATAAAAAAACTCTTTGATTAGTCTTCATGCTAACGATAGCACATTTCCGGATGGGGGTAAAGGATTAATTTTATTTCTTTCAATGAGTTGGGATGGTTGACGGACTTGACAAATCGGTTGACTCATGCCAATACTGCTATCATCTTTGGACTAGCCAAAAAAAGTCGAATTTTTTTGGCTGTAATAAAAAACCTCTAAAAAGGATTTAAAAGAACGTTTTTTATATTAGATTCTTACATCCGTTGTTAGAGACAAATCCTCAGAACAATGGATGTAAGAATCTAAAGGGGAAGGCATGAAAAAAATTCTCGTTACGGGGGGGGCCGGCTTTATCGGCAGTCACCTCTGCGAAGTTTTGCTCCAGGATGGAAATGATGTAGTCTGCCTGGATAACTATTATACCGGATCGAAGGAGAATATCCTTCCTCTGCGGGAGAATCCTCATTTTGAGCTGCTGCGGCATGATATTGTCAACCCCATCGTCCTGGAGGTGGATCAAATCTATAATCTGGCCTGCCCGGCATCGCCCATCCACTACCAGTTCAATCCGGTTAAAACCGTCAAGACGAACGTCATGGGCACTCTGAACATGCTCGGATTGGCCAAACGGGTCAAGGCCCGAATCCTGCAGGCCTCCACTTCGGAGGTCTATGGGGACCCGGCCGTGCATCCCCAGAAAGAAACCTATTGGGGCAACGTCCACTGCATCGGACCTCGGGCCTGTTACGACGAAGGAAAGCGGGTCGCCGAGACCTTAATGATGGATTATCACCGCCAGCACCGAGTGGATATCCGAATTGTACGGATTTTTAATACCTATGGCCCGAGGATGGCCCTGGACGACGGGCGGGTGGTCAGCAATCTCATCATCCAGGCCCTGCGCGGTGAACCGTTGACGGTGTATGGCGATGGGCAGCAGACCCGCTCTTTTTGTTACATCTCCGATATGGTGCGGGGGCTGAAGGGCATGATGGAGCAGGAGTCCTTCCCCGGTCCGGTCAACCTGGGCAACCCCCGGGAATTCACCATACTGTCCCTGGCCGAAAAAGTGAAGGCCATGACCGGTTCATCGTCTCCGATTATTTTCATGCCCCTGCCCCAGGACGATCCCATTCAGCGGAAACCGGATATTGCGTTAGCCCAGGAGCGTTTGGGCTGGTTTCCGGAAGTGAGGCTGGAAGAGGGCCTGGTTCTGACCATCGAATACCTTCGCCAGGCAGTCCAACAAAACAATTAAACCCATGACGTCTGGTCTAAATTTTTCGTCTAACCGAACGATCGCCCCGCTCCGTCTTCTGGTCTTTATTCTTTCTCTGCCCTCCGTTTTCTTCTTATTGGCCGCCTTGACTTGGGCCGAATCTCCGGCGGAGTGGCGCCGGGTGGTCAGCGTGGAGGATGGGGATTCGATTACGCTGGATAAAGGCCGGCGGGTCCGCTACCTGGGGATTGATTCCCCGGAGCGGGGAGGGCCGGGGAAAGGCGAAACCTTGGCCGAAGAGGCCCATCGTTTCAATCGCCAACTGGTTCGGGGTCAGGACGTCCGGCTGGAATATGAGGCGGAGCTTCTGGACCGCTACCAGCGGCTGTTGGCCCACGTGTATTTGAAGAACGGCCTTTGGGTGAACGGGGAGATGGTCAAAAAAGGCTTGGCCCATGTGCTCTACCAGGCGCCCAATACGAAGAAGTTCGAAGCACTGTTGAAGCGGCAGCGGGTAGCCATAGACGAGCGGCGGGGTATCTGGAGCAAGGCCCTGGAAGAAACCGAATCGGAATACCGTGGTCAGCGGATCACCAGGAAATTTCATCGAAGGGATTGCCTCGTCGGACAAAAGATAGCGGCTAGGAACCTGGTCCTTTTCAAGCACAAGAAAGACGCCTATCTCCAGGGCTTCAGCCCCTGCCGCCTATGCCGGCCATGAGGTTAACCGTTAACAAATATGGATGACCGTCGTTACCCCGAACGACCCTTTATCGGGGTCGGGGCCATTGTTTTTGAGGAGGATCGGGTTTTATTGATTCGTCGGGGAAAGGACCCCGAAAAGGGAAAATGGAGCATTCCCGGGGGGGCGGTTCATCTGGGGGAAACCCTGGTCCGGGCTGTCTGCCGGGAGGTGGAAGAAGAGACCGGCTTGGAGGTGGAAGCCGAACGCCTGGTCGAGGTTTTTGAACGGATTATTCCCGATGAACAGGATCGCGTCCTTTATCATTATGTGCTGATCGATTATCTTTGCCGGGTGGTGGCAGGTCGGCTAAGGGGGGGAAGCGATGCCCTGGAAGCCGCTTTTCATCCTTTGGGGGGCATTGAGGGCCTGGCGTTAACTGAGGGAACCGGCCCGATTATTCGAAAAGCCTTTGACCTGAAAAATAGAATTTTTTCTTGACAAAAGTGGGTTGGAGAAGTATTAACGGATGAGTTTTATTCTCTAATAATTCCCAACAAATTGAACTACCCAATAAAAGATGCCTGTGTTTGAAACCATGGGGGTTATCCATATATCGGCCCGACCTGGACTATAAATTGGTATAGCCCGGTTCGGGTTTTTTTATAAAATAATAAAATTAGGACAGGGATTATGGAAAAAGAGATGGAAACAGAGGGAAAATCCAAGGGCACCTGGATGTTTTTCTGGGTCGGGGTCGTGGCATCCTTGATTTTAGGCTGGCTGATCTTCCCGGGACTTATCCAGAGCAAGAAAGTCCAACCCGTGAAATTCAGCCATCTCAAGCACGGGGAAGCCGGGGCCGGGGCGCAGTGCGAAGATTGCCATTCATTCCGGAAGGATGGCACCTTTGCCGGTATTCCGCCCCTGGCCAAATGTCTGGAATGCCACGAGTCGGCTCAGGGCAGCTCCAAGGAAGAGGCCGATTTTATTAAATTGGCGGAGCAACTCAAGAAAGAAAATAGAAACATTTCCTGGTTGATCTACTCTCAACAACCCAACAACGTTTTTTTCTCCCATGTGGCCCATGTCAAAATGGCCAAACAAAACTGCACGGATTGCCACAAGCTGGTGGGCGGAAAAACCGATAAAAATCCGGTATATAATTACAAGTGGATTTCAGGCTACGCTCCTGAAGTGATGATGATGGAAACCTGTGAAGCCTGTCACCAGAAGAAGGGTAAAAGCAACGCCTGTTTTGTCTGTCACAAATAGAACTTGACCAGACCTTAACGCTGGTAAAACACGAGGAATAGGAAAATGCCAACCATTGATCGCAGAGATTTCCTGAAGTTTATCGTCGGGGGCGCGGTGGGGACCATGGTTTCACCCCTGCCCTGGGTGCCCATGGATGAAGTGGCCAAATGGAGCCAGCGTTGGGCCCCCATTCCCGAGAGCGGCGAATCCTCCTATCTGAATTCTATCTGCCTCCTTTGTCCGGGGGCCTGCGGCATCAAAGTCCGGCTGATCGAAAGTAAGCGGGCGGTAAAAATCGAAGGCCAGCCAAACCATCCGGTAAATCAGGGCGGGCTATGTCCATTGGGCTTGGCCGGGTTGCAGTACCTGTACCAGGAAGAGATCCGCGTGAAGGGTCCGATGAAGCGTTTCGGTCCCCGGGGGAAGGGGGATTGGCTGCCGGTCTCCTGGGAAGAGGCCTATGGTGATTTGACCAAATGGTTAAAGGAATTGCGTCAGAATAACCAGACCCACACGGCGGCCCTTCTGGATGGTCGCGGCGGACAAGGAAGCCTTTCCCTGTTGATGGCCCGATTCATGAGAAGCTACGGTTCCCCTAATTATATTCGAACCCCGCGATTGGGAGATACGGAAGAAATGGTGACGGCCTCCCTTCATGGGGTCCGCTCCTCCTTGGCCTATGACCTGCCCCAGGCCAAATATATCCTCAGCTTCGGCGCGGGATTGTTGGACGGTTGGGGAACTCCGACCTGGGTGAGCCAGGCTTACCGGGAATGGAGAAAAGATCCCCCGGCGGGAAGGGCCAAATTAGTCCAGGTGGAACCCTTAGCCTCCACGACGGCCTCCCTGGCGGATGAATGGGTGGCGGTAAAACCAGGGACCGAGGGATCTTTGGCCTGGGGCTTGGCCCAAATCATGATTTCCAAAGGCTGGATTAACCGGGAGGCTATCCAGGCGGGGACTTCAGGTTTGGAAGGCTTGAAAGAAGTGCTGGATAAAAAATATACTCCGGACAAAGTGGCCAAGATTACCGGCTTGCCTCCCGAGGATATTGAAAAACTGGCCAAGGAATTCGCCTCGGCCAAACAAGGGGTCGCCCTGATGGGGAGAGGGAAAGGGGACCTGGCCATTCCTTTTTCTGAGGGTGCGGCCATCCTTACCTTGAACGTTCTGATCGGGGCGCTGAATCGCAGCGGCGGGGTCTTTTTAAAGTCAGAAGGGGGACTAACCGCCTCCTGGCCCAAGGCGCCGCTGGATGGCAGTGCTGAGAAGGGGTTGGCCCAACCGCGGCTGGACAGCATCGGGAGTTCGAAGTTTCCCGCGGGCCAACCTAATTATATCCAATTTTTCAGCAATGCGGCCCAACAGACACCTTATCCGATCAACCTCCTGATGCTTCACGAGGCCAACCCGGCCTTTCGGTTGGGGGAGGAGGCGATCAAGGCCGCCGTGGCCCGCATCCCCTTCATCGTCAGCTTTTCATCCTTTTATGATGAAACCACCCAATTGGCGGACCTGATCCTGCCGGCGCCGACCTTCCTGGAGCGTTGGGATGACGCCTATGGGGTCCCGGGGGTGCCCTATCCGGTTTATGGCCTGGCCAAGCCCGTACTGCCCCCCCTTCATGGAAACCGAAATCCGGGCGAGGTGCTGATCGCTTTGGCCAAAAGCCTGGGCGGATCGGTTCAGGAGGCCTTAAGCTTCGAAAATATGGAAGCCGTAATTAAGCAGAGCGCCAAAACCGTTTTCGAGACCAAAAAGGGCCGGCTGAGCGATAGCCCGCCGTCGGAAGCCGGCAAGTCCGGCGCCGCCTCTTTTGAATCCTTTGATAAATTCTGGGAAGGGCTGGTCCGGGAAGGGGCCTGGTATCATCTGGAAGGCGCCGGGGTCGGGGGACAGGGGAAGATTGACGTCTATCCTGCCGCCCTCCGCCAGGAACCGGAAAAAATTGATTTAAGCTTTACCTACTATCCTGGAGAGGAGAGCCCGCTTTTGATGGTGCCACTGTCCTTGATGTTGCTCCAAACCGGATACTTCCCCAATCCGCCTTTCCTGACCAAGTACCTGGGCGAAGAAATCTTAAAGGCCAATGACCTGATGGCCCAGATTCATCCGGCTACCGCTAAAAAGTTCGGCCTGAAACAAGGGGAACGGGTGACACTGAAATCGGAGGGAGGGAGCATTAAGGTGGGGGTCCAATTGTTTGAAGGGGCCATGCCTCAGGTCATTTTCGTTCCCCTGGGAATGGGGCACGAGGCCTTTGATCCGACTTTGAAAAATCGCGGGGCCAATCCCTATCCGCTGCTGGATAATATTATTGACCCGGTGAGCGGGTTACCGATCTCCTGGGTCACCAAGGTAAAAATTCAAAAAATTTAGCCAAAAATATTTGAAATATTTTTGGCTATAATAAAAACCTCTTAACAGATCTTAAAATAACGTCTTTTAATTTAGATTTTTACATCCATTGTTCTGAGAATTTGTCTTTAACAATGGATGTAAAAATCTAGAGGGTAGCCATGAAAGAAATTCCTCTCGGCAAAGAACTCTATGGCATGGTGATCGATTTAGACCGGTGCACCGGATGTGGGGCCTGTGGCGTGGCCTGTTTCGCTGAAAATAACATCGCCTATCGAACGGATGAAACCGACAAGCTGCGAACGGGCACCTGGATGCGGCTGTACCGCTTGAACAACGGAAAGCCCTTTCCCAAGACCCGGGTAGCCTATTTCCCCCGTCCCTGCATGCACTGCCAGAACCATACGCCCTGCGTTTCAGTCTGCCCGGTCAACGCCACTAAGATTGATGAACAAGGAGTGGTCAGCCAGATCTATCCCCGCTGCATCGGTTGCCGGTACTGTGTGGCCGCCTGCCCCTACCATGCCCGGTTGTTTCACTGGTGGGACCCGGTGTTCCCTCAGGGTATGGAAAATTACCTGAACCCGGACGTTTCCGTGGCCATGCGCGGAGTGGTCCATAAATGCACTTTCTGTCATCACCGCTATCAGCGGGCGAAAGACCGGGCCTTTATGGAAGAGCGCCGGGACCTGAAAGAGGGGGAATATAATACGGCCTGTGCCGAGGCCTGTCCCACCCAGGCTATAACCTTCGGGAATCTGCAAAATCCCGAAAGTGCGGTGGCCAGGCTGAGCAAAAGTCCCCGGGCCTTTCGCCTGTTGGAAAAACTGGGAACCCAACCCAAAGTGTATTATCTGACCTCGCAGGAGTGGATTCAGCGGCAAATTGACAACTATTTGGAGGGAGAGACCATCAAAAGGGTCTCGTCCGGGCATAACTAACCGATTCGATTGCATCTTAAGGATATTCTATTAAAAGGGGTAACATAATGGAGAAGACCTTGCCTGTTGATCATGCCTTATTCCCGGAGGGGGTGGAACGGGGTTCCCTGCCAAAATTTCTGACCTGGATCTTTTTTCTTCTCCTGGTCGTGGGCTGGGGATTGGTTGGAGGCCTTCTGGTTTTGATTTTCGGGTTGAACCAGACCAATATGAACGACTATTTCGGGTTCGCCCTCTGGATCACCTTTGACCTGGCGATAATTGCTTTAGGGGCCGGGGCCTTCTTTACCGGGTTTTTGACCTATATCATCGGTAAAAAGGAACTCAAGGCCATTATCAATTTCGCCGTGATCATCGGGTTTATCTGTTATAGCGGGGCCATCCTGATACTCACCCTGGACGTGGGCCAGCCCTTACGGTCCTGGTACGGTTTCTGGCACCCCAACGTCCATTCCATGTTGACCGAAGTGATGTTCTGCATCACCCTGTATCTGGGGGTCCTGGCCATCGAATACTTGCCCTTGATCCTGGAAAACCGGGGTATCAATAAAAACCCCGGGGCCCATTATTTCGCCCATAACCTCCACCACCTGATGTTTATTTTTGCCGGGACCGGCACCTTTCTTTCGTTTTTCCACCAGGGTTCCCTGGGCGGTATGTACGGGGTCATGTTTGCCCGGCCTTTTGCCTTCCGGGAAGGGATTTTTATCTGGCCCTGGACTTTCTTCCTCTTCATCTCCTCGGCCATCGCCTCCGGCCCGGCCTTCACGGTGCTGATCACGGCCATTGTCCAAAAGGTCACCGGCCGGAAACTGGTCAAGCTGGAGGTGCTTTCTCTGATGGGCAAGATCGCCGGCAGCCTGCTGGCGGTCTACTTGATCCTCAAGATTTTGGATACCCTCGGCTGGGCCTTTTCCATTCTGCCCAATCGGGGGATCACCTTCGGAAGCCAGTTCCATGGCCCCTACGGAATCTGGCTGATGGTGATGGAAATCGGGGTCCTGGGCATCCTTCCGGCCTGGATCCTCCTGTCCAAACGACGAAACAGTTACGGCTGGCTGGTCTTTGCCTGCCTCCTGGACTGCGCCGGGATTGTCTTTAACCGGTTTATTATGACCATCGTCACCTTGGCCATCCCGGTTATGCCTTTCGACCGGTTCGTCACCTACTGGCCCAGTTGGCAGGAGTGGGCGCCCACCTTTGCTATCCTGGCCTACGGAGGCCTGCTGATCTCCCTGTCGTACCGCTATTTGCCGATCTTTCCTCAGGAAAAAGAATTGAACTGATCCTTATTAATAACCTTCAGGAGAAACGGGGGGATGGTTGCCATCCCCCCGTTACTATTTGGAGGGGTTGATCGTCGAATATCGAATGACGAAGTGGTCTTTCGTAGGGGCGGCGACCCCGCCGCCCACCCCGGGGCCGGATTTGACCACCACCGCCGTAGCCTTGCCGGGGATGTGGAGTGCACCGTATTCCTCACCCAGCCGGCAGGCGGGGTCGCCTGCCCTACGAAAAACGAAGACTTGGAACATTTTCGTGCTTCGCGTGACAGGGGAGTTAAATAAATGGGGCTAACTGGGAAAAGTGAATTTGTCGATGAAAGCTATCTTCGTATAATATATGTCCGTTCGGGATAATATGGGTTACTTTCAATTACGGATTTTTCTCTCTGCAAAGACCGAATAACCCCTTGATGTGCCCTGGTATTAGGCGTATTGCGTAAAGATCTGGCATTTTCTTCTGCCAAACGGTAATGGGCTATCTCCGCTTCTTCCTGCGCCCGCTGAAGTTCGTTTGAAGTCCTGTTTGATTTTTCAATATTTACGGCGCCTTGGAAGTTGTTCTGGACGGGGACGTTTGAAAAAGAAACGTTGCCATTTTTATCCACAGATTTATAGTTAGTAAATTTATCAAAAAAAGAAGTGATTATTCTCTTGACAGCCGGGCGGGAAAGCTTGAAAATATACCCTCAATGAAGCGGGTTATATTCTTTTTGGCGGTCGGACTGAGCTTGGTTTTTCCTTTCGGAGGGCCGGTGGGGCAGGGTTATTCTTCGTCCGGTCCTTCGATTTCCATTTCGCCGGATGATTATGATGCCGGGGATTTGTCCAGAGCCCCTTCCACAGTCTACAAGGTGTTCCAGGTATTTAATACGGGAGATTCTCCGCTTTCCATTACCAAAATCAAATACACCTGAAGCATGAAGGTGGTGCGGTTCGATCCGCAGATCCAGCCCGGCGGGCAGGGAGAAATCGTCATAGGATTGGAAACGGAGAAACTGGACGGCAAGTTCGATCGATATTTCAAAGTCCTCAGCAACGACCCCCGACGTCCTGAAATCCTCATCAAAGTGTATGGCTTCTCCTCCCCCTTCCGGTCTTCCCTGGCCCCGCCTTGTAATCTTTGATTGTGACGGGGTATTATTCGATTCTCGGGAAGCCAACCGGGCGTTTTATAATCTCCTCTTGACCCGTTTCGGGAACCCCCCCTTATCGGAAGAAGCCTTAGATTACGTGCATATGCACACGGTGTTTGAAGCCGTCGATTTCCTTTTCCCGGCAGAAGGGGAACGTTTGGCCGCCCATGCCTATCGACAGGATCTCGACCCGGAACCCTTCATTCGGCTCATGGTAGAAGAACCGGGGGTTAAGGAGTTCCTGACCTTTTTAAGGCCGGCGGTCAAGACCGCCATTTCCACTAACCGCACCACCACCATCAGGCAGGTCCTTTCCTTCCATGGGCTGAGCGAATGTTTCGACCTGGTGATCAGCGCCCTGGATGTATCCTGTCCTAAACCCCACCCGGAATCGCTGATTAAAATCCTTGACACCTTTCAAGTCCGGTCCGACGAGGCCGTCTATATTGGAGATTCGGTGGTCGATGCCGAGGCCGCGCAAAGGGCCGGAATTCCCTTGGTTGCCTATAAGAATCCTTGCCTGAAAGCGGACCTGCATGTGGCATCGTTCCGGGTTTTGAAGGAATGGATGGAAGAGCGGGGAGGCTGTTCCCGCGGTTAGTATGTAAATAAGCCTCTATGACCTGCAAAAAGGCAATAATCAATAGATAATTGACGATAGATAATTGACAATTGATTATTGATTATTGATATCCTGCGGTTAGGGAGTTGTCTCGCCCCTTTATTTTCATGCTTCGTGGGTGCCCCGCCGCCCAAACCAAGGCCGGAGAGGATCCCCGGCACCTTAGCCTAACCTTAGGATGTGAAGGGAACCATATCCCTCTCCCCGCCGGCCGGCGACCCCGCCGGCCCTACTTTTAACTACGGTTATCCCCCACACCCCCACCCTCTCCCTCGTGGGGGAGAGGGAGCCAGAGGAAACAGCCCAAGCCTTTGAACTTCCCCTCCCCTGGCGGGAGGGGACTTCGGCGTGAGCCCTTCGGCAGTGAGCTCAGGGTCGAACTGCTCAGTCGAACGATAGAGGGGTGGGGGAACTACGATTTTTATGCTTCGTGGGTGCCCCGCCGCGGGGCATGGCGGTTTAGTACGAAAATAGAATCGAACACCGCTTTTTATGACTTTCCCCTAGGTAGTCATACCGGACTTGATCCGGTATCCAGTACCTCCGGTGCTTATCCAAGGCTGGATTCCGGATCGCGCTTCGCTTGTCCGGAATGACAAATCTTGGTCAATCCTTATTTTCAAGCTTCGGGGTGCCCGCCCCAGGCATGGGGGTTTAGTATGTAAATGCAAAGTGCAAAATTAAAGATGTCTGATGTAGCACAGACGCCCTCGTCTGTGTCCCTATTCGTTTGAGGACCCACCAACAGGAAATAGGGAGCAACAAAAGCAAAGATAAAAATCCTCTCGAGTTAGGGAGGATTTTTTATTTGTGCGCCCGGCAGGGTCATACGGATCCCAGTGCTGGCATCCTTCTTGTATTTTCTAATCCCCAGGGTTATTCAAAAATCTTAAGGATGAGTGAAGACGAGGAGGAAAAATGAAACCGGGAATGGCTTGTTGCTGTCTTTTAGGTGTCTTATCTTGCTGGACACAGGGTTATCCGGAAACGATTCACCGATATACCGATAAAAACGGGGTGCTCTGTTTTTCCAATTCCCTGACAGAGGGGAATTTTCCAAACCGGGGCCTATCAGAAAATCAAAAACCTGCTTCGGCTGAGCTGCAACGGGCGCGTGAACAAGCCGAAATCGAGTACTGGCGGGCGGTCGAGGCCAAGGCCCGCTCTTTGAGGAATACCCCTGACACCGAAGTTCACAGGAAAGGAAGACCTTCTTCACAGCTAGAGGACTTTAGTTTGCGGAAGGGCCCGTCCGGGAAAAAAACTCACAGACGGAAGACGGGGAAAATGCGTGGCTCCGTTTCTAATGACCGAAAACCTGTTCCTGATTCGGCTGAATCAAAGAAAGTTCGATCGAGGAAAACAAAGTTGCAGGCCTGGAAGAACGCACCGGAATGGGAATTTCAGAGTATGAATAGAAGCTATTTCCCGAGGAGGAACGCGGCTCTAAAGTAACCCGCTTCGGGGCACCCTCTGTGGCATGAGGGTTTAATACGTAAATAAAGTTGGACACCGCTTTTGAGGTTTTGGTTTTTGCTGTCATCCCGGACTCGATCCAGGATCCAGGCAACCCAAGACCTTCACTGCCCTGGATTCCGGCGTTCGCCGGAATGACGACCTAACCAAATGAATAAAAATTGATCTTCATGCTTCGCAGGTACCCGCTCCGGGCATAACGGGCGCAGGTTACGGTAAATCGGGTTTGGACTAAAAGGGATAGGACCGATTATCCGGATCGACTACCATTTTTATGGAAACATCCGGGTCTTTTTGGGGTTCGGAAACTACCTTAACCACGAGATAGGTCGTAGACCCCGGGGTCAGCTTGAAAGGGTAGGAGACCGCCTTTTTATTGAGGGTGTTGACCGGGAAAACGCTAAAGGCCAGTTGATGATTCCCCCCCTTGACCTCGGCATCAAACCAGATCTGATCGGCTCCGAACCCGCTCAATATATTATAATAGTAATCTCTAAAAGTGGCGATCTGCCTATCTTCAAAGATATACAGCTCCTGTTTGTCCAGCCAACCGGTCAAATCCTGGGGGTCACCCAGATTTAATTGCCTGAGGGTACTCGCCTGCTCTTTTTCATTGGAGGGCCGGGTGGCCTCCAAGGTCCCCAAATAGCGGCGTTCCTGTTCTCGAGGTTTTTCTAAAAGATAATTGGACAGAATAATGAGGCGGCCATAGCCGGGATTTATGGCCAACCTTTTCTCGATTTTAGGTTTGGCCAAGGCCTGTTTTATTTCTTCATCGGTCAACTTGGAACTCAAAAAGGAAAGCTGGGGGAAAGGCAGGCTTTCCGCTTCTATTTCAACCGGACTCAATGGTTGATAAAATGGGATAAGCGTGACGTTGACCTGGAGTTGATTTTCATCGGTCTTCCGGATTTCACCGGCCACGATAAGATGGATCGGTTTTTTAAAGAGCTACCGGCACCAACTCTTGCAGTCGGCTGATCAGATAAGGCCTCATCTCACGATTTACTTGAAAAAAGTGCCCCAGGGAAAGGCGTATTTGCTCCCTCCCGTAAATATAGAACTGATTTTCCCGGTCCAAGGCGATCCGTAAATATGCGGACAGTTCATTCCCCACGGCGATTTCCTGCCCGGTTGGATCATGGAAATCCAGAATCACCGTCCGGATCAGCGGCCTGGTATCATAATTATAAACCAAGTCCGCGGATTTTTCGGCCACCTGCCTCAAGATTTCCTGATAGAAAGGTTCCAGGTTCTTAAAAGCGGGTGAAGCGAAGGTGCCGGCCGATGAATCAGAGGCGAAGCCCGTTTTGAATCCGGCAGCGGTCACGGAAATTCCGATTGCGAGAATAAGTAGATATTTAATAAAATTTTGCATGAAAGGTCTCCGTGAAAATTAAAACCGAGTGGCCTTTACCGGGGATTAACCACCCGAACCAAATCCCCGACGGATATTTCCTTGGTACTGGAATCAATAATGCAAACGACTTTTCTTTTCGTCAATCTTTTCAATAATTATCCCCAGTCCGATTTTTCTGAATAATGCCTCGTTGTCCTTATTTCATTTCCCATGTCTAAGGGGTTGATAAATTTCGATTTGATCCCAGGGTTGAGCCCCATAGGCTTTTTTCAAATCGATAACGATCTTGTCATTGGAAGAGAGTAAGAGTTTTCCCGGGTTCAAAGGTTCCCGCTAATAATTCCGGACATGGAGGAAGCGGGCAATACTTCCTTTTTACTGTTTTCGGCTTGGCCCGTACAGGTAAAGATTAAACTAAATAAAAGCGGATAAAGAATATGAATCCAATGCCTATACCTGCTCATATTTTCCCCTTTAAAAAATTAACTTTCGGAAGCAAATTTTTCCTGCAGCGGCAAAATGATTTTGGGGGTAATGAATAACAATAATTCCCCATCATCCGTGCTCTTTTCCTTGGTTTTAAACAGCCAACCCAACACGGGGATATCTTTCAATCCGGGGACCCCTTGCTCAGTGTTTTTTCCGTACGGCTCTTAACTCCCCCGATTACCAGCGTTTCACCATCATTAATCGCCAATTCCAGTTCGGCTTCCTGGGTGTTTATAGCAAGGTTTCCGATGACTATCTTGATTTTATCATCTGGTCAGGTCGTTATTAAGTTTCACATTCATGGTGATTTTTTTGCCGTTTCTGGCGATATGGGGGGTAACCTCCAATCTTAGATTGGCATCGACATACACTGTGGTAAAAGCGTTATTTTGGTCGCGTGTAGTTACCGGTAGTTTAAGCCTTGTTTAATCGTCGCCTTTTTATTGTCCAGGGTTAAAATTTTGGGGGAGGATATAATTTTAACATCGCCCTGCTGTTCGAAGGCCCGCAAGCGAACATCGATATTGAGATTGGCGGAGGCAATCGTCAAACCGATCCCCGCCATTCCTGTAAAAGGGTTAAGTGAGGACCCGGATCCTATCGGAAGATTTACGGCGTTATTCCCGGTATCGGAACTGAATCCTCTCAGCGTTCCCGCCAGGGGACCATAGGGGTTTGAATAACTGGTGCCGCCCCCCCATTGCAGTCCAAAATCACGGGCAAAACTGGAACTGGCTTCAACAATCCTCGCTTCGATCATCACCTGCGGGGTAGGCTGGTCGTTGGCTTTGATTAATTTTTCTATTTGATCGATATCTATTCTGTTCGAGCGGATAAAAATGGAGTTGGTTTGTTTCAGGGCCGCACAGATGCCTTTTCCCAATTTAGTCGCACCAGTGGTTGCTGGACCGGCGGCTTCGTTTTTACCCGGACTGTCCGGTTCTTTCCCCCCGCCCCAGATCGCATCGATTATCTTTTTCATTTCCTCCGCTGCAATATAATTCAGCTTTATAGTTTTGGTCAGCAGGGGAAGCCGGCCCTCCTGGACTTTCTGGAGCGCGTCTTCGGTTTTTAACAATTCCTGTTCGGTTTTTAACTAGGTCCTGCTGTTCCTTGACCACGCTCTGGCTTTCTTTCCGCCGGATGGTTTCGACCTCTACATAATCCTTCACGAGTGGAGATCCGAATGTTTTTCCCGTCGGTTATTTTTATCAGCCGGTTGGAATTCAAGATCATGTCTAAAGCCTGATCCCAGGGGATGCCTTTTAGACTGACGGTCACTTTTCCCTTTACTTCTTCACCGACGATGATATTGACGTGTCCCACTTCCCCCAGCAGGCGGAGGACGTTGTGCAGGTCGGCGTTGTAGAAATCAAAGGTGACCCGCGGGGTAAGGACGGGCGCCGGGGGTTGCAGGGATTTTTCCTGTTCCTGTTTGAAGTCGTTTAAGTTGAGCACTTCTTTGGGCGGAGAGGAAGGATTGTTAGAACCCACCAGCGGAGCGGTTTTCTTTTTGGAAGCCGTCGCCAGATCCACTTGCCAGATCAAGGAGGAGTCCTTGGAGGGATACACTTTAAACGAAGGCCTTTCGGACACGATCAATACGATCCGGGTGGTAGAGGCATTGAATTGGGAGACGCGTAAATCCGAAACCAGGGGGTCATCCGAAATGGTCGGCGCCTTTTTAAGACCCAGGCGGCAGGGAGATAAATACAGCACCAACCTTTGGGGTTCTTCCGGAATAAAGACGGTCCGGATTTTAATCGGTTTGGTGACCTTTAATTGCAGTCGTAATAGATCGGGGGTTCGGTTGGACTGAATATTCACTAAGTTGGCCTGGGGTTTATTCGCCCCCTTGGCCCAGGAAGAAGGGCTGAAAGACCCCAGGGTCATCAGGATTAAACCCATCCAGACCAGTATCCCGGTTTTCGATCTTAATTTAGGTGTCATTGGCTCCTCACCGAATGATTGGAGTTCCGTTCAAATGAAAATAGGTTAGCAACTTAATGTAAGCACCTAAGGGGCCAGGGGCATTTTTAAAGGTACGGTTCGGAGCTTTTCCCGGCCCAAATAGTCTTTAATTGTTTCTTTTATCAGAATTTCCCGATTCGCAATAGCCACCACCCGCCCCTGGTTTTTGCCGATGGGAGTCCCCACCTTGATAAGGTACCCTTTTCCAAAGGGATCCTGGACCATAGCCTTTTTTTCACCTGGACCGATGACAGTTGAAACCAACTGAAATTCACTTACTTCAAACTTTTGCAGCGGAAGTTGTTGTTTGGCCTGTTGGGGCTGCTCCAGCACCGGTGGCTGAAAAGGGTCCGGCTTTCCGCTGGGGTCGTAGTACGGTTCAGTTTTGGGCGGCAAAGTCGAGGGACCGGCCGACGGCGGCAGGGCCATTTGAGGGGTTAAGGTTTTTCCCAAGGTCAGGGGTGTTAGCTTTTGAGCGATCGGCCCTTCCCCGGACGAACCGCACCCGTAAGCGGCCAGGATACAAACACCTATCCAAAAATATTTGAATTTTTGGATCATTTTACTTTGCTCTCCGGGGGAACGGGTTTGGTCCCCGAGGCCGAGGGGCTTTGGGGAGGCTGTCCCGGTGTCGGTACCGGGGTTGACAAAAGCTTATAGGTTACCAACTGACAGCGGGCGGTTATCTGGCCTGATTTTTCGTCATAGGCCCCCATTTCCAGGTTATGGACATTAATCAAGCGGGGAAGACGACGGATCTGATCAAAAAAAATACCCATCTGGTGGTAATGGCCCCTCAGTTGAACGCTAACAGGGACTTCGGTAATAAAATCGCGGGCGATTTCCGGTTCCGGCTTAAAAAGTAAAAATTCCAAGCCGTTCTGTTGACCGACAGAGGAAACGGATTTTAAGAGTTCCGGAATTTCCTTGTCTGCGGGAAGTACCGCGGTCACTTCTTTGAGTTGAAGATCGATCTGGACCAGATCGTTCTGAAATTGTTTGATTTGAGCCAACGTTTTTTGTATTTGGGCCAACCGTTCCCGACCCCGAAGGACATCTTCCTGAAGCTCCACCCGTTTATCCCATTTCGGCTTAAGAATGAAGAGACTCAGGGCCAGGGCCAACAAAACCAGGCCGACAAGCCCCGGCGGCTATTTTTTTGGCCGGACTGAGCATGATCCATTGATCGACCAGCGGGGTGTAAAAGGCCATGGCTTTATTTTTTCTCCACCGGCGCCGGAGGCCTCACCGCACCTTTTTTGAGGGCGGTGATCGTGAACTGGTTGATTTTGATCTCCCAGTTGGGGGGAGGCTGCCCCTTGGTCGCTGTCGGGTAGGTTACCTGGCTGGATTGGATTAAATCGACCCGCGAAATGGGTTCCAGGGTATCCAATCGTTTCATGTAATCGGCCAGGACTTGATTGCTTAAGCTCATCCCGTCCAAGCGGATCTCCGAGTCCGTTTCCTTTAAGGCGGTGAGCCAAAGCTGATTAACCGGCAGGGCCACGGCCAGTTGCTCCAATAATCGCACCGGGCCGTGTCTTTCTTTTTCCAGTCGGGTCAGCAGGGCCAGACGGTTCTGGGCCAATTCCTTCTTGTCTTTCAAGACCTTGATTTCCCGTTGCAGGGTCGAAAAACCCTGGGCCTGTTTTTCCAGGCTTAAGCGCTCTGTCTCCAAACGATGAATCTGCGCGCCTAATATCCAGTACCCGATGATGACGAAAGCCAGGATCGCTCCCAGGGAGAGTATGAAAATATTCCGGATCAACGAGGACTTATCAGTTCCCCGCGGTTCCTCCCTGGATAACAGATTGATCCGGATCATCGATCACTTCTCCGGCGTAAGGCCAACCCCAGAGCGGTCACTGCCTGGGGGGCCACCCGGTTGAGTGACTCTCGATCAAAGGCGTCGGGATTCACTTTAACTCGGGTAAAGGGGTTGAACAGTTCCACCGGAAGCTTCAATTCCTGGGAAAAGAACGGGGCCAGTCCAGGGATCAAGGCTGATCCCCCGGAAAGAACGACCTTGGTCGGGCGGCTTTCGGGATCGGAGGCGGCCAGGAAATCAAAGGCCCTTTTAATTTCCTCAGCCCAGGAGGCGAGGGTATTCAAAACGGCCGGACCGATGGATTCCAGTGACCGGACGGCGGGGTCCCATTTTAACTTGGCCTCTTCGGCCTCATTAAAGGATAGCTTGCCCTGGGTTTGAATCTGTTCGGTTATCTGCCGGCCGCCCAAAGGAAGATCCCGGATGAAAAGGGGGCCTGAAGAATTAAACACATTAACGGTGATGAGGTCCGATCCCAGATCCAGAACGGCAATCGGGTTCCCGCTCAGGGGGTAATTGACTTCGTAGGCATTTTGGAGGGAAAAGGCGGTCACATCGGCAATCTTGACCTCTAATCCAGCCGTCTGAAGTATCTGCTGATAGGTCTCTAAAATATCTTTTTTGCCGGCTACCAATAAAACGGCCATGGTATCCGGTTCATCTTTTAACGGCCCAAGTATTTGGAAGTCCAGATTTACTTCTCGGACATCAAAAGGGATATGTTGTTCGGCTTCCAGATGGATAGTCTCGGCCAACTCCTTTTCGGTCAACAAGGGCAGGGTGATTTTTTTGATTATGACCGAATAACCGGAAATGGCAAAGGCCGCCTCCTTGGTCGAGATTTCTAAGTGCTCCAATAAGGTGGCTAAGCTTCTGGCAATGACCTGGTGATCTTTTATGCTGCCGTCTTGAATGGAGTGGGGAGGGAGGTCGGTCTGTCCGTAATGTTCGAGGGCAATCCCAGCGGACGATTGATCAACTTGGCAAACCTTAATGGCTTGTGAACCTATATCGACCCCGATGAGTTTAGTGGGTTTGGAAAAGCGCATCAATTTGGTTCAGCGTCTCTTTGGAAACTCGTTTATCCTCAACCTAAAATATAAACATATCGTTGGAATTAGAGCAATTCACGTGCCAAAACAGGAAAAATAAAAATACTAAATAATTTCAAATAATTAAATAAAAAAAACGCCCGGAGCCATCTCGTACTGTCTTGTTTTCGTGACAAAAAAGGAAATTAGGGTCAAGGGTTTGACATCAGGAAACAAAAAGCTGAAAGGCATCCCCTCGCGTCCTTTAAGGATTGAAACCAAATCTTGGCCGTGCATCCTCTCTCGAACCAACAGCCAGGGTGTCCCCTGCCTGAAACAAAAGACTAGAGGCAGTTACGACACAAACCGCATTATTTACCGCTGCTTCCTCCCGGACCTGACGGGGTTCATAATCGTTTGTTGCGTAACGTCCAATCCCAATTTCAAGAGAGGTAATCACCATGGATATTTCAAGTCCTCAAGAGGATATTCAGCCCCGCGTAAGCGGATTTCGGGTACAGGGCACCGCTAACTCCCCGCCTAGCACGACCAAGCTGCTTCTAGGTATATATATCTATAAGATATCGACCATTTCTTTTAATTCTTTGCCGACTTTAAAAAAAGGAAGCTTTTTTTGGTTGACATTGATCACCGAGCCGGTCTTGGGGTTTCTTCCCTGGTAACCCTGGTAGTTCTTGACTTTAAAACTTCCGAACCCCCGAATTTCCACACGCTCCCGTTGCACCAAAGCCAGTTCAATACTATCAAAAAAATTGGTGACCACGAATTCGGCGTTTTTAATGGTCAAACCCTGCATTTTGGCCAAGGCTTCAATCAATTGCGATTTATTCATAACCCCAATTCTCCTTTAAATTGGAAAAACTCAACGCTTTTTAGAGACCTTGATAGCAAAGGATACTGATATTATTTAAAAATGCAAGAAAAAAGAGCACCTCCGAACAGAAAAAATTAGCAGTTGATTTTTCAAAGTAGGATGATATAAGGGCTCTATGGAAAAGCGATTACCCTCCGTAAAGAAAACTATCCAGGACTTGGTACCCTATCCTCCCGGAAAACCCATTGACGAGTTAACCCGGGAATATGGGATCCGGGAAGTGGTTAAACTGGCCTCCAATGAAAATCCGCTGGGTCCTTCCCCTAAAGCGGTTTTGGCGATTCAACGGGAGCTGGCCCAGTTGCACCGCTACCCGGATGGAAGCGGCTATTATCTGAAGCAGGCCTTAAGCGAACGGTTAAGGGTCGAGGCGAGCCGAATATTTTTAGGAAACGGTTCCAACGAAATCATTGAGTTGGCCCTGAAAACCTTTATGACTCCGGGGGACGAAGTCCTTTCCCCTTTCCCCTCTTTTTTGATGTACACCAAGGCCGTGCAGGCCTTGGCCGGGCGAAACCGATTGATCCCTTTAGCAGGATTTACGGTGGACTTAAAAGGTCTGCTTAAAGGGATTGGTCCGCGGACCAGAATAGTGATCGTCAACAATCCCAACAATCCGACCGGAACCGTTGTGTCCCGCAAGGACTGGGAATATTTTATAAAACGGGTGCCGTCCGGAGTATTGATACTTCTGGATGAGGCTTATATCGATTTTGTGGAGGATCCCAACTGCCCTGTGGGGACGGATTATCTGGCCAAGTACAAAAATCTATTGGTGATTCGCACTTTTTCCAAGGCCTACGGTCTGGCCGGGTTGCGAATAGGTTACGGGTTGACCAGCCCGGAACTGGCGGACTACCTGAATCGGGTCCGACAACCCTTCAATGTGAATTCACTGGCCTTGGCCGGAGCCCTAGGGGCACTGGAAGACGGTTCTTTCTATCAAAAGACCCGCCGTCTAATCTTGAGAGGCAGGAAAAGGCTGGAGGAGGAGCTGGAACGTCTGGGGTTGAGAGTAGTCCCCTCGCAAACCAACTTTATTTTGATTGAAGTTCCCCTGGAGGCCCAGGCGTTGTACGAGACCATGCTCCGCCAGGGGGTAATCATTCGCTCGATGAAAAGCTTCGGTCTGGAACGGTTCATACGGGTCAATGTCGGCCTTCCTTCGGAAAACTCCAAGTTTTTGAGGGCCCTCCGTCTTTCGTTAGGAAAAGCAGGGTATGCTCCCGATCGTCACCATTGACGGTCCGGCCGGCAGCGGGAAAAGCACCTTATGCCGACTGCTGGCCGATCGGCTCGGATTCGAATGTCTGGATACCGGGGCCATGTACCGGGCGGTGGCCTGGGCTCTGCGAGAAAAGGGGGCAGGCCATTTATGCGGAGAACCATTAAAAGCCTTCATCCGTTCCCTTGAAGTGGAAATAAAGGGGGTGGGGGACCGGCAAACGGTTCAAGTAGGGGGGCTGGAGGTCACCCGGGAGATTCGACAGCCGGAAATCAGTCAATGGGCCTCGATCTTTTCATCCCGGCCTGAGGTCAGGCAAGTCCTGACCGAAAAACAAAGGCGGATAGGAGCCTTGGGGGGCTTGGTCGCCGAGGGCCGGGATATGGGGACCGTGGTTTTTCCCGAAGCTCCGATCAAGTTTTTTTTGGAGGCCTCCCTGGAGGTTCGGGCCCGGCGACGATTAAGGGAACTGGTCCAGTCGGGGTATCCGTCGCCGAGTCTGGACGAAGTGCTGGCCGAAATGGCTCGGCGGGATCTTCGAGATCAACAACGGGCCTTAGCCCCCTTGCGTCCGGCCAGCGACGCCGTGGTCCTTGATACTTCCGGCTATTCGATTGACGAGGTACTGCAAGAAATGCTGGCCAAAATCAGCCTGTCCCCTCCGGTGGTCTGAGCCGGGAGTCTACCTATTATTTTTCGAAGCTGACGAAAAAACTTGATTTTTTATTTATTTTTGATATAAATGAAAAGTTTTAATACGGATTTAGTGCGGTTGGTCTGTACACTGATTTCGAATTTGAAGGTCACCTGTCCGTCAGGGAGAGGCGGTCGGGATATTAAACCAGGATTTTGAGGGGGATAAACAATTAAATGGAAAATAACAACGAGGAAATGGGTAAACTTGAACAAGAAACCAACACTGAGGAACCGTCCGTCCAGGAATCCGTGGTAACCGACAGGGGGGAAGAGGATCTCCAGACTTTGGAGGAACCGTCCATCCAGGAATCCGAGGTAACCGACAGGGGGGAAGAGGATCTCCAGACTTTGGAGGAACCGTCCGTCCAGGAATCCGTGGTAACCGCCCAGGGGGAACAGGAGTTCCAGACTTTATATGAAGAAAGCTTGAAAACCTACCAGGAGGGGGAAGTCGTTCGGGGTAAGATCGTGAGCATTGAGAAAGAATTTGTCATGGTCGATATCGGATATAAGTCCGAGGGACGGATCCCGATCGATGAATTTATGAGTTCGGTTGGCGGGGAAATAACCGCCAAGGTCGGCGATTGGATTGATGTGCTCATTGAAAAGCGGGAAGACGAAGATGACGGCGATATCCGTCTTTCCAAGGAACGGGCGGCGAAGATTTTAATCTGGGATGAAATCAGCCGGATCTACCGGGATGACGGGGTCATTGAAGGCCGGGTAGTCGGGAAAGTGAAGGGCGGGTTGTCGGTCGATATCGGCCTGCCGGCCTTTTTGCCCGGATCGCAAGTGGATCTTCAACCGGTTCGGGATATGGATCATCTCATCGGCCAAACCCTCTTTTTTAAGATATTGAAATACAATAAGAAGCGGAACAATGTCGTTCTGTCCCGGCGATCCATATTGGAAAAAGAAAGGGAAAGTCAGCGAAACCAGATATTGGATACCCTGGAAAAGGGGCAGATTCTGGAAGGAGTGGTGAAGAATATCACCGATTATGGGATCTTTATCGATCTAGGCGGTATTGACGGACTGCTGCACGTGACCGATATTTCCTGGGGTCGGGCCAGTCACCCTTCCGATATCTGCCAGGTGGGCGAAACGCTACGGGTGGTAGTCTTGAATTTCGACCGGGAAAGGCAGCGGGTTTCTCTGGGACTTAAACAGCTTCTGGCCGATCCCTGGACGGTAGTAACGGAAAAATACCAAATCGGTTCCCGGGTTCAGGGGAAAGTGGTGAACCTAACCGAGTACGGGGCCTTTGTGGAACTGGAGACCGGGGTGGAAGGGCTGATTCACGTTTCGGAAATGTCCTGGACGCAGAAGATCCGTCATCCATCGAAAGTTGTTTCGGTGGGGGATCAGGTGGAAGCCGTGGTCATATCCGTGGACCCCGATAAGAAACGCATTTCGTTGGGCATGAAACAGATAGAGCCGAATCCCTGGGATGTGATTGCCGAAAAATATCCGGTGGGGACGGTTATTGAAGGCAAGATTAAGAATATTACCGACTTCGGCTTGTTTATCGGCATCGACGAAGGCATTGACGGGCTGGTTCATATTTCAGATATTTCCTGGATCAAGCGCATCAAGCACCCGGCCGAGTTATACAAAAAAGGTCAGGAGATTCAGGCCAAGGTCCTGCATATCGATAAGGATCAGGAACGTTTTTCTTTGGGCATCAAGCAGTTGGAGATCGATCCCTGGGAGGATATCCCCCGAAAATACGCCCCCGGGACAATGGTTACCGGAATTATCACCAATGTGACCGATTTCGGTATCTTCGTGGAGTTGGAAGAGGGGATCGAGGGTCTGGTGCATGTTTCCGAGGTGAGCAAGGAAAAAATCAAGACCCCGGTCGGTCTATTTAAAGTGGGTGACCTGATCAGCGCCAAGGTTATCAATGTCAATAAAAAGGACCGGCGCATCGGATTGTCTATTCGCCGGGCCAAAAAAGAAGAAGATCAACAATACGTGAAGGAATATGTCAATACTTCCCGGGAAGCCAGTTCCAACCTGGGGGATTTGTTGCGGGAAGGATTGGAAAATAAAACCAAGACCTCTCTCGATCCCCAGGAAAATACCGACTGATACGGGGAACCAACCTTCGTCTCTAACCCGATCCCCCCCCTGGAGGGCTATCTAGGCCCGTCTAGGGGGAGGCCCCATCTTTCTGCAGGTTTTCTACTGTGGAGATCGAAAAAAGTCTCTCCCATCCTTCTCCCATTATCTAATGGCCAAACACCGACATCCGTTTTCGACTGGTTATGGGTCCCCCCCGCTTTTTACAGAAACTGACTCACCTCACCCTGGCCGGCCCGAATGACTTCCGGCAGGTCGTCCAGCAACGAGATGATGCTGGAGGGCTGGTTGGGGAGGATTCCTCCGTCAATCGTGAGTTCTATCTGGGAGCCGAAGGTTTCTTCGATCTGCTGCGGGTCGCTTAAGACCTCCCGGCCGGACCAACCGACGCTGGTGCTGATGATCGGATGCCCTAAGGCCTCGACAATAGCCAGACAAATGTTATTATTGGGAACCCGGATGCCCACCGTTTTCCTTTTGGTCAGCATGATCTTGGGCACCAGTTTGGTTCCCGGCAGGATGAAGGTATAAGGGCCAGGCAGTAGGCGCTTCATGGTCTTATAGGCATAATCGGTCACCTGGGCGTATTCGCTGATATTTTTCAGGTCGGAACAGATAAAACTGAAGGGTTTGGAGCGGTCCCGCTTTTTGATCTGATAAATCCGCTGGATCGCTTTTTTGTTCAGGATGTCACAACCAAAACCGTAAATGGTGTCGGTCGGGTAGGCGATCACCCCCCGGTCCTTAAGATGTCCACCGCTTTGGAAATCAGTCTTTTTTGCGGATTTTGCGGGTTGATGCGGTAGATCATAGACCTTCCCCTTTCCCGGCGTCCGGGCGGCGGATTCAATTAGGTAAACGGTTCACAAAGACTGTAAAGTTTCTTCCCTTTATGGTAATAGTACCGAGAACCGGGACAATTGTCAAATTCATTAGACTATCGGAATAGTAGGCCGAAGGAAAGGTTAAATCCATGACAACTCTGGGAAACGGTTTGCCGATAATGGTTTATGGGCTGGTTGGCCTGTTGGGTCTGGTATTGGGCAGTTTTTTCAATGTCTGTATTTATCGGCTGCCCCGGGATGAGTCCATCGTTTGGCCGGGCTCGCACTGTCCCCGCTGTGGGCACGGCCTGTCCCCCTGGGAGAATATTCCTTTGGTAAGTTTCTTGCTATTAAGGGGGGCATGCCGCTACTGCCGACAACCCATCGCTTATCGCTATCCGCTGATCGAACTCCTGACGGCCTTCCTGATGGTCGCCCTGGTTTGGCGTTTTGGAATTTCCTGGCTCTTCCTCCAGGGTGCCGTTTTGGCCGGCGCCCTGGTGGTGGTCACTTTTATCGACTGGGAGCACCAAATCATCCCGGACGTTATTTCGTTGCCGGGGTTGGTCGTGGGCCTGGGATTATCCTGGCTGACGGGAGAACCCGGATGGAAATCCTCCCTGATCGGATTACTGGTTGGAGGCGGTCTCCTCTACCTGCTGGCCACCGGCTACGAACTATTGGCGAAAAGAGAAGGTATGGGCGGGGGAGATATCAAGTTATTAGCCATGATCGGCGCTTTTTTGGGCTGGACCGGTGTCCTGGTTACCATAATCATCTCCTCACTGATCGGCAGCATCCTGGGAATCGCCCTGATCCTTTTCTGGAAAAAAGGGCGAACCCACGCCCTGCCTTTCGGACCCTTCCTCGCTTTGGGCGCTCTGGTCCATCTTTTCCTGGGACCCGAGCTCATCGCCTGGTATCTGAATTTTTCTTCCCTTACCCCCCCCAGGTAACTCCAAAAATCATTCGCAGAATTGTTGCCGTTCCTTCGGAGAGGTCTTGTGAACCTCTGGGGGAATCCTTACGCGACGATCTATCTTGGCGCGGGATGGATTCTGGCGAGGTCAATGAAGAAGATGAACATCGAACATCGAACGTCCAACATCGAAGGTCTAATGGGGAAAGAACTAGAAACAGCCTTCGGTATTGGCTGCTTGTTTTTCATTCGATGTTGGACGTTCGATGTTCGATGTTCGACGTTCATCTTTTAAGGCACCCCTAGACGACATAAATGGAGCCCTTTAATGTTTATAAAACAACGTAGCGCTTATGAGAAAGAAGACAGGAGGGCTCAAGCCAAGGGACTGACTCTCCTGGAGATCGTCGTCACCATGGGGTTGGTCGGTCTGACGGCGGCCCTGGTCGGTTTTGGTTTCCGGGACCTTTACCCCACTCTCCATCTGCAGGGAGCAGTAAAGGATATCGTCCTGGATATCCAGACGGCTCGGATGATGGCCATTGCTCAAAACCGCCCATGCCGAATAGTTTTTTCCCCGGGCCGGGAATCCTATCAGATCGAGAAGGCCTCCGCCTCCGGGGGCGTCCAGTGGACAGGAGTCCCGGCAGGAATCCCGCGAGAATTCAATAACCCCGACAATCCCTATTATCATCCGGGGGTGGATCTCTTGAGCAGCAGCTTCAACCCGGTTTTTTCACCCCGGGGGACGGCTGCCGGCGCCTCTATTCTCCTGAAGAGCGGAGAACGACAGAAGTTGATTACTGTTTCATCACAAGGAAGGGTAAGAGTGCAATAAAGCGTCGCTTCGCCCTTTTGGGTGGGTACCCCCCCCATATCTGGTATGGCCGCCGGGTCTCGGCGGCCACGGAGCACCGATTTCAGACTAAGCTACCATATATTGTGGCCATCCACCCAAAAAGGAGGAGGTAAAGAAATGGTCCGGATTCCGGGGAATGCTGTTCAAGACACGGTCCGATATCGGATCAAAGACGTCGCCGGTTTTCAGCTTCTGGAACTGTTGGTGGCCCTGGGGCTGATCGTCTCGATTCTGGGGCTAACCTACGAGCTGTTTATCCATCAGGCCGATGCTTTCAGACAACAGGGTCGAAAAGTGAATCGCCAACAGGTGCTCCGGGCCTCCCTGGAAATGATCAGCCGCGACCTCCGGCTGGCTGCCTATCCCGATGGGGATGAGTCGCAGCGACTGATCGCTGACCTGGGGGTCCCGGAGGCGTATCTCCCCAAATACCCCCTGGCCGTAAACCTCCAGGAAGCGGTGACTATAATCTCCGGTGGACTTGATCCGGATGTAATTTCCATCCTGACGGTCTTGCCGAATGAAAACAACCCGACCGTCCTGGCCTCGGAGGTCCTGGCCGGTGGGAATATTTTAACTCTGTCGTTATCCGCTTCCGAGGTCAGCGACCAGTATCGGGTAGGGGATATCCTCTATCTCGGAAAACCTCCCCAATTTGCCCTGGTCAGAGCGATCAACGGCCGGAGCCTGACCATTGATGCCGATCCCAAGGATCCAGGGTGGCAGGGGTTAGAACAGACCCAACCTTCTGGAACAGAGGTGGGTGAAGTGAGCCTGGTCAGTTACGCCGTTTTTACCGACCAGAATGATTCGGGCGGGCATTTCCACGAGGCCGGAAGACCGGTGTTGAAACGAAAAATCAACGCCGGTGGATTTGAGCCGGTGGCGGAAGATATCTCGCATCTAAAAATCAAATCAGGGCCGAACGGTTCCTATGACCTTGAAATCGGGGCCCTTCTGGAGCCGGGAAGGGCTACGGGCGCTGAAAAGGAAGGACAACCATTGCTTTTGAACTCACAGGTAAGGAGACGGAATTGAAGCGACCTAAAAAGGACAGCCGGAAGCAGGAAAAGGGCGCGGCCTTGGTCATGGTTTTACTGGCCATGCTGGGGGTAACCATCATCGGAACCACCGCCTTCCTGATGTCCGGGGCGGACCTGAAGATCATGGCCCATTACCGGGATAGCCAACAGGTCCTCTATGCGGCCGAGGCTGGGGTTCAGACCCTCTTGGCCGGTTTTCGCGCCCACCCCGAATTCTTCCTCCTGAAGAAAAACGGTTCGGAAATAGCGCTGCCGTTCCATGAGCCGGCGCAAGCCAATTGGAAACAGTATCGGCTTTGGGTGGAGTCTTTGCGCTACGATCCCGGAGCGGTTCCGGGTTTTGCTGAATTAGTTGTTCAGGCGGTCGATCCCCTTAATCAAACAACGGCTCGACTCAAGGCCACCATTCTGGGGGGCTTCAGCGGCGGGGCCCAGGAAGCCACCCCTCCCTTTCGAATTGGGCTGTTAACCGCCGGCAGCCTGCACTTGGGAGGGCCCATCCAAATGCAGACCCATATTCATGCCAATCAGGGGTTCGATCTTGACCCGACACTGGTCGATGGTCTGCGGCAGCAGCAATTCACCGTCAGTCAATCCGCGGATCCCCTCCGCGGCGACTATCGGGAGGCCTGGGAAGTGCCCGTACTTCAACCGGCCGATTTTGACCGGCTGCGGGGACAGGCCCAAGAGAAGGGAAACCATTATTTCGTCGGTCCCCAGACCCTGAAGTTGTCCGGAGATCAACAAGGAACCCTGATATTCGTGGATGGGGAGATAACGCTTGAGGGGGAGGAATTGAGCGGGATAACCCTGGTCAGTACCGGAAAAATCACCTTCAAGGGTACTGCCCGGCTTAACGGAGCCCAGAAACTGAATGTGGCCTTCCTGGCCGGAGGAGATATCCTCGTGGAAGCGGCCACGGAGGCAGCGGCTGTATTCTGGTCGGGAGGGGCGTTTATTCCACCGGTCAACGGAAGCCTGGAGGGCCTGATCGTCAGCCGAGGATCCATTCACTCCTCGGGCCCTTTGATTTTCCGGCGCTCCGACCGGGTTGATAATCCCTACTTGCCTCATCCACCGCTGATAGGGGAATTTAGAGTAAAGGGATGGATGCAACTTTAGCCGCCGGAGATCAAAAAAAATCTTGACATGCTTTATAATCCAAGTTAAATAGCCCCTTATCGAGGTTTTTGATTTTTATATGAATGTCCGATTCCCAGCAAGGTAAAAAGGTGACGTCGCTTTTTTACCTTTTTTTGTCCGGCCTGCAGTAACGGAGCTTTCATCCGTGTAGCCTATTTTTAAGGAGGGGGTACCATGATGAGTCGAGGTAAAGTCAAGTGGTTTAACGATGCCAAGGGGTTTGGATTTATTGAAAGGGAGGGCGGATCCGACGTCTTTGTTCACTACACCGCCATCCAGAGTGATGGGTTTAAGACGCTTAAACAAGGGCAGGATGTGGAGTTTGAAATCAAGGATGGGGATAAGGGGTTGCAGGCTGCGAATGTCATGAAGGTTTAACCATCCGCTGAAAATCTAAAAACACCAGGCCCTCAAATGGCATCGTCTTTTGGAGGGCCTTTTTTTATTCCTTGGGTTCGAATCAACCTTGGCGGTTAAGAAGCCAAAAATCCTTTTTCAGGGAACGCGGTCCTATGCTGGAACTGCTGCAAATCCAAAATCTTGCCCTCATCGAAAACCTGGATATTGTCTTCGGCCCCGGGCTTAACGTCCTTTCCGGGGAAACCGGGGCCGGGAAATCGATTATCATCAAGGCCGTGAACCTTCTTTTGGGGAATAAGGCGACGGCGGAGGTAATCCGTCAGGGGACGACGGAAGCCAACGTTTCGGCCCTGTTTGTACTGGAAGCGGGTGACGGCCGGAAGGTCGGGCCGTCCTGCCCTGAATGTTCAGAGGAATCCCAGTTGCTGTTTCGTCGGAGCATCCAGGGCGCCGGTAAAAGCCGGGCTTGGATTAACGGCCAAGTCGCCGGTTTGACCCAATTGGCCCAGCAAACCCGAACCCTGATCAGCATTTCCAACCAGCATGAATATCAAACCCTATTAAACCCCAATCAGCATCTTTCTTTTCTGGACCGTTTTGCCGATCTGGAAGATCTTCGCCAGGAAGTCAGAGAAGGCTATGAGGAATTGGAAAGGCAGGTTCGTCTGCTGGAAAGGCTCAAGGAGGAGGCGCGGCAACGAAATGACTTGGTGGAACTCTGGAATTTCCAGCTCCGGGAAATTCGCCAGGCCCAACTCAAACCCGGAGAGGAACAGGAATTGCGCCGGCGCAAGGAGGTCATGCGTCAGGCTGAGAAGATCTGGGAAAAGATCCATCAGGCTCAGGAAATCTTGGAGGGTTCGGACCAATCCCTCTCCAATTTGCTGGGGCGGGTAAAGGAGCTGGTGCGGTCGGTAGCCGTCATTGATCCCACCTTGGAAGCAAGCCGAGAAACCCTGGACCGCCTGGGAGTGGAACTGTCGGAAATTGGGATTGTCCTTCGCCAGTACGGCCAAGGGTTAATTTTCGATCCCCGGACCCTGGAGGAGGTGGAGGACCGGCTCCAGCAGTTCCAGCGTTTAGCGGCCAAATACGGTCCAACCGCCGAAGCGATTTTGGATTATTCGGCCACTCTGGAAGGGCAGTTAAAAGAACTAGAGGACAGCGGCCAGCGCCGAGGCGCCTTGGAGCAGGCCGTGGAAGACCGGCGCCGGGACGTATTCGAAATTTCCGAAGGCCTCTCCGCCCGGCGCCGCGAAAGCGCCCGGCGCTTGATCCGCCTGGTGGAGGAGGAATTTAAGGAATTGGGCCTTGCCGGCTGTCGCTTTGAAATCCAATTTACCTCACCGTCATTTGATCCCAAAACCGAATCGGTATTTTCCTATGGGGGCCGACTGTTGACTCCGGAGGGCCTGGAAAAGGGGGAATTCCTGCTGGCCCCTAATCCCGGGGAAGGGCTTCGTCCGTTGGCCCGCATCGCTTCGGGGGGAGAATTGTCCAGGATCCTTCTGGTGCTTAAAGGATTGCTTTCCCAACGCGGAGTGACCGAAACCCTGATTTTTGACGAAGTGGATGCCGGTATCGGGGGTAGCCTGGGAGAAAAGGTCGGACGCAAACTGAAAGCCTTGGCCCGGATTCATCAGGTTTTATGCATCACCCATCTGCCGCAAATCGCCGCCTTTGCCGACAGCCACTATCAGGTCATAAAAAAAGTAAAAGCCAAACGCACCTACACCGAGATAAAAGTTTTGAACGAAGAAGAGCGGTTGCTGGAATTGGCCCGGATGTTGTCCGGGACCGCCCCCTCGGAATCGACCAAAATCCTGGCCAGGGAATTGTTGAACAGGTCTCAGGAACCGACCGAGTATTGATGGCTTTACCCTCCGACTGCGCGATTAATCCCAAGAAATCCGGTCGTGAACCGGCCATCGGCCCTTTGGCTATACTGGTGGCGGTTCCCGGGGACTTGAAAATGCTGAGCCAGACGATCCAGCCTCCAGGGGAACTCCGTTTCAAAAATCCCTGGCTGCGACTCTATCATTTACCGCACCCGCCCCGGACCCTGGCCTTGGCCGGACCGGTTCTGGGATCTCCGCAGGCGGTCATGGTGCTGGAGAAATTGATTGCCCTCGGGGCCCGGAGCGTGCTGCTCTTCGGCTGGACCGGCAGTCTGAAATCGGATTTGTTGCCGGGAGATCTCCTCCTCCCGGACTGGGCCGAAAGCGATGAGGGCACTTCCCGGCATTACACCCCCGAACCCAATCCCCGTGCCCATCCCCGGTTTTCGGCGGACCTGCGGAGGGCGCTGGACCACTCGGGCCTGTCTTACCGCGTGGGCCCGGTCTGGACGACCGACGCTCCCTATCGGGAAACCTGGCCCAAGATCCGGGCCTGTCAGTCCCGAGGCATCTGGGGGGTCGACATGGAGACTTCGGCTTTTTATACGGTGGGGGCCTTTCGCGGAATTAAAACCGCGGCCCTGCTGATGGTTTCCGATGAGCTCTCCGGCGCTACCTGGCGGCACGGCTTCAGAGATCCACGATTTCTAGATAGACGAAGGCAAATGGTCCGCTGGCTGCTGGAATGTTTTTCTCTTCTTCCCGCCTGAACCAACACTTCCCTGGCATAACCATTGCAGTTATTTGAGGTTGTTCAGTCTTTGAGGTGGATGTCCAGAATAAAATATAATGGTAGCTTAGTCTGTAATCGGAGTTCCGTGGCCGCCGGGTCTCGGCGGCCATACCGGATTGGCGAGGGTCCCCACCCCAAAGGGCGAAGCGACTTAATTGATTCGTAACAGAGGATAGCCTTGCAAAAGATACTCTTTTAGAGGGAGGTAGCTCATGCAACCGGCAAGATTGGAAAGGAGTCTCAGACCGCTGACGGATGAAACAGCCCCGGCGGTGCGCCTGCAGAATGAATTATTGGCAGAGGCCGTCGATCGGGGAGCCAGTGACGTCCACTTGGAACCATTACCTCAAGCGGTTCAGGTTCGATTTCGGGTGGATGGCCTGCTGGTGCCCGGTCCGGTGCTCCCCAAGTCCCTCCAGGAATCCCTGGTTTCGCGTTTTAAGGTCACCTGCAACCTTAATATCAGCGAGAGACGCAATCCCCAGGATGGCAGCTTTCACCGGGTGGTTCAAGGAAAACCGCTGGACCTGCGGGTCTCCTGCCTGCCGACCCTTTGGGGGGAGAAGGTGGTCATTCGGCTTCTCGGCGATTCCCGGGGGGTCCTGGGGCCAGAGCAACTGGGGATCCCTTCCCGGTCGCTTCAACGGGTAAAGGCCATGGTGGAACGGTCCCAGGGTATAATGCTGGTGGTCGGTCCGACCGGGAGCGGGAAATCCACCACCCTGTACTCCCTGCTGCGTTCCATCCACCGTCCCAGAATTAATATTGTCACGATCGAAGATCCGGTGGAGTACCTCCTGGAGGGGATTAATCAGATTCAGGTGAATGAAAAAATTGGACTGACCTTTGCCTCGGTGCTCCGGTCGGTTTTACGCCAGGACCCCGATGTAATTATGGTCGGGGAAATCCGGGATGAAGAGACCGCCCAGATTGCCTTTCGGGCAGCCATGACCGGGCACCTGGTTTTGAGTACCCTCCATACCAATGACACCGTATCCACCATTACCCGATTAACCGATTTGGGCCTGCCCCCGTACCTGATTTCTTCTTCACTGTTGGGAATCTTAGCGCAGCGCCTGGTCCGGAGGAACTGTCCCCAGTGCTTGACCCCTTACCGACCGGATCCGGAATTTCTGGAACGGTTTCACTTGTCCGGTTCGGCGGATCAGACCTTTTACCGCGGTCAGGGGTGTCAGGAATGCCAAGGGCAGGGCGTCACCGGCCGGGAAGGGGTGTTTGAACTGTTGACCGTCACCCCGGCCATCAGGGAAGCGTTGCTTTCCCGGACTTCGGAAAACGATCTCCGTTATCTGACCGCTCAGGAAGAGGTGGAACCTTTGCTGGCCACGGCCCTGCAAAAGGCCCGAAAGGGCTCGATCTCCCTGGAAGAGTTGCTGCGGGTGGTCCCTTATGATCTGGGGGCGCGCTGCTGTCCCCATTGTTTATACCCGCTGGAGCATTTTTATCTTTATTGCCCGCAATGCGCCCGGCCCCTGGTAAGGCGGTGCCGGGGGTGCGGAAAACGGTTACGGAAAAACTGGCGGGTATGTCCCTATTGCGGAGGGGAGGCGGTTTAAAGATTTCGCAGACCCAGACCTTCTTCTTCGATGATTTCTTTCAGGACCTTGGTGGCGTGGTTTCGATCTTCAAAGTCCTTAAAGTGATTCAAAAATAACGGCTTAATCGCGGGGTATTGTTCTTTGGGAAAATAGCGGATCACCGGCACCAGTACCTGATCCGCTTTGAGAAAAAAATACAAAGTGATCTTATTGATTTCCACCTGGGGCAATCGCGAGCACAAGGCCTCATGGGCCTCGTATTCCCGGCGGGAAATATAGAGGTAAATTTTTTCGTCGGACACGGTAAAATGGTACTGGCTGGCGACCATATATTTCCAGAGATCATACTCCGCTTGGGGGATAAACCGGACTTCCGGCCCGGAGGGACCGGGATCGGCTTTAGCCACCAGGCAATGAACCAGTTTAACGGCATCTTTGAACATAAGCGCACCTTTCACTAAAAAGAAGCGTTATCCCCCATCCGGGGCGGGAACCGGAACCTCTCCCCTGGCCGACTCGTATTAATTAAACCATTTGTTCCAAATTAACAAGGAATAAAAAGAAGCGTATTCCTGCCGACCCTTGACTTTGAGCAGCAACTTGGGTTAGATGGACATTCAGCCTTTTATTATTTCTGGTCAGAAAGGAGGCCTATGAAGGCCTTAGTACTCTCCGGCGGCAAAGGGACCCGTTTGCGTCCCATTACCCATACCATGGCCAAGCAACTGGTTCCGGTGGCCAACGAACCGATTCTGGGGTATGTTTTTCAGCACTTGATGGATGCCGGCATCAAGGAAGTGGGGGTGATCGTAGCTCCGGAAACCCAGGAGGATGTCCGCCGATTTTTGGGGGACGGCCGTCGCTGGGAACTGCGCATTACCTACATCCTCCAGGATCAGCCTCTGGGTCTGGCCCACGCGGTCAAAACCGGGCAGCCTTTCCTAGGCCAATCCCCTTTTGTCATGTACCTGGGGGATAATCTCTTGGCCGAGGGAATCAAAGGCTACCGGGAGCGGTTTCTGGAAGAAAAGTTGGACGCCTTCCTCTTCTTGAAGGAAGTGGACAATCCCAGCGCCTTCGGAGTGGCGGTTCTGGATAAAAAAGGGCGTATCACCCGCCTGATCGAAAAACCGAAGAAACCGCCTTCCAATCTGGCCCTGGTGGGGATTTATTTTTTTTCGCCCCGGATCCACGAGGCCATCGCCCGGATCAAGCCCTCGGCCCGCGGGGAGCTGGAAATCACCGATGCCATCCAGGAATTGATGAATATGAAAGGCCTGGTCAAGGGGCACAAACTGGAAGGCTGGTGGCTGGACACCGGCAAAAAGGATGATTTTCTGGCGGCCAATACCACGGTCCTGGACGATTACGTGAAACGGGACCTCTGCGGCGAATGTGATTCTCAAAGCCAGGTGACCGGACGGGTCCGCCTGGGAACCAAGGCCCGGGTAGTGAACAGCATTATCCGCGGTCCGGCGGTGATCGGCGAAGGGGCGGAGATCAGCGATTCCTTTATCGGGCCCTACACCACCATCGGTCCCCGCACCCGGATCATCCATTCCGTGGTGGAGCATTCGGTTATTTTGAATGACTGCCACATCGAGAATATCCCCCGCCTGGAGGACAGCCTCATAGGCCGGGAAAGCCGGATTACCCAGGGTAAAAACCAGTCCCAGGCCCTGAGGTTGATGGTGGGAGACAACGCGGTGGTGGAAGTCTAAGCCAAAAATTATTGAATTTTTGGCTAGAAATGGTCGAAATTCGAAGCACGAAACAAATTCTAAGGACGAAAATCCAAAAACCCCATGTTTAGAATTTTGATCATTTGAATTTTGAATTTGTTTCGGATTTCGTGCTTCGTATTTCGGATTTAACCTTTAATCAGGGATAGATAAACATGGATCAAAACCATACTGGTTACCGGCGGCCTGGGGTTTATCGGGTCCAATTTTATTCGTCTGTACCACCAGGCGCACCCGGAGGACCGGCTGGTCAATCTGGATAAGTTGACTTATTCCGCCAATCCGGAGAACCTTCGGGACCTAGGCTCCGAACCCTGGTACCAATTTGTGGAAGGGGATATCCTGGATGAAGCTCTGCTGAATCAACTGTTAGAGCGGGTTCCGGTCCAAACGGTTGTCCATTTCGCCGCCGAATCGCACGTGGACCGATCCATCCGGGGATCGAAAGAATTCATTCAAACCAATGTCCTGGGGACTCATACCCTGCTGGAGGTTTTTAAACGCTATTGGGAGGAAAAACTGGATAAGGCAGACGGTTTCCGTTTCCTGCACGTCTCCACCGATGAGGTTTACGGGGCCCTGGGCGCCGAGGGTATTTTTACCGAGGAAACTCCTTTCCGGCCCAACTCACCCTACTCGGCCAGTAAGGCCTCCGGAGATCTCTTAGCCCGGGCCTACGTTGAAACCTTCCACTTTCCGGTTTTGATCGTTCGACCATCCAATAATTATGGCCCTTACCAGTTTCCGGAAAAATTCATTCCCTTGATGGTCACCAATCTTTTGGAGGGCCAGCCGGTCCCGGTTTATGGCCGGGGTGAAAACGTTCGGGATTGGCTGTTCGTGGAAGACGCCTGCCGGGCCATCGATCGGATTCTTTCGGCCGGCCGGATCGGCGAGGCCTACAACGTGGGCGGAGAGTCGGAGCGAAAGAACATTGAAGTGGCCCGGGAAGTCTTGAAGACCCTGGGCCGGGGAGAGGAATGGCTGCGCTATGTGACCGATCGACCGGGGCATGACCTGCGCTACGCCTTAAGCAACGAGAAGATCCGGCGGGAGATCGGCTGGCGCCCCACGGTGGAATTTTCAGCAGGGCTGGCGCAAACCGTTCAATGGTATCAGGAACACCCCGAATGGTGGCAGCCGCTCAAGAAGAAGCTGGCCCAGGAAAGCAAAGGATTTTGGAGTAAGTAATGAGGATCCTGGTGACCGGCGTACCCGGTTTACTCTCCGCTGACCTGATCCCCATCCTCCGGACCCGCCATGAAGTGGTCCCCTGTTCTCTCCCGGATCTGGATATCACCGACCGGGAATCCGTTTTTAAGATCCTCCCGCATCACCTTCCTGATCTGGTCATCAACTGTGCCGGATATACCAACGTGGATGGAGCGGAAACTCATTCGGAAGAGGCCCGCCGGGTCAATGCCCTGGGGGTTGGACACCTGGCCTTTTCCTGCCGGGATCTGGATATCCCTCTGTTGCAGATCAGTACGGATTATGTTTTTGACGGACAATCCGGCGTCCCCTACCGGCCCGAAGATCCCCCGCGACCCCTCAATGCCTACGGGCAAACCAAATGGGAGGGGGAAGGCCTGGTAAGCGGGTTGCTGAAAAAATACTTTATTGTCCGCACCAGTTCCTTATACGGAAGGAACGGTCCTAATTTCGTGCGGACCATCCTGGATAAGGCCCGTGGGGGAAGACCCTTTTCCGTAGTGACCGATCAGACCATGTCCCCCACCTGGGCCGTCAACCTCTCCCAGGGGATCCTGGTCTTAATCGAATCCCAAAAATACGGGACCTATCATCTGACGGACCGGACCAACGGGGGAGTAAGCTGGTATGAATTCGCCCGGGCGATTTTAAACCTGATCGGGTCGAACCTGGAACTCCGGCCCATTACCGCTCAGGAATTGAAAAGGCCGGCGATCCGGCCGGCCTTTTCCGTGTTGGACACCCGTCCATTGACCTCAGCCGTCGGCTTTCAGCCTCTTTTCTGGCGAGAGGCCCTGCAACAATTTATTTCCAGTCTGCCCAACCCTTCGGGTTTTTAACCAAAAATTCGCATTCGCTGGGATCGAAGGAGGAAAAGATGACACCGAACAACCCTTATGAGATCGCCCGGGAGCAGGTGGATATTGCCGGAAAACATTTGGAATTGAATCCGGGAATCCTGGATATGCTGAAGAGCACCAAACGGGAGGTGGTGGTCCACTTCCCGGTGAAGCTCGACGACGGATCTTTGAAAATTTTTACCGGCTACCGGGTGGTCCATAACCCGGCCCGGGGCCCGGCCAAGGGGGGGATCCGCTACCACCCGGACGTAAACCTGGATGAGGTGCGGGCGCTGTCCATGTGGATGACCTGGAAGACCGCCGTGGTTAACATCCCCTTCGGGGGGTCCAAGGGCGGAGTATGCTGCAATCCCAAGGAGATGTCGCTCCGGGAGATTGAGAATCTGACCCGGCGATTTACCTGGGAGATCGCCCCTTACATCGGCCCGGAAAGCGACATCCCGGCCCCGGATGTCTATACCAATCCCCAGGTCATGGCCTGGATCATGGATACCTACAGCATCCTGAAAGGCTATACGGTCCCGGGAGTGGTAACCGGGAAACCGGTCGAACTGGGTGGGTCCCTGGGGCGGCTGGAAGCCACCGGTAAAGGGGTTTTTATAACGGCCCGGGATGCGGCCCAACGGATCGGCATGCCCCTGGAGGGCGCGCGGGTGGTCATTCAAGGGGCCGGCAATGTGGGCGGGATCGCCGCCCGGAATTTCAGCCGGGCTGGATGCCGGGTCATCGCCATCAGCGACACCAAGGGAGGTATCCATAATTCCTCGGGGCTGGATGTCGAAAAGGCCCTGGATTGCAAGGATCGCTCCCAATGCTTCCTGACCCGGGAACTGGAAGTGGAAGACATCCGGAATGAGGAACTCCTGGAACTGGAGTGCGATATCCTGGTGCCGGCGGCCCTGGAAAACCAGATCACGGAAAAAAACGCCCCGCGCCTGAAATGCCGGATCATCGCCGAAGGAGCCAACGGCCCGACCACCCCTGCCGCGGATGAAATCCTTTTCGATCGGGGGGTCCTGGTCGTGCCCGACATCCTGGCCAACGCGGGGGGCGTCACCGTTTCATATTTCGAATGGGTTCAGAATCTTCAGGAGCTGTTCTGGAGCGAGGAAGAGGTTTATGACCGGCTCCAGAGGATTTTAAGCCGGGCATTTGCCGAAACCGATCAGATCTCCCGGCAGAAGAAGGTTTCCATGCGCACGGCCGCTTATATCCTGGGGATCCAGCGGGTGGCTAAGGCGATGGAACTGAGAGGGATTTATCCCTGAAAGCAACCTGCGGTCACTATTTTTGATCAGGGTAATACGCAGGTTCTGAAAGGGTGGCCTGGGTTTTGGCCCGACCCCGACGGAAAACGAGTTTTTAAAACGAGGTGGCTGGCCGCAAGGGCACTTCGGGGTAAATCTGCCCGTGGCAAGGCGGCATCGAGTTGTAGACCCAATCGATGTCCATGGTCGCCAGCGGCACTCCCTGGTAGCGAGCCCTGACTCCAAAACTTCTTTTACGAACCAGGCCCGCCGCTCCATCAGGCTTCACGAGCAGAAATTTTTGGCCAGAGGCACCCGACGGGCCGTCTTGGCGGAACGACCCGCGGAGCGTTTGCAGGAGGGCGTAGGTTTCCGGAACGAGATAGTAGGTCATCTCGTTGAATTGTACATCCCAGGGGGTCCCGGTGGTCCAGGCCCTTCGGGCGCCCTGGAAATAATAGTCCCGCAACCACTGGATCCTGGGTCACAACCCCTTGGGTTCCTTCAGGGAAGAAATATATCGGGGGCCGGTGGAAGGGTCCAAAAGCCTCCTGATCGGGGTATGAGATGACCCCTAATAATTTTTATCTACAAGGCGACTCTGAGTCAAGACCAAAATAGATAGAAATCCCAATAAGCAGGAAAAATATTAATTGCAATAAATTCAATTACCTTAGTCTGCTGATCCCTTCGGGACGCCTCCTGAGAGACTTTCTGAAATAATAACTTTTGACTTTGTGAATTATCGGTCTATAGTAATATTATACGCATATATTGAATCTGCGTTCCAAACAGGATGCGAAAGTTTTTTAGCCCTCCAGTTCGTATTCGAACCGGGGGGTTTTTTTTTGAGGCAATTTAAAAAGGATGAGGTAAAAAAAATGGACTACAAAAAGGGCGAGAGGGTGAAACACCCCGGCATGCCGGCATGGGGACTGGGGAAAGTATTAGAGGACAGTCGGGATTCCAAGGTCAGCATATTCTTTACCGGGGATGGCCGCAAGACCCTCTCTTTGAAATATGTTGAGCCGGTAAGAATCTCCGGGGAGGAAGCCAGGAACCCGGTATTGGACCATTTGTGGATTAAGGAAGGCGGGGAAAGCAAGTACCAAAACCTGCAAATATCAAAAGAAATGTTCTTAAAGGACTATCCCGATGGATTTTATGATCCCGCTTACCTGAAAGGGGAAAGAAATCATAAGGTGGCGGCCCATGAGCTGGCTTTGAGTCTACTAGGCCCTGAGCCATTCAAAACCTTGTTAGGTCAACAGGATTATGAGGAAATATGCAAGCGGGCACTGAAAGTGGTGAATGCCACTAACCTGATTTTCCCCAATGAAAAATTGGCGTTAAGGAATGGCCTGAAAGATTCAAAAAACATGGAGTTGTTTTCCGAAAAGCTTTATCACCTGTTATATGGGAAAGAGGAGCTGGCGGAGCGGTTTATCTCGTTTGCCCGGACCCTGGCGGGGATCAAGGCGGCCAAGTGGACCACCCTGTCCTATTTCCTTTTTATTGTCTTCCCCGACAAGCATATTTTTATAAAGCCGATCGTCACCCAACTGGCCGCGGAAATGTCCGCCTTCGAGATAAACTACCGCCCTGAATTAAATTGGAAAACCTATCAATCCGTTTTGGATTTCTCCGAATACTTCCGGTCCGCGCTGAAGGATTTCAAACCAAGGGATATGATCGATATCCAATCATTCATGTGGTGTCTCGGACCAAATAATTAGTTCTCAATCTTGGCGGACAACCCTTAGATCCGGCGGTTGATTCGTTGATACCCGATCGTTTTGCCTTACTGGTCCGAACCGGAAAACAGACTCCGATCGGAATTGGCCCATCGCTATCCCCCGCACCGAGGCCTTAAGACCTTCGGTCGCGATTTTAAACATTCCCTCCGGGCCGCCTCCTGGACTGCCCTCAGACCCAACCCCCCCTAAAGGTAGCAAAGATAGGCAGTTTCTGCTAAATTAAGAGCATGGTGCCTAACCCTCCCCTCCCCAAAAAAAACAATCAGAGGAGTCTAATCAATGTCCAGAGTTTCAGAACTTTTTGTTCAGGCGTTAAAAAAAGCCGGGGTTGAGCGGGTCTTCGGCATTCCCAGTATTCACAATATCGGCTTATACGATGCCTTGCGCGGGGAACCCGCCATTCAACACATCCTCTGCCGGCATGAATCCTGCGCCACCCACATGGCCGACGGGTATGCCCGGGCCGGGAAAGGGGTGGGGGTGGTCATTACCTCCACGGGCCCCGGCGCCGGTTACCTGGTGGCCCCCCTGGTCGAGGCCTGGGGGAGTTCGTCGCCGGTCCTGGCCATCACGACCAATATTCCCACCAACCAGATCGGACGGGGCACAGGGACGCTCCACGAACTGAAAGACCAGGATTTGATTTTCAAAAATATAACCAAGGAGCGGTTTTGCCTTCGGACAGGGGACGATGTCTGGACGATGGTTCCCCAGGCGGTTCAAACGGCCCTTTCCGGGCGTCCCGGTCCGGTTTATTGTGAAGTCCCGACAGACCTTTGGGATCTGGATCTCCCCGGGGAGGCGGAGGCTCCGCCTGCCATGGATCCGGCCCGGGGTCCGGAAGAGTGGTCCGGAGATCTCGATTTAGCGGCGAAGCTCCTCTCTGAGGCCGAACGTCCCGTGATCGTGGCCGGAACGGGCGCCGTTCGTGCCGGGATCGGGGAGGCGATCCAGGCCCTTTGCCAAGCGATCCAGGCGCCGCTAATCACCAATGCGGAAGGGAAGGGCCTGATCCCTGAAGATCAGGAACTGGCTTTCGGCAACGCCGCCCGACGCGGAGTTGTCCGGGAGTACCTGAGGTCCAGCACGATCGCCTTGGCCATCGGGACCCGTCTGCGCGCCACGGATTTTCATCGGCGGGGCGTGTCTCTGCCCCGACTGATTCAGGTGGACTGGGACGATACCTGGATCGGCAAGAACTATCCCGCCGAAATGCGTATTATCGGTGATATCCGAATGATCGCCCGGAGGCTTTCGGAACGGGTCCGATCCAAGACCCCGGGAAACGGAAGCAGCGGAGGGCGGTTCTCAGCCCTGAAGGACAAGATCAGGGAAGAACGGAAAACTGTCGCCAAAGAATGCCGGGAGATCGAGTATCTCGATACCCTGCGCCGGGTCCTGCCCCGTGACGGCAGCCTGGTGGTAGACAATACCCTGCTCGGATACTGGGCCGAGTATTTCTACCATTCCTTAAGGCCCGGCGGTCTGGTGACCGGCAAGGGGTCTTCGATAATCGGTTTCGGTTTTCCCGCGGCCGTCGGTTTGAAGATCGCCTGTCCCGAACGGACGGTGATCGCGGTGACTGGAGACGGGGGTTTTCTCTACGGGGCCCAGGAACTGGCCACCTGCCGCCGTCACGGCATCGGCTTTCCCCTGGTCGTGGTTAATGACGGGGCCTACGGGATGATCGCTCTCCTGCAGCGCCAGATCTACGGCCGAGGCGACTTTGAAACGGACCTGGTTAATCCTGACCTGCCGGCCCTGGCCGCCGCCTTCGGGTTCGGCGCTGAGCGGGTCGCTACCCCTCAAGGGCTGGAACAGGCCTTACGGTCGGCTTTGGCCTCAAAGGAAATGCGGCTTATCGAACTGGCGGTCTCCTTTCAGGAAAATCCTTTTGCCCGATATTAACGACCTTCCTTTAACATCGGCGGAAGGGTATATTTTTTGGTTGTTCGCCCTTTTAGGTGGGTGGCCACAAGATAGGGTGGATTAACCTGAAAGTGGTTCACTCCTCCTCCTGGGAGCTGGTGGCCAAGAAAAAAGCGGTCTCCCCGCAAGTCGAAAAGATGAAGGCCCTGCTCAATTCCGTCAACCGCCTGGATGCCCGGTTTTGCGCCATCGGGATCAACCTGAATCTCATCTTCAGCCCGGAGACGATGCGGGGGAAAACAGGCCGGCAGTCCGTTCAAAACCTGTTGTGGACCTATTTCCGGAGGGGAGGAATGCAGGTTCAACTCAACGTGATCGATCCATCGTTCCTGATAGCCGCCCGGGACAATCCCTGGGCCTACCCCCACCTCCTGGTCAGGGTATCCGGATATTCCGCCTACTTCAACGACCTCCTGCCCGAGATGAAAGAGGAGATCCTCCGGCGCACCTGCGCTCGGGCTTTCTAACCTCCTGGTCCGTAGCCCGGTCTAAAATTTTGTTGCCCAGGGCTTAATTTTGGTATATATGAGAGGTGATTCACCTTTAAGGTACCGTTAAATGCCCCGATCGACTAAAAACCTACCAGCGCGTCGTTCCTTGAAGTCCAAAGGCCTGAACACCCGGGCCGCGATCCTGGACTCAGCCCAGGAGGTCTTCAGGGATCTGGGGTATTACCAAACCTCCATCTCGGAAATCACCCGCCGCTGCGGGGTCTCCATCGGGACCTTCTATCAGTATTTCAAGAACAAGGAACAGATTTTCCTGGAACTGAATGACCTGATCATCTCCCGCTTTTGGGAAAAGGCGGAAGGTTTGCCGCCAGGACTCCGGAGTCTGGAGGAGCGCCTGACCTGGGTGGTTCAGCTCCTCTATGACCATATTTCCAGCCATTTTTATTTCCACCGCATACTGGGCGAATTTGAACTCATCGATTCGGTAACCATCGGTTACTACGATTCGATTGCCCGCTTCTATCGAAACTTCTTTCGGCAGGAAGCCGGGCTGGGCACCATTCGTCCTTTTGATCCGAACCTGATCACCTACGGTCTCATCGGGATGGTCTATTTTAATACCCTGGATTGGGGACCGAAAACCGAAGCCTACCGGTCGGACCGCTTGGTCGCCCTGACGGTAGAGCTAATTCTACAGGGAATCAGTGGAACCAAGCCGTGGGGCCGGCCCAAGGATCTGTCGTCCTCCTCCTTGGTGCGGAAACCGGAAGACATTCCGGAGGCGGAGGAGGACGGTGCTCAGGGTCAGATGACCAAGCGGGCCTTATTCCAGGCCGCCGAAACCGTATTTGGTCAGTACGGGTTCAACCGGGCCACTATTTCCGAGATTACCCGTTCGGCGGGGGTGGCCCAAGGGACCTTTTACATTTACTTCAAAAGCAAAAGGAATCTGCTCGAAGGCTTTGTCCGCTATTTGAGCCGGGAATTGCGCTGGACCCTGAAACGGGCCACGGAGGGTCTGGCCGACCGGCGCGATATGGAGCGGGAGGGCCTGGTGACCTTTTTTCGGTTTCTACGGCAACACAGCCGGATTTACCGGGTGGTGGGGGAAAGTGAAACCGTGGGTCTGGAGACGGGCATGTGGTACTATAAAAAGTTGGCCGCGGGCTATGTTTCCGGACTGCGGGAAGGGGTGAAACAAGGGGAGATTCGAACGTTGCCGGTGCCTTTTCTGGCGCGCTCCCTCATGGGGCTTAATCACCTGATCGGTTTAAAGTGGTTGGTTTGGAATTCCTATCCCCAGGTGGAACTTCCCCCGGCGCTCTTAAATGAATTAGCCCAATGGGTATTGGAGGGTCTCAAGGTTCCCTGAAAAAAATTGGGCCCCCTATTTTTTTATTGACAGCCAAAGGAGCCGCTGATAAATATCTGACAGTTGGTTCACCTGTCAGTTTCTAAAACAAATTATCAACCTGGGAATTGATCCGTGTTCGATCTTGAGGGTAAAATCGCAGTCATTACCGGGGCCAGCTCCGGCATAGGCGCCGCCCTGAGCAAAGGATTTTCACGGGCCGGGGCCCGGGTTACCCTGGCGGCCCGTAGAAAAGAAAAGCTGGAAGCGGTGGCCGCCGAATGCTCCGGTGAACACCTCAGCGTCACGGCCGATGTAACCGACCCCCAAGGCCGCCGGGATATTCTGGAAAAAACGCTGGAACGTTGGGGACGAGTGGATATCCTGGTCAACAATGCCGGACGCGGGGCCTACGGCCCTTTTGGGGATACTAGCGAAGAACAGTGGCGGCGGCTGTTTGAAATCAACTTCTTCGCCCCGGTGCTGCTGACCCGGGAGGTCCTGAAAATTATGCAGGCCCAGGGGGAAGGGCTCATCATCAACCTGGCCTCCATCGGGGGATTGCTGGCCCATTCCGACAAAGTATCCGCCTACGTGGCCAGCAAACACGCACTCCTGGGCTTTTCCCGCGGGTTGGCCAGAGACCTGGCCGGAACGGGTATCCGCCTCCTGGCCATCTGCCCCCACCTGACCGCCACCGAATTCTTCAGCGTCTCTTCGGGGACCAAGGAGATGGCCCCGGCGATTCAAAAATACCAAAGCGTTATGGACACCCCCGAGGAAGTTGCCCGGGGCATTCTGGATCAACTAGATTCTGACCACCTGGTAATTTTCCCTACGGACAAACCGGCCCGGGTCTATGAGAAGCAAAGGGACATATAAACTAAAGTATCTTATAAACGTGATGGTATTGTTTAAATTCGAAATCCGAAGCACGAAATTCGAAACAAACGGCAAAATTCAAAACTCAAATAACCGAAACAACTTCCCCTGATACAAACTTTAACTGGACAGGTTGGTATTGAAGACTAAGTTTGTAGAAACAGCTCTGGTGGTGGGCGGCGGATCCGGTCTGGGCCGGGCAGCAGCCGAGGCCTTAGGAATGCGGGGTATCGAGGTCTTGGTAGCCGATCTCCGGTTGGAAGCCGCCCGGGATACGGTTCAAGTCATCCGGAAGACGAGCGGCCGGGCGGACGCTTTCCCGGTGGACGTCTCCAGCAGTGAATCCGTCCGAGAGCTGTTCGGTGCCCTGAGAAGACAGACCGAACGGTTGGATTTAATGGTCCATACCGCCGCTATCCTGGGACGAACCGCGTTTATCGAGGACTTGGATGATGATGAGTGGCGCCGGATGATGTCCGTCAACCTGGACGGCGTGTTTTATTGTTGCCGGGAGGCGGTGCGTTGGATGAAAGAATACCGGACCGGCCGTCTCCTCCTGTTCAGTTCCGTAGCTTCGCTGACCCCGACGCCGGGTTCCCTGCATTACAGCGTCTCCAAAGGCGGCGTGAATATGCTGGGCAAAACCTTGGCCCGGGAGGTGGCCAAATACAATATTCGGGTCAACCTGATCGCGCCGGGGTATGTCAAGACCCCCATGTTGACCGGGCTCCCGGAAGGCTTTGAGGAGCAGGTACTCAAGAAAACACCCCTGAAACGACTGGGTGAAGCCGGGGAGATCGCCGGGTTGGTGGCCTATCTGGCCTCTCCGGAGGCAGACTTCTTTACCGGGCAGATTATCAGCCCCAACGGCGGGTGGGTGATTTGAGACGAAAACAAGAATATTGAATATCGAACGCCGAATATCGAATTTCGAAGTTTTCTTCTTGTTCCTTCGTCCTTCGAAATTCTCATGCTTCGGGAGTGCCCGCAGAGGGCCTGAGGGCAAAAGAGAAAACCAATGTCGAAAAAATATTCCTTATTGCTGGTCGAGTACCGGGAAGACATCTGCTGGCTGACCGTCAATCGGGTGAAAGACCGGAATTCCATCAACACGGCGCTCATGGCTGAACTGGACCAGGCGCTGACGGAGGCGGAGGGTACCCCGGCCCGGGCGGCGGTGATTACCGGGGCCGGCAAGACCTATTTTATCGGCGGGGCCGACGGCGTCGAAATGATGCAGTGCCACCCCGACGAAGCCGCGGCCTTTTCCAGCCGCATTCAAAATTTATTTGACCGGATGGAGGCCAGCCCCTTGCTCCTAGTGGCGGCGATCAACGGCCTCTGTTTCGGGGGCGGCTATGAATTGGCCCTGGCCTGCGATTTCCGCATCGCCGGGGACCGGGCCCGGATCGGGCTTCCCGAGGTGAAGGTGGGGTTGATCCCGGGCGGGGGAGGGACCCAGCGTCTGCCCCGGGTGGTGGGTCTGGGCCGGGCCTTGGAGATGATCTTGAGCGGGCGCCTTTACCCGGCCAAAGAGGCCCTGGCGCTGAATCTGATTCATTCCCTGGTTCCGGGCGAAGACCTCCTGGGTGAAACGGCCAAATTTCTTAAGCCTATCTTTAAAAGCCCGGCCTACGCCCTGGCTCAGGCCAAAAGGGCCGTCCGGATTTCCCAGGACCGGCCGCTTTCAGAGGGGCTTCGCGTGGAAACCGAGGAGTTCCGGAAGTGTTTTGATCATCCGTTTTTTGTCGAGCTTATGTGTCAGCAGATCAAAACCGGGGTCCTGCCCTCTACGGCGTTGCCGCCCAAGGGACTCTGTCGGGAAAAGGGGTGAAGAAAATGAAGGTCTTGGGCATCAGCGGGAGTCTGCGCGATCAAAGCAATACCCTTTATTATGTCGAAACGGCCTTGAAAGTATTGGAAGAAGAAGAGATCGAAACGGAGTTGATTTCGTTGCGGGATAGGGAAATCAAGCCCTGCACCGGTTGTTATGACTGTCAGACCCAGGGGTTCTGCACCATCACGGGGGATGATTTTGAAGAAATCTTCACCCGAATGTGCCGGGTCGAAGGACTGATCCTCGGTTCTCCGGTCTACCTGAGTTCGGTGGTCCCCCAGATGATGGCCTTGCTTTCCCGGGCCACCTTCGTGTCCTACTGGAACGGCAAATTTTTTAACGGTAAGGTCGGCGGACCGATTACCGTGGCCCAGCGGGCCGGGCACAATCTGGCCTTCTCCCAGCTTCTGCTCTGGTTCTTTTTTAACGGGCTGATCGTTCCCGGATCGATCTACTGGAATGTGGGGGTGGCCGGCACCCGGGGGGCCCGCGACGCGGAAAAAGATCTGATCGGTTTGGAGGTGGTTACCACCTTCGCCCGGAATCTGGCCGGGCTGATGAAAAAACTATTCTGAGGACGGCGGCGGATGATGGAAGCGCAAGGAATCGGTTTCTGGCTGACCAAGCGGGCCTTTTTGAATGGCAACCGGGAGGCTTTGGTGGACGGGAGACACCGGCTCAGCTACCGGGAACTCAATAGCCGGGTCAACCGGCTTTCCCGGGCCCTTCAGGCCCAAGGCCTGAAGCCGGGCGACCGTTGCGCGCTGCTGGCCTATAACTGCCTGGAATATGTCGAGGTGATTTTTGCGACGGCCAAGCTGGGACTGCTGCTGGTGCCCTTGAACTGGAGGCTTTCCCCGGCCGAACTGGCCTTCAATCTCTCCGACAGCGGGACCGAAACGCTGATTTTTGACCCGGGGTTTGCGGAGGTGGTTCAGGGCCTGGTCGGTCAAACCCCGCTCCGGCGCCGGCTGATTCTGGGGGAGGAAGAGACGACCGGCGCCCCGGCTTATGAAAAGGTTCTGGCCGGGCAATCCGAGCAGGAGCCGGAACTCGCCGAACCGGTTGGCCTGGAAACTCCCCATATCATCATGTACACCGCCGGCACTACCGGCCGACCCAAGGGAGCCGTGCTGACCCAGGGGGCCAGTTTTTGGAATGCCGTCAACCTGGAAATGGACCTCTATTTCACTCCCCGGGATCGAAACCTATTGGTCTTGCCCATGTTTCATATCGGAGGTATCGGGTTGTTCACCCTGCCGATGCTGTACGCGGGGGGTACGGTGGTCATCCAGCGCACTTTCGAACCGACCGAAACCTTAAGGCTGCTTCAAGAAGAGAACATCACCTTGTTTTTCGGTGTGCCGGCCGTCTTTTTGTTTTTGATCCAGCATTCGGATTTCCAGGCCCGGGCCTTCGAGAAGATCCGCCTGGTCATGAGCGGCGGGGCGCCCCTGCCGGTCAGCCTGGTTGAGCAGTACCACCGGGCGGGCATCGTGCTCCAGCAGGGTTTCGGCATGAGCGAGGCGGCCCCCAGCATTGCGACTTTGGGAAAGGATCGGGCCCTCCGCAAGGCCGGCTCCATCGGCCGGGCCCTGTTTCATGTCGAGTCCCGGATAGTGGACGACGATCTCAAGGACGTGCCGACGGACGCCGTGGGGGAACTGGTCATCCGGGGGCCCAACCTGATGCGAGGCTACTGGAACCGGCCGGAGGCTACGGCGGAGGCTTTGGCCGGTGGCTGGTTTCATACCGGCGATCTGGCCCGGATGGACGAGGAGGGTGACCTGACCATCGTGGAGCGCAAAAAGGACATGTTCATCTCCGGCGGGGAAAATGTGTATCCGGCCGAGGTGGAAAACGTCCTCTTCGAGCTATCCCCGGTTTCCGAGGCGGCGGTGATAGGTCTTCCCGATAAAAAATGGGGTGAGGTCGGCCTGGCCGTGGTGGTTCTCAAGGAGGGGCAACCTTTGGGCGAGGCGGAGATCCTCGATCACCTCCGGGGCCGGCTGGCCAAGTACAAGATTCCCAAGCAAGTGGTCTTTATCGACCGCTTGCCCCGCAATGCGGCCGGCAAGGTCTTGAAAACCGAGCTCCGGGATAGGCTGAAGTGAATTTGTGATAATCTTTAAAAAAGGAGGAGAACCATGGATGTGAGAAGAATGGTATCGATGTTGACAGCGACAGCTTTGGTGTGTGGTTTGTTGGTTTCCGGGGCACTGGCCGCGGATCCGATCAAGATCGCCCAGGTCGTGGGCGCGACCGGACCTCTGGAGGCCTATGCCAAACAATCCATCAACGGGTTTCAGTTGGGCCTGGAATACGCCACCAAGGGCACTATGACGGTCCTGAATCGTCCCCTGAAGGTTATCATCAAGGATACCCAGGGGAAGCCCGAGGTGGGCAAGCAGATGCTGACCGAGGCGTTTAAGGATGATAAGGCCGACCTGGCGGTGGGCGGGGTGTCCTCGGCCGTGGCCCTGGCCATGCTCCCGGTGGCCAAGGAGTTCAAAAAGGTATTGATCGTCGAGCCGGCAGTGGCGGATTCCATCACTGGTTCGGACTGGAACCGGTATATCTTCCGCACCGGTCGGAATTCTTCTCAGGATGCCATCTCCAACGCCGTGACCATAGCCAAACCCGGAGTGGTCATCGCCACCTTGGCTCAGGACTATGCCTTCGGCCGGGACGGGGTGAAGGCCTATAAGGAGGCGGCGGAGGCCAAGGGGGCCAAGGTCGTCCATGAGGAATTCGCGCCCATCAATACCACGGATTTTACCGCTCCGGTCCAGCGGATCATCCAGGCCTTGAAAGACCAGAAAGGGCGATAAATATCTCTTTATCATCTGGGCCGGCAAGGGCAATCCCTTCTCCATTGCCGAGATGAAACTGGATGAGAAATACGGGATCAAAATCAGCACCGGCGGCAACATTCTTGCGGCCTTGGCCCTATACAAGCCGTTGGTGGGGATGAAGGGGGCCATCTACTATTACTATGAGATCCCCAAAAATCCCATCAATGACTGGTTGGTGAAGGAACACGAGAAGCGGTTTCATTCGCCGCCGGACTTCTTTACCTGCGGGGGCTTTTCAGCGGCCATTGCCGTGGTCAATGGGTTGACCAAGGCCGGTTCCACCGACAGCGAGAAGCTGATCTCCGCCCTGGAAGGAATGCACTTTCAGACCCCCAAGGGGGAAATGGTTTTTCGGCCCGAAGATCACCAGGCCCTCCAATCCATGTATGCCTTCAAAATCAAGGTGGATCCCAACGTCAAATGGGCCATACCGGAATTGGTTCAGGAATTCACCTGGAAGGATATGAACATCCCCATCCACAACAAGAAGTAAACTCGGGCGCCGCGGCGCCTCCATATACGGGAGGCGCCGCGGCATCCTCGAAGCATGAAACAGGAACGTTTTTAATCGGGTCATTGCGAGGAGTGAAGCGACGAAGCAATCCCCCTAAGGGTTTGGGACTTCCCGCAGGCACATCAGGGGGATTGCTTCGCATCGCTCGCAATGACTATGGGAGTGGGGTTATTTTCGAACCAAACTGGAGCCGGCGATGAACCAGTCACCGATTATCGAAACCCGGGACCTGACCATCCGTTTCGGCGGCAATGTTGCCGTCCATAAGGTCAACCTCAAGGTTGAGCCCTATTGCCTCAAGTCCCTCATCGGTCCCAACGGGGCAGGGAAGACCACCTTGTTTAACTTGATCAGCGGCCAGTATAAACCTACGTCGGGAAAGGTGCTGTTCAAGGGGCGGGACGTTACCGGCCTGGGACCGGCTGATCGGACCCGGCTCGGGCTGGGGCGGTCGTTTCAATTGACCAATATATTTCCCACCCTGACCGTGCTGGAAAATGTCCGGGTGGCCCTCCAGTCCAAGGCCGAGGTGGGCTTTGTTTTCTGGCGCTATTACCGGTCCTATAGCGCGCTGGAAGACCAGGCCTACGAGCTGTTGCAGCAGGTCCTGCTGGGGGACCGCTGGGCCGATGCCGCCGCCAACCTGACCCATGGGGAGAAACGTAAGCTGGAAATCGCCATCCTCCTGGCTCTGGATCCCGAGGTGTTGCTCCTGGATGAACCCACGGCCGGCATGAGTCTGGAGGAGGTCCCGGCCATCCTTGATCTTATCCAGGAGATCAAGGCCGGAAGGAATCGGACGATCCTTTTGGTGGAGCATAAATTTGACATGATCATGACCGTTTCCGACACGATTGCCGTGCTCAAGGATGGCCGTCTCCTCTGCGACGGTTCGCCCGACACGGTCGCTCAAAACCAGGAGGTCCAAGAAGCCTATTTATCCGGAGGGGTGAAGCATGACTGAATCGATCCTTTCTCTTCTGGATGTGCACACCCATATTCAGCAGCATCATATCCTCCAGGGGGTGTCTCTTGAGGTCAACCCCGGAAGAGCCACCGTGCTTTTAGGAAGAAACGGCGCCGGCAAGTCCACGACCTTGCGGACCATCATGGGGCTTAGCCCGGCCACAGCGGGGACGATAACGTTTGGCGGCCAGGCCATTCAAGGCCGTAAGCCTTTTGAAATCGCCCGCTTGGGCCTGGGGTTTGTTCCCGAAGATTTTGCCGTTGTCTACTCCTTGACCGTGGAAGAAAATTTTCGCTTGGCCATGTTCAAAGAAAGCAGAGAAGCCTGGCATCGATTGGAAGCCATCTTTAAGCTGTTCCCGGACCTCAAGAAGTTCCTCCATTCCAAAGCCGGGCTCCTGTCCGGAGGCCAGAAGCAAATGCTGGCTATAGCCCTGGCCCTGACCCTGGAGCATCAAATCGTTTTAATCGACGAACCCTCAAAGGGGTTAGCGCCCGTGGTAGTCGAACATCTGGGGGAGGCGCTTAACCAGATCAAGGAAACAACCACCATCGTTTTGGTGGAACAGAATTTTTATTTAGCCAGTAAGGTGGGGCAGGATTATTTTATCCTGGATGACGGCCGGGTGGTTCACCAGGGACTCATGGAGGATCTGGTGAAGGACCATGAGCTGAAACAAAAATACCTGGGCATAGCCTGACAGGAGGGATTCAATGGCGGGTGAGGCAGGACTGGCGGGTTCGATAAATCGTGCAGATTGGGATGCCCGGAAAATAGCCAGTTGGATCCTGGGTATAGGGATATGGGTTGTGCCCCTTTGGTGGATCGACCTGACCACCTATTTGACCTTGACCATCGCCGGTGTGACCATGGGGGCGCTTCTCTTCCTGACCGCCTCGGGGCTGACCGTGATCTTCGGTCTCATGGATGTACTCAACCTGGCCCACGGAGCCTTTTTTGCCTGGGGGGCCTATGCCGGGTTCAGCCTTTTGAACATCCTGGACAAAAAAGGCTGGCTGAACCTGGCGACGCTGGGCCAGAGCGTGGGAAGTCTGGTTTTGGTCCTGTTGCTCGCGCTGATAGTGGGCGGATTATTGGGTATTATCCTGGAAAAGATCATCATCCGCAAGACCTACGGAAATCATCTTAAACAGATTCTGATCACCATGGGTGCGGCCCTGGTCATGTCTGAAATCATCAAGATTTTCTGGGGACCTAACGATGAAGCCTTAATGGTGCCGGCCGCTTTCCAGGAGTCCTGGGATATTTTTAATATCATCATAACTAAGTTTCGAGTGGTGGCCATTGTCGTCGGAGGGATCTTCTTCGCCGCTATCCAATTGGTGCTGCGGAAGACCAAGCTGGGAATCATCGTCCGGGCCGGGGTGGAAAACAAGGAGATCGTCCAGGTCATGGGATACAACATCCAGCGGATTTTTACCGGAGTTTTTGCAGCCGGAGCGGCCCTGGCCGCCATGGGCGGAGCGATGTTTTCCATTTTTAACGGGCACGTTTACCCCGCCATGGGGGATGAGAATTTGATCTTCGCCTTGATCGTGGTCATCATCGGCGGCCTGGGTTCGGTCACCGGCAGTTTCCTGGGGGCGATCATGGTCGGCCTGGCCTTCAACTACGTAGCCTTTCTGGTGCCCAAACTGGCCCTCGGCGTAAACATCTTGATCATGGCCGTCATACTGCTTATTCGACCCAAGGGACTTCTGGGCCGAGATTAGACGGGGGGAATGATGACGGAAAGCAATCCGGTTCAACAGGAACGGCTTCGGGAACTACAGACCCGCTTTTCCCAGCCGGCTTTTTATATACAACTGGTCCTGCTGGGCGTCCTGCTGGTGATCCCTCTGGCCTTTTCTTCCTTCCGGGTCATCGACGTCGTGGCTAAGATCATGATTTTCGCCGTGTTTGTGGCTTCCTACGACCTGTTGCTGGGATACAGCGGCCTGCTTTCTCTGGGCCATTCCATGTTTTTCGGAATCGGGGCCTATTCCCTGGCGCTGGTGATCTACCATTTTGGCCCTCCCGTCTGGTACCACCTGGTCCTGGCTACCGGGGTGGCCCTGGCCCTGAGCATTTCCATGGCCTTGATCATCGCCTTCTTCTCCCTCCGCGTCAAGGCCATCTTCTTCGCCATGATGACCCTGGCCCTGGCGGAATTCGCCGATATCCTGGCCGTTCAGTGGTATGACCTGACCCGGGCCGAAGACGGCGTCTCCTTCACGCTGCCGGGGATTTTTAGTGTGGGCTGGTCGGCCCCCCGTTTGTTCGGGATGGAGATCAACGGCCGGCTCCTGACTTATTATTTCATTCTGGTCGTTGCCGTGCTCCTGTTTGTCGGCCTGCTGCGTTTTGTTCACTCCCCGGTGGGGCGAGTGCTCAAGGCCGTCCGCGACAATGAACCGCGGGCCACCGCCCTGGGGTATCACACCTTTCGCTACCAGGTCCTGGCCATCGTCTTCGGGTCGAGCATCGCCTCATTAACCGGGATCCTTTACGCCATGTGGCTGCGCTACGTGAATCCCGGCTCCGTCTTAAGCCTGCCCATCATGCTCGACGTACTGCTCATGGTCATCATCGGCGGGCTGGGGACGATGTACGGCAGCATCGTCGGGGCCGCCTTTATCAAGATCGCCGAGACCTGGCTGCCGGATCTCCAAAAGGTGGCCCAGCGTCTGCTGCCCCATGTCGCCATCGCCCAACGCCTGGCCGAGCGATGGATCCTCTATTTCGGGATCCTTTTCATCCTGGTGGTTTTTTTCTTTCCCAAGGGCTTCGTGGGGACCGCCCGGGAAATCATCAAACGGCACCGGGGACGCCGTTCGGAAGGAGACTGATTCGCCTCATGCCTGATAAAGGACCGACCGCCGGCTTGCTCAGCCTGGCCACCTATATCCCGCGGACCTATCACGACGCCGATTTCATTGCCTCCCAGTGCGAGACTCCGGCGGAGATTATCCGCAGCAAACTGGGTTGGTACCAGAAAAACGTCCCCGGCCCGGGTGACGGGACCGTGGCCATGGGCCTGAAGGCCGCTCGCAAGGCCCTCTATTACTCGGGATTAAAACCGGAGGAGATCGATCTGGTTATTTACAGCGGCGAAGAGGTCAAGGAATATCGCAATTGGCCGGTGGGCCCCAAGATCCAGAAAGAACTGGGGCTGCGCCGGGCTTGGTCCTTTGATCTGCAGCAACGCTGCGGTACGACCCTGGTGGCTTTCAAGCTGGTCCGGGACATGATCCGGTCGGATCCCGGCCTGAAAAATATCCTGATCGTCAGCGGATACCGCAATGCCGATTTGATCCATTATCCTAATCCCCGAGTGCGCTGGCTCTATTACCTGGCGGCCGGCGGGGCCGCCTGCGTAGTCCAGCGGGACTGTCCTCGCAACGAGATACTGGAAAGCCACTTCCTGACCGACGGATCCTTCGCCTGGGACGTCTACTGCCCCGAGGGGGGGTCGGCCGCCCCCATGACCCTGGAGGGACTGAAGACGGGAAAACAATATCTGGACGTGATGGACCCGGTGGGCATGAAGGACAGGCTGGAGCGACTGAGCCTGAGCAACTGGCTACTCTGCATCGACCAGGCCCTGGCCAAAGGGGGATATGCCCGGTCCGATGTCGATTACCTGGCGACCCTGCTGGTCAAGCGCAGCGCCCACGACTTTCTGATGAAGTCCCTCGGCCTGCGACCGGAACAGACGCGCTATCTGGCCGAGTTCGGCCACCACGGCCAAAACGATCAGATCCTCTCCCTGGAGCTGGCGTTGGAGGAGGGGCGCCTCAAGGAAGGGGATCTGGTCCTGATGATTTCCGCCGGGATCGGATATGCCTGGAACGTAGTGTTGCTGCGCTGGGGCGCGTGTCGACCAAAGAAGGGCGGTGGCGAATAAATGCTCTACGGAGACTGGATTGGTCGTTGGGGAGACAGCGTTCCGGAGATTGAAGCCCTGGTGGATATCCCCCGGAATCAACGCCTGACCTACGGGGAACTCAACCATGACGTCAATCGTCTGGCCCATTTTCTGTCGGTCCGGCTGGGAATAGGCAAAGGCGATCGGGTAGCCGTGCTGGCCTACAACCGGGCGGATTATATCACCCTTTTCTTTGCCGCCGGCCGACTGGGGGCCATTCTGGTGCCCCTTAATTTTCGTCTGGCCATCGATGAATTTTTTTATTTTTTTAAGGACGCCGCCCCCCGGGCCTTCTTCTTTGATCGGGAACACCTGGAGGTGGTACGGGAACTGCAGCCCAGGCTGAACGTGGACCATTATGTCTGCCTGGATCCGGATGACCGACTGGGCCCCAGCCTGGCTTCCTGCTGGGACCAATTGCCCGCCGACCCGCTTCCGGAAGTGGAGCTGAAGGCGAATGATCCCCAATTGATCATCTATACCTCGGGCACCACCGGTCTGCCCAAGGGGGTGATCCTGACCTACGGCATGATCACCTGGAATTCCATCAACAGCCATTTGGGCTGGGGACTGCGCCGGGGCGAGCGGACCATCCTGCACTCCGCCCTTTTCTATACCGCCGGTTGGAACGTCTTTACCCTGCCCTTGTTCCATGGACTGGGGACCAACATCCTCATCCAGCGCTTCGAGGCCGACTTGATATTGGACCTTATCGAACGGGAACGGGTCACCATTTTTTTCGCGGTCCCGACCATGTACCAAATGCTGATGGAATCTCCCCGGTTTGCGGGCGCCGATCTATCCAGTATCTGGTTCCTGGTCTCCGGCGGTGCGCCGCTGACCGAAAAAATATTTCAGACTTTTAAAAAAGAAAAGGGCCTTCATCTCCGAGAAGGATATGGCCTGACCGAGGCGGGTCCCAACCTGTTCATGGCCGACGGAAAATTGAAGACCGTGGGCCGTCCCATGCCTCACGTGGACCTGAAGCAGATCGATGACCAGGGGAACGAAGTACCCGCCGGCACCGACGGGGAATTGATCGTCCACGGCGATATGGTCTGTGCCGGCTATTGGAACAAGCCTGAGGCCACGGCTGAGGCCCTGAAGGACGGCTGGTTCCATACCGGAGACCTGACCCAAAAGGACGCCGAGGGTCATTATCGCATCGTGGGCCGTAAAAAAGATATGTTCATCTCCGGAGGCGTCAACATCTATCCCGCCGAAATCGAGCGGCTGATCGAAACCCATCCCAGGGTGACCGCCGTGGCGGTCATCGGCGTTCCGGATGAGAAGTGGGGGGAGGTCGGCAAGGCCTGTTTGGTGCCGCATCCCGGCGAGAGCCTGGGCCTGGAGGAACTACAGGATTTTCTGCGCAATAAAATGGCGAAATATAAAATTCCCAAGTACCTGATCCTCCTTAAGTCGTTGCCGCGAACGGTGGCTTCGGAGAAGGTTCAAAAGTTTATTCTTAAGCAAAAACACGGTAAGGCGGATAACCATTGATTGGTCGGGGGCACCCGCGAAGCATGAAAATACAGACCCCCGGTCATTGCGAGGAGCGAAGTGACGAAGCAATCTCCCAGGCAGTTTTCAACCCTTGCCAGACCCAAGCGGGGGATTGCTTCAGTCGGGCGATTGAACACCTGAAGAAACGATTTGTTGAAGAAGGGCTGGAAGCGGCTCTGGAGCGTAAGCCCCGGGAAAAGCCTTCACGGGAATACATTTGACGGTGCCTTTGAAGCCCTATTAATCGCCTTGGCCTGTTCAGAAGCCCCGGAAGGTCGCCGACGCTGGACAATTAGACTTCTGGCCGACAAGGCCGTCGAACTCGGATGGCCCCCGTCGGTGTCGCATATGACGATACAGCGGGTTTTAAAAAAAACGAACTTAAGCCTCACCGCAGCCGATACTGGAAAATACCTCCCGAAGGGAATGCGGCCTTTGTAGCCCAGACGGAAGATGTCTTGGATATTTATCATTTGCCCTATGATCCGGACTACCCGGTAGTATGCATGGACGAATCCAACAAGCAAATGATCGGTAAGTCGGCCAGCCTATCCCCCGCGCCCCGGGACAAGGCGCGCACTCACGATGAATATGTCCGCCACGGGGTGGCCGAGATATTTATGGAAGTGGAACGTCTTGCTGGCAAAAGACATGTCGCCGTCATGGAATGTCGTACCCGTAAAGATTGGGCCAGGCAAATCAAGCAAATGCTGGATAAACGCAACCCGAAGCGATGAAGGTACGTTTGGTTATGGATAATCTGAATACCCACAATATCGCCTCACTCTTCGAGACCTTTGAACCCAAGGAAGCCAGACGTTTGGTGGAACGACTGGATATTCATTACACCCCGAAACACGGAAGCTGGTTAAACATGGCGGAAATCGAACTCAGCGTCCTGAATGGACAATGCCTCGATCCCCGGATTCCGGACATGGCCACCATGCAAACTGAAGTAGCTGCTTGGGAAAGTGAACGAAACAACCGGGCAAAAAAAAATTTAATGTGGCAATTCATTACCAAAGACCGCTCGGATTAGATTGAAAAGGCTTTATCCGAAACCTATAATTGTATAAATGATATTATGGATAGGTTATTCCCGTCAGCGTTTTTGAGCCGGGAAGATATTATCACGTCCTACGCCCAGATGCTCGAAATGAGCCAGGCCTTGATTCATTCCCAGATATGTCTGTCTGCCGGATACCGGCCACGCGGCATTTCTGGAAAAAATGGACACCTTCTGCACCCTCATTAGAGGGTTTATTAGTTAAAGAATAGGGAGGGAAACCATGCTAGATATAAAGGATTCAGTGGCGGTCATCACCGGCGGCGGAGGAGGCATCGGCCTGGCCCTGGCCCGGTATTGGACGGCCGGAGGCGGCCGCGTGGTATTGGCCGACGTGGCGGAAGCGGCCCTGGAAAAGGCCAGAGCCGAACTCGGACCGGAGACGGTTACGGTCGTCTGCGATGTGACCAAAGAAGACGATTGCGCCCGGTTGGCGGATACGGCTATCGACCGCTTCGGGAAGATCAACCTGGTGGCCCCCTTTGCCGGCATCATCCTGGACGGCCTGCTGGTCTCCACTGACCGGGAAACCGGAAGGGTGACCAAGAAGATGTCGCTGGGCACGTTCCAAAAGGTCATCGACATCAATCTGACCGGAGTATTTCTGACCGTCCGGGAATGCGTCGAGCGGATGATCAACCACGCCTGCCGGGGGCTGATCTGCCTGATCTCCTCCACCGGGTCCCTGGGGACGGCCGGCCAGATCAACTACGCCTCCACCAAGGCGGCTATGTCGGTGATGCCCAAAGTGCTGACGGCCGAATTTTTCCGGCGGGGCCTGGCGGATCGGATCCGCTGCGCCGCCGTGGCCCCAGGGTATGTGGGCACGGAAATGGTGCGGGGCATGAATCAGAAGGCACTGGAAAAGATCTTGGTCGATGTTCCCCTCGGCCGTCTGGTCGAGCCGGAGGAAGTGGCCTCCCTGGTGGGCGAGATCTACCGGAACGAAGCCCTGGCCGGGGAGACCTTCTTTATCCACGGGGGATTGCGCCTGGGCTCGAAAGGGTAGCCGGGGTTTCCACCGATCGGATTCGGGGGAGGGTTTGACCATCAAGGAGTTCTAAAGGGTGGCAGAGGCAGGTGGTTCGGCCGAATCCGAATCTATTCAAATTCAACGTCTGCCCCCTCCTTTACATCATCTGCTGATACCGTTCCATGATTAAACTCTGGAGCTTCTGCATCAGGAGGAAGGCGTCCTTTAAGATCTTTTTTTCCAGGGTGGTCAGTTGGTCGGGATCGATAAAGTTATCTGGGGGCTTTCCGGCTTTGATCTGCTCGTACTGGTGGCGCATCCGCAAGAGCATGATATATTCGAAGGCCTGCCTTATCTCGTTGTGAAAATCCTTCACGATTCCGTGCCGATCCTTCAAAATATGAATGCGTTCCAGGGTGGAAGTCTCCTTAACCCCGGCCTCCATGGCAAACAGGCGGACGGCGTCCAGCAGCGGGGAGAGACCTTTCACCTTGAGGTCGAATTTATCTTTCTGGGCCCCCTCTTTTTCCACCACGAACTGCTTGAAAAAACCGAGGGGGGGCGTGATCTTGAGCATCAGGTTGGCCATATGACCGAAAAAAACTTTTTGATCCTTGATCAGATGGGAAAAATGTTCCCGTAATCCTTCTGCCAGGCTAAAGGCCCCGTAAATCGGGCGCAGATCATAAAAGACCAGAAACTTTAAGAGGGAATCCGCTACCGGTTCGCTGACCCAACCGGTGTAATAGGTCTTCCAGTCCTGGAGCGGTCGGCACCACTGCGGATTCCCGGCCATATAATTGGCCGGGCACAAGGGGAATCCAATGCGGCTCAGGGTTTGATTAACCTGTGTGGCTAATTCCAGGAAATAGGTCCGAGCGACCTTGGCTTCTCTTTCAGTTTGCGGATCGGCGTAGATGATGCCGTTATCCTGATCGGTCTTAAAGGTTTGCTCTTTTCGACCGCTGCTGCCGTAGACAAAAAAACAATAGGGCAGCGGCGGGGGCCCGGCATCCCTTTCGGAAATCTCCAGCACCTTGCCCATCAGGCGGTCATTGATTTCGGTAATAATCCGGGTCAGGTGGTCCAGGCGCGCGTTTTGCTTGATCAGGATTCCCGCCACATTGTTGGTCTTTCGGGAGATGGAGATTAGGCCCTCCAGGGATTCCTGTTCGGTGATGTCCTTGGCAAAGGACAAAGGGGAGGTCCCTTGGAGCAGCATCATATCATGATTGGTGATGATACCTTTCAGTCTTCCCTCATCCGTCACCAAAAGGCGATGGATGTTATGCTGGACCATCTTCAAAAGGGCCTCGAAACAGGACTCACCGGTCTCGATCTGAATCAAGGTGGGGGTGGCAATATCCCTCACCGGATCCAGGATGGATCGTCCCTGGGCGATGACCTTTTCCCGCAGGTCCCGGTCGGTGACGATGCCGGTGGGTCGCCGTTGGCCATCGTGGATGACCAAGGAACTGATTTTGTGTCGGGACATCAACCGGGCCGCGTCCCGGATCGTCGTTTCTTCTCCGGCAGAGACCAGCTCCACGGCGAGATCCTGGACCGGCGTGTGGAACAATAATTCGTCGCCCCCTCCGGAAAAAAAACTCTTATGATGGATCTCCTCGAAAGTCCGGTCGAGATAGCGGGCCAGGTAGGAGAGGTAATAGGAGGCAATGGCCGGGGTCGAATCGATCAGGCGAAAAACCACCTCCTTTTTTAATTTATAACAGAGGGTGTTCTCCTGGGCCACCACGGTGGTTTTTTGATTCTCTCCCCCGATCATGGAAAGAAAACCGAAGTTCTCGCCCTGGCCTTTGATATCCAGCACAAATTCCTGGGGTTGTTCCGATTCCAGGTACACTTTGACGGTGCCGCTTTTGATCAGATAAAGATAATCACTGGGAGGGTCATGCTGCCTCAGAATTACGGTATCCTTGGTATAGTATCCGGAGGTCAGATGATTGGCCAGGATCATAATGACTCCTTCGTCCAGAAAATGGAAAGGAGCCGTCTCCTCCAAAAATTTTAGCGCGCCCGGTTTGGTCATTTCTGGTATCCGGCACTGGTCAGGGCCTGTCCGATCTCGCCCAGGGTCAGCGGGTCGTCTATCGTGGAAGGCAGCGTATAGGTCTCCCCGTCGGCGATTTTCCGCATGGTTCCCCGCAGCACCTTTCCGGATCGAGTCTTGGGCAGGCGGTTTACAATCACGGCCTTTTTGAACGAGGCCACGGCACCTATATCCTGACGTACCATCTGGATCACTTCGGCGATGATCTCCTCCGGGAGACGAGTCACGCCGGCTTTGAGGACGATAAAACCCAGGGGAACTTGGCCCTTCAGGTCGTCGGCCATCCCCACTACGGCGCACTCGGCCACGTCGGGGTGACGGGCCAGGACCTCTTCCATGCCGCCGGTCGACAGCCGATGCCCGGCCACATTAATAACGTCGTCCACTCGCCCCATGACGAATACATACCCGTCTTCATCGATGTAACCCCCGTCCCCGGTAAGGTAATAGCCGGGATAGGGATTCATGTAGGATTCCAGAAAACGTTGATCGTCTTTCCAGAGGGTTGGCAGGTTGGAAGGCGGTAAAGGCAGCTTGACGGCAATAATCCCGTTTTGATTGGGGCCCAGCTCCGCGCCGCTGGCGGGATCCAGAATCTTGACATCATACCCCGGCATGGGTTTAGTGGCCGAACCGGGCTTGATGGGGAACAGCTCCAGCCCCTTGAAGTTTCCGACGATGGCCCAGCCGGTTTCGGTCTGCCACCAGTGGTCGATGACCGGTTTCTTAAGCAGGTCGGTGGCCCAGTGGTAGGTATCCGGGTCGGTTCGTTCCCCGGCCAGAAACAGGGTCTCGAATTGGGAAAGGTCATATTTTTTTAGAAATTCCCCCCGCGGATCTTCCCGTTTGATGGCCCGGATCGCCGTGGGAGCCGTAAAAAGGGCCTTGACCCGATGCTCGGCAATGACCCGCCAGAAGGCCCCGGGGTCTGGCGTTCCTACCGGCTTCCCTTCGTAGACGATCGTAGTGGCCCCAATGAACAAAGGGGCATAGACGATGTAGGAGTGGCCTACGACCCAGCCCACATCCGAAGCGGCCCAATATACCTCACCGGGGCCGATGTCATAGATGTGCTTCATCGTCCATTTCAAGGCCACGGCGTGGCCGCCGTTATCCCGGATGATCCCTTTCGGTTTCCCGGTGGTCCCGGAGGTATAGAGGATATAGAGCGGATCGGTGGCTTCTACCGGGACGCAATCGGCAGGAACGGCCTGCGACTCAAGGTCCGCCCAGTCCCAATCTCGGCCGGATATCATTTCCGCCCGGACCTGGGGCCGTCGAAAAATTATACAGTGCTTCGGCTGGTGGGAACTGATCTGAAGGGCTTCATCCAAGAGCGGCTTGTAGGGAATGACCCGCTGGCCTTCGATCCCACAGGAAGCGGACAGGATCACCTTCGGCTGGGCGTCTTGGATCCGGACCGCCAGTTCCTTGGGAGCAAACCCTCCGAAAACGACAGAATGGATGGCGCCGATGCGGGCGCAGGCCAGCATGGACATCAGGGCCTCCGGGATCATGGGCATATAGATCAGGACCGTGTCCCCTTTGATTACGCCCAGGTCGGCCAAAAAACCGGCCATGCGGGCCACCCGCTCTTTTAATTCCGAATAGGTGAATTTTTTAATGGTCCCGGTCACCGGGCTGTCGTAAATGACGGCCGTTTGGTCGCCCCGACCTCGTTCCAGGTGAACGTCCACGGCATTGAAGCAGGTGTTTAAGCGCCCCCCTGGAAACCAACGGTAAAAAGGCGCCCGGGAATCATCCAGTACTTGATCCCAGCGTTTTTCCCAGACGATGGCCTCCGCGGCCTTTCCCCAGAATGATTCCGGATTTTCTATCGATTCCTTGAACGCTTCCTGATAGGTCATAGGTTCTCCTTGATTTAATTCCTTTGGAAATGACTTTAAAGGTTTCCGTGCCGGCCCTTTCCAGCAGTTGGAATAGTACCGTTTCCGTACCGGTAATAACGGCCCCGGCCTGCCGCAGCCATTCGATACCGATTTTAAAGTTATCTTTGGTCCGGGAACAGACGGCATCCTGCACCACCTGGACCGTATACCCGGCCAACATCAAACCCAACGCGGTCTGCAACACGCAGATGTGGGTTTCCATACCGGTCAAAATGATCCGCGTCCTCCGGCTGGCCGCCACCTTTTCAATGAACCCTATCTCTCGGCAACAGTCGAAGGCCGTTTTTTCAAACCGTTCGTGGGCCGGAAGGGCTTCTTGGATTTCCTCCAGGGTCGGTCCCAATCCTCGGGGATATTGCTCGGTTACCAGGATCGGGATCTGAAGCAACTTGGCCAGTTCGATCAGATGAAGGCAATTTTCCACCACCTCCGCTTTCTTCTTCATGGCAGAGGCCAACTTCTCTTGGATATCGATGAGGACTAGTAACACTTCACTATTTCTTAAAAGGTACTTATCGTTCATACACGTTCTTTCCCTAAGTCAATGGGTGAGGGGCAAACAGGAGGGATCTGGTTTGATCCGTAATCCCCCCTGTTTGCCGGAGGAGAAGAGACGAGAAGGCCGGTCGACACCACTCGACCGGTACCTCGCCTCCGGTGGGGACGATATTAAACCAAAAGGATTCTTCATTCTGCAATTCCAGGGTGGCGCTGGGGCCGATCACCTGGCGTACGTGGGCCACCAGGCTTTTTCAGTTCGGGAGAAATAATTATACATCTGAACGGCGTCTTATACCCCGGATTCCTTATTCATCTTGAGAATGGCCTCGACGATTTCAGGATTGGCCAGGGTCATCACATCGCCGACATCCGTGTGGTTGGAAATAGCGCCCAGTACACGACGCATGATCTTTCCCGACCGGGTCTTGGGCATGTCAGCGACAATCCATACCTTTCTCGGCCTGGCGATGGCACCGATTTCCTTGACGATACACTGGGATATGGCTTTGGCCAGTTCATCAGAGGCTGTTCTGCCGGGTTTCAAGGCGATATACAGATCCGGTTCCTTGCCTTTGACCTCATGCTTCACCGGAACAACGGCCGCCTCGGCCACATCCGGGTGGGTCAAAGCCGCGGACTCAATCTCCTTGGTCCCCAGTCGGTGACCGGAAACATTGATCACATCGTCAATTCTACCGAGGATGCGGACATAACCGTCCTCAGCCACCACCGCGGCATCACCGGTCAGATATGGCCAATCCTGCCACCGCTTGCTCTTTGGGTCTTTGCAGTATCTTTCAAAATAAGTCTTGACAAAACGGTCGCGGTCTCCCCAGATGGTCTGGAACATGCCGGGCCACGGGTTTTGGATGCAGATGTTGCCGGCCTTGCCTGATCCTGCTGGAACGACGTTGCCGTCATTGTCATAAACGATCGGATGGATACCGGGCATACCCGGGCCGGCACTGCCGGGCTTCATGGGCTTAATGGCCGGGAGGGTGCTGCACAGGAAACCGCCGTTTTCGGTCTGCCACCAGGTATCCACAATGATCGCCTCGCCTTTGCCGACCTCCTTATAATACCATCTCCAGACTTCAGGCTCAATCGGCTCACCCACGGTGGTCATATGCTTGAAGTGATAATTGTATTTCTTCGGCTCGTCAGGACCGACCTTTCTTAGTGCCCGGATGGCCGTCGGTGCGGTGTGGAATATATTCACGTCGAGGTCCTGAGCAATCCTCCAGGATCGGCCGGCATCCGGATAGGTAGGGACGCCTTCATAAATAACCGTGGAGGCCGCTAAGGCCAGCGGACCATAAACAATGTAGGAATGGCCCGTAATCCAGCCGATGTCCGCCATACACCAGTAAACGTCTTCCGGATGAATATCCTGAACGTATTTCGAGGTGCCGGTGACATACGCCAGATAACCCCCGGTACTGTGCTGGGCGCCTTTGGGCTTTCCGGTGGTGCCGCTGGTATACATGAGAAACAGCGGCGCTTCCGCGGGCATCTTGACCGGCTCAATCCGGGCGCCGTAATACTTTTTCAGCAGGTCATTGACAAAAAAGTCGCGCCCTTCCACCATCGGGATCTTCGAAGAATACTTGCCGGGATAGCGCTGCCAGACCAGGACCTTTTTGACCTGCTGTCCGTCTTTGGCCGCCTCGGCCAGGGCAATATCCGCCTTTTCTTTATGTTCTTGAAGCTGGCCGGATCGATAATAGGCGTCCATCGTGATCAGGTATTCACTTCCCGAGTCCACGATCCGGTCGGCGCAGGCCCTGGCGCTGAACCCGCCGAAGACCTGAGAATGAATAACGCCCAGTCTGGCGCAGGCCAGCATCGTGATGGGTAGTTCGGCCACCATGGGCAAATGCAGGGTGACCCGGTCCCCGGCCTTCAGTCCGCATTCATTCTGCAGGATGGCGGCAAACTCATTCACCCGGACATACAACTCCTGGTAGGTGACATGCTCGGTCTTCTCATTCTCCAGCTCCGGGACGAAGTGGATCGCGGTTTTGTTCTTATACTGGGCCAGATGCCGGTCAATACAGTTGTAGCTGGCATTGATCAAGCCGCCCTTAAACCATTTGTAACAGGGGGCATCACTGGTATCGAGGATTTCGTCCCAGTACTTGTACCAGGTCAGCATATCGGCATATTCTTTGAAACAGTTGGGAAAATTTTCCAATGAAAAACGATCATAGATCGATTCATCGGTCATGTTGGCCTGGGCAATGAACTTCACCGAAGGATAAACCAACCCTTCTTCCTGCCAATGCACCGCTATTTCAGCTTCGGACGCTTCAACGCCTTTTTCTTCTTTTTCAGCCATAGTTTTTTTCACTCCTTTTTATATTTTTTTCAGGCTCTAAATTAACGCCTTACCAAATTTTCTCGCTTGCTCGTTTTACCCTTCTTCCCCTCACAACACTGACACCGTAGTCCTACTGGTTTAATCACCATTTCCGTTTTGTTTACTTCTCCCTCGCGGGGGAGGGTGATACGCTGTTCAGTGATGGATGATAAATTTCACAAACAGGTTGCGCATCCGTAAAGAAAAGAGATTTTCGGATGAAAGCTATCAGCGATCAGCCTTTAGAGAGAGACAGAAAGCAATAGTCTAGGCTGATGGCTAAGAGCTATTCGTTCCATCCGGAAACAGGTCGTTTCCGGATGGAACGATGTTAATGAGCGGATTACCTGTTACTCCGAGCCCACACCCAGATAGGTCCTGACCAGGGTTCCTTCAAACTTGGCCTCGGCCTCCTTATCCGGCGCCACAATAGAAACGATCCAAGCGGCTAGAAAGGCCAGGGTCATGGTCAAAATAGCCGGATTCCGTAAGGGAAAGATGGCTTCTTTGTGCTTAAGGACATCGACCCACACAGTAGGACTGAGGATAATGCAAATCACGGCGGACACCGAGCCGACGACAATTGCCGCAAACGCCCCCCAGGTAGTGAGTTTCTTCCAGACGATGGACAGGAAAATAGCTGGAAAAGGGCCGCTGCAGGCAATGCCAAAGGTCAGGCCGACCATATAGGCCACATTCTGACCCTTAAAGGCGATCCCGGTCAGAATGGCGATTATGCCAAAAATGACGGTGGCCATTTTTGCCACTTTGACCTGTTCACTCTCAGTGGATTTTCCACCCTTAAAGACATTCAGATAGATGTCATGGGCCATGGCCGAAGCCGCGGCCAGGGTCAAACCGGACACTACGGCCAGGATGGTGGCAAAGGCCACGGCGGCGATAAAGCCCATGAAAGGATTCCCCCCCAGAAGTTCGGCCAGGAGCGGGGCAGCCATGTTGCCGCCCTTATCGATTTTGGTGATCAGGTCTTTGCCCACCAGTACAGCGGCGGAAAAACCGACAATGGGGATGATACAGTAGAAATAGCCGATCAAGGTGGTGGCCCACATAACCGACTTGCGGGCCGCCTTGGCATCGGGCACGGTGTAGAAACGCATCAGAATATGGGGCAGGCCCAGGAGGCCGAGCATGAGGGCCAGGCCCAGAGAAATGGCGTCTAAGGGATTTTTGACCAGACCGCCCGGATTGAGCATCTTGACGCTGTACATTTTCTGAACTTCCCCATAAAGGACCCCGGGGTTAAAGTTGAAATGGGACATGCCGATCAGCATCAGGACCGTCACCCCGCCCAGGAGCAAACAGGCCTTGATGATCTGAACCCAGGTGGTGGCGATCATCCCGCCGAAGAGGACGTACATGAGCATAACCACCCCGACGAATATCTCCGCCACCTCATAAGGCATCCCGAACATCAACTTGATCAGGACGCCGGCCCCGACCATCTGAGCCGTGGCATAAGTCCATAAGACCAGGATGCCGCCAATGGCTGCGGCGATGCGGATGGGTCCTTGTTTCAAACGATAGGCCACCACGTCGGCAAAAGTATATTTCCCTAAGTTCCGCAGGGGTTCGGCCATCAGAAACATCAGGGCCGGCCAGCCTACCAGCCAACCCAGGGCATAAATCATGCCGTCATAGCCTTTCAAGGCGGTCATGCCGCAAATACCCAGGAAAGAGGCGGCCGACATATAGTCCCCGGCCAGAGCGATGCCGTTCTGGAAGCCGGTAATACTCCGACCGGCAGCATAATATTCTTTGGTGGTCTTGGTCCGTTTGGCCGCCCAATAGGTAATGACCAAAGTAAAAGCTATAAAGACAACAAAAAATATGATCGCCGTGGCATTGGTTTCCCCTATACCAGTTGTTCCTCCCATAATAACCTCCTTATCCCATCGTTTGTTTAATGGAATCGACTTCTTTGTCGTAAACGTTATTGGCCCAGACAACATAAATCGCGGTCAATATCCAGGCAATCACAATACCACCGACCCCGAAGAGGATTCCCCAGTTGGTAAATTCGCCCACTTTTTGGCTGAGGAATTCCGGCCCATAGGCGATAGTCAGAATAATCCCGTAATAGCTGGCAAAGAGCAGGATGGTCAGGATGATACTGATGCTCCACCTTTTCCTGACCAAGGCTTTGAACCTATCTGAAGTGACAATTTCATGCGCGGTCTTACCCATAACCTTCCCTCCTTTTAGTTTTAGAAATTACTGATTAGTGTCGGCGCCCGGAATCGATCCTCACCTCCTTTGTAGGGGTCGCCAATAGTTACTATATCTGCCAGAGTATGGACCCCCGACCTTTCCAACCAGGGGAGTAATCGTTGAAATACCTGGGCCGTAAGAAAGGCATCCATCAGGGCGTTATGGGCGCCGCCGATGGGGATGTCGAAAGCCTTGGCCATTTCGAATAAATCCGGTTTGAGAGGCAGATGGCCGAAAAAGTTTTCGGAAGACCATCTCCGCCAAAGCCACTGATAGAGGATAAAGGTATCCAGGGCCGGGTTGGTCAACAGGGATCCAAGCCAACGCTTCGTTTCCCGGTTAATAAAATCCAGATCGATGGCCGTGAAGTGACCCACGATCACGTCATCCCCGCAGAATTTCAGGAATTCCGGGAGGACCGTCTGGATTTCTTTTTCCTGGCTGACTTCCGAGGGTGTAATTTCGTGAACGGCAATCGCGGCATGGCCCATCGGGCTGGTGGGTTTCACTAAACTGTAAAACTGATTCCCGAGTTCAATGCGGGCCCGGTTCATCTTCACGGCCCCGATGGAGAGGATCGAATCCCGCTTCTCATCCAGGCCGGTGAGTTCAGTGTCCACAAAGACATAGGGCACATCCCTTAAGGGACATTGAAAATATCCGGATCCGAAAGAGACCGTTCCGGGTTTGGAGACCGATTTCTTGAAAAAACTAAATTTCATTTGGGCGCAGGGCCGTACCTATAGTTTTCGCCGAAACCCCGGGGCCTGGTCCTCTCTATGACCCGGTCCCGGGAATTCAGGCTGATCTAGGAATCTGTTTAGTAATGAATAGGGGGATTCTAATCTGGCTGTGAGGTGTGGTTTAACAGCGAAGTGCAAATAGACTGCTTTTAGGGAGAGAGAAAATGACCGAGGAGGAACGCCATTTTCTAAAAAAAGAAAATGCTAAAATCAACAAAACAAGTATCAGGGGATTGATAACAATCAGCCCTTCACAATCGTTGGCTAGATTTATGGAAAGTGAATTCTCAAAACAAGGGTCGCTACTATAAGAATACTCATCACTGGATGCCGTGGAAGCGTCCAATGGGGAAAGAAAGCAGAAAAATACAAAACAGAAGATGATCGAAATAGAGGTCGATTTGTTTAGGAAAGGTTTGATTTTCATCATAGGCATTTGTTCAAAATGGGGGGCCGCGGTTTTATCGGGCCATGACGCCGGTCGAAATATGGCCCTATTCCATTGTCTCGGGAGCTTACGGGCTGTACTTGCTATTCATGATTTATGCATCATGAGTTAGCAAGCATAATGCCAGGGAAGCCTTCCAATTCGAATTAATTAGTTAACGAATTGATTTTTATCGTTTTATATTTATTTGACCACCTAGTTTTGTCTTTGGGATGGAAAGTATAACTGGAAAATAGATGTTACTTTTTGTATCATTTTATTGAATTAATATAAATTTTTTATATATATTAATTAGTTAAACGATATTACCATAAGTGACAACGGCCAATCGTTTATGGGTAAAAAAGTAACAAAAAATAGAAAGAAGGCATTATCTTTGGACTGAATAGCAAATGATTATTGCTTGACAGAAGCCGGATAATGCTAATTAAGGGGCTTTTGAAGCCCCAAATGCGTTTGGTTGAGACGCACTGGGTGAGAGGGCTGGTCCGGACTCGAGGAAGTGACTTGGATCAATAGTTCTGCGAATGGCCTTGTTGAAAACCTATTCCAGGTTGGGGAAAACAGGCCCTGACGAATCCGGAAGAAATTTGAACTTTCCGCAACCCCCAGGGCCTCAAGGGCCGACGGCTTGGGCTAGGTCTTACCTGCTCTTATCCGCCGAGCGGGCGGCCAGGACGGCGTGCGCGGCCGCCAACCGGGCAATGGGTACCCGGTGGGGGGAGGCCGAGACATAGCTGAGTCCTATTTTGTGACAAAAATAAATAGCCTTGGGGTTCCCCCCGTGTTCCCCGCAGATCCCGATCTTTAGATCCGGTTTGACCTGGCGGGCAAAATCCACGCTGATCATCATCAGCCGGCCGACCCCTTCCTCATCCAGGGTCTCAAAGGGGTTGTCCTGCAGGATCTGATACTTGTCATAGAGGGGCAGAAACTCCCGCTCGGCGTCTTCCCGGGAAAAGGAGAAGGTGGCCTGGGTCAGGTCGTTCGTGCCGAAGGAAAAGAACTCGGAGATTTCAGCCAGTTTATTGGCCCGCATGCAGGCCCGGACCACCTCGATCATGGTCCCGAATTTATAAGGAATCTCCACCTGGTAGCGCTGGCGAACGTCCTCATAAATCGTTTTGACCCGGTCCTTGACCCAGGCCAGTTCTTCGACGACGCCCACCTGTGGGACCATTATTTCCGGGCGCACATCCACCCCTTCCTTCAGCAGCTCAGCCGAGGCCTCCAGGATGGCCTGGATCTGCATATCATAGATCTCCGGGTAAGAGATGCCGAGCCGCACCCCCCGATGGCCCAGCATGGGATTGACTTCGGACACGGCCCGAACCTTCTTTAAGGTCTCCTCCTTGAAGCGCAACAGGTCTTCATCGATTTTCTTTTCCCGTATTTCCGTCAATTCCCGGCTGACGGCTTCGATCCAGGGGATGTATTTGTGCAGGTTGGGGTCGAGCATTTTAATAGTCTCCGGAAGCTCGAAGATGGTCCGGATGCCCCGGGAAAAATCCTTCAGCAGGGAAATTTCGGTCATCAGCTCTTCCGCTGAGGGCAGGAACTCATGGATGGGAGGATCCAGCAGGCGGATGGTCACCGGCAAGCCCTCCATGGCCTTTAAAATATCCTTGAAGTCCTGTTTCTGAAAGGGCATGAGATCCAAGGCCCTCTTCTTCCGGTCTTCGGGGTCGGTGGCCAGGATCATGCGCTGGACGATGGGCAGCCGGTCGCTGGCATTGAACATCCGCTCGGTCCGGCACAGTCCGATTCCCTGGGCCCCGTAGCTTCGGGCCTTTCGGGCCATCTCCGGCGTATCGGCGTTGGCCATGACCCCCAGGGATCTCAGGTCGTCGGCCCAGCCCAGAAGCTCCAGCAATTCATCCATGAATTCGGGTTCCACGGTAGGCACTTCGCCGGCGTAGACGGCTCCGGCAGATCCATCGATAGTCAGGATCTCCCCTTCCCGAAAGACCTGGTTGCCGAGATGTACTTCCCGTTTGCTCAGGTCGATCTCCAGGGCTTCGCAGCCGGCCACGCAGGGCTTGCCCATGCCCCGGGCCACCACTGCCGCGTGGGAAGTTTTTCCCCCGCGGCTGGTCAGAATACCCCGGGCGGCAAAAAAACCATGGATGTCTTCCGGTTTGGTTTCTTCCCGGACCAGGAGAATCGGTTCTCCCAACTGGCCCTGGGCCTCGGCCTTGTCGGCATCGAGGACTATTTTTCCGGAAGCAGCCCCGGGAGAGGCGTTGATCCCGGTGGCTAGAGGGGCCCCCTTATATTTGGGATCGATCTGGGGGTGGAGCATCTGTTCCAGGTGTTCCGGTTTGACCCGGAGTATGGCCTCTTCTTCATTGATGAGCCCCTGATGGACCAATTCAATGGAAGTCCGGACCGCGGCCCAGGCATTCATTTTCCCGTGGCGGGTCTGGAGGCAGTATAGTTTTCCGTTTTCGATGGTGAATTCAAAATCCTGGATTTCCCGGTAGTGATTTTCCAGGGTATGCCGGAGGGCCTCCAGTTGCCGGTAGACGGTCGGCATTTCCTTGCGCAACTGTCGGAGGGGCTTGGGGGTCCGGATTCCGGCTACGACGTCTTCGCCCTGGGCGTTGACTAAATATTCGCCGTAAAGATAATTTTCTCCGGTACCCGGGTCCCGGGTAAAGGCCACTCCGGTGGCGCTGGTCTCGCCCATGTTCCCGAATACCATGGCCACAATATTGACGGCCGTCCCATTAGCCTGATCGGCGGTGATGTTAAACTCCCGGCGATAGTCCACGGCCCGTTTACCCATCCAAGAACTGAAAACCGCCTCGATGGACAGTTCCAGTTGTTTGTTCACGTCATTGGGAAATTCCTTCCCGGTTTTTTTCTTGATCAATTTCTTAAACTTTTGGGCCAAGTCTTTCAATTGGTCCACTTGAAGTTCCGTATCCATCTGGACCCCGGCTTGTTCCTTGCTCTGGTTCATAATCCGGTCAAAATCTTCATCCCCGAGGTTCAGGGCGATCTTGCCGAAAAGCTGTAAAAAACGCCGGTAGGCATCATAGACGAAACGATCGTTTTGGGTCAATTGGCACAGGCCTTCGGCCGTTTCGTCGTTTAAACCCAGGTTGAGAATGGTATCCATCATGCCCGGCATGGACATGGCCGAACCTGAACGGACTGAAACCAGCAGGGGGTTGGTTTTGGAGCCGAAACCCTTGCCGCTCTTTTTCTCCAGGTCCTCCATATGTGCCCGAACTTCCTCCATCAGGCCCTTGGGCAGCTTTTTATTTTCTTCGAAATACTGAAGACAGGCCTCGGTGGTAATAACGAATCCGGGGGGGACCGGCAGGCCGATTTGGGTCATTCCGCATAAGTTGGCGCCTTTGCCGCCCAGGAGTTGTTTGTTTTTCCCGTCGCCTTCTTCAAAACCGAACACGAATTTTTTTCGGGTCATGATCCTTTTCTCCTTGCTGCCGGGGATGGTTGAGGTAGATTCTTACATCCATTGTTCTGAGAAATTGTCTCTAACAATGGATGTAAGAATCTAAATTAAAAGACGTTATCTTTAAATATTTTTGGCTGGTCCTTGACCTTTTATTAAGAGTTTGTTTTTAACTCATTTTTGTCTATAATGCAAATATCTTGTTGAATTTTTACCGGGAAATAGGTTATTATCACCGAACCCTAAAGGAAGCGAATGACGACGATGGGTGAGACGACCAGGAACGCCGAAGCGGATGACAGCAACCAGGACTGGTTGATTATTTCGATTATTTTCTGGGTCCTTTTTGTTCTAATCGTGAGTATCGGCTATTTATCCGATCCCAACTACACGCCCCCCCTGTTTCATCCCTAGACCTTAAACCCGAAATTCGGGTTTCGAGTTTGAACCCGATTTATTTCTAACGCGCTTTCTATCCAGGCCAGGGCTTCTTCACGGGTCGTTAGGGCCCCCGACCATCGTTCTTCTTTAATCCGGTCTAAAATTTCTTTGAATATGGGACCGGGGACAAGTCCCAGGTGGATCAGATCGTTTCCGCTGATTAGGGGTGGAGCGCTCGCCAGAGGGATGATGATATCCTTCTGTATTTGCAAAGCCTCTCGCCACAAGCGGATAAGCCGGTCTTCCAAATCAGGGGGGTGGTCCGGGCCTTGGGCCGCCCGGCAGTCGGCTAAAGCCAGGAGAAAGACGCTGTTCAGATCCTCGCCGGTTTCCTTGACCAAACGGAGTAAAGCCCGGGGAGTTCTTCCCCCTACAGTCTCTTCCTGCAACAGGTGAAAAGGGCGCATATGCCAACCGATCAACCGCACCATGGTCTCCCTGGCCTGACGGCCCAGTCGGAAACGCTCGGCAATGGTATTAAACAGTTCCTGACCGAACCGATCATGGGAATGAAAAGTCCAGCGGTTTGCTCTTCGTTTCGCGGCGGCCGGTTTTCCCAAGTCGTGGACCAGCGCGGTCCATTTCAAAAATGGTCGCAGGGCTTCGTTCTCCGGGTGGGTTTTTAAGGCCTCGGTTAATTCGGACGGCCAAGGAGGCCTATGGGTCAGGATTTGTTCCAGACATTGAAGAGCCAGAAAGGAGTGGTCAAAAACGTTTAAATGATGAAAGCCGTTCTGGGGGGTGTTCTTCAGGGGGAGGAACTCCGGGAAGAGGATATCCAGAATCCCGTCTTCATTCATGAGCGAGAGGCTGGGGCCGGCCAGCGGCTGAGCCAGCAACTGAAGCCATTCATAAAGCCGGCGTTCGGACGCCGACCGGTTCAGTGTCGGACCCCATTCTTTCAATCCCCGCCGGGTCTCCGCTTCGATCTCCATCCCGAATTGCGCCTGGAAGCGATAGGCCCGCAACAGGCGCAGCGGGTCCCGGTCAAAACTATTCGGAGCGCATTGGCGGATGATTCCCTGAGCCAGGTCGCCCGCCCCGTTCAGCGGATCGATGGGTTCCCAAGGATCGGGACCGAAGGCCGGGGTCAAGGGCAAGGCCAGGCTGTTGATAGTGAAATCCCGATCCCTTAAGTCCTCAGGGAGACTGGCGGCGCGAAAACCGGCAAAGTCGAATTGAAGGCCGGGAACGACCACTCGGGCGGTCGCCCGGTCCTTTTTTAAGAGGACAAAAGTGCCCTGAGCGGCTTGGGCAAACTCCCGGGCCAGCTCCAGTGCTTGCCGGGAAACCGCCAGATCGATGTCCCGGGTTGGTCGCCCGAGAAACCAGTCCCGGATCAGGCCGCCGGTCAAGTAACAGGCAGACCCCAGGCGATCGGCCCTTTGCCGCAGGGTTTGGAAAAGCGGTTCCTGGGTGACCCAGTTTCGTAAATTTTTAAGCTGGATAGGTTGTTGTTCCAAAATAAACCTATGAAAGATCGTCCTTCTATTTTGTTGATCAATCCCCCCCTTTGGGATTTTTCCGCTTTTGATCTCTGGGCCAAGCCCTTGGGACTGCTGTATCTGGCAGCCACTTTGCGGGCCAACGGGTACCGGATCCATTGGCTGGATGCCCTGGACCCCTATCTTCCTCAGGCCCGTGATTTACCTTCCCCAGGCTCGCGGAAGCGCTACGGAATCGGGCCATACTTCCGGCAGCGGCTCGCTCGGCCACCCGCTTTGAAAGAGATACCCAGGTTTTATTACCGCTTTGGGATCCCGCCCCGGATTTTTAGAGATGCCTTGTTGCAGATTCCGGAACCTCAAGCCGTACTGATCACCTCGCTGATGACCTACTGGTATCCGGGAGTTCAAGAGGCGGTCTCCCTGGTCAAAGAGGTTTTCCCTGAGACCCCGTTGGTCCTGGGAGGCCTCTACGCCGGTTTGCTGCCCCGTCATGCCCAGGCCCTGAGCGGCGTCGATTATCTTATCACCGGAGAAGGGGAGGGGGCAATTTTAAAATTTTTGAAGGGCTTGACCGGATTGACTCCGGTCAAGATCCCCGACCCGGAAGACCTGGATACGTATCCCTTTCCGGCCTTCGATCAGTATTCGCGGCTTCCCTATGTCTGTTTACTGACCGCTCGCGGTTGCCCTCTCGCCTGTCCCTATTGTGCCTCTCGGCTCTTGCAGCCCCGATTTCGGGAACGGTCCCCGGAAAACATCCTCGAGGAAATCCGACACTGGCACCAGGGGTATGGGGTGCAAGACTTTGCCTTTTATGACGACGCGCTGCTGACCCATTTTGAGCAGCGCCTGGGCCCGGTATTGGAGCGGGTCATTCGAGAGGGTTGGGGTCTCCGCTTTCACGCTCCAAATGCCCTCCAGGTGCGGGAGATCGACACGCACCGGGCCCGGGTGCTTTTTCGGGCCGGATTCAAAACGCTGAGGTTGGGTGTGGAAACCACCAACTGGGATCGGCAAAGGACCTGGGGAGGCAAGCTCGATCCAGGATCTTGGCAGCGGGCGGTGAGGGCCTTAATGGATGGCGGATTTTCCGGGGAGCAGATCGGGGCTTACTTGTTGGCAGGTTTGCCGGGGCAGAGCCTCAGGGAAATAGCCGGCTCGATTAGGGAGGTTAAAGAAATGGGCCTTCGGCCCCGGCTGGCCGAATATTCGCCCATCCCCGGGACGCCGCTCTGGTCGGAGGCCTGTGCCGTTTCCCGTTTTCCCCTGGCGGAGGAACCCCTTTATCAGAACAATTCCCTTTTCCCCTGCCTGAATCCCTTTTCCTGGGATCAAGTCCAACAGTTGAAGGATCTGGCCCGGGAATGAAGGGCAAACCGTTTTAGCTCTAGCGAACCTTTTTTGATTAGCTCGCAAAAAGTCCCAACCTGTGATCCTGAGCGAACGCGAAGGATCTCGTCTTTGGCTCAGGGTAAACTCCGCGAAGGATCTTACAGCCTGTTGGAAAAAAGAGATTCTTCGTCCCGCGTTATCGCGGGACGAAGAATGACAAGCACTCTCTGAAGGGCTTTTGGAGTCGGGTCAGGGGAGAGGATCTTCCGCGGCGGGAAAAGGCCGATTGATCAGGGTGGCCAGGTAAGCAGCGCCGAAACCGTTGTCGATGTTGACTACGGCTACCCCGGAGGCGCAGGAGTTAAGCATGCCCAGCAGGGCGGCTACCCCTTGGAAGCTGGCCCCGTAGCCCACGCTGGTCGGCACGGCGATCACCGGCCGGTCCACCAATCCGCCCACCACACTGGGCAAAGCCCCTTCCATACCGGCGACCACAATCAGGACCGAAGCCAGGGCAATTTTTTTCTGGTGGGCCAACAAACGGTGAAGGCCGGCGACCCCCAGATCATAAAGATGCTCCACCGGGTTGCCCATGACCCGGGCCGTGATCAAGGCTTCTTCGGCCACGGGGATATCCGAGGTCCCGGCGGAAATAATGAGTACGGTTCCCCGGGCGGAATTAACCGTCACCGGGTTCTTTTCCAGGGTCAGGACCCGGGAGAGGGGATGGTAGACGGCCCGGGGGTATTTTTTTAAGATCGTCCGGGCCTTATCCGGGGCCAAACGGGTGATCAGGATGTTTTCTCCCTGACGAGCCATCCGGACCATGATCTCCAGCACCTGGGTGGCCGTTTTGCCTTCCCCGTAAATCACTTCGGGGAATCCCTTGCGCAAGGAGCGGTGGTGGTCGATTTGGGCGAAATCAATATCTTCAAAAGGCAGATGTTTTAGGCTTTTCAGCGCACCGTCCACCGTGAGTGTACCCTGTCTGACCTGGGTCAGGATTTTTTTTAACCGCTCCGGGTTCATGGTTCCTTCCTTCGGGCAATCTGTTTGATTTTAATTCTAAAATCTTATAGAATATTTGGATATCCGGCAACCCTAAAAAGAGCGACGTCTTATGAATAGCCAAAATGAATATTCCGCCTGGATGGAAATCACCCTTACTATTCCGGCGTTCCAGGCCGAAGACTGTTCGGTTATCCTCTTCGAGGAAACCGGAAGGGGTACCTATAAGGTGGACCCTGATGCGGCTTTAGAGGGGCCACAACGGGTTCGTGGATTTTTGCCTCGGGATGAGGCTTTTCGCCGGAAATTCATCCGGCTTAAAAAAAGGATCGCCGCCTATTTTTCATTTTTCCCGGAGGTCCCTTCCCCCTGCTGGGAGCTGCGGCTGATCCCTTCCGAAAACTGGCAGGATAACTGGAAACGGAATTTTAAACCCTTGAAGCTCTCTCCCTCTCTCGTAATCTGCCCAACCTGGGAGGAATACCGGCCTGAAGGCCGGGAAAAGGTCCTGCGCCTCGATCCCGGCCAGGCCTTCGGGACCGGTGGCCACGCCAGCACCCGGTTATGCCTGAGGGTCCTGGAAGGCCTATCCGAAGAGACCGATCACTCCCGCCACCCTTTGACCCGGGTCCTGGATGTGGGTACCGGGACCGGGATTTTGGCTCTGGCCGCGGCCCTGTTCAATGCCCGGTCGGTACTGGCCATTGACTCGGACCCCCTGGCGGTGGCGGCGGCACGTCTGCATGTGGCCATAAACGGTTTTGAATCCATCATCCGAGTGGAGGAGGGGACGGCGGAATCTATCCAGGGCGTTTACTCTCTGATTTTCGCCAATTTAACCTTGGCTGACCTGCTGCCTTTGACCGGGGTGCTCCAGAGCCTGCTCTCTCCCGGAGGATTTCTGGTTTTGTCCGGAATTTTAGATTCCCAGGCTAAAGAATTGATTCGGGCCTGTGTGCTCCACAAGCTGACCTTCCTCTGCCTTTACCTGGAAGAGGAATGGGCCGGCGTCTTGTTTTCAAAGGAGCCCGGGGTATAGTGTAGTCACAGCAAAAGACAATCTCTCACAGAGCGCACAGAGATCGCAGAGAAAAGTAATTTTTGATTGCCGTTGAGGGGACGACAATCAAAAAAATCTCGTCGCTTCGCGAAGGAATCCCCGCCGGAGGCGTGAGTGGTTTTAAAAAATCGCCCTCTCAGCTATTTTTTTAAAAAAGTTCTCTGAGCTCTCTGTGAACTCGAGCGACAAAAAGGAGCGGGCGAGAGAAAAATGGTTCACCCGGTTTATTCTGCAGGTAGGGGATTATAAATAACTGTGACGCCCAGACGTTTTTTCATGGATTCCGGTCGCCTTCAGCAGGAGAGACCCTCGCTGGAGGGGGAGGAGGCCGACCATATCCTGCGGGTCCTGCGGCTGGGTCCCGGTGACCGGATCGTTCTTTTTGATAATACCGGCTGGGAATTTAATGCCCAAATAGCCGGTACGCAGAGGGGGCAGGTTTTTTGTGAAGTGTTGGGGAAAAAATGGGTCCCCCGGGAATCCCCGCTGAGGATTACCCTGGCTGTTCCCCTGATTCGACCACAGCCCCTGGAATGGATCTATCAAAAAGGCACGGAGCTGGGAGTGAATTTGTTTTACCCTTACTATTCCAGCAAATCCGGGCGCAATTTTTCCAGACAGGAATTGGGGGGCAAGCAGGAACGATGGAAACGGATCATCACCGCAGCGGCCAAACAGTGCGGCCGGAACCGATTGCCCGAACTAATGGCGCCTTGCTCCTTTGATCAGGTGCTGGAGACCGGGGGCCAGGCCTTGCGAATTCTGCCCTATGAAGGAGAAACTGCTAATACCTTAAAGGAAATAGCCGATAAAACCCCTGAGACCGGGCAGGTAATGGTTTGTATCGGACCGGAAGGGGGCTTTGGTTCGGAAGAGATCCGCCGGGCTAAAGAAAAAAACTTTTTTACCATCTCCCTGGGGCCCAGGATACTGAGGGCCGAAACAGCAGTCCTGACTCTTATCGGTCTCTTGCAATATTGTTGGGGGGACCTGGGGGGAAATTGAAAAGGAGGTTTCTATGCGTTGTCCGAAGTGCGGTTACAACCAATTTGACAATCCGGACACTTGTTCCAAATGCCGGGCGGACCTTTCGGGGGAAAGGATTCGCTTAAATCTTCCCGCAGGACCTTTGCATCCCCTCTCCCTGACGGAAATCCTGAAAAAGGTCCCATCGGGTTCAGTCAAGGCTGCCCCGGTAAACGAGGGAACTGCAAGAACCCAACCAGTGCCTTCCTCGGCTCCAAAAACCGTAGACCTCGATCTCAACGACGAGACCACCGTGGCCGCGCTCTCCGAAAAATGGAAAGTCAACCCGGCGGAGGAGAAGAAGAAACTCAGCGAGGGATTCGCGGTGGACCTTACCCTGGAATAAAAAACCGATATTTTTCTTGACAAAATTCCGGGAATCTTTAAAGTGAAACCCGTGCCGAGGTAGCTCAGTCGGTAGAGCAGCGGACTGAAAATCCGCGTGTCCGCAGTTCGATTCTGCGCCTCGGCACCACGTTTTTCTAAAGGAAGAGAAGAGGCTTATCCGGAAGCGGTTAGGCCTCTTTTATTTTGTACCCGGGATTCGGACGATCACTAAAAGTCGGGACTTCCCGGGGTTGGAGGATTAGCCAATTCTTCTAATTTCCGCCGCTTTCTGCTAGACTGGAGCACTGGTATTAAAATCGTTTCGGATTTCAGAGGAGAAACTTTTTTTGAAGGCCCATAATCAGCAATCGTTCACCAAATCCGCTACCTCGGCCGAAAAAGGAAGGTGTCTGATGAAGGCGGTGGGTCCTGACGACACGCTGGGCATACTGATCAATGCCGATCCCGATGCCATGGCCAGCGCCATCGCCTTGAAACGGATTTTCTGGCGGAAGGCCAAAAAGATCTTAATCTATCATATCAACCAGGTGCAGCGGGCGGACAATCTGGCCTTTATCAAGTTCCTGAGAATAGAGCAGCAGCACCTCCGGCACCTGAAGCCCGCCCTGATAACCAAATGGGCCGTAGTGGATTCCCAGCCGCAGCATTACGCGGAGTTTCGGGACATTCCCTTCGATATCGTCATCGATCACCATCCCTGTGAAGGGGGATTGACGGCGGATTTTGTGGATGTCCGCGAAAATTTCGGCGCCACCGCCACCATCATGACCGAATACCTCAAAGGGCTCAAAATCATCCCCTCCCAGAGATTGGCGACCGCGCTTTTTTACGGAATAAAGACCGATACGGATAATTTCGTGCGGGGGGCTACCCTGGAGGACATCAGCGCCTTCCGCTATCTGTATAAATTTACCAATATGAACATAATCAAGAAAATTGAATCTTCGGAAATAACCAGAAAAATCCTAACCAGTTATAAATTGGCTCTGGAAAAATTGACTTTCGTGAAGGATAAGGCTTTCGTTTATCTGGGCGAGGTGGAAAATCCGGATATTCTGGTGATCATCGCCGATTTTTTTACCCGCCTGGGCGAAGCCACCTGGAGCATCGTCTCCGGGACGCATAAAGACAAATTGATCGTCATCTTCCGGAACGCGGATTTGCGGGGAAATGCGGGAAAAACGGCACAGAAGCTGTTTGAAGGGTGGGGGGCCTCGGCCGGGGGACACAAAAATGCCGCTCGGGCAGAAATGCCGCTGGACTCCCTTCCCCGGGATTCGAAAGGAGCCCTCGATCCGGAGGCCTTTGTGCTGAGAAATATCCGGGGGCTTAAAAAAAGCATGAAAGAGAAGGCCGGGTCGTCTAAGCCATGAAACCGATTTTAAGGGTTTTTGTCTGGGGCTGGGTGGGACTGTTCTGGCTGGGGACGTCCTGGGCGGGCATGGAGACCCTTTCCCTGCCCATCACCCTCGATCCGCCTTTGCTGCGGGCCTTTTTGATCCAACAGGTGTTTCCTGAACCCGGCCCCCGGGCGATCCTGATCGATCCCGGGAATCACTGCAATCGAATCGAATTGAAAGACCCGGAAGTTAAGACCAATGAGGGAGGGCTGATCCTCTTCGCCCGCCTTCAGGTCCGGGCCGGATTATCGGTCATGGCCGAATGCCTCCAGCCGGTGGATTGGGAGGGTAATTTCAAGGCCCGGTTGGAACCCCTTCTGGAAAACCAAGACTGGCGGCTCCACTTTCGAGTGGTGGATTCCCGTTTGTATCAACGATCAGAGGATGAAATCTCCGTTGCCCGGGTCGTCTGGGACCTGGTCAAACGGTTTGTTCATCCGCAATTGGAAAAATTCTCCGTCAACCTGGCGCCCCCGGTCACGCAAATCAGGGAGCTGATCCCCTTGATGGTCCATCCGGAAAGCCGGGACCGGATCTCCACCTGGCTGAAAACCCTTCGTCCGGGGGCCGTCGAAACCGGTCCCGAGGCCCTACGCGTTCCGGTTCTTTTTGAGGTGGAGGTCCCGGATCCGGGTGCGGCCATTCCTGAGGGAACCGGCCCGCCTGAAAAAGAGCCGGAGCGGTTGCAAGCACTTTGGGAATTGTGGGACCCCTTTGTGGTCTTTCAAATCCTGGCTCTGGCCGGGCAGCCGTTGACCCCGGAAGAGCGGGACCGGGTGCTGGAGATTCTCCTGTCCGGGAGGTACCAGGTGGCCGCGGCGCTGAACCAGGCCGGGACCCCGGCACCCGACCTGATACGCCGGCAATTGGTGACCGCCTGGTCCGGCCTCAGCCCCATCCTCAGAAAATATCTGGTTCAGGAACCGTCACCCCATCTGGTTAATTACCTGGCCTTTTTCAGCGTCATGGACGCCTTAAAGGCCTTGGACCGGATCGGACCCGCCTTCGGTCTGGAAGTCAGCCGGTACGGGTTGATTCGGCTGGCCCGGCTGCTGGCTTCCCCAAAGTCCGACTGGGAGCCCCGGTATTCGAAGGAAGTGGATCCCCGTTTACGCGAGATGTTACTGTTGGGTCCGCCCATCGAAGAGCCCGGACCGGAATATGATGCGGAGGAAGTGGACCTTCCGGAGGAGTTATGGCCGGAGTCCGGCTTGGGACCGGAAAGCCTGGGGCGTTGGATGATCCGGTCGGCCGCCGCAAATGTCGGGGGCAGCACCCGAACCGGTAAGGACCTCTTGCCCTGGATCCCTCCCCGGAAGGAGGTCGATCCTTATATTTCGAGAATCCGCGGCCTCATCTCCAGGGCCGCGGAACGGGTTTTTAATGGGTATCATCTGGATCAGGAGCGGCTGGAAGGTTTCAAAAAACTGGTACCGGCCACGGCCTGGCAGGAGAGCTGCTGGCGGCAGTTTACCGTCAGCAACGGGAAAATACGTTACCTCACCTCCTATAACCGGAGCTCTGTCGGCCTGATGCAGATCAACGTCCAAGTCTGGCGGGGAATCTACCGGCCGGAGAGCCTGCGCTGGAACATCCGTTACAACGCCCGGGCCGGAACGGAGATCCTGGCCCGCTACCTGCGCTACGGCCTGGAACGGGTCGGCCCATCCAACCCCCCCGACGACGACCTGCTCTACCAGGCCGTGTACGCCATGTACAACGGCGGTCCAGACCAGTTCGCCCTTTTCTTGCAGCGGGCCCGGAAAGAACAGCGTCAGCTCAGCGACCGACTGTTCAAAGAAAAATACGAGTGGGTCGAAGAGGGTCGATGGGAAAAGGTAGGCGTTTGTTTGACCGGAGCGGAAACCTGATAATAGTGAGTGCGTCATCCCTCGGGGAGATATTAATCAAGCCGGTCCGGAAAAAAGCTGACCTTGGACAGGCCGATCCAGACCTTTTCCTTAAATTGAATCCTGCCTTCTAAAACAGCGTCTTCAGCCACTCCTTCACTTCCGGGGGCAGGGGATAGACTCCTTTGGCGTAGTCACAGCAACTCCAATATTCCCGCGGAAGTTCCAATTCCTGCAGCGTCTCCGGCCCGTCCTTGGTCATCTTCTGCAGGCGGACCAGGTACGGCTCCTGCCAGGTGTCGATGGAAAAATAGAAAGATTCGGATTCGGGGTTCCCATAGTGGCCGGAATACCCGGTATTCCCCCATTCCAGATGGACGGCCACGGCATCGGCCGGACCCATATCCCAGTTTATGGACAAGTCTTTGAATTTGGCTAAGGAGCCCATGAAATATCCTCCCAAAAGGGTGGAGCGTCTAAGATAATCCTATTCTAATCCAATTCGCTGATTATCCGCAACCAGGAATCAGAAAAGAGGATATGATGGGATCGCCAAGAGAATGTGGTTCAGGCGGGTCGACCTCAGGCAGACGAGATCGCGGATACAAGAGGACCTGGTTAGGTGTTTATGCCGGGAAGAGGTTCTTCAGGTGAATGAAAAGGATCCCGATGTAAATGAAGTTGACCAAATACAGTCCATAATTAGCCGCGCGAAAGCGGCTTAAGGAGGCCAGAACAATAGCCGGGATGATAGTCAGGAGCATCTTGGCTGTAAGAAAAGTTTCCGGTCCATAGCCCAGTGCCAGGCGCATGAAGGGGTTTAATTCGCTTCCGCCCCGTTGGATACAAATCAGAGTAAAAAAAGCATCCAGCACGGATAAGAGCACCAGCGAAAGAGGTAAAAGACAGGTAGTATAGGGCAGGGCAGTGATCGACTTCTGGTTCATGTGTTTAGAGCCCCTAAACTGATATTGGTTCTCGGATTTGGCCTGCCGGGGGATACATACCCCTTCAAAAGGAAAGTATAACATATAATAAGCAAAAAATTTGCCAAAAATATAACTATTTTAAAATACGCATATTATCATAACTATTCTAATTGGTTGCCAAAAATAGTTGTAAGGTATTCCGACGGGTTTAAGCGGCAAAAAGAAATTGTTGTCCCCTTAAGTAAGAAAAAGTGCTGTAAATTCAATTGGTAAATAGGTCGAGAAGGAATTTTCTCAATTTGTAAAGAAAGCCGACAAACAATCGGAAAAGAAAAAGGCCGGGATTGATTTGCACTCGGACTATTGACGGAATTGTGGTAAGTCCCTCAAATAGGCCCTTAGCTAATTCCCCAAGGCCCGGCGACATTGGGCCGCGTAGCGATTGGCCTGATCCGAATCCGGGAAACGCTCCAGGTAGGCCAAGGCCTTTTCGAAATCCCCCAGATTGAGATAATTCAAACCCAGACAAAGGGTCAGTTCTTGGCTGTCCGGGTAATGAAGGAGCCCCTCGATGAGCAGGCGATTGGACTCCCTGAAGTCCCCGGCTTTTTGTTTCAGGATTCCCAATCCTAAATAGGCGCGATGATCGGGCGCGTAGCCGAGGGATCTCCAGAAGAGCTTCTCCGCTGTGGCCGCCCTTTCCCGAACCTGCTCCTTTTTGGCGAAATCACCATGGCTGAAAGTCAGGCCCAGGCGGGAGAGGAAATCGGCATTTTGTGGGTCGAGGTCCTTTCGGTCGCTGAGCTCAATTTCACCAGCGTAGGAATGAACGTTTTCGAGAAACGTCGTCCGAAGCTTCAGGCCAAATTCCAAGATTTTTTCTTCGGTCAGCCGAGGGTCGGTTTCATAATACAGGATTCCCTCGATCTGATTCAGCCAGATTTCATCGGTGATCCGGGTTTCCTTTCTTAGTCGATCATAAAGCGCGGTCCCCGGGAATAGATCCAGGAGATAGAAGATCGCTCCCAAGGGTTTGATTTCCCGGATCAGATCAAGGGTCTCCCGGATGGTGTCCTCCGACTCCCCCGGAGCGCCGTAGATGAAATAGGCTCGGGCCAGGATGCCGTAGCGTCTGGTCAGAGAAAAAGCCTTTTTAACGTCTTCGGTTCGAATCGTTTTGTTAAGGGTCTGCCGGATTCTTTCACTGCCGCTCTCCACCCCGTAACTGATCTGCAGGCAGCCGGCCTTTCGCATCCAGTAGAGGACTTCCTCATCCACCCGGTCCACCCGGGAGATGGCATTCCAGGACAGGACCAGTTGCCGCTCGATAATGCCCCGGCAGACGGCGATGAGGCGCTCCTTGTCCACCGTGAAAGTGTCATCCGAGATATAGAAAAAATCGATTCCTTTCTGGTGGAGGCGTTCGAGTTGGGAGACAAAGTAGTCCGGAGAGTGGAACCGGATCCGGCGTCCCCAGAATTTTGGGGAGCCGCAAAAGGAGCAGTCCCAGGCACAACCCCTACTGGAAACCACATGTTGGAAGGTGAAATATTTCGCCGGATCCGGCAGCAGGTCCAGGTCCTGGATCGGCTCGGAGGCTCGGGTTTGGACCGGTCTGCCGCTCTTCCGGAAGGCGATTCCGGCTACCTCCTCCGGGTGGGCCGCACCTCTTTTTTCGAGGTGCCGGATCAGATTCCCCAAGGGGATTTCCCCTTCCCTCAGGACGATGAAATCGATTTCCTTAAAATGGGTCAGGAGGTGCTCCCAAAGAAAAGTAGCCCCGATTCCGCCCAGGACGATTTTCACTTCGGGGTTTAATTCCTTGGCGATGCGGGCGATCTCAATGGCACCCCAGCGATTGGCATGGAGAATGGAGAAACCGATGACCTCCGGTCTTTCCAGCTCCAGCAGTTCCCGAATTTTTTCGGGGGATTTCCGGATATCGTGCCAGTTCCAGATTTTCACCTCCTGCCCCGCCTCTTTAAGGAAGGCTCCGATATAATACAACCCGATCGGAGGAACCGTCACTTCTTCCCAATGAACCCGATCGACCAGGAAATAAGGATAAATGAGCGCTATTTTCATAAAGAATCCCCTTGATTTCTTTTGAATTTATTATAAGGTCTAGGTAGCTTTTTAGCCATTTGAAAAAAAACTATGGGTCTAATTTAGGAGCCTGAAGATGTCTTCCCTCCCCTCGGGCCCGTTCCCTCCCCGGACGATTCGAGAGCAATGCCGGAAAGGGCGCTGGGCCAAACCCACTTCCGGCCTGGCCTCGGGATTTGCCCAGGCCAATATGGTCATTTTGGATCGATGGTTGGCCTTTGATTTCCTCCTCTTCTGCCAGAGGAATCCCAAACCCTGCCCGGTTCTGGAAGTACTGGAGCCGGGTGAAAAAGAACCGATCAGGACCGCACCCGGGGCCGATATCACCACCGACCTGCCTCTGTACCGGATTTGGAAAAAGGGGCAATTGGTTCAGGAAGTGAAGACCATCCGCGCCTGGTTTAACCAAGACCTGGTCACTTTTCTCTTGGGGTGCAGCTTCAGTTTCGAGGAGGCTCTGGTCCAAGCCGGGGTACCGGTCCGCAATATCGAGGAAAATAAAAATGTTTCCATGTATGTGACCAACCGTTCCTGCGATCCGGCCGGTCCATTTAAGGCCCCCTTGGTGGTGACCATGCGGCCTATCCCAGAGGCCCTGGTTCCCAGGGCGGTCCAGATCACCTCTCGTTATGCTTCGGTCCATGGGGCGCCGATCCATATCGGCAGTCCCCGGGCTTTGGGGATCCGGGACTTAAGACGTCCGGATTTCGGGGACCCGGTGACCATTAATAAAGGGGAAACTCCGGTATTCTGGGCCTGCGGGGTGACTTCCACCCTGGCCGCTTTGTCCGTCAACGCGGATCTTTGTATTACCCACGCCCCGGGCCACATGTTTATTACCGATGTTCCCAATGAAAGCTTGGCGGTGATTTGACAAGCCGATCAGGAAAGAATAGTTGGACTAATGGAATAGTGGAATAGTGGAAATATGGAATGATGGGTTAAGATCCCGGGAGAAGGATTTGGCTCAATAGGGGTGAAATAATTAGAGGGCCATCCTGACCCGGGGCAGTGGTTTTCCAACCGTATTCCAGTATTCCATCATTCCATTAGTCCGTCTTTTAGTAATCGGAGGAAGCAGATGAGTATCGATATAAACTGCGATATGGGAGAGAGTTTTGGTTCCTACCGGATCGGCGAGGATGAAAAGATCATTCCCTATATAAGCTCTGTCAATATCGCCTGCGGCTATCATGCGGGCGACCCCTCGGTCATGGATCAGACCGTGCAATTGGCCAAGGAACACGGGGTGGCCGTGGGGGCCCATCCAGGCTTCCCGGATCTTTTAGGATATGGCCGGCGGATTTTGGAGACCTTTCCCGGAGAGGTGCGGCGCTATATCCTCTACCAGGTGGGGGCCTTGGCCGCTTTTTGCCGAGTGAACGAAATCAAACTGCAGCATGTCAAACCGCACGGGGCCTTGTACAATCTGGCTGCCCGGGATGAAAAAACAGCCCGGGAAATCATCGAGGCGGTAAAGGCCTATGATCCCGAATTGATCCTGGTGGCCCTGTCCGGTTCCCGCCTGGCGGAAATGGCCGGGTCGACGGGTTTAAAAGTGGCCCGGGAAGTGTTTCCCGACCGGGCTTACCTGGCGGATGGTCGACTGGCCCCGCGCCACCTGCCGGGAGCGGTAATCCAGGAGGTGGAGCAGGTCAGGGAGCGGACAGTCCGGCTGATAACCCGGGGGACCGTGATCACTATTGAGGGGCCGGAGATCGAACTGAAAGCCGATACCCTCTGCCTTCACGGGGACACCCCCGGGGCTTGGATGTTAGCCAAAACGATTGGCGAGGCCTTGCGAGAAGCGGGTATCCCCATTAAACCTCTTGGCCAAATCCTTTTACCTTGACAGCCCAGGGGGCCTTCCCTAATATAGCATTTCGACAAATCTCCCTTTATAGAGGCATACAAAAATAATATTACAAGAGGGTAAATGGGTATGTTCAAAGTAACAGTCGATCCAGAAAAGTGCATAGGGGATGAGGAGTGCATCGAGGTTTGCCCGGTGGACGTCTACGAATTACAGGACGGGCGGTCAGTCCCGGTGCGGGCCGACGAATGTTTGGGCTGCGAGAGTTGTCTGGAGGTTTGCGAGCCGGCCGCCATTACGATCACGGAAGTCTAACCAACGTGCTTGTTTCGGCCTGCGACGAGCCCTTCGACAAGCTCAGGGCCTTGAGTTTACCGAAAGGCTCAGCCGAGTCGATTTCGTGCTTCGGATTTCGGTTTTTAGGGATCCTAACTTGTTCATTAATAAAAGCTAGGGATAAATTCTCAGCTTCAAATAATGGAAGGACCTGATTGTGAAGATAAAAAAGGCCTGTGGACGGCTAAATCCACAGGCCTTTTTCTATTGGCTATATTAGATACTTACTTCTTTTCCACCACGTGGCATTGCGCGCAAACGGTGGGGCCGGTCTTTTTACCTTCGGCTTTCAGCTTCTTATGGCAGTCCTGGCAGTTTTTGTGGTAGGCCAGTTGAAGATTCAACTTCTTACCCTCTGGGGCCACTTTGTGGCACTCGCTGCACTTCTGGACCTTGTCTCCCTGTTTCCAGATATTTTTCCCGTCCTTGTAGTTGTGGTGGCACTCGGTGCAGGCGATCTTATGGAGTTCGACGTGTTTTTTGTGGGTGAATTCCACGGCCGGCTTGGTGCGTTTGCCGTCTTTAAACAAGGCCTTGTCGTTATCGATCTTAAGGGTATCAGGCGGCTTCTGGTCAGCCGCATAGACCCAAGCCATCAAGCTCAGGGAAAGAACAAAGGCCAAGAGGATAGACATCACCGCTAAACTTTTTTTCATCCTATATTTCACCTCCTTTCAAATAGTTTATTTTTTTATTTCCAACAGTTACCGCTTTCTTAGAAAAACCACTTAAAAATTATGAACATATAACCAAACCCGGTGCATCTGTCAAGAAAAAGTTGACAAGGCCGGTAAGTTCTGTTAAAAAAATAGCAGAGCTTATTGAGGAGGCAACTATGTCAGGAACATTGAGCACTCATAGTGTCTGGAGCATACTCCCCTGGGATGTCCCCTGGGATGCGGGGCATTTTGTTTTTTTAGGCTTGGCTTACCTGGTGTTGACGGTGATCGGGGTTACCCTGGTGGTGGTGTCTTTGAAGACCAGGCGTAACCTGCGGGAATCCGAGCATTAATCTCTAAGATGAAGGAGCGGTTATGTTTGGTTTGGGTACCCAGGAATTAATCATAATTTTAGGAATAGCCCTGTTTATATTCGGGGCCAAAAAGTTGCCCGAGATCGGTAAGGGATTGGGAAAGAGCATCCGGGAATTTAAAACCAGCGTGAGCGGCGAGGATGAAAAGGAATCTCCAAGCCAACCCAAAGAGATCGATAAAGAGAACAAGGCCTAAACTTTCCGATATTAACAGAACCTCTCGAAAACCTCGCGTCCATCGATTGATATATCCGCTATTGAAAGGGTGAACCCCCGAATCCCTTCCTCTAAAATAAATTGAAGAATTACCCCCACCTGTGTTAAAATTATTTGATTTAACATTTTCTTTTGTTTATAAGGTACCATAAATTATTACTGAAATAAACAGCAACCCCCATTATTGGGATCACCGCCAGAGGCTCAAAGTCCGCCTATCGGGGATGGGTTTGGTTTCATTCCAGGACTACGAGGTGGTGGAAGTCATTTTGACCTACGCCCTGGCCCGGAAAGATGTAAAACCCTTAGCCAAGAAGTTGCTGCATACCTTTGGGTCCTTCCGGGGCCTTTTGGAAGCGCCGACGGAAGAAATTAAAAAAATCGAAGGGGTTTCCGACCATACCGCTCTTTTGTTCAAACTGATTAAAGAAGCCTCGGATCGTTATCTGGGGGAAAAAGTCCTGAATTCCGCCGATATTATCGCTTCCCCCAGGGACTTATTGAATTACTGCCATTCCAAAATGGGCTGGCTGAAAGACGAGCAGTTCCGGTTGGTCTATTTGAATACCCGAAATCAAGTGATACGGGACGAAGTGCTTCAGGAGGGAACGGTGGACCAAACCGTCGTCTACCCGCGCAAGGTTTTGGAAAGGGCTATTCAACTCAAGGCCACGGCGTTGATTATGGTTCATAATCATCCCAGCGGATCGGTTACCCCGTCGCTGGAAGATAAGGAACTGACCCGAACTCTGGTCCAGGCGGCCCAAAATTTACAGATTAAGATCCATGACCATTTGATTATCGGTCGGGAAGAACATTTCAGTTTTTTGGAAAACAACCTGCTCTAAGGCCGGGCCATGGAGAAAGAACCCATGAATAATGTTGAGATCTTGCGGCTGGAACTGGAAGAAATCTTAAAGCACAAGTGGATTGAATCGGAAAAAGCCGGGTATGACCTGGGTGATCAGGCGGTCTGGGATTGGGTCAAAAATTACGCCTTTGAATTTCGGGAATATTGGGAGGGCAAGAAAAAATCCTAAATTTCCCCTTCCTTTCCTGATTCACCGCCGCCGCCCTCCTCCTTTTTCCAGCATTACCATGGATTATTCCTTTATCCCATTTTTTAGAGGCTTCGCCTTTTTGGGTGGGTACTTCCACCTATCTGGTATGGCCGAAGGGTCTCGGCGAAAGGGTTTTCCAAAAGTACCTCGGACTTCGAACCCGGGCCTTAATTATTAACTTCATTGGAGGTCTCTATGGCCCACCCAGGGATTAAAGATTCCTACCGGGGCAAAGCGAAACAAGAGGGCTTTCCGGCCCGCTCCGTGTATAAACTGAAAGAGATTCAGCAGCGCTACCGGTTGATCCGTCCAGGAATTTGTGTAGTCGATCTGGGATGTCATCCCGGTTCATGGCTTCGGTTCTGTTCCCAAATCGTCGGGCCCCGCGGAAGGATTTTGGGGATCGACCAAAAGCCCCCGATCATTCCCCTGGAACCCCCGATTGCTTTTCTTGAGGCCGATGTCCTGACCCTGTCCCGAAAACAATTGCCGGATTGGAGCCGTGAGGTAGATCTGGTATTGAGCGATTTGGCTCCCCATACCTCGGGCATCAAATGGTTGGACCACCAACGATCTTTGGATTTGGCCCAGAGGGCCCTGGAAATCGCCGCCTGGATCCTGAAACCGAAGGGGGGGTTCTTAGTGAAGCTTTTTCAGGGAGAAGACTCCCTTGCCTTTCATAACAGAATGAAAGACTTTTTTAGACAGGTCGACACCGAAAAACCCCGCAGCTCCCGGCAGGCAAGCCCGGAGGTTTATCTCATCGGGCGGGGTTTTGCGGGTTGAACCCCCTTGCCCGGGGTTGGCTCCCCGAAGCATGAAAATATGGCGCCGCTCCGTTTTTTCGTAGCTACGAACCAAATAATCAATAATCAATTGGTAATTAATAATTAAAAAATGATTATTGACTATTGGCTATGGTGCAGGTTGAAGAGTTTATATTTGTACTAAACCCGGATTTTCCTATTTAGGGCCGAAGGCCGGCCCGGTTATGGGCGGCGTCGATCCAGGCGCCGGCGGTGATGAGGAAGGTGTTTTTTTGCCCTTGCGGACACTGGCCTTGGTGGAGGCCGTTGAAAAACCGGGCTGTTCCTTATTGACCGAAGCCAGCGACAGCGGGATCCTGACCACTTCCTGGGCTTTCAATTTAAAGGGCTCCTTATCCAGGTTGTGGCTGGCCAGCACCTTCCAGTTGTTGGCGTTTCCTGAATACCACTTGGCAATGGTGGCCAAAGTTTCGCCGGCATAGACTTTATGAAAAATGTAGTCTCCTTTCGGGGCTGGAGGCTCAGCGATAGCCGGGGCCAGTGGAGCGGGGGAAGGCGCGGCCCGAGGAGCGGCAGGGACTTTCTCTTCCGCCCGCGGCACCGCCGGTTTCTCGGCCAGGGACTTTAGAAATTCGTGGTCGGAAAAAAGGGCTTCGGTAATCATCACCAGAGAATCGCTGAAACTTTCATTATAGTTGGTTTCCGACAGGCTGCGCCCGAAGTTTTTCCCGGAGCCGGAATAATTTTTTTGAAAGAGAACACGGCCGTTCTTATCGCGCACTTCCAGTTTTAACAGGGTCTCCGTGTTATAGCGGTTGGTTTCCACCGTCCAGAATTTTACCAGGGATCCGCCAATGATTTTTTCGGCCGCTCCCGGGCTGCCGACCACGGAAAATCCTTTGTTCCTAAACTCCTTACTCAAGGCGGACTTAACCAGGTTTCCGGCCGCCTGGGGATCGGAAGAAACCACCACCACCCGGTTCCCTCTGTCTTCCAAGTTTTCACCCAATTGGCGCGGTTGGGAACGCTGATCACGGAATTCGTCAAAAAATATTTTTTGTGAAGGAACCGAGGAGGGCGATTTCTTTACCTTGGCATTGGGCTTGTATTCCACTTGGATGGTTTGCTCGGATCCACGGGCTTCGATGAATCCTGCCCCCAACAATAAGACCGCTACTATAATTCCTATTTTTTTCACGGTTCGACCTCTCGATTCGGTTGGGTTAGATTCTTACATCCATTGTTCTGAGAATTTGGCTCTAACAATGGATGCAAGAATCTAAACAAAAAAAGGTTTCTTTGAAATCTGTCGTAGTGGTTTCTATTTCAGCCAAAAATATTTGAAATATTTTTGGCTAGGCCTTTCACTTGGACCTTCTACTTGGGACCAAAAACCGGGATCGCCGGAGCCGGGGTTGCCTCGGTCGCCGCGGCAGGTGGAGGCCCTTTCGGTCCTTTCTTAACCGACTTGGATGCCGGGCCGGCGGCCGTGGAGTGCTCCGGTTGTTCCGAATGCACCGTGGCCAGGGAGAGAGGCACCCGCACCACCTCGCCTCCTTTGAGTCTAAAGGGACTTAGCCCCGGGTTGTGTTGGGCGATTACCGGCCAGCGAGTCGTATCGCCGGAGTACCATTTGGCGATAGTGGCCATGGTTTCACCGGGGAATACCCAGTGCTCGATGAATTCCGGTTGAGGCTTTTCCGGCTCCGGCGGGACGACATTAACCGGTCTGGTTTCGGGCGGGGCCGTTTCAGTTTTGGCGGTCATGGGACTTTGAACTTTGGCCGGTTCCGGGACTGCCCGCCGTTCGGGTCCTCTAGCTTTTGCGCTGAGGGGCAGGCTTTCCGGCTTCGCGGGCAGCGGGGGACGTTCAGCCACCGGTTCCGGTAATTTGACCGGCACTTTAGCCGCAGTGCCTGGAAGTTCTTTGGCCACGGCGGGGGCAGGGACTGGCGGTTGAGCCTGAACAGGCTTTTCACCGAGGGCCTTGATAAAATCCTGATCCCCAAAGAGCGTCTCGATGATCATGACCAGGGAGTCGCTGAAACTTTCGTTATAATTGGTTTCCGATAAACTCCGCCCGAAATTTTTCCCGGTCCCGGTAACCAGGCGGCTGAAGGTGACCCGTCCGGCGGGATCCCGGACTTCCACCTTGACCTGGGTTTGGGTAACATAGCGGCTGGTCTCCGCCGTCCAGAATTTAAGCAGTGATCCGTCGACGATCTTGTCGGCCCGTCCGGCCTGATCTACCACCTTGAATCCTTTTTTTCTGAATACGCTGGCCAGGGCCGCTCCGATGAATTCACCGGAGGCCTTCGGGTCGTCGGTGGTGATGATCACCCGTTCCGCCTTGTCTTCCAGGTTTTCCCCGATCTGCCTCGGATCAGGCCGCTCATCTTTAAAGGTTCCAAAAAATATCCTCAGCGGCGTGACGGCTGCCGGCGAAGTCTCTAATTTGGCATTGGGTTTATATTCAAGGGAAATGGTGTGCTGGGCGGTTTTGGCTGCAGAAGTCAGAAAAATAAACAAAATCCCGGTGGCCAGAACGGCGATTGGTCGAAGCGAAGTCATAGGCGTTCTCCCAAAAGATTGGTGGTCCTGGATAGCCCAGGAGTTTTCGCTCTATTGGCTATCATATCAGGATTTTATGAAAGGCCGCCCGAAGGGCGTTAAATTCTTCATTTCGGGCTCACTTTCCATCCCATTTTATTTGAATATCCAAGGTCCAACTTGGATGTTGGATATTCGGATTTTTAATGTTTTTAGGTCATATAAGGCTACTTGGGCCCAAATACCGTTTCAGAGGATGAGGGCTTGGACCCCTCGGAGGTTTCCGATTCCTGAGGGGGTTTTTTGCCGGCCGGAGGGCCGGTGGCCGTTGAAAAATCGGGCTGCTCCTGGTGGGCAATGGCCAGGGACTTGGGCACTTTAATCTGTTGGCCGACCTTGAGGCGAAAAGGGTGGACCCCGGGATTATGAGGAGCTATCGCCTTCCAGGCCGTGGATTTGCCGTTGTACCACTTGGCAATGGTGGCCAGGGTTTCACCGGCCAGGACTTTGTGGAAGATGAAAGCATCAGGGACCGCTGCCTTGGCCGGGGACGGGACCGGCGGCGATTCCTTGGGAGCGGCGGGTTCCGGTGGCGGTGGTGGCGGCGGAAGCTCTTTGGGCTTCACCGCTTCCGGTGGTTTGGCGGGAGCTTCGGCTGCTTTGGCTGCTTTGGTTGGTTGTTTGGGCTTGTTGTCCGCCGGAGTGACGGCCTTTTTGGTGTCTTCGATTCCCTTGATGAACCCTTCCTGAATTGACTTTACTTCTTTTTCGACCTGGGCACATCCGCACCACAGGAGCAAAAAGAGGAAAGGGATTATTTTTAAAATCGAGATCATGGTCATCCTCCCAAATTCTGTAAGTAGCTCCGAGCCAGGCTGTTGTTGGGATTGATTTTAAGGGCTTCCCGAAAATAGAACTGAGCCTTGGTAGGATCGTTCTTCTTTAAATAGGTGATACCCAGGTTGGTCAAGACCTCATCCTGGTAAGCAGGAGAGAGTACCCGGCAGGATTCGAAATATTTTATCGCCTGATCGAAATTGCCCTGGCTCATGTAAATATATCCCAGGTTGAAATGGATTTCCGGGATTTTGTTATTTAGATTGATGGCCTTTTGATATTGCAGCACCGCACCGGAATAATCTTTTTTAAAGGTCAGGAGCCGGCCCATTTGATACGGGGCTTCGTAATTGGTCGGGTCCAGGGTGGCGGCCTGCTCCAATAGTTGTTGGGCCTTGGCGGGGTTAGCGGTTAATTGGCCCTTGGCTTGAGTGATCAGGGTATTCGCCTGCCTTTTAGCCTCGGCGGGGGGACCGGCCGCACCCGTGACCGGAGGCGGGGGAGGGGTGCCAGTGGTCGGGCTGGTCTGCAGGTAACTGCGGGCCAGGCTGTTATTGGGGTTCAGGCCGATAGCCTGTTTGAAATAGGTCTGGGCCTGGCCCGGGTTATTTTTCTTTAAGAAGGCGATCCCCAAGTTGGTCAGGACTTCATCTTGATAGGGCGGGGAAAGGGCCCGACAGGATTCATAATATTTGATGGCTAAATCATAATCACCTTGATTTAAATAGATAAACCCCAGGTTGAAATAAATTTCCGGTTTCTGATTATTGATTTGCAAAGCCGCCTGGTAATGTTCGATGGCGGCCGGAAAATTTTTACGCAGGGTTAATAAGCGGGCTGTTTGAAATTGGGCTTCAAAGTTTTTGGGGTCCAGTTGGACCGCCTGTTCCAGCAGCTTCTGGGCATTGGCCGGATCGGATTGGGTTTCATTTTTGGCTTGCTGAATTAATCGTTCCACCTGGATTTTGGTCTGGTCGTTGGAAGAAGCGCCGGGAGTGGCCGGGCTGGAATCGGACGGTTTAAGGAGCGCGGCGGGGATCTCGGGAGAGGTCTTCTTTACCAGACGGATGACCAAAACAATCCCCACCACCATGATCAGGAGTAAGACTACGGTTAGCGCGATGGTTTTTGAGGCCGAATTGCCGGTTTTGGCGGCGGGTGAGGGTGAAGCCGTCGGTTTGGGTGCGAGCGTCGGCTTAGGGGACGGTTCCTTGGGCGCCGGGGCAGGTTTGGGTTTTTTTTCGACCGGAGGCTCTTTATACTCCGGGGCTTTCGCTTTTTCTTCGCGAACGACCGGTTTCTCTTCCGCCTTGAATTCCACGGTTTTATCAAAAGATGGAGCCGCTTTGGTTTTAATAGTCGTATCACTGACCGCCGGGGTCGGGGGTGGGCTGGGACGCATGGCTGACCGCAGGTCCTTCAGCATTTCCGAAGGGGTTTGGTAGCGCAGCGCTGGATCCTTGGCCAGGGCTTTCTTGACTATGGTTTCAACGGCTGGAGGGATGTGGACATTCAAAACCTTCGGGGGGATAGGCTCCACCTGGACGATTTTATAGGCCAAGGTGACCGTGCTTTCCCCTTCGAAAGGGCGTTCCCCGGTCAGGACCTGATAAAAGACGGCGCCCACCGAAAACAGGTCCGAACGGATATCGACTTTTTGTCCGGAGATCTGTTCAGGCGACATGTAATAGGGGGTTCCCAGGACTGTCCCGGTGGTAGTGATGGACAGGGAAGGGATCTTGGCAATCCCGAAATCCATGACCTTGACCCGTTTGTCGCCCATGATCATGATATTGGTCGGCTTGATATCGCGGTGAACGATCTGTTCCTGGCTGGACATTTCCAGCGCCTGCAGGATTTGATCAAAGATGGCAACAGCGTCTTCCACCGCCAGGACCTTGGCTTCGTTCAAGACTTCGGCCAGGGTCCTCCCGGTAATGTATTCCATGCAGATGTACTGGAATTCATCGGTCTCCCCGTAGGAATGGATGGTGACGATATTGGGATGGGAAAGGCGGCCGGCAGCCTGGGCCTCCTGAATCAGCCTTTTGCGGGCTTCCACCATGGCCGGCGTGGTAAATTCCACCTTCTTGGATATCAGTTTTAGAGCCACGACCCGGTTTAAAATGGTGTCTTTGGCCTTATAGACCATGCCCATTGCCCCCTGGCCGATAAACTCTTCCAGGCGAAATTGATCGATTTCTTTTCCAATGAGGTTGCCGGGGTTGAACATAGGTAAAAAGGCTCCTTACGGGTCTTAAGAGAATAACACCTTGTGGGCCGCTAAAACTCGGTTATTAACATCCAGTATTTCCAGTATCAGGGACATCGGTTGATTAGGCGTTGTCAGTTGAATATAGCCGCTGAAAAATCCCCGGTTGTCCAATGGTGAAGTAAATTGGGGCTGAGCCGGTTCGTTTTCCAGGTAAGCCCTGACCTGTTTGCCGTCCGGAGTCCCCTGGGACTGCCCGTAGAGGACCAGCCGGTATTTTCCCGTGGCGGGATTCAATTGCGCCGAGCGGAGCCAGTCAACGGAAGCCGGGCTGGTCAGGCCCACGTTCGTGGCGCCCTGGACGTTGGGGATGGTCAATAAAAGTTGCCCTCCGGCGGCCGAGGGGCTTGGTTTTTGGGGTTGGCCGGCCGGAGAAGCCAAAGCGGCGGCCGGGCTGGGGGACTCCGGGGCAGCGCCGGTGGCCCCGGTAAAAATAAACACATAGCCAATAAAGAAAAGGAGCAAGACCAGCAAGTGGGGGAGGACGCGGGCAAAGATATTCTTTTCCGACATTCTTCGGGCGATCATAAAGAGGGCGATCAGGGAGCCCAGCATTCCCCCGCTGATCATCATGAATTTCAAAAAAGTAATAATGGAATGGTGAATAAAGGGAGAAAGGGTTGGCTCCTGACTGCCGATCGGAATCCCGGCTGTCAGGTAATTATATAATTTACCGATGTATTTTAAGAATTCATAGACCCCCGAGCTGAGAAATTCATGGGCCACGTGGGAAAGGTGCCCGGCTAGAGCCAGCGGAATAAAGGCCATCCCGTAATGGGCCATGTTTTCCGATACTTTTTCTTGAGAAGCCGCGGCCGAAAGAGTGGAACTTAAGGCAAAGGGGATGAAGGCCATCAGGACAAAAGAAGAATAGAGCACCGTGTGGGTGACCCATTCGGCCCAGCCCAGCGAACCTTCGATGTTCAGCCAGAAAGTGAGTTTGGGAAATTGATGCCGGGCCATCAACCCGACCAAAATCACGCCGAAGAGGGATAAACTGAGGACAGGCTGGGATTGACGCCAGAGTTCCTGCAAGGGCGGACGGAGGTTGATTTGAACCCCTCGGTTATCGCAGCTCTTGAGGCAGTTCAGGCACATCATGCATTCCGTGCTGGATGATATCGAGGCCGGGTAGGAAAACATGGGACAACCCGGGGCCTGTTCTGTCCCCTTGTAACAGAGGTGCTGACCGCATTGGGTCTGGCAGACCTTCTTATTGCCCCGGACTTCGAACAGACTCATCGTGGAGTAGGTCCCCAGCATCCCGGCCAGCGGGCAGAGGTAACGACAAAAAGTTTTCCGTTCAAAGAGGACACAAAAGAGTACGGAGAAGCCCACGATGATGACTAACAGCAGCCCGGTAGCCAAGGGTTTATCCGCCACCCCGAATAATTCTTCGGAATAATCAAGGACCATAAAGGAAATCACGACAACCCAGAAATCCATCCGTTTAAGAATTTTGGGTACCGGCAGGTTGAATTTTTTCACCCGGGAGACCAGCTCGCCAATACCGGCGATGGGGCAGGCGGTGCACCACACCCGGCCGAACAAAAAAGCCGAGATGGGCAGGATAGGAAACCAGACCAGCCAGGTGATCAGCATCCCCGGGTTGTTGCCGAAATCGTTCAGGGGGTGGCCCTCCGGACGGGAGCCGCCAAACAGGGTGAACCCGGCCATGACCACCACCATAAAAATATTGAACCAGATAAAGACCTTGGGGATTAAGGGATGACGCAGGAAATTTCGGATCCGGTCATTGCGAACCAGGTTGATCTTGTGGATTTCCTTTTCCGAAGGGACGACAAAAATCAAGTCTCCGGGTATGATCATATCCTCGGAAGAAACGATCGCCGCCCGTTGAATCACATTCTCCAATTCCTTGATGTTCCCGGGCCAGGTATAGGAAACCAATCTTTCCGTGGCCTCCCGGGATAACCCGCTGGTTCGTTTCCCGTCCTTTTTGGAAAAAAAGTTTAGATAGTGATTGGCTAAGAGGGGGATATCCTTCAATCGCTGAATCAGGGGCGGCAGAACGACGATTCGATCCTTGAGCAGTTCCCTCAGTTCGGGGATGAATTTGTCTGACACCTCCGCTTCCGTCCCGGTGGCTAAGAGAATGACTTTGGTCTGGGCCTTGACGCTGGCCTGGCCGTAGACCCGGTGAAACCAGCCATACTTGAGATAGGTGACCAGTATGCTCTGCTGGTGGGCGTCCAGTTGCTCGGCGTGGGCGATGGCCAGGGTGCCGCTCTCGATCATCTCCAGGTAGCCGACCTGCCCCTTCATGTGGGTGGCTTCCGGGTCGGGCTCGATGCCGAAGATAGCCGCCCCCACGGTGCTTTCCTCCAGGTCGGCTAAGGATATTTCCACATAGGGATAATCCGGATGGCCGCCCATTTTATGGAAATAGCGGGCCATGGTTTTTTTGCCGGTCCCGGAAGGCCCGATGATCAGAGCGGTCTTGCCCTCCTTGGCCAGTTTTTCGATTTTATTCCTGGCTTCCTTGATCTTGCGGTCTTCCCCGATGATCTGGACATCGGTGGAGGTGATGATGTGCCGTAAGTTGTCCTGGCGTTTACCCTCCTGGTCCGATTCGGACTGGGCCGTGCGCAGTTTCTTGAGGACCATCCGATAAAAAGCCTGGTTGAGCTCCGGCTTTTTTTGGAGTAATTCATTCAACCGCTCTTTCCGAAGCTCCAAAAGGTAGAGGTCCACGCTGGCGATCATGGAGAAATTACCCGTTTCCCCGGCCAGCAGCGCCCGTTCACCAAAAAAATCTCCCGGTCCCAGACGGTCAATATTCCGTTCCCCTCCCTCCTCATTTACTTCCACGATCCGGATTTCTCCGGAATAGAGGAAATACATGCTTTCAACCAGGGTGTTCTGGGCCAGGACGACGGCATTTTTCGGAAAAAAGCGAACTACCAGGTTTTGGGCCAATAAAATCTTGGTTTCCTGGTCCAGCCAGTTTAACAGGTCGCTTTTATTGATAAAAGATACCTTGTCCCCTAAGGAAATTTCGGGTTCCTTCTGGGTGAAGAGCAGGACGGAGTCCCCTAAGGTAATGCGATCGCCGGATTTGAGCAGCATTTTATGAATGAGCTGATCGTTGACCTGCACCCCGTTGGTTGAGTTCAGGTCCTCAACGACATAATACCCATCTTCAAAATGTATCTCGGCGTGGGAACGGGAAACTTTTTCATCGTCCAGGACCAGGGCGTTGTAATTGGATCGGCCGATGGTTAATTTTTCCTGGCCCAGATTAAAAACCTTCTCGTTGGCCAATCCGCTAACTACTTCTATGGTGGGTTGGATGACATCTTCTTTTTTAAAGGCCGTAAACGGTTTAAAGGCTACCGTGGCCATTCCGTCATCCAGGAGGGGTTTGGGGAGGCCTTCCGGAAAACTATCGGACCCTTTCCCCTGGCCGGCACCCGGGGAGAAGAGTTGGGTCTGGTCTCCCAGGGGTTTGGGTAAAGAGGGCTGGCGGTGACCTTCTCCCTCCGCGTTACGCCGGGAGGTTTGGTCAAATGGTTCCTGGTCCTTCATAAAGATGATTCCTGTCCTCAAGAAAAATGGTGAAAAAAGGGTCCTGCCAGGTTCAGATGGGGGGATCTCCTGCCTGGTACCGGCGGAGATCCCCCCAGGGATGGACTCCGCGGCTAATGCATTTCCACTGCCGTTACCTGATTATTCTGAAATTTTACTTCCACCTTTTGCGGTGTATAATATTTATATTCGGTGATCGCGCCTTTTTGCTTTATTTCGGCCGGGTTGCCCATGATCTGTTTGACCTGGTCTATGGTCATACCGGTTTGCACCTGGGATATGTTGGGCGCCGGGGCTCCAGGCTGGGCCGCCGGGGCTGCTCCTGGTGTTGTGCCGGCCGGTGCCGCCGGTGCTGGTGCCGCCGGTGCCGGGGCCGCCGCTTGCGGCGGTGGCGGAGGGGCCTGTTCACGGCTACAGCCGACCCCTAACATCAAGGCCGAAACAAAGACAAATAAACCCATCCAGACTGCCAACCTACGCGTTTCTTTTTTTCCCATTCCCATTCTCCTTTTTTGCGATTCGCTTTTCAGGTAACTAGCTGATTTTTGGATCTTCAAGCCTAATCCTTTTAAGTATATAAGAAAAGTATATAATTTCAATAAAATTATTATAAAAACCCCGGTCTTTACTGTTGACAAGCAGGCCCCTTCGTGGAACAAAAAAGATGGATTTTTTGTGGGCAGTTCTATAGGGTCTCAAGATAGTACCAAGATCGAAGGGCGTCATTCCCGCGGTGCTTCTGGGCGGGAATCCGGTTTTTCCCAGGAAACGCTGGATCCCCGATTAAAGCCTTCGGGGATGACGAGCAATTATAGGTCAATAAAATAAAGGAAAAATTTTCGCCCTATGCCTTCCAGGCAGATTCACTTCTTCCAGCCCGCATTCAGGACCTATGAGCCGGGATTTTTTTCGGAGACCGTCTCCTGCGGTACCACCGCGCTGTCCATAACCGGGACGGAATGCCGGCTGCTTTGTAAACATTGCGGGGGAAGGGTCCTGCGCAATATGAAAGCGGCCGTCACTCCCCCGGACCTTCGCCGGGAGGCCGAGAGGGTATTTCAGAGGGGAGGACGCAGTCTATTAATCAGCGGCGGTTCCGGGGAGGAGGGGGGCGTGCCCCTGGCCCCTTTTCTTCCCACCCTGAAAGAAATCCGATCCGAATGGGGATTGAAGGTCTTGGTCCACACCGGATTGGTGTCTTCTGCTCTGGCGGACGGCTTGGCCGAGGCCGGCATTGAGGCCGCTTTGTTGGATATAATCGGCCATGAAGATACCATCCGTCAGGTTTACCATCTGCGGGCAGCGGTCAGGGATTACGAGGAGTCCTTGAAGCGACTGACTGAAAGGGCCATTCCCACGGCGCCGCACGTCATCATGGGGCTTCATTTCGGTCAGCTTAAAGGCGAAATACGGGCCTTGGAAATCATCGCCCGCTATCCGGTCCAGGCCGTGGTTCTGGTGGGACTCCGGCCGCTTCCCCGGACGGCCATGGCCGGGGTCAAGCCTCCCGATCCCGAAACGCTGGGGGAGTTCTTTGCCCGGGCCCGGAAAATGTTTCCCCGAACTCCGGTGGTCTTAGGCTGCGAAAGACCCCTCGGCCGTCATCGGCAGCAGACCGATATCCTGGCCGTAACCTTGGGGCTGGACGGCATTGCTTTCCCCAGCGAGCAGGCTTTGATTTTGGCCCGGGAGCAGGGCCTGGAAATACGGACCTCGCCGGAATGTTGTGCCTTGATTCAATCCTTCCGATGACCTGGCGAGTGATCGACACCGGATTATTGAGCGCGGCGGAGAACCTGGCCTGGGATGAAGCCCTGTTGACGGCTCGCTGCCGGGAAATTATACCAAACACCCTGCGCTATTTACGATTTACTCCTCCAGTGGCGCTGGTCGGCTATCACCAGTCCGTTCCGGAGGAGATCCGGACCGACTACTGCCAAGCCAGCGGTATCCAGATCAACCGGCGGGTTACCGGGGGAGGGGCGATTTATTTCGATGAAGGCCAGTTGGGCTGGGAGTTGATCTGCTCCCGGGAGGCACTGCCCGGCGGGTCGGATCTGGCCGGAATCACGCGGGCGATCTGTCAGGCGGTTGCCCAGGGATTGCAGACCCTGGGCCTGAAGGCCGAGTTCCGGCCCAGGAACGATATCGAAGTGGATGGCCGCAAGATTTCCGGGACCGGTGCCGTCCTGGAGGGAAACAGCCTTCTTTTTCAGGGAACCCTGCTGATCGACTTCAATCTGGAACACCTGATCAAGGCCCTGCGGATCCCGACGGAAAAACTGAATGCCCGCGAATTATCCTCGGCCCAAGAGCGGGTGACCAGTCTGAAGGAACAATTGGGGTTTGTCCCTTCGTTGGAAACGGTCAAAACGGCGATCGAGAGGGGGCTTCAGGAACACCTGGGCCTCCGGACGGTCCCCGGCGTCCTGGGGCCGGAGGAATGGGCCCTTTTCCGCCGACTGCTCCCCCGCCGGCAATCGAGCGAGTGGATCGAGGGGGGACGAATTCCCCTCCGACCGCAGGATATCCTGCGGTCTATTCACAAGGAGGAGGGGGGGCTCATCCGGACGGCGGTCAAGGTGGACCGGAAGCGAGGGAGGATTGCCGATATCTTGATCACCGGCGACTTTTTTATCCATCCGCGGCGGGCCGTTTATGATCTGGAAAGGTTCCTCAAGGATCGGCCGATCCAAAATCTGCCGGAGATCCTGGAGGATTTTTTCAGGGATCGCCGGGTGGAACTTTTTGGCCTTGCTCCCCGGGATTTCATAAAATCCGTTACCCTGGCCTTGGATAAATGTTCCTATCCTGACTTCGGGTTCACCCTGGAGGAGGCGGATCACCTGACCACGTTTCACGGGACCCTGGAGGGGATCCTCTCCGGCAGCGATCTGCTCTTGCTGCCCTACTGCGCCAAACAACCGGACTGTGAGTACCGTTTTCGAGAGGGATGCGAGCAATGCGGGGCCTGTACCATCGGCGAAGCCTATGCCCTGGCCGGGGAACAGGGTTTGACGGTCAAGACCATCCAGAATTACGAGCATCTGGTGGATGAACTTACTCAGGAGAAAAAAATCGGGACCCGGGGGTATATCGGCTGCTGTTGCGACGCCTTCCAACTAAAAAGGCAGGAGGCCTTTAAAAAGGCCGGGTTGCCGGGGTTGCTGCTGGACATCGAGAACACTACCTGTTACGAACTGAAACAGGAAGATCAGGCCTACCGAGGCTCCTTCGAAACCCAGACTCATCTGCGGCTGGACTTGCTGAAGAAAGTGCTGGACGCCCGGAAAAAATTCTGGACGGCCCCAGGAGCGGGGCTCGGGAGGAGGGCCGGAAATGGACGATCTGCGAACCTGTGACGTACTGGTGGTCGGCGCCGGCCCGGCCGGAAGCGTCGCGGCCCGAACGGCTGCTCGCCGAGGGGTTTCGGTGCTGCTGGCGGAGCGCCGCCGCCGGGTGGGGGTCCCGGTCCGCTGCGCCGAATTCGTGCCGCTGCCGGTCAGTAAGCACCTCGATTTGTCCAACCGGGACATTACGGTTCAGCCGGTGAGGGCCATGCGCACCTTTCTGCCCGGCGCGGACCCGAAAGAGAACCTTTTCCCCGGAGTCATCATCCGGCGGGAGCGGTTCGATCAGGAACTGGCTCGGCTGGCGGTGGAGGCCGGGGTCGTCCTGGTAACCGGGCTTCAAGTCTATCGGAGTACTCCGGAGGGGATCCGGGCCTGGGACGGGCACCGGGAAGTCGCCATCCGTTCCCGGGTGATTGTGGGGGCCGACGGCCCCTGCTCCCAGGTGGCCCGCTGGATGGGGCAAACCCCCGGACCTTTTCTGGTCGCCGCCCAGGTTTCCCTGAAATTGTCAAGACCCCTGGATCATACCCGGATTTATTTTCACCCGGAAATTTCGGGGGGGTACGGCTGGGTTTTCCCCAAGGGGGACCGGGCCAATCTGGGAGTGGGCCTGGACGCGGGACAGTCCAGAAATTTAAGAATCACGCTGGACGGGTTTAAACGGGAGCGGATGGAAGAAGGCCTGGTGGAAGCGGCCGAAAAGCCGGCCGGCGGAGGCCTGGTGCCGGTGGGCGGCTTGAAGGGCCTCTGGCTGGAAAACCTGATTTTGGCCGGGGATGCCGCCGGGACCTGTCATCCCATCAGCGGTGCCGGGGTAGGAAACGCCCTAATCTCCGGAGAGCTGGCCGGGGAAGCGGCCGCGGCGGCCGTCCTCCAGGGCACCTCCGGTCCCTTGGCCGGCTACCGGGATGAACTGCATGACCTGCTGGGGCCTTCTCTGGCCCGGGCGGCCGCCAAAAGAAAAAAGATGATCCGGCATTGGAAGCGAATGGATTTTGCCGAATTGATCAAAGAAAATTGGATCGCCTTCAAAGAATACTACCGGTCCTAAATGTCTGTTGCTTTAACTTGGTAACAATTTTATTTACCTAGCAAGGAGCTATTATCTAATGTCAAATGAAAATCACCAGCCGGCACCGGCGGAGCCCGTGAGCAGTCCGGGAGCCCTTCAGTTGAGCCTGGCCGCGGCCATGACCCTGAATTTGAAGGAAGGGTTGTTTTTTCGAAACGCCCGGCTGTATTGCCTGAACCTGCTGCTGACCTATCCCAGCGGCTGCCGGGGTAACTGCTCCTATTGCGGCCTCCAGAAATCCCGGGACGGCGTCTTTTCGGAAAAGAGCTTTATCCGCGTGAGCTGGCCCACCTACGATCTGGAAACCATCATTCGGAGAACCCTGGAGAACCGGCACAAGCTGCACCGGGTCTGCCTCTCCATGATCACCCACCCCCGGGCCTTGGAAGACACCCTTTACTTGACCCGTCGCTTCCGGGAAGAAGTGGGGCTGCCCATTTCGGTTTTGATGAACCCGACCAGTATGAAAACGGGGGATGTAGCCGCCTTGCGCCAGGCCGGGGCCCAGATGGCGGCCGTGGCCCTGGACTTGGCCGATGAGGCCCTCTTTGACCGGCACCGGGGATCCGGGGCCGGGGGGCCGCACCGGTTTGAGCACTATTGGTCGCTGCTGGCGACTACGGCCGAGGTTTTCGGAAAAAACAGGGCCGGCTGCCACCTGATCTGCGGGATGGGGGAACGCGAGGAGGACCTGATCCGTCGTATTCAGTCGGTGCGCGATCTGGGAGCCCGGACCCATCTTTTTTCCTTTTATCCGGAGAAAGGATCCCGGCTGGCGACGCTTCTCCTTGCGCCGTCGGGCCAGTACCGGCGGGTCCAGTTGGCCCGATTCCTGATCGATAACGATCTGGCGAGGGCCGAGGATATGCGTTTTGATGGGCAGGGCCAGGTCAGGATTTCGGTCTGGAGCAATACGCTGTGGAACGATGGATCCATTCGGGTCGGCCCTTTATGACCAGCGGCTGCCCGGGGGGGGGACTGGAAACCGCCTGCAACCGGCCCTTCGGGGACGGGCCGCCCAGCGACATCCGCAGTTATCCTTTTCCCCTGGAGCCGGAAGATGTAGCCCGAGTCAAGGACGAAATGAGTTGGGGAGTAAACTGACATGAACGATGTGGTCGGCTTGGGTTCCCTGAATGTGGATTATATCTACGAAACGGAGGATCTCGCTTTTCTGGAACCGTTTTACCCCGAGGGGAAAAAGCGTCGGGAGTGGGTGCTGATCGAGCCCGCTGAAATACAGGCCGTACAGCGGGCTATCCGGGAAAAAACCCGATTGATCTCCCGGACCGGCGGCGGGAGCGCCGCCAATACGGCTTTTTCTTTGGCGAAAATGGGCTTCCAAAGCGGTATGATGGGTAAGGTCGGGCAAGATGAGGACGGGGATTTTATCTTGCGGGAAATGGCCCCCATCCCTCGGCTGCACCTGGAGCGGGATCAGCGAACCGGCCAGGCTCTGATCATCCTGGGACCCGACCGGGACCGGATCATCCTCTTGCTGCCCAACGCCAACCGGGAACTCACCTGGGCGGACCTGGACCCGGATTTCGTCCGGACTTTCCGGATGCTGCATCTGACTTCCATCCTGGGAGAGGGCCTGGCGCTCCAGGAACGCCTGGTCCGAGAGGTGGCCGGACAGGTCCAAATCAGTTTTGATCCGGGGGAGGTTTATGTTCAACGGGGTGTCCTGGACTTGGCCCCTCTGCTGGCCCGGTGTCAAATCCTGTTCATCACTCAGGGAGAGCTGGAACTGCTGACCGGACGGAAATGGCGCGACGGGGTAAAAGAAATTCTGGACCTGGGGACCCGGATCATTGCCGTAAAGAAAAAAGGTTCCGGCGCCTTCATCCAAGAGGCTGCCGGCGTCTGGGAACTTCCGGCTGCGATCATCCAAGCCAAAGATACCACCGGCGCCGGCGATGTCTTTGCCGCCGGATTCCTCGGCGGGTATTTGCGGGGCCTGCCCCTGCCGGCCTGCGGTTCCCTCGGCCTGACCATGGCCCATCAAAGCATGGGAGGGGTAGGGCGGGAAGCCTATCCGACTCGGGAGGATTTTGAAGCAGCGGTCAACCGAAAGGATTAAGAAGAAGCCCGCGTCCCCGCCGACCAAACCATCCTTCGCTACAAAACCGGCAGGCGAGACGCCTGCCCTACTTGATCTTCTGCAGCGTGACCTTGGCCTCTTCCGCCCCGGAAAATTTGGGGTCCAGTTCCAGGGCTTTATTCAGCGCTTGTTTAGCCAGGTCTTTTTGGTTGTTTTTGAAATAGGCTAATCCCAAATGGTAATAAATGACCGGGTTGTCCTTGACCTTCTCCAACGCTTCCTTGAAATAGACGATTGCCCGGGTGTAAATAGTCTTCTGGTAATAGACCCAGCCCAGGGTGTCGGAAATGGACGGATCTTCCGGGAACTGTTCTTTGGCGCTTTGGGCCAGGTTTAAGGCCTCGTCAACATGCTCTCCCTTGTCGGCGTACAGGTAAGCCAGATTATTGGCTGCCGGAGCAAACTTGGGATTAACCTTCAGGGCCTTCTGATAAGCCTCTTTGGCCTGGTCGATATGATTCTGCCCCTGGTAAAGGATACCCAGGCCCATAAGAGCGGGCAAGGCCTTGGGGTTCTGTTGCAGGGCCAGGTTAAATTCCTTGATGGCCTTGTCGACCAGGGTATGACGGGCGTAGAAACCGGCCAGGGAAAGGTGAAACCCGGTGACGTTAGGGTCCAACTCCACGGCTTTCTTGTAGTTGGCTTCGGCCTTCTCCAGTTCTTTATTGAGTTCCTGGAGTCTTCCCAGCAGATTGTAAAAGAACGGGTTTTTGGGGTTCAGTTGGATTTGGGCCTCGACCCGCTGCAGGGCCTTCTTCATATCCTTCTGGTTGACATACAGGCCGACGAGCAGGTTGAGCGCTTCCAGATAATTGGGCTGCAGGGAAAGGGCCTTCTCCAACTGGACCACCGCTTCTTTTTCTTTTTTCTGGGCCAACAACACCCGTCCTTTTTGATAATAGCCTACCGGGTTCTGGGGAGCGGCCTGAATGGCTTCATCAAAGGCCTTGGCCGCTCCGGCGCCATCTTTTTTCATCAAGAAGGCATTCCCTAACAACAGTTGAGCCTGGAAGGATTTGGGGTTATCCTTCAAAACGGCTTGCGCCTGTTCGATGGCTAGATCGGGAGCGCCTCCCCGAAGGTGCAGGTCGGCCAGCAGCAGGCGCGCCTCGTCCCCGCGGGGATTGAGTTTGATGGCCTCCCCCAGTTCATTTTTAGCCTGCTGGACATCTTTATCGCCCAAATAAGCCAGCCCCAGAAAGTAATGGCCCATGGCGGATTTGGGGTTTTCCTTCAGGTAGGGCTGAAAAAGACCGCTGGCTTCTTTGAATTCTTTTTTGGCCAAATGCAGTCGCCCCTTGAGGAAGGTTCCCTCCTGGCTTTTAGGATTGGTTTTAAGAATTTTCTCCACCTGTTCCGAGGCCTGATCAAACTTTTTTTCTTTCAGGGCGATTTCGGCCAGTCGGGCCAGAGAGGGGATGCTCTTCGGATCCTCTTTCAGCGCTTTTTGAAGGGTTTCAACGGCCTTATCTTTCTTGCCCCAGGCTAAGTAGAAATCGGCCAAATGCAGTTGGGTGGGGATTTTTTTGGGATCCAGGGCCACCGCTTTCAGAAACTGTTTTTCGGCCTCCTCCGGCCTGTTCAGGGAAGCGTAATATTGTCCCAGGTTCATAACCGGTCCGATATCCTGGGGGGCGGTTTTAACGGCCTCCAGCAATTCGGCTTCGGCCTGTTCTTTTTTTCCGGTCTGCTGATAAAAACCGGCCAGGGCATAATGGGCCTGGAGCGATTGGGGGTCGACCTTCAAGGCCTCTTTAAGGGTTTGTTCGGCTTGGACCAGATCCTTGGTTAAGAGGTAGAGCTTAGCCAGTTGCAGGTAGGCCTCTATTTTTTTCGGGTCTTTTTCAAGCGCTTTGCGGGCCTCGGCGATGGCTTTGTCCGGATTCTTTTCCACGGCGTACAGGGTGCTGCTGAGAAGATGGGCGGCGGGGTTTTCGGGTTCCTTGTAAACGATCTTCTCCACCTGCTCCCGGGCCTTGGGTAGATCCTTCGCCAGAAGGTATAGATAACCCAATTGCAGCCTCGCGTCGGTCAGGTTGGGGTCCAGGTCCACGCTTTTTGAAAATTCGGAAAAGGCCGCCTGAGGGTTGCGGACCCGGATATAAGCCAAACCCAATTTATAGTGGGCCCGGGCATCCTTGGGGTTGAGCTGGACCACGTTTTTGTATTCGATGATGGCTTCGTTGATTTTGTTTTCAGAAAGAAATTTTTCGGCTTTTTTCCAGTGGCGGGCCAGTTTGGCCTCCCGGCTGCAGCCCACGAAAGCGGCCATCAAAAAGGCGACTACGACCAGGGTGATAATCTGGGATCCTTTGGGGGACATTCGACGCATGGGGTTTCCTCCTCAAAAACGCAGGTAAAGGGTGATGATCTGGTTATCTTAGAATGTATCGGAATGTAATAGCATATATTTAATATTAAACCAAAAAAGAATTGTCGCCCTTTATCCGGTTCTCGGCCTCCGGAAGGGAAGGAGTACAGGCGATCCCGGTTAGTCCGAGCAACCGGCTGGCGGGGGTAGGGTTTAAGGGCTTCTGGAATCCCTCCGGGCTGCGGAGAAGGATTTCTTTGGCCAGTAAACCGCTTCCAGGTTGCTGTAAGCCTCCGACAAGTGGGGATTCAAGCGAATAGCCTCTTGGTAAGCGGCGATCGCCTCCGCGAAGTGCCCTTGCCGGGCTAAGAGCAGCTTCTCCGATCTATTCAAAGAGCGCCCTCCACGGAAGCGGTGCACTTTTTGATTGCCAAGGATGCCGGATAGTCCGCATAGTGTAAGAATAGAACGTCAGGGTTCGAGGGCACAAGTGAAAAAAATAAAAGGTTCTTATATTATTTTCTCCCTCCTTCTCCTCCTGGTCCTTCTGGGGGGCTGCCAGGGCGTTTATTTCCGTGGAGAGACGGATGAAAAAGTAGTGGCCCTGACCTTTGATGACGGCCCGCACCCGATTTACACCCCGCGGGTCTTGGATATACTGGAGCGCTTCGGGATCAAAGCCACTTTCTTCCTGATCGGTCGGGAAGTCCGGTCCTATCCGGAAATCGTTCGGCAGATTAATACCCGAGGCCATGAAATCGAAAACCATTCCGACCATCACCTCTTTTATCTGCCCTGGCTCCCCCCCGATCGGATTCGTCGAGAAATTGTCGAGGCCCAAGACGCCATTTATCGGATCACCGGGCGCTATCCGGCATTTTTTCGATCTCCGCTGGGGTGGGTATCTAATGACCTGGTTGCGGTCTGTCGGGAATTGAAACTGCCGATTATCAACGGATCGGTGAAGGCCAGCGACGTTTCCCTCCCGGGAACAGAATACATCATCCAGACGGTCCTGGATAAAACCCGCAACGGGGCTATCATCATCCTCCACGATGCCGGAGGGGTCGGCTTTTACCATGATCGAACCCAGACCCTGGACGCCCTGCCTATTATCATTCGAAACTTGAAAGATAGAGGATATAAATTTGTTTTAATTAAAGAATTAATTAATAGTCCTTCTTAAATTCTCCCTCCTCTAAAGTAATAATTTGACAGTTCGACGTTAATGATTATAATGAAAATGAATTTCATTTTCATTATGGATAAAAAAATTTTCAAAGACTATGTTAAATCCCAGGGTCTTCGGCAGAGCGCCCAACGGAATCTGATTGCGGATACCTTTCTTTCCAACCGGGGGCATAGTTCCAGCGAAGAGCTGCTGGCTGAGGTGCGGAAAAAGGACCCCAAGATAGGATTGACCACCGTCTATAGAACCTTAAAGTTGCTGACCCGGTGCGGTCTGGCCGCAGAAAGAAAATTTAATAGACAAACCAGTTACTTCGAATCAATTCCTCATGGAAAACATCATGATCATTTGATCTGTCTGGATTGTGGCCGGATTCTGGAATTTGAAAATCCGACGATCGAATCCCTGCAGGGACTGGTGGCGCAAGAGCATCATTTTATCATATCCCACCATATCCTGGAACTCTACGGGTATTGCCGGCACTGCGCTCAGCAGAGACGCTCGGATTCAGGCTAGCCTACCGTTATGACTGGACCACAATCAATACCTGAACCTCTTCTCGATACCCCGGACAAGGTTATCTTGGTGGGAAATCCCAATGTGGGGAAGAGCGTCATTTTCAATTACCTGACCGGGGCCTACCGGGTGGTTTCCAACTATCCGGGGACCACGGTGGAGGTCTCCTCCGGGTCGTGCGGGCATAAGGATCACCAATTTACCATTCTGGATACCCCGGGGATCAACAATCTCACTCCCAATTCAGAAGATGAAAAGGTTACCCGGGATATCCTGCTGGCGGAGAAAAACTATACCGTGCTATCCGTGCTGGATGCCAAGAATCTAAACCGGGGTCTGACCATCACCCTGCAGCTTATCGAAATGGGACTGCCTCTGGTATTGGCGCTCAACATGGTGGACGAGGCCAAAAGCCGGGGTATAGAGATCCAGCATCCAATCCTGGAGGAAATCCTGGGAGTGAAGGTGCTTCCCACGGTGGCCACCCGGAAGAAGGGTCTCGACCAGATTCTCCCCAACCTGCTCAGGACCAATAAATCAACCTATCGTTTCACTTACTCGGCCTTGATCGAAGAAGCGGTTGAACAGTTAGTACCCCTGCTTCCGCCGGCCCCGATCAGCGGCCGTTCCTTGGCCTTGATGCTTCTTTCCGGAGACGAAACCCTGAGGCCCTGGCTGGAAAAAAATTTAAAGGCGGCGGCCATCCTGGAGGTCGAAAAGATCTGCGTCCGCTACCAGCGCCTGTACTCGGAGCCCATCGGGTATCGGATCAACGTAGAGCGATTGGAACAGGTGGAGGCCTTATTGTCGCGGATTTTGTCCAAGCGTCAAGGAGCCGCTCAGGCCTGGGGGCAACGGTTAGGGGATCTCTCCACCCACCCGCTGTATGGTTGGATCGGTCTGGGCCTGGTCCTTTACCTTTCCTATTGGATCATCGGGGTTCTGGGGGCGGACCTGGCCGTGGGTTTCATGGAAGATGTTGTTTTTGGGACCTACATTAACCCTTGGGTTTCCCGTTGGTTTAAGGTCTTCATCCCCTGGGTTTTCATCCAAGAACTATTTGTGGGACCCTACGGGATCCTGACCATGGCCTTGACCTATGCCCTGGCTCTGATCCTGCCGATCGTCACTTTTTTCTTCCTGATTTTCGGTTTTCTGGAGGATTCCGGCTACCTGCCAAGGCTGGCGGTCATGAGCAACCGGGTCTTCCGCTTAATGGGGCTGAACGGGAAAGCCATTCTGCCCATGATTCTGGGGCTGGGCTGCGACACTATGGCCACCATGACCACTCGGATCTTGGAAACTCCCAAAGATAAGATCATCGTCACCCTGCTCCTGGCCCTGGGAGTTCCCTGTTCGGCCCAACTGGCCGTGGTCCTGGGCATGCTCTCCGGGTTTTCCGTCTGGGTCATCATATTTTGGGTAGTGATTATCGTCGGCGTGATTATTCTAGTGGGATTTCTGGCGGCCCGGGTAATACCGGGAGAGAGCACGCAATTTATCCTGGAACTGCCCCCGCTGCGCTGGCCCCAATTCAGTAATATTCTGATCAAGACCCTGTCTCGCCTGGAGTGGTATCTCCGGGAGGCGGTCCCCCTGTTTATTTTAGGGACCTTGCTGCTTTTCGCCTTGAACAAAACAGGGTCCCTGGCGGCGTTGGAGCGCTGGGCTACCCCGATAGTGGTCCAATGGCTGGGTTTGCCGGCCCAAACCACCGGCTCATTTCTCCTCGGGTTTCTGAGAAGAGACTACGGAGCGGCCGGTTTATTTACCCTGGCCCGGCAGGGCCTTTTGGATCAGAATCAGGTCCTGGTGGCTTTGGTGACCATCACCCTCTTTGTCCCCTGCGTAGCCAATTTTTTTATGATGATCAAGGAACGGGGTTGGAAGGTGGCCCTGGGCATTGCCTTGGTGGTCGTCGTGATCGCCCTGCTGGTGGGGGGGCTATTGCACTGGGCCCTGTTCTTTTCGGGCTGGAAGATCGGTTAGTATGATAATAGATTCTTGCCTCCATTGGATGAATTGGGGGATGATCACTGAAAAGAATGAACATCGAACATCGAACGCCCAACATCGAAGGCTTAATGGGAAAAATTGATTAATTATTAATATCCTATGGTGAGGGTGTTGTTTTGCCCTTATATTTTCAGGCCTCACGGGTGCCCTCGCGGGGCAGAGGGAGGCTGGGTGGAATCTCCGGAACGGTACCACTGTCCTTTGTGCGGTCACGAATTTGTTTTTAATCCGAGCAGTTGCCAAGGCGCTTGCCCCCTGGGGAAGCACTGCAACCTGGTTTGCTGCCCCAACTGCCGCTACAGTTTTCCCAAGGATTCCAAAATCGTTACCCTGATAAAAAAGATATTCAAGAAAGGGAAGGGCCATGTCACCTCTTCATGATCACACCGAAAAAAACGGCCAGGGCCTTCATTGGCATGGCGGGCGTATTCTCAAGACTCAGGAGGAAGGGATTGATGAGCTCCTGGAACTGATCTGGACCCTGCGGGAGAAGGGCCTTACGAGTCTCTCTGACCTACTGGCGCAGGCCCGGGACCCGGAGGCCCGAGCCATCGTTCGGCAAATGACCACTGAAGGCCTGGTGGAAGTGGAAAGGGAGGTCCTCCGGTTGAGTGAAAAAGGAGAGCTCCTGGCGGAAGGAATCATCCGCCGCCATCGGCTGACCGAGCGACTGCTCATGGAATTGTTCGAGCTCTCCGAGGAGGAGGCCGAATCCGAGGCCTGTAAACTGGAGCACCTGCTCAGTCCGGCGGTCACGGACAGCGTCTGCTCTTTTTTGGGGCACCCGCCGGTTTGTCCTCATGGAAAACCGATTCCCAAGGGGCCCTGCTGTCATAAGCTGACCCGGCAGGTCCAGCCCCTGATCCAGCCCCTGACCAATCTGGAACTGGGTCGGGAAGGAAAGGTGGTCTTTATTTCCACCCGGGTCAAAGGGCGGCTGGAACCGCTTAGTGCCCTGGGGATTATACCGGGTACCGTTATTCAGCTTAAGCAGCGACGGCCCTCCTACGTGATTCAAATCGGTGAGACTTCGGTAGCTTTGGACGAACAAATCGTCCGGGAGATTTACGTTAGGACGGTAGTCTGATTTTACGTTTTTTCCGAAATTTTATTTTTAGCTAACCCTTACTGCCCGGGGCGGGCACACCGAAGCATGAAAACAGGCTTTTAACGGGTCGAGTCAGCTCGTCATTCCGGACAAGCGAAGCGCGATCCGGAATCCAGGCCTCAGTTAAGCCTCAATGGACCTGGATGCCGGATCGAGTCCGGCATGACGGCAAAAAACTGAGGCCTAAAAAGCATTGGTAGATTCTATTTTCGTATTGTTGAGCGTCGAACCTTCAAGATCAAAGGTTGAATGGAGGTTCGTTTTCATTCGAGGTTGGAAGTTCGATGTTCGACGTTCAGTCATCGGTTTTTCCTGCGTGCAGCTAAACTAAGGTAGCGCTTCCCTTCCTCGATCTTCCCCCGTTTCAGACACCCTTGCCCGTAGATCCGGCATTTACGGTCCAGCTCCTGCCAGGCCAAATCATATTGCCGGGGTGACAGCAGCCCGGAGTCGAGTAATTTCCCCAGCGACTGGATACGGTAGCGGTCCAGGGAGGCCAGACAACGGGAGAGCTGGTCTGGGTGCCCCCCGCGTTTGACCACCAGCGGCTCCTCGATCAGGAATACCGGTTTCCGGCAGGAGATCCGCAGCCAGAGGTCGTAATCTTCACAGGCCGGAAGGGACTGATCGAAAAAACCCACTTCCTTGAGCAGGCTCATTTTCAGCATCACGGCCGAGGGACTGACCAGGCAGAGCGATAAAGAAGGAGCAAAGATGTCCCCCGAAGGTTTCCGATGTTTTTTCCTGGGGTTCACCCGGCGGCCGTGCCGAATCCAGATTTCCTCGGTCTGGCAGATTTCCGCCCAGGGGTTCCGGTGTAGGAAATCGACCTGGGTTTCCAGTTTTTGTGGAAGCCAGAGGTCATCCGAATCGAGAAAGGCCAGCCACTTCCCGGCGGCCATTTTCAGGCCCCGGTTCCGGGCGGCGCTGACTCCCTGCCGGGTCTGGTAAACAACCCTCAGGCGATCCCCATAAAGACCGAGCCCTTCCCGGGTAGTATCGGTGGAGCCGTCGTCCACCACAATTAATTCAAAATCCCGAAAAGTCTGGGCCAGCACCGAATCGATGGCCTCCCGGACCCAGGTCGCCCGGTTGAAGGTGGGGATGATCACGCTGACCAGGGGAGGCATAAGGAGTATCGTCAGGCCAGGTTGGGGGGGTAAGCCAAATCCGAAATCCGAAATCCGAAATCCGAAACAAATTCAAATGAACGAAATCCGAAATTCAAAACCATCTGCCCCGGAAGCACAACAATCCCCCCAAGGGAGAGGATGTAAAGTTTACCCCGTCCCGGACGGGGAGGAGAATTCGTTTCGGTCATTTGGGTTTTGGACATTGCCGTTTGTTTCGAATTTTCACCCGTCAGGGGACGATCAAGGCCAGTAGCCCGGAGAGAATAAAAGTGAATTCCACCAGGGCCTCAAAATAAATCCCTCCGGGTAAGGCGTATTTTTTCTCAAAAAGAATCAGGAATAAAAAGAGGTAGGCCGCGGGAAGGAGGAGCCAGAGCCCGAAACCGGGGATCCGTCCCATCAGGGTGAGCAGAATTAGCAGGGATAAGGTGACGGCGCCCAACCCTTCCAGCAATTTTAAGGTTTTCTTCTCTCCGATCAGGATCGGCAGGGTTTCCTTGCCCACAATTAAGTCCCCCTGGATATCGAGGATATCAAAAAGGCCGGAGCGAACATAGACCAGGCTGCAGATGATAAACAAAATAAAGAAGATATTCGGATCGGTCCAGGTTTTTTCGGCCAGGACCGGGATCAGGGTGGTGACCCCGCCCCAGCCTAAAGCCACGGACAAGGATTTGGAGGCGGGGATGTCCTTGATTTTTTTTAATCCGGAAAAATGCCCCCGGGTGGGGAGGATGCGAAAACTGTAAAGGATTCCTAAAATAGTCATGGCCGAAAGGAGCGTAAAAGGGAGCCAGCCCAAACGCCAGGTAAAAAACAGCGAGAGGACGGCCGCGCCGACACCGGTGGTCATGAAAAGTCCTCGATGCCGCTGGTAGAGGAGAGAGCGATCCGGGTCGTTGTATTCGGCCGCTTCGGTATCCAGGAGGTGATTCAGGATGTGCAGGGCATAGATATGGAGAAAGGTGATGCTAAAATAGAGGCCGCTCAAGGGCATCTGCCGGAGCCGGGAAGAGGCCAGGCTTAAGCCGGCGGCTCCCAGGGCCACCAGCAGGTTGCCCTTTAGAAGGATCCGGACCAGGTTGAAAAGGATGGCCCGTAAGGGGGAAACGCTTTGGCTGCGGATGGATTCCACTTCCTGGACTACTTTTCGGATCATCCAATTGGGCGTCGAAGCCCCGGCCGTGACCCCGATGGTTTTCATCCGGCTTAATCTTTCGCGGTCCACTTGCTGTTCCGATTCCACCTGGTCGCAGGAGGTGCCGACCGAGCGGGCGATTCCTACCAGACGCCGGGTATTCCCGCTGTTAAACCCTCCGACCACCACCAGGCCGTCCACCTCCCGGGCCAACTGCCGGACCTCTCGCTGGCGTTCATGGGTGGCGTTACAGATAGTATTGAAGACCTTCAGGTCGGGATAGCGGCGTGCTAAGGCCTCAACCACCTGCTGAAAGAGGGTTTCGTCCTGGGTGGTCTGGGCTACTACGATCACCCGGTCTAAAGGGGGCAGTTGCTCCAGTTGCCGGAGATCGGAAATGACGATCCCTTTATCTTCAGAGTAACCCAGAAGCCCGATGACTTCGGGATGATCCTGATCCCCGACGATAATGGGGGTGTAGCCCTCCTCGGCGTAGCGTTTGATAATGGCCTGGACTTTGATGACCCGAGGGCAGGTGGCGTCGATGACCCGGAAGCCGGCCTGTTCGAGTTTTTCAAATTCCTGAGGCGGAACGCCGTGGGCCCGGATGATCACCGTCCCCGGTTTTTCAACGGAAGGGTCGCCCAGAACCGTAATCCCTTTTTTCTCCAGCATGCGCAGGACCTGGGGATTGTGGATCAGGGGGCCGTGGGTGTAAATAGGATCCTGGTGGCGGTGGGCGGCCTCCAGGACGATTTCCATGGCCCGTCGCACCCCCATGCAGAACCCGGCGGTTTTAGCTAAGCGGACTTTCAAAGGGGACGATCCCTTCTAATTCGACGAAGTACAGGTTAAAAAGTTCCTGCAATGTTTCCTGCGTCCGGGCCAAACCCACCTGTTGCCGGAATTGGCCGCTCCCCGGAAGGCCCCGGGTGAGCACGAACAAGGCGCGCCTCAAGGCCTTGATCTGTGCGTTTCCCTGATAATGATCCAGGATCCAGCGGCGGTATTCGTCGACCAGATCTCTCCGGGCTTTGAGGTCGGGGTCGACCACCGGAAGACCCGCCTTCAGGGCCTCGATCTGCCTGAAAATCCAGGGGGCCCGGAGGGCCTGGCGACCGATCATGACCCCGTCGCAGCCGGTCTCCTTAATGAAGGTCAGGGCCTGAGCGGCGTTTAGGATATCCCCGTTGCCGATCACCGGAATGGTGAGCCTTTTTTTAAATTCGCCCACCAGCGCCCAGTCAGCTTGTCCGGTGAAACCTTGCACCGCCCAGCGGGGGTGCAAAGCCACAGCGGCAAAACCGCAATCCTCGGCCATTTGGGCCACGAGCATTCCGGTCGGTTCTTCCGGGCGCCAACCCGGTCGGAGCTTGACGGTTAGGGGGAGGGTGGTGGCTTGCCGGACGGCCTTGAAAATAGCTTGCGCCCGGGAAGGGTCTTTCAGCAGGGCCGAGCCCGCCCCGGTCTTAACCACTTTTTTTACCGGACAGCCCAGGTTGAGGTCGATGATATCCGCCCCCCAGTCCTCCAGGTAGGCGGCCGCCCGGGCCAAGGCCTCGGGACGTCCGCCGAAGAGCTGGACGGTCAAGGGATGATCCGCCGGATCTCTTTCGAGCAGTTCCAGGGTCAGGGACTTTTGTCGAAAAAGTCCTTCGGCGCTGATCATCTCCGTATAGGCCAGCCCGCAGCCCAAGCGCCGGGCCAACAGCCGAAAAGGCAGGTCCGTATAGCCGGCCAGGGGAGCCAGGATATAAGGGAGAATGATGGAGTGTTTGCCTATGAACATGGGGAAATAGATTTGGGGGAAAATCGATCATTTTCCCGATAAGCAGGTAACGGACCTGGTATTGGTTAAACAGACGGATCAGTCCGTCCACTTGAACCACCCATCCGGGCAATTTCCAGAAGGTACTGTCGCTTCCATTCATTCATCTCCTGGTAGGAGTTGAATTTTTTTGCACTGAAAGGCGGCCAGGCCGTCGGTTTGGGAAGTTTCGTAACCCTTGGATGCAAAGCCCAATATCTTATTTTTGCTTCATAATCATCGGTGGTTTTCAAAAATCAGCCCCAACCCTCTCCAGGAAATTGAAAACGTAGGGTGGATTAACCGAAGCGGATCCACTATCCTTTATCTTAATACATTTTCCTGAGAAAAATAACAGCAAAAACAGACAGGAAGATCCTGATCTTGACAGCCAGTTTGCTTGACTTGACCGGTCCGGAAGTTTATAATCCCTTTCTACGGAAGTGGAAAGCTCACTGGTGGGGCTCCCGGACTTCAAATCCGGTGTGCCGTCTGAGAGGGCGGCAGGTGGGTTCGATTCCCATGCACTTCCGCCAGTTTATTCACGGCAGGATTTGAAGGCGGAGGAATAGGCATGCCCGTTGAATCGAGCGCTCTGTTTTTTAATGTGCTGATAAAAAAAGAGGAAGACTGCTACCTGGCCCCTTGCCTGGAATTGGACCTCGTAACCACCGCCCCCACGAAAGAGTAGGTGCGGGAAGATATTCCGACGTGATTGCCTGCCAGGTGGACTACGCTTTCGCTCACGACAATCTGGATTATCTCTATCACCCGGCCCCGCCGGCGGTGTGGGCGGAATTCTTTTCCTGCCGCGGTCAGTCCGACGAAATCTGACGTCCTTCCGAACCCCCCGAACGAGCCGTCCCGATCTGGATCATCGCCAAAACCTTTCAGGCCGTTGAAGGTACCCTGTGGCAAAAAGATTACTTTGTTGAAAATTTAGACTAATAATCCTTGTTTATCCATGTGGGGTTAACCAATATAATAGATTTTATATTGGTGGTTCACTTTTTGATCCGACAACGGGTGAAACCGACGGGTTAGGAATTCTGGCAGGAAATTTTGATCTGTCTGGTCGGACTTGAGATTTATTAGGATGCCTATAATAAGAAAAATTCTGGTTATTAGCACTGCCCTGATGGCTACGGTCATCATTGGGTTTCTGATTTGGATGAATTTCGCGCCCCAAAAAATGGTTGCAGAGACTATCATTCAATTCCAGCGTACCCGGGCAGGCCTCAAGGCCAAAGCGATAGAGATTCCGGGATTCCGTGTCGCCTACCTTGAAGGCGGCTTCGGCGATCCCTTAATACTTATTCACGGCAGCGGTGAAGATAAGGACAACTGGATAGAGGTGTCGAAATATTTAACAAGACACTACCGTGTGATCGCCCCAGACCTGCCCGGCTTTGGTGAGAGCGATAAACCGGCAGGACGTTCTTACGCGGCGCTGGTCCAAGTGGAGAACGTAAAGGCCTTTGCTCGTGCCTTGGGCCTTAAATCTTTCCATCTCGGAGGCCATTCGCTTGGCGGTAAAATTTCAGCCATTTATGCCGCCAAAAACCCTTCCGAAGTAAAGAGCCTCTGGCTGCTGGCTCCGGCCGGGGTGTACTCCTCACAACCGAGCGAGATGCAACAACTTATAAACCAGGGAACCAGGATTCCGATTTCCGGCCGGACCTTGAAGGCGTTCGATCAACTGTCTACTTTTGTTATGAAAAAACCTCCTTACCTGCCCCGGCCGGTCAAAGAACTCCTGATCGAACGCGCTATACTCGATTATGAATTGCATAATAAGATATATGAAGAAATTCATGACGAAGCCTTCGCTCTGGAGGACATCGCCGAGGAAATAACCATGCCAACCCATATCGTCTGGGGGATTCAAGACCGAATACTCCATCACTCCGGCGCCGATATCCTGGATAGCTTATTGCCGAAATCTTCCGTATTGATCCTGAAGGGAGTCGGACACGTTCCCATGATTGAGGAGCCCAAACGAGTGGCCGAAGATTATATCGCCTTTAGACAATCGGCTTTAAACTGATTGCCTCGCCCTCTTTTTCAAATGCCAGGAAGGAAACAAGAGGGCCTCAGGATGAACAGACTTCAGCCGGGGGCAGAATTGACCGGCCGGGCTAAACGGAGTTGATTATAACTGAGCTTTATGAGACGATGCCCGTTAATGAGGGTTTCATTACTGTTAATACCAGGTTTGTCGAAACCATGTTTTTCTCCCGTAATACTGTTTCGCTCTTTTCCTTCCTATTTTTTACCCTGATTCTCGCCCCTCCAGCTTTTGCGAAAGGCGGATCACCCGATCTCCTGGCGGCGAAGGGGAACTCCCTGGGTCCAGTAGGGCATTCTAACCCGGAAGGCCGGCTCATTTCATTGATAAATCACACCAGAACCAAAATGGGATTGCGGCCCTTGAAGCCTTCCCGACTTCTGGGGGAAGTGGCTCGGGCCCATAGCCACGACATGAGCGTGAGAAATTTTTTCTCCCACGACAGTCCGGACGGACGGGGTCCAAAGGAGCGATTGGAAAGGGCGGGATTTTCCTGGAGGGCCTATGGGGAGAATATCGGCTGCGGGCAGGATACCGCGGAGGAAATCCTGCGCACCTGGATGGACAGTTCCTCTCACCGGGAAAACCTACTGGATCCGGCTTATACGGAAGTCGGCGTTGGCCTGGTCCGGGGCGGCAAATGCTGGACCTACTGGACGGCCTTATTCGCCCGCCCCCGGGGTCGCTAAGGGTCTTTTAAATCGATTTTTCCTTTAGGATGAGAGGCAAAAGGAAAAAGTTCAGCCCCGTCCCCCCGGTGAATACGTAGGCCTCGCCCCGGTCGGCCTCACGGCCATCGGCTCCGACCAGAACCGTGTCGCTGCTGATGGCTACCGAAAATCCAAACCTGTCACTGGTGGCTCCGGCGAAGTCGCTCAAGGCGCTCGTCTGGCCCCGTGTCCCGCTCCAGCCCAAGATGGGCCTGACAAACACGAAGGCCGATCCCTGGTCGGCATTGAGGCCGACGGCGGAGTGGGGAGCCCCGACCAGGGCGATGTCGCTGCGGATGGCTACCGAAGACCCGAAACCGATCCCAGCGGCACCGCCGAAGGCGGTCAAAATGGCGGTCTGGGATCGGGCGCCGCTCCACCCGTCCACCGGCCTGGCAAAGACATAGGCCAGGCCCTGACCGGCATTGAGGCCGAGGGCGGAATCAGGTGCTCCGACCAAGGCGGTGTCGCCGCTGATGGCCACCGAAGAGCCGAAATGATCGCCGGCTCCGCCCCCGAAAGCGCTCAATTCCGCGGTCTGAGACCGGGTGCCATTCCACCCGGCCAGCGGTCTGGAAAAGACATAGGCCAGGCCCTGGCCGGCATTGAGGCCGACGGCGGAATCAGGTGCTCCCACCAGGGCGGTGTCGCCGCTAATGGCCGCCGAAGAGCCGAAATGATCTCCGGTGCCGCCGCCGAAAGCGCTTAATTCCGCGGTCTGAGGCCGGGTGCCATTCCACCCGGCCAGCGGCTTGACAAAGACGTAGGCCAGGCCCTGGTCGGCATTGAGGCCGACGGCGGCATTGGGCGCCCCGACCAGGATGGAATCGCCGTCAATGGCCACCGAAGAGCCAAAGCCGTCGCCGGCGGCGCCGTCGGAGGCAACCAGTGCGGCGGTCTGGGTTCGGGTGCCGCTCCATCCGGTAATCGGCTTGGTAAAGACATAGGCCAGGCCCTGGCCGGCATTGGTGCCGAGGATGGCTTTAGGCGCCCCGACCACGATGGTATCGCCGTTAATGGCTACCGAAGAGCCGAAGCCGTCGCCGGCGGCGCTGCCGGAGGCAATCAGGGTGGCGGACTGAGTTCGGGTGCCGCTCCACCCGGCCGGAGGCCTGACATAGACGTAAGCCCTGCCCGGCGAGGCCGCCCCGACCACGATGGTATCTCCGCTGACGGCAACTGACCGGCCGAAATGGTCGCTGGCGACCCCGCCGGAGGCGGTCAGTTTGGCGGCTTGGGTCCAGGGGACCGGCGACAAAGCGGCGCCTGCGCTGGGTCCGCTGCCCTGGGCCGTCCCGGCGGCCCAGGGAGAAAAAACGGAGGCCGTCATAAACAACGTCATGAACAAGAAGAAAAGGCTCAAGCCCCATGCTTTTCTCATCCGGTCTCCTTAACGCCAGGTTGAAATGACCTGTTCGCTCCCCGCCCAGGGAGCGTTCAGAAAATAGTATATTGCTTCATACCTTTTTGGGCGGGGAAACCCCAACCCAAAAAAATCGGGAAAAATATTTTCCCGATGGCCAGGTTATTTTTTCATCGCGCCTCGGATCCGCTCTTTCAACCGGTCCTGGATACGCAGGAAGGCGTCCACCACATCCGGGTGGAACTGGGCGCCTCGTTCCCGGGCGATGATTTTCACCGCTTCGGCATGAGGGCGTTCGGTCTGGTAGCAGCGGTCCGAGGTCAGGGCGTCGTAGGTGTCGGCTACCGCCACGATGAGGGCCGATAAAGGAATTTCCTCCCCCTTTAAGCCATGGGGGTAGCCGCCGCCGTCGTAGCGTTCATGATGGAAGAGGGCGATTTCCCGGCCCATGGCGATGAAGCTGGCCTGCCCCAGCTTTTCATCCATATCGCGCAGCGCCTCTCCCCCGATAGAGGTGTGGCGTTTGATGGCCTCGTATTCCTCGGCGGTGAGCGGGCCCGGTTTGAGGAGGATGGCGTCCGGAATCGCCACTTTGCCCAGGTCGTGCAGGCTGCAGGAGTCGGTCAGGTTGTCCACAAATCCGGCGTCAATCCGGCCTTGGTATCTCTGGTCCCGCCCCAGTTCCAGGGCGATTTCCCGGCAGAGGGTGCGGATTCGATCCAGATGCTCGCCGGTATATTTATCCCTGGAGTCGGCCAGTTTGGCCAGTCCGAATATCGTCGCCTGCTGGGTCTTCAACTGAACCTCCTGCTGTTCCTCCAACTGTTTGACCTTTCGGACCAGGGCCTGCTGTTTCTTATCCACCAGGACTTCCAGAGAACTGGAGTGCTCCCGTAGCATGGCCTGCACCCCTTCCAGGTCCACCCGCAGCAGATACTCTTTCCAACGGAGGCGCATATTGGTATGGGCGCCCACGTAGGCGATGACCAGGGTCGCGACGACGAAAAGGTTGTTGGCCAGGAAAACAAAGTCATAATGGGGCCAGTTTATAGTCAGCGTCAAGGTCAAATAGATCGCGTAGAGCACCAGGGTGTGCAGCAAGGTGCGACTGGCCCGGACCGGGAGGAGGAGGCAAAAACCTATGAACACCAGGTTCAACCCGGCATAATAGGGGGTGGATAAGCTGTCCAGGTTCAGGATCATCATGATGATGATCCCTCCGACCAGGTAGAAGGCCGTCAATCCCAGGTAAAAACTCTGGTCGCCCCATTCCCGGGAGCGGTTAACGGCCCAGAGGATCAGGCAGCCGCCGGAGGCAATCATCCGATAGACCAGGAAAGTCCTCCATTGGGCCGGGTAGAGGAAATAATCCAGCAGGGCGAAAAGAGGCACCAGAAAGACTCCCAGCAAGAGGATGACGTCCACCCGATGACGAAGGAGGGGAGTCAGGTCTTGATAAAAACGCGAAACCTGTTCCGGATTCGTTTCGGTGGTCTTCCAATCTTCGAAAAAAGATTTGCTGAGTACGATGGGTTCCTCCTCAGGCTAAAGTGGCGCGGCCGTTTTACGGGCGATCAGGAAAAGGTTGACCCCTTCCGGTTCGGAATAAACTTCCACCTCGGCACCGAAAGGCGTGTCGGCCAGAAGGCTGCGGAGCTTCTCCGGATCGCGGTGAATCAGCTTCCATTGCAACAGATGATCCATGAAGGCCCGATTGGGGTTTCCGGGTCCGAAGTTTCCGGCCACAAACACCCCGCCCGGCTTGAGGTATTCAGAGGCTCGGCGGGCCAGGGCCTGGAAGAGATGATCCTCCAAGTAGTCGGTCAGGCCGGCCGAGTAGATAAAGTCCAGGGGGCCAAAGGGATGCTTTTCCCGGCCGATGATCCAGCGGAGCACATCGGCCTGCATAAAACGAATGACGGCCTGGTGGGAAAAGACATTGACCTTTTGATGGGTAAATTCCAGCGCCTCGGGGTCCGCATCCAGGCAGATGGCCTCGACGGGAGCCGGGTCCGTTCTTTCACCCAGGAAGTCAAATAGTTCCCGGCAGGATCCGCAGGCCAGATTGAGGATGCGCATGCTCTCCCGCCGGGAAGCCAGGCGGGCGGCCTCCTGTTCCAAAAGTTTTTTGAGCAGGCTCCGCCGGCCGCGCACCGCCCGGGCGGCCGAGGTGTTCAGGCACCATTGGTCCACCAGTCCCCCCAGTCGTCCGTCTCCTTGGGGCCGGTTGGCGTAAATCATTTCCATCATCTGAAAATCGCCGGCGTAGCCCTTCGGTTTATAGTAGGCCCGCTCCGCGAAGCGACTGCGCATAAAGTAGGGAAAAATCTCTTTAAAGACATATCCCCAAAAAGGGCCCTCCAGGTCGTGGCCCTCAATCGAACGGCGAAGATCCTCCAATTCCGTGTTGAAGTGGTCCAGGATGATCTGACAGCGTTCCTGGAAAGGCTCCGGGGGTGATCCCTCCGGGAACTTTTGGAGCCGAATGGACAGGTCAAATAAGTCGGCTTTAAAGGTTTCCACCAACTGGTTAACCTTCGGCCAAAAGGGGCTTTGAAAGGAGCGAGCCGTCAAGGCCTCGGATTCCTGAAAAGACCGACGGCCGGTGGAAAGGGCCGCGGAGTAGGCCACCAGGGGTTCCCGCTCCTCGAGGACCCGTCGGAATTTGGCGCAGATTGATCGGGCCAGCAGGGTGACAAAGGCGCTGTAGAGGGCCGGGGCCCGGTTCTTCATTTCTTCCATGGATTCCTGATCCCAGGTCCGGATGACCGAGTCTTCCGTGGCTCTCAAGGTGCGGACCCGAGAATGGTGGTCGAAGAAACCGATTTCCCCGAAAAGTTCGCCGGTTTTGATAAAGGCCACGATGATGGCCTTTTCCAAACCACCGTAAGTTACTTCCACAGTTCCAGACTCGACATAATTGAGGTTAAAGGCCTGGCTCCCCTCGGTCATAATTACCTCATATTTCGAATAGGGAAGAGGCCGGGACCATTCGATCAATGCCTGCCAGGTGAGCGGATCGCTCCCCAATCGCCGAGAGGGGGAATCCTCCCTCGTGATTTTCGCGGTGTTGGTCATAAGGCGCCCATTTCTGTCGGTTTTTTCCCTCCCATATAGCCTGAAGGGCTGCGGGAGGGGAAAGTTTTGTCTTCACTTTTTATTATCTGACAGGAAGGTAGAGAAGATGAAAAATAATATGTATCCCTAACCATTATCGGAATAATCGAAAAAAAAATAAATGTAAATCCTTAATTTTTTTTGAGGATGACGGGGAAGTAAAAAAGATCTTTAATTTACAATGGTTACACAATTTTTAGGGTCCAAGCCGATAAAACCTCCATCGATATCAGGCCGGTGAACCTAGAGGGAATGATTCCCTTCTTCCTTGACCCTCCAGAGGAAACGGCGTACAGTTCCATCCGTTGAAAACCCTTTCGCCGAGACGCGGCATTCATCCCCGGTAGAGGGGTATCCACCCCGGAGGACGAACCGTAATAAAAGTATGGCTAAGACTAATTCCGTAGAGATCAACGAGCAATTTCAACGGGCCCTGGACCTGATGGAGAAGACCCAGCGGCAGGTCTTCATCACCGGCAAGGCGGGAACGGGCAAATCCACACTGCTTGATTATTTCCGGAGAACCACGAAAAAGAAAGTGGCCGTGCTGGCGCCCACCGGAGTGGCCGCCCTCAACGTTCAGGGCCAGACCATCCATTCATTCTGCGGATTCAAACCGAATATATCTCTGGAAAACGTCAAAAAGATTGCCCGCAAGGACAGTCCCCGGGCGGTTCTCCTTCGGAATCTGGACACCCTGGTAATCGACGAGATCTCCATGGTCCGGGCCGATCTCCTGGATTGCGTGGAAAAATTCCTGCGTCTCAACGGGCCCCGGTCCTCCCAGCCGTTCGGGGGACTCCAGATGATTCTAATCGGCGATCTGTATCAGCTTCCTCCGGTCCTCACCTCGGCGGAAAAAACCGTCTTCAGCCTTCACTATGAGACGCCCTACTTCTTTTCCGCCCATATTTTGAATGACCCGGAGTTCAACCTGGAATTGGTGGAACTGGAGAAAATTTACCGGCAGACCGATGCTGATTTCATCGGTTTGTTGAATGCCATCCGCAACCGCTCGGCGGACGAGGAGGACCTGACCCGTCTGAACCGTAATTGCAACCCGGCCTTTGTCCCCCCGGAGAACGAATTTTACATTTACCTGACCAGCACCAACGATCAGGCCCTGACGCGGAACCGGGAAAAGCTGGGCCGTCTGCCCGGCCGATTTTATACCTATGAGGCTACGGCCCAGGGGGATTTTGAACGCTCCGCCTATCCGACCGACGAGCACCTGGAAGTGAAGCGGGGGGCCCAGGTCATGCTTCTGAACAACGACTCCCTGGGCCGCTGGGTCAACGGCTCGATCGGCCGGATTGTTAAAATTCATCGCCAGGCCGACGGGGAAGATCGTATCGAAGTGGAATTGCCCAGCGGCCGGAGGGTGGAGGTAACGCCCTTCCGCTGGCAGATTTTTCGTTTTGACTATGATTCGGAGGCCAAAAAGATATTTTCGGAGCCGGTGGGATCTTTTACTCAATATCCCCTCAAACTGGCCTGGGCCATTACCATTCATAAGAGCCAGGGGAAGACCTTCCCCAAAGTGGTCATCGACATCGGTCGCGGCACCTTTGCCCACGGCCAGATTTATGTGGCCTTGAGCCGCTGTACCGGGCTTGAGGGGTTAATCCTCAGCCAGCCCATCCGGAAACAGCATATCCTGATGGATTACCGGGTAGTGAATTTCCTGACGCGTTTTCAATATCAAAAGGCCGAGGAAAAGCTGTCCCACCAGGAAAAGGTGCTCCTGGTCAGAGAGGCGATTGCGCAAAAAGGGGATCTCGATATCGTTTATCTGAAACCGGACGACACCAAATCCCGGCGCCGCATCCGTCCGGAAGCCTTTGGGCCGATGGAGTACCAGGGAAAGGCCTTTGAGGGCCTGCGGGCCTACTGTTATGAGCGGAAGGGCCAGCGGACCTTCCGCCTCGACCGGATGCTGGAAATTACCCGGACCGGGTAAAAGAAAAGCTTTTGTTCCCCAGTTTGATTTCATCCCCTTCCTTCAGTGGTGCGGATTCCACCTTTTGGCCGTTTACAAATACCCCGTTGGTGCTGCCCAGATCCCGGATAAAGAAATTTTTTCCCTCTCGGAAAATCTCGCAGTGATGTCCCGAAATGGTCTTTTCCTGAGGGAAAGCCAGGTGGTTGTCGCCCGCGCGACCGATTTTTACTACCGGGAGACGCAGGTCATAGAATTCTTTTTGCCCGGCCGGGGACATCGAAATAAGTTGGGGGGGGCCGACCATTAGAGTGGCCTCCAGATCCAGGGGGCGAGGCGGGGACCCCGGGGTCGGCCGGGGAGTTTCTTGCGGAAGGGGAGGGGGGGCAGGATTGGAAACGGGTGGGCTGGACGCGGGTTGGGGGGTCTGGACGGCGGGTGAAGGCGTCCGAGGCGGCGCAGGGATTTCCATCACGGGAAACCCGCAAGCCGGGCAGAATTTCGCCTCCGGATCCGGGATCGGGGTATGGCAACTAAGGCACAGGGGCGCCCTGGGGTGATAGGCCGGTTTCGGAGGTTCAGGGGGCGTGGCGGGTTTGGCCGGTTGGGGCGCCCTGGCCGGTCCCGAGGGCCGTTGCGGGGGAGGCGGCGCGACCGGCGGTCCGGACCGGGTCCCCGCCTCGACGCCCGAAGCGCTATTTTCCAGGAGGTCGTCATAAAAGCGGGCCACGGCGGTCTGTAGATAAGGCATGATCCACAAAAACCCGATGCCCATGGTCAAGGCCCCCAGCAGGAACCAGCCGAAAAAACGGAGGAAGAGACAAAACAGTTTCCAGCGGTTGCCGTTCATCAAGGTTTTGCTTCTCAGCAGGGCCTCCTTTCCTTTCAGTCCCGGATTTTCCGCCATCAGGAAAAAGGTCAGGGCATAGGACAGAGCGGCCATGATTCCGGGGATGATGAACAGTAGGGACCAGAGGAAAATGAATAAGGCCATCAAGAGATAAGTAATCAGGGCGTCCACGAACCGTTGCAGCCCGTCAAAGAGCTGGGATAAGGCCGCCTCTTGTTTCCTCGACAGGGTCAGGATGAAGTAGGTAAGGCCCAGGAACAGCGGGCCCCCGATGATCAGGGTGGATACACGTCCAATCAGCGGGATGAACTGTCCCACGCTGATCAAGGCCAGGTAGATTAAATTTCCAACCACGGCCAAGCCCCATTTCCCTTTTAGGGCTTCCCGGGCCTGCTGCATCAGATCTCGATTAGCGGTCAGCATGGTTCCCTCCACCTACCGTTTTAGTAGCGCCTTCTATTTATAAAGCATAACATAGGTTTAAGGAAAGTGTAAATAGCTCAGAACACCAAGCGAGGTGTTCCCAAAAAGAAAAGTCTTTTGGGATCCTTAGCCTAATTGTTCTGAGTCCTGACTCCTGACCGCCGTAGTCCTTGCATCTTTTTCCAAACTGCTTTAAATAAGAAACACGATGAATGAAACCTTCTGGGAAAATGAGGTGGCCCGCTTAAGCCGGGCGGGTGATGCCTTGGAAAGGCTGATCCAAGCTATTGGCGGAGGGCAGCTCCCGGCGCGGTTGCGGGGCCTGCAAGGTTCGGCCGGGCCCTACGCTACCGCTCAAATCCGGTCCGGCAGTCAGCGGCCGGTAATGGTGATCTGTCCCGACGCCCGGTCGGCTTCATCCTTCTACCAGGATCTCCTCTTTTTTACCCAGCGTCAACTCCTGGAGGGGGCTCACCTGCTTTCCGATGCCCCGATCCTTTTCCCGGCCTACGAAAAGTCCGATTTTCGGGAATTTGTCCCCCAAACAGACCTGGCCGCCCAGCGACTGGGCTGTCTCTACGCCCTGCTGACGCACCCGGGGCAGGCCCTGGGCGTGACCTCCCTGGAGGCCCTGCTGAGCCCGGTGATTCCCCGAGAGGTCCTTTCCGAAAATGTGGATTACCTGGCCAGAGGTGAAGAGGCGGATCGGGAAAAAGTCCTGGCGCAACTGGTCTTCTGGGGATACGCCTCAACGCCCCTGGTCGAGGAGCCGGGGGATTTCAGCGTCCGCGGGGGGATCCTGGACGTCTACCCGCCCCTTTATGCCAACCCGGTGCGGATCGAATTTTTCGGCGACCTGGTGGAGTCCATCCGGGAGTTCAACCCGGCCACCCAACGGTCCCTCCGGGACCTCCCGGAGCTGTACCTGCTGCCGATCAGCGAAGTGATCGTGGCGCCCGAAAGGCTGGCCAAGGCCCAAGCGCGGCTGGCCGCAGCCCAGGCCGCGGAGGCCCTATCGGAAAAAGAGGCCAACTGGCTGAGGCACCGTTTGGAAGAAGGCCTGCCGGCAGGCGGGGTCGAACGTTGGCTGGACTGGTTTTATGAGCCGGCCGGGACCGTCCACGATTATCTCCCGGCCAATACCCTCTGGATCTGGAACGGTTCCCTGTCCTTACAGCGAAGCTGGGAGACCCTCAGCGATGAACCCTGGGAAACGTTCTTTCGGAAATTTGCCGGCCGGGATTATTTGCTCCTGGAAGACCTGCCTTTGGAAGGCGGAGCCGAGGAGGAGGGCCGAATCTGGCATTTGCCGGCCGTTGAAAACCAGGATGTCCGGCAAATCATCCGGGGCCAGTCCACTTCCCGGGAATCGTGGGCTGAAATGTCCCGCTTGATCACGGGCTGGTTGGAATTGGGCCAGGAAATCTGGCTGGTGGTTTCCCAGGATCATCAGGCCCGCCGTCTCCGGGATATTCTTTCTTTTTACCAGATGAAGGCCCAGGTGATCTCCGAACAAAAGGTGAATTTCGGCCGCCAGGGGACGGGTCTGTACCTGGTCACCGGGAGGTTGTCCGCCGGGTTCCGCCTTCAGGTCCCGCCACTGGTGGTCATCACCGAAGAAGAGATCTTTGAGCTAAAAAAAGAGGTGCGAAGAAAAGGGCAGGCGGAAAACATCCAGGCCTATATCAGCTCCCTGGACGATCTCCAGGTAGGGGACCTGGTGGTGCATCGGGAACACGGTGTCGCCAGTTATCAGGGCCTACAGCGTTTCACGATCGACGGCCTGGAAGGAGAATTCCTTTTCCTTTCGTACGCCGAGGGGGATAAGCTCTATTTGCCGGTCGACCGGCTGCAGGGGATCCATAAATTTTTAGGATTGGAAGGACAGGTCCCCCGGCTGGATCGTTTGGGGGGGCTCTCCTGGAACAAGGCCAAGTCCCGGGTCAAAAAGGCGGTGGAAAAAATCGCCCAGGAACTGCTCGACCTGTACGCCCGCCGGTCGCTGACCAAGGGCTTTGCCTTTTCTCCGCGGGACCAGTTATTCAAGGAATTCGAAGCCGGCTTTCCCTATGAGGAAACCCCGGACCAGCTCCGAGCTATCGAGGACGTCCTCTCGGACATGGAGGCGGAAAAACCCATGGACCGCCTGGTCTGTGGGGACGTGGGGTACGGTAAGACCGAAGTGGCCCTGCGGGCGGCCTTCAAGACCGCCATGGACGGCAAACAAGTGGCTTTCCTGGTCCCGACCACGGTTTTGGCCGAGCAGCACTATCAAACCATGGTGCGACGCTTTGAGGGTTATCCCCTGGAAGTGAGGATTTTAAGTCGATTCAAATCCCCCAAGGAGCAGAAGGAGACCCTGGCGGATCTGGCCGCCGGGAAGGTCGATGTGGTGGTGGGCACGCACCGCCTGCTGCAAAAAGACCTTCAGTTCCGGGACCTGGGTTTAATCATCGTGGACGAAGAGCAGCGATTTGGGGTGACCCACAAGGAGCGGCTCAAGACCCTGCGAACGCAGGTGGATTCCCTGACCTTGACCGCCACCCCCATACCTCGGACCCTGCACCTCTCCCTCTCCGGGATCCGGGACCTGAGTACCATCGAAACCCCGCCCGAAGAACGACAGTCCATCCGGACCTACATCGTCCGCTTCGAAGAAGACAAGATCGTCGAGGCCGTGCAGCGGGAATTGCTCCGGGGCGGGCAGGTTTTCTTCGTCCATAACCGGGTCCACAACATCCAGGCCATGGCCTTTTACCTGCGAAAAATCCTCCCTCAGGCCCGTATCGGGGTGGCCCATGGACAATTGCCGGCCCATGAGCTGGAGCGGGTGATGCTGCAATTCGTCCATCGGGAGCTCGACCTGCTGGTCTGCACCACCATTATTGAGTCCGGGTTGGACATCCCCAGCGCCAACACCATTATCATCAACCAGGCGGACCGACTGGGGCTGGCTCAGATGTATCAGCTCCGGGGGCGGGTGGGACGCTCTCGGGAGCGGGCCTATGCCTATCTGCTCATCTCCGGGGAAAGTACCCTCACCCGCGATGCCCAGAAGCGGCTGAAGGTCCTCATGGACTTCAGTGAACTGGGGGCCGGTTTTAAAATCGCCCTCCACGACCTGCAGATCCGCGGGGGCGGCAACCTCCTGGGCACCAGCCAGTCCGGGCATATTGCCGCCGTGGGGTATGAATTTTATATCGAGATGCTGGAGCAGGCCATTAACGGGTTAAAGGGGGAAAAGATCGAGGCGGACTGGGAGCCCGAAGTCCGGGTTCGAGCGGCGGCCCTGATTCCGGAGTCCTATATCCCCGCTACCGGTCAACGGCTTTCCGTCTACAAGCGTCTGGGGTCCACCCCGGATGAAGATCGACTGATGGAAATCGCCGGGGAATTAAAGGATCGTTTCGGTCCCATCCCCCCGGAGTTGGAAAATCTACTGAAGATCATTTCTCTCAAAATCAAAATGAAACCCCTGGGCATCCAGCGGCTGGAATTATTGGACCGGGAGATGGCCCTGGTCTTTTCACCCCAGGGGGACTGGAACCTCGACCGCCTGATCGAATTGGTTCACCAGGAACCCCGAACCTATCAGTTTAAAGGAGAGGGGAAGCTGCTTGTGGCCCTGGGGGAGGAACCCGATTTATTGGAGGCCGCCGGCCGGTTTCTGACGAGGCTTAAAATATTGGTCGATTAGTGGGTCGGAGCGGATCCGGCTGGTCTCGATCAGACCCACTAATTTATGTGGTGACCGGCAAGCGCAGCATGACCGTGGTCCCGTTTCCTTTTTTCCCCTTGATCTCGACGGTTCCACCGACAATCAAAGCCCTTTCCCGCATCCCCACCAACCCCAGGGAATTGGACTGGGCGATCTCTTCGGCGGAAATTCCCAGCCCGTTGTCCCGGATCGTCAGGACCAGGCCCAGGGCGTCCCTCTTCAGCAAAGCCTCAATCCGGGACGCCCCTGAATGGCGGACAACGTTGGTCAGGGATTCCTGAAATATACGGAAAGCGGCTATCGAGAGGGCGGGGTTTAGATCAAGCTGCCGAACGCTTGACCGGAAACGGCAGGTGATCCCGGTTTTTTTGGCAAACTCCCCGGCCTGCCATTCCAAGGCAGCGACCAGACCGAAATCATCCAGGATCCGGGGCCGCAGTTCGCTGGAAATCCGCCGGACGGTTTGCACGGTTTGATCGATCAATTGGCCCATGGCTTGAGCCTTCGCTCTCAGTCCCGTCTGGTCCGGATTGGAATGACGGAGGATCCAGGAGAGATCCATCTTGAGACCGGTCAGGAGCTGACCCAGGTCATCATGAATTTCCCGGGATATGTTGGCCCGCTCCTCTTCCCGTACCGATTCAAGATGGGCGGAAAGAGCCCGCAGCCTTTCTTTGGATTTTTTTAAAGCCTCTTCGGACTGCTTGCGCTGAGTGATATCCAACGCATACCCGATCGTACCGGCTACCTTTCCCTCATCATTGTAGTACACCAGCTTATCCACGTGGCTCCAGCCAATCTTCCCTGACGGTTTTTGGTGGGTCTCAATGATGCCGAGTTCAGGCGTTTCGGAGTCCAGAATTCTCCGGTCGGCACTGATGGATTGGTCTGCAATATTAGCGGGAAAGAGGTCGTGATCCCTCTTGCCCAGAATGTCGTCCTCGGCCAGGCCCAGTATCCGGCAGGCCGCCTTGTTCACGGCCACGTACCTCCCCTCCCAGTCTTTTTGCCAGATCATGGCCGGGACCGTATTGAGAATGAGTTGGAGTTGTTTTTGGCTCTTCAACAGGGCTTCCTCGGCACGTTTTTGCTCCGTGATGTCAGTGACAATGGCAATATGACAAGTTGGGCCTTTAACATCCAGAACGCGTGCGGACAATAGGCCGTTATGTATATCCCCATTTTTGTGTCGGAATCGGAATTCAAGTCCAAGGACTTCCCCGGTCTCTTTTAAGGCGGCAGCAAAAGGATCACGGTCTTTCTGATCGATCCAAAGAGCCAGATCGCCCGGAAGGGGGGATCGCCCGACAAGTTCCTTCTTGGAATATCCTGTCACTTTGGTGAAACTATCGTTGACGTCAAGATAGACCCCATCGAAGGTCCGAGAGATAGCTATCGCGTCAGGGCTGGTTTTAAAGATCTTTGAGAATCTCTCCTCGCTCTCACGCAGTGCCTTGTCAGCTTTCTTGCGTTCGGTGATGTCAAACTCGATTCCATCCCAGCAAATCGATCCGTCAGCCAAGCGTCTGGGGTGAGACATAAACAGAGACCACCTGATCCCCCCCGTAGGATCCATCATTCTTACTTCGGACCTGAAAGGCGACAGGGTGCGATTGGCTTCCTCTTCTTCTCGGAAGAAACGAATCCGATCTTCCTCATGGATCTGACCATAAATGCGACTTGAATCCGCTAATCCCTCTTCCGGTGTAATGCCGTAAAAGCGACGGACCGTGTCGCTCAAATAGGTAAAAACCGTGGTCCCGTCATTCTTCCGGATGACCTGATAAATCATCCCCGACAGGAGGTTGTTACTGATAGTCTGGATGGTTAATTCCCTGTCCGGCAGTGCATCCAGCGATTGCCGGTTCCGGGATTCTAATTTTTCGAAGTCAGCAATCCTCCGGCGGAGCGCTTCCAATTCCTGAATGAGCTGCTCTTTGGTCTTTTTCTGATCGTTCATTGGTCTAACCGTCCATGCTGGGAAAATGCTTTTTCAGGCATTCAGGGCAGATGCCATGGCTGAAATCGGCTTGGGAATGCTTTTGGATATAAACCTCCACCTGTTCCCAAAACCCTTTATCGTCTCTAATCTTTTTACAATAGGAACATAAAGGCAATATACCTCTTAATGTTTTGATCTCTTTTAATGCGTTTTGAAGTTCCTGGATGAGTTTTTCCTGTTCTGCTCCTGTTCGTTTGCGCTCGGTGATGTCCCGGCAGATACAGAATATCAGCTTCTGGCCGCGGTAAACTGCGCCATTGGTACTGATCTCCATATCGCAGAGCGTGCCGTCTTTGCGACGGTGGCGTGTTTCGAAGTGATCGCCCGTCTCATCGACGGCTTCGATCATGCCCAGCAGTTGTTCCTTCGTAAATTGAGTGTCCCAATCCCAGATATAAAGCTGTTGGACTTCTTCCATAGAGTAACCCAGCATATGAGCATATTGTTGATTCGCCTCAAATACCTTGCCGTTTAGGTCGAGGACAACGATCCCGTCCCTTGATTGCTCGACCAGCATACGTCGCCGGGAGATTTCATCCTTAAGAAACTCTTCCGCCTCTTTGCGCTCGGTAATATCCTTAAGGTGTCCAATGACTCCCGCTGCCTGGCCATCAACCTCTTCAAGCCGAAACATAGAAACTTCAAACCATTCGCTAGGGCTCCGGGCGGATGGATAAGGGAAAACCAGCCTGTGCGGCTTTCCATTTTCAAGAGCCGTAATAGAGGGGCATTCCAAACAAGCCTCTTGCCTCTGCTGAAAAATTGTATAGCACTTCTTGCCGGCCAAGGGCATTTTAGAGGCGAACTTTATTTCCATCCAGCGATTGACCCGAACAATGGTAAGATCCCGATCCAGGACGAAGATTCCGTCCTGGAGGGCATTAAGCACATTTTCTAATAAACGGTCTTGAGTCATTTTTAACTTCCTTACCTCGACCTTGTCCTGATCAGGACTTTACCGGGTCATCATACCCGAAAATAAAAAGATACGCAATTTTGCCTGGGCACTCCTTCTGGCCTGAGCAAGGTCTATCCGTTCAACGAGAACGGCCGCCGGCCATATTTTTTGAGCAGCCCCCGGTCGATTTCTAATCCAAGTCCGGGTCGGGTAAAGGGCTGCAGCATCCCGTTGGCATCGGGCAGTATGGGGGCGGATGATGCCTTCGCGGTACCGCGGTATCCAGGAAGGCTCTTCCAGGGGGTATTCCAGGGGCAGGACGTTGTCCGGTAGAGTTCGATCAACGAAATTTTCAAATAGATTCTCCTTGGCCCGCTTGTCTTTCAGCGCCTTTTATGACGATGGGGGCTGGCTGAATACTCAATGGGTTATCCCCCCTTCTGGTCTTCCATCAGTTTTGCGAAGGTTATCTGACCGCTACTCATGACCGCCGTTTCAGCTCTTTGATATCCCGAAAACCGACAAGCTTATTCTTGTCTTCATCCCAGAGGCTCAGGAAGAGGGCGTCCAAGCTTCTACGGAGGGTAAGCCCCTTTACGTGCAATTCCTTCGTTTCAGCGTAGCACTTGGGAAGGTTGTAGTTGGGGATACGGGGACGCACGTGATGGGCGTGATGGAATCCGATGTTTCCGGTGGCCCATTGAAGGATAGGAGGGAGCTTGTAGTAAGAGGCGCCCCTTAAGGAGGCCGTCAGATGGTTCCACTCTTTCTGGCGGACGAAATAGGTGCCCGGAAAATTATGCTGGAGATAGAAGATCCAAACACCAAAAGTCCCGGCAATGAGGGCGATCGGCATTTGAATAAGGAGGTATTCCCTGATGCCTATGGTGTACCAGGCCGTAATGACAATAGCGGCGATGGCCAGGTCTGTGAAGTATACGCTTCGTCGCCTTTTTAGATCGTCATCGCGATGGGGAAACCGGTATAGTATGATAAAGGTATAAAAATAACCGAGACCGAACATGATGAAGGGATTCCGATATAAGCGGTACTTGATCCGCTGCGACAGTGAAGCCCCGAGATACTCATCTACAGTCATTATCCTTACCGCTCCGGGACCGCGGCGGTCAAGATTCGCAATGCTGGCATGATGAAGGGCGTGGTCATGCCTCCATTGCTCGAAGGGCGTAAAGGTTAGTATGCCGCAAACATAGGCCAAGAGGGTATTCGCTTTCTTGTTCCGGAAAAAGGAACCGTGGCCACAATCGTGGAAAAAGATAAAGATCCGGATATAGAAGGGAACGGCAATCAAAGCCAGCAGGAAAGTGGCCCAGTAGGAGACGCCCAGTCTGATGGTCACCAATATCAGCGAGAGCAGTAAAAAGTAGGGTACAAACGTGCCGACCATTTGTTCAATCGCCAGCCCCAGATTGGGATTGTCGTAGCGGGACAGATTTTTGACCCATTCCGGGCTTTCTTCCGTCCTGTCAAATTTTCTTGGAGCAGCCGATTTATCGGATCTTAAATCGATTCCCTTCTGTTTCATCTGTCCTCACTCTTAAGAATCTCAAACATAGGTCAATTGTGGTCTCACGGCTACAAGTTGTCAAGCAGGGAACTTCTAAAAAAGTTCGATTTTCGTTATTTAAATCTAAGGCAGGGGCAGGCTTTACCGAAAGCTTTCGTTAATGCTGAGGAAGTTAGTGAACCCAGTGAACAACGTCCCTCTGCCCCTACCACAATCTTCAAGCAAATGCCGAAAACAGAGTTAATAAATACTTAGAAAATTTGGAGAGGTTTCCGGAAAGCCTAGTTCCCGACATAATAAATAAGTGAGGCTAAAAAAAAGGCAGAAGTCCCTTTCCTCGGAGCATTCTGATATCCGTCAAGGCTTCTTTCTCTGTTTGGTACGGTGCGGCTTCCACACGATACCAGGATTTACGGTGAGAAACTTTTTTAGGTTGGACGGCTATTCTTTTGCCCGGCAAGGCGAGGCCGTTTCTGAAGAGCGCTACCTGGCTAAGACTTGAAAAGGTTCCCAAGTGGATGCGGATTGTTTTGTCCGGCGCCTGCGCCAGTAACGCTTCTTCCTTTAATTCCGGAAGGTGTATCTCCTGGTTCACCAGAATGAGATCGGCGTTGGTAATGGAAGGATTGCGGGTTAAAATCAAATCGACCAGGGATTCATTGGATTTGCCGTAATACTGAAAGGCCAGTTTAGACAAGGTCTGCCCTTTGGTTACCTTTATCGTCCGGGATATCGACTTCCCGGACCTATAGTCACCCCCTTCCGGGGATTCCCCCCGGGTGGCGTTCTTATCGGTGTCAGGTGCGACCGTCAGGACCTCGTGTTTTTCCGTCGGCTCGGCCTTGGGGGACGGACTTAATTCGGCCGGAGGTTCCCTCCCTTCGGCGGATTTTTTGATTTCCCGCGGAATTTTCGATGGGATCATGCGGTTTGCCAAATCGGGGCCCGTCCAATACAGGAAAACGCCCACAGCCAGGCCCGCTAAAACGATCAGCCCATACCGGAAAGCCGGGATTGATAGTACCCGCCGGGAAGGCTCCTCCCCGGAAATCCTGCCCCGCATTTTTCTTTTGACGTCCGGACCCTCGAGGTTTCCGATTATCTCCCGGATGACCCCGACCTCAATCCTCTTTAGAGATTCGCTGTATCCGGCCAGGAAGGCGTTCTCACAGATGATGTTGATGACCCTGGGAATGCCGCGGGCATATTTGGCTATGAGGGACAGGGCTTGGGGGGAAAAAACGGCGGCGGAACTGCTCCCGGCAATTCTGAGCCGATGCTCTATATATCCCAATGATTCCTTTTCGGAAAGAGGACTGATTTTCACCCGCAGGACGGGAACCTTTGGGCGATATCGCATCAGGGCGTTATCCAGCAGGGTATCGAGCTCGGGCTGCCCGACCAGGACCAACTGGAAAACCTCCGGAATCCATGACTCGCATTCGAAAAGGGAAAAAAGTTCTTTGATCACCTCCCCGGAAAGTTTCTGGGCTTCATCGATGAAGACGGCGAATATTTCCCCCCGCTCCTTCAATTCGCTCATGTAGGAAACAAGATGATTCTTTAGTCCGCCGATTCCACCTGTGATTCCCGTTTCGCCCAGTTCATTTAAAATTTCTTCCAGCAATTCCTTGAAGTTGTAGGTCGGGTGGAAAATCAGGGCGGTTTTTGTCTTTTCAAGGAGCCTTCCCAGGAGACCGTGAATTAAAATGGTTTTGCCGGTTCCAACCTCCCCGGTCAGGACGATCAGCCTTTTCCGGTTTTCTAAACCCCCCAGGACGGTCCCCAGGGCATCCCTGTGGCCGGGGGTGAGGAAAAGAAACTTTAGGTCCGGTGATAATTCAAAGGGTTTTTCAGAAAAATCGTAATAATCTAAATACATAGCTGGCATCTGTCTCTTTTGGGGTACCCCACGATGAACTCACGATCAGTAATGAGATAATGGGGCTTTATCCGAAACCATTCCCCGTGAGTCGTCCGGAAAAGATGGCCTATTCTAACACATGGAAAAGGGGACATCACTTCATTCAGTTGTGATTTCCGTATCTATTCTTTTAATTGCCATAGCCATCTCTGGTCGTCCCACTCCCAACCTGGCGAGGGATCGCAGCCATAAGCACCCCAAGTAATTCTTGAATGAAGAAATTGCTTTCTACGGCCATTTGCCCGACCCCCTCAATGATTCAGAATCTGTTCCCGAAGCGCCTCGCTGAATTCTTTCAGATCGGAATCTTGGATGAGTCCGCGGTGGTGCATGAGGAGAAGATACCACTGCATTTTCGAACGCGAATGACCGTCGAGGCAATCGGTCAAGACCTTGGCTTCTTCTTTTATCTTCTTCTTTGCATCCCAAAACCGCACGGTGTAGGTCTTACTTTCGTCTGCAAGAATGCCGATGATCTCCTTATTTTTCTTCAAGAGATAGCGCTCTCGCCACTCGGGGACGCGTTTTCGAAAAGTCTTCCAGTCAGATTCCAAAGGTCCTCTCTCCATCTTTTCCTCTATATCTCACGATTGGAGATCGGCTGTGTATATCGTGGCCGTTGATCGTGCGGTTCCAACCGTTTGGCCGGTTTAACCTTCTTTTCCAGGTCGCCTTCCCGGAGGATCATCATCCGCTGGGCCTGGGAGGAGCCGGCGCCGTGCAAGGACTCCACCAGGGCCGTGCCGCTTTTACTGTTTTTGGATGATCTCTTTCAAATCCGGATCAAGCAATTCCCAAAGGTGGAGGTGGCTTTCTACTAAACGGGCAATGTCGCCCAGGTCTTTAAATTTTTTGCTTTGTCTTCTTTCCGTATCTCGCCAGGCTTTGATTTTTCCGCGCAAGGTGTCGTTCAAAGACGCAACCCGCATGAGGATCCCGTGTATATCTGCTGGAACGGATCGACTCGGGAAATCTTTGTAGAAATCCTCCGTACTCAACTGAAGACCGACCTTTGAACTACCACGAAAATTGACTGACCAGGGAAAACGTTCCGCTTTGAATCCGGCTTCCTCGAGGAGTTTCGTTGCCAGGTCCACTTTTTCTGCCGCCACTACGAAATCAACATCTTGGGTGACCATGGCTTCAACCGCCCAATGATTAACAGCGATGCCGCCAATCGCACACCAGGAAAGATCTGCGCGCTCGAGACAATCAACCAGACGCATGACATCGTCTGTGCCGCCGGCTGTCTGCCAATCAAAAAATTGTTTTGGGGTCATGTGGCGATCCTTGGGACTCCAGGAAAGTTGTTCATTTTATTCAGTTAATAACGGTCTCTTTATTATTTTTGCATATAATTTCTCGTCATCCCCGAATGTCTTTATCGGGGATCCAGTGTTTCCCGAGAAAAACCTGGATTCCCGCTCAAAAGCCCCGCGGGAATGACGCCCTACGATGTTGGTTCTATTTTGAGACCGTTAACAATATCTTCTCCTCGGCGCCTCGGAAAAGAAGGGGAGACGGGATGCTCTTCCCCTCTTTCTTAAGCGCGAACCTCCACCTTCTTGGCCCGGGTAGGCGGGATCCCGGCCAGGGCTTTGGCCAGTTTCACCTTCTTTTCCAGGTCGCCTTCCCGGAGGATCATCACCCGCTGGGCCTGGGGGGAGCCGGCGCCGTGCATGGACTCCACCAGGGCCGTGCCGCCGGTCATGGCCTCGATCAGGCGGCCGATCTTGATGCGGTCTTCAGTGGGGATATTGGCTACCCCGGAGAAGTATTTTTTCACCAGGTGGCCCACGTCTTCGCTGCGCAAGTCGTATTCGCTGGGCATGGTGGCCAGAAATCCGCCGGCCAGATCGGCGGCCAGGCGGGCCACTTCGAAATGGAAGCGGGTCACGTTCTGTTTGCAGACGTTGGCCAGCATGGTGTCCACCAGGAAGGCCCCGGAGGGTGTGGGTTTGCCTTCGGCCGAGCAGGCGATGGAGGAGCTGTAGAGGGTCTCGGAAAGGTGGATCATTTCGGTGATCTTGTCCTTGACATGGGAGGCCTTGGCCGTGCCCTGGATCTGGGTCAGATAGGCCACGGCGCCGGTCAGTACGTCGATCAGGCCGGTCTTGCAGGCCCCGTAATTGGCCCGGTGGTGGGCGGCGAAGCGGTAGACCAGCAAGCTGGTAAAATCCGTTTCGCCGTTCATAAAGACCCGCTCCCAGGGGACGAAGACATCTTCAAAGGCAATCACCGCTTCTCCCCCCACCGCGGCAAACGTGGGTTTCCCGGAATCCAGCCGTTCTTTCTTATCCCGCCGGTCGTCATTGGCCTGGCGGCCGAAAATCATGGTCACCCCCGGGGCATTGGCCGGGATCGCGCAGACCACGGCGTAGTCTTTGGACTTCTCATCCATGGCCGTGGTGGGCATGACCAGGATCTCGTGGGAGTTGACCCCGCCGGTCATGTGCAGCTTGGCGCCGCGGAGGACGATGCCATCGGCCCGCCGCTCCACGATATGGAGATACTGATCGGGATCGACCTGATCGGCCGGCCCTTTGGAGCGGTCGCCCTTGGGATCGGTCATGGCGCCGACCACCATCCGATTTTCGTCCTGGATGTAGATCAGCCATTTTTTGAATCGTTCAAGATAGTCGGTGCCGTATTTCTGGTCGATTTCAAAGGTCACGGAATAGACGGCATTGATCCCATCCAATCCCACGCAACGTTGGAAACAGGTGCCGGTCTTTTGGCCCAGCACCCGGAGTAGCTTTACCTTTTTAATCAAGTCCTCCATATTCTGGTGTACATGGGTAAAGCGGCTGATGGTTTTTCCGGTCAGATGGGAAGTGGCCGTGGCCAGGTCCCTGTATTTCGGGTCGTTAGCCAGGGAATAGGTCATGGCCGCCGAGCGGACATGGGGCGCCGTAGCCGGGTGCTTGGTGACGTCCTTGATCCGTTTCCCTTTATAGTAAACGACGTGATTCAGTTCCCGAAGGCTTTTCAGATAGTCTTGCGCGGTTTTGATTTTCATGGCTTATATCCTTTTCTGTTTTATTATCTCCAAGTTGTTCCTAACCTAAAAAAAACATAGGTTTTTTTGATCTAAAAAGCAAGTTTTTTGGGGGAATAGAACCAGGAGAAGGGGAGTTATAATTTTTCTTGACAACTTGACCAATAAATATCAATATCCATGAATAGGAGAAAGAAAATAATGGAGACCATAGCGATTGGTGAATTGAAAGCCAATTTTTCAGCCATTCTGGGGCGAGTCAAAAAAGGGGAAAGAATAGTCATCGGTTTTGGGAAGAAAAAGGAAAAGGTAGCGGTGCTAATGCCCTATGTGAACGGTAAACCCAAAAAAAGTCGAAAACTCGGATTGCTCAAAGGGAAGTCCGGTTACGCGATCAAAGAGGATTTTCAAATCAGGGACGAAGAACTCCTTTCTCTATGAATTATCTCATTGATACCCATACCTTTTTGTGGGCGGTCTTTGACCCTGACCGGCTGGGTAGTAAAGCCGGGACCATCCTTCAGGACCCGGATCACATTATCCATGTCAGCGCGGTTTCCTTTTGGGAAATTTCACTCAAATACGCGATTGGGAAGCTCGAACTGTTAAATATTCTACCCGATCAATTTCCTGAGGTGGCCAAGCGGATGGAGTTTGAAACGCTCAACCTGACCCCTCAAGAGGCGGCCACTTTTTACAAACTCTCCAAAGCAGGGCACCAGGATCCCTTTGATCGAATGATTATCTGGCAGGCGATTCACCAAAAAATGGTTCTCATTTCCAAAGACAAGCAGTTTAAGCATTACAAAGAAATTGGGCTTAAGGTGGTCTGGTAAGATTCCTTGACTCTACCCGTTTTCTTAGGCCCAGCCTCGCAACCGATAGTAATCTTTCAACATCACTTGTAAATCTGCTTCTGTAATCACCTTGCCGCTTTCCGGCAGCGCTTCGAGGTGAAACCGTTTAGGCAGAAGGTCGTCGGCCGGGGTCCAGCCTTCCCGGACATTGAATTGATGGGTCAACCCGATAACGTGGTTGGTCATTTTTTCAATGTCTTCCTTCCCCCAGGTAAGGCCGGTGGTCATGTGGATGATCCGGGACAGCTCCGGCCAGGGGTAGAGGTCGCGGTAGAAACGGCAGAGGATCAGGGTGTCGAACAGGCAGAGGCGGTCCTCGAAATCCAGGAATAATTCAGCCTTGCCTTCGACCTGATCCGGATCGATCATCTTGGTCAGTTCGGCTTTGTAAAAAGTGGCCCGCAGGTGGCAGGCGCCCCGGTCGGAGGTGGAATACCCCAGGCCCACGCCCTTGAGCACCCGCGGGTCATAGCCGGCCGGCTCCATCCCCTTGACGTGGATGGCGATGTCCTCCAGACCCCATTCCCGGGCCGCGTGCTTGATCCCCTCGGCCAGGACGGCGCCGATTCCCTGACGATAGACGATTTGCTTGAGCAAGTCCGCAATGGCCGGCACGTCTCCGTATTCCAGTTTGTCCGGGATCTTTCCCCGCCGGGAGGCCTCGATGGCCAGCCCGGCCAGGTTGCCGGCGGTGATGGTATCGATGCCCAGGCGGTCGCAGATGTCGTTGAGGTAAAGAATCTCCTCGATGCTCGGAATCAAGCATAGACCGCCGAAGGCGTAAATAGTCTCGTATTCGGGCCCTTCCAAGGTCATACCCTGGCGCGGGCCTTCCTTGACCTTGCTCATCCGGCCGCAGGCGATGAAGCAGCGGTTGCAGGCCCGGGGCTGGACTTCGCAGCGTTCGTGGAGGCTCTGGGCGCTAATGGCCTCCCAGCCTTCCATCCGGCCCTTGGACCAATATTGGGTGGGGAAAGCGTTCACGCTGTTAAGGACCGAGACCATCATGGGGGTGCCGAAGTTGCGGTAATTCTGGGCTCCCTTATCGTCTTTCCCTTTGGCCAGGATCTCCTGGGCAAAGGCCTTCACCTCGTCCGGAAAGGCCATTTCCCGTTTTTGCCGGCCGTAAAAACAAAGGCCTTTGATTTTTTTGGAACCCAGCACGGCGCCGGTCCCGGTCCGGCCGGCGGAACGCCAGTAGTCGTTTTCCACTACGGCGAAGCGGACCAAATTTTCTCCGGCCGGGCCGATGACCAGGGCCGCTCCCCGCTCTTCCGGGGCGCCCATCCGCTTTTTGCCCAGGCGCTTCAGGATTTCATCCTCGGCCGCGTAGGTATCCATCCCCCAGAGGTCCTGGGCCGGGTGAAAGCGGACCATCTCATCGCTGATCTCCAGGAAGACGGGTTCTCGGGAGGCGCCGGTGATCAGGATGGCGTCGTACCCGGTGCGGCTGATGGATTCGGCGGCCTTGCCCCCGGAATAGGATTCAGCGTAAAAACCGGTCTGCGGGCTCTTGGTGAAAATCCCGTGGCGGCAGGAGCCATAAATCGGCGTGTCCGTTACCGGTCCCCCGGCGATGACCAAATGGTTCTCCGGGGCCAGGGGGTCGACACCCGGAGGGTTGTGGTCCAGTAATAAACGGGTGCCCAAGCCTTTCCCCCCCAGGACCTTTTCCAGTACCTGATCCGAAATTTCCTCCACCCGGAAATACCGCGTCCCCGCGTTGATTTTTAATAGGCGATTAAAAAAGCCTTTCATGGATAGGACCTCTTGAATTCTGAGATAGGGTTATTTGAATTTGTTACGAATTTAGTGTTTCGAATTTCGGATTTGAATTAATTACCAGGCTTCCTCATATATATGCCGCGCGTCTTCCAGGGCGATGCGCCGGGGATTGTTGGCCAGGAGCCGGGTCACTTTCATGACGCCTTCCGCCAAGGTCGGGATAGCCTCCTGGGGGATATTCAGGTCCCTGAGCCTCCGGGGGATATTCAGGTCTTCCATCAGGTCCTCGACGGCCTCCAGGGCTTCCAAGGCCGCTTCCTTGTCGGTCAACGGATCGGTATCGAGGCCCAGGGCCGAACCGATGTCGGCAAACTTGGGCAGGTTGCCCAGCAGGTTGAAGCGCATCACGTGAGGCAGCATGACCGAGTTGGCCAGTCCGTGGGCCAGGTGGAATTCTCCTCCGAGGGGATAGGCAAAGGCGTGCACCGCCGTCACCCCGGCGTTGGCAAAGGCGATCCCGGCCAGGAGACTGCCTTCCAGCATGCGGGAGCGGGCTTCCAGGTCTTCCCCCCGGGCATAGGCGGTGCGGATGTTGTCGTAGAGTAGTTCCATGGCCCGGAAGGCCAGGTGATCCGTCAGGTCGAAGGCGTTGACCGAGGTGTAGGCCTCGATGGCGTGGATCAGGGCGTCCAGACCGGTGAGGGCCGTGACCAGGGGCGGAAGCCCGACCGTCAGTTGGGGGTCGAGCAGGGCTACTTCCGGGAAGAGATAGGGACTGACAATCCCTTTCTTTAATTTTTCCTTGGTATCGGAAAGGATGGCGATGGGGGTGACTTCGCTGCCGGTGCCGGCCGTGGTCGGGACCAAAATTAGCGGCAGGCCGGGGTTGGGGACCAGGTCGATCCCGAAGAGGGCGTCGATCGGGCCGGGGTTGGTCAGCAACACGGAGGTCACCTTGGCGATATCCAGGGAACTCCCGCCGCCGTAGCCGATGAGCAGGTCCGCAGCCTCCTGACGGGATTTTTCCGCACACTGCTCCACCACTTCGATCCGCGGGTCGGATTCCACCCCGTCGAAAAGGGCGAAGGGCAGTCCGGCCGCCTTTAAGGGATCGGTCAGGGAATCCAGCAACCCGGCTTGGATGATGCCCGGGTCGGTGACCACCAGAACTTTTTTCCCCTTGAGAAGCTGTACCTCCGCTCCGATTGTTTCAACGGCCCCGGGGCCGAAGACGATTCGTTTTGTGGTTCTAAACAAGGTAATGCGGTTTAGCATAGTAACCTCCTCTTGGAAAGATCTAATCAGCCTGAAACACCACTCCCCGATCTATCTGGAAAATGTGGTTCAGCAAGCCGGCAGAATGTTGCAAATTGGACTCCGAAAGGATGACCGAAAGCCCCTCATGGATTAATCCCCCCACCACTTCCACCAGCCGCTGAGATAGAGCCGGGGCCACGCCTTCAAAGGGCTCGTCCAACAGCAATAGCTTATGGCCGCACATTAACGCCCGGCCGAGGGCCACGAGTTTCTGTTGCCCGCCGGAGAGTTGAAGGGCCTTTCGCTTGGAGAAGACCTCTAATTCGGGTATCTCCTCGTAGATCTTCTTCAGACGCCGGGCCGCTTCCGGGTCCCGGCTGGCCCAGGCCGGGAGGAGGATATTTTCTTCTACGGTCAGTTCCGGTATCAAGTCCCGCTCTTCCGGCATATAACCGATTCCCAAACGAGTGCGGGCGTAGGCCGGGATGGCTCTTAAACTTACCCCGTCGAAATCAACCAGCCCGCTGCTGGCGGGGAGCAAACCCATGATACTGCGCATCAGGGTTGTTTTCCCGGCGCCGTTGCGGCCGATCAATCCCGCCACCGCCCCGGTCGGGAGCTCAAGCCCCACGCCCCGCAGGATCCTGACCGATTGGATGGAGACATTCAAATCCCTAATTTTTAACATGATCGGCGCTCCCTTTTTTCCCGGACGCCGGTTGTCCCCCGCCGATGACATACTGGCGCACTTCAGGGTCGGCTAAGACGTCCTCCGGGTTGCCGTCGGCCAGGACCCGGCCTTCGTAAAAGGCCAGGACGCTGTCGGCGTAGCGGCTGACGATGTCCATATCATGCTCGACAAAAAGGATGGTTACTCCTTCGGCCCGTAAGGCCTCCAGGATCATGTCCATAATACCGAATTTTTGATCGGCGTTGATGCCGCTGGTCGGTTCGTCCAACAGCAGGATTTGGGGTTTCCCCACCATGGACATGGCGATGTCTAATACCTTTCGAACCCCCCCGGCCAACACCCGAGCCGGTTTGTTCCGGTAATCGGCCAGGCCGAACCGCTCCAGCATCGCTTCGGCGGCCTCCAGGTCCGATCGTTTTCGGCCGGGTGAGGGGGCCGTCTTTCGCGAAAAAAAGGATTTTCGGGCCAGGCGAGCGACAATTCCCAGCCCGACCAGCAGATTATCCAGCACCGAAAGGGAATCATATAACTGGGGAATTTGAAACGAACGGCAGACGCCCAGCCGGGTGATTTCGCGGGGCGGCAGGGGGGTGATGTCCAGCCCCCGGAAGTGGATCGTTCCGGAACTGGGCTTCAGATACCCGGTAATCATATTGATGAAGGTGGTCTTTCCGGCGCCGTTGGCCCCGATAAGGCCGACCACCGTGTCCTTGGTGATGCTGGCGGATATATCCACCGCCGCCGTCACGGCGCCGAAATTTTTGCAGAGGCCATGGGCCTCCAGGATGGCGTCCATATCACCCGCTCCTTTTGGCCGAGGTAAAAACGGACCAAAGCCCGGAGGGCAGGAAAAAGATAACCAGCAGCAGCGCCGTCCCCAGGACCATCTGCCAGGTGTTGGGGGAATACTCGTAGGCAAAGCTGCGGATGGCTTCAAAGATCAAAGAACCCAGAAAGGGGGCGGCCACGTGGCCCGTGCCGGCCAAAATGGCGATAAAGACAAACTCCCCGGAGTTGGTCCAGTAGGACATTTCCGGATCGATATGCCCGACGGTAATGGCCAGCAAGGCCCCGCCCAAGCCGGCCAGCGCGGCGGCGATGACGTATTTGACATGGATGGCGTTGCGCACCGAAGCCCCCATATACTCTACCCGGATCTCATTGTCCTTGATGGCCGGCGCCAGACGCCCCAGCGATGTTTTCAGATAGGCGTCCATGAGCAGGGCGACGATTACCAGGGAAACGAGCGACAGGGAGTAAACCCCATAGCGGGTCCAGGGAGTACCGGCCAAATGGAACCCGAACAGGGTGGGGATGGCCACATTAAAACCATCGGTGCTTCCCAGCGCCGAAGTTTTGACCAGCAATCCATAGAGGATCATGGACAAGGCCAGGCTGAGCATGGCAAAGAAAATGCTGCGATAGTTGGCCAGGAGAAACCCCAGCAGGACGGCCACGATCCCGGCGACCAGGGCCCCGCTGAGTAATAAGAGGGAGCCATCGGTAATCCCGAAGGTGAGACCCAGCCACCCGGCCGTGTACCCGCCCAGACAATAATACAAGCCTTGGCCGAAGGATACCAGGCCGGTCCGCAGTAACAGCATCAGCCCCAGGACTACGAATCCTTTGGCGGCCGAGATGGTGACTAAAAAAAGCAGCCAGCGGGGGAAGAAGTAGCCCGCGGGAAGCAGCACGATCAGGGCCAGGATCAGTCCCTTGGCGGTAAAATCGGTTTTTTTCATATCTTGCGGGCCTCCAGGCCTCCGAATAAGCCTTGCGGTCGGAAGATCAGCACCAGGGCCATGACCAGATAGATGCTGAAAAGTTCGAATTCGGGCAAATAGTGAACCGCCATGGAGCGCACCAGGCCCACGATCAAGGAACCCATGGCGGCGCCGGGCAGGCTGCCCAATCCGCCGATGACGACCACGGCAAAGGCCAGGACGATCACCTCGATGCCCATACCGGGGACTACGGATACCGTCGGGGCGGTAGAGGCCCCCCCGATGGCCGCCAGCATGGCCCCCACGGAAAAGGTTACCAGGTAATAGCGGTTGACGTTGATGCCCATGGCCAGGCTGACTTCCTGGCTGTGGATGACGGCCAAGAGCAGCTTGCCGTGCCTGGTTCTCTGCAGGGCCCAGGTCAGCCCGACCCCGACGACGACCGCCAAACCCACCAGGGCGAGACTATAGACGGGATAGGTCAGGCCGGCCAATTCCACGCTCCCCAGCAAGCCGTAGGGCTCGGAGACAAAATAGGGATCGACCCCCCAGATCAGCTTGATGGCGTCTTCCAGAATAAGAAACAGGGCGAAGGTCACCAGGAGGAGCAGAACTTCATCCTTCCCGTACATGAAACGGAGGAAACCCCGTTCCACCAGCGGCCCCATCACCAGTCCCACCGCCACGGCCGCCAGGGCCAGCATGGCGTAACTGCCCAGGGGCGGATAGCCCTGCCCGAGCCAGAAGCTGACGGCGGTTGCCGCCGTATAAGCCCCCAGGGCGTACAGACTGCCGTGGGCCATGTTCAGGATTTTCAAGACGCCATAAATCAGGGTCAGACCCGCGGCGATGTTGAACAACCAGGAGGCGTACATGATGCCGTCCACCAGAACGGCCAACCATTCACCCATTTTATGCTCCCGGGATGACCGGGGCCTCGAGGGCCCCGGTCCGGATTTGAATATTCAGGTTATTTCTTGGTTTTAAAACCGGATTTGATCCAGTCTTCACTTTTTACGCCTTCAGGGGGATTCACCTTCTCCGCCGGGTAGCGTTTGATGTTCACGATTTTCAACTGTCCTTTTTCATGTTTGACCGTGCCGTAGGCGGTTTCCTGAATGGCCTGGTGTCCTTTGCCCAGGGCCATATTCACTTTACCGCTCGGGGTCTCATAGACCAGGTTTTCCAGGGCGGCGATGATCTGATCCTGCGTGGGCGCCTTGCCTGCCGCGGACCCTTGCGCTTTTTCATAGGCGGCTTTCAGGCCCAGAACGGCCATGGCCATCTTATAAGCGGGATAGGTGGGCGGGGTGGCATACCGATCTTGATAGGCTTTGCGGAACCAGCGGTTCAGTTCGTTGTCGGGGGCAAATACCCCGTGCGGACCGCGCCCGCCGATGATGGCCCCATCAGGGATCTGGGTAGCCAAGCGGTACATGGCCGTTTCTCCGGCGGTCATGACCACCAGACTTTTCTTAAACAGTCCCCGCGGGGCCGCCTGAAGGACGAAGGCTTCCAGGTCGCCGCCCCAGAAACTGGTGTGGACCACGTCCGAACCGCTGGAGAGCAGGGAAGAAATTTCGGCGCCGTACTGACCGGCATAAATCTTGGGCATCTGGGAAACGCCTACCTGCGCGCCGGGGAACAAGACTTTCATGGATTCCTCAAAGTCCTTCCAGGAATCCAGACCCCAGGCATAATTCTGATTGATGCCGGAGAACTTTTTGACCTTGGGTTTTAAATCGCGCACATAATAGGCCGCGGCCACATTATCCATGGTGGCATGGGCGCCGGTCCGAAAGACGTATTTATAGCTGGCATCCTCGAAGATACGGGGGGTGCCGGCGTCAAAAATAACGGTCAGCCTTTTGAGTTCCTCGGCCACCGGGGCGATGGCGATGGCATCCCCGCTGGAGATATAGCCGATGACCATATCCACGTTCTGTCGCTGCACCAGATTACGCAGTTCCATCACCTGCTTGGTGGCTCCGCCGGCCTCATCGATGAACACCACCTCGACGGGCGCTCCTCCAAATCCCTTGGTGGCATAAGGCGCGGCTACTTTTCCACCGGCGTTCAAGGCCTCGATCAAGACCTCAGCCCCGTTCCGGGCCGGGACTCCGAAAGGACCGGCGGCGGCGCCCGAAAGAAAGGTAACGATCCCAATTTTTATCGGTTTTTCTTCGGCTGCCAGGGAAGAGAGGGTGTTTCCCAGGGAAAGGGTCAGGACTACGAAGGATACAAAAAGAATCAACCTCCACCGTTTACTATTCCGCTTCATTGCTAACCTCCTTGGTTGGATATTAAATGCGAAGAAATCGGGTTGGTGGCCAACCGGTCACGATCCGGGGTTGGCTGAAAGGGCCGGCAAGATCAGAAGCCGCTATCTCCCCGTTTAAACCTTCTATGGTCGCGCTGTCGTTCCCCCCTTTCTTTTTTGGACTCCAAGGGCCCGGTAAAGCCCCAGAAGACAGGTCGAATTAGGCATTGTAGGTCTTTTAAAAAAGATTTGTTGGAAACGTAGATCCGGATTCGAAGTCCCGAGTACCTTTTGGAAAACTCCTGCGCCGGGAGCCGTCGGCCGTCCAGGCCCGATTTGTGGGTTAATCTTCCCCATCTGGCGGCCATCCCCCCCCCCAGGCGAACCATCGAATGATATAACCAAGAAATGTGCCAAAATAAAATGGTATAGATAATAAGCGGTTAGGATATTGATGCCGGATGAACCGGTGCAATAATGCAAAATTAAGTCGGATTCGTGAGAATCTATAACTATTTTATAATATTATCAAATAGATCAATATATTGCATTTGTGCAAAGCAATTGCAATTATGCAATCTAGGAACGCATTAGTCCGTGTTGACGGACTTTCCGGGAAATGGTCGAAGGATTGACTCCGAAGGCCAGAGCGACTTGGGAAATCGTTTTATGTCGTTTCAGCGCCTCTTCAATCAACCCTTTTTCAAATTCGCTGACCATTTCTTTCAGTCCACCCGGCGCCTCTCGATCGCGGTTCGGCGGTCGGCCTTCCTGGATAATGGCCGGCAGGTCCTCCGGCCCGAGGGTCTTTTTGTCGCTCATGACCACCAGTCTTTCGACGATGTTCATAAGCTCCCGGACATTGCCGGGAAAGGAATATTGTCCGAGTAATTCATAAGCCCGGGGGGTCAAGGCCTTTTTGGCTTGATCGGGGCGGGTGAATTTCTTTAAGAAATGGTTGATTAAAGGAATGATATCATCCCGGCGCTCCCGCAGGGGCGGCAGATCCAACGGCAGGGTGCTGAGGCGGAAATAGAGGTCTTTCCTGAAATCTCCGCGCTGCACCAGGGAAAGCAAGTCCCGGTTGGTGGCGGCGATGATTCGAAAATCGATATGTTTAGGTTTGGTCCCGCCCAACCGGGTAATTTCCTTATCCTCCAGGACGGCCAGAATTTTCACCTGCAAATACAGGGGGAGGTCGGCAATTTCATCTAAAAATACCGTTCCGCCCTGCCCGATTTCGAAAAGTCCGGCCTTTCCTTCGGTGCGGGCGCCGGTGAAGGCGCCTTTTTCGTAGCCAAAGAGTTCGCTTTCCAGAAGGGTTTCGGGAATAGCGCCGCAGTTGATTTTTATAAAGCTTTTTCCTTTGCGCAGGCTGTTTTTATGGATGAAGCGGGCCAAGACGTCCTTTCCCACCCCGGATTCGCCGGTCAACAGGGCGGCCGAATCTACCCGGGCCATTTTGATCGCCTTTTGCATGACCAGCCGCATGGACTCGCTTTTTATAAGCAGTTGCTGTCCCGCCTGGTTCAGGACCTGCTGTTCGATCAGCTCATCCTGATAGCGGCGCGTCAGTTGCTTGCTCTCTACCAATTCGTTTTTAAGTTGATTCAACTCCGTTAGATCGCGCACATTGGTCACCACCCGGGTAATCCGGTTCTGGGAGTCAAAAATAGGGTTTCCGGTGACGATGACGACTTTGCCCCCCTTGATCTCCTGCATGATGGTCTGGGGACGGCGCTCGCGGATCACTTCCAGGGTGACCGAAGGATCGAATATGCCTTCGGACACCAGTTCACTGGTCTTTTTGCCGGTTAACTCCTCCTTTTTTAGACCGGTAATCCTTTCATAGGCCTGGTTGACCCGCAAGGTTTTGGCTTTCCCGTCGGTTATGTAAAGGCCATCATAGGAGGATTCGATGATGGCATCCAATTCTTCATTCAAGCGCTTGAAGGATTCCAGATCGGTGCTGACCTTTTCATACTCCGAGATATCCTGAAAGATGCTCATTACCCCGACTACCTTTCCTTCAAGGAAAATGGGAGTCCGATTGGCGATAAGGGTCGATCTTCCCAGATTGATCTTTTTGGCAATCTGAGGGACACCGGTCCGGATAATCTCTTTCATGTCCTGCCAGGCTTTGGGATTGATTTCCTTGATCGGATGGCCGGCCAGATCGTTCGTGGATATGCCCAGCAGTTTTCGGGCCGCCTGATTATAGACCTGGATGGAGCCCTGCTCATCGATGATCACCACCCCGTTGTAGGCCATATCGTAAAGGCTGCGGAGTTGACTCAGGTTCTCCTTCCAGAGGCTTTTTTTTGGTTTAGGACCCATTGGACTACCTTCTAGAATCTTTTCTTGACAGGGACGAAAGGGGATTGATAATGATATACAATTTTTAATAATTTATAACAAGCTGAAATTATTTCTCTACCGCCTTTCAGCCCGTCATCCTGGGGCATGAATTCCGTGGGAAAATCGTTGAGGTCGGGGAACGGGAAGACGGTGGGAGAGTAAGGGAGCGGGCCGCCGTTCATTGCTTGGTCTTACCGCGATTAGGAGAGAGAGATGTTCAAGAAAAAGAAGGCCGCAGCGGATAAAAAAACGCCGTTGGATAAAAAGACTACCGAATTGCTGGGATTGATTTTTGAAAAAATGCCCCGCAGGATTGAACTTTTGCTTTTTACCAGCCCCGGTCGGAACGAGCCCTATAGCGCGGCGATTCGGGAGTTTTTCCGATCGGTCGGTGATTTGACCGACAAGATCGATTTCAGGGAATACGATTTGACCCACGAACTGGCCGCCGTCCACGAGGCGCAGGAATCGCCTACCCTGGTGATAGACCCGAGCCATATGCGCCTCCGCTGGCTGGGGGCCCCTGTCGGCCAAGAGGCCGCGGCATTTTTGACGGGCCTGGTCATGATCGGTCACCGCAAGGCCAATCTGGAAACACAATCCCGGAAGATACTCAATAGTATAGAGGAACCTCGCCGGATAAAGATATTTGTCAGCCCGACCTGTCCTTATTGCCCCCAGCAGATCATGAACGCCCTCAAAGCGGCCGTGGAGCGCCCCGATCTCATTTCCCTGGAGATTATCGATGTCCCGGCCATGGCCGAATTAGCCGAAAAATACCAGGCCTTCAGTACGCCCACCGTTTATGCCAATGAAAAACGGATCGCCCGGGGGGCCCAATCCGAAGAACTGTTCATGGCCAGTCTGAAGAAGCTGGAAGAAGAGACCATCTTCATTCCGGACAACGAAGCCGAAGAGATCGAAGTGGATCTGGTGGTGGTCGGTGCCGGTCCGGCCGGCCTCTCGGCCGGGATCTATGCCGCCCGCAGCGGATTACGGGCGGTAGTCGTCGAAAAAGGTGTCCTGGGGGGACAGGTGGCCATGACCCCGATAGTCGAAAATTACCCCGGTATTCCTCAGATAGGCGGCAAGGCCCTGGTGGACATCATGGTCGTTCATGCCCTGGAGTATGCCAACGTTTTTCCAGGGGAAGAGGTCATGGAAATTAAACCGGGCCAGCCCCTGGTGGTGACTACCAGCCGCCGACGCTTTCTGACCCGGGCCGTTTTGTTGGCCAGCGGCGCTGTGTATCGACGGTTGGGGGTCCCCGGCGAAGAGCGCTTGTTCGGGCGGGGGGTCAGCTATTGCAGTACCTGCGACGGACCGCTGTTCAAGAAGGGCAAGGCGCTCATGGTGGGCGGAGGGGACAGCGCCGTCACCGAGGCCTTGCATCTGCATCAGATCGGGGTCGAGGTAACCCTGGCCCACCGGCGGGAGACCCTGCGGGCGCAGGCCCAACTGAAGGACAGCCTCAAGGCGGCCAAGATCCCGGTCCTTTTCAATACCGAAATTCAGGAGATCAGGGGTGAGGAGCGGGTCAAAGAGGTGGAGCTGGTCAATAACCTCAGCGGAACAAGGCAGGTGATGGCCGTGGACGCAGTCTTCGTGTCCATAGGCTATGCCCCGGCGGTGGAGTTGGCGCGTCGGACCGGAGTAGCCCTCACCGAGGACGGGTATATCAAAAAGGACTCCCGCCACCGCACCAACATCCCGGGGATTTATTCGGCCGGGGATGTGGAGGGCGGCTATAAACAGATCGTCATCGCCGCCGGTCAGGGATCCGAGGCCGCCTTAGCAATTTTCGAGGATTTGGTCAATCCCTATTGGGTTTCTAATCAGAATCGGGCAAGGGTCTCGAGGCCTGAGCGCGGGGGACACCACGTCAGGCTTGTAGACCCGGAAGCGGGGGGACAGAGGCAATGCTCGGAGACCCCCAGGCTAAGAAATCACCAGGTACCATCCACCAATTGGCGTTTTTCTTCCAGATATTCTTCCAGTTCATCCAACTTCAGGTGGAGAAAGTCCTGGATCGATAATATACTTATCCATGGGTCCCGGAAGGGTTTTCGACGGGGCGCTCTCTTAATTCCTTTTTGATCACCTTGCCTCCGGGATTCCGGGGCAACTCCGGCAAGAAGAGCACCCGGGCCGGTACCTTGAAATCGGCCAGGTGCTGTCGGCAATATTCCAGGATCTCCTCGACCGTGGCTTCCGTCTCCGGCCGCAGGACAACGCAGGCCCGGACCACTTCCCCAAAGATGGGATGCGCTTCCGGAACCACCGCGGACTCCAGGACCTGGGGGTGGGAGTTCAGGACCGATTCCACCTCGATAGAGTAAATGTTTTCCCCTCCCCGGACGATCATATCCTTCATCCGATCCACGATAAAGACATAGCCTTCGTCATCGATGCGGGCCACATCGCCGGTGTGCAGCCAGCCTTCCTTCAGGGCCTTCTGCGTCGCCTCCGGTTGGTTAAAATAGCCTTTGACGATGTTGGGTCCTTTGATGAGTAATTCTCCCGGATCTCCCGGTTGGACTTCGTTCCCCAAGACATCCATTGCTTTTATTTGGACCCCGGGAACCGGCAAACCCACCGAGGGGGCCTTGCGGATGGCGTCGCAGGCGGGCAGGACGGTGGTTAGCGAAGAGGATTCGGTCAGGCCGTAGGCGTTAAAAAGTTCCAGGCCCAATCTGTTTTTCAAGGCCAAAATGGTTTCCTTATCCATAGGGGCCCCGCCGTAGGCCGCCAGGCGCAGGGAGTGCAGATCCCTATCCGCCAGGGCTTCGTTGATCAGCATCAGGACATACATGGTGGGAACATTGAACAAAACGGTGATCTGATGGCGTTCAATGGCCTGGATCATCTCGATCGTCTTGTAGGCCTTCAGGATCACGCAGGTTCCGCCCAGGTAGATAAAGGCCACCAACTGGCTGTTTAACCCGGTGACGTGAAAAAGAGGGACCACGATCAGGGTGATGTCCTTCTCGGTGTAGGTGAGCATGGCTCCGCAATTTCGGGCGTTGGTGAAGATATTACGTTGGGTCATCATGGCCCCTTTGGGCAGGCCGGTGGTGCCGGAGGTGTACATGATGGTGGCTACGTCTTCGGGGTTCAAATCCGGAAAAATGGGTAAGTCCGAGGCTTCCAGGAGATCGTTAAAAAAAAGGGCCCCCGATTTTCGTTCCGTTCCGGCATAAATGAATTCCTTGACCCGCGATAAATCCGGTCGAATCGCCTGGGAAACATCCCAGAATTGGTAACCCACTACCAGAACCCCGGCTCCGCAGTCATTCAAGATATAAACCAGATCTTTCCCGGTCAAACGGTTATTAAGCGGCACGGCTATGGCCCCGATAGCGGCGCAGGCATAGTAGGACACGGCCATTTCAATGCAGTTCGGAAAGAGCAGGGCCACCCGGTCCCCTTTCCGGACTCCCAGCTTTTGCAGATGGTAGGCCAGAGATAACACCTGTCGTTGCAGTTCCCTATAAGTCAGGGCTTCCTCGTCGCAGAGCAGGGCGGGTTTGTTGGGGAGGCGATCGGCAGTGGCCTGAAGCATTTGGTAGATAAGCATAAAATCTCCACTTAAGCTAAATTCGAAACTCGAAATTCGAAATCCGAAACAAATTCAAATGTTCGAAATCTCGAATGATCAAAACAGAAAATTCAAAAATCCACAGTCCAGGAATTATTCACATTTGCGGATGATGGAACCGAAAATGTTCATTAGTTCGGTTGTTTCATCGATCAGGTCTATTCGTTCTTTCTCTCGGTCTGGATTTTCATTGATTTCAATGAGCCTCAACCAATAGCGGCTTTCTTTGGCTTCTTTACGACAGATTTTGACTCTCAAGATGAAGTCTTTTTTGCTCAAAGACTCATTGGCTTCAATATAATTTGCTCCGATGGATCCGGAGGATTTGATAAGTTGTTTTCCATCTTCGATATTGGCTAACGTTTTCGGTAGTTCTTTTACGAATTTCCGCACGCGCTTAGCGAAAAGAAAGGTTCGATCCTCGAGGTCGAATTGTTTTGAGTTTTGATATTCGGTCATTGTAATTTGTTTCGAATTTCGGGTTTCGAATTTCGAATTTTCGGCCTACCAGGCCGTCCACCCTCCATCCACAAAGATGGTCTGTCCGGTGATGAAATCCGAGGCCTTCGAGGCCAGGAAGATCACGGTCCCTTCCAGTTCTTCCGGTTGTCCCCAGCGGCCCATGGGAGTTCGCTCGTTGATAAAGCGGAACCTTTCCGGATCGTTCCGTAAGGCAGCCACCAGAGGGGTCTCAAAATACGTGGGTCCGATGGCGTTCACCTGGATGCCGTGCCGGGCCCATTCCAGGGCCATGACTTTGGTCATCTGAATCACCCCGCCCTTGCTGGAGGCGTAGGGCAACTGGTTTTCCAGGCCCACAGCCCCTAAGATGGAGGCCATGTTGATGATCTTGCCTTTCCTTTGTTTGATCATGGCCGGGGCTACGGCCTGGGCCACCAGGAAATAGCCTTTCAGGTTGGTATCCAAAACCTGGTCCCAGTCGGCTTCGGTCAGCTCCAGCACCGGTTTGCGGATATTGACTCCGGCATTGTTGACCAGGATATCGATTCGGTCAAAGGCGGATAAGACTTCTTCCACCGCCTGGGTGACGCTGCGCTGATCCAGCACATCCAGGGGAAAGATCCGGGCCTGGACTCCATAGACCTGTGCCAGGGCACGCGTCTTTTCCAGGTCATCCAGATTCCGGGCGCAGAGGGCCAGATCGGCCCCGGCCTTGGCCAGTCCGACCGCCAGGGCCTGCCCCAGTCCTTTGGAGGCCCCGGTAACCAGGGCCACTTTTCCGGTCAAATCAAAAAGATCTAACGCCATGCTGCTTCTTACCTCCTTTTGTAGTAACCCCTCCTGTCCGAGGGGACACCCCGAAGCTTGAAAATAAAAGGAACATAAGCCACACTGACTGACATTAATAATTAGTCCTTTTGATGTTAGCTGCAATCGTGGGCACAACCAGGGACAGAGTCTATTGCGATTGAATGCTGCCTTCCGAGAACGTCCTGGAATAGCCTGATCGGGTCGATCACCGAGTGCATATCGATATCGACACGACGGTGGAGACTGTCTATGGGGCTATTGAAGGAGCCCGAAAAGGCCATAATACTCAACACCGGGGCGAGAAGGGACTGCGGCCGGTTTTACTTTTCTGTAGGAGACCCGTGAGTATCTGGCCGTGACTTTCCGTCGTGGGGAAACGATTTCCTTCGAATTAGCTCGTTTTATTTTTTCCTTCTGTCTGTTGTTGCCGGAATGCGTTCGGCAAGTGATTATTGGGCGTATTCGGAATTTTACAGTGGTACGGTTATCAAGGCCTGTGAACGCGTCACTATATTATATTATCTCGGCCAAAAGCACCCATCCGGACTATGACTCCCAGCCTTGGTATTCCTCACGGCTCATCTGGATAAACGAGACAATACCTTTAACCAAAGTCGTACGGGTTTTATGAAATATCGTCCGCGCCGTCAGGCTAGTTTTTGTACGAACGACTTGCTATCCAGAATGTTTCTGGTCCTGATAAACCAGGCTTCCCTATGTCCAGATCGGGGACATCTGAATCCATTGGGCTTTCGAAGACTCGCAGATGCTCTGCGCAAGCTTCTTCGGTGGAAAATCCCTCTGAAAATAAAGGTTAATAATCAATTGTTAATTATTAATTATTGATGAATGCCCGAGTGGCGCCGGGTTCTATTTTCGTACTAAAAAGAGGGAGGGTGGTTCACCCAGAGGACAACGGCCTCTTCGTTCCTTTTATTCAGAAATTCATGTTCGATGTGCGATTTCAGATAAAAACTGTCTCCGGCCGAAAGGAGATAGGTCTCTCCGGCGTAACGGAGTTCGAGATCGCCCTGGATGACGTACCCGAACTCTTCCCCTTCATGGTGATAGCTCCCTCGGGAACCCCCGCCCGGGCTGATGAAAGCCATGCGGGCGTCCATTTTCTTGTTGCGGGGGTTGGGAATTAAGGTCTCGACCGTGGTCTTTGATTTGGGAAATTTAAAAATCTCCCGCTCTTTCTTTTTTAAGATGACTTTCTCCGCGTAATCGGTGCGGAAGAAGTCGATAATGGTGATATCCAGAGCGGTGGAAATTCTTTTGAGCGTCGAGATCGAAGGGTCGGCCTTGCCGCTTTCCAACTGGCAGATGTAGGCCGGGGTGCATTTGACTTTTTGAGCCAGTTCCTTCTGGGTCAACTTTCTTTGGCTCCGGAGTTTTTTTAATTTGGTGCTTAAATCGGGCATGGGTTTTTTTAGAAAAAATTAATAAATAATTAATCCGTTGTTTAAAGATCTTTGGAGGAAATCAGCCTAATCCATCGTCTAGTAGGGGCTTTGAATTTGCTTGACAGGATTTCCGCCCATTTGTTATTAGAATAAAATTAAATCATAGTTAATTGTTTGATTGCAAGTAGAAAAAATTTCACCAAGGGGGGAAGCCATGACTAAAGAACAGATGGATCGGCGGCATTTTCTTAAAATGGTGGGAAGCGGGGCTTTGGTGGCGGGGGCCGGCGCCTTGGGGTCCGGGGTGATGATCCCCACGGGCCTTTGGGCTCAGACACCTAAAATCAAGGGGCCCCTCAAGGTCGGCTATCAGGCGGTCTTGTCGGGGACCCTGGCCGGCTATGGGGAGTTCCACAAAATGGGCGCTCAGATGGCGGTGGAGGAAATCAACCAGAAGGGCGGCATCGCCGGCGTCAAGGTGGAAATGGAGTTTCGGGATTCCACCCTCAAACCGGACGACGCGATTAAAAATGCCCGTTACTTCGTCGACAGTTGGGGCGCCGATTATCTGGCGGGGATCGATTCCTCCGGGCAGGCCTTGGCCCTGGCCCCGTTGATGGATAAATTAGACCGGGTTCTAATGGTCACCCACGCGGCCACGGAAAAATTAACCGAGGAGTGGGTTTTTAAGAAAGGGATCAAACAGATTTTTCGGATAGTCACCCCCACTTATCAGGACGGCAACGCCGCGGCCTTCATCGCCAAGGACCTGCCGGCTATGAAATGGGCCACGGTCAGTCCCAAATACGAATATGGATTCACCTGCTGGAAGATGTTTCAGGAAACACTGAAAAAGCTCAAGCCGGGCGTTTCCTTTGTCGGTGAGTCCTGGGCGCCTTTTGGCACTACGGATTTCCGTTCCCATATCAACACCATCATGGACGCCAAACCGGACGGTCTGTATTCCACCGAGTGGGCCGGTGAATTGATCACCTTCGTGAAACAGGCCAAGCAGGCCGGTCTCTTTGAAAAAATCAAATACGTCATGTTTCCGGTAGGCGCGGCCATGGATGTCCTGGAAGGGTTGGGCCAGGAGATGCCGGACAATGTCTGGATCTCCGGTCGCTATTTCTTCCTCTACCCGAACAATAAAGGCAACAACGACTGGGTGGCCGCTTTCCGCAAGCGCTGGAACCACTATCCGGCCTATGTATCCGAATCCGGGTATTCCGCGATTTATGCCTTCAAGGCGGCCGTGGAAAAGGCGGGCTCCAAGGAGACCAAGGCCCTGATCCAGGTCCTGGAGGGGATGGGACTGGACACCCCGGCCGGCCATCGGGTATTCCGTAAGGAAGATCACCAGGCCATGTATGACGTCCCCTGGGGAAAGACCAAGGGTGACCCGAAATACCCCTTTAAAATCATGGGCGAGCAGAAGCTCATTCCGGCCAAGGTCTGCTTCAATCGTCCTCCTTTCGAGGGAGCGGGGAGCGAACCGCCGTTCAGCAGTTAAAAAACGGTTCAGGGGGCAGGAGGCCGGAGTCGCAGACAACCGGAACATTGACCTTAGAAAATGACATGTTGGCTTCAAATCCGAAATTCGAAGCACGAAATCCGAAACAAGCACGAATTTTCAAAATCCAAATGATCCAAACAAATCGATTCCGGGTTTGGAAATTTGGTCATTTGGATTTGTTTCGGATTTCGGATTTCGGATTTCGAGTTTAATAACTGTATGCTTCAATCCCTCGTTCACGTTCTCTTGGCCGGTCTTTCCACCGGCATGTTCATCTGGCTGGTGGCCAGCGGCCTGACCTTGATTTTCGGGGTCCTGGGGGTGCTGAATTTTGCCCACGGCAGTTTCTACATGCTGGGAGCCTATTTCTGCTACACGGTTCTGAAATTGCTGGGAGCCAATTTCTGGCTGGGTCTTTTACTGGGCCCGCTGTGCGTCTGCGCGGTGGGCTTTATCGTGGAGCGGTTCTTCCTGCGTTACGTCTACCATCTGGCCCTTCCCTATCAACTCCTGCTCACCTTTGCCTTCGTCCTGATATTCGACAACCTGGTTAAGATGATCTGGGGCGCCGGGTCCATCAGTTCTCCGGAATTGACCTCCCTGGGGGGGTCGGTGATGATCCTGGGGCGAAAATTTCCTATTTACAATATCTTTATCATTATCGTCGGGCCGTTGGTGGCCCTGGGCCTTTGGGGGATGATTGAAAAGACCTGGTGGGGCCGAATCATCCGGGCCTCCTCGTCGGATCGGGAGATGGCCTCGGCCATCGGTGTCCGGGTGCCGGCCCTGTTTACGTCCGTCTTTGTGTTCGGCACCTGGCTGGGATCCCTGGGCGGGGGATTGGCCGTACCCTATGTGGGTATCATGACCTCCGGTATGGGGGAAGCGATTATCATTGACGCCTTCATCGTGGCCGTGATCGGCGGCCTGGGCAGCCTGAAAGGGGCCTTCGCCGGGGCCTTGATCATCGGGGTGCTGACCGCCTTTGGAACCCGTTTTTTTCCAGCCTTCGATATGTTCCTGACGTTTATTTTGATGGCCGGTGTTTTGCTCTGGCGGCCCCAGGGTCTTTTTGGCGAGACCCGATAGATTTTTTTATGAAATTGAAAACCGGACAGATTTTAGGGATCGTCGCGCTGCTCCTACTCCTGGTGGGCATCGGACTCTTTAGCGGACGATTCATGGTTTACCTGACCATGCGGGTCATGATTTTAGGGATCTTTGCCTTGGGCTATAATCTTCTTCTGGGCCGGACCGGGCTGCTCTCTTTCGGCCATGGCGCTTTTTACGCGGCCGGCGCCTACGGGTTGGGATTCTTTACGCTGCACCTGTCAGCCCATCCGCTGCTGGGCCTCCTGGCCGGCGTGCTGGTGGCCATGGCTTTGGCTCTGATCATCGGGTTTTTCTGCGTCCGCCACACCGAAATATACTTTGCCATGCTGACCCTGGCCTTCGGGATGATGGTCTTTTCCCTGATCTGGAATGCCCGGGATTTTACCGGGGGTGACGACGGCTTGGTGGGGATCATGCGGGACCCCATTTCCTTTTTCGGGTGGTTTAAAATCCCGATCAACAAGGATGCCCATTATTATTTCCTGGTGCTGGCGGTGTTCGCTCTGAGCGCCTGGGCGGTGCATCGAATTCGAAATTCTCCTTTCGGCCTGTCGTTGGCCGGCATCCGGGAAAACGCCAATCGCGCTGAGTTCGCCGGGCTTTCCGTCAAGAATTATCGTCTGGCCGTTTTCGTGATCAGCGGGGCTTTCGCCGGGTTGGCCGGGGCCTTGGAAACCCTGCTGGAAGGCAACGCCCGGCCCTTCATGGCCCACTGGAGTCACTCCGCCGAACCCATCCTGGTCAGCCTCCTGGGCGGGCTGCCGACCTTTGCCGGTCCTTTGGTGGGAAGTGTGTTCTTTGTGGCCATGCGGGAGTTTATTCAGCGCTTCACGGAGAACTGGATGCTCTGGTTCGGTTTGCTCCTGTTGGTTGTTATCATGGGTTTTCGAGGGGGCGTGGTCGGCGTCCTCCAACGATTATTCGGCGGTTCCCGGGCCGGGCATTGAGAGACGAATGGGCGAGAAGCTGCTGCAGATAAAAAAGTTATCCAATTTTTTCGGCATGGTCTGCACCGCCAAGGAGCTGGATTTGGATATCGAGGCCGGCGTCTTGACTTCGATCATCGGTCCCAACGGGGCCGGGAAATCCACCCTGATTAACCTGGTTACCGGCAATCTGCCGGTGCAATCCGGGTCCCTTCTTTTCCAGGGGCGGGATATCACCCGCTTGCCGATCAATCAGCGGGTCCGGCTGGGGATCTGCCGGTCCTTTCAGATCGTCAATATCTTCCCGGAATTAACCGTCCTGGAAAATATCCTGATACCCACCTTGGCCCTGTCCGGCAGGACGCGGCGATTTTTTTCCGGCATCAGCCGTGAAACCGCAGGCCTATGAACAGGTCGAGAACCTCTTGGGGAAAGTGGGCCTGAGCGCCGTAAAAAATTCTCCGGCCACGGCCTTGTCCCACGGGGACCAGCGCTTGCTGGAAGTGGGAGTGGCCCTGGCCGTCGGCCCCCGGCTGCTTTTTTTGGATGAACCGACGGCCGGCATGAATCCGGTCGAGCGGGTCCGGGTCCTGGAAAATATTCGCCAGCTTTCCCGCGAGGGCCAGACGACTTTCGTCCTGGTGGAACACGACATGGATATCGTTTTTTCTCTCTCGGAGCGGGTGGTGGTGCTGCACCGGGGGGATATCCTGGGAGACGGAACGCCGGAGGAGATCAAGAATAACGCCCAGGTGAGGGAAGTATATTTGGGCGATTCGGTTTAATAGAAAAAAATAGACTTGAATACCGCTTTTTAGGCCATTGTCTTGGGGCGTCATACCGGACTTGATCCGGTATCCAGGGCATCCGGCGCTTATCCGAGGCTGGATTCCGGATCGCGCTTCGCTTGCCCGGAATGACGGTCAAAGGTGAGGTACTAATACATACTTTTGATCAGATGAATTGTTTTAAATTTCGAACTTGATATCGCCATGCTCTTAGAAGTTTCCAACATCGATACCTACTACGGCACCAGCCATGTCCTCCAGGGCGTTTCCTTAGCGGTGGGCGAAGGAGAGGTCGTAGCCCTGCTGGGCCGCAACGGGGTGGGAAAGACCACCACGCTCCGGTCGATCATCGGGCTGACCCCGCCCAAAACCGGCTCGATCAAATTACTTGACCGGGAAATCTGCGGCCAGCCTGCCTATACTATCGCTCGGCAGGGTGTGGGGTATATGCCCGATGACCTGCGCATTTTTCCCGACCTGACGACCGACGAAAACCTGGAAATCTCCCGCCGGCTGTCCAAGCGAACCGGCTATTGGAACCGGGAGCGGGTGATCGAGCTTTTCCCCAAGTTGGGGGACCTGGCCCGGTCAAAGGGAATCAATCTTTCCGGTGGGGAGAAAAAGATGCTCGGTATCGGCCGGGCCCTGATGGCCAATCCTCGGCTGATCTTGTTGGACGAACCATCCGAAGGCCTGGCGCCGCTGATCGTGGCCAACCTGGTGGAGGTTCTGGACAAGATCCACCAACAGGGGGTCACCATTCTGCTGGCCGATCAAAACCTCAAATTCTGCCGTAAAGTCTGCCACCGCGGCTACATCATCGAAAAAGGGATGATCCAGTACGAAGGAAAGATGGAAGAAATCTGGAGTAACGAGGAAGTCATCCGCAAATACTTGGTCGTTTAGACCGCTTCTTAGACAAACAAGCACTGAACACTTCTTAAAATAGTGCCGGACAGATGTGCCCCCCCAAAAAAAACCATAGTTCGTCATTGCGAGGAGAGTAGCGACGAAGCAATCCCCGATATTCAGCAAGTTGCCGCTATGGGGATTGCTTCGCTTTGCTCGCAATGACAAACTGGGTCTTTGACGGGTCTGATTTAAAGGCCAGCTCAATAAAATAAAGAAAGGGGGGTTATAAAAAATAACCCCCCTTTCTTATGGTTACTCAAAAATTATTATAGGGCCTTTACATTGGTTGCCGAGGGGCCTTTTTGACCCTGCTCAATATCAAAGCTTACCCGCTGGCCTTCGGACAGTGTCCGAAAACCCTGCATAGCGATGGCGGAATGGTGGATAAATACATCCTTTTCCTGACCATCGACCTCGATAAAGCCGAAACCTTTACTCTCATTGAACCACTTTACGCTTCCTTCTGCCATAGTCGTATCCTCCTTCTTAAGTATTTCTCAAGTTGGGATACGACCAAAAAAAAGGCATCTGGCTTAGAAGCTTCGATGCCTTGCGCTTTCGACTTTTCCACCAACTTCGACCGCCAGCTTATCCCTCAAGGGAAGTTGACGGATTTAATTCATATAAAATAACCCTTTATTTTCTACTTGTCAAGCTTTATTAATTATTATTTTCAAAGATTGTTTCCCTCTGGAAAACCCTTTCGCCGAGACTCCCCGGCCCTACCAGTCTGGGGAGTCCCCACCCAAAAGGGCGAAGCGTCGAATTTTATTGTTGCGCTAACCTGTTCGGTGTAGATAATCAATAAAATACCATGAGCGTTTCAATTGACATGAAAAAGCTGGCCGAGTTGGTCCGGGAACTGGAAGACCAGCTTTCGGCTTGCACCCGTTGCGGCATGTGCCAGACGGTCTGCCCGCTCTACCGGGAAACCGCCCGGGAGTCCAGTGTGGCCCGGGGGAAACTGGCCATCTTAGGCGGTCTGATGGAGGAGGCCTTCCAGGAGCCCCGGCGGTCGCTGGAACAGGTTTCGCGCTGTTTGCTCTGCGGGGCCTGCGAGGCCAACTGCCCAAGCGGGGTCCAAGTCCTGGACATTTTTTTAAAGGCCCGGGCCATCCTGGTTGAATACTTGGGGATGCCCCCGGCCAAAAGGGTGATGTTCCGGCGTTTCCTGGCCCGGCCGGAACGATTCAACCGCTGGTTATCCTGGGGGGCCAGTGTCCAGGGGCTGTTCATCAAGCCGGCCAATGAGCTGTTGGGCACTTCCTGCGCCCGGTTCACCTCCCCCTTGGCCGACCGTCATTTCAAGGCCCTGGCGGCTGTCCCTTTTCACCGGCAACCCTGGAAAGAAAATTCAAAATCCCGCCCTTCAGGGATCAAGGCGGCTTTTTTTTATGGCTGCCTCATCGACAAGATTTATCCGGAGATCGGGCAGGCGGTGCTGAAAAGTCTGGATCATTTTCAAGTGGAGGTATTTTTGCCCGAAGGGCAGGGGTGCTGTGGGTTGCCGGCCTTGTCGGCCGGCGATCGGCAGACTTTCAACCAACTGGTCGTCTATAATCTGGATCGTCTGGCAGGTCAACCCGTGGATGTGCTGGTCACCGCCTGCCCCACCTGCGCGGCCACGATTAAAAAAATCTGGCCGCTGATGGCCCGGGAGCTGAACGCCGATCAGCGTGACCGGGTCCGGGACTGGGCGGAAAAAACGGTGGATATCACCGATTTCCTGGTGAGGCAGATGGGCGTATCCCTTCCGGTCTCCCCGGAAAGCAATGAAGTCAAGCCCGGGATCACCTATCACGATCCCTGCCACCTTCGGAAATCCCTGGGGGTCTTCGCGCCGCCGCGAGCCATGCTGCAGGGGGATACCCGGTTCCGTTATCATGAGATGGCCGAGGCTGAGGCCTGTTGCGGCTGTGGGGGCAGCTTCACCTTGGACTATTATGAATTGTCTTCCGCGGTGGGGGCCAGAAAACGGGCCGCCATCCTGGCTTCCGGCGCGGAAGTGGTGGCCACCGCCTGCCCGGCCTGTATGCTGCAGCTCACCGACCTGCTTTCGAAAGGCGCTGATCCCGTCCGGGTCAAACATGTGATCGAACTTTTCGCGGAAAGATTGCCCGATTAATATGTAAATAATAACAGGCGCCACATTGGGCATTTGTTTTTGCCGTCATGCCGGACTCGATCCGGCATCCAGGTCCTTTGAGGCTTAACTGAGGTCTGGATCCCGGGTCGCGCTTCGCTTGTCCGGAATGACGAGCTGACTCGACCCGTTTAAAGCCTATTTACATGCTTCGCGGGTACTCGCCCCGAGCATGGGGGGTTAATGCGAAAATAGCCTCTTTGACCTGCAACCTGGCCAATAATCAATAATCAATTGACAATTATCAATGGTCTAAATTCGAAATCCGAAACGTTTTTGTTTGGATCATTTGGGTTTTGGACCTTCGTGCTTCGAATTTCGAGTTTTCTAAGCGTCTAAGCGGGAGCGACCAACAGCAACGGTTCCGGTGCGGGGAAGGGAAGGGCGGAGGGAGGAAGATAGAGGGAATAGCGGCCGGGTTTTTTCAGGTCGAGTGGCTTTAAGCCCTCCAGGAATTTGTCCGTTTCCCGATTGCTGGTTCCCGGTTCGGAAAAGAAATTCTCGATCCATTGCCGCAAGGGACTGAGGTCCCCGGCCTGGGACCAGCGCCGATAACTCGCCAAGAACCCCTCGAAGGAGGGGAAACGCAGGGCGGGCAGGGGCAGGGAGGGCGATGGAGATTCGTCACCGGTTAAGGCGTAGTGCTCCCGCCGGACCCAGGGTTGGTTGGTTATCAAACGGACCGGCCCGGGAGCCAATTGGGCTCTCAGCTTTCTCCAGGCGGCCAGGGCCGGTGGGCAAACCATTTCCGCTTCAGTGGGGGTGACAAAGGGTTTTTCGGACGAGGCCCAGTCCAGGGAAAATTCAGGGCTCTGATCCATGATCCGGGCCAGAGCCAGTTCCTGTTCCCCGAAGTCACCCAACGAGAGATCGATCTCCCATTCCTTGCTCAGCCAGTCATGGATAATACAGAGGAATAATTCTCCCGTCAGGGCCTGGCGAGTTTCTGTTTCCTCCCTGGGTTTTGCGGGTTGGCCCCTCAGCAGACCCAGTATTTCGTCCCGGCTTTCCAGATTTTCCCCGGGTTTCACCTGCCTGAGATATTCCAGGAAGCTGAAATCCGGGTTCTGGGCCGCGAAGGATTGGAACTCCCTCAACCCCCTGTCTTTTTGCCTGATTTCCTCCGGGGTTCGATCCGGCGTCAGGACCTGGATCAGGCCGCCCGTCAGCAGTTCCCGGTAAGGCTCAGGCCAAACCAAGCTATAGGGGTGAAGGAAGACCAGCGGCCCAAATAGCAGCAGCGACCAATAGGTGGCCTCCGGCTCCATTAAGGTGTAGGGGGTAACCAATACTTCTTGAATACGATTATTTTCCATGAGGGCAATGTATTAAAAGCGGGTCTCCTTGTCAATTGATAACCTCGCCCTCAATAGAATCCCCGTCAATATTCTATTCCAAAATTAATACGAAAATAGCTTTTAACTCCGGATATCCCCCACACCCCCGCCCTCTCCCACGTGGGGGAGTGGGAGCCCTAAGGAACGGCCCGAGCCCTTTTACTTCCCCTCCCCGACGCGGGAGGGGATTGAGGGGCATACGCGCTAACTTCAGAGGCGAGGGCTTCTATGTTGTCATTCCGGCGAAAGCCGGAATCCAGGGAGGCACCACTGGATAAACACCCTGCGGTATACGTTCTGGCAAGCCAAAGAAATGGGACCCTGTATGTTGGTGTAACATCAGACCTTGTTAAAAGGATTTGGGAACATAAGAACAACCTAGTCGAAGGGTTTACCAAACGCTACGGAGTCCATCGACTGGTTTGGTATGAACTGCACGAGAGCATGGAATCCGCTATTAATCGGGAGAGGCAGATAAAAGAATGGAAACGAAAATGGAAACTGGAATTAATTGAAGGTATGAATCGAAATTGCGGGGATTTGTAGTATATTTTAGTCCGAACTGGATTCCGGCTTTCGCCGGAATGACAATATATCTAAGTTAGCGCTTATGGGATTGAGGGGTGGGGGAATTGGGAATTTTCATCGTTCGCGGCTTCCCCCAGGGACGTGGAGGTTTTGTCGGAAATAATTTCTTGACTCTTTTGATTAAATAGCTTATCTTATAAGGCAATGCGGCCATGAAGGCCAGTAACAGTGGGAACTGTTATCGAAACTTCATGGCCGTTTTTTTTTGCTATGCACCGAGTCTAAGAGATTTTTATGCATATACCGGATGGTTTTTTAAGTAATTCCATTAACCTGACAACCTTTGGGCTCTCGGGGATCACTCTGGCCTGGTCCTTGAAAAAGGCCAAAGAAGAGATCAGCGACCGGGAAATTCCGCTCATCGGTGTTACCGCGGCCTTTATTTTTGCGGCCCAGATGATTAATTTTCCGGTAGCCGGGGGAACCAGCGGCCATTTTTTGGGAGCGGCCCTGGCGGCCATTCTTCTGGGCCCGTGGATCAGTTTTATTATTATGTCCCTGGTGCTGGTGCTCCAATGTTTAGGCTTTGCCGATGGGGGGTTGACGGCCCTCGGTTCGAATCTATTGAATATGGGATTGATCGGCGGTATCGGGGTTTATTACCTTTTTCGCCTGGTTCTGGCCCTGACCTCCAAAACCACCCGCGGCTTTCTATTGGCCGCGGCGGTCGCTTCCTGGTTTTCGGTGGTGCTGGCTTCCCTGGCCTGCGCGGTGGAATTGGCCCTGTCCGGTACCTCGCCGGCCAAGATTGTTATCCCCGCCATGGTTGGTTTTCACGCCTTAATCGGCATCGGGGAGGCGATCATTACCACCGCGATTTTGTCGGCGGTACTGGCGGCCCGTTCCGATTTGATCCGCACTTGGAGGACGGCTTGAGCAGAAAAGGGGGACCTTTCATTGGGTTGGGCCTGGCCTTTCTGGTCTTGGGTATGGGCTTTCCGGTCTTTCTGTTTGCCGGAACGGTCGGCCCCTTTGTCGCGGATTTTGCCGATACGCAGGAACCCGGCAAATTAGCCCTCCAAATCATCCCGGTTTTAGGTTTGAAACAGGGGGAATTTGACCAGGATGGGAAAATCCGGTATTTGCCCAGCGGCGACCGGGATACGTCCCTAGCCCTGAGTTTACTCCCTATCTATGGAATAGCCCAGGATCTCGAAATTGCCGGAGAGGTGCCGTTTATCTATAACTGGAAAAGCCAGTCGGGCCGCTCCGCGCAGGATGGAGGGGTGGGGGACATGGCCCTCAAAATGAAATATCGGCTCTCTGAGGGAGAAACAGATGGTTGGGCTCCTTCCGTCTCCACGATTGGCAGGGTCCGTTTCCCGACCGGGAAATATGAAAACCTTTCGCCGGATAAAATGGGGGCGGACGCCGCGGGAAGCGGCGCCTACCTCTTTACTCTGGGAATCAATATCGGAAAATGTACCGGCCAATGGCAGGTCACTGCCAACCTTTGGTACAATTGGCCCCTGGAAACCACGATCGACGGGGTCAAGACGAAGGAGGGGAATTTCTGGTTTTATGCCTTGAGTGGAGAATACGCGGTTTCAAAGCACTGGTCGGTCCTATTGGAGTTTTATGGGCAGGAACAGGGGAAAACGGAAATTGACGGTCGGACGGTGGATCAATCGGAATCCCGGGTGCTGAATGTCCTACCCGGAATCGGATGGGACATCTCGGAGAAGATGTATATGATGGCGGGCTGTTCCTTCCCACTCTTGGGCAAAAACAGCAGCTTAACCATTATCCCGTCTCTTTTTTTCAATTACAATTTTTAAATGCCGCACCCTCTATGGAAACGAACCGAATGTCCCAAAAGAAAATCATCCTCGCCGGAATTTTATTGGCCCTGGTGGTGGCCTGTTTTCTATCCCCCTGGGCTTCTTCCTGGCCGGATGGGCTGGAACGGGTGGCGGGGAACCTGGGTTTCCTGAAAAAAGCGGAAGTGCCCGGGGTCTCGGTCTGGGAGAGATCGCCGCTACCCGACTATAAAATTCCCGGGGTTCAAAGTGAACATTGGGCCACCGGTCTGGCCGGACTGGTCGGGACCCTGGCCATCGCCGCTATCGGCTGGGGACTGGCCCGGCTATTAAAGAAAAGGGGATCGTGACCTCTCATGGAACATAGTTTTTTAGACCGTTACAGCCACCTGGGCAGCGTCATCCACAACCTGGACGCCCGGACCAAGATCTTGTCTTTTCTCGGTCTAATCGGGCTGACGGTTTTGACGCCGCCCCAGTACTGGCCCATATTCCTGACCCATTTTACTCTAATGGCCCTGGTGCTGATTCTCTCCCGGGTGCCGGTGGGGTATGTGCTGACCCGTTCCCTGATTATCCTGCCTTTTGTATTGCTGACCGCTATCTTCCTGCCCTTTCTCCCGGGAGACCGTCCGGCCGGCGGAACCAGCCTGGGGATCGGGACCATGACTTTGACGGCTTCAGGCCTTCAGGTTTTCTGGAACATCTTCCTCAAGGGCTTCCTAGGCGTATTCGCCATTATCCTGCTTTCGGCCACCACCCCCTTCCCCAGGATTTTAGAGGCCTTGAGGAAATTCAGGATCCCGGCGATTTTTACCCTGCTTTTGGGGTTTATCTATCGCTATTTGTTTGTTCTTTTGGATGAAGTCCTGCGTATGAAGCAGGCCATAGAATCCCGGGGCTATCGGGGCCGGTGGATCTGGCAGGCCAAAGCGCTGGGCCGAATGTTGGGTCAATTGTTTCTGCACACTTATGAGCGCGGGGAGCGGGTCTACCTGGGGATGATGTCACGGGGCTTTCAGGGAGAAACCAGAACCCTGACCCCTTCCCGTCTGCGGCCGGGGGATTATCTTTTCCTGCTCCTGTTTCTGTCGGTGACCGCGCTTTCCCAGTTCCTCTTTCGATGAACGCCATAGAAATTCGCCATCTTTCTTTCACCTATCCGGATGGCCACCAAGCCCTAAAAGGAGTGAACCTGGCTGTGGAACGGGGGGAATGCCTGGGGTTGGTCGGTCCCAACGGGGCCGGCAAATCCACGCTGCTGCTGCATTTAAACGGCCTCATCCCCAGTCCCAACGGCTCGGTCCGAATTTTAGGGGAAGTCATCAGCAAACAGACGCTGCCCGGGGTGAGACAAAAGGTGGGAATGGTTTTTCAGAATCCGGACGACCAGCTTTTTTGCCCCACCCTGTTTGAGGATGTGGCCTTCGGACCTCTGAATAGCCAGGTCCCGGCCGAAGAGGTCCCCGGAAGAGTGGCCCAGGCCCTCAAAAAGGTGGGCTTGGAAGGGTTTGAGCAGCGTTCACCCCATCATATGAGTGTGGGTGAAAAGCGGAAGGCCTCGCTGGCGACGATCCTTTCCATGGACCCGGAGATCATCGTTCTGGATGAACCCTCTAGCAACCTGGATCCCCGTTCCCGCAAGGAACTGATCCGCCTGCTGGCCTCCTTTAGGCAAACCCGGATCGTGGCCACCCACGATCTGGAAATGGTCCTGCAGCTTTGCGACCGGGTAGCCCTGATGGACCAGGGGGTGGTAGTGGCCCTGGGCCTGCCGGAGGAGGTGCTCAGCGACGAAGAACTGCTGAAGTCCCATGGGCTGGAACTTCCCGAGATCCTGCGCCTGGTCCCCGCGGAGAAACGACTGGCATTGGTTTCCCGTCTGAAGAATTTCTTCTGAACCCCTTCCCGTTTTTTATAAGCGATCCGGAGAATGCCAAAGACGAGGTGAATTCCCCCGCCGGCGAGGTCAAAGGAAACCGGGAAAAGAACCGATCAAAACTTTAAAAGTCGGTCTATTCCTGCTGAAGGCGGCCGGATGGGCCAGTTTTTATTTCAGTTTCAGAAAACATGCAGCTATTCGATAATAAAAGATATTTCGCAGGTTGGCTTCATCGTATTTTCCTCCCGAAACCGTTCCTCTACCCGGATGCGACCAAGGACGGCCTGAATTATTGGCGGGAACGTCTGGTGCTCGCGGTGCTGGCCGCCGGAGGGGGAGTATCTCTGTTAGCCTTGGCACCCGCCATTTACCTGGCCCTGGCGGGGAAACTGTGGGTGCTTTTGATCGCCGACGTCTCCGCCTTTTTAATTGTAATCATTCTGCTGATTTCCCATCGTTTTGAGCTACGGGGCCCGGGCCATGGGAGTGCTGCTGATTACATTTACAGTAGGTGTGGTTATCATTGGTCAGGTTGGATTTCTCAGCGCCGGCACGGCTTGGCTTTTTTGTTTTTCAGTTCTGGCCAGTGTGCTTTTTGGGCTAAGAGGCGCGCTGGCGGCGACCCTGCTGAACGCCGTCGCGATCGTCCTGCTGGCCTGGCTTGTCTATCCCGGGAAGCCGGGAGAGCGGGAGTTTCTGATGTCCTTCAGCCGGTTGATCACTGCGGGGGCCAATTTCATCTTTCTCAACGGGGTGGCGGCGATTTCAGTGGCCGCGCTGGTAAACGGGTTACTGGCGTTGAATCGGAAAACCGCTGCTGCAACGGCCGCCTTGAATGAGGAAAAGGCGGCCCTGCTGAAAGCCAGGGAAAGTCTGAAGGAGGAGATTGCGGTTCGGATGAAATCCGAGAAGGCCCTCCAGCAAAGTGAGCGCCAATACCGTCTGTTGGCTGAAAATATCAAGGATGTCATCTGGACCATGGACCTGAATTTCCGGTTTACTTATGTCAGCTCGGTGGTCGAAGCCATGCAAGGCTGGACACCGGAGGAGATGCTCGAATTAACCTTGGAGAACATCATGGCCACTTCTTCTCTGGAAACGGTTTTGGAGGTCTTCAACCGGGAATATGCTCTGGGGCAGCAGACAGGGGAACACAACCGTTCGGCCACAGTGGAACTCGAACTATTTCGGCAGGACGGCTCCATGCTCTGGACCGAAGTCACCGCCTCTTTCATTCTTAACGAGGAGGGCTTGCCCGTGGGCATTCTCGGCGTCACCCGTGACATTTCCGAGCGACGAAAGGCCCAGGAAGAAAAAGAAAAACCGCTGGAGAATTTAAATCAATTCGGAAAATGGAGGCTATCGGGAGACTGGCCGGCGGGGTGGCCCATGACCTTAACAATGTTCTTTCGGGCATCGTGAGCTATCCCGATCTGCTGCTGCTGGACCTTCCGCAGGACAGCCCGAACAGAGGACCTCTGGAGACCATTCAAGCGTCCGGCAAAAAGGCGGCCGCAATCGTGCAGGATCTATTGACGCTCGCCCGTCGAGGCGTGTCTGTGGCTAAAGTCCTCAATCTAAACGATATCATTCGGGAATATCTTACCAGCCCGGAATTTAAGCGTTGGGAATCATTCCACCCGCCGGTGGATCTTGATCGGCACCTCGACCCGGCGATAAGGACCATTAAGGGTTCGCCGATTCATCTGTCCAAAACGATCATGAATCTGGTGTCAAACGCCGTCGAAGCCATGCCAATTGGCGGGAAGATTGAGCTGGCCACCGGCAACAGCCCTCTGACGCGACCGGTCCCGGGTTATGCCGAGATCCGGGAAGGGGATTATGTGGTTGTACGAGTTTCGGATTCGGGCATCGGCATCTCCAAGGAAGATATTCATAGGATATTTGAGCCCTTTTACACGAAAAAAAAGATGGGTCGCAGCGGAACGGGTCTGGGGATGGCCATCGTCTGGGGGACCGTGGAAGACCACCAGGGGTATATCGACGTACAGAGCACTCCAGGGAAAGGGACTACCGTTACCCTCTATCTGCCCGCCACCCACCTGGAACAAACCGGCAAAGGGAGTCCGAAAACGCCGGATCAATACCAAGGTCATGGCGAAACCGTGCTGGTGGTCGACGATGTTCGGGAACAAAGGGAAATCGCCACCCGTATCCTGAAACAACTGGGGTATGCGGTCAGCTCCGCGGCCAGCGGTGAGGAGGCGGTTGAGTGCATCCGTAAGGGGAAAATAGACCTGGTCATTCTGGATATGATCATGGAACCCGGGATCGACGGTCTGGAAACCTATCGGAGAATGCTCCAATTCAACCCCCGGCAGAAGACAATCATCACCAGCGGTTTCTCCGAAACGGCCCGGGTGAAAAGCATGCAGCAACTGGGGGCCGGTACCTACCTCAAGAAACCCTATACGGTTGAAGCTATTGGAATGACTGTTAAATCCGAGTTTGAATCCAGGAGTTAACTCGAATTCCCATATTTTCGAAGCAGGATTATCTTCAAGCCCTTCCCTGTGCAGTAAGGATTCCAATGTCCATTCGAGACCGGCCCCAGGATTCATTGCCCATATCCCGCATCAGGCTCTTAAAAGCCTCCACGCATTCCGGGCATAGTTGCCGACCCTGTTCATCTTCTATGATTTCCATGGCCCGGTCATGGCTCAAGGCTCGTCGATAGGGACGATCGCTGGTCAAGGCGTGGTAGGTATCGGCCACCGCCGTCATTCTGGCCCAGCGCAGTATCTGTTTCCCTTTAATCCCATCCGGATAGCCGCTGCCGTCAAAACGCTCATGGTGATGGAGGATGACCGGAAGCAGCGGTTTTATACTGGGAATCGAACCTAAAATGGAGGCGCCGATAACCGGATGTTTGCGGATGACCGCGAATTCTTCCGCGCTGAGGCGGCCGGGTTTCAAAAGGATGTGGTCGGGAATCCCGATCTTGCCGATATCATGCAGCCTTCCGGAGATGCCCAGGGATTCGATTTCTTCCGGACCGGCATTCATATGGGCGGCCATCTTGGTCACCAGCAGGGCGACGGCCTCGGAATGCCCCCGGGTGTAGTGATCCCGGGCCTCGAGGGCCACGATCAGGCTGGTGATGCCGGCCAGCATCATTTTTTGTTCCAGATCCAGCCGCTCCCGTTCCTTGAGCAAAAGGAGAAAATGGTCCGAGATCAGTTTCTCCACGGTGATGACCGCTTGTTCCAGATTAAAGGGCTTGACCAGGTAGCCCGCCGCGCCCCATTGCAGCAGTTGCCGCATGACGGCCCGATCGTTATTGGAGCTCATGACGACAAAAGGAATGGTGCCCAGATCGGGGTCCCCGTGAAGTTTTCGGCAGAGGTCGAGCCCGTTCATCTGGGGCATATCGAGGTCGCTCAAGATCAGGTCCGGCCGGCGCTCGGCGATCCGTTTTAGGGCCTGTTTTCCGTCTTCCGCCTCCATGACCTGAAAACCCGCCTCTTCCAGAGCCTGGGTTACCCGTTGGCGGATATTCGGCGAATCGTCCACCACCAGGACCAGGCGGCTGCGGTGAAACTTGCTTTTCTCGAGGACCCTTTCGATAGTTTCGTTCAGCAGGGCCTGGGCCTCCGATTTGGAAACATAGGCGGCCGCCCCCACATTGAAGCCCTGTTCCACGTCCCGGTCCGTATCCAGGGAACTGAGGATGATCACCGGAATACCCCGGGTGACGGGATCGTTTTTCAACTGGGCGCAGAGGCCGAACCCGTCCAGACGGGGCATTTCCACATCGGAGATGATCAGGTCGAAACTCCCGGAAAAGGCCTTCTCCAGCCCCTCCCACCCGTCTTCCGCCTGGGTGACCCGGGCCCCGAATTTCTCCAGTTGCCGGCTTAGGGCCTTGCGGATGATCGAGCTGTCATCGACGATGAGTATCTTGGGTAAATTCATGATCGGGGGTTTGACCGGGAACAGTCCTTTCCCCCGGAACAATCAAATAACGGCATCGAATTATTTTCGGCAGATTGAAACGTTTCCTTTAACGTTGCCCGGATATTATAGCAGTCACATGATTGAAAAAATCGCAAAAAGTCCCAAACTGTCATCCTGAGCCCCGCCGAAGGCGGGATAAACTCCGCGAAGGATCTCAGTTTTCGGCTCAGGGTAAACTCCGCGAATAATATTACAACCTATTGAAAAAACAATATTATTCGTTCTGAATTATCGCGGGACGAAGAATTAAAAGCGCTCCCTGATGGGCCTTTTGCGAACAGATCATAGCGGGGCGAGTTAAGACCGGATAGAGAATTTCGTTTCAGCCCGGCCGATATTAAGGAAATCCGATTGAACCTGCATAAATCTCAGGCGGAATTTTCTCTGATGATCGGGGTTAGCGTTTCCACGCTTCAGAATTGGGAGCAGGGCCGGCGGGTTCCGGAAGGTCCCGCCCGGGCACTACTTAAAATCGCCGCCGAAAAACCAGGGGCGGTTATAGAGGCCTTGAGTGGTTAATGGGGACTTTCTTCGGCCTGGCCTTATGCGTCGGAGGAAAATAGCAAATAATAATTCTCCGAATTCCTCAGCAGGGCAGGAATCCACCGACTTTTGATCACCTCCCGGTCTCTTTTCGTTATGAAGGTTTTACGGGATTCGATTCCCCAGGCCGTCACGCTCTGCAAGGCCCCGGGGACGTTCGGGCGAACACTAACTAATCGAGGCTTGCTTTTTTCTTAAGTCCTTTTTACAACCACCGGCGAGTATATTCAGAAACTACGTGCCCTTGTCTCTCATAGGATGTCCCCCTTTACTCGATCCCAGACCTGGGAGCCGTACCCTGAAAAATGGAAAAGCAACCGGCCCCCGGCCTTGGCCCCTTTGACCAGCCATGTTAAGTATTTCTTGCGCTATTCGCGAATAGCGAATATAATCCCACCATGAACCTCAAACCCCAAGATATAATCATTCTCTTGAAGCTTATCGTGCTGGGTGAAGACCAGTGGTCTTATGCATCCCTGGCCAGCGATCTGTTCATGAGCACTTCAGAGGTCCATGCCGGTATAAAGCGCGCGGTTGTAGCTCGCCTGATGGATTCCCAAAGAGGACGCCCCCTGAAACAATCGCTGGAAGAATTCCTCATTCATGGCGTCAAATATGCGTTTGCCCCGGATCATGGCGGTCTGACCCGAGGCGTTCCTACCGGATATGCGGCGCCACCGCTCAATAACATGATTTCTCAACCAATGGACCCTCCCCCCGTATGGTCGGATCCGGAAGGTGATACGCGCGGGTATGAATTCTCGCCCTTGTATAAGTCTGTCCCGAAGGCCGCCTTAAAAGACAAAATACTTTATGAATTAATCGTTCTAGTTGATGCCATCCGAGACGGGAGAGCCCGCGAAAGAGAAATTGCCATCAAAGAACTCAAAATGCGATTAGGATCACCATGATCAATAACCAAAACATCAATATCCGGATGATCATCCATGTGGCCAAACGCCTTGGTGTCTTGAGGGACAAGGTTGTTTTCGTCGGGGGTTGCGCCACGGGATTGTTTATTACAGATCCGGCCCTACCTGAAGTCCGGGCCACGCAGGATGTGGATGTCATTGTCGAGGTTGCCTCACGGGTGGAATATTACAGACTTGAAGAAGAACTTCGGAGCAGGGATTTCAAACAGGATATGAGTGAAAATGCGCCGGTCTGCCGTTGGCTGGTTGATACGATCACAGTGGATATCATGCCTACGCGGGAAGATATACTGGGGTTCTCCAACCGCTGGTATCTGCCCGCCATTAAGAATGCAAACCCTATTGAAATCGAAAAAAAATTGACTATTCGACTCGTGACACCCCCCTATTTCCTGGCAACCAAAATTGAAGCCTTTGAGGGACGTAGCGGTGGAGATTATATGGCCAGTCACGACCTGGAAGACATCATCACGGTCCTGGATGGCCGTCCGGAAATCGTTTCGGAAATCAAAAGCTCATCCGATGACCTTAAGATTTTCTTATCCGGTACATTTCGAATGCTTCTGGAAAAGGACGAATTCCTCGATGCCATTCCAGGGCATCTGCCACCCGATCGTGCAAGCCAGGCAAGATTGCCACGGCTCATGAGATGCATCGAGGAGATATCAAAGATTCATGATTCTGTGCGGTAAAATTTGCATTGGGTATAGTGCGGGGTGCAGAGCGCAGCGTCTAAAAGACATTTATCGGATACTAAACGCCTACCGCAAAGGAACCCCCGCCGGATGCCGGGCATTCTTTCTTTTGGTTCTATCTTCCATCTTATCCTCTCTATTCCCCGGAAGATGTCCCGCTGCTCATTGCCCCGGCAGGTAACGTGGTATACTGCTCCTGGGTACTGGACTCGTAAAGATCGGGCCATGATGCCTTCTTAATAAATTGAAACCGTAATTGACCCCTTCTCCTTTTTTCTCTCTGACGGACTTTTTGCGAACAGATCACGGCGGGGCGAGTTAAGACCGGAGAGAGAATTTCGTTTCAGCCCGGCCGATATTAAGGAAATTCGATTGAACCTGCGTAAATCTCAGGGGGAATTTTCTCTGATGATCGGGGTTAGCGTTTCCACGCTTCAGAATTGGGAGCAGGGCCGGCGGGTCCCGGAAGGCCCCGCCCGGGCACTACTTAAAATCGCCGCCGAAAAACCAGGGGCGGTTATAGAGGCCTTGAGTGGTTAATGGGGACTTTCTTCGGCTTGGCCCTATTCGTCGGAGGAAAATAGCAGGTAATAATTCACCGAATTCCTCAGCAGGGCAGTCCATCGACCTTTGACCACAACCCGGTGTCATTTCCTTTTGAAGATCTAATGGGATTCGATTCCCCGGCTTGTGACGTAGTGCAAGACGCCGGGGACGTTCGGGCGAACACTAATCAAGGCTTGCTTTTTTCTTAAGCCCTTTTAACAACCATCGGCAAGTATATTCAGAAACTACGTCCCGCATTACGTAATTTTAGAAAAAATGAACTAAATATAATCACTGACTTTTCTTAAATCAGAACTTAAAAGTCAGCCGCGCCGGCCTGTGGCCTCCCGAACAAATCGAACCTCCTTTCACGGCGTCGGCTGGCCTAACTTGTTCGCATAATCACACATGACGCCCTTACTGAGAGGCTTCTTTCCGCATCAATTGGTCAAACTTCTCCCAATCTATATGGAAACCATAAGTATGGCCTTTGGGTCTCCACTCAATTGTGCCCCTGCTAATTCTAAGGGTACCGAGGATCGCTCCGTCGGAGTAGACATCGAAATCAGTGTCTTTGTTGAGAACATTTTTGGTTGGCATAGTCATGTAAATTTCGTGTTCTGGCATGGTTTCCTCCTATTATTGCGTTATCTGCAAATTGTTCTAAAGGTTTTGTATAATTCCTCAACTCAAAGGATTTTGGGGATGCAAACGAAAACCATCTATCTCTGGATTGACGACCCGTGGATTACTGGTAAAACTAAGCCTAAAAAGGCGGAGCCGATGTGGACCCTGCCTTAGTTCGGCCCGCAGGTTTGCTCGTCTCCCTTCCGGAAAGTATGTGTTATTGAATTTTCCCAACTCCGTCCAACCCGTCTCTAACCTATCCCCGTTCCGCCCATCACCCCGAAAGTAAATATTGGACCTTAAAAATCAAATACCCGAGGTATATACCTATTTCCGTAATATTAGAGGAAGATAGAGGAATTTTTTGAGGAGAGGTGCTGCCAAAGTTTTAAAAGCTTGATCCCCCCCGTAGGTGTTCCCGGCGCTACTGGTAGTTGCGAGACGGTAATGGTAAGTGGTATTGGGAATGAGACCATTGATAGGAGCTGAAGCATTCACATCATTCGTTCCGCTGCCAGCCGACTGGGTGAGGGTGTTGGACCCGTAAGAAGTACTCGTTCCCCATTGGAAATAATAGCTCGTAGAAGTTCCGTTAGGATTTATCCTCCCATTTAATGCGGCCCCTGAGGTTGTTATCCCGCTTGCCGGATTGGTCGAGACCGTAGGGACCGTCACTGTTCCCGAAGTCGTAAACGTCACGTCAAAACCGTTAGTCGTCCCGGCCGAGTTCACTCCCACAACCCGGTAGTGATAGGTCATATTCGGGTACAACCCCGTTATTCCCTTGCTCACCGCAGTATTGGTGTTCCCCGTTACCGGACTCTGATCCGCCGTCACCGTAGTCCTATAGGACGTTGTCAGACCATATTGGAAAGTCACTGCGGTGCTCCCATAATAGGCATTCACCATTCCGTTCAAGGTCGCCCCTGAGGTTGATATCCCGCTTGCCGGATTGGTCGTGGCTATGGGAGTCTGTACTGACATCGTGAAGAACGTAATTTCTTTAAGGTAAACCCCCGGCTAGGCCGGGGGACTCCAAAAGTTTGACAATTCCGGGAATATAAGAAAGCCTCCCGACTGTGAACCGCTCAAAGTTTACAGAGAAGGAGGCTTCCAATGGAACACACCAGAAGTTTAAGCCATACCAAGTGGGAATGCAAATATCATATAGTCTGGATACCGAAATGTCGAAAAAAGACATTGTATGGTCATCTGCGCCAATATCTAGGGGAGTTGTTCAAAGAATTGGCTACCCAAAAGGAATGCGCCATTATCGAAGGGCACCTCTTGGCGGACCATGTGCATATTTTGATCTCGATACCCCCCAAATATGCGGTCGCCCAAGTCGTGGGGTATCTCAAGGGAAAGAGTGCGATCCACATTGCCCGAGTTTATCTGGGACGAAAAAAGAACTTTGTTGGTCAACATTTTTGGGCCAGGGGATACTATGTTTCAACCGTGGGCAAAGATGAAGTAGCTACCCGAAATTATATTAAGAATCAAGAAAAAGAAGATCATCATCTGGACCAGATCGAACTGTTTCCGGAAGAAGATAAACCGACCACAGATAAACCATCTTCAGATGGTGAATAAATAATCCGCTTTGAGCGGTTCACAATTTCAAGCCTCCGGCTTTGCCGGAGGTACTTGACTACTTGTTTTTACACCCCGGATTCAGACCGGTCAATAATAAAAAAGGGGCTAACCCGTTACAATGGGGTTAACCCCTTGGTTTTTCTGGTCGGGACGACTGGATTTGAACCAGCGGCCCCCTGAACCCCATTCAGGTGCGCTACCAGTCTGCGCCACGTCCCGATAACCAAAGAAGTTAACACATTTTAATTTTTTCTGTCAAGTTTTTCTGAAAATGGTCCAATTATTAATGTGTTGCCAAGACGACGAAAGATCCGTCATTGCGACCCCGGACTGGATTCGGGGGAAGTAATCCCGATCTTGGCAAGTGGCTGAATATTGGGGATTGCTTCGTCGTTTCACTCCTCGCAATGACAGACTTTAGGGGCTTATGGCGAGTTAATCAATGAGGGGCTCCCCAAAGGTTCTAAAGGACTGGACCGGAAATCCCGGTAGGGCCGCATCCTATTGTTTCAGAACAATGGGGAAAAACAAGGAGGAAACACATCCCGGCGCCCGGAAGGCCCCAATCCGGGAATTCCATTGCGATGGACTGGTGGCGCTATAATATTCTCCGGTGTACCAGAAGGTGCAGTTGTCCACCGGATCCACGGTCATAGCGCTGTAATCTCCCCAGCGGTTGTTTCCTGTTTGCACTCCGCCTCCGGCTACCAGGATGGCCTCGCTTCCCAGGACGCCCGGCGGGTCGGATTCCCGGCGGGTGGTATAACGCAGGTCCGGGAAGATAGTCGATCCGGAAACGCTATAGCCCAGGGCGATATTTCCGGAACCGTCCAGGGCGATGCTGCCCATAAAGCGGTGGAGGGTATCCGGGGCAAAGGTCCCTTCCTGGTACAGGAACCAATCCCCGGTGGTCCGACGCAGCTCAAACCAACGGATCCCGGCCTGGCCGCCGCCGGCATCCACCGTAAAATTTCCCACCAGGGCTTCGTGGGAGGTGAAACGGCGATAAGGCAGCCGCCACATGGGCCATTCGGAGACCGCGTCCACGAGCGATCCGGGGGGCTCTTGCGGGATGCAGTCTTGAATGAAGAATCCGCAGACCGTATATTTGAAATCGGCGATCGGCAGGATCAGCGGGGCTGAAAAGGTCGAGTTCGCGGTATTGACCCAGTCGGCATGGAAAAAGCGAAGTTCCAGGCGGTTGGTGGTGACCCCGTGAGCCGGGAAGTCTTTATTTTTGAAGGTATAAAAATGGCCCGGGGCATTGGCGGGTGGGGGAGTGGTCCCATCCACGGTGGCCGGCATCAAAAAGTTCGTTTCTCCGGTAAAGCGGATGAACTGGGCCGCTTGGCCCAGGAGCATCTTTTCGCGCTCCAGAGCATAGGCGCTGTAGGTCGTTTCGTTGGCGCTCACATAGTAGGCGTCGGGCCAGACTCCCAATTTGAAATAATCCGGGCCTTCCGGAAAGGTAAATTCATAAAGATGATAGGATGTCGGACAGGGTCCGAAGTTCGGGAGACGGCCACACACAACCCGAAGGGCGCGGTTAATCTGAACTGGGCCAGGACCCAGCGGTCAGCCAGGGAGTCGAAGACCACCACCGGATCTCCTTCATTCGCGGCGGCACACAGGCCTCCAGCCACGCTCCACAAATCTTTAAAAAGGGTGGGAGCCTTGATCTGATTTCCCTTTTTGTCGTAGATGCTGAAGTAGGTGCCATTGGTCATCTGGAGATAGTGGCGGGGGCCCACCGCGCCTATCGGGTCCGGCGGGCTCACATGGCCCGAGCTTCCAATCCCATCTACCGAAACCTGAGGAGGCGGGGTCGGCTGCAAAAGGAGAGAGGCCTTTTGCCGGACGAGATCATCCGCCGGGGCGGGTTGCGATAAGGAGCCGGTTAAATCCGGATGGGGATTGCGGCGAGGGGGCCGATTTTCCCCGAGGAGGGCGCCGATGCGATCGGGCAAATCCCGAACCGCCGGACTCAACGCCGGTTTTGACGAGACCCCCACCCAGGGCCCGGAAATTTGGGATCGGGTGATTTGATTTCCGGGAATAGTCTGGGCCTGGGAAAAACCGGATAGCGAGGCCAGGAGCAGGACTGAAACAAAGATTACCGGAAACCCGCCGTGCGTTTGACCTGTTTTGCCTGAAAAGAACTTCATGGATCTTCACCAATCATCCGCGGAGCGATGTCCATGATCAAACAGCTTACTCATTGTGTTGTTCCGTACTCGTACACTTACTCGTACACGCAAATCTTCCCTGCAATGACCTGAACATCTTATTAGAATAAAGCAAGAGGAGGAAAGAATAAAGACGAAATACTTGATCTTGACAGGAAGGGCTTTGGCTTTTATAGTGATCCGGCAAATAATGTTGGCCCCATTATGAGACTGATAATATTAAACGTGATGGCTTTGCAAAAAGTCGTTTAAAGATCCTTTTTCGGTAGATTCAATTAGTTGAAAAATAACTGGACCCCGGTTTTCACCGGGGTGACGACTATTTGGGAGTCCATTACAGGCAGGAGTGCCGGAGAGTTTGAACCAGACCATATCCGCCCAGGACAATTTAATAAAGGGTGTTTTAAACCAAGACCTGTGCAGCGCCTGCGGGGCCTGCGTCGGACTGTGCCCTTATTTTGCTTTTTTCCGGGGGCGGGTGGTGGTCGTGGATCGTTGCAGTCTGGCCGAGGGGCGCTGCGGCGCCTATTGTCCGCAACTGAATCCCGGGGATTGGCTGAAGCAGGAGGGGCTGGGTCCGGTTCAGGAGCAGTGGATGGCCCGGGCCCAGACCAGGTCCCTGCAACGAAAGGGGCAGTACGGGGGCACGGTTACCACCCTGATCCAATTGGCGCTGGAATTGGGCTGGATCCAGGGTGCGCTTGTTAACCGGGACCGGAAAGAGGGGCGAGCCCGAAGGGCGGATCTGCCGGACCCGGGCCGAAGTCCTGGCCTGCGCCGGGTCCAAGTATACCGGGGCCGGTACGCTATCGGCCCTCAAGCCGGCCCTCGAGGCCAATGAGGGGAAGCTCGGCGCGGTGGGCCTGCCCTGCCAGATTACGGCCCTGAACAATATTCACGGCTACCTCACCCGGCAAGGGAGACCTTTTTCGGAGGCGATCTTAAAGATCGGACTTTTTTGCACCTGGTCTCTGCCTTTGAAAAAACTGCAAGAAAAACTCCGGGAGCAGGGGATTCATGATCCGGTGGTTAAATACGACATTCCCCCGCCCCCGGCGGAGGAATTCCAGGTTTTCACCCGGAAAAAGACCTATACCCTCCCTTTGACCGAGATCCGGCCCCTGGTTCCCCGGGGCTGCCTGGCCTGTGGGGATATGACCGCCGAGGGGGCGGATATTTCCGTCGGTTCGGCCGAGGGGGTGCCGGGCTGGAATACGGTCCTGATTCGCTCGGAAAGAGGACGGCAGCTCTTTAAAGAGGCCCAATCCAAAAATCTGCTTGAAGTCAAACCGCTGCCGGAAACAAATGAAGGCCATCTGCGGACGGCGGCCGGGTTGAAGAAATCCAGGGCCCGCGCGCTGAGGGAGGAAATCCTTGCCTGAAATCCCGGATCAACTGTTGATGGGCAATGAGGCCATCGCCCGGGGGGCCCTGGAGGCCGGGATCTCCTTCGCGGCCGGTTATCCCGGCAATCCCTCCTCCGAGATCATCGAGACCTTGGCCAGGGAAGTGAAAAACCACCGGCTCTACGTGGAGTGGTCCATCAACGAGAAGGTGGCTCTGGAAGCGGCGGCGGCCGCCTCCTTTGCCGGATTGCGGGCCCTGGCCACCATGAAGCAGAACGGGGTCAACGTGGCCTCGGACTTCATCACCAACCTGACCCTCTCCGGGACCGGGGCCGGTCTGGTGCTGGTGACCTGCGACGACCCCTCGGGACTTTCCAGCACCAACGAGCAGGACGCCCGGTTCATTGCCCGACTGGCCGATCTGCCGCTCCTGGAGCCCTCCTCCCCCCAGGAGGCCCTGGAGATGACCCGCTTCGCCTTTGACCTGTCGGAATCCATCGGCAATCTGGTGGTCCTGCGCAGTGTTTCCCGCCTTTCGCACACCCGCCGGAATTGTCGCGTAGGGGAATTGCGGCGCCGGGACCCCCGGCCGGTGGTTGATCTGAATAAATTATTTCATACCTTTCCGGTAATGGCCAGGCACCAGGCCATGCATGACAAACTCCGGCGAGCGGCGGAGCTCGGGGAGCAGTCCTCCTTCAACCGCCACGAAGGGCCGGACCGCGCCGAACTGCTGATCGTCACCTGCGGTTCCGGTTGGGATTACAGCCGGGAGGCCGTGGAACTGCTGGGCCTCGGCGACCGGGTCGGGGTGGCCAAGGTGGGAATGACCTGGCCTTTGCCGGTCGGTTGGCTGAGGCCTTATCTGGAGCAGGCGGGTAAACTCCTGTTCATCGAGGAAGTGGACCCCTTCCTGGAAGCGGGGGTTAAGGAATGGGCGGCCCAGATCGGCCCGGAAATCGGGACCCGGACGTTTTACGGTAAGGAGAGCGGCCATATTCCCCAGTGGGGGGAACAGACCCCGGACCGGGTGATCGAGGCCTTAACGCAAATCCTCGGCCTGGACTATCAGCCCCGGGAACCCGGCTACCAGGAGAAAATTTCCAGACTGGTCCAGGAGATGGTGCCGCCCCGGGAATTCGGTTTCTGTCCCGGCTGCCCGCATCGGGCCACCTACTGGGCCGTCAAAAACGCCCTGCAGCTTGACGGACGCGACGGATTTGTGGCCGGGGACATCGGCTGTTACACTATGGCTATCGGACCCACGGGCTTCAACCAGATTAAATCCGTTCATGCCATGGGCTCCGGCCTGGGATTACTTTCCGGGTACGGTCAGTTGGGTACCTTTGGGTTTACCCAACCGGTGATCTCGGTGGTCGGCGATTCGACCTTTTTTCACGCGGCCATTCCGGCCCTGATCAACCTGGTCCATAACCGGGCCAGGGCGCTTGTTCTGGTTCTGGACAACCGGGCCACGGCTATGACCGGGTTCCAACCCCATCCGGGCCTGGAGACCAATGTTCTGGGTCAGGCGGTACCTTCCATCCCGGTGGAAAACCTGTGCGCCTCCCTGGGTTTGCCGGTGACCATTTTGGATCCCTATGACCTGGAGGGGACCAGCGAACATATTTTTCAAGCCTTGCAGGAAACCGAGGGGGTGCGAGTCCTGATCCTGCGCCGTGCCTGCGCCCTGGTTCAGGGCCGGGAGGGGGGGTACTCGTTTCGGATGCGGGTCAATGCCGAGCGCTGTCTGGGAGACGCTTGCGGCTGCAACCGCTACTGCTCCCGCGTTTTTCGCTGCCCGGGATTAATCTGGGATGAAAAATCGGGCCGGGCCGGGATCGATGAGGTTATTTGCGTGGGCTGCGGGGTCTGTACCCAGGTCTGCCCCCAACAGGCGATCGAAAAAGAGGAGCGGTAGGTTTGACAGACTTTTTGCGAGGTCATCAAGTTTCATGATCCCGGATCTGTTCAAAGAACCGATCAATCTGATTATCACCGGAGTCGGGGGGCAGGGTAATGTGCTGGCCTCCCAGGTGCTGGGCCGGATGCTGATCCGTAAAGGGCTGCTGGTAACCATCGGGGAGACCTATGGGCTCTCCCAGCGGGGTGGGGCGGTTATGAGCCAGGTCCGAATTTCGGGTCGCAAGACCTACGGACCCATGATTCCCCAGGGTCAGGCCGATCTGGTCGCCGGTCTGGAACCCCTGGAGGTGCTCCGTACCTTGGGGCCTTACGGGCGTCCGGATATCCAGGTTTTGACCAACGACCGCCCGATTTATCCGATCAACGTGCTCAGCGGGAGCTCGGTCTATCCGGGGACGGATAAAATCCATCAGACCCTGGAGGATCTGGCCCGAAAGGTCTGGTGGCTGCCGATTACCCGGGAGGCCCTGCAATTGGGCAACGCCATCTTGGCCAATATGGTCATGGTCGGCGCCCTGATCGGGACCGGTCTCTTGCCGCTGACGGCGGAAGACTTCACCCCTCTGGCCCAAAGTCTCTGGGATACCCAGCGCGCGGATTTGAATATCCGGGCCATAGAAAAAGGGGTTCAACTGGTTCGGAGCGTATGAGCGAAAACACCTCCAGGGCGGGTTACGTGATCATCTACGGCCGGGACGGCTGACCGTTCACCCGAAAGGCCCTGGAGGCCTACCGACAAAAAGAAAGGGCCGTAGAATTTCATAATCCAGCGCTGGAAAAAGAGTTCCTGGAGGAATTCCTCCGGGTCTCGCCGGACCGAAAAATTCCGGTGATCGTGGAGGGGGATCAGGTGCGCATCGGTTTTGACGGCGCCTGAAAGCTGCGCTGATCCGGCCGGTTCGGGCCGCGACTGATTTTGAATGAAGGCCAATGAAGGGGAAGGTCGTGGAAGAAGAGAATACTAGTAATAATACCAAAAAAGCAGGGTCGAAAAAAAAGCCGGTTATTATTATGGCGGGTGTGGCGCTCTTGGCGGTTATCGGCGGGTACCTCTATTGGCGGTACTCCCAAACCCATATTTCTACCGATGACGCCTATGTGGCCGGGTCCATCTATTCCGTTAGTTTCCGGATACCGGGGACCGTGAGCAAGGTATGGGTTCATGACAATCAACTGGTGGAATCAGGGCAGGAGCTGGTGACCCTGGACCCCGCTGATTATGAAGTGGCCTATAAACAGGCCCAGGCCACTCTGGAAAACCTCAAGGCCCGCTGGGCTTCCGCCCGGATGGCGGTCCCTCTGGAATCCGACCAGACCCGGGCCCGGGTGGATGAATCCAAGGCCGGGGTAGGGACCTCCGAAAAAAACGTGGACGAAGCCCGGCAACAACTCCGGCGGCTGCAAGAAGAAACGAAAACCCAGCAGGCCCTCCTGGACAAGGCTACCTGGGATCGGGACCGCTTCAGCAAACTCTTCCAGCAGAAGGCCGTCTCCCGGCAGCAATACGACGACGCCCAAACGCAGTATGAGGTGGCCTTTTCGCGTCACCAGGGGTCTTTGGCCGCCCAACAGGCCCTGCAAAATTCCATTGCCGGTCTGGGCGAACAGATCAAGCGGGCCCAGGCCCAGGTGGTCTTTGCGGAGACCGGCCGGCAGGGGGTCAAGATCAAGAAACAGCAACTGGAGGCTGCCAAGGCGGAATTATCTTTGGCCGAGGCCCGGCTCGATCAGGCCCGGTTACAATTGTCGTATACCCGGATCCTGGCCCCGGCTCGCGGCCACATAACCAAAAAAAATGTGGAAGTTGGAAATTTGGTCCAGGCCGGACAGCCTTTGATGGCCCTGGTCCCTCTGGAAGACCTTTGGGTGGTGGCCAATTACAAGGAAACCCAGCTAAAGCGGGTGAAGAAAGGTCAAGAGGTGACCATCAAGGTGGATACCTTCCCGGGCAAGAAAATCAAAGGCCGGGTCGAAAGTCTCATGGCCGGAACGGGATCGGCCTTTTCCCTGTTCCCGCCTGAAAATGCTACCGGAAACTTCGTTAAGATCGTTCAGCGCCTCCCGGTCAAAATCGTACTGGAAAAGAACCAGGAACTCCCACCTCTGCGGGTCGGCATGTCGGTGGAACCCACCATCTTAGTAAAAGAATAACCAAAAATATTTGAATTTTTGGTTAGAAATCCGAAATCCGAATTTCGAAACTCGAAACAAATTCAAATGCTCCAATATCAAAATCCGAAACGTTTTGTTTTGATCATTTGGATTTTGGACCTTCGTGCTTGTTTCGGATTTCGTGCTTCGAATTTCGAATTTAGGTGTAACCTGTCTGAAGGTCGGAATGAATAACCAATCCTCAACGGCGCCTGCTCCCCCGGTCAATAAATGGCTCATTACCGTCACGGTCATGCTGCCGACGATTATCGAGATCCTGGATACCAGCGTAGCCAACGTGGCCCTGGGGCATATGCAGGGTAGCCTGAGCGCCGGGCTGGACGAGGTGACCTGGGTCCTGACCTCCTATCTGGTCTCAAATGCCATCATTATTCCCATCACCGGGTGGCTGGCCAGCACCTTCGGCCGAAAAAACTACCTGATCTTTTCCCTGGGACTGTTTACCATCAGCTCTCTCTTGTGCGGGGCCGCCCCCAACCTGCAAACCCTGATACTCTTTCGGATACTCCAGGGGATCGGCGGCGGGGCCCTCCAGCCCCTGGCCCTGTCTATCCTCCTGGAGACCTTTCCGCCGAAAGAACACGGCATGGCCATGGCCGTCTATGGAGTCGGGGTGGTCTTCGGCCCGATCGTGGGGCCTTTGTTGGGGGGATACATTACCGACAACTTGAGCTGGCGCTGGATCTTTTACATCAACCTCCCTCTGGGCGGGCTGGCCATCCTGATGACTTATTTCTTTATCTTCGACCCGTCCTATATTCGCAAGATCCAGACTAAAATCGACTATTGGGGCTTGGCGCTGCTTACCCTGGGTTTGGGGGCCTTGCAGATTGTCCTGGATCGCGGGGAGCGAGAGGACTGGTTTGACTCCACTTTTATCATCAGCCTTTCGATTATGGCCGTCGTTTGCCTGGCCTTATTCGTTTGGGTGGAAATCCGTCAGCCTTCTCCGGTGGTCCGGCTGCAGATTTTTAAGAATCGTTCCTTCAGTGCCGGAAACCTCATTATGTTTTTGTGTTTTTTCGCTTTCTTCGGCAGCATCGTGCTGCTGCCCGTCTATCTGCAGAGCCTGATGGGCTATACGGCCTTTTTAGCCGGTTTGGTCCTCGGCCCCGGAGGTCTTTCAACCCTGGTGATGATGCCTATCGTGGGACGGATGATCGGGAAGGTCGATTCGCGACTCATCCTCGGGTTTGGTATGCTGGTCAACGCCTACGCCCTCTATCTCATGTCCTCCTTTTCCCTGAATGCCGACTTCTGGACCATTATCTGGCCTCGAATCCTTCAGGGCGTGGGGATCAGTTGTTTCTTCGTCCCCCTGTCCACTCTGACCTTGTCCAGCATTTCTAAACCGGAGATGGGGAATGGCAGCGCTATTTTCAACCTCTTGCGAAACCTGGGGGGGAGCTTCGGGGTGGCTTTCATCACCACCATGCTTTCCCGCCGGACTCAGTTTCACCAGCACCATCTGGCCGAGGGCTTTTCGATTTTCGATTTCAAGCTGCAGCAGGCGCTACCGAATATCCAGCAGTTTTTGCAGGGAGCCGGGATCGAAGGGACCACGGCCCAGCAGGGATCCCTGGAAACCCTCTATCGGCTGCTGCAAAGGCAGGCGGCCATGTTGGGGTTCAATGATGTTTTTTGGCTGTTGAGTCTTTTTTTTCTCGGCCTGATTCCTTTTATTGTCCTCATCCGCCGAAGAAGGGATGCTATTGCCGGGATCGGCCACTAAGCCCGGGATAGCAGTTGACAGGCCGAAAAAAAATGAGGTATGATATCAGCCAGATTCGGAAAAAATCAGCAACTCTGAGGAACTTAAACAAGCCAAAACCAACGCCGTCAACTTTAGAATGAGAAAAAAATGGACCAGGGAGAAGAAAAAATCATTGATTTGGTTGAGGTGGTCAACGAGGGAAAACCTGTTTCTCCGGCGCCACCGGACCCCCCTTCCCTGCGGCCTGACCTCCAATTGACCCCTGAATGGGAAGAGAAAATCGCCGACCTGGTTCATCGGGAAGTGGAGCGCCAGGTTCAATTGACCGTTCAGGAGCGTCTGGATAGCCTGGTTCGGGAGGTATTAGCCCGGGAAGCGGAAAAAGCGCTGGCTCGGGAAATAGAAGCCTTAAAAAAGGCCTAAATAATTTCTTAAAGCCAACGACGAATAGGTTGAAGGGGGGTTAAGGTATTAATCCCCCTTTATTTTAGGGGACCAAAAAAAACAGCGGCCCTCACAGGTTTTCGGAGTGGATTTCATGGATAAATTTCAACTTCCTAAAGGATACGAGCCTCAAGCGGTGGAGGCGGAACTCTATGCCCAATGGGTCGAAAAGGGGCTATTTAAAGGGAAAGTGGACGACCCGGCCCCCTCCTTTACCATGGTCATTCCTCCGCCTAACGTGACGGGGACGCTGCATATGGGTCATGCCCTGAACACGACCCTGCAGGACATCCTTTGGCGCTACTATAAGATGAAAGGTCGAAACGTCCTCTGGATTCCGGGAACGGACCATGCCGGCATCGCCACCCAAAACGTGGTGGAGCGCATGCTGGCCCAAGAGGGCCTCCGGCGTCAGGATCTGGGCCGGGAGAAGTTCGTGGAAAAGGTCTGGGAATGGCGGGCCAAATACGGGGGGCTGATCATCAACCAGCTCAAACGTCTGGGGGCTTCCTGCGACTGGAGCCGGGAGCGCTTTACTATGGACGAAGGCCTTTCCCGGGCGGTTCGAGAGGTCTTTGTTCGCCTGTACGGAGAGGGGCTCATTTACCGGGGGGATTACATCATCAACTGGTGTCCCCGTTGTCACACGGCCCTTTCCGACCTGGAAGTGGAACACGAGGGCCTGGAGGGCGGACTCTATTATATCCGTTACACCCTGGTGGAGGGCGAAGGGGGGGTCATCGTGGCCACCACCCGGCCGGAAACCATGCTGGGGGACACGGCGGTGGCCGTTCATCCCGAGGATCCCCGGTACCAGGGACTGGCCGGGAAAATGGTCCATCTGCCCCTGACCGGCCGGACGATTCCCATCATCGCCGATCCCTACGTGGATCAAAATTTCGGCACCGGGGCCTTGAAAATCACCCCGGCCCACGACTTGAACGACTTTGAGATCGGCCGCCGTCACGACCTGCCCAGGATCAAAGTCATGGATGACGAGGGCCGCATGAATGAACAGGCCGGGGCCTACCGGGGGCTGGACCGTCTGGCCGCCCGACAGAAGGTCCTGGAGGATTTAAAGGGTTTGAACCTGTTGGAGAAGGTGGAGAAATACCAACACAACGTGGGCCATTGTTATCGTTGCAAGACCATGGTCGAACCCACCCTTTCCAAACAATGGTTTGTCCGGGTCGGGCCTTTGGCCCGCCGAGCCCTGGAGGCGGTACAAAAGGGCGAAACACAAATTTTTCCGGCGAATTGGGAAAAAACCTATTTTGAGTGGATGACCAATATCCGCGACTGGTGCATTTCCCGTCAGATCTGGTGGGGTCACCAGATTCCGGCCTGGTTCTGCCGGTCCTGCGGGGAGGTCACGGTGGCCCTGGAAGGGCCGGCGGCCTGCGCCTCCTGCGGATCGACCAACCTGGTTCAGGAAACGGATGTCCTGGACACCTGGTTCAGTTCGGCCCTCTGGCCTTTTTCCACTTTGGGCTGGCCGGAGCAAACCAGGGAGTTGGAGGTCTATTACCCCACCTCCGTCCTGGTGACCGGTTTCGATATCCTTTTTTTCTGGGTGGCCCGGATGATGATGATGGGTCTGCACTTCATGGGGAAGGTCCCGTTCACCCACGTCTATATCCATGCCTTGGTCCGGGATGCCGAGGGCCAGAAGATGAGCAAGTCCAAGGGGAACGTGATCGATCCCTTGACCGTTATGGATCAGTACGGGACCGATGCCTTTCGTTTTACCCTGGCCGCCCTGGCGGTTCAGGGCCGGGATATCAAGCTTTCCGAGGAGCGGATCGAGGGTTACCGCCATTTCGTCAATAAGATCTGGAACGCCGCCCGTTTTTGCGGCCCTCACCTGGAAGGGTTGGGGCCGGAAGACCTGCAATTCAGTGGGCCGCTGCCGACCGATGAAGTCAACCGCTGGATGATCAGTCGGGTGGGCCGAGTTATTCAGGCGCTGGAGGAGGGTATTGAAAAGTATCGTTTCAACGAAGCGGCTTATGAACTTTATCATTTTGTCTGGCATGAATTCTGCGATTGGTACCTGGAAATGATTAAACCGGTCCTCTACCAGGCCGAAGACAGCCGGGATCGGCAGGCCACCCGTCTGACCCTGCTCCGGTGTTTCGCCGCCATCCTGCGGCTGGTGCATCCCTTTATGCCCTTTGTCAGCGAGAAGCTCTGGCAAACCCTGATGCGTACCTCGGATAGCATCCTGCAGGCGGGTTGGCCCGAGGCCGCAGATTTTCCGGAAGATTCGTCCGCTGAAGACCATATGGGCCTGGTCCAGGGGCTTATTTATGAGATCCGCAATATCCGGGGAGAGATGAATATCCCGCCTTCTAAAAATGTGGAGATCTGGCTGCGCTGCCCGGGACCGGTCCAGGAGGAACTCATTCAGGGATATCAGGAAAACGTATTGATACTCACCAAAGGGTCCAGCCTTACGTTTTTAGGAGCCCTGCAGGGCCCACCGGATACGGCTATTTCGGGGGTCTATCAGGGAATTGAAATTTTTATCCCCCTGAAAGATATTCTTCAGTTTGAGGAGGAATTGAAACGGCTGGAAAAGGAGATTCAAAAAACCAGGAAGGACTGGCAGCAAACGGAAAAGAAGTTGTCCAACGAGGATTTCCTCCAGAGGGCCCCGGCGGAGGTTATCCAGAAAGAAAAAGAAAAGGTTCAGGTCTCAGGAAAGAAAATGGAAAAGCTGGAAGGGCATGTGAAACGCCTGAAAGCGCTGATGGCCTAATTCCAACCAAAAATAATTGAATTTTTGGTTGGAAACTCGAAATCCGAAACTCGAAACTCGAAACAAATTCGAATGACCGAAACTCGAAACGTTTTTGTTTGGGTCATTTGAATTTTGGACTTTCGTGTTTGTTTCGGCCTGCGACGAGACCTGTCGGCGAGCCCTTCGACAGACTCAGGGCCTTGAGCTTGCCGAAAAGGCTCAGGTCGAGCCGCTCAGCCGAGTCGATTTCGTGCTTCGAATTTCGGATTTAGCTGAAGGCTGATCGCGTCTATTAAGAAGATTGTTCCAGAAGTTCTCGGGATCTTCGGGTGGCCGCCTCGACGGCGTTCATCAGGATGCCCCGCAGCCCCGCTTTTTCCATTTCGTGCAGCCCGGCTATGGTCGTTCCCCCGGGGGAAGTGACCATATCTTTTAATTGTCCGAAGGTCAGGTTGGATTCCCGGGCCAGGGCGCTGGCCCCATACACCGTTTCCAGAGCCAGTTTCGAGGCTATGGGACGCGGCAGACCCATTTTGACCCCTGCGTCCGACAGGGCCTCCAGGATCACAAAGACATAGGCCGGGCCGCTGCCCGACAAGCCGGTAACGGCGTCGAACAGGGATTCATCCAGACGGACCGTTTCTCCCACCGCCTTAAACAGGGATTCAGCCAGTTGGAAATCGTCCTCCCGAGCCGTTTCATTTCGGCACAAAGCGCTGATGCCGGCCTTGACCAGGGCCGGGGTATTGGGCATGACCCGGACGAGGCGGGGAGGGGAGGGAAAGGGCCGGGCCAGTTGGTCCAGGGTTATGCCGGCGGCTATGGAGACCAGCAGTTTCTCCGGAGACCAGAGGGGGACGAGGGCCTTCAGCGCCTTGGGGATCTGCTGGGGTTTGACGGCCAAAATCACCACCCGGCTGGGTCCCACCACCGGACCGGCAGTCGAGGCGGTCTGGACACCATAGGTTTTCTTTAAATAGGCCAGTCGATCCTGCAGGACATCAACCACCCGGCATTGACCGGCTGACAGGGTCTTCCCTTGAAGGAGTCCCTTGAGCAGGGCCTCGGCCATATTTCCGCCGCCGATAAATCCAACCTGAACTTTTTTAGCCATCGGTTCCCCCTATCCTTCTTCGATTATCGTCGTTTCCGTTTATCTCGTTTGTTTGGTTTTCAAAACGAAACAACCAGAAAAACAAAACAAACCAAACAACCGTTGGGCGCTTTGCGCCCCGCGCCTTTAAACGGCCGATTTTTCCGTCAAATAATCCTGCTTGTAGATTTCAAAAAGGGTCATCAGAAAAGACAGGACCACCGGCCCTAAGATAAAACCAAGAAATCCGAAATACATGATTCCGCCCAGGACGCTCAAAAAGGTCAGCAGAGGATGGAGATTGGCATCCCCTTTCAGCAGAGCCGGCCGGAGGATGTTGTCGGCCCCGGAGATGATCAGGGTCCCCCAGAGGGCCAGGCCGATGGCCATCCAGACGGAGGAGGCCAAAGCCAGATAGATGGCGGCCGGGACCCAGATGATGCCGGTTCCCACCAGGGGGACGACCGAACTGAAGACCATGCAGACTCCCCAAAAGGCGGCCGAGGGGATACCGAAGATCCAAAAGCCGATGCCCCCCAGCAGCCCTTGAACAAAGGCCACAATGATGGACCCTTTCAGTGTGGCCTTGATGGTCCGCTCCAACTGCTCCAGGATGCGGTCACCGTGGGCCTCTTCCAGAGGATTAAGTGCTTTGATTTCCTTTAAAAATTTGTCGCCATCGATAATCAGGAAGAAACTGATGAAGAGCGTAATGATGATGTTTAACAGGAAACCGATGAAACCTTTGGCAAAGCCGGTCATTTGGGTATAAACGAAGTCAGACAGGGATTTTAATAGGTTGCCCACATGGCTCCAAATCTCGACGGAATAGCCATAATAACTTAAAGGCTCCAAGAGTCGGTCCAAGGCGTCAACCTGGGATTCCAGGGCTTTCTCCAAGGTGCCTTTTTGCAGGCCCTGGGTAATGGATTGATAGAGATCGAAGGATTGTTGGGTGATGACCCCGGAAAGAAGGACCACCGGTATCAGGAAAACCAGCATGACCAGCAGAATGGTTACCAGGCCGGCGGGAATCCGGCGTCCTCGAAAAACCCTCAATAACTTCTTGAAGACCGGATAAAAAACCAGCGAAATTAGGATAGAAATGAATATGTCGTTTAAAAAAGGTCTGATGATTAAAAAGAAGAGATAAAGTACTCCGAGGAGAAAAATGATCAATATAAATTTGGGGACGGTATTTTCGTTTTGAGGGAATCGCGGCCAGGGCATAAGCTTAAGTCTCTAGCGGTTCGACTATTCGCCGCCGCCGGTCCAGGCCTTCTTGAGACCCTTCCCCATGTTCTTGAATCCCTTGCCGATTCCCTGACCCAAGTCCTTGAATCCTTCCCCGATTTCTTTCCCGCCTTCCTTAATCTTGGCCTTGGGGGAAGAACCGGATTTGGATTTCTTTTTGGCTTTCGGACCGGGAGATTTGGTGGTCTCCGCTTGAACGGTTTCTTTCCCGGAAGCCGGATCTAGGGGTTGGCTCTGAGCCCAGGAAAGGGTTGCCCCTAATAAACAAAGGGCGGAAATCAAAAGCAGGAATAACAGCCGTTTCATGTCTTTCTCCCTGTTTGGCAATGACAAGTCGAGGTAATTTTTTCGAAACCTTCAGGTTATTAAAATTACTATTATACTCGGGTTATTTTCCCTTAGCAACCGGTTTTGAATTATAATAATCCCATGAATCCCCTTTTTCATCCCCAACTGGTAAACGGCCCTTGGGGAGACCCGGTCTTGTATATCGAACTTAAATTTGACCGAAGGGCCATCCTTTTCGATTTGGGGGAGGTGCGGCTTCTCCCTACCCGGAAACTGCTAAAAGTGACCCATGTTTTTATTTCGCACACCCATTTGGACCATTTCATTGGGTTTGATCATCTCTTGCGGATTTTTCTGGGCAGGGAAAAGACGGTCTTTTTTTACGGGCCTCCGCAGTTTATCGATCAATTGGAATCCAAGCTTCGGGCCTATACCTGGAACCTGGTGGAAAATTACGCTAATAATCTGCTCCTGATCGCCTATGAAATACATCCGGATCGGGTGCTGGAGGCCCATTTCCCGATTGGAAAAGCTTTTCGAAAATCCGTCCTTAGAGAAACGATCAAGCCCTTTGATGGCCGGCTTCACGAAGAGGAGGCCTTCCTAATCCAGTCCGTATTTCTGGATCACAAAATTCCCAGCCTGGCCTTCTCCCTGGAGGAACGCTGTCATCTGAACATCCTGAAAACCGGTCTGGCGGAAATGAACCTACCCCGGGGGTTATGGCTGAAAGGACTTAAGGAGGCCATTTGGCGCGGGGAAAAGGCTGATTTTCCGGTGCGGGTCTGGGGCCAGGACCGGGAAGGCTTCCCGGAATGCACTTTCCCCTTAGGGCGCCTGAAAAAAAAGGTGATTAAAATCACGGCCGGTCAGAAGATCGGGTATCTGGTGGATACGGTCCTCAATGAGAAAACCGAAAAGGACATGGTGAACCTGGCCCGGGGATCGGATCTCCTGTTTATTGAGGCGGCTTTTCTTGATCGAGACCGGGAAAGGGCCCGGGATAAATGCCACTTGACCGCGGCCCAGGCCGGGAGGGTGGCCCGGCAGGCCGGGGTAAAACGGATGATTCCCATCCATTTTTCTCCGAAATATTCCCGGAATCCGGAAATCCTCGAAAAAGAGGCCCTGAACGCCTTTCAGGGACGTTTTTAAAGAGACGACCTATCGCCTTGTCGGGCGGGTACCCTTTGCCAGGTTAGGGCGCCAAGACTTGACGGTTGAAGAGCCCGTTCTGCTACTGAATGACATTAATAATTAATAATCAATTGTTAATTATTAACTATTGATGAATGCCCGAGTGGCCGCCGGGTTCTTTTTTCGTATTAACCCCCCCTTCTCGGCCACCCACCCAGAAGGACGAACAACCAAAAAGGCTTTAACCCCGAGTCGGATTCTGTTATAAGGGGAAGAGGAGGGTGGCCCATGGAGTTCGATCAACGCCCCTGGGGTAATTATCAGGTATTGGCTGATGAACCGGACCATAAGGTCAAAAGGATCGTGGTCTATTCGGGGAAGCGATTGAGCCTGCAACGGCACCAACAGCGGGCCGAGCACTGGTATTTGATTGCCGGGCAGGCCTGGGTGACCTTGGACCAGGAAAAGATTTTTTTAGGAGCAGGGCAGGCGGTGGATATCCCCCGGGGGGCCAGACATCGGATAGAGAACCCGGGTCCGCGGGAGGTGGTTTTTATTGAAGTTCAAACCGGCGACTATTTCGGAGAAGACGATATTGAACGCTTCGAGGACGATTACGGACGCATTTGAAGATCCTATTTATCTGAAACCCACGGCCATCCTGGACAGCGATCATCCCCGGATAGCGGCCTTTGCCCGCCAGTCGGCCGGCCAGTCCATCGACCCGGTGGAACAGGCGATGCGGATTTATTACGCCGTCCGGGATGGGATCCGTTACGATCCCTATTATCCCTTTTATCTCCCCGAACACTATCGGGCGAGCAATGTCCTGGCCAGCGGTCGGGGCTATTGCGTTAGCAAGGCTTCCCTCTTGTGCGCCTTAGGGCGGGCCCTGGGCATTCCCTCCCGAGTGGGGTTTGCCACGGTTCGCAATCACCTGGCCACAAAGCAATTGATCGAATTTCTCGGCTCGGATCTGTTTGTTTATCACGGCTATACCGATTTCTTTCTGGAGGGGAAGTGGGTTAAGGCGACGCCGGCCTTCAATAGAGAGTTGTGCCTTCGGCATCGGGTTGCTCCGCTGGAATTCAACGGGCGGGAGGATTCGATTTTCCAACCCTTTAATCACGAAAACAACCGCTTTATGGAATACCTGGACTTCCTCGGCACCTATGACGATATCCCGGTGGAAGTAATTGTTCAGGCTTGGGAAGAGGCCTATGGGCTTGATCGGGTCCAAGGCTGGATCGCCGGTTTCGAGTCCCGGAAACGGAAACGGGATTTCTATCAAGAAGAGGTAATTCAATAAGATGAGCAGAGTGCCCAGCGCTGAGCGACCTACAAGGATGCTGGCTTAGGCTGAAATCGGGCCTCCGAGGCCGCTGGGTCTCGAAGGCCCCATCGATTGGGGGGTACTCTCCCCATATCAGTTATGGCCGTGAGGGCTCGGCGAAAGGGTTTTCCAAAGGTACTCCGGACTTCGAATCCGGGCCTCAGTTACTAATTTTATTTAAAGCAGGCCCATACTCAGCGTATTTTGACGTCTCTTAGGCTGGCCCTACCTCTTGGAAAATTTGAAAATAAGAGGGCCGGGTTAGAACCTAAAAAGCAATATGGAAAACCCTTTCGCCGAGCCCCCACGGCCACGGAGGCCCGATTTCAGGTTAATTGCCATAAACTGTGGCCACTCAGCCCAAAGGGCGCACAACCAAACAAATTGGATAGTGGAGGTAGTTGAACCATGGAAACAGCGGCACTGATGGAAACCAATTTCCCAAACCTGAACCTGATTAACCGGGGAAAGGTCCGGGATATTTATGATTTGGGAGAACAGCTTTTGATCGTGGCCACGGACCGGATTTCAGCCTTTGACGTGGTCATGCCCAACCCCATCCCGGGCAAGGGTCGAATATTGACCCAGTTATCCAAGTTCTGGTTTTCTCACATGGCGTCCCTGGTGCCCAATCACCTGATCACCACGGAGGTAAAGGATTTTCCAGCCTCCTGTCAACCCTATGAGGATGACCTGACGGGCCGAAGTATGCTGGTTAAAAAGGCCGCCCCGCTCCCGGTGGAATGTATCGTCCGCGGTTATCTTTCCGGTTCGGGCTGGAAGGATTACCAGCAGACGGGCCAAGTCTGCGGGATCGCTTTGCCGAAGGGTTTGAAGGAATCCGACCGGCTGGACCAGCCTATTTTTACCCCTTCCACCAAAGCGGAGTCCGGGACCCACGATGAAAATATCCCGGTTGACGAGGTGGTCCGGAAACTGGGACCAACCGTGGCGGACCGCCTGGCCACGGTCAGCCTGGCGGTTTATGAAAAAGCCCGGCGTCTCGGGGAAGAAAAAGGGATCATCATCGCCGACACCAAATTTGAATTCGGTTTTCAGAACGACACGCTGCTTTTAATCGACGAGGTCCTGACGCCGGATTCCTCCCGTTTCTGGCCCCGGGACCAATACCGCCCCGGAGGACCGCAGGTCAGTTTCGATAAACAGTTTCTACGGGATTATCTGGAATCGCTTCACTGGGACAAGAAACCACCGGCCCCGCCGCTCCCGGCGGATATCATCGAGAAGACCCGCGCCAAATACGAAGAGGCCCTGCGGATATTTACCGGTTCTGCTTAAAGCGTCGAATGGAGCGGTCATAGGTTTTCTCCACCTCCGGGGTGAAATAACAGGCCGGCAGCTCCCCATTGCGGCGATGGTAATGGAGACACTGGCAGCAGAGTCCGTGCTTTTCGCAGCCGGAATAGGTGCAATTGCAGTGTGTTGAGTTTTCCTTGACGTTCGGGCATTGTTCCCGCATCTGGGCGTAGTTCGGCATGTGCAGATCCTCCAGGGAAGTTTTTTGTCTGGGAATATATCATCCCCTCCTCCTAAATTTCAACCGGGAATACCCGGGAGGAGTGAACCTCCATGACCCGGGCTGGGCGCAACCGCGAAGCATGCAAATAAAAGGGTATACCGGTCATTGCGAGGAGCGAAGTGACGAAGCAATTCCCCCATTGAGCTTGGGGAGCGTTGCAGGCCAACTGGGGGATTGCTTCGCCTCGCTCGCCATGACAGGCGGGTGCAGTGGCATTTTCGTATTAAGCGGTCACCCTGAAAGGAAAAGCGTCCTTTGAACACAGTCCAATTTCCGTTCAAAGAAACAACCATTGACTTGAAGGACATTGACTGGCGGGATACCACCTTTCAAATCACCTACGGCCGTTCCCTGCAATCCCTCAAGGCCTCTATCCAGGCCATCGGACTTCAGCCGCCTCCCGTCCTGCAGGAGGGGGGGGGTGAAGGGTTGCGCATTGTTTCCGGGCGCCGAAGGCTTCTGGTCTGGAAACAGCTCCATCGATCGGCCTGCCCGGTCCGGTTGGTTTCCGCCGATCAGCCGGAAAAGGAACTTTTTCTCTTTTGTTTCTATGAAGCGATCGGCCGGGGCGCGCTCAATATCATTGAACAGGCGGTCGTCCTGGAGAAACTGTTAAGGTATTTTCCGGAAGACCGGGTCCTCTCCGACTATCTGCCTTTACTGGGCCTGGCCTCCAAAAAGGAAATCCTGAATCGCTACTTGCGGATAGCCGCCGCCGGTCCCTGGTTTTGGCCGGCGGTCGTCGAGGGGAAACTATTCCCGGAAACCCTGGAAGGGATCGACCAGGATTTTCCCGCTCTCCGCGAATTGCTCGCCTCTGTGCTGATCCATTTACGGTGGGGCTTCCAAAAGCAAAGGGAATTCCTGGCCGGCCTGAAGGAATTGGCCCTGAGGCAGGGGGTCAAGCCCGAAAAAATACTCATCGCTCCGCCCCTAACAGAATGGCTGAAAGGCGGGGATTTAAGTCCCCAGCAGCAAGGGGAGGCCATTCGAAAGTTCCTTCACCAAGCGCTTTTTCCGGTTTCCACGGAAACGGAAAAAGAATTTAACGAAAAACGGGCCCGGATGAAACTGGATCCCCGGACCCAATTGACGCCGCCGCCCTTTTTTGAAGGTGGGACCTATCGGTTGGAAGTGCGGTTTTCAGAAGAGAAAGAATTGAAAGAGTCCCTGGATCGGATCCAACGGGCACTCGAATCCGGCTGTTTCGAAGACCTGCCATGAAGATTTATGTTCAAATTTGAAAAAATAATCATTCATCGGGAAGTAGCCGCGACCCCCTTAGCTCGAAATATTCGACGAGCTTTCAGCGACTTGCCGCTGGAATGGGTGGATCGGGAGCCGGAGCCCGGGTCGACGAAAATTTCGCTGAGGCAATCGAAGCGAATCCTTTATCTGACGGCCTTCCGAGGGCAATTGGTCAAACCCTGCCCCGGCACGAAGGAGTATATCTGTTGCGGCTATCAGATTCTCAATACCGCCACGAACTGTCCGATCGACTGCAGTTACTGCATCCTGCAGGCCTATTTTAACCAATCTTTCATCCGCCTTTTTGCCAACACGGATGAAATATTCGCCCGGTTGAAAGCCTACGTTTCCGAACGGAAAGGAAGTCCGGTTCGTCTGGGCACCGGTGAATTCACCGACAGTCTGGCCCTGGATCCGGTTACGCAGTTCTCCTCCCTGTTGGCCGAAGCGGTCGCGGGCCATCCCAATTTAGTCGTAGAGTTGAAAACCAAATCCCGGGGCATCGAAAATCTGCTGCGTTTGCCGCTAGTGGAACCCTTCCTGCTCTCCTGGTCTTTAAACGCCGAGGGGATTATCCACAGGGAAGAGCAGGGAGCCGCCAGCCTGGTCGAGCGATTGGCGGCGGCGGAAGCCTGCCAGAAGAAAGGGTATCGGTTGGGGTTCCACTTCGACCCCCTGATCTACTTTCCGGGTTGGGAGGATGCCTACCAAAATACGGTCAGTCGACTATTTCAACGGATCCGACCCGAGAATATCGCCTGGATCAGCCTGGGTTGTTTTCGCTACCTGCCGGTTTTGAAACCCATTATCCAAGAAAGGTTTCCTCGGTCCCGTTTTATTCACCAGGAGTTTATCCCGGCCATAGACGGAAAAAGACGTTACCCCCAAACCCTGCGGGTGGAAATGTACCGGCGGATGGTGGGATGGATCAGGGAGTACGCGCAGGAGGCCATGGTTTATTTGTGCATGGAGAGCCCGGTGGTCTGGAAAAAGGTCTTTGGGTTCATCCCCGGATCCGGGCATCCGACCTTGGCCGAGATGCTCGATTCGCGGGTGGGAATGAAAAGCCCCTGACCGTGACGATCAAGGGCTTCTCGGATGATCCCTGGGCACGGGGTTTAGTGCGAAAATAGACTCCATGGCCTGCAAAAGGGCCAATAATCAATTGATAATTAACAATTAACAATTGATTATTGATTATTAAAGTTAAGCAGTTAAGATTGTATCTCCCCTCCTGGGCATGTTGGGGTTAATGGAAAAATAGAAATTACTTGCCCTTGCCGGTCAAGGCGGCCGGGTTCATCGTCACCTTGGCTTTTTTGAGGGCCTGTTCAACGAACTCAGTGACTTTGGCCTCCTGCTTTTCCCGGAGGACCTGTTGGGTCACTTTATCCTTAATGGTTTCGAAAGGCTCGGCAACCGCCGCTTTTTTTTCATCGACCTTGATCACGTGAAAACCGAATTCCGTTTCCACCAAGTCGCTTACTTCTCCGGGTTTTAGAGAAAAGGCCGCTTGTTCAAAGGCCGGTACCATGCTGCCTTTGGAAAAGAATCCCAATTCGCCGCCTTTGGATTTCGTGCCGGGATCATCGGAAAATTCGGCAGCCAGCTTGGTAAAATCCTCCCCGGCCTTGACCTTCTTCAGCACTTCCTCGGCTTTTTCTTTCAGCTTCTTCTTTTCTTCATCCGTGGCCCCTTTGGGAACCTGGATGAGGATATGGCGGGCTTTGACCTGTTCGGGCGATTTAAACATGTCCGGGTTTTTATCGTAGTAGGCCTTGGCATCTTTTTCGGTTACTTTGACTTTGTTGAGCACTTCTTTTTGCAGGTACTGAACAGCCAGAAAATTATTGGTGATCATGTCCAGTTGGCCTTTAATCTCCGGTCGTTTGTCAAAACCTTTTTCCCGAGCCAAACCGGCGATGACCATTCCCTGGACCGTTTGCCAGAGGATGGTGGGTTTGGCCTGAGGGTTTTTATCAATCTGCGCTCGTTGCTCGGCATCATAGTATTTGAGGATCTTATTGAAATCGGCCACGGTAATGGTTTTGTTGCCGATCCGGGCGACTACGTTGGGGTCCTGAGCGAAAGCCGGGGAGGCCAGTCCGGCCGTCATTAAAGCAAAAATACCCAATGTTTTAAGGTAAAGCTTCATAGCAATTCTCCTTTGATCAAATAATAATTTTCGGACCTAGAACACGAGAGCAGATACGAAATGCGATTATTCCGGCGGGTCAGTTGCTTCCGAGGGGCTGGCCGGAGCTTCCGGGACGGATCCCTGTTCCTCCTGTCCGGAGGACGCTGCTTCCGGGCTGGCTTCCAGGAGGGATTCCGGCTCCTCTTCCCCGGAGGGCTCCCCTTTGTTCAGCCGGCGCTGCCGTTTGGCTTCCTGTTTCTTCTGGCGGTTCAGTTCCTTGTTTCTTTTGCCGCTTTTATAGAATCCGGCGCGAGTTGCCATGGGAACCTCCTTCAATCATAAATTTAAAAATCAATGTGGAAATGAGGGTAACTAACGGTGGGATTGTCGGTGAAGCCGCCGTTCAGGTTCTAAGAGTCCACATCGTTTGGCTGCCTGTTCCCCAGGCCGGGCCGCTTGGTTTTAGTGTTCAACGCCTTAAATTCGTAATGATAAAAGAATTTTGATGATTAAGCAAGGGGAAAGTAAAAAGGGAGTGGCGGACAGTAAAAAGAATTCCGAGGCTACCGTTCCAGGGCTACGACCAGGGCGGTGGTCAGCTTGACGATATCCTCATCGCTCTTTCGCAACCTTTTGGACAACAACTGACTCAGTCGAAAAAGAATCTTCACGCCCATGACCGGGTTTTGATTGAACAAGCGGAAGGAATTTTCCTTGCTCAATTCGAGCATCCGGCAATCGGTGGAAGCGGTGACGTTGGCCGAGCGCACGTCATCTTCAATCAACGCCATCTCGCCCAGCGTCACCCCGTCTTCCGATCTCAGGCGGTTCATGATTCGTTCCAGAATGGCCGTTTGATCAATGGGTAGGAGCAGGCGTTTGGTGACTTCCACTTCGCCTTCAAGCAAAATATACATCTTCTCCCCGGGTTCCCCCTCGGCCATGATGACCGAGCCGGCCGGAAATTCCCGGGGGAGGGAAGCCCCCCAAACTTCCGCCAGTTCCTCGTCCTGCAGGTCCTGGAGAATAAATATTATTTTCAGGGTGTTCAGATCGGGATGGGGCCCTTTCATTTAAAAGCCCCTTCCCGTTGGGTGAATCTGCGGTTGTTCGGCGATGACCACGGCCACTTCCTCCGGGGAAAGGATATGGTCGTCCGGAGGATTGATCCGAAAATTTACTTTGTGGATCCCGAAAAGGTGGGCCTTCCCGGCCTCATTGAATTTTCGGAAAATAAACTCATCAATCGCCGAGTGCTCCCCGGACAATAAGTCCTCCAGTTTAAGCCGTTGGCCCTCCGTGAATAATCCGATCAGCAGGGCCTGGTTCCGTTCTTTGATATGGGCGGCGAAGACCTTCAGTTCAGTGCCCTTAAAACGGGCGGGGATTTCCAGGGCATAGAAATTGGGGCCTTCCGGGGAAAGAAGGGTCTGCAAAACCTTGAAGAGGCCGGCTGACTCGGTGGCACTGGCGATCAGGGCGCTGTCGTATTCCCCGCGGAGGATGATGTCCTCCACATGGGCCCGCTCGAGATGCAGGCGGTTGTCCGGGTAAAGGATTTCGGCGCAGACTTCGATTTTCGGATTCAGGGATTTCAAGGCCAAGGCGGCTTGCAGGGTACGCTGGTCCACCTGCTCCCGGGGAGGATTGTCCACCCGGTCGGCCAGGATAACGGCGCGCCGCGCCTGCCCCAGGTTGGCCTTCAAAAGGACTTCTCCCCGGGTGAAATCTCCCCGGATATACTGGAGAGGATGTCCCTCGAATTCAATCTTGAGGGCCTCGAATTGTTCCGGCGGCAGGTTGTTGATCAGGATGACGACGGTCCGCCGGTCTATCCGGGAAAACAGGTTTTTTAAAATCTGATTCCCCCGGTAATGCCAGCCTAAAATGATGATATGATCATGGGCCAAAACACTTTCCAAACCCCGTTCCCTCCTCATTTTTCGTTCGATAAAAACCGAGGCGATAGTCGCAGTGGTCAGGGAGAGGAGGATCACTCCGGAGAACATCAGCCCCACCCCCAGCAGTTTTCCCCCCAGGGTTCGGGGAACCACATCCCCATAGCCCACTGTAGTGATCGTTACCGCGGCCCACCAAAGGCCCTGTCCCACCCGGGCCCCGAAGTCTCCGCCGGTGGTTTCATTAAGGGCGAACCCCAGGGCGCCCAGCAGGATCACGACCAGGACTCCTCCGATCAGGAAGAAAATCCTTTCCTGCTTCCAGGTTGTGAGAAATACCGTCAAGGTCGAGCCCAGGTCGTCCCGGGCGTCTTTCCAGCGGAGGAGGACTCCTTTTCGGAGCGGCACCCTAGATGCTTTCTTTACAGATTATCACGGACGGCCTTGATCAGCTTCTGGATTTCTTCGGCGTTCAGCTTGCCGTCTTTTCGGAAGACCAATTTACCGGTCTTATCAAAGACCAGGATATCGCTGCTGTCATCGGCTATCTTCCAACTGGTAACCAATACTTTTTTTAGATCCCGGACATATATGGTTCTGGGGTAGCGCTTCTGCTTTTTTTCCAGAGCGGAATTTATGGCAAAATTGGGCATCCAGGTGGCGGCCATATTAATAATGCCCCAGGATTGATATTTGTCCAGGGGAAATTTTTCCTTGTCCAGGGCCTCGCTGGCCGGGTTGTTGGTGTCTTTTTCATCCGGATCGACATAAAATAGGACCTGGACCTTGCCCTGCAATTCTTCACTGCTCCAGGGTTTCCCGTCCAGTCGTCCTCCCAGTTTTTCCTTTAGTTCCACCTTGGGGGGAATTTCGCCGATTTCCAGGGCTTGGGCGGTTTGGTTTATCAGAAAGACACTCAACACCAGAAGCAACCATTTTGAGAAACGCTTCATGCCGGACCTCCTCAATTTTAGATGGGCAATTATTTTTTCAAGACCTGTCGGAGGGTATTATTAGCATAGAAGAGAAAAACTGAAAAGGTCGTTTTTGGAAGAGGGGAAGGGGGGCGAACTGCTCTGAAAACTGAATTTTAAGCAATTTCGATGATTTTAGTTGATCAAAGGGCTATAATATGGGAAAATAATAGATTGTAATTGGTAGTGGGTCCGCAAAAAGTTCCTTTTTGTCATCCTGAACCCTTCGCCTGTCACCCTGAGTCCTTCGTCAGTCATCCGGAGCGAAGCGAAGGATCTCGAATTTCGGCTCAGAGTAAACCCCGCGAAGGGTCTCGGTGCATGGCTCAGGGTAAACTCCGCGAAGGTACCGTAACGTTAGAGGGAAAGGAATTCTTAAAAATATGATGAACGACGAAGATCCTCTGGATAATGAAGAATCGGCCGATCTTGGGCCATCGGAACACGCGGTTTCGGATCAGGATCAGGCGGCGGCCCAGGAGAACCCCTTGATCGAGCCCGAGAACAGGCTGCCGGAGATTTCCCTGGAGGACCTGTCCGAGCGAATGCAACAGGCGGTGGCCCAGGCCGGCTGGAGCAGCCTTTTGGCGGTCCAGGCTAAGGCCATACCTTACCTGCAGGCCCGGCGGGACTTGATGATTCAATCTCAAACCGGGAGCGGCAAGACCGGGGCTTATCTCTTGCCTATCCTGGACCGCATCGACCCGGGGAAGGCCGTCTGCCAGGCTCTGGTCCTGGTCCCTACCCGGGAGTTGGCCCATCAGGTGGCCAGAGAAGCCGAGATTCTGGGCAGCGCCATGGGAGTCCGGTCCATCGCCGTTTATGGCGGTGTGGGCTACGGGCCGCAACTGGAGGCCTTCCAGCAGGGGGTCCAACTGGTGGTCGGCACGCCGGGCCGGGTGCTGGATCATCTGCTCAAACGCTCCCTTTCGCTGAAACATCTGGAGGTTCTGGTCTTTGATGAGGCCGACCGCCTCCTTTCCATGGGTTTTTACCCGGACATGAAGCAGGTCCAGGAATACCTGCCCTCCCAGCCCATCAACGGCTATATGCTCTCGGCCACCTTCCCGGGCTTTGTACTACGCCTGGCCCACGAGTTTCTCCATCAGCCCGAGTACCTCAGCCTGAGTCGGGACCAGGTCCATGTGGCCGGGACCGACCATTTCTATTATGTGACCCCGGGCATGGAAAAGGACCGGGCCTTGATCCGGATCATTGAGATTGAAAACCCGGTCTCGGCCATTATTTTCTGCAACACGAAAAGCAGTGTGCATTACCTCACCGTGGTCCTGCAGCGTTTCGGCTACGATGCGGATGAGTTGAGTTCCGACCTGGCCCAAGGGGCGAGGGAAAAGGTTATGGCCCGGGTTCGGGAAGGGACGTTGCGCTTCATGGTGGCTACCGATGTGGCCGCCCGGGGCATCGATATCCAGGAATTGTCCCACGTCATTCAGTACGAGCCGCCGGAAGACCCGGAGATTTACATCCATCGGGTTGGGCGCACCGGACGGGCCGGGGCCAGCGGCGTGGCCTTGTCCCTGGTCACTCCCCTGGAAGAAATCAAGTTGAAACAAATCGCCCGGAAATTCGGCATCGAACTCCAGGAGCGCCCAATGCCCGCGGATACCGATGTGGAGGCGATCGTTTCCCAACGGGTTACCGCCTTACTGGAGGCGGATCTCCGCTCGCGGGACAGCTTGAAGGCCGAGCGAATGAAGCGTTTTCTTCCGCTCGCTCAAAGTCTGGGGCAGGGAGAGGATGAGCTGGCCCTCCTGGCCATGTTGTTGGATGAATATTACCAGAAAACCCTTCCGGCTAAGCCGCCTCAACCTCCACTGGTCAGGGCCTCCGGGTCCGGTCCCAGGCCCGGGAAGGAAGGGCGGGGCGAACGGCCGAGGAAACGGGATCGGGGCCGATCCCGAAGGAAATAGCTGTTTCCATAATTCCAATCTGTATAATCAAAACAAAAACGTTTTGAATTTTGATCATTTGAATTTGTTTCGGATTTCGAAATTCGAATTTCGAATTTGAACCAAACAGGCAACTGTTTTAGGCCGAGGAATATTATGCAGACTCGTCAAGATTTAAGAAACCTAGCCATTATCGCCCATGTGGATCACGGCAAAACCACCCTGGTGGATGCCATGCTCTGGCAGAGCGGGGTATTTCAAGAACACCAGGCCGTGGTTGACCGGGTGATGGACAGCATGGACCTGGAACGGGAAAAGGGCATTACCATCATGGCCAAAAATACCGCCGTGGTCTATCAGGGGGTAAAGATTAATATCGTGGATACCCCGGGCCATGCCGATTTCGGCGGGGAGGTGGAAAGGACGCTGAACATGGTGGAAGGCGTCATGCTCCTGGTCGATGCCACCGAGGGCCCCTTGCCGCAAACCCGCTTCGTTTTGGGCAAGGCGCTGGAACGGAGGCTCCCGCCGATCGTGGTGATCAACAAGATCGATCGAACGGATCGACGGATCAACGAAGTCCTCGATGAAATATATGACCTGTTTATTGATTTAGAGGCGACCGAAGAACAACTGGAATTTCCGGTGCTCTATACCAATGCCCGGGCCGGCATCGCCCTGAATGATCCTGAGGGGCAGGAAAAGAACCTGAAAATACTTTTTGAAGCTATCTTGAAAACGATTCCGGCTCCCGTTTATGATCCCGAGGCCCCTTTGCAGTTTCTGGTCACCAACCTGGACTATAGCGACTACGTGGGTCGGATCGCCGTCGGCAAGGTGGTCAACGGCCGGCTACAGAAAAGGCAGCAGGTTGCCCTGCTGAAAAATGGAGAGGTGGCGGGGCAGGCCCTGCTTAGCCAGATCTTCAGCTATGAGGGACTTAACCGGATCGAACAGGAAACCATTGAAGCCGGGGATATCGCCGCCGTGGCCGGGGTAGCCGAGGTTTTTATCGGCGACACCTTAGGCGATCTTCTTGATCCCCGGCCCCTGCCGACCATCACGGTGGAACAACCCACCCTCTCCATGGTTTTCTCGGTCAACACCTCGGCGCTGGGCGGTCGGGAAGGCCACCTGTTAACCTCCCGCCACATCAAAGAGCGGTTGGATAAGGAATTGCTTTATAATGTCAGTATCGGGGTGGAAGCGGCGGAAAGTCGGGATTCTTACAAAGTCAGCGCCCGGGGAGAGTTGCAGTTGGCCGTCTTGGTGGAAATGATGCGCCGGGAGGGCTTTGAACTCTCCCTCTCCAAACCCGAAATCATCACGCGAAAAGTAAACGGTCAGTTAATGGAGCCTCTGGAGTTGGCCGTGGTAGATATCCCCGAGGAATACATCGGAGTGGTCAGCGAAAAGCTTAGCGCCCGCCGCGGGCGGATGACCAAAATGATCAACCACGGATCCGGCCGAGTCCGTCTGGAATTTGAGATCCCCTCCCGGGGGCTGATAGGACTGCGGAGCCAATTCTTAACAGACACCCGGGGCACCGGGCTCTTCAATACCCTGGTTACCGGGTTTACGCCTTATGCCGGGGCCATCCCGGCCCGGCCCAACGGGGTCCTCATCTCCGACCGCTCCGGCAAGGCCGTAGCCTATGCCATCTTTCATCTCCAGCCTCGGGGGACTATTTTCGTCAATCCCGGGGAACCGGTCTACGCCGGCCTGATCGTGGGGGAAAATTCACGAACCGAAGACATGTGGGTCAATATTACCAAAGAAAAAAAACAGACGAATATCCGGGCTGCCAATACGGACGAGGCCCTGCGCCTGGTTCCCCCGCGACGCTTTACCCTGGAACAAGCCATGGAGTATATCAATGACGATGAACTGGTTGAGATTACCCCGCAATCCATCCGTCTCCGGAAGATAAGAAATAAGTAAAGATAATCCCAGAACTCCCGAAGAATACAGTAAATCCTCCAAACCCGGGGCGAGCACTCGCGAAGCCTGAAAATAACGGGAAGGGGAGGCTTGGGCCTCGCAGGCCGGACGAGTGAAGTCGCCCCTGCCGGGGAAGAGTCTTTTCGGAGGTGGAGCTGGGAATTGGCTGATAAAGTTTTGATTTTTCTTTCAGCGGCCTTTATTCTCCTGGTCGTTTGGGGTGGGGAGCCCCTGAGCTCCTTTGTCGATCCTTTTGTTCAAACACTGAACCGGATCAGCGCTCCAGCCCTCGGTCCGGAAGGAGCTTCGGTCAATAAGAGTCCCTATCCACCCCCGGTGTATGATCGACGGGTTTTTCTGCCGCTGATTAATAAATAGTGATTTCCCGAAAATTCTTACCATCCCCTTTTATTGTTGATTTGGCTTTGTTCGCTTAGCGGTCCGTCCCCGCTGCCGGCCTATTCTTTACAAAATCCGGCAAGTCCTTATTCGGTCCATCTTCCGCTGCTGCTGAACGAATTTCAGCCGCCCCCGCCGCCTCTCGGTTGGCTGTCCTACGTGAATTATTATCGGGCCACCGCCGGCCTCCCGCCCGTCAGTGAAAAACCGGAATGGAGCGCTGGAAACCGCAGCCATGCCCTCTACATGGTTCGCAATGATATAATCGAACACGACGAAGACCCCGGAAACCCCTGGTTCACTCCCGAAGGTCGAACCGCCGCCCAAAACAGCAATTTAATTGTTAGTTTTGACGTGCAGGCTACGGATGAATGGGCCATCGATGGATTTATGCAGGCCCCTTTTCACGCCTTGGGAATTATCGATCCCCGACTTTTGCAGGTCGGCTATGGAAGTTATCGAGAAGCCGACGGGCAGTACGAGATGGCGGCGGGTTTGGATGTCATTCGTGGAATGGGCTTAGTCGCGCGAACCCCTTATCCTATTTTTTGGCCCGGGAACGGGGTTTCCGTTCCCCTTTCCTCCTATTGGGGAGAACACCCGGACCCGCTCAGCAGTTGTCCCGGCTACAGCGCTCCCAGCGGACTCCCGATTATCCTGCAGCTCGGGCCGGGGACGCTGACCCCTTCAGTCTCGGCATCGTCCTTGACGAGCAACGGCCAATCCCTGGAGCATTGCGTCTTTGACGAAACCAATTACGCCAACGGGGATCCGGTTCAGCAGGACCTGGGAAGAAATATTTTGAATGCCCGGGACGCGGTCATCCTGATCCCGCGGCAGCCTTTGACGCCGGGTTCGACCTACAGCGCCTCGATCACGGTCAATGGGCAGGTCTACCTCTGGTCCTTCAGCATCTCCGTCAAAGCCGGGGATTCCGGCAGCCGGTATTTCCCGGGCTTCGTCAAATAGGCAATTCCAAAGACTTAGAATTGAAATGAACCCGGTCCGAGCCGGCTTGGTAAAAAAGGCTGGGGATTGGCCATGGAGTAGTGCCAAGGCGCATCTAAAGGGCCGAGATGATCTCCTGGTTAAGGTTAACCCCTTATTGGCGATGGCCGAAAAAAGCAGGAACCAGTTCTTGGCTGATTACCCCGAAGAAGAAGAGATTGAATTGTTAAAGAAACACGAGAAGACCGGACGTCCTTTGGGATCCACGGCTTTTGTCCATAAAGTTGAAAAGGTGATGGATCGCCTCTTGGAACCCCAAAAGGCTGGTCGAAAAAAATTGAAATAAGTATGGTGTCCCCGGAATTCAAAGCGATAAGAGACTAGCCGCCGGGCCGAATGTCGAACCTGGGCAAATATGGAACCCTGAAGGCCGTTCAAACAGATGGCCTTTTCCTTTGGCGTGGATCGGCCAACGAAGGCAAAACAAGGGTAGGGAAGGAATTGTCCCAGTCTGCCGGATTCCTCCATCTCCACAAACCTCGGTGGCGATGTACACCTACAAGTATTGGACTTTGGCTTGTCCTTTTATTAGCACTTACCCTTTGAAATGTTGCATAAAGAAGGCAGAGCCAAATGATCTTTTTTGGCCCTGCCTTTGCCGCCCATGTGTCAAAAATTTAACCGAAACCAACTGCCAGCAGGACATTTCCCTAGCCTTAAAAATTCCAGCATCTCGTTTTATCTTTTTCTAAATAATGAACCATCCCAAAAAGGTTGTATCTCTTTCTGCCGAGGTTCCGCTTTTAGAGCCGCCTCAATGTCTCCATTGGTTAATTCATGGTTGGACATCGTTATTTTAATTTTCTCCAGATCAGCATCTAAAAGAATTGTTTTGGGTTGGTCTGGCGTATTTGACCAAGGACTCCACTGGGGCAGACCAGATTTATCCCTGTTCGGATCACCTGTGCGGGCGAATTGAGACCAGTATTCTATTATAGCATCGGATAAGGCAACACGCCCGGCACGATTTTTTTCTTTGAAAACTAGTGCCCCCAAGCCTACCTTTTCGGTTCCAAAAACAAAATCTATTTCCATCGTATGGCAGGCCCCAAAAAGGGTATTAAAAGGGGGATCAATAACATTGTTCTTAGCCCCCCCAGCTCCCCAAAGAAACTGATATGTAAAGATCTTAGGCTGGCCCGAATTCCCTGTCATTATTCTTGCGGGATTATCGACGGCCATAACTTTCCAACCGTCGCTCTGGTATTTGACTGCTAATTCAAAGAGTTCCATTTTAGCCGGATCTTTAAAGATGGTTTGATCTTTAATCCAAGAGGCAAAGGGAGGGAAAAAATTAAAAAAGAGTTTGACTTCCTCTTTATTGGTACCAAGAATCATAGGGACTTTATTGTAATTACCTGACTCCAGGGCGCCATAAAAATCTTTGGGCAGTACTTTCCCATCGCCAAATGATGTCGGGAATCTAATCATACCCACTATTTTACCTTCCGGATACAATTCCAGGAATTCCTGGGCCTTCTTTGATCTCAGATACGTTGCTACATCTTTTGTGGACATTGCTCCCAGCATTGCAGCCGCCGCCTTCTCATCTTCAGCCTTTCCGTCCTTAACCAGCAATTTAATTATTAAGTTATTCGCATTCTCCTCCCCGAGAGCTGGTTTGGATGGCCTAATGGACCCGCTTTCTGAAATCGCCCTATTAAACAGACCTTTGGCCATTGGGGAGGCCACCAGACAAAAGACATTTGCTCCCCCGGCCGATTCACCGGCAATTGTGATATTTTCAGGATCTCCGCCGAAGTTTTTAATATTTGCTTTCAGCCATTTTAAAGCTGCGATCAGGTCTAGAATAGCGAAGTTGCCTGAATCACCAACTTCATCGCCGGTTTTCAAGGCTGGCTGATTGAAAAATCCCATTGGCCCTAAACGATAGTTTACGGTTACCACAACCATGTTACCCTTGTTGGCCAATATTGCTGCATCATGTTTGGACAGTAGAGGCCACTGAGTACTATTTCCGCCACCGTGAATCCAAAAAAACACCGGAAGATTGCCCGTTGTGTTCTTAGGCGACCAGAGGTTCAGGTAAAGACAATCTTCATTTCCTGAAATCACAAAAGGCGTTCCCGGATTGTCATCCGGTCTGTTGTATTGAGGGCATATTTCACAAAAGGTAGTCGCTTTATACACTGCCGAACGTTTTAGCGGAGGATTTGGCGCCTTCCAACGCAGATCGCCAATAGGGGCTTGGGCATAAGGAATGGATTTCCAGGAAATGGTATGGGTATCGCTGTTTTCTTCACCGATGACTATGCCTTCCGTGGTTTGGCGTTCCACGGCTATTGTTGCCCCCGCCTGAAGGGCAGATCCAAGAACCAAGGTTGAGATTACTAAGATACCGAAAAGAACCCAGATTGACTTCTTTGCAGCCATGATCGTTTCCTCCTTTCAATGAAGAATTATTGCTTTCGTGGGAAGCTACAACCCCTCACAAGAATAAGGTGCTATAGATCCCATGACTAATACCACACGCGAATTTCAACAGACGCGATTAGTGGACTGGAGTCGCCAACACCGTCGCAGTGCCATGCGGCATTGTGAACGTGCAGGGGCTAGTCCCGATGCAGTCTCCGGAAAAGATCGCCGGATTATTATTCTGCGGATCAATTCCATATAGTGTCACTTGCAGTCCCTCGGGGAACACGGCGGTACACGTGCCTGTCACGCTCCTATCCGCGTTACGTTGGCAGGATATTATGCCGAGCGGATTGCTGTCCACCCGAACTGGCTCGTCGCCGTAACACGTCTGGTAGCACGTTTCCCAGCACGTATTAAATAAGCCGCAGGGATGTGGATTGCAGCTATAGGGATTGCAGCTATACGGGCTGCCGGACACTAGGTCCAGGTTGAGAACGAGTGTGCGGGCGATCCAGACGCATCTGGTGGTCGCCAGCAAGGTCTGCGTATCGTAACTGACCTCAATCATGCCCTCGTAAGGCGACCCTACGTTGCAGGGGAGACCGTCCAGATCATCGAACGAAGTGAGGCGGGAGTTGGTGCCTGCTGGCCCTGCCGGTCCGACTGGACCCATTGCTCCGGTTGGTCCCGGAGGACCGGGCTTTAGTTGAATATTGTTGATCTGGCTTTGTAAATTAGTCTGGATGGCCTCGACTTCCGTCTTGAGAGCGGGTAATCCCCCCGCATCAGCAAAAACAATTACTGGAATACAGAGTAGAAAGACTGTCAATACGATTATTATATTCTTCATGGTAATCTCCTTCTCCTATTGATTGATGTAAAATTATATGGGTACTAATCGAGAACAGGCCATTTTGAAGAATGAAATAAAAAGCCTCCACATGGTTTGATCCCTTATGGAGGCTTCGTATTGGATATTTCAGAATCTCCCACTTCATGTCCCGCTCCAAGGCTAAAAAGACGATAGCGAAGTTTCCTACACCTGCAGTTCAGGTTTCTGGACAAGAGCGGGAGGAGCCTTGCGGCTCCCCCCAGCTTTGAAAGTACGTGTGACGATGAATCAGGTGGTTGTATAGTGGCATAACACCTCATAATAGGAAGCTAATGCGGTGCGTCACTTTAGTCGCAACAAAACAAACGACCCATTGCAGATAACCTGTGCCCCCGTTGTGGAGATTTCACTCGTCTGCGAATCCAGGGGGTATAGTATCAGGGGCGCCCCCCAGGTAACGAATATTTGGTTTCCATCTGGCGAGATGACTCCCCCCCACGAATCTTTAACGCCCAGGTATGCAGAGTTTCCGGCCTGCGCGCCGGTCAGCCATTCCCCGATATACGACCCTTTGACCAGCGTGAACGTGATCAACCCACTGTGATTCACAGTATAATTAAAATCCCAATGTATGCTAAGTGACCCGCCGCCACCTGTGGGGCCACCAATGTCGTGGGCTATGACGTCCATTGCTCCCGTGCCATTGTGCTTGAACGTGTAAACACCTTCCCAAGTTTGCGCAGATTGAAAAGATAGAGGAACGTCAGGAATTTGTTTCGGTTGCAGACTGGAGTCGAACCCCCCAGGTGCTATTAGACATGCGTTCGAACCAGTAACGGCATATTTCCCTTGAATGGTGTTTAACCATCTGCTGATTTCGGCCGATGCCGTCGCCGCTGCTGCAAATAACGCTATTGCGGTGATCATTACAAAAACGCCCAACTTCATCATTCCTGTTTTCATTTGAACCTCCTTTTAAACGCTCATTGTCTTTTTAATGTTTATTCGCCTATTTGAATCATAATCTTCCTCTATCTCGATTCGATTAGTTCTGAAGACATCCCCCCTTTCAACGTACTTTTTCATGGTCTGCCTCCTTAGATTCGTTTTTTGGTGGTGCCTCCGGGTGGACTTTCACCCGGCATTGCCTCTTTACTGCTTATCCCCTTTTTCTTCCCGCTCCGAGGGTTCACTATGGTCCACAATTCTTCCAGGTTCCTGAAACTCTTGATCTTTTTTTTGCCTACCTCCTCGGCCTCGCCGTAAAGATGGTCCGGTCTGTTCGGCGTTGCCCGGTAGACGCGGACGACGAAACTGCGAACCACCGGCTTTCTCATAGCTCTGAGTATCATGGAGCCTAAATAACCCGGACCCTGTGACAAAACTGTGACACGAAAGAAAAATATTTCGGGGATTTTTCCGTGAAGGGAGTTTTTAGAAGGTTTTTGCCCTCACCTGGCGGTATAGGGCTTCGGTCCCGGCAGAGGGTTCGACGTCCAGGTGGGCTTTTAGGGTGTTGCGGAGGCGGGTATAGGCCGATATGGCTGCCGCCCTATCTCCAAGGCGGCTGTAGCAGATCATCAGTTTCTGGTAAAGTTGTTCGGCAAGGTCGTCCACGTCGAGGGCAGCCCGGTAACTGGCGCAGGCCTCATCCCAGCGGCCCTTTTCCTCAAGTTCACCCCCGAGCGCGAGCATGAGGCGGAGGAATCTGTCTCTCAGCCGTGCCCTAGGAGAGAGCACCCAGTGCTCTTCTTCCAGGGGGAGGAAGTCGCCTCGGTAGAGTTCCATAGCCTGTCTGGCCAGGGACGCCCCATCTTCTTTCCCAAGCTCTGCCTGGGCAAAAACCCGTCCAAAGGCCGCCGTATCCACCCAGACCCGAAGTGGGTCGAGACTCACCTGGCCTTCGTGAACCAGGAGTGCTTTGTCGCTGCCGAGTAAGCGTCTCAGCCGGGACAGGGTAGTCCTGAAGGAGGTATAGGCGGCATCGCCCTCCGCATCAGGCCAGAGCAGCTCGCTCAAGGTCTCATCCGTTACCCCCTGGCCTCCCAAGGCAATAAGGGCCTTGAGGAGCAGAAGGGGCTTCTTCTGGAGCCGCGTCGTGTCGATGGGTGTATCCTCGACGAGGATCTCGAATCTCCCGAGGGTGAAGACTCTGATCGGCCACGGCCAGTGTGGAATGTCCAGGGGCGGTGTGTAGGGGAAGAGCTCACGCTGCCGGATGAGGTCACGGGTGTACTCCACCTCTATCCCCGCTTTTAGCGCGATGCTGCACAAACGGGCCATGAGGGAGGGTATCCAGCAATAAAGCGGAGTTCTATAGCCCTCCTCCCGTCCTATCCGGAAGGCACGCCTGAGGGTATCGCGCGCATCGGGCGTCCCTTCATCCAAGGCCAGGGAGGCCTCAGCTATCAGGGCGGTATACTCCATGATACGACTCGGGGTTTGCGGCAAGCGCCGAAAGGCAGCTACGTGTTCCCTCGCCTCGTCTCGCCGACCTGCGGCAGCGAGCACCAGGGCGGAACCACAGTAGCCCAGGGCCGCAACAAAAATACCGAACTCATCGGGAGGGAAGCTCAAAAGCTGTTGGGCGTGGGCAACCGCACGGTGCGTATCCCCGGATCTTAAATGGTAGAGGGCGGAAACCATGTGATAGCGTTGGACGAAAAGTTTAGGAGCCCGGCCGAGCATAGACTCCATTTGTACCAGAAAATCAGAGGCCTTCCGAAAATCACCTCGGTCGAGGGCCACGTGGCATCCTTCGGCCAGGAGCATCGGTACCCATACGATGGCTCCGTTCTCTGCCGACATTTGGAGACCTTCTTCAAGGAGAGGTAACGGAGATTGATCAAATGGTCCCATCTGGTTCAGCGCCTGGGCTTTGATCAAACGCCTGCATATCGCCTGTAAGGGGTCCTGTGAGTTTGCGGTCTTCTCCAGTTCCGCTACCACTATTGCCCAACGCCCGTAGTCTCCCAGCCACATATAGCAAGTCGCGGCCCAGTGCGATATCTCAAGGCGGAGGGAAGTGCCAGCTACGGAGCGCGAGAGCATGAAGGCCCTGTCGATCGATGCCTTGAATTCGGGGTGATAGGGCCGCGTCAAAAGGGCCACCATCCTGCTGCCGGCTACCGTGGCCTCGATTTCAGAGGAGGGGAAGGTCCCTCCTTTTGCGGTAAACGCGTCGAGCCATTCGATCAGCGGATCGAGAAGTAGAACCTGCTCATCCCTGTACGCGGTCGACATAAGTCCATAGAAGATCGACATGACCGCCCCGGACCAGCCAAGAAGGGCGCCGGTAACATCACCGGCCTCGTTGCACTGCGTGAAGCTCCGCTCAAAAAGGAGGCAGGCTCCTTGAGGGTCGTAGGGCTGCCTGCAGACAGCAAGCCAGTAGAGAAGCCGGGGAGACTCGGAGCGGATCTCTTCGGGTAGAGATCCTATCCACCCCTCGAGGGTCTGGCTTCTGCCCTCAGCGACCAAGCCGGGGGCCGCGGCAAGGAGAGCTGGGACCGAACTGTCCCAGTCCTGCGCCGCCATCAGGAGGGTTATCCCTTCCTCCGTGCGGCCCGAGTCTAAAAAGAGCTTCCCGGCCCGGCACCGGACCTCCCGCATTCTTTCGGGCGTCAGGGAGCTCTCCGCTTCAGAGAGAAGGAAGTCCCTGAAGAGCGGGTGGTAACGATATTCATCCTGGTAGAGCTCGGTGAAGTAGTTGTTCCGGTTCAGGTAGGCAAGCAGCTCCCCGCTCTTCTCGAATTGGGTGAGTTGAGAGGCGATCCCGGCCGAAACGGAGGGAAGCAGCGCCGTAATGGTGAGGAAATCCTTTGTGAGCTGTTCGAGGCCGTCGAAAATCTCGGTCTTGAAGTAATCGAAGACCGAGCTGTCGCCAATGCGGTGTACCTCAGTGGACCAGACCGGGTCGGACATGAGGATGACTGCCGCCGCCCACCCCTGAGTCCGTTCATGGATATCCCGCACCGTCTCCTCGGATAAGGGCGTCTTCCTATGCTGCTCGAGCATTTCCCGTACCTCGCCTCGGGTGAGACGGACATCCTCCCAACTTAGGGAGGCAAAACCGTTGTTCGCCCGCAGGGAGACAAAAGAAGGGGGAGACTCCTTTCTGCTCACCACGAAAACGCGGATGCCCTCGGGCACGACCTTGAGCCCGTTGCGCATCACTTCGTGGAACAGGGAAGTCTCCGGAACATCCTGGTAGTTGTCGAAGACAATCATTCCGGGAGTTGCCATCCTTTCGAAGAGGGACTCGAAGTAGCGGCGCGTGAAGGCAGAAATACCGGGACGGTACTCCGGGGTGAAGAGGGGAAGAGGTCTTGCCCGTCCTTTCTTGAGCTGCCTGGCCGCGAGGCGAAGATAGGCAAAGAGGGTCGCCACATCCCCGTCGGTCTCGTCCACCCGGTACCAGAGCGTAGGAATTGCTCGTGCCCGGGCGTAGCTGGCCACGAGGGTTGTTTTTCCTGACCCGGCCGGTGACGAGACCCAGGTGACTGGATAATCCTGTAGAGTATCCAGGAGACGGAAGAGTCGTTCCCTCAGGACAACCCCGTGTAGCCGAGGCGGTACTATCTTGGTTGGATAGGTCGTCCTCGGTCCGGCCAATGCTTGTACTGGAGACTTCGTATCAGAAACCTTTGAAAATCCCACTTCATATCTCGTTCAAAAAGGTTTAGAGAAATAACGAATTAACCTAATCAGGAAAGATAAAAGAGGGGGCTAACAACGAATAGGGCAGTTTGGTTGGCGAGGGAGATTGATAAAACAAGGGAGGCCCTGCAGGAATGAATTACACATTGACAATAAGGGGTGTTCAAAATAAGGAATGGATAAATTGATTTTGGTTTTCTCAGTGAAGGTTGAAGTGGCCAGGTCTTGATTTTCATAACAGAGATTAGGGGAGAAGGTATCAACCTCGCTCATTTCATAGTAGCTCGCAAAAACGAGGCCCACTAAAAAGCAGATTGATAAAAAGGAAACTGAAATAATCGGCCTTTGGCAAATCTTCTTTCCCATTTCCAGCCCTTAAACTCATCTATACCATTATGACCAAGAGCTCCTATTCTTTCCTGATGAATTATGAAGGTCCAAAATTAAGAAAGCCTCCAGAGGAGAATACTTTCCCCGAGAGGCTTCATATCGTAAATTTCTGAAAATCCCACTTCATTTCCCACTCCCTAAAGGATGGGGTTAAGTTAGGATATTTACTCAAAAATTTTTTGTAATTTATTGTAGCAGTTAATGCCTAACAACTTTTAGAAAAAATGTCAATAAAATTATGATTTAAAACTTTCAGGGGATAACCCAGAAGGTAGCTGCCGTGGTTTTAAATCTTCCACTATTAAGTTAAGGAATAGCGTTCGAAATCTGGCAGTTTTGGCAAATCTTCAAAAAGTGGATTACAGGAAGAAGCCCGTTGCAGGGTTTACATTGCCCTACCCAACCCTTTATATTTTTATATTCGGTGTTCGGCAGGTCCTACCGGATTTTATTTTCTGGTCATGTGGTTCGGATTAACCGCTCTTTTTCTCTCCCTTTTTCCATTCCGGGAAAACAATTTTCTCTCCGATCCGGATTCTGTTGATATCCTTAATTCCAGGATTGTATTTCCGGACATAATCCCGCAACACTTGACTGGAAAAACCGTAGACCTTCAGCACCATCCGGAAAAAATTATCGCCCTTTTTGACCACTAGGGTGCCCCGGACGGGTGGCTTTTTCAAAACAAATAGTGGCTTCCCTTCATTATTCGAGCCCGGCTTCAAGGGCTTCGACTTTTTCTTAATAACTTGGAGATTCCCCTCTAATCGGTGGGAAGGTTTCAGTATTTCTGTTTCGGAGACGATCGGGGAGGTTGACGGGGCCTCCTCTTTTACCGAACCCTTTGAAGCCGATGGAACGGAGGGTCGTACAGACTCCTTTTCTTTAGACGAATCGATCATGGGGACCGAAGGAACAGATTTTCCCTCAGTGGCCTTACCGGGTGCTATCCGCCCGGATTGTCCTTGATTTATTGATGGAAGCCGGAAATCCCACATACGGGACAAATCCAGAGACCGGTCTAGGGCCATCCATCCCAGCAAGATCAATAAGACAATTACGGAGGATAAGGCCCAAGGAAAATTATTTATCCTTTTAGTGGCCAGCGGGCCGTCAATAACCTCTTTAACGATTTTCCCTGAAATGGGTTTTTGGGCCCGTTCATACCCTCTGATCAGCACTTTGTTGCTGAGGATGTTAATTTTCCCCGGCCTCCCCCCGGCCTGGCGAATGATCTTATCCAGGGCACCCCGGGTGAATATGGCCTTGACCCGCCCGCCGGCCTTTTCTATCCGTGATGTGATATACTCCCGGCTCTCCTTGGGGGTTAAAGGAAGGAGGAGGATCCTCACACCGATCCGCTGTTTAAGCTGCCTTAAATCATGATGGCCCAGTGTCTCCCAAAACTCCGGCTGCCCGATAAAGACGATCTGGATGGGGTTTTCGGAGGGGACCTTTTGGTTGGAAACCATCCGCAGGCTTTCCAGGGTCTCCTCGGGCATGTCGTGGGCTTCATCAATCAATAATACCACGTTGGTGCCGGCTTCATAAGCCCTGCGCAAGCCCTGGATCAATTGATATGAAAGGCCCGGCTGTCCTTCACTTTCTCCCGGCAGGCCGAGTTCGCGGCAGAGAAATCGAAGGAGTTCCTCAAAGGAAATATTGCTGTTAAGCAACGGGATTGTCTTGAGGTTGCCCTGGCTCGCCTCTCGGAGGAACGCCTGGATCAGGGTGGTCTTTCCCAAGCCGAATTCCCCCAGGACCGTCATATAACCCTTCCGCTGGGAGACCGTATCGGTCAAGAGTTCCAAGGCCTTCTTCTGGCTGGAACTTAAAAAGAAAAATTTTGAATCTGAGGAAAGCGGAAAGGGCTTTTCTCTAAGCTGATAGAAATCAAGGTACATGCGTCAGCGATTATTTTTCTTCCCCCGGATTGGCGGCAGGGCAGTCAACCCCGGTCACAGTCAGTCCAGGAAGGCCGGGCCTTGACTTCAGACCCCAGAGCGAAGCCGGCAAGGCCCGAAGGAGATCCTCGTCGTTTTCTGAGCCTGTCTGTCCGTCTCTCCGAAAGCCGTTTACCCGGTTCTAAATTTCCTTAAGGGCCATGGCCGTATTTTTTGTATTCTGGAGAATGGCCGCATCCAAAAGCTTATCTTTATCCTTTACCGTTCTTAGCCGGTGCGATTCTTTTTACAATAGCCCCAATATTACCTTCCGGTTTTCCGCCGTCAACGGTCGCTTTTACCGCCCCGCAGGATTGATGTCCCAATATCAGGACCAAAGGAACACCAAGATGTTCCACGGCATACTCGACGCTTCCAAGCTCGATGGGATCGGCAATATTGCCGGCTACCTGGATCACAAAAATATCGCCCAGTCCCTGGTCAAAAACGTGCTCCGGTGGAACCCGGGAATCGGAACAGCTTAAGACTACCGCAAAAGGATGAACAGAATTATAAACCATTTTGAAAATAGTAAATAGGGTGAATCTGACCCTAGGGGCAATGGTTCGGAGGGAGGAAAGTAACAATTTTCATTTGAAATGTTCCCAATTAGCCCATTCTTAAGAAACAACAGTTCAGGAAGCTATACGTACTAAAATCTGATTTTCTTATTGAAGTTAATAGGTTACATGTTGTTCAAAATCTCATAGTTTGGTTATTTCGTCAAGCATTATTTGGGTGGCCAGCCGTTTGTTGCCTAATCACCTCCATGGCTTTGAAGTAGTCTCGCTGCACCTTAAGGTTTGAAATCCGGCAGTACCGTTGTGTGGTTTTCACATGGCTATGACCCAGGAGATCTTGAATGGTGGAAAGATCGGCATCGGCATTGAGCAGTTGGGTGGCCATGGTATGGCGAAGATGATGACAGGACACCTTGAGCTTGGCTTGGCGAGCATAAGTTTCCATGCGCCGCTGAATGCCGCGGATGGAGATGGGCTGCCCCTGACAAGGTTTCTTTTCCGCCAGAAAGATCTTTCTGGCCTTGGATGGCGGCCTCACCGTCAGATAGGCGGCCAGGGCCTGAAGGGCATCATGGCTCATATAGACGACCCGATCTTTTCCGCCCTTACCGTCTTCCACCAGGATAGTCCTGCGTTTGACGTCTATGACCCCGATCGTTAGCTGGGCGACTTCTTCCACCCGTAACCCGCAACGGAGCATGAGCATGAACATGGCCCGGTCACGGGCGCTCTTGATGACCTTAAAGAAGGTCTCCACCTGATCATCTCTCAGGTGTCGGGGAAGGGGCTGGGACATCTTCTGGAGATGAGTCTTCTTGATGGGATTGGTGATAATCACCCCTTCCTCATCCCGCAGGTAATGGTAGAACTGGCGAATACCGTTCAAGTGGCAGTTGACCGTCTTGGGCGCCAGCCTCTTCCTCATGAGATGCTCGATGTAGCGTGACACGGTTACGTGGGTCACGGCCTCCACCGGCACATCCAGCCAGATGATAAAGTGTTTAATGAGGTTCAGATAGTTCTTCACGGCATGGGGCGAACAGTTCCGCCGCTTTAAAAATCTTTGCCAGTTCAGGATCGCATCGGTCATCGCCATTACTGTCCCTCCTCTCTATTTTCGACATGGCTCTAAAATACTCAGCCTCCCGGGTCTTATCAGTCAGCCGGGCATACCGCCGGGTTTCCTCGATGCTCCGGTGCCCCAACAAAACTTGGAGACACTCCAGACGCAGGCCGGCGTTGAGAAACTCCGTGGCAAAGGTATGGCGAAGGGTATGCAGGGAATATCCCTTGTCCGCCAATCCCGCCTTCTCCAGATAGCGCATAAAAATGGTCCGGGCGGTGCTGTAGGACATGGTCTCTGTCCGGGTATAGATCAGGTACTCCTCACCGGGATTCCTCTTCTTCAACCACCTCCGCAGAGCCAGGACCGCATCGTCGCTGAGATAGACCACCCTCCCCAGGCGGTTCTTCTCGCCTTCATAAATCTCTATCTTCCGTTCCTTAAGATGGACGTCGGCCATCTTGGTATTAAGCAGTTCTCCGATCCGCAGGCCCGTCCTCAACAAGACCAGGATCATGGCCCGGTCACGAATATCGTCAATGACCGAAAGCAGCTTCCGCAGATCGTCAGGATCCATGGCCCGCGGCAGCCGCTCCGGTAATTGCAACCGTATCCTCCTGCTGAAGAGTTCCGCGGAAACCCTTCCTTCTTCTAACAGGTAACGGAGAAAGGCTTGCACACTCACCAGCCTGGTCCTGATCGTTGTAATCTTAATCCCCCGGTCCTGCTCCCGCTCGATAAAGGTTTCCACATCCCTTCGGGTAATGGCTTCCAGGGATGTCCTGCCGCTCTCCCGTATCAGGCCCAGAAAAAGAATGATCGCCCCAAAACGGCTGTACAAAGTTCTCGGTCTGCGGTTGCCATACGTCAGGTGACGAAGATAGGCTTCCACCTGATCCTTCCCCGGAAGGTCCATCCGGACCAGCCGTTTTAAAATCTGGCCCAGCGCTTCTAAACAGTCTTTAGAATTTATTCTAAATCGTAATCGCGTTTGATAATAATGGGGAGCGTTAACGGCGGGAATCTTAAAATCAGAAGATTTACTCGTCTGCTGTAGATCACTATGTCCGTTCATCATCTCTGTCTCCTTTTCTTAAATCAATAAGAAAATCAGACAGATGATGACTAATAAACTCTTATCTGTCAAACATCAGCTTGGTACGTATAGCAGGAAGAAGCCGAGCATGTTGATATTCCACTAAAACCCATCCTTTTTACTAAATTTACCTCTTTCTACAAGGGGAAGCAGGGTATCCGGATTTTCTTTTTTGACGAAGTCTCCCAGAAACGTTACTATTAAACCATAATGTTATGGGCCAACTTTCACAAAAAAGAGATATTAACGGTTTCAAAATAATTGGTAACCTTCAAAAGTTGAGGCAATGAACCCTTTGCTGGGAACTTGTCATAAAGGGATCGAAGGAGACGATATGAAGCATACCAAATTGGTTATTATCGGCGGGGTAGCGGGTGGGGCCACGGCAGCGGCCCGGGCCAGACGAATGGATGAAGAGGCGGAGATTATCCTTTTGGAGAGAGGAGAATACATCTCTTTTGCCAACTGCGGGTTGCCATATTACGTAGGAGAAGTAATCAAAAAGCGGCAGGACCTTCTGGTGACTACTCCCGAGGCTTTAAAGAAACGATACCGGATTGATGTTAGAACTTTTTGTGAAGTGAAGGCCATTGACCGGATCCATAAAAGAGTATCCGTTTTTAATCAAAAAACCCAGGAAACCTACTGGGAAACCTACGACAAGATTATTCTGGCCCCTGGGGCAGAACCCCTGAAACCACCCCTGGAAGGGATCAACTTACCTGGAATATATAATCTACGTAATATCCCGGATACAGACAGGATTAAAAACCATGTGGATAAGAAAAATCCGAAGTCAGCCGTTATTGTCGGCGGTGGTTTTATCGGGTTGGAAATGGTGGAAAATTTGGTTCAGCGCGGTGTGCGGACAACCATTGTGGAAATGGCCGATCAGGTTATGCCTCCTTTAGATAAGGAAATGGCTCAAATGGTTCGGAACCATCTGGAGGCCAAAGGTGTTGTCTGCAAATTAGGTAAAGGAGTAAAGGGATTTCGGAAAGAAAGGGATAGTCTGATTGTCTCGGTTCGGGAAGATCAAGACATTGCCTGTGACATGGTTATTCTTTCCATTGGTATACGGCCTGAAAACCGCTTGGCCAAAGAAGCAGGTCTGGAAATTGGGAAATCCGGCGGAATTAAGGTCAATACAGCCATGCAAACCTCGGATCCGGATATTTATGCCGTAGGCGATGCAGTGGAAGTCCGGGAGTTCGTCACCGGTTTCCCTTTGATCTCGGCCCTGGCCGGACCGGCCAATAAGCAGGGCCGCATCGCCGCTGATAACGCTTTAGGCCGCAAGACGGTATTTCGCGGGACTATGCGGACCTCTATCGTCAAAATCTTTGAGCTGACAGTAGGTTCTGCCGGACTTAGCGAAAAAACCCTTCGGACATACGGTTTGCCTTATCAGGTCAGTTATACTTATTCAGGTTCTCATGCTGATTATTATCCGGGGGCCGAAACCATGACCATTAAACTTATTTTTTCACCCGGAAACGGAAAGGTATTAGGGGCTCAGATAATCGGAAAAGATGGGGTGGACAAGCGGATTGACGTCCTGGCCACAGCCGTCCACGGGGGGATGACCGTTTTTGATCTGGAGGAATTAGAATTGGCCTATGCCCCACCTTATTCATCGGCTAAAGACCCGGTGAATATCGCCGGATTTGTGGCCTCCAACCTGATCAGGGGCGATGCCGAAAACATCTATCCCCAAGAGCTGGCCGAGTTGGATCCCCAAACGCACATCTTTTTGGATGTGCGTTCCAAGATGGAAATAAGGGTATTAGGTGCCCTCGATGGCGCTGTATCTATCCCTATTGATGATCTGAGGGATCACTTGAAGGAACTGGATAAAGAAAAGACCTATATCGTCTATTGTACCGTGGGGCAACGGGCCTATTGTGGGTATCGCATTCTGGCCCAGAACGGCTTTCGGGCCAGGAATCTGAGCGGAGGATTTTTGACCTATCAATTATTTTAAACATAAAGATCGATCCGTGGTTCAATTGGGGGCCGGACCAAGAGAATAGATTGTGACCAATCCGGGGAAAGAAGCGCGTAAACGTCGACTTCCTGTCCTGGATGATTCAATAACTGGATAAGGAACAAAGCGTTTAGGAGTGCCCAGGCAGTCTATTATAAAGCTATGGATTGCCGAGAAGCTGAAATAGGCATCCTGAATCATTCCATCGACCAGGAACGAAAGGCTGTTTTTTGATAAGAAGTTGCTTTTCCATGGTGGGATTTTAAAATAAGCAAAAGGCAGGGTCAAGAAGAAAAAAGGACGGAAACAGTGGGAAATAGAGCAGTTTCAAATGACAATGGGGACATGATGAGAAAGATTAACCTTATAAATGGGCGAAAAAGTCGACAGGGGAAGACCATCCCATAGACTTTGGAAAGACTTTCCCCTTTCGGCCCTGATATTATCTCAAACGGTCGAGTGATCGGAGAAATTTCCGAAATCCTGATCCTCATAAAATGGTAGAAATAGGGTAGAAGAAAAAAATATGGGATTGGTAAAAAACATATAACTACTTGATTTTATTGGTGCCCCTGGCCCGACTTGAACGGGCGGCCTACAGATTAGGAATCTGTCGCTCTATCCTACTGAGCTACAGGGGCTTTAGAGTTTTCAAGAGGTACGGGAAGGATACTACCACAAATCGGTTGAAATAGAAAGGATTGGAAATTTAAACTGATCCTAAGTCTTTGCGAGGAGAGAAGCGACGAAGCAATCCCTCTAACAGCTTAAAATCCTTCCCAGATTGGACCGGGGGAAGCAAAGACACCTGTGTTTGGGCCAATTTACTTATTAGAACCTATCTCCTTAATGCCCGGGCATAGGCAAAGACGGCCTGGACATAGTTTTCGCAGTGGTTGTAGGCGTATACGGCTTTCTTCTTTTTCAGAGGATTTTTCGGGGACCAGCCGAATGTCTTCAGGTAGTTGGCCATGCTGGCGAAGGCGTCGGCCAGGTTAAAGAGGTCCACTTCTCCGTCGCCGTTGCCGTCCGCCCCGTATTTCCTATAGGAGGAAGGCACAAATTGTGGTACGCCGAAGGCCCCGGCCCAGGAGCCCTTCACTGAGAGGGGATCCATTTTCTGTTCCCGGCAGATCATCAAAAGGTGGCCGAGTTCCGCTTCGGCCCATTCGGAACGCCGGTTTTCAATGAGGGCCATGGTGAGCAAGCTGTTGAAGACTGGATGGCTTCCCGTAACCCGGCCGAAATTGGTCTCGATGCGGAGAATGGCCACCAGGATCTCCCGGCGTACCCCGTAGGCGGCTTCGATTTTTCGGAGGATACGCCGGTTGTCGCGGAGCACCATCTTCCCTCGCTTCACCGACTTTTTGGTGAGCAGTCCGAAACCCCGTCCCAGATAGTTCAGGCCTTTCCCCGTACGCTCGAGAATTTCCGGGTAAAGCGTCACCCGCTCGTCTGAAAATACGCGGGAAAGCTCCTTCTCCGTCAGACCCTGGTCCTTGAGCTTTAACCGTAGTTCATCCAGCTTTTCGGCGTAGGGGTGTACTAGACTCGCCTCCGTAGTGGGACCGGCCGCGACGAGCAGGAAAACGCCCAGGAAGATGCTAACGATTTTAGATGCCCTCAGACTTTCACCCTCCTTTCACAAAAACTCCGTTCATGTCCACTCCCGTAGATTCGCCCCTGGTGCCCGCCGTCCGATCGGAGGCGACCGGGAACCGATTCGACCATAAGCTGTTCGCCTATCATAGCCTCATGACGGGAATTCTTGTCAAGCCGAAAAAGTTCAGGATTTCCTCAGACAGGGAAGGAGCCCGGCCCCGCACCCGGGCTGGAGTTTATCCAGCACGTGAGGCGCGACCGGCGGACAGCTTTTATTGTAGGGGTGAGAAGATTTTCATAGGGGTGTCCTGTTCTTCGGGACAACGTAAGCCAGCTTGGGGGATTGCTTCCCCCGGATTGAGTCCGCTGGAAGCAATGACGGTTGGTGAGTATCAGGGACTATTATTGACGATAACTCGGGTGGGCTGCCAAAAACTCTTCCCCCTGCTCTCCTACTGCGGCTAGGAAAACGGGGTAGGCAGCAAGCCTTATTAAGGGTCTCGATATTGCAGCAAAATTGAAATTTTTGGCTTCCGGTATTCGACGGAATGACGATGGTGGGGAACCACCTAGAAGCCGTCACTCCGGCGAGCGCCGCGGTCCGGGCCTTGGCCGGGGTGGATAATCGCCTATCAAAATGGCCGGGACCAGGGAAAGGATGCGGCCTTATCCCGGGACTCCAACTCGTTCGCTTCTTCCTTCAGGAATCTAAACAGGTTCGACCGGGAAGGGTTCTCCCATATCGGCAAAGGTGAAAGCTAAAAAAATGTGGTGACCGTCATAGTCCAACACCCTCAGGTCGTCTGTTTCGTGGAGATCGCCCATAACGACGGGGAAATGTGTTCCGTATTCCTTTTTTACTTTCTCCAAAGGAAGCTCGTAAGCGATGAATTTTTTGATGCCCCGGGCTTTCAGCTTATTTACAAAATTTGGATCCGTTAAAGAATCATAGGAGGTTAAAATGAGAATCGGACCTGTTCCGGTGAAAATAACCCCTGCTTTCATAGCGTGCCCTCCTTTTTTTGTAAGTTATTAAAATAAAATACTTTTATTTAAAATACGTCCACAAAAATCTTAAGTTGACTACTAATTAAATGTCAATAAAAAAATAGAGCCGCGGCGCACATTCTTTTGTGGTCGGGGTTACCAAAATCCCTCCTCCGAACGCTGCGGAAATGATACCGGCCCTTGAAAATTATTGGAAACGTCGTTGACGTTATGGTATTATAAAGACAGATATTTGTAAAACAAATAGCTGAGTTTTCTTGTTGGCACCCTCATACAAAGGAAGTCGAATGAAAGTAGAAGAGACCCGTTTCTCAGTTGAGAGGTGGGTTTTTTTGTGAAGGCTTCACTAGGAGATTAAAAGTATGGATGATAACAGAAATACCAAAGAGCAACGGATCCAGGAGTCGGAAAATCTGCGTCGGAGGATAGCTGAACTCGATATAGCAGAAACCGAACGAAAGAGGGTAGAGGAGAAACTGCGGGATTCAGAACAGCATTTGGATAGTATTTTAAATAGTATTACCGAGGCGGTATTTACTATCTCGCCTGATTTTAAGATTCTCTGGGCTAATAAAGCGGCCTTGGGACAGGCAGGCAAAAAACTGGAAGAAGTTATTGGACAAGATTGTTTTTTTGTTTCGCACCATAATATGGAGCCCTGTTCTTCCGAGAATGAAACCTGTCCCCTTAAGGAAGCTATAAGAACAGGGGCGCCTGCTGAAGCCATACATAAACATTTTAACAGCCTGGGGAATGAGATTTTTGTGGAGTTGGTCCTTTATCCGCTTAAAGATAAAAAAGGAAGAATAACTCAGTATGTCCATGTGAGCCACGACGTCACCGAGATCAAAAAGGCAGAGGAGTTATTGCTGAAGTCCAAGAGAAAATACCAGGAACTGGCCGATAGTATCTCCGATGTCTTTTTCGCCATGGACAAAAATCTCCGATACATATACTGGAACAAGGCGAGTGAGTTACTTACGGGAGTTCCAGCGGAAAAGGCTCTGGGGAAAACGCTTATAGAAGTATTCCCGGACAATTCGTCACGGCAACATGTTAAAGAAATGTATTTACAAGTTATGGAAACCAACCAGCCGCAGAACTTGATAGTAAATTATCCGGGCGATGAAGGTATTGTTCACGAAATTAGCGCCTATCCGATCGTGGAGGGTGTTTCCGTGTTTGTGAAGGACATCACCGAACGCAAGCGGGCGGAAGATGAGCGGATTATTATGAGCAAGCTGGAATCGACAGGAGTTCTGGCTGGAGGGATAGCCCATGACTACAACAATCTTTTATCTGTCATTCTTGGGAATCTCGAACTGATTAGGATGTTTCCCCAAGATGGGATGATGAACAATTACCTGGAGGAAGCGGAAAAGGCGGCCTCGACGGCCCGGGTGCTAACCCGGCAATTGATTGATTTTGCCAAAGGAGGGGAACCGATCAAAAAACGGGTCTCCCTGTCCGGTTTGCTTGAAGATCAGGTCACCTTTGCCCTGCGGGGATCCTCGGTGGGGTGTAACTTTTTCATGCCTGCCGACCTCTGGTTGACTGAGGTGGATGAAAGTCAGATGAACCAGGTCATCCGGAACATAGCTATAAATGCCCGGGAGGCGATGCCCGAAGGCGGAATGGTCGCAGTCAAGGCGGAAAATCTGGTTCTAAATTCAGCAGCGGATTTATCTTTGCCCCTGGGGGACTATGTGAAGGTGAGCATCACCGATCAGGGCAAAGGCATTCCGGAGGAAATTCTGCCAAAAATCTTTGATCCTTATTTTTCGACCAAACAACGGGGGGACCAGAAGGGAATGGGATTAGGGCTGACGATCAGTCATTCGGCCATCCAGAAACATGGCGGAGCGATCACCGTAGATTCGAAGGCGAGTAAAGGGACGACCATTCAGATTTATCTGCCTGCTTTGAGGAAAAGGCTGGAGGAAGAGACTGCGGTTCCTGCTGTTCCAACAGGGCGAAGTAGGATCCTGGTGATGGAGGACGAGGAACTGATGCGCCATCTGTTAGGGGTGATGATTTCCCGGCTGGGTTATGAGGTAGAACTTGTCGAGGAAGGGAAGAAGGCCGTTGCCTGTTATCGGCTAGCGAAGGACCGTGGTCAACCATTTGATGCGCTGATATTGGACTTGACGGTTCAAGGAGGGATGGGAGGCGTAAAGACAATCCGGGAGCTTATGCAGTTTGATCCGACGGTGAAAGCCATAGTTTTGAGCGGCTATGATAAGGATCCTGTGCTTCAGAACTTTGAACAGTATGGGTTCAAGGGTGTCTTAACCAAGCCGTTTACGGTTAACGAATTGAGCGAGATCCTTCCCAGAGTTATAGGTACCGATAGAATACCCAAGGTCAAATAATGGAAAAATGGAGTAAAAGGAGGCCCCTGGCGATTAGTCAACCCGCTTTTTTTGATAAAGCCACCCAAGTCTGGATTCAACCCTTTTGCTGGTCTGGGATCGAAAGGCACCCTTATGAATCATAAAGACACGTCCCTTTCAACCACTTTGCTGTTTGGGTTTATTGCCGGTTTCCTGTCAACCCTGATCTTTCATCAATTGACGCTGGCCTTGTTATGGAACATCGGCCTGGCACCCTTCGGACCTTTCTCCCTGGCCGCCACCAAACCATTCGGGGTCCCCGCGGTTTTTTCCCTAGCCTTTTGGGGGGGCATCTGGGGTATGGTCTTGGTCCTGATTCAGGGGCGCTTTCCCCGGAAAGGCTATTGGCTGTCGGTTTTTATGTTCGGAGCCATTTTAACTTCACTGGTTGCCCTGTGCTTGGTATTGCCGCTTAAAGGCAAGCCCCTGGGTGGCGGCTGGCATCCGTCGCTCTTGCTGACCGCCTTCCTGATCAACGGCGCCTGGGGGATCGGAACCGCCCTGATCTTTAGGATCCTATCCGGGTGGTCAGGCGGTCGACGCAACTAAAGAGCAGAATGAAAAATCGTGAAGGGTCTAGGAAAGCGGCGCATAAATAAATTCATCCCTGGTCCTCAGGCCGTTAGCCCCTGACGCAGCGGACCGGATAGCGGTTGGTCTTGTAATAGCTCAGCAGGTAGGCGCCGTCGAATATCAGAATCCAGGCGTTTTTCGTGTCTTTCTCGAAAGTGGTGGAAGACCAGTAGGGCAGGGCGTCTTGGAAGGGGACCTCTTCGCGCGTGACGGCCCGGCCGTCGGACCGGCCCCGGGTGCGGTCCAGAAGGGTTTCCAGTTCGGCCAGGGTGGGCAGGCGCCAGTCGGTCTTCCCGGCCAGGGTTAGGGAGGCGGCGTAGTCCATGGCCTGGAACCAAGTCAGCTCCCCGGGGGATTCCAACTGCCATTCCAGGCCGGTTTTAGGGTCCTGCCAGGTGAGCGGATTGAGGATTAAAGATGATTTCATCGAAAGACTATCTCTCGCAGAGCGCGCAGAGAAAGACTTTGACAGGATTTACAGGAATAACCGGATAGTTTTCCCCGTTTCGAACGAAACGGGGAAAATCCTAAATATCCTGTTGATCCTGTCTAACTCTGTGCCTCAAACACGGCGGCGATGTTTTTCTGGCCGCCGAACTGAATGCAGCGGGTCGGGCAGACGCTCATACAGGCGGTCTGCTTATACTCCGCCAGACGGTCGATACAGAGATCGCATTTGACGGCGATTTCTTGTCGGTCATCAAACTGCATAGCCCCAAAGGGGCAGGCTTCCAGGCAGGCCCGGCAGCCGATGCAGAGGTCCCGGTCGATCAGGACGATGCCCTGGGCGTTTCGGCTGATGGCTTTTTCCGGGCAGGCCTCCTTGCAGGGTGGCTTGGTGCAGTGGTGGCAGTAGACCGGGATATAGTCCGGGGAATCCTCGATCACCCTGACCAGCCTCGGCCCCACCCCCAGACGGTGCTCCTGCTTGCAGGCCACCTCGCAGGCGTGGCAACCCATGCAGTCTTTTTTTATAAAAACGAGAGAAACTTTTTCCATCATAAATCTCCTTGGCGCTCTTGGCGTCTTTGCGGTGAGAAAATCAGCCAAGTTATTCCATCTCACCGGGGGCGATGTTGCACAGACAGACCCGCAGGTTGGTGGAGCCGATGGCCGGATCCAAGGTTTCGTAGGCGTTGTCGGTCAGGATATTGGCATTGGCGATATCCCAGCCGTGATCCGGGGTCTTGATCTCCGGGAACCACCAGCCGTGTTCGGCCACGATCACCCGGGGGTCGATGTGTTTATTCAGTTTGGCCCGCTGCTTGATGCGTCCTCGGGGAGATGAAATAAAGACCCATTGCCCCTCGCCGATGGCGTGCTTTTGGGCCGTGTCCGGATGAATCTCCACGATGGGGTCCGGCCGGATCTCCCGCAGCCAGGGGATATTGCGGTTGGCGGCGTGAAAATAGGTGGGGGTCCGCAGGCCCGAGTTAAAGATGTAGGGGAAATCTTTGGCCACCTCGGGTTTGGAGATCGGGCTTTCGGCGACCTCGTCGTACTTGGGCAGGGGATCGTAGCCCCAATCTTTGAGGAGGGTCGAATAGACCTCCAGTTTCTTGGTGGGGGTGGAAAAGCCCCGCTGTTGGTATTTGCGGTAGACCATCTCGCCCTGCAGAAAGCCTTTCTCCTTGAATTGCTCCCAGGTCAACCCGGAGGGCTCCAGCAGCCAGTCCAGGGCGTCCTCCACCGTGGGCCACCATTCCTGACCCATCCGTTTGCCGAGTTCCATCCAGATCTTGTGATCCTGCCAGGCCTCGCCGACCTCCACGCATTTCTCCCGGGCCAGGACAAACCCGTGCCGCTTCCAGTTATCGGCCACATGGTTCTGCTCCAGCCAGGTCCCGGCTGGCAGAAAGATGTCGGCCAGTTCGGTGGTGGGGGTCTGAAAGAAATCAATGGCCGCCAGGAATTCGATCTGCTTCAAGGCCTCGTAGGCCTCCTTGGCGTTAGCCCGGGAGATCACCGGGTTGGTGCCGCCGAGGATGCCGGCCTTGAGCGGGTAGGGTTGGCCGGTCAGGATGGCATCCCAGGCCTTCTTGGGATTGATAAAGGCCACCCGGGCCCCCAGCGGGAAATCCTTTCCGCCCAGGCGCTTGGCCCGCTGTTCCTTGGACAGGTCCCGGTGCCGGGCGAATTCGGCCACGGTCCGGGTGGGCGGGTTGACGAAGAGGACATTTCCGCCGGGCACGTCCAAGTTCCCGGTGATCCCCATGAGGGCCGTGGTGGCCCGGGTATAGTTGGCGCAGTTATTGTTCTGTTCGGTGGGCACGCCCCAGTGGATCAGGGCCGGCTTGGTGGTGGCGTACATCCGGGCCGCTTTGCGGATCAGGTCCTTGTCGATCCAGGTGATTTCCTGGACCTTCTCCGGGGTATATTCCTTCACCCGCTCCTTCCATTCCTCCCAGCCGTTGACGTAATTTTCCGCGAAATCCTTGTCGTACAGCCCTTCTTCGATGATGATCTGGCTGAAGCCCAGGGAGAGGGCGGCGTCGGTCCCCGGGCGGATCTGCAGCCAGAGGTCGGCCTTGTTGGCCACGAAGCCCTTGCGCGGATCGATGCAGATCAGCTTGGCCCCTTTTTTATAGGCGCGCCAGAAACCCTCCCCCTTGTATTCGTCCGGATTGCTCCACTGGGGGTTACAGCCCCAGATAACGATTAGCTTTGGCCCGCCCTCGTAGTCGCCGATGGGCAGAGAGCCGACGGTAATCAAGGTCGAGGCGACCCGGGAAACATAGCACATATGGCCGGCGGTCAGGACGTTGGGGGTGCCCAGGAGGTTGGCGAAGCGGTAGAGGTGACTCTCGTAATCCCGGCCCGTTCCCTGGCCCACGACAATCGACTCCGGCCCGTATTCGGCGATAACCGCCTTGAATTTTTCGGCGATGGAATCCAGGGCCTCATCCCAGGAAATGCGCTCCCATTTCCCGCTCAGTTTGCCGCCGACTTTTTTCAGGGGGTAAAGCACCCGGTCCGGATGGTAGGCCAGTTGGGTGATGGCCAGACCCTTGCTGCAGAGGGTGCCGTGGCTGATGGGGGAATCCGGGTCCCCCTCCACCTTGATCACCCGGCCGTCTCGGACGGTGGCGATGACCCCGCACCCTCCGTGGCAACTCCGGCAGGCCGTTCGTATCTTTTTTTCTTCTCCCATGATCAAACTCCTTTCTAGTCCCCGGTCTCGGCCAGGTCGGAGATCCCGAACTGCAAGACCCGAACGAAACTCAGCATGGCCCGAACGTTTTTTTCGACTACCGGCATACCCTGACCTTTTTCCTTCAAGTCCAGGAGCAGGGTTTCCAGTTGATCGATGATCCCCTTCATTTCGGCCGGATCGGCCCCGGCCCCGGCAGCGGTTGGTCTCTTCATCTGCTTATCCCTCCCGGTGATCTTTAAAGCGTTTTGATTTTAAGGTGTAGCGCGGCAGGCCTCCGGGGGGTACCGGCTCGATCTTAAAGCGGAGGTTGGTCTTGGTCTTGAGCCGTTCCGAGATGCGCCGCTTAAACCCTTGGAAAGCCTCGATCCCCATTTCTTCCTGGGGCTCCACCTTGAGCGTGATTTCATCCATTACGTCTATGCGTTCCACCCAGATTTCATATTCCACGATTTCCGGGAACTCCCGCCGGACGATTTCTTCAACGGTCACAGGGGTGAACAGGACCCCCCGGATTTTCCGCAGGTCGTCGGTCCGTCCTTCGACTCCGGCGATCATGCGGGTCGTTCGTCCGCAGGGACAAGCGTCGTTCCCCCGCCGGACCACATCCTTGGTGTTGAAACGGATCAGAGGAAAAGAGCGCCGCCCGAGGGGCGTGATCACGGCTACCCCCAATTCACCCGGACCGACCTCCCGGGTCAAGGTTTCCATGTCCAGGATTTCCACCAGGAAGAAAGGCTCCATAAGGTGCAGGCCCCGGCGCTCGCCGCACATGGCCCCCCAGGCGCAAGGTTCCGTTCCACCGATGTGGTCATAGACCTCGGCACCCCAAATCTGCTCCAAACGGTTCCGGGTGGCCGGCGGCAACGGTTCCCCGGCGCAGAGCATCCTTTTTATTCCCAGGGTCTTAGGGTCTATCCCCTCCCGGAGCGCCTCCTCGGCCAGATGCAGGCCGTAGGTGGGGGTGTTCAGAAGGGCGGTGGCATGGACTTCCCTGATTTTGCTGATCCGGCCCCGGGTGTCGAGGGCGCCGCCGGGAACCACCTCGCAGCCCAGCTTTTCGGAGGCGTAATGGCCTTCCCAGAAGGCGACATAGACGTTGTAGCCGAAGGGAATAAAGACGCGGTCGGTCTCCCGAAATCCGGCCATCCAGAGGATGTGGCACCAGATTTCGATCCGCCACTGCCAGCTCTCATAGGATTCCGGGACGTACACCGGTCGGCCTGTCGTCCCCGAGGTCTGGCGGAAATGAGAGACCTCGGTCAGGTCGACCCCCAGCAGCTCTCCATAGGGGAAGGGCTCCCGCCCTTCCTGGGCTTTCCGCAGTTCTTCCTTGTCGAGGAGGGGAAGCTGTCTGACCGCCTCCAGACTCCGAATTTCCTCGGGAAGAATGTCCTGGTATTTACGCCGATAAAAGGCCGAGTGATCCTTGGCATATTGAAACATTTGGCGGAAGTTCTTGAGTTCAATGGCTAACCGTCTTTCCGGTTCCAAAGTTTCCAGCAAGGGGTTCCAGTAATTGCTTCTCTGTTCGGTCATCTCCAAGGATCCTCCTTCGAGCTAATCTAATGAGGCTCTGCCCGATAAAAAGTGGTCTCTCCAGACCCAGGACGCCGCCTCGTATTTTAGGAATATCCCCCTAATCGAGGGGGAGCATAAAAGTCTATATAGAGAACATGAGGTCTTTGTATAGAACAAATTCTTTCGCCGGTCAAGAAGAAAATAATTGACAGGGGGCTAAAAACTGGGGTACAGAGTACCAAACGGTGAAACCCAGGATTCCTTCTCACGCGTCAAAAAATTCGAAGGGCTTTCCAGGTCAAAACAGGCCATGGTCGAAATAAAATTCTTCGGTCGGGGAGGGCAGGGGGCGGTGATCGCTTCCCAGATACTGGCCAAGGCCTATTTTCTGATGGGCTGGTATCCCCAATGTTTCGCCCTCTTTGGCGGTGAACGCCGCGGGGCGCCGGTCTTTAGCTTCCTGCGAGTGGATGAAAAAAAGATCCTCCTCAAGTGCGAGATCATCAAGCCCGACCAAATGATTTTTCTGGCTTCCGATTTGCTGGAAGAAAGGGAAATCGACGCCTGCCTGAAACCGAACGGCCTGATTCTAATCAACAAGACCCAACCCCACCAACCGGCTCTACCTGCCAACCATTTTCGCCTGGCCCAGGTGGATGCCCTGCGCGTTGCCGCCGAACAGGGGTTGGGAAGCATAATCAACACAGCCATCCTGGGCGCCTACTGCCGGGCTGCCGGGGATGTTCCGCTCGCCTGCCTGGAAGAGGCGATTCGGGGTACGGTGCCGGCCAAGGTGGAGGCCAACGTGGCCGCGGCCCAAAAGGCCTATGAGCTAACCCAAATGTTTTAGAGACTGGCTAAGGATATTTAAATTCTTAGCTCAAATTCGAAACTCGAAATCCGAAATCCGAAACAAATTCAAATTGACCAAAATTGGACATTGCCGTTTGTTTCGAATTTCGTGCTTCGGATTTCGAATTTAGAAATGCTGTTGTTTGACCGTGCGTGATAAATTCTCAGAATCTACTTTGTACCTATGGATATTAAAGACATCGAACAGATAGCTCCTGTTTCCCGGGGGTCCACCGAGATTTTCAAGACCGGCCAGTGGGGATCCGGGAAGCCGTACTACCTGGAAAAAACCTCCCCCTGCCGTCAGGCCTGTCCGGCGGGGATCGATATGGCCCGGGCCCTGGCCGCGGCCGCCCTGGGGCGGTTCGACGAGGCCTTGCGGATCGTCCGGCAGGACAATCCCCTGCCGGGTGTCTGCGGGCGGGTCTGTTACCACCCCTGCGAGAAGGAATGCAACCGCCAGGATTTCGATGAAGCGGTCAATATCCGCGGCTTTGAACGGTACCTCTCCGACCACGGCCGGGTGGACCTGTTGAGAGAGGTACCGCCCGAAATGAAAAAAGAGCGGGTCGCCATTATCGGTTCCGGCCCGGCGGGCCTGAGCGCCGCCTGGCAGTTGGCCCGTCAAGGATACCCGGTTACCCTCTTCGAGGCCTTGCCCGAACCGGGCGGGATGCTGCGCTACGGCATCCCGGAGTACCGTCTGCCCAAAGAGGTACTCCGGCGGGAAATCGGCTTCATCCGCCAACTGGGAGTGGAGATCCAAACCGGAGTCCGACTGGGCCGGGACGTCTCGCTTCAAAAGGTAAAAACGGACTACCAGGCCCTGTTCATAGCTGCCGGGGTGGAGGGGTCGCGGAGGTTGGGGATCGAGGGGGAGGGACTTCCGGGGGTCAGGGAAGGGATCGCCTTCCTGCGGCGGATCAATCGGGGGGCATCTCTGGAAGTGGGCCGGAGGGTGGCGATCATCGGCGGCGGGAACACGGCCATGGATTGTGCCCGCACGGCCCGGCGTCTAGGCGGCGAAGAGGTCACGGTGGTTTATCGGCGGTCTCGGGCCGAAATGCCGGCCCTGGCCGAAGAGGTGGCTTCGCTGGAACCCGAAGGGATTCGACTGCTCTTGCAGGCCGCTCCGAAGAGGCTGCTGGCGGAAGGGGGCCGGCTATCTAGCCTGGAATGTTTAAAAACGGATTGGGGGGCGCCGGATGACCACGGCCGGTCTCGTCCCGTTCCGATCGCCGGATCGGAATTTATTTTACCGACCGATACGGTCATCATTGCGGTAGGTCAGGCCCCGGAGGCAAGGTTTGTGGAGGAAATCGGTCTGTCCCTGAGCGCCACGGGTTTGATCCCCATCGACCCGGAAACCAGGGAGACTCAGGTAAAGGGAGTGTTTGCCGGCGGGGACCTGGCCGGGGAGCGGGCCTTCGTGGCCGATGCTGTAGCCGGCGGCAAACGGGCGGCCCTGGCCATCGCCTGCTTCCTGGAGGGCCGGGATGTTCAAAAAGAACTGGAACGTCTGCGGATCGGCTCCGGGGCATCAATCGCTTTCGGACCTTTCCGGGACCCGGGAAAGAATCGGGCAGACTTGCAAAAAGTGGTCCCCTTTGAAAAGATCAATACCCTTTGCTTCCCTTTGGTCGGTCGCCGGTCCAACCCCGAGCAGCCGGTGCCGGAGCGATGGCCCCGGACCTTTGAAGCGCTGAGCGGCGGACTGGACCCGGCGCAGATGAACGGGGAAATTTCCAGGTGCTTCAAGTGCGGCACCTGCGTCCACTGCGACCTCTGTTTCCTGCTCTGCCCGGATGTCTCCATCCAGAAGATTGGCGGGGAGGGCTACCGGGTCAATCCTGATTATTGCAAAGGCTGCGGCCAGTGCGCCGCCACTTGCCCCCGACAGGTGATCGAGATGGAAGGGCCGGCATGAGGACCATGCTATCCGGAAACGAGGCCGTTGCCGAGGCCGTCCGTCTGGCCCGGGTGCCGTTCGTGGCCGCCTACCCGATTACCCCCCAGACCCCGATCTATGAAAAGCTGTCCGCCATGGAAAACGAGGGCAGGCTTCCCGGGACCATGATGCGCACCGAATCCGAGCATTCGGCCATGGCCGCCTGCGTCGCCGCTTCCCTGACCGGGGTGCGGACCTTCACCGCCACCGCCTCCCAAGGGCTGGCCCTGATGCACGAGATGCTGCACTTTGCCTCCGGGAACCGGGTCCCGGTAGTCATGGCCAACGTGAACCGGGTCCTGGCCGTGCCCTGGGCCTTCGGCAGCGACCAGACCGACAGCCTTTCCCAACGGGATACGGGCTGGCTGCAACTATACTGCGAGGATGGGCAGGAGGCCCTCGATACGGTCCTCCAAGCCTACCGGATCGCCGAGCAGGTCATGTTGCCTGTCATGGTCTGCATCGACGGTTTTTTTACCTCCCATTTCATCGAACCCCTGGAGATCCCCGATCAGACCACGGTTGATGCTTTCCTGCCCCCGCCCAACATCCCCAACCGGTTTGACACCCAAAATCCCGCCTACATTTCCAATGTGGTCAGCCCCGCGCAGTTCATGCGCTTTCGGCAGCGGAGTTTCGAGGATATGGAAAAGGCCCGGCCGCTCATCCAGGCCGTCGACGAAGAATACCAACGCTTCTTCGGCCGGGGCTACGGGCTGGTGGAGGCCGTGGAAACCGGGGAGGCCGAGATCGTCCTGGTGACCAGCGGGGCCATGACCGGCACGGCCCGGGTGGCCATCCGGGCGTTGCGGGACCGAGGGGTCCGGGCCGGACTGCTTAAGATCAAGGCCTTCCGGCCTTTTCCCAGAGAGGAGGTCCAGACCGTCCTGGAGGGTGTGCCGAAAGCGGCGGTGGTGGACCGGAATATTTCCCTGGGCAAAGAGGGGATCTTCTGTCAGGAATTGAAGGCCGCCCTTTACCCCTTGGAGCGGCGTCCGCAAATCAGCGGGTACATCGCGGGACTATGCGGCGACGACGTATCGCCGGAGATGCTCGAGGAACTGGTACTGGAAACGTTGCGGAGCAAACAGCCTCCCGCGGGGCCGATCTGGGTGCGTAAGGATTGAAACACTTTCACCGCCAAGACGCAAAGGTCGCAAAGATGGAAAAGGAATATTTCCGGTCGGGGCATATGGCCTGTCCGGGGTGCGGCATGGCCTCCACTATTCGACTGGTATTGAAGGCCCTGGGAGAAAAAACGGTCGTGGTCATTATCCCTTCCTGCGTCGGGGTCATCAGCGCCGCTTTTCCGAACAGCACCCTGACCGTACCCTGTTTCCATTCGGCCTTTGAGATCGCGGCCCCGACGGCGGCCGGCATCGCCCAGGCCCTGAAAATTCAAGGCGACGAGGAAACCACGGTGCTGGCCCTGGCCGGCGACGGCGGCACTTTTGATATCGGCCTGCAGTCCTTGTCGGGGGCCGCGGATCGGAATGAAAATTTCCTGTACGTCTGTCTGGACAACGAAGGCTACATGAACACGGGCATTCAATCCAGTTCGGCCACTCCCCGGGGGGCCTGGACGATGACCACGCCGGCGGGCCGGGGCGGGAAAAAGAAACACTTCATGGAAATCATAGCCGCTCACCGTCTTCCCTATGCCGCCACCGCCTCCATCGGCCAACCGCTCGATCTCCTGGAAAAGGTCAAGAAGGCCAAGGCGGTCCGGGGGACCCGCTTCATCCACACCCTGGTCCCTTGCCCGACCGGCTGGCGGATGCCCGAGGACCAGAGCGCCCGGTCGGCCATGCTGGCCGTGGAAAGCCGGATCTTTCCCCTCTATGAAATCATCGACGGGACCCGCTACCGGATTACCCACGAGTCCCGGGGCCTTCCGGTCAGGGAGTACCTCAAGCTGCAGGGCCGGTTCCGCCATTTGAGTGAAGAAGCGATCAAAGGGATCCAGCAGGAAGTGGACGAAGATTGGGAACGGCTGACTTTATTGATCAAGGGCTGCCCCTAGATGAAAAAATTGGTTATCAAAGACAGCGACACTATCCGCAAGAAGGTTTACGCTCATGTTCGCGATCGGATTTTGGCGGGAGAGATATCCCCCCATCAACGCCTGATCGAGACCAAAATCGCGCAGGAAATCGGGACCTCACGGACCCCGGTCCGGGAGGCCCTGCATAATCTCGAAGTCGAAGGGCTGATCGAATCCATCCCGCGGGTCGGCTATCGGGTCAAATTTTTAAATCCGACGGAGGTGGAGGAGATCTGCGCCATCCGGGCCACTATCGAGGAGCTGGCCGCCGACTGGGCCATGAATAAGGCCCCTGGAAAGCTGGTGTCGGGACTAAAGAAAAATATCGCCCAATCAGAGAAAGCCATCGCCCAGGGGGCGATTAAGGCTTTTGTGGATCTGGACGCCCAATTCCATGAAATTATCGCCAGACTCAGCGGCGGTCAGCGCCTTCTGGAACTGGCCCAGACTCTCCGGCGCCATATGCTGCGCTACCGGATAGAGAGTATTTATACGCTGGATAACGTCAGGCGGGCCATCGACGGACACAAAGGCATTCTCCAGGCGCTCGAGAAGGCCGACCGTCCGGGGGTGGGACAGGCCATCATCGCCCATCTGGAACAGTCGAAGCGGGATATTCTGCGCTATGCGTTTAAGGAAGATGCCCCGGATAAAGAACAGGTGCTTGGCACCAAAATCCGAAATTCGAAGCACGAAATTCGAAACAAGCACGAAAGTCCAAAATTATAATGACCAAAACAAAAACGTTTCGGATTTTAACTTATTTGGGTTAGCTATCTATGATGGGACGATCTTTTTGGCCAATTTTTGACCGGATCCTTGACCTGCTGGCCGCCCTGGCCGGCCTGATCCTGGTGTTTATCGTCGGGGCCGTTTGTTACTCCATCGGCCTGCGCTATCTGTTTACCCGGACTACGATCTGGATCCTCCAAACCACCGAATATGCCCTGCTGTGGATCGTTTTTCTTTCCACCGGCTGGCTATTGCGAGAGGGGGGTCACATTACTACCGATATCCTGACCAGCCAGCTCCCCACGCGGGTCCGACGGATCCTCGACGGCGTCATGTTTATTGTCGGCGGACTGACCTGCGCGCTCCTGGTTTATTTGGGGCTTGTTCATACCTTGGACTGTATCAGCCATCAGGTAACCGATGTCCGGGCCGTGACCGTTCCCAAGGCAGCGGTCTTCTTTATCATTCCGCTGGGGAGCCTGCTCCTGACCATTCAGTTCCTGCGGATGGCCTGGGATCGTCTGGTCCGCCGACACGAGGACTAGCCCATGGAATGGTATACGATTATTCTTTTATTGTTCGGGGGCATGGTCCTGCTGCTGCTGACCGGACTGCCCATTGCCTTTGCCTTTCTGGTGGTGAACATGGTCGGGGCGTATTTTTTTCTGGGGGGGATGCCGGGACTGATCGGGGTGGCGACCGGAACCTTCACTTCCATTACCACCTTCACCCTGCTTCCCGTACCCTTTTTCATTCTTATGGGAGAACTCATCTTCCATTCCGGCCTGGGACTGAACGCCGTCAATGTGCTGGACAAATGGCTGGGCAAGGTCCGCGGGCGGCTCTCCATCCTGGCCATCTTTATGGGGGTCATCATCGGGGCCCTCTCCGGTTCCACCATCGCCACCTGCGCCCTGCTGGGGACCATCCTGCTGCCGGACATGCTGAAAAGAGGCTACAGCAAGAACATGAGTCTCGGCCCGCTCATGGGCGTCGGCACCGTGGACGCCCTGATCCCCCCCAACGCCCTGACCGTAGTACTGGCCAGCCTGGCCGGCATCGACGTGGGGCAACTGCTGATTGCCGGCATCCTGCCGGGCATCATCATGTCCGGCCTCTATCTGGTCTACGTCCTCACCCGCTGTCGCCTCAAACCGGAAGAGGCGCCGCTCTACGATGTGCCGCCCGTTCCCTTGAGGGAAAAGGTGCAAGACACCATCCAATACCTGCTGCCCCTCAGCCTGATTATCTTTATGGTCATCGGTTTCATTTTTCTGGGTATTGCCACTCCCACGGAAGCCGCCGCCTCCGGAACTTTGGGGTCCTTTATCCTGGCCGTGGCCTACCGTCGATTAACCTGGGAGCTATTCAAGAAGTCGGTCTACGGGACCGTGAAAGTCACGGTCATGATCTTCATGATTATCATCGTTTCCAGCACCTATGGTGAAATACTGGCCTTTACGGGTGCGGCTTCCGGGATGACCGAATTCTTGACTCACCTCACCATCCCTCCCCTGATGATCGTCATGGGTATGCTGGTGCTGGTGCTGCTGCTCGGCTGTTTCATGGAAACGGTGGCCATCATGATGATCACCATCCCCATTTTTATGCCGGTCGTCAACGCCTTCGGTTATAATCCGATCTGGTTCGGGGTCCTCCTGCTGATAGCCCTGGAGACCGGGCTGATCACGCCTCCTTTCGGGGTGACCCTTTTTGTCATGAAGGGGGTGGCGCCTCCGGAGGTGACCATGGCCGATATCTGGAAAGCAGTTACGCCGTATGTGTTGATCGATATTTTGTGTATAGCCTTGATCCTGGCCCTACCGTCCCTGGCCACCCTGGTCCCGGGGCTGATGGGGATGAAGTAAGGAGCGGGGAGAGGGACTGGGATCGCCAAACTCGAAATCCGAAATGAACCCAAATGACTGAATATCAAAAAAGGAGGTAGATTATGAAAAGAAGTGTGGTCTTGACGTGGGTGCTGGCCCTGGCCGTTTGGGCGGGGACGGCGGGGTGGGCGCAGGCGGAAACTTTGGTCCTCAAGGCGGTGACGGCCTGGCCCAAGACCGCCAGCGAGTACAAGGCCTTCACCACCTTTACCGAGCTGGTCGAACAGTTGGTGGCCAAGAAGGCTCCGGGGGAACTGAAGATTCAGTATATCGGGGGGCCGGAGGCGGTGAAGACCCCGGACCAGGTGCAGGCCCTGCAACGCGGTATGGTGGATATGGTTTTCACCACTACGGCCTATTATGTATCGGTTCTGCCGGAAGTGGACGCCCTGAAGCTGTCCGACTGGACGCCGGCCGAGGAGCGGACCAACGGCACCTGGGCCTTCATGAATGACCTGCACAAAAAGCTGGGGTTGACCTATGTGGCTCGGCTGGGGCTCGATATCAAATTTCATCTCTACCTGAAAAAACCCATTAAAAGCGCCGATCTCAAGGGACTCAACATCCGGGTTTCTCCCATGTACCTGCAGATGATCAAGGGCCTGGGAGGCAATCCGGTGGTCATCCCGCCGACCGAGGTCTACGTGGCCCTGGAACGGAACGTGGTCGACGGCTATTGTTGGCCGGCCACGGGCATCCGCGATTGGGGTTGGGACAAACAGACCAAATACGTCGTCGATCCCGGCTTTTACGGGGTCCCCAATCCGCTGCTCATGAACCTGAATACCTGGAACAAGCTGCCCAAAAAACTTCAGGATATCCTAACCGAAGCAGCGACCGAAGCGGAAAAAAAGGTGGTCGCCCAATTCGAGGAATTGGCGAAAAAAGAACGGCCCATCCTGGTGAAAGAGGGGATCCAGGTCATCGACCTGCCGGCGCCGGAAAAAGAAAAATTCCTCAAGGTGGCCAACGAAGCGGGCTGGAAGGACGTGCTGCAAAAGAACCCCAAGACCGGTCCGGAATTGAAGAAACTATTGACCAAACAGAGGTAAACCTTGGACGAAAGGCTTAAAAAAAACCTGATCGGCCTTGTCGGCCGAGAAAATGTTTCCGAGGCCCTGGTAGATCGGATCAACTGTTCGCAGGATTTTTCAGAACATCGCCACCTCCCTGAGGGGACCGTCTGGCCGACTAGCACGGAACAGGTCTCGGCCGTCCTCCGACTGGCCAATCAGAAACTAATCCCGGTCACCCCCCGAGGGGCGGGCACGGGGGCCACGGGTATGGCCGTGCCCTGCCGGGGGGGAATCGTCCTCGACCTGGTGCGGATGAATAAAATTTTGAAGATCAGTATTGAAGACCGCTTAGCCGTGGTCCAGCCGGGGGTAGTCTACGCCGACCTGCAAAGGGCCCTGGGCCGCTTTGGTTTTTTCTTTCCGCCTGATCCGGCCTCGGGCAAAGTGGCTACCCTCGGCGGAAATGTGGCCACCAATGCCGGAGGCATCAAGGGGGCGAAGTACGGGACCACCAAGGATTATGTGCTCGGGTTGGAAGTGGTTCTTCCCGACGGACGGGTCATGCGCACCGGCTCCAACTGTATGAAGTCGGTCTCCGGCTACGGCCTGACCCAACTCCTGGTAGCCTCCGAGGGGACTCTGGGGGTGATTACCGAGATCCGACTCAAGATCAATCCACTGCCCGGCGCCACTTCCACCGGTTTGGCCGCCTTTGACCGGTTGCGGGACGCAGGCCAGGCCGTCACCCAAATTATGTATTCCGGGATTATCCCCAGTGTCTGTGAAATCCTGGACCGCCGGACCATTGAGCTTCTTCTTCGCCATACCGAAGCGCATTTACCACCGGCGGAGGCGGTCATTTTGGTAGAAACCGACGGCTATACCCCGGCGGAGACCGAATTTCAAATGAATAAAATCATCGAGGTTTTTCAAAAGAACCGGGCGGTTCAAATCAAGGAAGCCGCTTCGGCCGCCGAAGCAGAAAGTCTCTGGTCCGCCCGCAAATCCCTGGGCAGTGTGATTATGCGCTTAAAACCGAACTTTTTGGTGGAGGACGTGACCGTTCCCATGTCCAGGATTACTGATCTCCTGGAAGGGATTGAGACTATCGGCGGTCACTATGGCCTGGACCTGGTCACCTTCGGCCATGCCGGCGACGGGAATCTCCATCCCCACGTCATGTACGACGGTGCCAACCGGGAAGAAGTGAACCGGGTGCACCAGGCGGCGGCCGACCTCTTCCGGCTGACCTGTCAACTCGGTGGAACGCTGACCGGGGAGCATGGCATCGGGTTGAGCAAGGCTCCCTTCATGTCCCTGGAGCACGATCCGGTGGCCTTGGAGATGATGCGCGCCCTAAAGCGGGTTTTCGATCCGGAGAATATCCTCAATCCGGGAAAGATGGGGCTGGAGGTTTAAATGGCGGGTGGCTCGACTCTCGGGGAGAGATACCGGGATCAGATTTCCCGCTGTTCGCGTTGCGGATTTTGTCAGGTTTCCTGCCCGGTGTATGGGGCCACGCTCCGGCCGGCGGTCAACCCCCGGGGAAAGATGCTTATTCTCAAGGAGCTTATGGAAGGGCGGCTGGCCTTCGACCAGGACCTGCAGGAAGTTTTCTATCAGTGTACCCTTTGCGCCAATTGCGCCTTGAATTGTCCCGCCGGGGTTGATGTGGCCAAGGTCCTCCTGGAGGCCCGGAAAGAGATGGTCAGGACGGGGAACGGTCACCCGGTATTCGCAGGGCTCCAACAGGTCCTGGCCGGGCAGGATAATATCTATGGGGAAGAGCGGGGGGATCATTTCGGAAGGGAAAAGAATAAGCGCGCCGAATACGTTTTCTTTGTCGGTTGCGTAGGGTCTTTCCGGGAAATCGAATCCACTCGGCAAATCCTGGCCCTTCTGGACCGACTGAAGGTGGATTACACCTTGATCGACGAGTCCTGCTGCCGCGGCATCCTGGAAGAGGTCGGTTACCCGATCGGTGAGGGTCGGATCAGGGAAAATTGTCAGCGCATATTTGAGACGGGGGCTAAAACCGTCATTACCGGCTGTCCCTACTGCTTTCGGACTTTTAACCGGACCCCGGCTTACGGGCCGCTCAGGGATCGGGGAATCGAGATTGTTCATCTGACTCAGTTTTTGGAGGCCTTAGACTTCGGCATCACCACGAAAAAAAGGATCACCTACCATGATCCCTGTGACCTGGGGAGGCACTCAAAGCTTTACGCCGAACCCCGCCGGATCATCCAGCGGATTGCCCCGAACTTTGTGGAAATGGCGCACAACCAGGACCAAGCCCTCTGCTGCGGTGCGGGAGGAGGGATGCGGGCCGCTTATCCCGGGATGTCCATTAAAATGGCCGGCATTTGTTTGCGGGAGGCCACGGATAGTGGGGCCGATATACTTTTGACCAATTGCAACTCCTGTTTACACAATTTGTCCAATGCCCAAAAAAGATATTCCTTTTTTCGGAAAGATAAATTAAGCCTTTATACCCTGGGCCAATACCTCAATCTCCTCCTGGATGGGGCCGATTGAACCGGGAAGGAGAGGGGAAGGTAAACTCAGCGCTTAGATCGGAACTTGTCAAGGGATATTAAATGGTTCCATGGCCAGGGGCTTCCTTTTTTGCTTGACAATTTTTTAGCTCAGCCAGTATACTCCCGGCATGACTATATTATAATTATAATGTATTTAATTTATGGCGATAAACAGGAACTTTGGGCGAAAAAGGAGGTGAGGGAGGCGAATTAGCAAGCCTTCATATCCATTGGCCGGATCGCACGCTTAACAGTCGATAACCATTCAGAGGAGGTAAGGCATGTTTAAAAAAGGATTATCTTTTATGGTTGGAGGGTGTTTTTTTCTTTCCATTCTTTTGCTTGGGGTTAGCCCTTCTCAGGCCAAGACGATCGAACTTACCTATTCCATTTTCTTTCCCGCTACCCATACCCATACGGTATTAGCAACCGAATGGGCTAAGGAGATAGAAAAACGGACCAACGGGGCAGTAAAGATTACCATGTTTCCGGGCGCCACGTTGACGCCGGCCAACCAGTGCTACGATGGCGTAGTTAAAGGGATCTCGGACATCGGCATGTCGGTGCTTAGTTACACGGCCGGGCGTTTTCCCTTAACGGAGGTCATCGACATGCCGCTGGGATATAAAAGCGGCTCCCAGGCCACCCGGTTGTGCAATGCCTACTACCAAAAGTTTCAACCCAAGGAATTGGACGATGTCAAGGTGATGTACCTTCATGGGCACGGTCCGGGCCTCCTCAATACCCGGGATAAACCAATATCTAAAATGGAAGAACTGAAGGGAATGAAGATCCGCTGCACCGGGACTACCGCCAAACTGGTCTCCCATTTAGGGGCCACGCCGGTGGCCATGCCCCAGACCGAGACCTACGATGCCGTCCAGAAAGGGGTGGTGGAAGGCCTGATGTCGCCTATTGAAACGTTAAAGGGATGGAAATTCGCGGAAGTGGTTAAATATACCACGTTGAACTACGGCACAGCCTATTCCATGGCCTTCTTTGTGGTCATGAACAAACAAAAGTGGGCCTCTTTGCCCAAAGAAGTCCAAACGGTCATTCAGAAGGTGAATGAGGAATGGATCGAAAAAACGGCCAAGGCCTGGGACGATATTGATAAGTCCGGCCTGGAATTTGCCAAGTCCAAGGGGCATCAATTTATACCCTTGTCCAAGCAGGAAGACGAACGCTGGGCCCAGGCGGCCCGGCCCATGTTTGCCGAATATGCTCAGGCCATGAAAGGCAAGGGACTGCCCGGCGAAGAAGCTTTGAATTTTTGCTTAACCTGGTTGAAGAAAAATCCCTAAATTTAATCGTTGGCCCTCCGATTCGGTATTCCCTTCGACCTTCCAGAGCCGGGAGGTTAAAGGGAATACCATTTCAATAAACAATTTGTTCTAGCCAGGGGAGCAGCCCCATGAATATTTTGGTTAATAGCATCCACAAAGTTTCCCGCCTCATGTACTGGATCGCGGGAATCGCCTTGGCCGGGATCATGTCTTTGACCGTGGCCGACGTCTTTTTGCGGTATTTTAAGCTGCCCATTGAAGGGACTTTTGAGATCGTCTCTTTAATGGGGGCAGTGGTTATTGGCTTTGCCATTCCCCAGACCACCATTGAACGCGGGCACGTACTGATGGATTTTTTGACCGAACGACTTTCCTTTGGCGGGCAGCGGGTCCTGCACCTGGTTACCCGATTATTGGGCAGCTTTACTTTTTTGATCATCGGCTGGAACCTTTTTAAGCTGGGTAACGATCATCTGGCCAACGGCCAGGTCACTTTGACGTTGAAATTCCCTGAATACCCGGTGGCTTATGGGATCGCCTTTTGCTGTCTCTTGGAGTCTCTGGTTTTGTTGACTGACCTGATCAAAAAAAAGGGGGCGGAAGTATGAGTTTCGGTATCATCGGCCTGCTGACGGTAATTCTCCTGTTTGTCCTCTTTCTTTTGGGCCTGGAAATCGGTTTTTCCATGGCCCTGGCCGGATTTATCGGTTTTGCCGCTATCGTCAATGTCCCCGCGGCCCTGAACCTGGTGGCCAAGGACATTTATAGTGTCTTTTCCTCCTACGGGTTCACGGTCATACCTCTCTTTGTCTTGATGGGACAAATAGGGGCCAGCGGCGGGGTGGCCCGAAATCTCTATGACGCAGCCTATAAATTTATCGGCCATATCCCGGGAGGGCTGGCCATCGGGACCGTCGGGGCCGCCACGGCCTTCAAGGCCATCTGCGGTTCCTCTCCGGCCACGGCCGCCACTTTTGCCACCATCGCCGTCCCGGAGATGGACCGCTATGGTTATGACAAACGGCTTTCTTGCGGTACCGTGGCTACCGTCGGGACCCTGGGAGTTTTAATCCCGCCCAGCGTAACCCTGATCATCTACGGCATCCTGACCGAGACCTCCATCGGCAAGTTATTTTTAGCAGGGATCATCCCCGGATTGATCATCGCTTTTTCTTTTGTGGTTACCCTCTACGGGTGGTGCAAAATCAACCCCAAGCTGGGGCCCAAGGGGCGTAAATCCACCTGGAAGGAACGGTTCGCCTCTTTGCCCCAGGTCTTTTGGGTGGCCGTGATTTTTGTCCTGGTGGTCGGGGGGTTGATGTGGGGTTTTTTTACCCCAACCGAGGCCGGCAGTATCGGGACCTTTGCGGTGCTCATCCTCACCCTGGCTAAAAGGGATATGAACCTGAAGCGTTTTATCAAGGCGATTCAGGATACCTTGCGGATCAGTTGCATGGTGATTACCCTGATCGCCGGGGCCACTATTCTGGGTCATTTTTTCGCGGTGACCCGGACCCCTTATCTCGTGGCCGATTGGCTGGGCGGCCTGCCTTTGGATCGTAATCTGATCATGATTCTCATTTTTGTTATTTATCTGATCGGCGGCTCCTTCATCGAGGACTTGGCTTTTCTCATCCTGGCTACCCCCATTTTTCTGCCCTTGGTCCTCAAATTGGGGTATGACCCGGTGTGGTTCGGGGTCATCGTCTGCGTCATTACCATGATCGGCATCATCCTGCCGCCCATGGCCATCAATGTCTTTGTTGTCGCCGGGGTAACGAAGGTGCCCATCGGCACCATTTATAAAGGCATTTACCCCTTTATTGTGGGCATGTACATTTGTCTATTTATTTTTCTGTTTTTCCCCCAGATCTCCCTCTGGCTGCCTAATTTAATTATGAAATGAGGCGAGGTGGCTATGAATCCCTTCAAGGTGCTATTCGTTTCACCGGAAGTCGTGCCTTTTGCCAAAACCGGCGGGTTGGCCGATGTGGCCGGTTCACTGCCCAAGGCGTTGAAAAGATTAGGCTGCGATGTGCGTCTGGTCATGCCGCTCTACCGCATGGTCCGGCAGGGCAATTTCTCTCTGAAAAAAACACTGGAGGGGATCCGGGTCCCGGTGGGCGGACGGACCATTGAAGTGGATATTTACGAATCGACCCTGGCGGAAGGACTCCCGGTTTATTTTATTGAGCGGGATGAATTTTTCGATCGCAGTTACCTTTACGGCACTTCTCGAGGGGACTATTTTGACAACGACCAGCGCTTCGTCCTCTTCTGCCAGGCAACCCTGGCCCTGGCTCCCCTGATCTCCTTTCAACCGGATGTCTTTCATGGCCACGACTGGCAGACGGGTTTGATTCCGGCCTACTTGCATTTCCTTCGGACCCGGGACTCCTTTTGGGCCAACACGGCCAGTATTTTCACCATCCACAATATCGCCTATCAGGGGATATTTGACCCGGACATCATCCCTCTGGCCGGCCTGCCCTGGGAGACCTACAACCCTTCCGGACTGGAATTCTGGGGATCGGTCAACCTCTTGAAGTCTGGGATCGTCTACAGCCAGATCATCAATACCGTAAGCCGGAAATACGGTCAGGAAATCCAAACCGAAGAATACGGATACGGTTTGGAGGGGATTCTCTCGTACCGTCGGAATGACCTTTTCGGCATCATCAATGGCGTTGATTATGAGTCCTGGAACCCCCAAACAGACCCCTTAATCGCCGCTGCTTTTGGGGCAGACGACCTTTCGGGGAAAATGGCCTGCAAGGTCGATCTGCTGAAGCAATTCAACCTTTCGGAGGAACGGCAGGTCTATCCGCTATTGGGGGTTATCTCCCGCCTGGCCGACCAGAAAGGGTTTGACCTGCTGGCCGCAGTCATGGACCGACTGATCGAGAAAGAGGTAACCCTGGTAGTTCTGGGAACAGGTGAGGAGAAATACCATCAACTCTTTTCCGATCTGGCGGCGAAGTTCCCCCAAAAAATCGGCCTGCGATTGGCTTATGATAACACCCTGGCTCACAAAATTGAGGCCGGGAGCGATATGTTCCTCATGCCTTCCCGTTACGAACCCTGTGGGTTGAATCAGATATACAGCCTGAAATACGGAACGATTCCCATTGTGCGGGCTACCGGCGGCCTGGACGATACCATCCAGCCTTTCAAATCCCTGGATCAGTCGGGTACCGGGTTTAAATTCCAGGAATACCAGGCCGAGGCCTTCTGGCAGTCTCTGGAGGAGGCTTTGGAAACCTATGGAATTCCCCATCTCTGGCGGGCGCTGATGCGCAATGCCATGTCCCAGGACTTTTCCTGGGAGAATTCCGCCCGCGAGTACCTGCGCCTGTATCAACTGGCCCGGGATCGTCTCAGCGCTTGAGAAAATCGGCAGGGAGGTTCGACCTGAGTGACTCGACTAAGCCTTTTCGGCAAGCTCAAGGCCCTGAGCGACTCGACTGAGCCTTTTCGGGAAGCTCAAGGCCCTGAGCCTGTCGAAGGGCTCGCCGAAGTCCTGTCGAAGGGCTCGTCGACAAGTCTCGCCGCTGGGTCTCATCGCCGGCCGATACAAAAACGAAGCTCTAAAATCCAAATGGTCATAGCCAGAATGGTTCGATTTTTGAAGATATTCCTCCGTTCCCGGATGTTGACGGGAGCGCTGATGCTGATCCTGGTTTACGGCCTGGGTGCCGGCCTTTCCCCGGCCGGGCCACCCGATAGGGAGTGGAAAAGCGGGTCGGATAAGTTGAACCTGACTGACGATCAGGCGCAAACCCTTCTGGAACTTCGGAACAGGTTTCGTCAGGAAATGATTCAGGTCCGGAAAAAAATGGCGAGTAAGCGGTTGGAACTGCGGACCTTGAGTGAAGAAGAATTTCAAGGCCCTCGAGGGGAAGAAATTCGAAAAGAACTCCAGGCCCTTTTCCTGAACGGCCGGGAAAGGGCTTTGGTGTATCAAGCGGAGGCCCTGAAGATTCTGCGGGCGGACCAGAAAGAGAAACTCCCTCCCGGAAGCGACCTGGGTTTTCGCTGCCATTGGGGTTTTTTTATGGGGGGAGGCTTCGGCAGGGATTTCCATAGAAACCGAAACCACCCTGGTCTTCCGTCGGAGAACCCCCCGAGTCGACCCTAACCCCAAAATCAGATATTTTAGGGTAGGAAGCCTTCCCGTTAATCCTTGAGCAGGCTCCGGACCATGAATCAACGAGCTTTTCATTATGCCTACTATTTGCTTCCGGTCCTGGCGGTTCTAATCCTGTTGCTGTTGATCAACGGATATTTTGAAATTCAGCGGACCCGAGCCCAGTTGTTCGACCTCCTGGAGACGGAAGGACAACTGCTCATCCGGGGGATTGACACCAATGCCACCAATCTGATCAAACGTTTTCTGGACGTCGGCCGCCAGTCGCCGGTCACGAACCTCCGGGAGACACTGGAAACGGACCCGTTGCTCGGGCTGGAGGATATCCTCATCGAGCGACTGGTCGACCTGGGCCTGCGGTTGGATCAGGAAGCGGCGAAGAAATCCGGAGATTCCGGGTATCGGAGCGGGTTGATAGCCAAGACCGGATTGGCGCATATCGAATTTATCGCCCCGCCTCGGGAAGACCGGTCCCAGATGCCGCGTTACCGGGAGTTCTTGAAAAATCCATCTTTTCAGAAGCTGTTAAATGGTCAATCCCGGCTTTTTCTTTCCCGAAAAGAGCCGGGAAAGGAGAGTCCTTTTCCCCTGACGCTGGCCCTGGCCCGGCGTTTTGACCGAGGCTTTATTTTGATACGTATCTCCCCGGAAGAATACCGTTTCCTGGGGGAGCAGATCATTATCCAGGGATTGATCAATGAATTTTTCGGGAAAGGAAATCTGGCCTACCTGGAAATCCTGGATTCCCGAAAACGGGTTTTGGGAGAAGCAGGGAACGGGTCAGCGGCCAACCCGCCAACGGTTGAATGGAAAAAACCCTGGCCGGGGAAAGAAGCCCCTTTGGCTTGGATAAAAAGATCCGATGGTGAATTTTTAGAACTGTCCCGGGCCTTCGCCCCGGACGGACGGTCTCCAGGCTCTATCCGGCTGGGCCTGTCCCTTAAGGGAATCACTCCCATACTCTATCAATCCCAGAAGCGTATTCTCCTCATGACCGCCGTGCTTTTAGCCTTGGGCATAGTCAGCTTTATTATCATTTTTCAAATCCAAAACCGCCATTTCAGCAAAATAAAGGAACTGGAGGAGCAGATGCGGCTTCAGGAAGAACTGTCCGCCATGGGCCAACTAGCGGCCGGTGTGGCCCATGAGATCAAGAACCCCCTGAACGCCATCGGCCTGGTTGTGCAACGTCTTCAAAAAGAGTTCCGCTGGGTGGACCCTCAAGGGCAGCAGGAATACGAGCGGTTTACCGGAATCGTCCGGGACGAGATCAGCCGGGTCAATAAAATCATTGAACAGTTTCTATTTGTGGCCCGGCCGTTCCAGTCGGAATTCAAAGACCAGGCCGTGGAGGAAATTCTGGATTACGTCTTGAACCTGCTGGAGGAGGCCATAACAGGCAGCGGGATAGCACTGGAGAAAAACTGGGAAAAGGATCTGCCGCCCGTGCGGGGAGATCGCTCCCAGTTGACCCAGGCCTTTCTGAACCTGCTCAATAACGCGCTGGAAGCGATGCCCGGGGGCGGTCGTTTGAAGCTGGTCCTAAAATCAATCCCGGGATTGAATGCCATTGAATTGCGGATTGAGGACAGCGGGCCCGGGATTCCTCCGGAAAATCTGAAAAAGGTTTTTGCCCACTATTTTACCACCAAGGAAAAGGGGATCGGCTTGGGTCTGGCCATTACCCAAAAGATCATCCGGGGCCATAAAGGCAGCCTGGTAGTACGCAGCCTCCCAGGACAGGGGACGACGGTCAGGATTCGTCTCCCGGTAACGGAGAAGAAAATAAACGGCCCATTTTTCTGTTGACAAATTGTTGAGATATGCTGTTTATTTAATAGTATTCATAATTCGCTAAGACTTTTGATAAACTTCCCCACCTAATCTGAACTGACCAAGGATCTGGAAATGAAGTGGGAGTATCATCAGGCTGCGGTAGGAAGCCTCCGGGGGGGTCAAACCCATTGGAAGGCTTTTTTTGTTTAGGCTATTCAAAAATTTTCCAAGTTAGGGAGGCGCCAGGATGCAGCTAAAAAAGTTGGCCATTAACCTGTTGGGCGTGGTTTTCTTCATTTTGATCAGCGTGCACTGTTCATTGATCTACTCGGCCGAGACCCTTCCTCCGGGAAGTAAGATGCCGGATTTTGAATTAAAAGGTCCGGCCTCACCCCAATCCAAGGCCTATCTGGAGGTTAGTGATGAAAAGCGCTTTTCTTTATCTCAGATTAAGACGAAAGTCGTTTTAATCGACTTTCTCGACGTATACTGACCCGTGTGTCAAAAAAACGCGCCTGTGGTCAACAGGGTCTATAATTTATTTAAGGAAGACAAAAAGTTAAGTAAAGATTTCAAAATGATCGGCATTGCCATCGGAAATCAGCCCGATGAATTGTCCTCTTATAAAAAGGCTTTTAAAGTAGACTTTCCCTTGTATGTCGACCCCAAGAAAGAAATCGCCAAAAAGGCAAAAGTGCCAGCCGTTCCCCACACCATTTTGGTGGACAAGAACGGTAAAGTCCTCATGAATCACTCTGGCCCCATAGAGAACTTTGATGCTTATGTAATGGAGATCAAGAAAAAGTTACAGGCGCAATAGCCGGACCCGGGGGAGGGAATACGATAATAACCGCCAGGCCTATGGCAGATTTCCAGGCCTCGCGAGGGCGCCTCAGTGCCCGGGGGCTGGTTAAGAATTCCAATTCGTTTGGGTTGATTGCGAGAGTAGAATGCCCGTAAACGACGACGCGGCGGATGTCCTGGCCAGAAGCCCGGTTTTTCAAGGGCTGCCGAAGGAGGCGTTGGAGGCCATCGCCGGAGCGGTTGCCTTTCTGGTGGTGTCCCACAACTCAATCGTTCTCAGGCAGGGCGATCCCGGTGATTACCTCTACATCATCCGCTCCGGGTCCGTAAGGGTCTTCAGGAAAAACCAGGAGGGATTGAATTTAGATATTTCCATCAAGGGGCCGGGTGAGACCTTTGGGGAAATGGCGCTCCTGACCGGGGAACCCAGGTCAGCCGACGTGGAGACGTTGGAAGAGACCCACCTGATGGTTCTCTCCAAAGATCAACTGGATCAAATCATGAGCGAATTTCCCGACGTCTCCAAAATGTTCGTCAGGCAGATGCGGAGTTGGCTGATCAGCGATGAAAAGCGTCTTGAGATCCAGGCCCAAGAAGTACGCCAGTCTTTGCGGATTACCGGGTTTGATTTTCTTCTGGTTATGGTCGTCAGCCTTATCCTGGCAACGATTTTCAACTATTCCAATCCAAACGGAATCCCTCTTTTCCCCGACTATCCCGACAGAAACGCTTTCCCGACAATAAGTCCTGCGGTGGCCTGGGAAGAATTCCGCAGCCGTCAAACGCTTATTTTAGATGCCCGACCCGCCAATTTTTTTCAAGAGCGCCACATTAAAGGGGCGGTCAATTTTCCCTTGGCACTTTTCGATATCCTTTACCTGATGACCTTCGCCAAAGAAGACAAGGAAAGGAAAATTGTAGTCTATGGAGGAACGGTCAGCAAACTTTATGACTTGGAGTTGGCCGGGAAGCTGATCCTCCGCGGCTACGAGAAAGTCAGGGTCCTGGAAGGGGGTCTGGCGGCCTGGGAGGAAAGGGGTTTTCCCGTGGAAGAAAAGGAGAAGGAATGATCGGGCCTTACCTCCGGGGAATGTTGACGAGCAAATATTTAGCTTTCGCACTCCGGTTGTGCGTGGGAGGATTTTTCCTTTACGCCAGCATGAGCAAGATCGTTTACCCGGCTCAGTTTGCGGAAGCAACGGCCGATTACCGACTCTTGCCCTACTGGCTGCTTAATCCGGTGGCGGTGTTTTTGCCGTGGGTGGAGTTTGTCTGCGGGCTGTTCCTGGTTATCGGATTCACCTCGAGGGCTTCCGTCGTCTTTATTGGATTATTGCTGGTGATGTTCAATATTATGGTACTGATCAACATGTACTGGGGGGCCTCCATCAGTTGCGGGTGTTACGATACTGTCGGTGAGCCCATCGGCTGGAAGAAAATCGCTGAAAACATTCTTTTGCTGATCTTTACCATCCACATCTACTATTTTGATCGACTCTTACAGTTTCGCCGGGGAGGCCGGACTGATCCGGCAAAAATCATGGTCCCTTCTCCTAATACTTCACGATAGGGGTCTCCCATGGGTGTAACTCCAAAATCCTTTTTTCATTATCGGTTGCCGTCTCTTTTTCTGCTATTGATCCTCGTAACCGCCTGCGGCTCAAAAAACGAAGTCGCCGGAAACTATCAGGCCTCGGGAAGAGACTTCCCCGGAGAGGCCACGACCGTTCTGGAGCTCAAGGCCAATGGAGACGGCGCCTGGAAATCAGGCGGTGAAGAAATACCCTTCTCCTGGTACCTCAAGGGCGCTGAGCTTAGAATTAACACCAAAGGGGGCGGAGTCATCGTCGGCGACATCGAAAGGGATACTATTCGCCTTACCCTTCCAGGCAGCAAGCAGTTAACTTTTCGGAAAATCAGGTGACCAATGCTTTATCCGATTACTGAAGGCCTGAAATTCGGCTTTACCGGCAGAGAAACATGGATTGGGAAAACGACCCGGCCTATTACGGTAAAATACTAACCGGCCATTACAGCCAGGCGCTTAAAGAGCGGGTGGCAAAATGTATAGCCAATAATCGCGCTTTCGAAGATACGGGAAACCCCGCTATCTGTTATATCGCCGCCTGGCATGAAAAAGATCGCATCATCTGGTACGAATTCGCCAGCAGTCGATTAAGCGAGTTGTTGGGTTGTGAAGCTTGTCAAGTAGCTGAAGTCTTCCGCCGCAGCGTGGTCGAGCGGCGCGTCTACAAATACCAAACGGATGAACCTGGAATAAAAAAAGAAATCATCCGCCGACCGGAACTGACCAGTTTCCGAAAACAGTTGCGCGAGGAGGTAAAAAAGACCGGTGTTATCGAGGCGGTTTATAAGCTTTCTTTATCCGCCGGTCGTTCTTTTTGGCTGAAGGATCAGGCCGAGATAGAAAGGCATCCGAGGGACCACTCCAGCATCTCCCTTGGCTGCCTGACCGAGGTCTCCAAAGAAATGGAAGCCGCGGAAGAACGGGAGAGGCTGGTGGTAGAGCTTCAGGATGCTTTATCCAAGGTCAAACAGCTTAGCGGTTTGCTGCCCATCTGTGCTTCCTGCAAAAAAATACGGGACGACCAAGGATATTGGAATCAGATCGAGGAATATATTCGGAATCACTCCGAAGCCGATTTCAGCCACGGCCTTTGCCCCCCCTGCATCGAAAAACTTTATCCCGATTATGTTAGAAATAAAGGCAACAGGGATTAAATGGTGCCATTTCAATTGGTAATTATTGAAGCTTTTTTTGACAACAGATCTCCTAATAATAAAAAATGAGGGCAAAGAATGTATTTCGAGGAATTTGTGGTTGGTGCTGAATTCGCTACTGGCCCGCGGCAGATAATCGATGCCGAGGTGACCGCTTTTTTGGATCTCTCCTTGCTTAAGAACCCGATTTTCATGGATGACCAGGCCGCCCGGACAGTTGGGCACCCCAAACGCATTCTTCCGGCCCCGTTATTAATTAGTATGGCCATGGGCTTATGTCAGCAACGGGGGCTTTTCGACCATATGGTCGCAGTCTTGGAGTTCGAATACGTCAAGTTCCAGAGACCCAGCTATCTCGGGGATTCGGTCCAGGTAAAAAGCCGGGTAGTCCTGGCTCGACCGACCAAGAACCTTGGCCGGGGACTGGTCAAAATACGTTTTGAGCTCCACAATCAACGCCGGGAGTCCGTATTGGAAATGCAGGCGGTATATTTGATGGTGCGCCGGCCACCCGAGAAATCTATTTTGCCAACCACCCCTTGAAGAAGCTATAGGGCTTATTAAGAAAATCTCCTTGCATGGACAAGCTGATCATTACCGCGGCCTTAACCGGCGCCGCCCCAACCAAGGAGCAAAACCCCGCCGTCCCTTACAGTCCGGAGGAAATCGCGACCGAAGCCCTGCGGTCCTGGCGGGCCGGAGCCGCTATCGTGCATATCCATGTTCGCGATCCCCAAAGCGGGAAGCCGGCCTTTGAAAAGGAACTCTTCGCCGAGGCGGTGGAGCGAATCCGGGCGGAGAGCGATGTGCTCATCAACCTGACCACCAGCGCTTTTAACCTGGAAGGACCGGAAGTGGGGCTCCGGCGCCTTATGCCTTTGGAACTGGAACCCGACCTCTGCTCCCTGGATGTGGGCAGCCTCAATTTCCGGGGGGACGGGTCTTCAGCAATCCGCCGGATTGGGTGGAGACAGCCGCCTCCGCAATGCGGAAGGCCGGCGTGAAACCCGAACTGGAGGTCTTCGACCTGGGGCATATTCGCCAGGCCATCGATCTGGTGAAAAGGGGGCTTCTGGACGATCCGCCCTATTTTCAAATCTGTTTGGGAGTACCCTGGGGGATAAACGGCGACTTGGAGGGACTCCTGGCCATGAAGAACCGCCTGCCCATAGATTGTCAGTGGTCCGTAATGGGAGTAGGACCCAATCAGCTCCCGTTGACCACCCAGGCGTTGCTGATGGGTGGTCATATTCGAGTGGGATTTGAAGACAACCTCTACCTGAGCCGGGGGGTGAAAGCCGACTCCAATGCCCGGTTTGTGGAACGGTCCGCGGCCCTGGCGAAGCTGCTGGACCGGGAGGTGGCTTCCTGTGACGAGGCGCGGCAGATCCTTTGCTTGCCCCGGAACGAGAAATAATAACTGTTCGCCATGAGGGGAAAAGCAAATGTTCAAGGCGGGCATCCCGAAGCATGAAAATAGGCTTTAAACGGGTCGAGTCGGTTCGTCATTCCGGACAAGCGAAGCGCGATCCGGAATCCAGGGCTCAGTTAAGCCTCAAAGGAACTGGATGCCGGATCGAGTCCGGCATGACGGCAAAAACAAATGCCCAAGGTGGCGCCTGACATTATTTTCGTATTAAAAGGGAGCCAATATTCATGCAGGAAGTCGGAATTATCGGCGCCGGAACCATGGGCCACGGCATCGCCCAATGTTTCGCCGTCAAAGGGTGGCAGGTAAGGCTTTACGATGTCAACCGAGAGGTCCTCCGCAGCGCTCCGGCCCGCATCCGGTCTAATCTGGAACTTTTTCTGGAAGCCGGGTGGGCTAAACCGGAGGCCGTCGATGCAGCCCTTCAGAATATTGCTTTAGTCGAAGACCTGCCTTCGACCGTCCTGGACCTCGGGCTGATCATCGAGACGGTTAGTGAGGAACTGGATCTCAAGCGCCGTCTCTTTGCGGAATTGGAGAAACTGACCCGCCCGGAGACCATCCTCTGCAGCAATACCTCGGCCCTGAGCATTACTTCCATCAGCCGGGGCCTGAAGCATCCGGAACGGGTCTTGGGTACCCATTTCTGGAATCCACCCCATATCCTGCCCTGCGTGGAAGTAATCAAAAGCGAAACCACTTCCTGCCGGATTTTTGAAGAAGTCGTCTTCCTGTTGGCCGGTTTGGGAAAGGAACCGATCCGGGTTCTCCGGGATGTGCCCGGGTTCGTGGGCAACCGCATGCAGCACGCCCTGCAGCGGGAGGCCATGAACTTGGTGGACCAGGGGATTGCCGCGCCGGAGGAGGTGGACCGGGTGGTCAAATTCGGCTTTGGCTTGCGCCTGGCCCTGATGGGACCGTTGGAGCGGTCCGACTGGGGTGGGCTGGACATCACGTACCAGGTCCAGAAATATCTTCTGCCCTATCTCTGTAATGATACCAACCCTTCGCCGCTGCTGAGCCAAAAAGTGGCTGCCGGGGAGTTGGGAGCCAAGACCGGACAGGGCTGGTTTGACTGGCCGGAGGAGAAAAAGGCTCGGGCCATTCAGAAACGAGACCGTAAATTGATGGCGCTGATCCATTTTCTAAAGGAACCTTGACTTCTCCGATTGTTTTAGTTAGACTAGTCTTATACTAGTCTAAAATCTCGGAAGGGAAAAGCGATGGAACCCATTGGGGCCTACGAGGCCAAAACCCATCTTCCCAAACTGCTGGAACGGGTGGCGGCGGGAGAAAAGTTTCTGATTACCAAACATGGGCTTCCCGTGGCGGTTTTGCAGTCCCCGGCACCTCAAAGGAAATCCGATCCCCGGGAGATCATTGCCGAACTACGCAAATTCCGTAAAAAAAACAGGCTTCGGGGCCTTTCCATTCGTGCCCTGATTGAGGAAGGTCGGCGGTAAATGGGCTTGGACTTGGTGATCGACAATTCGGTGGTCATGGCTTGGTGCTTCCAGGATGAGGTCGGTCATGAGGCGGATTCCATCCTGGATGGACTGGAACAGGGAAAGGCCTTCGTCCCTTCCATCTGGCCTTTAGAGGTTGGTAATGTACTGCTGGTGGCCGAACGACATCGTCGCTTGGGTGAAGGGGACAGCGCCCGCTTTTTGGCGTTGTTGTCCGAACTGCCGATCATTGTGGATCAGGAACCTCCGGAAAGGATGTTTAAAGAGATTCTGGCCCTGGCCCGACAGCAAAAAATCTCCACCTACGATGCCTCCTATCTGGATCTGGCTATGCGGAAAGGGCTTCCTCTGGCGACCCTGGACCGAAAACTTACCGCCGCAGCTCAAAGAAGCCAGGTTCCACTGTTCAAAACCGATTAGTTCTATTTTTGGGCCACGGTTTAACTTGCGGATTAATCCGTTTCCTTGTCCCGTGCCGGGGGAGTCTCCATGGACCAGCGAAAAGTCTTGTATCTGATCGACGGCAGTTCGTATATCTACCGGGCCTTTTACGCCATTGCCCACCTGTCCAACAGCAAAGGGATGCCCACCCAGGCCATATACGGTTTCGTCCAGATGGTGAACAAGGTTCTGGAGGAGCAGGAACCCCAATACCTGGCCCTGATCTTTGATGCCAAAGGGCCCACCTTTCGGCACCAGATTTTTCCGGAGTACAAGGCCAACCGGCCCCCCATGCCGGAGGCCCTCCAGGTCCAGATTCCCTATATCAAAGCGGTCAGCCGGGGCTACGGCTTCCCCATCTTGGAGAAGGAGGGGCTGGAGGCCGATGACCTGATCGGCACCCTGGCTTTGGAGGCGGAGAGAAAAGGGTTTGAGGTGGTCATCGTTTCCGGCGATAAGGACCTGATGCAGCTTATTTCCAAAAAGGTCTGGATGTGGGACACCCTGAAGGATCAAGTCTTTGACTTGAAAACCGTCCAGGAACGCTTCGGCACCACCCCGGATCATGTTCCCGACGTGATGGGCCTGTCGGGCGACAGCAGTGACAATATCCCCGGTGTTCCGGGCATCGGGGAGAAGACGGCGGTAAAACTGATCCAGGCCCATGGTTCCCTGGATAAGCTGCTGGAGAACCTGCCCAACGTCGCTCCCCCCAAGGTGCGGGAAAAAATTACCGCCTTTCAGGAACAGGCCCGCCTGTCCCGTCGGCTGGCAACTATCGACACCGGGGTTGTCCTGGATCTTTCCGTGGAGGAACTGAAGCCGGGGGCGGCGGATACGGAAAAATTAAAGGCCTTGTTTACTGAACTCGAGTTTAAAAAATTTCTGGACGGGTTGGGGGAGGTGGCGGAGGTGCGCGACCACCCCCGGGACTATCAAGGGGTTTTCGACCTGAAAGACCTGGAGGGAATTATTGAACAAATCAAGAAAGCCGGCCGGGTGTCCCTGGACCTGGAAACGACCTCGCCGGACCCGATTCGGGCCGAGATTGTGGGTATCGCCCTCTCCTGGAAGGAAGGTGAGGGGTTTTATCTCCCCGTGGGGCACACCTATTTAGGCGTCCCCGATCAACTACCGCGGGACCGGGTGCTGGCCGATCTGACCGACCTGATTCAAGATTCCCGGATCGAAAAGATCGGTCAGAATATCAAGTACGAATGGCTAGTTCTGCGCCGCTACGGGTTGGATTACCAGGGGATCGCCTTCGACACCATGCTGGCCTCCTACCTGCTCAACCCCGGCCGTCGGGCTCACAACCTGAATCAGATCGCCTGGGAACACCTCAATCAAAAACTGATCACCTACAAGGAAGTGGTGGGCTCGGGTCCCAAGGCCTTGAATTTCAGTGCCGTGCCGGTGAACCGGGCCGTGGAGTACGCGGCTGAGGATGCGGAGGTCACCCTGACGCTGGCGGACTTGCTGGGACCGCTGCTGATCAAAGAGGGGTTGGACGATCTGTTCAGGGAAATGGAAATGCCTTTGATCACCGTGCTGGCCGAAATGGAGTGGCAGGGTATTCGGATCGACAGCCGGTCTCTCAGCGATCTGTCCAAGGAGTTAGAGGGGAAATTAAATCAGATCGAGGAGCAGGTCTACACCCTGGCCGGGGAACGCTTCAATCTCAACTCCCCGCAGCAGATGAGCCGGATCTTGTTCGAAAAACTGCAACTGCCCGCCGCCAAGAAAACCAAGGGGAAAAGCCACAGTTCCACGGACGCCGAGGTCCTCCGGGACCTGGCCGTGCAATACCCGATCGCCGCGGAAATCTGGAACTATCGAACCTTAAGCAAGCTGAAATCCACCTACGTCGACGCCCTACCGAAGCTGATCAACCCGGAGACCGGACGGCTGCATACCTCCTTCAACCAGACCGTGACGGCTACCGGTCGGTTGAGCAGCAGCGAGCCCAATCTGCAGAACATTCCGGTACGCACCGAGGAGGGGCGCCGCATCCGACAGGCCTTTGTGGCCGAACCCGGTTGGGTGCTGCTGTCGGCCGACTATTCCCAGATCGAACTGCGGGTCATGGCCCATTACAGTCAGGACCCCAACTTGATGGCCGCCTTTCAAGCCGGGGAGGATGTGCATACCCGCACGGCCGTCGAATTGTTCAACGTGCCTTCCGATAAGGTGACCGCGGATATGCGTCGCCAGGCCAAGGTGATCAATTTCGGGATCATCTACGGCATGAGCGCCTTCGGTTTATCCAAGGAATTGGGGATCGGGGCCCGGGAGGCCCAGGAGATGATCGACCAGTATTTTCTAAAATATGAAGGCGTAAAACGCTTTCTGGATCAGACGCTGGAGGAAGCGCGGGAAAACAGGTTTGTCACCACCCTCTTCAACCGGCGCCGGATCATCGAGGAAATCAACAGCTCCAACCGGGTGGCCCGCCAATTCGCCGAACGAACGGCCATCAACACCCCCATTCAGGGGAGCGCCGCCGACCTGATCAAGATGGCCATGATTGTGATTGACCGGGAAATGAAAAAGCAGGGTCTGCGGGCCCGTATGCTCCTTCAGGTGCATGACGAACTGGTGTTCGAAGCCCCGGAGAAGGAAGTCGAGGCGCTGAAAAAACTGGTCAAGCAGCACATGGAAGCGGCTATGGAATTGCGGGTCCCGCTGCTGGTGCAGATCTCCACGGGGCGGAATTGGGCCGAGCTTAAATAGGGCGACACAAGCCGGGGTCTGTTCGTCGGGAGGCCCAGGGGAAAAACAACCGCCCATTAAACGGTAGGGCAGGCGTCTCGCCTGCCGGCCTGGCAATGAGGATCGCTGATTAATTGACCGTGGTCAGGTTTGATACCTAGGTGACTTGGGAAACCGAGAAGGTCGGCGGGGACACCGAACCTGCGAAAGACAAGACACAAGCATAGTCCCTCTAAGTTTGAACGTCAGGTCGGCACCTGCCATTTCAGCCCCGGGAACCTGGCATAGTCGCGATCGAGGGTAATCCATTCACAGCCCGACTCGATGGCCAGGGCCGCGAACCAGGCAAGGTTGCCGCGGGCGTTCGCCTCGAGGCACAGGCGGGTAAATATGTCTCAATGGCGTTCCCCCGGTTGGATGATCAGACCGTGGGGTTGGGCTAACAGGATTTCACAGAATCCGACAACCTCATCCAGGCCACTCGGTTCCTTAAACACCTTCGGATGGGTGGTAATTCGAATAAGGCCGCTCAAAATCTGGGGTGACAACCCAAAACGTCCCTCACCGTTGAACACCCCCTTCAGTATGTCAAATAGAAAAAACCGGCCCGGTACGGGTAAATAAATTTGATTGATATTATAGTAAAAATCCGATAAAAAGATAGGTGATTCAGATTACAAAAAGAGAGTCATCGTTAACCCTCACCCTGGAGGAAGCCGATCCAAACCAAAGCCTCGTTCTAAATTCTTAAAACGGGGCTTTTTTTATGCGGAGAGGGATTTGTTTCGCCTGGGTCCGGTTTATAAACAAGAAAGCTAAAGAGCCAGGCTTAATCTAAGTGCCCGGTCAACCTCTTCCATTTTCTTCTCTTCAATGATGCCCAATCTTTTTTCCAGTCGATCTTTGGAAACCGTGAGGATTTGGCCGGTTTTTATGATGGAGGGTTTAGTCAATCCTCCCTGGGGTGGTTCGATCAAGACATTCATGGGATAAATTCTGATGGTGGCCGAAAGGGCGGCGACAATCGTGGTGGAGGCATGTTCATTGCCAATATCGTTTTGAATAACCAGCGCGGGCCTTTTCCCCGCCTGTTCGCTTCCGCGACCAGGATTCCAGTTGACCAGCCAAATTTCACCGCTTCGGGGAAAGTTTTCATCGCAACATTTCCATTTCTATATATTAAACGGGACTTTCTGGTTAGGAAAGGTCATCGAAATGACACCGACAAAAAATAACCCAATCAGAAGCAATCGGCCGATTCTCCGGAAAGCCGTTTCCCGGGAGCGTCTGTTCAAACAACTGGACCGTTTACTGGACGGCCCGGTCATCTGGGTCTCCGGCCCGGGTGGCTGCGGCAAGACGACACTGGTCAGTTCCTATCTGCAGGACCGGAGAATTCCCAACCTCTGGCACCAGGTAGCAGAGGCTGATAAGGACCCGGCCACCTTTTTTTACCGACTTGGGTTCTCTTTTAGCGATGCCTTTCCCCGTCGAAAAAACCCCCTGCCCCTTTTTGGCCCCGAATATCTCCAAGGCATCCCCGCCTTTGCCCGGCGCTTTTTCCAGGAGGCCTTCAGCAGATTAAAACCAGGGACGATTCTGGTTTTAGACAATTTCCAGTTCATTCCGGAGAATTCGATAATCCAGGAGGCTATTCTACTGGGAGTGAACGAATTCGCCCAGGGCAGGCTTCTGGTGCTGATCAGCCGGGGTGCCCCGCCTCCATCCTGGATCAGGCTCCAGGCCAATCAGGTATTGGGCCTGTTGACCTGGGAAGACCTGCGCCTGACCTTGGAAGAATCGGTGGATATCGTCCGATTGAGACCCGATCGGGACATTCCAGGGGAAACGATTCGGCAGGTTCATGCTTTGGTTGACGGCTGGGCGGCTGGGTTGATCCTGATACTGCAAGGCCTCAGGCAGGGGATGGTTCTCAAAAAAATTGATGATATCACCCGGGAGGGCATCTTCCAATATTTTGGAAAGGAGATTTTCGACAAAACCAGCCCGGAGATAAAGGATTTTCTCCTCCGGACGGCTTTCCTGCCTCAAATGACCGTTGGGATAGCGGAAACGCTGACCGGCCTTCCCCAGGCTGGTTCCATCCTGGCCAGGTTGATGCGGAACAATTATTTCATCGATCAGCGATACCTAAAAGAGCCGGTCTACCAGTATCACCCCCTGTTCAGGACCTTTTTGCGAAAGCAGGCTAAGTCGCATTTCTCCCCGGATACGTATAAGGACTTTAACCGGAAGGCCGTTCACCTGCTGGAAACAGATGGACAGATCGAAGAAGCCTTTATTTTGGCCCGGGAGGCCGAGGACCGGGAAGTGATGATGCGTATCATCCTCCAGAATGCTCAAATCCTCCAGTTTCAGGGAAGGTTCCAACTGCTACGGGAATGGCTGGAAGGGCTGCCGAGCGATCTGATTGAACAGGATGCTTGGCTTCTTTTCTGGCAGGGAGCAGCCCAATCCCATTTTGATTTGATTTTATGCCGGGATCTTCTGGAGCGGTCTTATGAAAAATTCAAGCAAAAAGGGGAAATAGTCGGGATGCTTTTGGCCTGGTCCGGCATCGTTTTACTCATTGCTCATTTCCTTAAAGCTAGTGATCAGTTGGATTATTGGATTGATGAACTCAAGATCCATGTTCGGGATCCCTTTCAGGAATTTCCTTCTCCCTGGATTGGAGAGCGAGTTTCGACGAGTTTGTTTTGCGCCCTAGTCCAGAAACAGCCCGGTCATCCGGAGATAGAACTCTGGGCGAGTCGAGCCCTGTCCCTGACGGAAGACTTCCGATATTATAAAGACATTAGAGGTGTTTTTTTATTCTATCTGGTTCTTTTCAGACTCTCTGTCGGCCACTTAGAAAAGGCCTCCCTGGCGTTGGAAATGTTCAACTCATTTACGCAAACCCTGGAAGATCAGTCCCCCCTTCGTATATCTGGCATCATGGCCCAGGCGATGTTTTTTCAGGTAGCGGGCTTCCCTGAAAAATGCATTAAGTCCGTTTCCGAGGGCCTTGAGTTTTCCCGAACATTCGGCGAGGCTGGGACTATTGGAAGTAATTTTTTGTTTTTCCAGGCCATCCAGAATTCACTGAATATGAATGATACCGAAAAGGCGTGCCAGTTCATTAGCCAGTTATCCACTTCCATGAATAACCCAGGAGTGGGAAACAAGGCGATGGCTAGCCGTGACCAGTGCTTTTATTTTTACACCTTGGCCAGAGAAGAACTTATCCGCGGAACATACGATCATGCCGCCATTCATGGGGAACAGGCCCTGCGGTTCGCGATCGACACCGGCGCCCCATTCTTCATCGGGACCGCCTATCTGCTGAACGCCGTTATTTTGAATCGCCGAGGGATGGATGATAAGGCCCGGGAACACCTTTCCCAGGGCCTGGCCATCTCCCGGCAGATCAAGAGCCTAATCCTGGAATTCAATGCCCGGCTGCAGCAGGCCTATGTGGCCTTCAAGAGCCGCGAGGAAATCAAGGGCCTCAGGTCTCTTCGGGAAGCGTTGACCCTGGGGAAAGAAGAGAAGTTTTTGAATACCTACATTGACTGTCCGGCTGATACCGCCTTTCTCTGCCAGAAGGCGCTGGAAGAGGGGATCGAGGTGGAATACGTCCAGGAAATCATCCGCCGGAGAAGGCTGGCGCCTGAAAATCCTCCAGTCCATCTGGAAAATTGGCCCTGGCTGCTGAAGGTGTACACCTTGGGACAGTTCGTCATTTATAAAGATGGGCAGCCCCTCCGCTTCTCGCGCAAGGCCCAGAAAAAACCTCTCGAACTGCTCCAGGCCCTGATCGCCGCCGGGGCCAAGGGCATCCGGGATGAGGAACTGGCCGATGTCCTCTGGCCGGAGGCCGACGGGGATGCAGCGGCCCAAACGTTAAAGACCACGCTGTATCGGCTTCGCCTGCTGATCGGTAAGGACGAGGTGGTGAAAGTCCGCGAAGGGCGGGTGACCCTGGACGACCGCCATTGCTGGACCGATGCCTGGGCCTTTGAACAGCTTATCGGAGAGGCTGATCGGAGCAATTCCCAGGCCGCCCTCCCGCTGCTGGAAAAGGCCGTCGGGTCATACCAAGGCCCTTTTCTGGGCCGGGGGATGGAGGAGCCCTGGCTGCTGTCCGCCGCGGAAAGGCTGCGCAGCAAATTCCTGCGCGGGGTGGAGAGGTTGGGCTCCCTCCGGAGCCAAAAAGAAGAATGGAAGCAAGCCCGGGAATGCTACCTGAAGGGTCTGGAGGTGGACGGCCTGGCCGAGGAATTCTGCCGGGGCGCCCTGGTCTGCTGCCGGAAACTGGGTTTGCGGGCCGAGGGGTTGTCGCTTTACAAGCGTTTTGAGAAAAGGCTTAAAACGGAGCTAGGGATCGAACCGGACGCTCGGACCAGGGTTGTCAGGGACAGTTTGCTGGGAGAGGCAGGATGAAGGAGATGGAAGATGGAAGAGGGAGGATGGAAGAAAAAAACAGACAGGCCGGAGGCTATAGCGGTGAAGGAAGCCTTGACCAGCCTCAAGGGTATGGTTCCCAAACCTGAAAAGAAATTGTCGTTGGAGGAGATGGACGAGGCTATTGCCCAAGAAACCAACCGGTGATCGGGTTGGACGCTAATGTCCTGACCCTTTGATCAAAAAGCGGCGGAAGACGATCTGTTTCGCCTGGTCCCGCTTTGATCTGCCCGGCTTGGTCGACCACTTCCACTCCGGTTACCCTGCTCCCACACATCCAACAGGATCTGCTTCGCTTGATCAACCCTACCTAGAACTGTTCTCTTTCTTCTCTCTTCTCCCCACTTCTTCCCCGAGTGCAGCAGCCGGAAAAAATGTTAACTTTTTCACTTTTTTTCTATTTTCTCCCCAATCTGTCACCTATCTGTAACCTTCCACCTGTTATTCAAGCAGTAAAAGACCATTTCATTTCAAAATTAAAAAGACTCAATCCTTAATCGTCCTTATGGGTCCGTAGATTCAGGCAGAGTTAGCCTGCCGGGTCAATGGAGGGGTCATGAATCCGGTCGTCAATTACATCATTCGGATCTACCGGTGCGAAAAGGACCGACCCCAAAGCCTGGTGGGGGTCGCGGAAGAGGCGGGGACAAAGGGGAAAAAGGCATTTCAGAGCTATGATGAGCTTTGGGACATTTTGAATGCATCTGGAAAATCGGCATCTGCCGATTCTTCAAAAAAAAGCGACACTTAGAAATGACATTATAACGCACCTTCGGAGGGAAGAAGAAAGGAGGTGAGGGGCTTGGTTCTGTCGGCAGGGTAGATGTTGGATACCAATAACCATTAATGAACTCATTAAAGGAGGGAACATCATGAATAATTTAAGAAGAACGAAGTGCTGCTTTATCGTAGCCGTCATCGCGCTTCTGGCTGTGTTCGTGGCCGCCCCGGTCGGGGCGGGAAACTTGAACTGGAAGCTCCGCGGGGATTATGCCTATAATGTGGCCGCAACATGCGCACACGCTGTATGCGGCCCAGACCAAGCAGGAATATACGACTGCCAAGACGAATCCACTCGGGGGTTCGACCCAGCAACTTTAGCGCTAAGAGTACCAGGATCACAAAAATCGTACAGCTATAACGTCCAGGGTGTAATGCACTTTGACGGCCATGGGAATTTTACCCTTAAGGGAGAGGTTCTGAGTATTCGTACTAGTCTGGGCATTAATCCGCCTGATATTCCCGTGGCCCAGTTCGACCTGGATGTCGACGGCACCTACGTAGTAGATTCTGTAGGCAACGGACTGTTTGTTGCCATCACACCTTCCACCTCCTACACTGTCACGATCAAGTCGGGACCCTATAAGGGATTTATAGAAAATGTTTCTGGGTCTATCACTTTACGGGGCCGGTTGGACACTGTCGAAGGGAGCAGCACCGTGATCATAAGCCAAACGGTTCCGGAAATAGAAGAATTAGAGATGATTGTGCCCGCGTTGGGTATGAACGAACAAAGAATTTGTAATCCCACGGGAAGTATAGTGCAGCTTTCACCAAGGAGAAACTGGTTCTCAAAATAAGAAACGGACCTACCGAAACCTAAAAAATAGCCATAAAAGTCCGTCTGCAATTCCGGCAGGGCCGTCCTCGGCCCTGCCTTCCTTTTTTTCCGGGGAATGGAACCCATGGCAATATCTTTTATGACTGGAACTGGTGAGGTAAATAGGGTCTATTGAATTCCCATTCGAAAGCGGTACCCCTGAAATCGAAAGACGATGCCCTTCGGAAATATTTCCTCCACCCGCATCCCTTCGGTTGAAACCTGTCCTTCCTGGAGAAGCTGCTCGTTGACCTGAACCAAGCGGCTCTGCGGATCGGGGCTGTAAACGTGAGCCGATATCTTCAACGGCGGCAGGGCGCTGCGGACATCGGCCGGCAGGTCGTTCAGGTTGAAAACCCGGTCGCTTTGCAGCACCGCCATTTTTGACGCCTTCTGGGGCGGCACCTTGGCCTGATCGGAAGTGGAGGCTTTTTTATCCGGAGGCGGCGGAGTTTTTGCCGGTTCGGTTGCCGGCACCCGCGCTTGGGGCGGTCCGGGAGAGTGCGGGTCCACCGGACTCTTGGGTGTCGCCGGAAACGAGGGTCGTTTCTCGGCAGGTATTGCCGTCTTGACCGGGGCGGAAACCGGCAATTTCTCCGGAGGGGAGATAGAGGTTTTCCGGTCCTCCGGCCCCTTGGATCCCGCCGGAGTCGGGGTCCGCTCCGAGGCCTTCTTCCGGCGGTCTGCGTCCTGGGCGAGAGAGGTTACGGGGGGGAGGACGGCCGTGGGGACCGATTTGACGAGGGCTCGCTGGGGGAGCATCGGGGCGGACCGGGGCGGTCGGTACGGTCCCCGGAAAACAATCCACCAGACCAGGACCAATGCGTTGAGGATCAGGCCCACCGCGACCAGGGTGAGCCAATGGGCCCTGGGGCGGGTTTCCGGCACCGTTGCGTCCGTCAGGGTCAGGGTTGGCCGTTCTTCCGCCTGTTGTCTATTCCGTTCGAGTTTTTTCAGGGCTTCCAGGATATAGGACATATCTAGCAATAGAGAATAAGTTTAAAAGGCTACCAGGTCCAGTTTGGTGAATTTTTGGATTGTTTTAAAGTGGTTGTCCAGGGTTAGTATACGCAGCCGGTTTTCAACGGCCATCTGGGCGATCAGCAGGTCAACCACGCCGATTGTGTTTCCTTTTTTGGAAATCGAAAAGCCCATTTCCCCTGCCATTCGATAGCTTTCGGGTTTGGGGTCAACCATTTTGATTACGGAGAATAACTCGTTGATGACCGTCAACTCTTTAAGGCTTTTCCCGCCGCGAAGCAGTTCCAGGAGGACGATCCCGGACCCGACCGCCTTCTGATCTCGAAGATACCCGGACACCAGATCAAAAACTGGTTCATTCTTTTTACGGAAGAATTCGATCCAGGCGGATGTGTCGATTAAAATGCTACCGTTCATGGCGGGCTTTTTCCCAGTCGTTATTAAAATCAAGTTTTCCGGCCGAACCTATAATTTTTTCAACTTTTTGTTTTCGAATCAATTCGGTCAGGGCCTTATGAATTGTTTCCGTTTTTGTCCGAGATCCGGTTAAGCGGATAGCCTCCTCGAGTAATTCTTTTGATATGTTCAATGTTGTTTTCATGATCCATCCCGATTCTTATATTTTATACATATAATATAATGGAAGGATACATATGGCAATATCTTTTTGAAGGGAATATTTGGTCTTGACAAGTATGATTTAAGATACTAAAATCATCCATGTCCTCAGAGCCTGCAAAAATAGCCGGTCAGATCCGCCGAGTCATCAACCGGTCCATGTTCCTGGAGAAGCGGACCATTCTGCACCATGAGGCCCTGCGGCTCTTTCCCTCGGAAATTCACCTGTTGCAGGTCATCGACGAATCTCCGGAACTGAGCGCCGGGGAAATGGCTCGGAAGTTGGGTATCAGCATTGGCGCCGTGTCCCAGACGCTGAACCGCCTGGAAAAGAAAGGGGTTATCCTAAAGAGCAAGGCCCCGGCCCTTAAAAACAGGCTGTCGGCCAGGTTGACCGAGGTCGGGCAAACCGCTATCCGGCAATTTGAGCAAGGGCAGGAAGTCACGATGAAGGCTTTTTCCAGCTACCTGGGCGGATTGTCAAACGGAGAAAGAAAGGTCATCGAGGGATTTCTATCCCACTTGGAGGAATTCTTGAGACGCCTGGAGTAATTTTTTTTGGACTATGTTTATAGTATCTAAAATCAAAGGAGGATGATTATGGGAAACAGATTGTTGGCCGGTGTTGGGCGTACCCTGGTGGGGGTGCCTCCCATTCTTTGGGAGAAACGAATTGAAAAGGCGAGGCAGAAGAAAATAAATTCCATTCGATTTATGTCCCCCGAGCATCGCCTGGTTCATCATTATGTGGTCGGGGAGTTGCCGCGTATCGGAGGACCGATATCGGCGGAAAAGGTGTCCCAGGATCTGGCCTTGTCCCTGGAGCGAACCCTAGATATTTTGCGCGAGTTGGAGGAACACCTGACCTTTCTTTGCCGGAACGAGGAGGGGCAGGTCGTCTGGGCCTACCCGGTGACCGTGGAAAAAACCCCGCACCGAATCATCTTCGAATCGGGGGAGCGGTTGTATGCCGCTTGAGCGGTGGACGCGTTCGCGACGCCCTTCGTGCAAGGGCAACTGAGGCAGGAAAAGGTAGTCATTCGGGTTGACACGGAATGCGCCCACTGCAAAAGTCCGATGCAGTTGGAGATCGACAGCGATATGAATTGCCGTTGCCCGGAAACGGACTGTAACCCGATTATCTTTGTCCCCGACGTGGATTTCGGTCACCTGAAAGATCCCAACATCATCGAGGCCTTTTGAAAAAAAAGTGTGTTCTTCCGGTCGGAAGAACATGCTCGGGCGTATCGAAGGAAAGAGCATCGAATCCGTGGTGCGTATTTTACCACCAGTCAGATCGCCTATTTAAATAAAGCCATTCAGAGCGCCATCTTTGGTTGGTGAATATCGGACCGGAAGGAATTAATCGGAGAATCGCTTTGAACTGCGATTATCCCCCAAGAGCCTTTTCTTGCGAACCGACTGAATAGCTCCATCCAGACCTTGAAGGAAGAGGGATCGATCTTTCTTTTGGAATGGCGGCGGTCCGCCGGCCAGGGATCCGGCATCGCGTAATTGGGAAAGGAGATCGCGGGTGGCCAGGGCATCCCCGATGTTCTCTTCGGTAAAGGGGCGGCCTGTGGGCCGGAGCACCAGGGCCCCCTTCCCCAGGCAGCGGGCGGCCAAAGGGATATCCCCGGAGATGACAATATCATCCGCTTCCAGGTGATCGACGATATAGTTATCCGCCGCGTCAAAGTGATTGGTGACGATGACCAGTTCAATCCAGTCCTCCACCGGGGTGCGCATCCGGGAATTGGCCACCAGGATGACCCGTAATCCGTAGCGTTCGGCCACCCGGTATATTTCTTCTTTCACCGGACAGGCATCGGCATCGACAAAGATATCTAGCAAGAAGGGTCCTTCCGCGGGCGACTTTTTTTGGGTCGGGGCGCCGGCAGCGGCCCCATCGATCGCCGGTCGCGAATCGGGGCCAGCCAGATGGTGTGTCGTCTCCCGCCCAGATGGCCCCAAGGCCGCACCTCCTCCACCCCGAAATCCGCGCGGCGCAGGCGCTGGGCAAAAGCCTGATCGGGTCCGGCTGACCAAACGGCCAGTATCCCGTCCGGCCGCAGGGCCCTCCGAATGACCTCTAGACCGGTCCCGTCGTAGAGCCGGTTATTGCCTTTACTGATCAGGTCCGCGGGGCCGTTGTCCACGTCCAGCAAAATGGCGTCGTAAGCCTGGTATTCGGATTGGAGTATTTTGACGACGTCCTCTTCCCGGACACGGACCCGTGGGTCTTGAAGTGGGTTGCCGGCCAAATGGGCCAGGGGGCCCCGGAGCCAGCGGACCACCGCCGGCACCAGTTCGGCCACCACCACCCGGCCCTGAGGTCCGATCTGGCGCAGAACCGCCGCCGTCGTGAACCCCAGACCCAACCCCCCGACCAGGATTCGGGGGCTGGCCCGGTCGGCGATCCGGGCGCAAGCCAAATCGCCCAAGGCGTCCTCCGAACCGTGGGCGGTGCTGTTCATGATTTCCCGGCCCTCCATCCGGATCGAAAACTCCTCCCCGCGCTTATACAGACACAGCTCTTGGTCGTTTCCGGGTACCGACGCGGAATCGAGCAATTCCCAGGGAATCATGGCCGTTTCACCAAAGCAGCGGATGACGGTTTAAAGGCCAACAGGGACAGATCAATTATTAACGGCCTCATAACTGTATTTGAACGGGGTGTTCTTTTTATCTCTCGCCCGCTTCGCTCGAGTTCTCAGAGGGCGCAGAGAAAGATGAATGTATTTTTTGAAAAATTATTTATTCTCTGAGATCTCTGTGTGCTCTGTGAGAGATCGTCTTTTGTCTTTGCTTGTGACTAAGCGGCGTTAAGGAATCCTATCAATATTATTTTGGGACCGTTAATAAGACCTTCTATAAATACGTTACCAGAAGTGCAGCCCGAAGGCAAGCCGCCGGGGTTGTCATTCACCTGCGCTGCCTGCGGGACCGGGGTGTCCGATTTGCGGACCCTCCGCTTGTTTGCCGGATCGAGGATCACTTGCCGTGAGTCAGGGCGATCTTCTCGAACATGGTCACCAACCCCACGCAGAGCGAATAGATCGATTCGATTTTGAGGTTTTCTTCCGCGGTGACGTCAAAGAACAGGTGCAGTGAAGAATCCATACCGTCCTCGCTTTTCCAGTAACACAATAAAACGGGCAGTCGGGGCAGGGGATGGATGACTACGGCGATATCCGAATTGAAGCGGTCGGGCGCGGGTTCACCCGCGAAAATTTCAATAAGCAGTTCCAGGAGTTCGGTATATTCGTCGATGACTTTTTTTAACGGCTTTTCGCAACGCTGTTCGAAAAGACGCCACCAGTCCGCTCCGCCCTTGGTGTCTCTAAGCGGAAGCCACTCCCCTCGGGGCTCTCGGCCGGCGCAATCCAGGAGATAGTTCAAAATCGGAATAGAAACCCACCGGTTCACGTGGCAATCGGAATGGATGACGCCTTCGGCATCAACGCTGAAAGGCTTGCCTAAACAGGTGAGCGTCAATTCCCCCTGGTGGTAAATAGCGCCGCATCGTTCCGCGGCCTCGCCCAGGTCGATTTTCCGGATTCGCTGCCGCAGGTTTTCCAACGCCTTCTGGCTGTCCCTTTCAATTGAGCCTCCTTCCCCGACGCCTCTCCGGGACTCAGTCGAGCTTTCCTCTTCCAGATAAGGGCAGTCGCCGAGCGTTTTTTTGCCCTGGAATACCGCCACTGAAAAAGCCAGGCAACTGGCTTGGCGGCATTCCCGGCAGTTTGTCTTGGGAAGCCGGTTCAAGACCTCCAAGTGACTGGTTATGCGGGTCATGGTCTTTTCTCCGTGGCTAAAAGATTCAGGGATTCGAAATGCGGACGGTGAACACCACGGTTTTATCGGAGGGCGTGGCCTCCCAGGATCTCTTGTAGGTCAACCTTATCTCTGTAGTTCCCGCTTTGAGGGCCTTGAAGTGATAACGCTGCTCTCCACCCGATCCCGGACGCTGAGGGTAGGCCGGCTGGTAGGGGCTGCCGGTGAGTTCGAGATAGGAACGGTCGAAGTGTTCGTTGCCCCTCCAGGTGTATCCGGTCGTTTCATTGGCCTCGAGCCTGATCGTGAAAACCCTCCCCACCTTGGCCTGGATGTTCAGGTCCTTTTCGGAATAGAGGGCGCCGCCCTTTACCCCCGAGGTGGTGGCAGCGCAACCCAGGATTAGAAACATTACCACGATTCCGATACTGATTACCAGGGGCATTGTCTTCTCATCCTTTCTCTCCTTTTCTCCAACGTTCACCTCTGCCCGGCCGCCTGAAACATACCGCTCGTCTTTCACCGTTTTGGACTGTTTGAATAGGTGGCTGCCCGGCTCAGTAGCGATGCCCTTGACGGCGAAGTTTGGAGCCATAGCAGGATTATCCCTGTCTGGATTCCAGGGCCTTGACCAAAGCCCTGATGGTGGTGTTAAACGGAGTTTCGATTCCGGCCTGTCTCCCGTACTCGATAAACTTCCCGTTGATGAAATCGATTTCCGTCCGGCGCCGCTGTTCCACGTCCACCAGCATGGAGGGTTTATGATGGCCCGCGCTTTCCATATATTCCCTGGCGAACGAATAAAAGTCCCACCCTACGGCGATTTCATTGGCCCGGGCCACCCGGATGCACTCTTTCAGTAAGGAATCGATTAATTGGAATATAATCGGATCCTCCAAGGCCTGCTTCATCGTTTGACCGGTGACCGCGCAAACCGGGTTCATGCAGGCGTTCATGACCGCTTTCCGCCAGACCAGGGGGATAATCTGATCGGTGTGTTCGGTGGCCAGTCCCGAGCGGGTCAGGGTCTCGGCCAGGGCCTTAGCCGAAGGCCGAGTTTCCGGGGCCAGCTCCTGAAGGTAATGAGGGGGATGATGAAAAACCAGCCGGACCCGGCCTGGTTGAATCAGCCCGCAGCCGTAATTTACCACGGCCCGCATCACCGGGGCCCGCCCTAAGACCCGGGCGACTTCAACTTCCGTGTCGATCCCGTTTTGCCAACTCACTACGACCATTCCCTTTCGGTAAAAAGTCTCGATCGCCGAAGCGATCAGCGGAATGGCCGAGGCCTTGACGGTCAGGAATATTACGGCCGGACGGTATTGGGCCAGTTCGTCGACATGAATGCAGGTGGCGAACACTTTTTGTTGCAGCCTGGCCGCACCTTCGATGGTTATCCCCGGATCAAGAGCAGGTTTAATCAGGTCCGGGTTGATATCGCAGAGGATGACTTTTTCCCCTTCCTTGGCCAGAAAAGCGGCCAGGGTGCAGCCCACCGGCCCGGCGCCTATCACCGCTATCGTGCTGGGAACTAAAATTCCTTTCGGTTTCATGGGAGGCCCTTTCTACGAATACTCAAAAGAAGTGGGATCCAGCAGTCTGATCCCGTGCCCTTGAAGCAGGGCCATAGCCCTGTCGCTATCGTTGAAGCGGAAAATCATGATCGCCTTTCCGGTGGGGGCGCCGACCAGGCCATAGGCGTAGTTGATGCTGATCCCTCCTTCCAGAAGTGGTTTCAATATCCGGGCCAAGCCGCCCGGTTGATCTTCAATTTCCACGGCGATCACTTCGTCCACCCTGGCGGGCATATTCCCGGTCATCAAGATCTGCATGGCCAGGGTGACATTCGAGACCAGTAGGCGAAGGACTCCGAATTCCCCCACATCGGCTATCTGTAGGGCCCGGATGCTGATCCCGGCTTCCCCCAAGGACTGAGCGACCTGAAATAATCGCCCCGGGGCGTTTTCGATAAAAACGGATAGTTGCTTAATTTTCATGTTTCCTCCTTTTTATAGGCTTTTCCCTCTCGGCTGGCGCCGAAGAGAGAGGATTGGGGAAGCGTATTCCCATTCTAAATCAGATCGTCTTTTTTTGACCACAAAATCTTTTAGGTGGATTATAATTTCGACAAACCCCCATGCTCAGGGCGGGTACCCGTGAAGCAGGAAAAAAACAGACCCCGGGTCATTGCGAGGAGCGAAGTGACGAAGCAATCCCCCAGTTGGCTTATAACGCCCCCCAAGCCCTACCGGGGGATTGCTTCGCTTCGCTCGCAATGACACACTTGTTTGGGCTTATTTTCGTATTATAAGGAGAAGATCATGATTGAAGATTGGTTGGCCAATGCCTATGAAGGGATGTCCCGGCGGCAGTTTCTCGCGCGGATGAGCGCTGCGGGTTTCGGCCTGGCCGGATTCGCGGTCGCCGCCGATCCGGTGGAGGGCGAAGTCATCACCACACCTGCCCAGGGACTGGAAACGGCCGCAGGGGAAGTTCCCCGTGGCGATTTCCAGATTCCGATCTACGAGGCCCGTCCCGCTGCTCCAGGGAGGTATCCGGTCGTGCTTGTCCTCCCCGAGATTTTCGGGCTGCATGCTCACATCCAGGATGTCACCCGCCGGTTCGCTCGGGAAGGCTTCCTGGGCCTCACCTTTGAGCCTTACGCACGGGAAGGCGGCGTTCTGCAGCTTCCCGACCTGGCCGCCGTGCGGAAGGTGACGGATCGGATTCCGGACGCGCGGGTCATGGAGGACCTGGACGCTCTGGTGGCCTATGCCCGGCGGCACCCGGCCGGGCAGGGGGATCGGATCGGGGTGACGGGTTTCTGTCGCGGGGGAATGTACACCCTGCTCTTTCGCGGCCCATAGTCGCGGGCTGAAGGCCGCTGTTGCCTGGTACGGCCAGATCCGGCCTGCAAAAATCCCGGGCGTCCGTTCAGCCGGACCCCTCGATCTGGCCGCGCAGATTAAAATACCCGTCCTCGGCCTATATGGTGAGGCGGACCTGGGGATTCCTGCGGACGACGTCAGGGAGATGGAGGCGGCCCTCAAGGCTTCCGGCACAGCGACCGAGTTCGTGCTTTACCCTGAGGCGCCGCACGCCTTTTTCGCGGATTATCGTCCCAGCTTTCGGCCGGAAGCGGCCGCTGATGCCTGGCGCCGCTGTCTGGCCTGGTTCAATAAATACTTGAAAGTTTAACCAGGATCATTCCTTCCGGGTTAAAGTCATCTCCATCATCTTTTCTTCTTTGCCCCCCTTGGCGGTGATGAACATTTCATAGGCCACAGTATTGTCATTAATGATCCTGGAGACACTACGCCAAGTCATGGGACCCCGGACCGGGTCGTCGTAGCGGCTTACCTGGGTAATGGTCTTGCCATTCGGACTGGCAGTCCCTTCAAAAAAATAGATACCGGTGCTCATGGAGTCGATCCAGGTTGACACGTATTTCTTGGTATGGTTGTCATACCCGATGACATTGATGCCTTTGAAGGTACTTCCCATCATCTTGCCGGTATATACCTGCTCCAGGAATCGTCCATCAAGGATCATCTTTTGTTTGCAGGTACCTGTGGATTCGACGGGGGGCTTATCGGGTTCCATCCAGCCCTTGGTCTTAGTAATCCAACTTCCCGCCTGACGCGCCAGTCGCTTGTGCGGCGCGCCCGGAGTTCCCACCTTCTGATAGACTTTCATGATCGCCTGCATGTCCATCTTGCCTGCCTGTTTTTTCTCTTTTGCCATCGCAAACCTCCTTATGGATGTGGCCACCCGGGTCCGCCGCCGGACTGCGGCCTGGTGAACAAGTTAATACCATCCGGCGTAGTTTCCCCTTCGAGATTATCTTTTAATTCTTACTCATTATCCCAATTAAATAAATGGTGTAAACCGTGTATTTATTAAGAAAAAAAAGAGTATTTTTCTTTGAAAAAGGACGGTTCAACCGCTCAGGAAGGAAAACACCGGGCGAATTGTTTCATCAACCGCGGGGAGCCCTTGATGCGGATCTTCCGTTGGATCAGGGCCGGGAGGAGGCCTTTTTCTTTGGCCAGAAAATCCACCCAAGTCCGGCTGTCCGCCGTGAGCTGCAGGTCCGCTTTTCCCACGTGGCCGGGTTGAACCAAAATCTGTTGGTCTTTGATGACCGCCGTGCCGGTCAATTCTTCAGCCCCGGTAAAAGTGAAATGGTAGGTGGCGTTCATTCCTTCGGATTGCCCCCGCTGAAAAATCAAGGGCAGGCTTTCTAAGAAACTCTTCGCGGAGCCGGCCCGAAGGCCGTTGCCGATCAGCCTGGCTTTCTTATGAGGAAAACGCTTGGCCAGGTATTGTTCGGCATCCGAACCGGGTACTACAAAGATGGCTTCTTCTTTGTTTTGAAAAGGTTTGACCACCTCGTCCAAATAAGTTTGGCGGTCGTCCAGAAAAGGACCGATGACCTCCTCCCCGGCGGGACAGACAGCCAGGCAGTAGGAGGATTTGTTGCATATGCCGTAACTCAGGGACTGCCACATGGAGGTCGTCTCGGGATCGCCGACTTTCCGGCGATAAGCGGCCACGTCCCGGCTGGTGACCACCCGCTCCACCCAATCCTGAAAACCACCCAACCGGTCGCGGTAGTTGTGGGTCAGACAGGCGGTAAAATTGAAATGACCGTCCGGGGAGATGGCCCCGACCGGGCAGACGGCAACACAAAGTCGGCATTCCACACAGGGGTTATAATCCAGGGGTTGGTCATAGGCGGTGGCTTCCCGGTCCAGCAGGATGGTGCCTAAAACAATAAAGCTGCCGAACCGGGGATGGATCACCAGGCGGTGGTGCCCAATCTTTCCCAATCCCGCGGCCTCGGCGATGGTTTTGTGGGAAATCGGCCACATCTTCCCGGGCCATTTGGCCATATTCATGGGAAACCCGCCCGAGAGGTAAAGTGCCCGGATGCCGTCCACTTCCAGCCTGCCGGCCAAACGGCGAGCCGCTTCGTTGATTTTTTCAAAGGTCCGCAAAAACTCCAGATCGGATACGTCCCGGGAGGGGCAACGGATATTCTCACGATTCATCTTGCAGACCAGGCTGACCAGGCTTTTTGTCCGGGGAAAGATCTCCAGGATGTCCGCGCGCTGATCATTTATTTCCGGGCGGTTCAGTTCGACGACGGCGGCATCGTCGGCACCGGCTTCCAACGCCAGGGTTTTAAGCCGAACGGCATCTATTTTTTCCTGGTTCAGGGGAAGAGAATGGGCGGAGGCCTTCTCCCGGTAGCGTTTTACCGTCGGGTGCTCGTTGAGTTGCATCGGATGATCTCCCTTTTTGGTCGAGGTTAGGCTTCCCAGACCTCCGGCGGAACCATGCCCATAGACTGATATTCGATTCGGTACGGAGTGATTTTGCAGACCACATAATTGGGGTCGTCCGGTCCGGAAAATACATTCTTGAGGTGGTCGAACCAGACCGTTTTCTTACTTCGATCATCGGTCAGGATTTCCGCCCGGCCCTGGATCTGTAAATAGGATTCAGCCGTTTCCATGGTAGCCACACCGGTGGTCAGGTGGACCTCCGGGTTTTTCTTGATCTGGGCAACTTTCCGGGAACCCAGGAAGGTGGCCATCCAGAGGGTCAGGTCTTCATCGGCGAAAGGAGTGACATAGCGGACCCAGGGTTTACCATCTTCAGTCAGCGTTCCCAGGGCGCAAAGGGTCGGTCCGGTTAATTTAGCCAAAATTTTCTTTTTAAGTTCCTGGGTGGGTGATTGGGCCATTTTCTTCCTCCTTTTTCTATATTTATAAGAAACATTAATAAATATCGATTAACTGATTAATATATAATTAAAAATAGATTTGAGATGATTTTCAAGAGGGGCAGGACCCTTGACCGCTTTCATGTGCATGAGGGCCCCATGCCAGCTATAAACCAGGAAATAGGCCGCCTCTCGCACCTCCAGGCCCTTTGATAAATCTCCGGATTCCTGTGCTTCGGCCAACACGCCAGCGTATAAATCCACCATAGCATCCAGCCCTTGCCTGAGCTTTTCCCTGAAAGCCGGGCTTAAGTCCCCCATTTCCTGGGCCAGGTTGCCTATCGGACAGCCATAAGCAAAATCTCTCGATTTGAAGAATTCAATAAACCAGCCGAGGAAATTCCTGACCCGGTCCAACGGCGGAACAGAGCGGTCCTCGAGGGCCTCCCTGGCTAGCTTTGAATAAAATTCCATAAAATAATCGATTACTTGAATGCCAAAATCTTCTTTGTTCTTGAAATAATTATAAAATGATCCCTTGGGCACTCCTGCCGCCCGTAGCACTTCCTGAACGCCGGTATGATTGAACCCTTTGAGGTGGATGATCTCGGCGCCGCACTCTAAAATCCTGGTTTTGGTATCTTCCTTCATTGTCAATTCGCTTATGCCTATTTTTTATTTTAGCGATTGACCATAATAATAGACCGGTCGTCTTAATATGTCAATTAATTTCTTATCGGAAGGGAAGCTGGATTCCAACCTCTCGTTAGATGAAGGATCGGAATCCAGCTTCTTAAGCTATTTCTGGCCTCCGTCCGGAGTTTATCCCGCGGACGGCAGGATCGGAGTGGCGAGGTGGTTCATCCCGCCCATAGCAAGAGACCGGCTTTATAGACTGTTGATACGCTGCAGGTCGATCTCCTTCAGGACTTGAATCCCTTTCGTCTTCATGGTTTCGAGGGCCTTCGCTGTAGTGTCGGGCGCTACGCCCTTGCTCAGACCTTCGATGACGACAACTTTGTAGCCGTTGGCGGCGGCATCGACGGCGGTGGCCAGGACGCAGTAATCAGTGGCTAGTCCATACACCACCAGCTTCTTGATGCCCGCCGCTTTGAGGATGGAGTCCATCTCGGTCTTGGCCCCTCCGTCATCCTGGAAACCCGAGTAGCTGTCGAATTTCGGGTTCTGACCTTTCTTGACGATTGCCTGAAAGATGTTGTTGTCGAGGAGGACTTTGGCCCCATCGGTTCCCTGGACGCAATGGGGCGGCCAAAGGACCTGGGTCTTGCCGTTTACCTTAATGACCTCGAACGGTTTCTTGCCCACATGGTTAGTGGCGAAGGAAATATGAAGGGCCGGATGCCAGTCCTGGGTTCCGTAGATGGGAAAGCCTTCCTTTTTTAAAAGGGCCGTGGCCTCCGTCACCTTCTTGACGTAGGCTTCATCCGCCCCGTTGACCGCCAAGGATCCGTTCTTCCAGGTGGTGAAATCACCCTGCAGGTCGACCACAATCACACCTGTTTTCTCCCCAGCGGAAATTGCTGACAGGGGAGCCAGGCAGAACAACACCGACAGAACCGTACACCATAAGAAAATTGCTACGTTTTTCATTGTTCTTCCTCCTTGTTCTTATTGTAAAACCATGATTTGGCGCGATAGGCTTCCCCGATGAGGATACTCCACCGCAGCTATTCCCAGTCCCCTGGGCGCTCTTCGGGCCTTTGCGCCGAGAACCCATTAGCTGCCGCTACTCCAAACGGCCAGGAGGCCCGAATGGTTGTTCCTGCTTCTCCGGATTCGACGGCAAAAGCTCCATTCGAGAGCTCCGCCCGTTCCCTCATGGTGGATAGGCCGAATCCTCTAACGACCTCGCTCAGCTCAAATCCCCGGCCGTTGTCTTGAATAGTCAATTCTATTCCATCGCCCATTTTTTGGAGAGAGAGACAGACCCGGTTGGCCTGACTGTGCTTGGCGATATTGTTCAGCGCTTCCTGGGAAATGCGAAAGATCGGGGTCTTCAGAGAATCTGGCAATTCCTCTTCCGCCAGGCCGATTTGGCCTTCAACCCCGATAGAGGAATAGGTTTTTTGAAACTCTCGGCAGAACCAGTTCATGGCGGAAATGATCCCCAGGTCATCAAGAATGGCCGGTCGCAAATCGGCCATGATCCTTCGAGTTTCCACGATGGTTTGTTGAACTGCCGCGACCAGACCGTGCAAGGATTCGATTGGTGTCTGGCCCTGCTCCATATCGGCCTGAGTCTTTTCTATGCTGTATTTGATAGCGGCCAGGGAAGAGGCAATGCTATCGTGAAGCTCTCCCGCAATCCTCTTCCTTTCCGTCTCCTGGGTAGTCAGGCACTGAGAGGCAAAAAACCGCACCTGTTTCTCCGATCGGCGCAGCGTTTCTTCCAATCGCCGGCGTTGGAGAATTTCTTGCTGCAGCTTACCGACGGCTTCCGTTAATTCCGCCGTTCTTATCTGAACCCGTGCCTCTAGGTCGGCATTGATTTGCTCGACCTCCCGGCGGGCTTCGACGGCGTCTCGCATGAGGTTGAGCGCGGCCAGCCGGGAGGCGCGCAAGTCTTCTTCAGCCTGTTTGCGCTCCGTAACGTCGAGAAAAACGACTCCAAAACATCCTTTCTCGGTCTGGAAAGCGCTTACCTCAAAATGCCGCCCCAGGGCCTCGCTCCATTGGTCGAAGTGGGCCGGCTGACCGGTCAGGGCGACCGATCCGTACCGCTCCACCCAGAGGCTTTCCGCATTGGGGCAGGACCTCAGAGAGTGTTCGCCCCACGAGGTCTGCGGCCTTAAGCCCGGTCAGACGCTCGAAACCCGGATTCACCTGCAGGAAGCGGTAATCGCAGGGCCGGCCCTCGTCGTTACAGATGATTTCGTGGACGGCGAAGCCTTCGGTCATGGTTTCAAACAGCTTTCGAAACCGATCCTCGCTTTGCGCGAGTTCCCGGAACAGGGTCCGATAGGGGCGCTGGAGGCCGGTTTCAATAATGGCCTTATACAGCAGGGCATAAGCCACGATTTTCAGGAAATGCCCCAGCTCATTGAACAGGCCGTATACGTTTCCATACCAGGTGAAGGACAGTTCCGAGACGATGCTCACGCCAATGGCGGCTATCACCAAGCGCAGCACCGAAGGGTCCAGGTGCTGCCGTCGCCGGGAGACGAAGAAGATCGCCCCGGCCAGCAAAACGCAGATGAGGTATTCGCTGGTGATTTTAAAAACCGTTAGACCCTGCCCCTCGACGAAACAGGCCGGGAACCATCCGCCGAACACCATAAACAGCAACAGCGCCGTTATCAGGCCGTAGGCCGACAGCAGCCTCAGGGCGCTAACCCGTCGCGTCAGGAATAGGGGCGCCACTACCAGCGACACCGCCTCCAGGCCTCGCGCGGCAATCCACAACTGCGTCGGCAAGTCGGCCGTTGCGCCGGGGAACACGCCCATGCCCTTGTAAGCCAGCAGGTGAAGGAGGTCGAAGGCCCCTACTGTCAGAAAGGCCACACCCAAAAACAGGAAAAAACCGTGGGTTAGGAGCCGGCGGGAATTCCAGGCCAGGATGAACATTCCCCAGGCCACTAAAACCGAAAACAACTCCGCCAAGCTATGAAACAGCAGATAACTAACACGACCCGTCAGCCATAACCCGACCGTGCCGATGACTACCGCCAGCATAATGAAGCCTTTGTCTGTGGCCCTTTTCGGCGCAATGGCGGCCTTCCTAATGGATTTTTCAGAGGGATCCTGCGAAACTTTGGTTCGGCCGACTTTCCCCCGGGCTTTGGGCGGTGAATTGGTTCGTTCCGTTCTTCCGGTCCTTCATGAGCACAACTTATGAATCCGCTGATTGGGGGAGCACCGGCTTGATATCGACTAGCGGCGTTCCATCGATCGCCTCCAGCGGTCCCACCTTGATTCTGTTCCCGGCGATTTCCAGAACCGTAACGCGATGTAATCCCAGTGGATTGGGCCTGTGGGGAGACCGGGTGGCAAAGACGCCGGTCAGGGGCCGATTCGGATCCCGACGCGGATGGACCTTCAGCTTGTCGCGCTGCGCCTGGTGAAGCCAGGTGATTAAGACCATCTCATCGCCCGGCGCAATCCCTTCGAGTCCCTCGGCAACCTCCGCCTGCACTTCGAGCCAGGCGTCGGGCGCCCCTTCAGATCCCTGGCGGGGCGCCGCCTCGCGACCAGTCAGGTCGGAGCGGATGACCCCAATGGGTTTGATCGTAAAGCTGGTTTCGATCATAGCGCTGCTCACGGGAAAATCTGACCTGTGGGACGTATCGTCACTTCGTTCACGTTGACGTGCGGCGGCAACCTGAGGAGCCAGTGAATACCATCCGCGATGACCTGGGGTTCAAGAAGTTGGCCGAAGGAAGCGACGGCCTTACTGAAATTTTCCTCGTCATACCCGGCCACGGCCTGAAATTCACTGACGACGATGCCCGGCAGCACCAGGGAAACGCGTACCCCCTGGGGGCAAACCTCACGGCGAAGCGATTCGGCTAGCGCACCGACAGCGAACTTGCTGGAACCGTAGAACCCGCTGAAGGGCGAAATATTCCGGCCCACCGCTGAACCAATGACCACGATGTCCCCGCGTTTTTGTTTGACCAGGTATTGCCCCGCCCGCCGCATCAGGCAGGCCGCGCCGAGCACATTGACTTGGTATAGGTCCCGCCACTGGGATTCATCGCTGCCGAGGATACCGCCTGCCAGTCCGCGACCGGCATTGATGACCACAATGTCAAACGTGCCGCCGCCTTCATTCCAGGCCAAGGTTCGCTCGATCAATCGATCGATATCCTCCTGAACGCCCGCATCGCCCGCCACGGCCAGGGCTATGCCCCCGTGGGCGGCAATTTCCGAGGCCACCTGATCCAGCCGGTCTTGTCGTCGGGCCTGGATGACTACCGCCGCGCCGGCCCTGGCCAGGGTAGCCGCCGTGGCCCGTCCTATTCCGGAACTGGCTCCGGTCACAATGGCCGTCTTGCCTGTAAGAAAGCGTTCTATTTCCATAAATTCCTCCTCGGCGGCGTGCCAGGTAGAGTTTGTTTTTAAGGTTTTAGGTGGCCGGACCCGAAGCCGTCACCTTAAGCCCTTTAGTCCGGGAATCAAACGCTGGCTGTCATTCCAGCGGAAGCCGGAATCCGGCGCTGGAATTGGGTGAAGACGGGTCTCGCCTCCAGAGGCGATCCCCGCTCCAGGCCCCTCCTCCAGCTAAGGCCAGATAAAGGAACACAAAGCACAAGACAACGGCCAGGTCCCCTCCATTCCTCAGGGGCCAGAACCCCTTGGGCGCGTGCACCAGGAAGTAGGCCGCGGCCATTTCTCCTGAGAGGATGAAGGCTACGGGACGGGTGAAAAGCCCGAGCAAAATAAACAGCCCGCCGAAAAATTCCAGCACCCCGGCCAGGCCGAGCAGAGACATCAGCGGGGGCAAGACGGCGTGCTCGGGGGAAAGGAAACCGAAGAGCTTCTGTGCCCCGTGCTGCATAAAGAGGAAGGCCGTAACGATCCGCAGGACGCTCAGCAGGCGCGACGACCACCGGGAACAAAATGATTCGAGATAAAGCATAAACACCTCCTCGTTGGTCTATTTGGACGCGTCCTTTATGTGGCGGGATCTGTTATCACGCGGGATGACTTAATAGAAAATAGGCTTTCCTTCTAAGCATTTGTTTTTCATTTTGTCATTAAATCAGATCATTGTCAAATAAACTGGTGTCCAGGCTTAAATGAGCCATTCGGCGAAATTAGGCAAAGAAGGCGGGCGGTTAGGAGAGGAAGGGAGTCCCCCCTTGGCATCGGGTTTCCTGGGGCCCGACCTTTTGGGCCGGGTCTTTTTAGTTATTTAATCGATTTTATCCGAGGAGTTTGCCATTTGTGGGAGCACCGGCTTGATTTCGACTATCGGCGTTCTTTTCATCGCTTCCAGCGGTCCCAGCCTGATCGTATTCCCGACGATTTTCAGAATGAACCGCGAAGGGTTTCAGTTGACCAAAAGGGACTTATTGTAATAACATCTCTAATCACGGTCAGGAAATTAAAAAGGAGGAGCCATGGATCTTTTTACCGCCATTAAGGAAAGACGCAGTTGTAGAAGCTTTTTGAGTGATCCGATAGAGGAGGTCACCCTGGAGAAGATCATAGAAGCCGGGACCTGGGCGCCCTCGCCGATGAACGCCCAACCCTGGGAATTCATCGTGGTCACCAGCCCGGAGATGAAAGAGAAGATTTTCGCGGAGGCGGAGCGCTGTCGCCGGTGGGCTTTGAGCGCCAGCGGCTGGAAGTGGTTGGACAAATACCGGATCGAATTCTTGAAATCCGCTCCGGCGCTGGTGGTGGTGGTCGGCGACCCCAAAAAAACCGGGGTCGACCAATTCATGGAGGACGGTTCGGCGGGCTATCAATACGCCTGCGCTGCGGCCGTCCAGAATATGATGCTGGCCGCCCAGGCCCTGGGCTTAGGCAGCCTTTGGTTTACGTTGTTCGACCGAAAAAATGTGGGCGCAGCCTTAGGCGTCGTCCCCGAGAAAAAGGTGCTGTCCCTCGTTTGCCTGGGCAAGCCGGAAGGGGGAGGGACTTCGGTGCCGCGCAAACCGGCGGCAGAAAAAATGACCTACCTCCGGTAAGGGAAACCGGCCTTGGCCCGCGCTATCCTTCCTTTTACCCGCTGGTTTGTGCGGCCCAAGAAGGAGGTGATCCCGGTGGAGAAGATTCTTTCGTAACCGCGGAGCCCGCGGTTTTCAAGGCCACTGCGCTTATTCTCGGTTCAGCCAGCCGAACAATGCGAATGGCCCGGCGCCGCTCTACGGGAAAATATAAAATAAAGCTGGCGCCTTGTCCTGGTTCGGATTCAACTTCGATGCGGCCTCCGTGAATGTCCAGGATTCGTTTGACCGTTGCCAGATCGATTCCGGCCCCATTGTCCTTGGTGCTGAAAAACGGGTTAAAGATAAAAGGAAGGTCCCTCTTGAGTATCCCGATCCCGTTGTCGGTTACCCTGACCCAATAGTGCTGGCCGTTCGTTCCGCTCGTAAAGGTGATCTCCCCGAATTCTTCCATGGCCTCAATGGCATTTTCAATCAAAATCATAAAGGCCCTCACCGAAAGATTTCTATCCACCCGCAGGGAAATTTCCGTAAGAGACTTGTTGACGCTGATGGTTTTGCTTTTCAGTGGGTGGGCAAATAACCGGAGGGCCTCCTCGATGAGCTCTTCCAGTGGTTCATTGGTGAAAGAGGGCTTCGGCAGCGTAGCAAAGGAATCGGTTTTTTTCACCAGCCGCTCTATTTTTTGCAGGTCGCTTAAAATGTACCGGTAATACCGCTCGTTGTCTTCGTTTCGCTCGCAGGCGGCATGGAGCTTCTTGCAGTAGCCGCCGATACCGGCCAGGGGGTTCCGAAGTTCGTGGGCCACTCCTCCGGCAATTTGGACCAGATCGGCATAATGGCCATCCAGAAGGATTTTTTCGAGTTGCTTCTTCTGGTCAATATTCTGGATGCAGATGAAAATCAGGGCGTGCCCCCGCTCGGGCGCACACATGGCCTGCATATTGATGAAGGCGAAGAAACGGGTCTGGTCCTTTCGCTGGAGCATCAGCTCGCCCTCAAAGGGACAATTCTTTTGGGCCAGGTCCATCAAATTGGAAAATAGATAGGTTACATCCTCCGGTGTAAATAGGAGGGAAAGCATTTCTCCTTCCATCTCGTCCGGGGTAAACCCAAAGAGGTTTTCCACTACCGGACTGGTGAAACAGATGCGACCGCTCAGGTCGGTGACAATAACCGCCTGTTTGAGGCAGGCCAGAATGCTTTCCAGCATTTCCCAAGAGTCACAATACGTTAGCGGCCAGGCCAAGTTGGTATTTTTATTCATCGGGTACTCCTTCTCGGTTGCCAAGCAACGAAAAAGAAAAGGGGGTTTCCCTTAGCAGGGGGTTGGCCTTTGCGGGGCCCATCACAGCTCCGACGCTAAGGTAGGTTTAATCAATCCCAGGGTTCCCAGAGTGGGTTCGATTCCCTGATCGGTGAAAAGCCGTGAATCCGTCCCCAGCCTGGAAAGGGCGAGGCTGGTTATCTGTCCTAACCGCTCGAGAAAAAATTCTTCCCGATGGGTGAGTTGTTGTTTAATGGTATTGATCCAGAGGTAGAGGGTGCCCAGTTTTTTGTGGTCAAAGGATAGGGGTACGGTCTCCAAAAGGTTGGGCTGGGACTTTTGCCCGAAGGCCCCTCGGTCTTCAGCGTTCCCGAAGGGTTTCCCGGCCTTCAAGGATTTTTTGATGGCCGGAAACCGGGCCAGGTCCAAGACGATGGGTTCCGTTTCCGGAGAATCGTTGGAGGAAACCATTAATCCGCTTTTCTCCCGGGAATCCACAAAAATGGCCGAACAGCGAACGATGGAAAATTTTTCGCAGATGATCCGGGTCAGTTGCAGCAGGTAGTCGGAAAAGCGTTTCCCCTGACCGATGGACTGGGCCACCTCGGTCAGCGCCTCCAACTCCAGATAGTCTTCCCTCAGGATCTCCTTTTCCTGCAGAAGACGGTTATAGGATTCGATCATGCCGTAGAAGAAAAAGGTCACAATAAATAGAAAGGGAAAGCGGAGCAAGGTCCCGGTACTCCAAAAATCGTTCGGGGATTTCAGATAAAGGGAAGTCCCGTAGATGACCAGAATTAACCCGAAGGCGGAACCGATCAGTTTGAGTCGCCTCGAGGTGGCGGCCAATAAAAGAATCAAAAAGTAGATGACATAGAATTCCGAATCCGATTGCGCGGCAAAAAAAAGGGCCAGAGTGGTCAATAAGATATCAAGGGAAAGAATATAAAAAAGAAAACGTTTCTTTCGAAAGAGGGTTTTGGGAAAAAAAGTCAGTCCCAGGTTGCTCAAGGCGTATAGGGAAAAGCCGAAGATAAATGAGAGGGGCAGGTGCTCTTGCGAGAGGCTGAAGAGGAGGACATAGCCGACGATGATGATCAGCGCCCAACGCAGCAGCAAGATGGTCCTTTTGTTATATTCTTCTTTTAGCAACATACCGTTTTCCCCCCCCAATAGAAGGTTTCAGGTCAGCTTGGCCCTTAATTTTGAACGGACCTGCGAATGAATTTGAGATACCCGTCCTTCGGAACAGCCTAGAATGTGGCCGATTTCACTTCCGGAAAGTTCTTCGTAATAGTAGAGGGAAAGGAAGGTCTGCTCCCGCTGGGTGAGTCGATCAATGGCCTGGGCCAGGTGTTGTTTTAGATCCAGCAGAATGACCTGGAAGGACGGATCTTGTCTTTCATCCGCCGGTAAGGCCTCCAGCATCCGGTCGGATGGATCACTGTCGGAGGGGCGCGGGGTCATTTTCAGGTTTTGCGCCGAAAGCCCATAGGCCTCCTTGACCAGCTTGTAAAAAAGATCCAGGGTTTTGCCGAGCGCCTGGGCCACTTCTTCGTCTTCAACCGGATAGCCTTTGGCCTGCTCCAATTCCCGCACCGTATTTTCCAGAAGCATTTTTTTCTGGCGGACGGATCGCGGGACCCAGTCCAGGGCCCGCAGTTCGTCCAACATGGCCCCCCGGATGCGGTATTCCGCGTAGGTGGAAAAATTCACTTTTTTGTCCGGATCAAATTTTTGCAGGGCATCCATCAAACCGATCATCCCGACACTGATTAAGTCCTCTAGCGCAATATGATCCGGTAACCGCCTGACCAGTCGCTGGGCCACAAATTTTACCATAGGGCTGTGCTTGAGGATTAAGGCTTCCCGATCGCTAAGGGAAATAGGGAGGGCCTCGCAGACCGGCGGGGGCGTCTTCCCTTCTAATTTGTTGTATCCGCTTACGGTGGCTTTCACGTGTTCCTCCTGTTGGGTTCTCTGACCAGGTAGCATTTATACCCCCCGGCTGGTTTCCAAAACGGTAGTTTGGTTGATCAATCCCTGATCGCAGGGGGGGATCTCCGGATAATGTGGAAGTAGACTTGACCGTTCATCCCGTGGCGGTCCTAGGACCTTCCCCCCATCCGAGTGATTGGGCAAGCCGGTTGTTTGACCCTCTAGTTTTTCCCAGGCCAGGCCGAAGTCCTTCCCCTTGAACAGGATCAAACAGGCTTCCACCACCCGGGGATCATAAAGCACGCCTGCTTGGGCCTCAATTTCCTCCAGGGCCTTGTCGATTCCCAAAGCCGGTCGGTAAGGCCGGTGGGACGCGATGGCCTCCACCACGTCGGCCACCGCCAGAATTCTGGCCTCCAAGATAATCTCCGCCTTCGACAAGCCTTGAGGATATCCGCTCCCGTCGATCCTTTCGTGGTGCTGATGCACGATATCGGCTATCGGCCAGGGGAAATCAATGGGCTCCAGCAACTGGTACCCCAATTGAGCATGGGATTTGACGATGGCGAATTCGATGGCTGATATTTTCCCCGGCTTGCTGAGGATCTCGGCGGGTATAAATATCTTGCCGACATCATGAACCAATCCGGCCATGCGGATTCCTTCGGTCTGAGGACGGGGAAGCCCCAGCTCGCCGGCAATCGCTGCGGCCAGTTTAGACACTCTTTGCTGGTGACCGGCGGTATAAGGATCCCTTATTTCTACGGTTGAAGCCACCAGATTGATGGTTCCGGTGATGGATTTTTGCAGGTCATTTACGGTGGTCAGCAGATCTTGGGTTCGTTCTCTGACCTTGGTTTCAAGGTTCTGAAGGTAGCGCCGGTTCTCAATCTCCAATTCGCGGCGGCGGAGGGCGTTCGACACCTGGATCATCAGTTGATTCAAACTAAAGGGTTTAATCAGGTATCCATAGGCGCCGATGGCCAAGGCTTCCTCCGCAGTCCGCAGGTCATCTATCCCGCTTTCCATGATAATGACCGTATCGGGATATCGATGGGCGACAAATTTAATCAATTCGAGGCCGGATTCCCCGACCAGATTGATATCGCTGAGGATCAAGGAAAAGATCTGGCGCTGCAGGAGAGCCCGCGCTTCTTTGGCATTTCTGGCCAACTGGCAGATATAACCATGCGAACGGAGCTCTTTAGCAATGAGCCGGAGTATATTTTCCTCGTCCTCTACGACCAAGATTGGATGTGAATCCATTTTCATGTCATCTCCCGATACGTTGCCTCTTAGACTTGTTATATGGAAATATACTCAAGAACCATGCCAGGAAAGGCAAATAGAGACAAAGGCAGGATTAACGAGGAGTTATTGAAGCAGGCCCGAGGGGGTTGAACTCGATATCTGGTTATGAACGAGACGATTGGTCTCATTTCTGAGAAATATGAGACGGATTAATTATTTTGGTTTCTTATTTTTTTCAGTTTCCGATAGAGCGTCGCCCGGGAGATCCCCAGGGCTTTGGCCGTTTGGGCGACTTCTCCTTGATGCTCCTTCAGGGTTGATAAGATGGCCGAGGCCTTGACCCCCTGGGTGTCTTCAGGAGGGGTCCCGGGACTGGAGAAAGGTTTGGTGCCCAATAAGCCGGGAAAATGCTCCTCTGCCAGGGGGGCGCCCCGTGATAGCAAACAGGCCCTTTCCAGGATATTTCGTAATTCCCTGATATTTCCGGGCCAGGGGTATTGTTGCAACAGCTTGATTATTTTCGTCGGCACCCTGATCTCGGATTTTGCCAGTGAAGCCAGGAGGTGGGAGACCAGTCCCTCCATATCTTCAAGCCGCCTCCGTAAAGGAGGAATTTGAATGGGAAACACCTGTATGCGGAAAAACAGGTCCTTGCGGAATCGCTGTTGGGCAATCTCTTCTTCCAGATTTTTATTGGTCGCGCACAACAGCCGGAAGTCACTGTGGCGGGATTTCACATCTCCAACCCGACGGAACCATTTATCTTCAATGACCTTAAGGAATTGGGCCTGAACCTCCAAGTCCATATCACCGATTTCGTCCAAGAAAAGGGTGCCCCGATCGGCAATCTCGATCAGACCCTGCCGGTTCTGGATGGCCGAGGTAAAAGCCCCGCGAACCACACCGAAAAGTTCGCTGGCCATCAGTGCTCCTTTCAGACCGGAACAATTCACTTCAATCAAAGGTTCGGATCCGCGCTGGCCGTGTTGGTGTATCCATTGGGCCAGCAATCCCTTTCCGGTTCCGGTTTCTCCCAAAATTAATATCGTGGAGTCATTCTCAGCCGCCAGAGAGGCGAGTTCTTTGACCAAGGCCATGCCCGGACTCGGCCCCCAAAAAAAATTCTCCCGGTAGTTCGATCGTTCTTTGGCCGTCCGCTGCCGGCGCAACGCGCCCCATTCTAGAGCCTTTTGGAGAAAAATCTGCAGGCCGGCCATTTCTACCGGCTTGGGCAGAAAATTATCCGCACCCCGGCGCATGGCTTCCACGGCTTTCGGGATGTCGCCTTCCCCGCTGATGACAATAATGGGTAGCCCGGGATAATTTTCCCTGAGTTCCGGTATCCAATCCAGCCCATTGCCGTCGGGAAGGTTTAAATCGAGCAAGAGGGCATCAAAGCGCCGGTTCAGGATGGTTTCCCGAGCTTCTTTCAAGGAGGAGGCTTCAGCGACGATAAAGCCGGCTTCAGCCAGGAATTTAGAAAACAATACCCGGATTGCCGGATCATCATCGACCACTAGAATTTGAGGATTCATCCTCATCCCCCTTGAAGCGCAAAAGGCGGGTTTCTGCCGACCGAGTCTTGAACGGAAGTTCGGAAGCGATGGCGTCCTGGTCCTTCAATCGCCTCCGGCCTTTTCCCCGGCAGTCACTCGAATTTGAACGTCCCTTTTTTAAACAGGCGCAGACAGGCATCCACAACCCCGGGGTCGTAGAGTACGCCCCGGTTTCTGAGAATCTCATCCAACGCGAGATCGGTTCCCATGGCCGGGCGATAAGGCCGGTGGGAGGCCATGGCTTCCACCACGTCGGCCACACACAGGATCCGTGCCTCGAGAAGAATATCCTCTCCCGAAAGCCCCTGGGGATAGCCGCTGCCGTTCATTTTCTCGTGATGCTCTAATACTATTCGGGCAATCGGCCACGGAAACTCAATATCGGCTATGATAGCATAGCCGGCTTGGGGGTGCGTCTTGATAAGGTCTATTTCATTTTCCGTTAACCTGTTCGGCTTGCTCAGTATCTCCGCAGGCACGGATATTTTTCCTAGATCATGAATCATTCCGGCCAGGCGAATCCCTTCTATGCGGTCTTTCGTCAGGTTCATTTCCGTTGCCAGGGCAGCGGCAAGATCGGCCACCCGCCGCTGATGGCCCGCGGTGTAAGGGTCCCGGGCTTCAACTGTCCGGGTCATCGCCTGTATGATCCCCTCCAGGGCCTTTTTCAGTTTGGCGGTTCGTTCCTCCACCCTCTGCTCAAGCTCCTGGCGGTACATTCGGTTGGCGATCTCCAACTTCCGCCGCCGCAAGACATTCCGGATATTAATGATGAGCTCATGGAGATTAAAAGGCTTTAAAACATAACCCGAGGCCCCCAATTGGATGGCGGCATCGGCAATTTTAGAATCATCCACCGCCGTCACGATGATGACCGCAGTGTCCCCATACTCCGTCGCGATATGTCTGGCCAAATCAATGCCGGATTCCCCCGGCATGTTCACATCGCAGAGAGCCAGATTGAAGGTTTGTTCACCAAGGCATTTTCGGGCTTCCGCCGCATTAGCGGCCAAGGTACAGGCATGACCGTTCGTCGAGAGTGTTCGGTCCAGCAAGCGACGCATCTGTTCTTCGTCGTCAACGATCAAGATACTTGCCATGCTCTATCCTCAACCATTATCTTCCGATCGCGCGGGGTTTTTGGGAGCAGGTCCTCGTCGATCGGCCTGGAAGAGCAGCCGCCGAACCCGTGGGACAGGATTGCCTTTCGACCGCCGGTCAGAGCGCTGGAGGTGACGGTGATTACCGGAATGTCCCGCAGGGTGTCGTCCTGGCGAACCTCCTTGTGGGCCTACCTGGACCCTAATGCATCGTTAAATTATACTGATCCGCGAGACAAAAGCAAGGGAAAAGCCTGGGAAAACCGCGGACTGCGGTGGCAGGGGATATGCCGCTAGGGCCTGAAGAGGAATGATCAGGGACAGAAAGTCAGCGTGAATTTGGTGCTGTAATGGCAGTTGAAATTGCCTGAAAGATCATCGTAGGCCTATCCCTAGGTGTTGGGACACCTCTGATGTACGGCGGTTACCCATAGTCATCCGGTCCTCCGTCTCCATCGACACTCTGGTCTCAGAGACCGTTTTCGCCCTGGGCATCGCAGCCCCGTTTAGGCCAGAAGGTGCAACTATTTTTCACGGTCAGAGAAGGGGCACCGGAACTTCCAGGGCCAGATTCTATAAATTGCCTAAAAGGGAAAAAAAGAAAACGACAGATTAAGCGGGTAGTCAAACCATCCATCGGCAGAAACGGAAAAAGGGGTTACAAGATGAAGAATAAAATAAGAATGGATACCAAGAAGCGAAAAAAAATCTCGCCGCAGCTCGGGGAGGTGGACCCGGTCGGACGAAGGGAGTGCCTTTGCCTCCAGTGCGGGATATCCAATTATCTCGTACTGGCAGATCTGCCTCCGGATGCCTGGGAACCTTCGGAAACCAAGGTGTTGGCCGGCATATTTTGTTCCGAGTGCGGCGGCCCCTTGCTGGTCCGAGGGGCCGCCGGAGAAGAGCCTTTTTACCCAACCCAATAACCGGCGAGTCCGAAAAGGGTTTCCGATACAGCGGCCACCAGGTTCAGAGTGGGGTCGTACCCTTCAGCGGCTCGGCCTATGATCTGCTGTAGGCGGCGGTGGCCCTGCCGGCCGTTTTTAGCAACCTTGCGGACTAAAAAAAGTTGGTCCGATAAAGATACCAGATTTCCTCTTCTTCGTCCTCGTGCAGCAGGATAAACGGCCTGGCGCCCAAATGGCACAGGAAGTTGGGAGCGGAGCCGAACAGGCGACAGATGAAAGGCCGGACCGGGTAAATGGTGCAACCCCGGTCGGAGACATAGGGGCAGGTAGTGCCCTCGGCTAACTTGAAAATTATTCCGTTGTTTTTTAGGTACTTTTTGATCCGCTGGGTTTCTATCTTGGTCTGGGAAGGTATTCCAAAGGCCTGACAGCAGGCCGTACAACCTGGGAGGCAAGGGACCCCGGGGATCAGGGCATAAAGATCCTGGATTTTCAAATGAGGATGGAGTCCTTAAGAGAGCAGTTCCTTTAGATCCTGCCAGTGGGAGATGCGAGGGACGTCGAACTCGGGTTCATCCTCCCGGGCCGCGGTGTAGCCCGGAAAGGTCGGGACCTGGTTATCCCGGACATAGGTCATCCAAACCGGGTTCAGCCCGGCTTCTTTGGCCCCTTGGATGTCCGATTCCAAGTCGTCCCCGATAAAAAACATTTGATCTCCTTCTACCCCCAATTCGCTGATCAGTTGTTCGAAAACCGAGCAATGGGGTTTCCGGTATCCCAGATCCCCGGAGATCAAGATTACCTCAAAAAAAGAAGTCAGCCCAAAGTAGTCCAACAGGCCGCGGGCCGCGGGCGGGTGGGTGAAATTGGAGAGTAAGCCCAGTCGGTATTTGCCCTTCAGACCGGCCAACATCTCGTCCGTCCCGGGGATCAGGCGGCAGAAGGGATAAAAGGCCGAGAAGTAGGCTTCCACGGCCGCGGCGACCCGGGCATCCTCCGGAACCAGGGGATACCCCATTTCCGTTAACGCCGCGCTGATCCAGAACCGATTGTGGGTTTCTCTTCCTTCCCGGTGGGCTTCTTTGATGAAGCGAATCGCCGCCTCGCGATAAACGGTCTGGAACCGGGCCGGATCAAGATCCAGACCGTCGGCGCGGAGGTTGTCGGTGAGTCGGGTTATCGCCTCCCCTACGGCCCCGGGTCCGGCCATGATCAGGGTGTTGAAGAGATCAAACCCGATCGCCTTGATAGCCAATCGTTTACTCTATTCTTCTCAGGTTAATGGTCAGGTTTTCCTTGGCCCCCGGGTAAACGTCGATAAATCGCATATAATCCCGGTAGCCCCCTTTCTTGGCCTCCACCTTGTGCCGCCCCGCCAACACCCCTTCCTCATAGGTGTTGTCTTCCCGGGGATCCACCTTGTGTCCGTCGATATACACCGCCGCTTCCGAAGGTTCGACTTCGATAAAAATCCAGCCGGAACCCTTGGCCCCTTTGGTGCCCTGATAATTGTCCGGGATCGGGGGATAATAGCCGGGTGGATAATGGTTGGGGTAATATTGGACCGGGGTCAGGGCAGGGGGATTGATCGAGGGGACATCGATCAGAGCGACTGCCTGCACCGTTCCGCCAGAACCCAAAATCAGCAGAGCGAGAATCAAGAGAACAGAGGAAACGACAAAGTGAACATTGGTTACTCGGAAAAACATAGTGCCCCCCTCAGGGATTATCAATACCGGGTGAGAATAGGATCCGAAGCTCAGCCCCGCAGGCCTCGAACCGTCCAATCTAATTATTCCAGGACCTCCATCAACTTGCCGCAGCAGGGAGGAATCCGGTCCCCCTTCTTGAGGTCCGCATATTTGTTGCAGGTCTGGCAGTAGCAGCGGCCGTCTTTATCCATATACACCTCCGCGTATTCACCGGCTCCTTTCACTTCCAAGCCTTCAATGGCGAAGCGGGCAAATTTGTTTTTCTGGGGGAGGAATTCGCCGACCGGGACCAACTTCTTACTGAAACGGACACAGTCGATCATGATTTTCCACAGCGCTTCGATTTTTTTGGTTTCGTCGGCGTTTTCCGGAGTAAATTCCACCAAATTCTTTTCGATGTTGATCTGCATTGGTCTACCTCCAAGTCATTATGGGTTGATTATGATCAATATAAGGGATGCCGCTCAAAAGGTCAAGGTAGGGTTAAAAAGACCTTTAACCGGGTAGCCATGTCAATAGCCTGGGCGCCGGGCCTTGTCAATCAAAGGAAAGCCGAGTCTTTGGCCACTGGATGCTTTTTCATAGGGAACCAGCCGGGTTGATGGTATAGTGCTCTCAGGTAACTCTACCTAATCAAAGGTGATGAATATGCCCGATGAAATCTATCCCGATCTCTACCGGCTGGAAATCCCCCTGCCGGAGAGCCCGCTCAAAACCCTCAATTCCTATGTCCTCAAGAGTCCGGACCGGAACCTGATCATCGACACCGGACTCAATCGTCGGGAGTGCCTGGAGGCCATGCAGAGCGGCCTGGCGAAGTTGTCCGTCGATCTGAACCGAACCGATATTTTCATCACCCACTTGCACGCCGACCACTTCGGGCTGGTTAACAAGCTGGCCACGGATTCCAACCGCATTTTTTTCAGCCGTCCCGAAAAGGAGCTGATCGAATCCTGGGAAGGCTTCGAGGCCATGATCGCCTACGGCGGCCGAAACGGTTTTCCGGAAGAGCAATTGCGGGCCGCCCTGGATAAACACCCGGGGAAAAAATACGGCACCCAGTGGATACCGGACCTGAGCCTCCTGGACGACGGGGACGTCATCGAATGCGGTCGTTATTCTTTCCGTTGCGTCACCACTCCCGGTCACACCCTGGGGCATATCTGCCTCTACGAGGCCGAGCGAAAGATTCTCATTGCCGGCGACCATATCCTGGACGACATCACCCCCAACATTCAATGCTGGACCGATATTCAGAATCCATTAAAATGGTACCTGGCCAGCCTCGATAAAACGGCGGCCCTGGAAGTGGACCAGGTCCTGCCGGGACACCGGCGGCTCATCCGGGACCATCGCTCCCGGATCGACGAGCTGAAGAGGCACCATGAAAATCGGTTGGCGGAAGTCCTGGAAATCCTCAAAAGCGGACCCCAGAGCGCTTATCGTGTTGCCTCCCGGATGACCTGGGATATCAAGTGTGATTCCTGGGAGGCCTTCCCGGTGACCCAAAAATGGTTTGCCACCGGGGAAGCCATTTCTCATTTGAGATATCTGGAGGAGGAGGGTAAACTTCTAAAAGGGCAGGAAGGCGGAGCCATCCGATATAGTTCATCTTGAATAGAGGGGCACCCACCCATGCAAAATGATGGTCAAGACGATAGTAATGGAAGGAAAGGTAAAGGGCGAACTGCTCGGCCTGGGAGGCGATTGCCCGTCCTGATTACTTTGGGGCTGATGGTTTTCCTCTTTTGGGGACAGGATTGTCCGGCGGCAACGAATGACTTATTCCTGGAGGCGAGCTTGCCCGATCGACTGGAGCAAGCGAATCCGCCTTTTGTTAAGCGTTCAAGAGTGGCGCAAATCAACTGGCAGGCCTTAGAGGCCGGAGCGGTTCAAGAAAACGACGAAAAGGGGAAGAAGACTGTTCGGTTGAATCTATTTCCGGACACCGCTTATACGGCTTGGGTCCGGCGAACCGAGGTCACCCCCAACCGGGAAACAATCTGGCAGGGAGGGCTGGAAGGGAACCCGGCCAGCGAAGTGACCCTGGTAACGAAGGACGGCCTCTTGGTGGGTAATGTCAGTTCTCCCGGGGGAAGGTTTCAGATCCGCTTTCTGGGGGAGGGATTCCACCGCATTCGAGAAGTGGATCCCGGCGGCTATCCAAAGGAGGGGGATCCCATTCCGATCCTGGCGGTGGAGAATTCGGAGGAAAAAGTTCCCGAAAAGAATGAAATCTCGGGTTTATTCCAAAAGCTTTTTCTTCCGCTGGTTCTTAAGCCCCCGATAGTCGATGTAATGGTGGGGTATACCTCGAGGGCTCTGGCAGCGGCCGGAGGAATTTCGGCCGTCAACGCCTTGATTGCCCTGGCGGTGAGTGAAACCAATACCGGTTATGCCAACAGCGGGATCGACCAGCGGATCAATCTGGTCCACACCCTGGAAGTGGCCTATTCCGAAGCCTTTTTTGATTGGGATATCACTCTGGACCGGTTGCAGGGAACGAACGACGGATTCATGGACCAAGTGCATCCCGCGAGAGACGCCCACCGGGCGGATCTGGTGGTGCTCCTGGTAAACGATGGGCAATCATGCGGACTGGGATACCTCATGGGGACACCCCAGATATCCTTTGCTCCTTGGGGATTCAGCCTGGTCAATTGGGAATGCGCCACCGGGAATTATTCACTGGCCCATGAAATGGGGCACAATATGGGTTGCGAACACGATCGGGCCAACGCGGGAGGTTCGGGGAGTTATCCCTATTCCTTTGGATATCAGGCCCCGGACCATTCTTTTCGGACCATTATGGCCTATGACTGCGACTACCCGGGGGGCTGTCCTCGAATCAACTACTGGTCAAATCCCGAGGTCTTCTATAACGGCCGTCCCACCGGAGTGGTTTTTACCTCCCCCGTTTCCGCCGATAACCGGCGGACTCTCAACAACACGGCTCCTTTTGTGGGTAATTTTCGTTAAGTCCTAACTAAATTTGGCGTTCGAGATTCGGCGTTTGTTTTGTTGGGGGGAGAGTGGAATTAGACCGTTAGCCCCTCGCGGATATACCGCGCCCCCTCCTGCAACGCCGCGGAGTTGATGGGGATCATCTTGTGATAGCGCTTGTCCAGGGCCTTGGTCAGGGAATGGATCAACGCGTCTAAGGAGACCACCCGACTTTCTTCCACAATGGCGCCCAGCATGGCCATGTTGGCCATGTGGCTGTCGCCGGCCTTGGCGGCCAGTTCCATGGTGGGGATCGGGACGATCTTCGGACCATCCCAAGAGGCCTCTTGGGGATCGATCAGGGAAGAATTAACAAATACCGTTCCTCCCGGCTGGACCATGGGCCCGAACCGGAGCAGGGATGGTTTATTCAGCACGGCCGCCGCGACCGGGTGGTGGATAATCGGGGAGCCGATTTCCCGGTCCGAGACCACCACCGTGCAATTGGCCGTTCCGCCCCGCATTTCCACGCCGTACACCGGCATGTAGGTAACCTGCCGCCCCTCTTCCATGGCGGCATAGGCCAGAAGGTTGCCGATGAACATGACTCCCTGCCCCCCAAATCCGGCGATAATAATATCGAAATACATCTAAGCCTCCTTCTCTTTGAAAACGCCCAACGGGAAATAGGGGATCATTTCGTTCTGTATCCGCTGGTTGGCCTTTTCCGGGCTCATCTTCCAGTTGGTGGGGCAGCTCGACAAGAATTCGATAAAGGCAAAACCGAGTTTGTTGATTTGGACTTCAAAGGCTTTTTTTAACATCTTCTTGGCCGTCATCAAGTGTTTGGGGGTATGGACCGCCACTCGGGCGGAGAAGGCCGTTCCCTCCAACACGGCCATGATCTCCGCCATTCTTATCGGATAGCCTTCGTTGTGGAAATCCCGGCCGTAGGGGCTGGTGGTGGTGGACTGCCCCAGCATGGTGGTGGGGGCCATCTGTCCCCCGGTCATGCCGTAAACGGTATTATTGACGAAGATGATGGTGACCCCTTCTCCCCGGTTGGCGCAGTGCAGGCTTTCGGCGATGCCTATGGAGGCCAGGTCTCCGTCGCCCTGATAGGTAAAAACGAAATTATCCGGGCGGGCCCGTTTGATGCCGGTGGCCACCGCCGCGGCTCGGCCGTGAGGAGACTCGCAAACATCCACGTCAAAATAATCATACATGAAGACCGAACAACCCACCGAGGCGGCGCAGATAGTCTTTTCCCGGAGATGGTAGGTATCAATACATTCCGCCACCAGGCGGTGAATGATCCCGTGATGGCAGCCCGGGCAAAAATGGAAAGGGACATCGATTAAACTCTCGGGGCGTTTGAATACTTGTTTCATTTTGAATACCTTTTCTTTATTTCATCGAACAATTCATTCGGCGTCGGAATCGACCCGGGCGGGCGTCCGTAAAAATTCACATCCGCCCCTTTGTCCACCGAGAGCTTGACGTCTTCCACCATCTGGCCGGTGTTCAGTTCCACCACAAAAAAACGGCGGATGCGGCGGGACAGTTCCCGGAGGGGTTCTTCCGGATAGGGGTACAGGGTGATGGGGCGGAAAAGTCCGACCTTCATCCCTTGCTCCCGGGCCATATCGATGGAGGACTTGATGATTCGGGCCACGGACCCGAAGGAGACCACCACCAGGTCGGCGTCTGCGATCAAATAGGTCTGGTATTCGATCTCCGCCTTCATGCGCTGGTATTTCTGGAAGAGATTCCAGTTGTGCACGGTCAACTCCCCCTCGGTCAGATAAAGGCTTTTCAGATACTGGGCTTTGCGGCCCACGGCCCCGGTCAGGGCCCAGGGCTTGGGAAATTCTTTGGGTTGGTAAGGGCGCAGAGTGACCGGTTCCTTAATCTGCCCCAGCAAGGCATCGCCCAGGACCATCACCGGGTTCCGGTACTGGTCGGCCAGGTCAAAGGCCTTCATGGTCAGGTCGTAATTCTCCTGGGCGGAAAAAGGGGCCAGGACCAGTGTCCGATAGTCTCCGTGGCCGCCCCCCCGGGTGGCCTGAAAATAATCCCCCTGGGAAGGGGAAATACCCCCCAGGCCCGGTCCGCTGCGGCTCATGTTGACGATGACCCCCGGGATCTCGGAACCGGCCATATAGGAGATTCCTTCCTGCTTTAGGGAAATGCCCGGACTGGAGGAGGAGGTCATGGCCCGGGCGCCCGTGGCCGCAGCGCCCAGAAGCATATTGATGGAGGCAACCTCGCTCTCCGCCTGGATGAAGGTACCTCCGGCCAGTGGCAGGTGCCGGGACATGTATTCCGGGATGTCGTTCTGGGGAGTTATCGGGTAGCCGAAGTAAAAGCGGCATCCGGCGGCAATGGCCCCCATGGCAATAGCCTCATTTCCCTTTATTAAATCAGTGCTTGGGTTAGTCATTTGAACCTCTTCTTTGACACCACGATTTTGAACCATTTGGACCTGGTTAAACTCGAAATCCAAAATTCGAAATCCGAAACAAGCTCAAAAGTTCGAAATTAAAAAGACCGAAACCAAAACGTTTTGAATGTTTGATATTTGGTCATTTGAAGTTGTTTCGGATTTCGGATTTCGAGTTTCGAATTTAAATTATCTCATTACTTCCAAACTTCTATTACGACGTCAGGACACATCTCGGCGCAGAGGGCGCAACCGGTGCAGGACGCCTCTTCTTTCAGGCAGGCCACGGTATAGCCCTGGTCGTTGATCCGGTCGCTTAAGGCTATGATTTTTTTCGGGCAGGCCAAGACGCAGAGTCGGCAGCCTTTACAGCGTTCTTCTTGAAAAGTGACTTTGGGCATAAAACGATTCCTCAAAAATTCTTGGTTAGGGATTGGCCGCAATAAAGGACTGGAAGGTCTTGACATCTTCCACGTTGGAAGCGGTATAGACAAACTCCTTGGGGAGGCATTTTTTCACTAATCCCAGGAGGACCTTCTTGGGGCCCACCTCCAGAAAGCGGGTGAATCCGTCCGCTCGCAGTTGCTGGACGATATTGACCCAGCGGACGGGACTTCCCATCTGTCGCCCCATGATTTCTTTGATTTGTCCCGCATCCTGAACCGTATGTCCAGTCACATTTAAGTAGATCGGGCATTGGGGGAGCTGAAAGGGTAGGGCGGCCAATTCTTTCTGAAAAGACTCCTGGGCCTCCCGCATGAGCGGGCTGTGCCAGGCCCCGCTGACGGCCAGCGGAACCGCCTTCCCTCCCCGTTCCGCCACCAGGCGGCAGGCCGCTTCCACCAGGGGCTTTGATCCGGAAATGACCGTCTGTTCCAGGGTATTGAAATTGGCGGCGCCGATGGCCCCCTGGCCCTGCAATCCGGCCAGGATGGAATCTAATTGCTCCGTGGACAACTCTATAACGGCCGCCATGGCGCCCGGAACTTTTTGCGCCGCCTGGTCCATGAGCGCCCCGCGTATTTTGACCAGCTTCAAGGTGTCCTCGAGGGATGTGACCCGGGCGGCATACAGGGCGGTATATTCGCCCAAACTGTGGCCGGCCACGGCGGCCGGCCGAAACCCCAGGTCTTCCAGCACGGCCAGCGCGGCCAGATTGACCGCGGTCACCGCCGGTTGGAGGTTTCGAGTCAGGGTCAGTGCCTCCAGAGGTCCCTCGAAGCACAGCTTCCGGAGGGGCAGCTCGAGCAGCGCTTCGGCCCGCTCAAACGCTTCGCGGGCCGCGGGGTATTGATCGTGGATTTCCCGGCCCATGCCCACATACTGGGAACCCTGCCCTGGAAATAAGAATGCCCTATCGGCCATGCCCCACCTCCGTCGGAAAATCTAATTTTATAAACGTAGACCGGCCTAAATTCAAGAAAAAAAAGGCTTAGCTGCGAACTTGATCCGGGGGCAGCAATCCCCCCGATTGGGCTTGGGGAGCGTGGTACATTAATGGGGGGATTGCTTCGTTCTGACAATGACCAGTAATCCGGATATTTTCATGCTTCGAGGATACCCTACCCGTGGAAGCCAGTATAATAATTAGCATGAATGGTGCCTAATGTCAAAATTGTCCCTCCCAGGATCTGAGTTCACCCAGGAATTGTTTAAATAGGCGAATATTGCCTAGCAACTCCCCCCCAGGATCAGGTCCGATTTAACCATCCATCCTGATTGACTTTTATTTGCCTTTGGACTATTCTCGATTTTGAAACAAAAAGGAGCCATCCATGTCCCGACCCCCCCAAAAAGAACGCCTTTTCTCCAGCCGTGAGATTCAGAAAAGGGTGGGAGAACTGGCCCGGACCCTTTCCCGGGATTATAGGGGCCGGGAACTGGTCCTGATCGGAGTCCTGAACGGGGCCTTCATCTTCCTGGCCGATTTGGTGAAACGAATGACCATTCCGGTCCAGATAGATTTTGTTCGCTTGTCCAGTTACGGCAGCGGCAGTGAGAGCCAGGGCCGGATAAAAGTGATCAAACCGACGGAATTTTCCCTGGCGGGGAAGTCGGTGCTGATAGTGGAGGACATCATTGATACCGGCTTGACGCTGGATTTTTTGTGCCGGTCCTTAAAAGAGCAAAATCCGGAGTCTGTCCGCATCTGCGCTTTGGTCGATAAGAGCGAACGGAGGAAACTGCCCGTGTCCATCGATTATGCGGGGTTTGTCGTTCCTTCGGGATTTATTGTCGGCTATGGCCTGGATTTCAATGAACAGTATCGGCAGCTTCCGGCTATTTATCGTTTGTTATCTTTTGGGTAGATTATTTATGGTATACCGCTAATTTTTCGTCATTCCCGAATGTCTTTATCGGGGGGCCAGTGTTCTTTGAGAAAATCCTGGATTCCCGCTCAGAAGCGCTGCGGGAATGACGACTTGGTTTGAATTCGTTTTTAATTTGAACTTAGGAGAACGTCGTGCAGATTCAATGTCCCCAATGCGAAACGACCTTCCAATTGGATGAAAATCAATTAGGGGAAAGCGGTTCCAAGGTGCGTTGCAGTCGGTGCGGTCGGATTTTTTGGGCCGAGGCCCCGGCTAAGAAGGAAGCGCCGTCACCGGAAGAGACTACCCCGGAAGAGTCCGACCTTCCGTCGGAAGAAGAGCTTATGACCGCCTTCCAAGGACCTCCCCAGCGCCGGGTCAGAGCAATGGTCGGGTTTTTCATGCTGTTGCTGCTTTTGGTCGTTACCGTCCGCTATTCCTATCTGCAACTCCTGGAACCCGACCAGGAATTCGGCGAAACGGTCAAGAAGGTATTTTTTCTGGACTCCGATCCGCGGGGCGCTAAAAAAATTCGCTTGCAAGAGGTCAAGGGCTACTTCAAAACCAATCCCCTGGAGGGCCGTTTTTTCGTGGTGGAGGGGAAGGTGGTGAACGGCTACAGCAACCCCCGTGATTCTATCCATCTGCGCGGGAATCTGAAAAACGCCGCTCAGCAGGTGGTGGCGACCCGGGAAGTGGTGGCCGGTTGGAGTTTGAATCCGGAGGAACTGGAGACGTTGTCCTTCGCCGAGATCAATACCCTGGCCGCCGGCCAGCCGCAACGTTTTTCTTCCAAGATTCGCCTGGCCCCAACAGCCGCAGCCCCTTTCATGATCATCTTTCCCCCTTCACCACAACCGTTGGCCGAATTTTCCGTGGAAGTTGTCGATTCGAAAAAAAGTTCGGCGGCGGCCCAATTCACCCATAAATAGGCCATGTCCGTTGCCCGCTGGATTCTGATCAATTGCCTGATCTTCTCGATTATCCTCCTGGGGGGGAGCGCAGGGTTCCTCGTCATCGAAGGGCCTCACTGGAGCCTGTTGGACGCCGTGTATCAGACCATAACCACCATATCCACCGTGGGCTTCATGGAGGTCCATCCCTTGAGTCCGGCCGGCCGGATCTTTACCATCTTTCTGATCCTGGCCGGCGTCGGTTTTATTTTTTATTTCCTAGCCCGGATGACCGAGATTGTGGTTGAAGGGACGATTAAGGATATTTATGGGAGGCGGAAATTGGATAAGAAAGTGACGCGTCTGGAAGGGCACTACATCGTTTGCGGGTACGGCCGAATCGGTCGGACGGTCACCCAACTTCTGAAAGAAAAACCCCTGGAGGTGGTAGTCATTGAAAAAGACCCGGAATACATACCCCTGTTCCAGGAAAAAGGGATTCTCTATCTTATGGGTGAGGCGACCGATGAAGACGTTCTGCTCAAGGCCGGGATCAAGAGGGCCAAGGGCCTGGTGGCTGCCGTTTCCTCCGATGCCGACAATGTCTACATCACCCTGACAGCCCGGGGATTGAATGCCCAGCTATTTATCCTGGCCCGGGCCGCCGAGGAGGCCTCCGGCCGGAAGATGCTCCGGGCCGGGGCCGATAAGGTGGTTTCGCCTTATGACATCGGGGCGCGACGTATGGCCAATACCATCCTCCGGCCGACGGTCATCGATTTCATTGAACTGGCCATGCACACTAAGAGTCTGGATCTGGCCATGGAGGAGATTACCGTTCAGGAGGGTGCCCTGCTTCATGACGTTACCCTACTGGAGGCATCCATCCGCAAGGATTATAACCTGATCGTGGTGGCCATCAAGAAGCGTTCCGGCGAGATGATCTTTAACCCCTATTCCCAGACCAAAATCCATCTGGGCGATACCCTGGTCGTCCTGGGGGACCGGGAGAACGTGTCTTTGCTGGAGAAGAAGCTGAGGTGAGTTAACCGGACCCATAACTATGCAGGCCCGACAATATAAAATTAACCCCGAAATAAGTGAAAAGTACACAGGCAAAGCCGATAATGGAAAACCAGGCGATCCGTTTTCCGTACCAACCTTTCATCATTCGAGCATGCAATAACGTGGCATAGACCAGCCAGGTAATGAGCGACCAGGTTTCTTTCGGGTCCCAGCTCCAGTAAGTCCCCCAGGCCGAATGGGCCCAGATGGCCCCGGTAGCGATCCCGACGGTGAGCAACAAAAACCCCACGATCACCGTTTGATAAACCAAATCATCTAAAACCGACTGCTCCGGCAGAAAGCCTGTAGATTTTGCAGCGGAGGACTTTGCTTTTTCCGGTCTTTTGCCGCGGAGCAGGTACATGAAAGCCAATCCGCAGGAAACGGCAAAGGCGGCGTACCCTAAAAAACAGGTGATGACATGAGCGATCAGCCAGTTGCTCTTCAGGGCCGGCAGCAGGGGCTGGATCCGGGTATTCATATCCGGGGAAAAGGAGGCGTAGGCCATGGAAAGAAAGGCAAAGGGCAGGGTAAAGGCCCCAATGGTTTTCAGCCCGGTTTTGAACTCGATCCACAAGTAAATGAAGGCGATGGTCCAGGCAAAGAAAATAAGGGATTCGTAGAGATTGGAAAAAGGGGCGTGGCCGATCCCCAGTTGATAGGATTCAATCCAGCGCCAGATGATGGCCCAGGTTTGAAGAGCAAGAACAATCAGGGTGATCCAGGTGGCCAAACGGCCAAAAGCATCTCTCCGGAAAACCAGTAAGAGTAAATAGGCCAAGGCGGCGAATAAATAGCCGAAAGTGACGATACTCAGGATAAAAGAGCTGCTCATAGTAAATCCTCATGCCCGGAGCGGGCAACCACAAAGCATAAAAGACCTTTCATCATACTAAACCCCCATGCCCCGAGCGGGCGCCCTAAGGCATGAAAATAACAGGGCCGAGATAACTCCTTAACCGCATGATATTAATAATCAATAATCAATTGTTCATTATCAATTGATTATTGATTATTGGCCTTTTTGCAGGTCATGGAGTCTATTTTCGTATTAAACCACAATAAACGCTATTCATTCCCCCAACGGTTGACCAGGCGTTCCAGATTGAGGATAAAACCGGCCCGATTCTTATGGGCCGTTCCCCCAAAATCCAGTTCCATCCGGGTTTTCCCTTTGGGGTCCGTTTTCTCCCGGATCCAGACCCAGACCTGCTGATGGGAAAAATAAAAGGCCGCGATGAAGCCCAAGAGCATCAGGCAGGAGCCGATCCAGATAAACCAGATGCCGGGATCCTGGTTGACCTGCAGTCCGGTGACGTACCGGGTTTTCATTCCTTCCACTTTGATCCGGAAGTCGGCCAGTTGATTGCCGTGAAACTCGGGGTGTTCGGCCAGGATCCAGCTATGTTCCACTTCCCGGCCGTCTTTAAGCAGGACCAAACCCAAGGCCGGGCCAAAGTTCGAAAGGTCATTGACAAACCGTTCCAGGGAAAGACTGTACGGGGTGCCGGGAATCTCCGTGATCTGCCCTTGGGCCACGGTCACTTTCCGGACCTGGTCACCCTGAGCCAACGAGAGGTCCACGGTCGAGGGCACCCGATCCCAGGTGGCCTGATAAAAGGTAATTCCCTGATAGGTGAAAGGATCATTAACCCGGATGGATGCTTTTTGAACCTCCCGGCCCCCTTCAAGAATGGTCAAGTCCGAGCGGTATTCCTTGGGCATCCCGTTTTCATAGAAAGAGACCAGAAAACGGTCGCAACGAACGGAAAAACCAAGTGCCCGAAGTCCGCCGGAGTTGCTAATGGTAATTTTGTCTTTCGTTTCCCCTTCCTTCAAATCCATAAAGCCTTTAAAACCCCAAAGGGATCCGGCGATGGCCCCGGCAAAGATCACCAGGATGCTGAAATGGACTAAATAAACGCCCAAACGGGAGTACCGTCCCTTCTCGGCGTAAAAAGCCAGGCCTGAAGGGGCCTCCAGGGTCTTTACCGTCTTGAATTTTTTCCCCAACAGGGCGTGCACCCGCTCCCGCGAAGTGTCCAGGTCAATGGACAGGCGCATTTTTTTTCGAAAGGGCAGGGTGTCAAATAAGCCGTCACTAACGGGGCGGGGCGGCGCCTGGATGACCTTCCAGGTACTCGAGAAACGCTTGAGGGAGCAGACAATCAGGTTGACGGATAAGAGCAGCAAGAGCCACTGAAACCACCAGGAATGATACATGTCCTGGAGCTGGAAAAACGCGAACAGCCTGGCGGTTGTCGGTCCAGAGCGTTGGACAACCATTTCTAAAGGCTCGCCCTGGGGCAAAACGGTCCCGATGATGGACGTGGCGGCCAGGGTGATCAGGATCACGATGGCCAGTTTGACCGAAGCAAAAAAATCAATAATTTGAGCAAAAAATCCTTTGGGAGTCCGGTTTCCGGCCATGATTGAATAGGGTACTCGTCGATTCGTTTATTTGGCGCCCAAGCCATTAATGGGCAGGTAAGTTAAAATAATGCATCGGTTAAAAAAAACAACCCTTTCAACTAAGTTTCCAATTCGGGTCAATCCCATTTATTCATTTGACTCGGAAGCCAACCGGTGTTAATAATTACAAAAAAGGAGAAAATCATGCTGGATCTAAAAATTCTTCGGGAGCGGCTGTCCTGGGTCCAGGATCGCCTGACCTTGCGGGGGCAGGCCCTGCCCTGGGAAACTTTTGAGGCCCTGGACCGGGAGCGACGAACCATGCTTCAGGAGGTGGAGGAATTAAAACACCGCCGCAACGTGGTTTCCGAACTGATCGGCCGTCTGAAAAAGGAGAAAAAGGAAGCACCCGAAACCATTGGGGAGATGCGGGAGGTTTCCAGGCGGATAAAGGAGCTGGATGAGGCCCTGACTGGGATCGAGACAAAATTTCAGGATTTTCTTTTGAATCTTCCCAATATCCCCCATGAGTCGGTTCCGGTGGGTTACAGCAGTGAAGACAACCCGGTGGTCCGTACCTGGGGAGAAAAGCCGGTTTTTTCCTTTAATCCCCGGGCGCATTGGGATATCGGGGAATCCCTGGAAATCCTCGATTTTGAACGGGCCACGAAAATCACCGGAGCCCGGTTCGTGGTCTACAAAGGCCTGGGCGCTCGGTTGGAGCGGGCCCTGATCAATTTTATGCTGGACCTGCATACCCGGGAACACGGGTACACGGAAATCCTCCCGCCCTTTATAGTCAACAGCCAGAGTATGCTGGGTACCGGGCAATTGCCTAAGTTCCAGGAGGACCTTTTCAAGCTGGAAGGCTGGGATTATTATTTGATCCCAACGGCCGAGGTCCCGGTGACCAACTATTATCAGCAGGAGACCCTGTCGGCCGCCGAACTTCCCATCAAGTTCGTAGCCTATACGCCCTGCTTTCGATCCGAGGCCGGTTCCCACGGGAAGGATACCCGCGGCCTGATCCGCCAGCACCAATTCAACAAAGTGGAGCTGGTCAAGTTTTCTTTGCCCGAGAACTCCTATCCGGAATTAGAGGCCCTGGTGGCTAATGCCGAGGAAGTCTTGAAAAGATTGGGACTGCACTACCGGGTGGTAACCTTATGTACCGGGGATATGGGTTTTTCGTCAGCCAAGACCTATGATCTTGAAGTCTGGCTCCCCGGACAAGGTCTCTACCGGGAAATTTCTTCCTGCAGTAATTTCGAGGACTTTCAGGCCCGGAGGGCGAATATTCGCCTGAAACGTCCGGGCCAGTCGAAGACGGAACTGGTCCATACCTTGAATGGCTCGGGTCTGGCGGTGGGCAGGACGCTGGTGGCCGTCCTGGAGAATTATCAACAGGCCGACGGCAGCGTGGTCATTCCCGAGGCCCTGCGGCCATATCTGGACGGCCTGGACCGGCTAACCTAGGCCAAGGAATCCGTGGCTTCATTCTCCCAGTAAGACGCACAGGAAGTGTCCGATTCCCAGACGGCTACGCGACTCACCCGGGTCGCCCCGGCATTGAGTTGCTCGCCGAGCCGCTGATAGAGATACCGGGCGATCCATTCCGAGGAGGGGTTCTGATCGCGGAAGGGGGCCAGTTCATTTAAAAAACGGTGATCCAATTCGGAAAGGACCTGGTGGGTGGCCGCCTTGATTTCCCCGAAATCTCTGACCAAGCCGACCGAATCCAATTGATCCGAGCGGAGGAAAACCTCCACCTTCCAATTGTGGCCGTGAAGTTGTTCACACTTATGCCTGCAATTCCGTAACTGGTGGGCGGCCGCGAATTGACTGATAATCTTGAGTTCGTACATGGTTTAACCCAACCGCTCACTTTTGAGCGTCTTCAGTCGATTCTGGATTTTCTGCACCAAGGCTTTAAGGTCGAGTTGCATACCGGACAAATCCTGATGGCGTTTATCCGCTACCCGTTGGATTTCTCCCAGCCAATATTGGACCACTTCCATTTCTTTTTTGGCCAATTCCTCCTGGATCCGCTGATTCATCTGGCGGATCACCGCAACGTCTAACGGCATAGGGCCCCTCCCGGCAATAGATTTTAAATGGCCATTTAATACCTGTATGTTAACGTTAGGGAGCGTTTCCTGTCAACCGGCCATTTAACCTCTCCCGTCGGAACGGTTCTAACTTAAAGGGTTGACAGAGGAAATAAGAAAGGTTAAGGTAAAAGGCTAATTATGAATACTAAAATTTTAAAAACCGGGTTGATTTTTCTTTTGGGGCTTTGTTTTTTTTGTCCACTGACCGTTTTCGGGGCGGCTGAAACCGCTAAAGTGGCTCTTCTGCCCTTGACCATCAACGCCCCCGACCGCCTGGACTACCTGCGCCAGGGCCTTCAGGACATCATGGCCTCCCGGATATCCTGGGAGGGGAAAGTTCTGGTGCTGGATAAGACGCTGGTGCAGAAGGCCTTGACCCAAGTCCCGGGGTCAATCGATGAAACCCGGGCCCTGGAGATCGGTAAAAATCTAGGGGCCGATTACGTGATTTTCGGGAGCCTGACCATGGCCGGCACCAGTGTAAGCATTGATCTGCGGGTGGCCGACTTGAACAAAAAACAGGCGGGAGATAAATTTTTTACCCAGGCCAAGGGAGTGGACGAAGTCATCCCCCGAATAAACGACTTGATCGAAGACCTCAATGAAAAAGTCTTTAAGCGGCCCCGAACCCCAGCGGCGGCCGTTAAAGGTCCGATTGAGCTGCGGTCGGCCGCCGCCGGGGAGAAAGCGCCCATTGCCCTAAAGGATTTCACCTTGAAACCCCTGTCCCCTAAGATCAACATGAATGCCGGCGGTTTCGATCTGGCCGGTATCTGGCGGAGCAGCCTACTGCCATACGCCATGCGGGATTTGGCTTTTGGCGATTTCGACGGGGACGGCAATCTGGAAACGGTGGTCATCAGTCAGAAAGCCGTTTATATCTACCGCTTCAAAGATGAAAAGTTTGAGCTGCTCAAGGAAATCAAGGGGGGGCGGAATGACAACTATGTCGGCGTGGATGTGGCGGATATCAAAGGTGCCGGAAGGCCCCAGATTTTCGTCAGCAACTTCCGCGAAGACGGTGATCGGTCACTGGTGGTCTCCTGGGACCAGGGCAATTATGCGGTCATCGCCGAAAAAATACCCTACCTTTTCCGGGTTCATCGTCTGCCGGGACGGGGCCAGGTTTTGTTGGGGCAGCAGCGGTGGGGGGATTGGGCCTTGGGCGGACCCATCAAGGTCCTTTCCTGGAAAGATAACCGCTATACCCCCACGGAAACCTTGAAACTTCCCGAGGGAATAAACATTTACAATTTCACCGTGGCGGATTTAAACGGGGACGGTTCTCCAGAAACTATTTATTTGAATGATAAGAATCAATTGGTCATACTGTCCGATAAAGGGAAAATGGAATTCACCAGCTCCGCCCATTACGGGGGCACCGTAAATATGATTACCTCCAAGCAATTTACCACCGTCGATGCAGTCAGTGGGACCATCATGAGTGATCGGGTCGGACGGACCTATTTGCCGGCTCGATTGGTGGTGGTCCCGGGCATGACTCCGGGTAAAATGGAGATTATCGTCAATAAGAATAAAGATTCCCTTTGGAATGTTGTCGACCGCTTTGAGTCTTTTACCAGCGGGGTGATTTATTCACTCACTTGGGACGGGACGGAAGTCAAAGAAGGGTGGCGGACCATGACCATCAATGACTACGTGGCCACTTACGGGGTGGAAGACTTCAAGAACAACCGCCAAAGACAGTTGGTCGTGGGCGTCGTTCAATCCCAGGGGTTTCTTTTATTGTCCAGCGGGCGCAGCCTGCTGTATTGCTATGATTTAGGGTTGTTTAAGCCCGATAAAAAATAATTCCGGCGGTGTAGCTCAGGTGGTCAGAGCATGCGGCTCATATCCGCAGTGTCCGGGGTTCAAATCCCTGCACCGCCACCAAATTTCAGAAAAGCCGATTTTTGGTTTGATCCCGGGAGCGGCTTCATCCCCGTTTTAAGAGACCTTGAAAATGCGGATATTTTTTTCTTGTTTTTATTATTACTTTTATTCCGGCGTCTGCCCGGATTAAGGGAGACTGGAACCTCTTCTCCAGTAAAACCTGACCGGGACAGAGGCCGAAAGCGGCTGCCCCGGAAAAAAGCCCTGGGCCCCCTCAGGGCTTTTTTTATTTGGCGAACAACTTTTTTACTTGATGGTGAGTAGGTTATGCCTGTTAATGCTCCCTATACTAAAACCGGTCAGATCGCCAGGAAGTTTCAGCAGGCCGGTTTGGGACTGAAAGAGATGCTGTCCTTAATCGAAATGACCTGGGAGGATAACCCCCAGGAATCTCCGCTGCTCCCTTCCAGTCAGGTCTTCGCGGATTTGGACCAACTGATCCGTCACACCGCCCAAGGCAGCCGGATCAAACGTTTTCGGGCGGTTGACCGGAAGCATCCCTTTCAGGCCTTCGAGGTCTATACTCGGGAAGGGGAGATTTTGGGGTACCTGAATATGCTTTACTTCCGGAAACCGGTTCCCTGTTATTACCTGGTTTACGTGGAAATCGACCATCCTTTCCGGGGTCAGGGCCTGGGAGGTCGGATCATTGAAGCCTTCAAGGAGCTGGTGGAGAGCAAAGGCGCTCTGGGTTTACTCGACAACATCATCCCTCCCGATGACCCTACCTTTGATCTCTACACCAAGTTGGGCTGGAAACCCGTGGAGGCCTTTACCGGGACGATGGTGGGTCAACCCTCGGGACACTATCTGTTCTATCGTCCCGCTTCGATGAAGGTCAACAATCTGACCGAAAAACTGCCCAAGCTGCTTTTCAATCTCCAGAAGAAACGGCCGGTCATTGAGATGCGGGATAATGAGGAGATGGTTAAAAGGACCATTCGGGAATTCAACCAGATCTACCTGGCGTTGGAAAAACTGTTTCAGGAGGAACTTCACCAAGGCCAGAGCACCCCCTTGATGCGATTTATGTTTACCAAATTCACCACCCGATTTTTGCATTTTCGCCGAAGAATTCAGGACCTGCTGGGCTATACGGGGGGTGAGTCTCTGGAGCAAATTGCTTTTTCCGATTCGGTTAAAGGTTTGGTCATCCAGGCGTACAGTTTTAACTGGGAACCGGGCCTTAAGGTCAAGTCTTTTACCGAAGCATCTCTCTGGAACAGGCTCCCGGAAGAGATTCGAAAAAATCCTACCCGGGCCATCGAAGGACTTCCCTTGTACGGCCGGCCGTATTTGCGGGAATGGCTTAGAAAAACAGGCCGAAAGGAACCCCTGACCCTGACCATCGGCGATTTGCTGGACCTGGGTTTTGATCCCACCCGACTGCGGGAAATCGCCATCCAGGAAGAAGTTTTTATGTTGGAAAGAGTCACGCCGTTGTTGTTCGCTGAAACTGAGGCTCGGGAGGCCGTCTTGAGAAAGGCGGGTCAGAAGGCCTTAAACTCCCGGATCCATGGTTCGCGTCTGCTGGTCAATCCCCCCCTGTTATGGATTAAGGAGCGGGGCAACGGCTATATTCTCAGAAAAAAGATTCCGGGTATCCACGGCGAAGAGGCCTTATCGCAACTCCGAAGTCAGGAAGCCCTAAAAGATCTGAGCCGGCAATTGCGAGTGGATAAAACCATTGAGCGGACCATCGGCGCGGTTCAGGACTTTTTAAAGTCCCACCTCCGGCTACCGGCCCTTTTGGCCCCGGCCGACTTAGCGGTTTTTGTTCCCTGGGATTTGCAGAGTAATCGACCGCTGGTCGCGATCGATGACCGGCTGCAGCCCTACCTGGAACAGGTCTGGCTGGCTGATTATAAAGAGACCGTGGTTCTTAAATTGGCTTGACAGGCGAAGAGGGGTTCATTAATATAAAAAATTTAAAAATTAAGCCGTTGCGGGAGAAGGCTGAGGGGTTGGGATCCGAGGGCCGGTGGTTCTGGGAACGTCTGATGGGCGAGGCCCTGGATCAGGCTCGGGAGGCTGCCCGGCAGGAGGAAGTCCCGATAGGCGCCATCCTGGTAGGTAACGGTGGTGAACGGCTGGCCGCCGCTTCCAATCATCCCCGGGGACTGGCGGACCCCACGGCCCACGCTGAAATAATCGTTTTGCGTCGAGCGGCCCGGGAACTTGATAATTACCGGCTTCCCGGGACCACTTTAGTCGTAACGGTCGAACCCTGCCTGATGTGTGCCGGGGCCCTGATTCAGGCCCGGGTAGCCCGGATCGTTTTTGGGGCCTTTGATCCCAAAGCCGGAGCCTTGGGTTCTTTGTATGATCTATCCCGGGATCAGCGGTTAAATCATCGCCTGGAGGTAATCCCGGGAATCCGGGAAGCCGAGTGTCGTGAGCTGATTCAGGGCTTTTTTAAGACGCGAAGATAAAAACCGGAGAGGTACCGAAGCGGCTGTAACGGGGCCGACTCGAAATCGGCTGTACGCCCAAAAGGTGTACCGTGGGTTCGAATCCCACCCTCTCCGCCAAAATAGCCGAAAATGTTTTGTTAGCTTCAATTGAACGGAGAGATGCCCGAGCTGGCTGAAGGGGCACGACTGGAAATCGTGTGTACGCCCAAAAGGTGTACCGAGGGTTCGAATCCCTCTCTCTCCGCCATTCATTTTTTCGGGGGCCCGCAATTGCGAAGCATGAAAAAATATTGCTCCTGCATAGTCTTTCCTATCTACGAAAAGACAAATAATCAATAATCAATTCCTAATTAAAAATTGATTATTGATTATTGGGCTGATTGAGGTCTTCAATACTATTTTCGTTACCTTACACGTTACCCCTCACCCCTTACGCCTCACGGATTGGTTATGTCTTATCTGGTTTTAGCTCGGAAATTCCGCCCTCAAGTTTTCGAAGAGGTCATCGGACAGCCTCATGTAACCCGGACGCTGCAGAATGCCCTCAAAACCGGCCGAGTGGCCCATGCGTATTTGTTCAGCGGACCCCGGGGGGTGGGCAAAACCTCGGTGGCCCGTATTCTAGCTAAAGCCTTGAACTGCCAGGAAGGGCCGGGCCCCAATCCCTGCAACCACTGCCCTTCCTGCCGGGAAATCACCCAGGGGGGCAACCTGGATGTTTTTGAAATTGATGGAGCCTCCAACCGGGGGATTGACGATATCCGGGAATTGCGAGAAAATATCCGTTACTTGCCGGCCCGGGGGCGCTATAAAATCTATATTGTCGATGAAGTGCACATGCTGACCAAGGAGGCCTTTAACGCGCTGCTAAAAACGCTGGAGGAACCTCCCGATCAGGCGATATTTATTTTCGCCACCACCGAACTCAACAATGTCCCGCTGACTATTTATTCCCGCTGTCAGTCTTTTCATTTCCGCCGTATTTCCCCGGAAGCCATGGTCAAGCATTTGGTCCGGCTGGTGGAGCAAGAGCAGATTGCCTATCGGGAAGAGGCCCTGCGCCTGATTGCCCGTCAGGCCGAGGGCAGCATCCGGGATTCGTTGAGCCTGCTGGATCAAATTCTTTCTTTCTCACCGGGGGAGATCAACGAGGCGATCATCCAGGAGATTCTGGGCCTGGTGGATCGGCGTCTGCTCCTGGACCTGGGCCAGGCTGTTCTCGGCGGGGATCTGAAAAAGATCATGGCCTTGGTGGGTGAAGTCTACGAATACGGCTATGACCTGAAAGTCTTTTTCAAGGACCTGGTGGACGTTTTTCGCAATCTGCTTCTGGTCAAAATGGGGCAGGAACAGGGGCCGCTCTTGGATCTTTCCACCGGGGAAATCGGCGAGTTAAAGGACTTGAGCGCCCCGGTTTCTCTGGATTATCTTCAAGACGGCTTGCATTTTCTAATCCAGTCGGAGGGCGAATTGCGGAAAACCGGGCAGCCCCGTTTGGCCCTGGAGATGATTTTATTGCGTCTGGCCCGGCTGCGAGAAGTGATTCCCATCGATGCGCTGCTTCAGAAACTCGAGCAGTTGGAACAGGGAACTCGGGGAGGGGAATCACCGGTATTCAATTCCCCTGAGAGGCCGGCCGCCGATTCATCACTCAAAGAGGAACGACAGGAATATCGCCAACCCCAACGGAAGGACGCCGCCCAAAGGCCGCCCATTTTGGAGGCCCCGGTTTCCGCCCCGCCCGAGCCTGATCCGGGTCCCGGCCCCCGGGCCGGCGGAATAAACCCGGAACGTTTGCTGGAGCATATTCGCAGGGAAAATTTACCCTTGGCAACTTATTTAGCCCAGGGGAAACTTCGAATCCTTGAAGACCAGACCCTGGAATGGGACTTTGAGGACAATGCCTTTCATTTGGAATTGATGGAAGGGAATGGAAACAAAAAGCGGCTGGAAGAAATATGTCAGGCCTTTTGCGGTAAGAAGGTCAGGATTCGCCTGCTGGGGCGGGCTAAAAACGCTCTCAAAGGCAAACAATCGACACCGGCCCAGCAGACCCAAAAAAAACGGAAGGTGATCAAGGAAACCCTGGAACAACCCCCGATCCGCGATATCCTGGATATATTTCAAGCCGAAGTGATTGACGTCAAGATCCCCGAATGATTGCCTACCAGTAAATCCGAAATACGAAGCACGAAATCCGAAACAAGCACGAAGGTCCAAAATCCAAAGGATCAAAACAAAACCTTTTCTATTTTGAAATTTGATCATTTGAATTTGTTTCGGCCTGCGACGAGCTCAGCCGTGTCGATTTCGGATTTCGGATTTGATCCAACTCCAAATAGGGAATCAACTGGTTTCTCATGTCGTCGCGAAGTTTCCGGAAAAGGCTTTTCCAGCCGATGCCGAAGGTGGACAAGGTCAAGGGATCGGTGTACGGCAAGTGGACCCGGTTACCGTAGGCCGGATAAAAGGCGCACATCCGGTCGGCATCGGAGCATAGGGTGATGACCCGATCAAAGGTCAAGCCAGTAAAGAGATCCAGATGTTTGGCGGGCTGTTGGGCGGCATCGATCCCAATTTCCTTCAGGGCCTTGACGACCAAGGGACTGATTCCGGCCGGCAAAAATCCAGCGGAAAAGGCGGCCCAGCGGCCCTTAAGAAAATGATTGACCAGGGCCTCGGCCATCTGGGAACGCACCGCATTGCCGGTGCAAATGAAAAGGACTGTCTTCAGTTCGGCGGCCTGGGCGATTTTGAATTTTAGTAGTTGCCCATCCGGTACCCCGGTTCCGGTTTTATAAATCCGACAGCCGGAGGCGACGGTTCGGGCGCTTTCCGGTTCCAGATCCTGGCCATCAATGCGAATGGTCGGCGATCCGGGGAAAGCCTCTGCTTCGGCCTTGCCCGGGTCGGATACCTCCATTTCTCTGGGGGACAGGTTCAATCCCAGGGACTGAAGTGTTTCCCGAAGGAGAACCCTGACCTTAGGCAGGTTTGGGCAGCCCGGGGTGTATAATAGTTCAAGGCGCATACGTATTCCTTCTAACGTGATCCAACTCTTTCCTCTGCCACGCCGGGCCACCCCTGGCTGATCCTTTAGACCGATACCGTCCAAATTTTCGGAAACGTACTGGGACCATTTAGCCGTTCAGCCGAGGTGATTCGGGCTTAGGGGTTTTGGCTCCCGTTGATTAGGGAACCGGCCTCCTGACCGCCACCAGATTATCCCGATCATGATCAGTGCCGCGCCTCCCAGGCTGTATTCAAAAATCTGGGACAACAAGTGCATGGCAAAAGAAATAAATATCCCCTGAGAGGTCTTAATACCTTGACCGGCCAATACCGTCCCCAGGATGCCCTCGTATAACCCAAATCCGGCAATCCCGCTGACGGGCAGGCTGGCCGCAACCTCGGAAGCCATGATCCCGAACATTATTTTCAGAAAGGGAAGGGAAGGGCTGGATTCCAATAATGCCGCCATGACGGCATATAAAAGCAGATAAATCAGGGTATATTTGATGGCCCGCAGCAGAACGGAGAGGCCCAAGAGGGGCCAGAAGAGACGGGCTCGGCGCAGCGTTAGAAAGGAACGGCTGACCGCCACAAGTTCCTCGGTGACTCTTTTTAACCAGAGATGTCTTAGCTGATAGGAAAAGGCCCTTCGCTCGATCCAGGCGGAAAGCTTTTGAAATAAGGGTTCCAGAAAGATAATCGCTGTAATTCCACCCAAGGTGATGCCTATCCCCAGAACCCATAAAAGGGGGTGAACTGCCGAACCCCTGAGCCTTTCGATGGCCAGAACGACGGCCAGTATTGGCCCCAGAGCCAGCAGATCGAAGAGGGCGGCATAGGTGAAGGATGTGAGGCAGGCGGAGAAATCCACGGCAAAGATGCGGTTCAGGATCACCAGGTAGGATAGCGATCCGGTTCGGGCCGGAAGAAAATCCACCAGCATATTGCGTACAGCCGTAACCAGGATCAAGCGGCCGAAAGCAGGAGTCCGAGGTGTCCCCGAGCCTTGTAATAACACCTGATAGCGCCAGGTTCGCAGCAGCAGCCCGATCCCATAGAGGCCGACATACAGGAATAGCAGGTCGGTCCGGATTTGCGACAGGAGCCTGGTCCATTGGCTTAAAGAATTCTGGGAAAATATCAGCGAGAGGAGAATACCGGAAATGCCGATGGAAATAACTAAATAGAAAGCCTTTTTCCCCATAACTCCTCTACCTGGGCGGGATTTCAGTCATCCGCAGCGAGGGCTAAGGGAATAGGCCGGCCCATGACCCTACCGAGTCAGGGTTATATTAAAACGGACATACTGCGGATCCTGGTGAAGATCCATGAGGCCGGCCAGGGTTCTTTTATTAGGCCCGGAATAATTCAGGGAATATTTGGTATAGAGGCTGGTATCAGTACACCAGGCAAAATTGCGGCCCTTCACATACCCGTCACTATAGGTCCAGAATTCCGCCCGGGTTATCGACTGAGTCGAACAGCAGGAATTGGTATAGCCGATAAGGGAGGTCCCCGAGAAGGTCATGGTTCCGCTGCAGGATTGTCCCCCGCCCTGGGGAGAGGCTATATAATTCCAGTTCCCGGTCAGGTCCTTCTCCGAATAAGTGGGGGTGTTCGTTCCTCCCCCACCGATTATGGGGGCATCCCCACCAGTGGTCGTACCGGTGGAGCCTGTCGCGCTGCCTCCCCCGCCGCTGCTGCTGCCGGAACTGCAGGCTGAACTTAAAATGGCCAGGAACAATAACAATACCCCTAAGAAGTTACGAACCACCCTGGTTTTCCTTTGGCTTATTTTAGTGATCCACATTAAAACAACGGAAATAGTTTTTCAAGCCCAAGTTTGTTGTTCCTGATATTTATTTGGAACAGCCGGTCATGACCCAATCGTTGAAAAAAAACAGACAATTCGCCCCCTTGGGCGGGTATTTTCCGGATCAGGTCTGCCGAGAGGTCTCGGCGAAAGGATTTTCCAGGGGCGAACAACCCATCCAATTAAAAGAATTTCGGAAAATCTATTGATTGGCTTTAAAGAATTCGTTAAAATCCCCGATAAAAATTTTTAGGAGATCGGAAGCCATGAAAAGGTTATGGTGGTGGGTTGGTATCTTGACTTGTCTCACCCTTTCCTGCAGCAGCAGCGGGAGCGGCAGCGGGGGGGGGGGTAATATTATGGGCAATAGTATTACCTATAAAAAGGAGGACTTGGCGGGGAGCTGGAATTACTCGGCGAGACAGCAAGGAGGGCCGAACAACTGCAGCGGAACGATGACCTTTGACCAGAATATCCATCTGACGGGAATCAGCAACAGTTGCTGCCCTGGGGGGCAGCAACTCAATCGATCGGAATTTTGGTTTTGGGATTACGGTTATGTCAAAGCGTATAATTACGCCTGGTGCACTAATCCGGATATGCTCATGAAATATTCCATGAACTTCCAGGGGTCGGACAAAAGGACCATCGCCGGGTTGCTGGATGTCCATGAAAGCGTAGGGGACAATTACACCCGGTTTGATATCACCATGACCAGCCAGGCACCAAGACCAGTAACTCCTCTCCCGATCGATCCGGGAACGAGTCCCGCCCTGCAAGGCAAAAGGCCTGTCAGGACAGCAGGTCTATCGATGGTCCCTCCGAAAAAGTAGTGGAAGTCAGGCCGGAACTACCCCGTAGGTGCGGGGTTTTTCCTTCCTGAAGGCTGCCACGGTAAAATTCCTAAACCAGATCATCGAATCCGCTTTGCTCCAGAGGCAGGGGTGCCCTTTTAAGGGGGTGTCCGTCTTATAGGTCAAAATCGGATCTTCATCCAGATACCCCGTTATGGTCCGGTCGTTTATTTTCACCTCCAAGGCCTACCGGCGATCGGACTCGATTTTCTTGGGACTCGCCGCCCGTTGAATGCGCCGGTGATTGTCATATTCAAAAAGAACCAATTTGTCCTCCAGGGCGTTCAGACGCCAGGCAACATAATTCCGGGATGATCAGAATGTTTTTAACCGATTTAAATCGGCCCCAACAGTTTTACCAAAAGTCCTAGGACCCCGGCCGAAATTAGTGCCGTGATCATCCCCACCCTGAGCCACTGCAGGGCGGCGAAGGAAGTAAAGCCTATAACTATCCCCAACCAATTTACTTCACCGGCTGCCGGAAAGAGGACCTGGATTCCGAACCAGACGGCCAGATTGAGAACCACCCCGAAGACCGCGGCGGTGATGGCCGAGAGGGCGGCGGTCAATTTTTTATTTCTTCTGAATTTCTCAATATAGGGGCCCCCCAGCATAATAAATAAGAAAGAGGGGAGAAAGGTAAAGTAAGTGGCGGTGAGGGAGCCGATAAGTCCGGCCCAGATTGGATTTAATGCTCCCGGATGATTCCTGCCAGCCATAAAGCCCACAAACTGGACCACCATGATTAACGGGCCGGGAGTGGTTTCGGCTAACCCCAATCCATCAAGCATCTGGGGACCGGTCAGCCAGGCGAATTGCTCCACTCCGGCCTGGGCGATATAGGCCAAGACGGCGTAGGCTCCGCCAAAGGTTAGAAAAGCGGCCTTGCTGAAGAACAATCCTTCGGTGACAAAGACCGGATTTGAAAATAAGGTCAGCCCTCCCATCGGGACAATCCAGAGCGACAGAAAAACTAGAATTAGAATAATATTCCTTTTCATGGAGGGTTCGATATGGCAGGGGAGGTCTAGGTCACAGTATTGGACATAAGCATCCTCAGAATCACCGTCCTTCTCCTTGATGGTCTCGAATTTCCTGGGAAGGAATATTCCTCCCAGGAGCCCTATCAATCCGGCGCTGAGGATGATTAGTGGAAAGGGAACTTTGAAAAAGAAAATCGCTACAAAGGACAGGACCCCCATGGCTATCATCACTTCATTCTTTAAGGCCTTTTGGGCAATTTTAATGACGGCGGCAGCCACAATGGCCAGGACGGCCGGTTTAAGACCGCTGAAAACCGCGGCAATCCAGGGGATATTCCCATAGACGGCATAAACCAGGCTGAGGCCGAAAAGGATAAAAATAGAGGGGATAACAAAGAAACACCCCGCCGCCACCCCTCCCGGAATTTTATGGAGTAGCCAGCCGATATAGATGGCCAACTGCTTCGCTTCGGGGCCCGGCAGGAGCATGCAGTAGTTAAGGGCTTGGAGGAACCGGGTGTTGGAAATCCATTTCCGTTTTTCTACCAGTTCCTGGTGCATGATGGCGATTTGCCCGGTTGGTCCGCCGAAACTGATGAATCCCAGTTTTAGCCAGAATTTGAAAGCCTCTAAAAAGGAAGGGTGTGGCGTTCTTCCGTTCATCTGAGGATAACTGGGATTTGCCAAGGGGATAGCTCCTATTTCTCGGTATTTTCAAGGACCAGGATATCCTGTCCCCAAATCGCAAAACCAACCGTGCCGATGATCCCAAAGATGAAGGCCGTGATGAAGTTCGTCTCCGGGCTGATTTGCCATAGAAACGCGCCTCCCAGGGCGGCGGCGGATACAAAGACGTCCCGGATCAGGTAATAGAGCCCGAACATGCCCGCCTGGCAGCTTTTGGGGGAGAGATCCATGATCAGGGACTTGCGGGTGGGCTCGCCGAATTCCTTGAGACCTCGGAGGATAAAAGCCAGGACCAGCCATTCGAAGGAGCGGCTATAAAGTAAGACCAAGGGGAAGAAAGTGAAAAACACAAAGGTCGTGAGAACAAAAGGCTTCTTGTGGCTCCGATCCGCCCAGTAGGCCACCGGGATATAGACCAATACCGCCGTGGCCATCTCGATCGTCGTCAGGAGGCCGAATTGAAGGGCCGACACCGGATCGGCGATGGTTTTCAGGCACCAGACCACTACGAAGGCGTAGGGGATCTGCTCGCAGAAGCGGATCAGGATATCGGTAACCAGGAGCCCCTTCATGGACGGGTTCATCAGCCGCAGTAGTCTCAGCGGATTTTTTTCCGGGGAAAGTGCGCAGGCCTCCCCCGAGGATTTCGTGGCGGACCTGTCGTCGGCGAGCAGCCGTTGCGTCTTTGGAAATAGGTATACAAATTTTCATACATACGGATGCCCTCCTCGAGGCGCTGATCGTCGTCCGGATGAGACGAGACCAGTCCGGTCAATAAGGCTCGGAAGCCGTCCGTTTCACGTCGGTTGAATTTATCGTCCTTTAAGTCGATGTCGTGGACGATCTCGGCCAGCGGTACCAGTCCCCGGTCCCGGAGTTGGCATCGCCCGATCATTACCTCAAAAGTACACCGGTCTCCTTCGTGGGTGAATTCTCCGTCGAACAGGTCGAAACGAAGTTCCCCGGGCTGGGGGGTATAATGGGGGCCGCGGACGAACTTGAAGACCGCTTCTTGATCGATAAAGCGCCTGATCAACCAGCCGCAGGCCAGGCGATCCACAAAGAGGTTTTTCCGGGTCACCCAGGTTATTCCCTGCAGCCGGTCGACCTCCTCCCGACCGCCAGGCGCCGTCGAGGGCTCACCGGCAACTTGGGTTTCCAGGTCCAGGAGCAGGGCTTCCGCGGTTCCCCGTTCGACCGTTTGAAAGAAGTCGATGGCGAAAACCTCGTCTAATCGGCGCCGCAGCCGGGAGACCCGGGCCGGTCCCTTCAGCGTCGGATCCCTTGGGTCGTCTGGCCTGGACGCCCCGGTGTTGAGCAACTGCCGGGCCTCCCGGATAATGTTTTCGTAATCGGACCGCCGGGCGCCTTGAAAAAGGGCGATGATCTGGTCGTCAGCCAGGCCTTCCAGAAACCGCGCCTCCGAGATGGACCCCTCCCCGCCGCCCTCGACGATCTCTTTGAGTATCCAGTTCAAGTCCTCCCGTGAGTGTTCGGAATGGGGTAAGGCATAGACCGATTGTTTTACGGCCACTGCGCCCACCTGCTGTAACCGCCGCCAGATTTTCACCCGCAACGCGTTGGGTTTGGGGGGAATTTGATGCATCAGAAGCAACCACTTTTTCGGATCATTGGGGGGCATGAGTTACTCCAAAAAACAATTGTTACATATTTAATGTATCATCTGTTACAAATTGTCAAGAGCGATTTCTATTAATTTGGTCAAAAGAGCACTTTACAATATTTGAATAACAGTGTAAAATTCCTCAAAATATCAAACCATTTTGCAGCAGGTAGGGGAAAAATTATGAAAAGTATTGGCAATATGGGTAATATCATGAACCAGGCCAAAAAAATGCAGGAGCGGTTGGCCTCCGTTCAGGAGGAGATGGCCCTCAAAACGATCGATGGGTCGGCCGGGGGCGGGATGGTGACCGTTACCGCCAATGGCCGCCAGGAGATCATTTCCTTGAAAATCGAACCGGAGGTGGTCAATCCGGAGGACATCGAGATGCTCCAGGACCTGGTTCAGGCCGCGGTGAACGATGCCTTGCGCAAATCCCAGGAGATGGTCCAACAGGAAATGTCCAAGATCACCGGGGGCCTGAAGATTCCCGGTTTGTTCTAGCCATGGCCTTATACCCGCCCCCCCTGGCCCGGCTGATCGCCTCCCTGACCCGCCTGCCGGGGTTGGGGGAGAAGAGCGCCACCCGCCTGGCCCTGCACTTCCTGCGCACCTCGGAGGAGGAAATCCAGGAATTGGCCCGAAGCCTGGTCCAGGTGAAGGAAAAGATCCGCACCTGCTCCATCTGTTTTAACTGGACGGAATCCGACCCCTGCCCTTTGTGTCTCCATCCGGGAAGAAGGGCCGACCTGCTTTGCGTGGTGGAAGGTCCGGGTGACTTATTGGCCCTGGAAAAGAGCGGAGGATTCAAAGGAAAATATCATGTCCTCCAGGGGACCTTGTCGCCGATCGACGGAATCGGCCCCCGGGAATTGCGGATTCGAGAACTCCTGGATCGACTGGAGAAAGAGTCCATCAGCGAAGTGGTTCTGGCCCTCAATCCGACCACGGAAGGGGAGGCGACCATCTCCTATCTGACCGAACAGATCAAGGCCCGCAGACCCCAGGCGCGCCTCACCCGGATCGCCTACGGCATTCCCATGGGCGGGGACTTGAAATATATGGATAACTACACCATCAAAATGTCGCTGGAAAGCCGGAGAGAAACATAACCAAAACTATTTGAATTTTTGGTCCAAATCCAATATTCGACGCCTGAATTTCGAAATCGTTCACGAATCTCGACAAGATAATACAAAAATTCAACAGGTGAAAAACACTATGACCAGTAGCGGATTAATGAAGGGTTCAGAAATCATCGTCGAGGTCCTGCGGGAAGAGGGGGTGGACGTGCTGTTCGGTTTTCCCGGCGGATCGGTTATCCCGCTCTACGACGCACTCTACGACTGTTCCATCCGTCATATCTTGACTCGCCATGAGCAGGGTGCGGTCCACGCGGCCGATGGCTATGCCCGGGCGACCGGCAAGGTGGGGGTCTGCATCGCCACCTCCGGACCCGGGGCCACGAATCTGGTGACCGGGCTGGCCAACGCCAACATGGATTCCGTGCCCCTGGTGGCCCTAACCGGCCAGGTGCCCACCCACATGATCGGCAACGACAGTTTTCAGGAAGCCGATATTTACGGGATCAGCATTCCCATTACCAAGTATAATTTTTTGGTGAAGGACTTGAAGGATCTGGCCCGGACCCTGAAAGAGGCCTTTTATATTGCCCGCACCGGGCGTCCGGGTCCGGTCCTGGTGGACCTGCCCAAGGATATCCAGGAAAACAAAATAAGGTATAAACCCGTCGGAGAGGTTCAAATTCCGAGCTACCATCCCACCTTTAAGGGGCATCCCAAGCAGATCGAGACCATGGTCCGGGCCATCCGGGAAGCACAGCGTCCGGTGGCTTATGTGGGCGGCGGGGTTATCTCCGCCGGGGCCACTGAGGAACTGGGGCGGTTTATCCGTACCTTACAGATTCCCATTACCAGCACTCTGATGGGTAAGGGAAGTTTTCCCGAAAACGATCCGCTGGCCCTGGGCATGCTGGGCATGCACGGCACCCGGTATGCCAATAACTCCGTCTACCACTCCGACCTCATCCTGGCCTTAGGGGTCCGGTTCGACGACCGGGTGGCCGGGGATGTGAAGAAATTCGCTCCCCAGGCCAAGATCGTCCACGTCGATATCGATCCGGCTGAAATCGGCAAACGGGTGAATGTGGATATTCCCATTGTGGGCGACTTGAAAACGGTGCTGACCCAGGCCTTGGCTCTGATCAAGGCCGGGGAACGGAAAAAATGGCTGGAGCAGATCAGCGAGTGGAAACGGCTGTACCCCTTGAAATATTCTCTGGAGGGGGGCCTGAAGCCCCAATATATCCTGGAGTGTATCAACGAGATCCCGGGTCGGGACCTGATCGTGGCCACCGATGTGGGACAGCATCAGATGTGGGCCGCCCAGTTCATCAAAACCCGGAAGCCGAGGGGTTTCATTTCCTCCGGCGGCCTGGGGACCATGGGTTTCGGCTTTCCGGCGGCTATTGGCGCTCAGGTGGGCTGTCCGGAGGACACGGTTATCGTGGTCTCCGGAGACGGGAGCTTCCAGATGTGTATTCAGGAATTGGCTACCATCAGGACCTATAATATCCCGGTCAAGATTTTTATATTCAATAACGGCGTCCTGGGGATGGTTCGTCAATGGCAGGAATTGTTCTGCAACAAGCGCTACTCCCAGACCCGGTTTGAATTCAACCCCGAGTTCACCAAGGTGGCGGAGGGCTACAGTATCCCGGGGCTGATCGTCCGGACTCACGAAGAGGTTAGGCCGGCCATCGATAAGGCCCTCTCGGACCCCGGGCCCTATCTGCTTGATTTTCGCGTGGCCCCGGAGGAAAACGTCTTCCCCATGGTCCCGGCCGGTAAGGGGATTTGTGAAAATATGGAGGAGTGTTAGGTTATGCGTCAGGTCATATCGGTCCTGGTTCGAAATCATCCCGGGGTTCTCTCCCATGTGGCCAGCCTCTTCACCCGGCGGGCCTATAATATTGAAAGCATTGCCGCCGGCGTTACCGAACGGCCGGACGTGACCCGCATCACCCTGGTGGTCTCCGGGGATGAAACGGTGCTGGAGCAGGTCATCAAGCAGCTTCGGAAACTGATCGACGTCATCCGGGTCATTGACCTTAAATATTCCCAGGCGGTCACCCGGGAATTAATTCTGATGACCGTCTTGCTCCCGGCGGATAAAAGGGTGGAATTTATCCAGATCGCCAATTCCTTCGGGGCGGTGATCGTGGATATTTCCGATCAGACGGCCACCATTGAATTTTCAGGGAACGAACGGCAGATCCACTCCGTCTTAATGGCCCTGGCGGCTTTCAAGGCCAAGGAAATGGCCCGCACCGGTCTGATCGCCCTGCCGATCGAGAGTTTGGGGGACAGCAAAGAATTTATCGTTTAACTCTTGACAAGAAATTAAGGGATATGATAAATAATAACGTTTTATGGATTTAAAATCTGGAAAGTGCGAGTGAAACCGTGAAAAATCCAATGATTGAAGTGCGCATTCATGGCCGGGGAGGGCAGGGAGCAGTGACTTCGGCGGAGCTGATGGCCTTGGCGGCCATCGACGAAGGAAAATACGCTCAGGCTTTTCCCAGCTTCGGCCCGGAACGCCGAGGCGCGCCGGTGGTGGCCTTTCTGAGAGTCAGTGAGGCTCAGATTCGGATTCGGTCCAAGGTCTATCAACCCGACGTGGTGGTGGTCTTGGATCCCACCTTGTTGGATATCGTGGACGTTTCTGCCGGGCTGAAACCCAAAGGAACCGTGATTATTAATTCCGCCAAAAGCGCCGAACAGATCCAAAAGCAATACGGCTTTAAAGGGCGGCTGGCGACCGTGGATGCGACGAAAATTGCGATGGAGGAAATGCGGGTCCCGATTACCAATACCACCATGCTGGGGGCCTTGATCAAGGCAACCGGCATGACCCGGTTGCCCTCCATGGAAAAACCGCTCAAGGTCCGCTTCGGCAAGATAGCGGAGCGCAACCAAAAATCCATGCAGCGGGCCTATGAAGAAACCGCGATAAGGGAGTAAACCGGTGGCGAAAATTGATGCCTTGATGCCCTGGAGAGAGGTGCCTTTGGGAGGCGCCATCCTGGAACCGGGCAATGCCAGGAAGTTTAAGACCGGAGACTGGCGGTCCAAAATCCGCCCGGTCACCGATCGAGAAAAATGCATTAAATGCGGAATGTGCTGGGTGTTTTGTCCGGATATGGCCTATGCCCACCGGGAAGACGGCTATTTCGACTGGAACAGCGATTACTGCAAAGGTTGCGGTATTTGCGCCCGGGAATGTCCCAAAGAGGCCATTCAGATGGTTGCGGAGGAAGAATAGCTATGGCCAAACGAGTCGGCATGGAGGTTTCCATTGCCATCAGCGAAGCGGTGAAGTTGGCCAATGTGGATGTTATTTCGGCCTATCCCATCACGCCCCAGACCCATATCGTGGAGCACCTTTCCGAATTTGTCAATGACGGAGAACTGCATAGCGCTTTCATCCCGGTGGAGTCGGAGCATTCAGCCCTGAGCGCCGCCGTGGGGTCCTCGGCCGTGGGGGCCCGGACCTTCACCGCCACCAGTTCCCAGGGCCTGGCCCTGATGCACGAGATCATGTTCGTGGCCTCCAGCCTGCGTCTGCCTATCGTCATGTCCGTGGTCAACCGGGCCTTGTCGGCGCCGATCAATATCTGGAATGACCTGAGCGATATCATGACCGAGCGGGATACCGGCTGGGTCCAGCTTTTTGCCATCAACGGCCAGGAGGCCTTCGACCTGACCTTGCAGGCGTTTAAGATCGCCGAAGACCCGAGGGTTCTGCTTCCGGTGGCCGTCAACCTGGACGGGTTTATCCTCAGTCACGTGATTGAGCCCATCGAACTTTTGGACCAGCAGGAAGTGGATCAATTCCTGAGTCCCTTCCAGCCGGTGCTGCGCCTCGATCCGGACAAGCCCGTTTCCCTGGGCGCCTTTGGCAGTCCGGACGTCTTTATCGAGGTCAAAAAACAGATCGAAGAAGCCTTGATCGGCTCCCAGAAGGTGGTGACCGAGGTCTGGAAGGATTTCGGCCGGCTCTTTGGACGAAACTACAAAGCCGTGGAATCCTACAGAACCAAGGAGGCCGAAACGTTGCTGATCACCATGGGCAGCATCAGCGAAACCGCCATGATGTCCGTGGATGCCCTGCGGGAGAAGGGGCAGAAGGTGGGCCTGATTCACATCCGACTCTGGCGGCCTTTTCCCTTTAAGGAATTTCTCCAGGCGATCAAGGGGGCCAAGGTCCTGGCGGTCCTGGATCGCGCCCTGGTGCCCGGGGGAGTCGGCGGGCCGGTGGGCCTGGAAGTGAAAGCCGCCCTTTACGGAAAAGACAACCGTCCCTATGTGGCTGAATTTGTGGCCGGGTTGGGCGGCCGGGATTTGACGGTGGAGACCTTCATCGAGGTGCTGGAAAAGGCCGGACGCTATGCCCAAAAACAAAAAGACTTTCAATACGAATTGATCGGGGTGCGCGAAAAATGATTGCCGAGGATCTGAAAGAGTTCAAAAAATTTACGCCCAAGACCCTTCCCCGGGAAGAACCCCTGGTCTCCGGTCACCGGGCCTGCCAGGGTTGCGGGGAAGTGTTGGCCTTACGCCTGGTGGCTAAGGCCATCGGCACGCCTATGATCGTCGTCAGCGCCACGGGCTGCATGGAGATCATTTCCTCCCCTTTCCCCCAGACCGCCTGGGACGTGCCTTGGCTCCATGTGGCCTTTGAAAACTCCGCTGCCGTGGCTTCCGGGGTCGAGGCCGGGTTGAAAATCCTGATGGAGAAGAAAAGGATCCCGCAAAAGTCGATCAACGTGGTGGCTTTTGCCGGGGATGGGGGTACCGCCGATATCGGCCTTCAGTCCCTTTCCGGCGCCATGGAACGGGGCCATAATTTTGTGTATGTCTGCCTGGATAACGAAGCCTATATGAACACCGGTATCCAGCGTTCCAGTTCCACCCCTTTCGGGGCCATGACCACCACTTCACCGGCCGGCAAGGTGATCTCCGGGCAAACCACCTGGAAAAAGAATATGCCGGCCATCATGGCGGCCCATAATATCCCTTACGTGGCCACGGCCTCGCCGGCTTTTTACCTGGACCTGATGAACAAGGCCAAAAAAGCCTCGATGATCAAAGGCCCAGCCTATCTCCATGTCTATGCCTCCTGCCCCACGGGCTGGCGGCACGGATCGGATCTGGCCATCGAAGTGAGCCGGAAAGTGGTGGAGACGAATATCTTCCCCTTGTATGAAATTGAAGAAGGGAGATACACGGTCCGCAAGAACAACAACCCCAAACCGGTGGAGGAATATTTTAAACAGCAGCGGCGCTTCGCTCACCTGACGCCGGAAATGTTAAAGATGATCCAGGACCGAACGGACCGGGATTACCAGCGCTTGCTGCAGATGGAAGCTTTGACCAACCCGGCCGCCGTTAAGAAGGAAGAACCGAAAGAAGACGCGGTTCAGTAACAATAATTGGCAAGATTCGTCACCCCGGCGAAAGCCGGGGTCCAGAGCGGATGAAGAACACTGGATTCCGGCCATTCGACAAAGCTCATGGCCCTGAGCCAGCCGAAGGGCTTTCGCCGGAATGACAACTAAAGAATCTTTATATAGAGTCAGAAGTCAAGTATGTTTTAAATTCCCCGGTAGCTCAGCCGGTAGAGCGGGTGGCTGTTAACCACTTGGTCGGCGGTTCGAATCCGTCCCGGGGAGCCATTCGACGCGAAAAGGGTCCCTTTATAAAACAAGGGACCCTTTTCTTGCTCATGGCTATCGCCAGTTACAGGAATGTTTAATAAAATAGCGTCGAATGAGCCTTGAGCCGGCCCGAATGGGAATGAGGGGCGAGTCGAAAGGCCAAGTTTCCACAAGGGTAAGATCAGGTACAAGACCATGCCTGCTTGGTGTTATATTCTGCGTTTAAAATCAGGCAAGTTATACATTGGATCTACCTCAAACATTAATCAGCGATACCATGATCATTTAAGTGGTCGGGCTTGCCGAACTACAAAATATGATCCCGCCATTCATTTTGTCTATTCGGAAGAATTTGAAAATTTAAAGATTGCCCAGTTACGAGAGGCACAAATAAAACGTTGGTCCCGGGCAAAGAAGGAAGCACTAATAGCTGCTGACCTTAATAAGTTAAACCAGTTGTCCAAAACAAAGTCAAAACAAGAGGGGCGTAAGGATTAGGTTATAAATTTAGCGTCGAATGATCCTTGAGCCGGCCCGAGTAGTATTGAGGGACGAGTCGAAAGGCCAAAATCTAGGAAATGACTCAATCCTTTTCCTGAAGCCAATTATTCTCTCCATTCCGCAATCAAAATTCCACAAAGCCCCCTGACCTGAAATCCCCCTTGACACCTTTTCTTCTTATTGTATGATATATCATACGATGTACAGCTTGCTATGAATATTGATTGGACCAAATCTCTCAGGGGCTTGAAAGGAGAGCGGCTTTGAGTACCCCGGTCGACATACCCCGATTAGTCCGTGAGCTCCGAAAACGAACGGGGCTCACCCAGGAAAAATTCGCCGCCAAGCTCGGTGTGACCTTCCCGACCATCAACCGCTGGGAAAACGGTCGGGCCAAGCCGTCGCCGTTGGCCATGCAGAGGATTGAGGATCTGCTAGACAGCATGGGTGAGAAAGATGTTGAATTGCTGAAATGACCTACTGGCGGTGGAAATTTGAGGTTATCCGGTGACTGAGTCGGGGAGAATAAGAAAATCAGACCTGAAGGCCTTTATTGCATTGGGAGAAGACAGCCGTCTTTAATCCAAGAAAGATGTGCAAGTGGGGCGGGTTTGTCGGTCACCAGCGCCAATTGAATGAAAAATATTATGGCGCCTCTTATGACGTCGAACAATTGGTAATCCGCAGAGGAGACAATGATCTACACAGAGAAACAACTGGAAATACTCCTGGCCGATATCGAATCGGATCTTGCCGAGCGAAAGGAATCCTGGAAGGGTGACGCCCCGGAGACCGGACGGCAGGCCGCTTGCGCATTTGCAAACGATTTGCCCGATCATCGACGGCCAGGGGTTCTCTTTATCGGAGCGAAGAACGATGGTTCACCCTCCCATTTGAACATCACAGATGAACTGTTGCGTACCCTTTCCGATATCAGGACAGATGGCAACACCCTGCCGCCGACTTCAATCGTTGTTGAAAAACGAAACCTCAGAGGAGCCGCCATGGCGGTCGTTATTGTTCTGCCTTCGGATACCCCGCCGGTCAGATATAAGGGAAGGATCTGGATTCGCACTGGGCCCCGCAGGTCTGTAGCTACTCCCCAGGAGGAACGCATCCTGAATGAAAAGCGCCGTTACCGGGATATCCCCTTTGACATCCAGCCGCTTCCATCCTGCCCCTTGTCGGCGCTCAGTCGGATTTTATTCGAGCAGGAGTATTTGCCCAATGCCTTTGCTCCGGATGTGGTAGCAACCAACGAACGATCTTACGAACAGAAGCTCGCTTCGTGCCGAATGATCGCCGCCGTAGACGATCCTGTCCCGACGATACTGGGCGTATTGGTCCTGGGCGTATCGCCACGGGATTGGATCCCCGGTGCCTATACACAATTCCTTCGGATCGCCGGGACGGAGGTGAGCGATCCGATCCAGGACGAGTCTCTTATAGACGGTGCGTTGGGACAGGTTTTACGTCGCATAGACGAAAAGATCGATTCACATAATCGCCGCCAAGTCGACATTTCATCAGCCGATCGGGAAGTTCGCACGGCTCCCTATCCGCGTGTGGCGCTTCAGCAGTTGATTCGCAATGCGGTCATGCACCGCACCTATGAAAACACCAACACGCCTGTCCGCGTCCATTGGTTCGATGATCGTATAGAAATCATTAATCCGGGAGGACCGTTCGGTATTGTCACCCGGGAAAACTTCGGCCGCCCCGGTATTACCGATTATCGGAACCCAAATCTTGCAGATGCCATGAAAGTCATGGGTTTTGTTCAGCGTTTCGGCATAGGTATCCAGACCGCAAGGGCGGAGATGAAAAAAAATGGCAATCCCGATATCGAATTTCAAATTGAACCGTTGACTGTACTCGCTACGGTCAGGAGGCGCCCATGAGTGTTCCGGTACTGACTTTTTTCAATAACAAAGGCGGTGTGGGCAAAACATCCCTCGTGTATCACCTGGCCTGGATGTTTTCCGAACTCAACCATACGGTTGTCGCTGTTGATCTTGATGCCCAAGCCAATTTGACCGCTGCCTATCTCGAAGAAGACGAGCTTGAGCAACTATGGGAAAACGAAAAAGATCCAACAACGATTTACAGGGCCATAGAACCGCTCACCCAAGTAGGGGATATAGTTAAGCCCCGTGTTGAAAAAGTGACGCAAGGCCTGTATTTAATTCCCGGGGATGTGGCTTTGGCATCATTTGAGGATTTATTGTCTGAATCTTGGCCTAAGAGCATGGGTGACCCCAATTTGTATCGCTACTTTCGTATTCTGACGGCGTTCTGGCAAGTCGCACAAATGACGGCCCAACAGGTAGGCGCCGATATCATCCTGATGGATGTCGGTCCCAACCTCGGGGCTATCAACCGGTCGGCCTTAATCGCCTCCGATTATGTTGCTATCCCCTTGGGAGCCGATCTTTTTTCTCTCCAGGGTTTAAGAAACCTGGGCCCGACGCTTCGTTCGTGGCGCGAAGGCTGGAAAAAACGGATAGATAATTGGAAATCCCCCGAATTTGACCTTCCCCAGGGGCGCATGAAACCGCTTGGTTATATCGTACAGCAACATAGTGTGCGGCTCAGTCGACCGGTCAAGGCCTATGATAAATGGGTCAACCGTATCCCGGCTGTTTATCATGAAGCGGTGCTTCAGAATTCCACCACCGCGGCTACCCCATCGCAAGATGAGGAATGCCTGGCCACATTGAAACACTTTCGCAGCCTGATACCGATGGGGCAGGAAGCGCGTAAACCCATATTTCACCTAACATCCGCCGATGGGGCCATTGGAAGTCACGCCCAGGCAGTCCAAGAGGCTTACAAAGACTTTAAACTACTTATGGAAAGATTGCTCGAGCGAATGGAAAGTATAACCCCTACCCTCCCAAACCTTGACCCAAGGGTTTAGGCGCTTGGCTTGAAAAGCGGCTGATCAGAATCCGAAAGAAGCATCCCACATTATTTACCGGATGAAATCAATGAAATAAACTCCAATCCATAGACCCAATTAACCTCTTTGACAAATTCGAAGATTTAAGAACAGATATCAACTTCGTGTTTAACCTCCTAAAAAACCGCGACTTCCTCCTGATCCTCTCCATCGTCCTCGGTCTGTCTCTGGGCCAGGGGGCCCAATGGACCCGAGACCTGGTGATCCCCGGTCTGGCGGTGATCATGACCCTGTCCGTCATGGGCATCCCGGGAAGTGTCTTCCGCTCTCCGCGCTCGCTGGTTATCCCGACCCTGGCCGGGTTGCTTTTGAATTACGGGGTACAGGGCGGGGTGGTGCTGGGTCTCAGCGCCCTGCTGATCAAAGAGGAGGCCCTTCGGGCCGGGTTCGTCATGGTGGCAGCGGCACCCCCGGCCGTGGCAGTGATCCCCTTTACCGTGCTGCTGAAAGGGGATGGGCCATTTTCCCTGGTAGCCACCGTTGGCTGCTATCTGGCCGCCCTGATCTTGATGCCCTTGATTATCTTCGGGTTGCTCGGAATCGGATTCGCGGATCGCGAAAAACTGGTTTGGATCATGGTCGAGCTGATCCTGGTCCCATTGGCGATTTCCCGGGTGCTGCGCTGGTCGGGCTTTTCGGAAAAGCTGGAACCCTTCAAAGGGGCGCTCACCAACTGGGGTTTCTTCCTGGTCGTCTATACTATTGTTGGCCTAAACCGGGCTGTACTGATAAACCGCCCGCTGAGCATTCTATCCGTTTTTCTGGTGTCCTTGGCCGCTATCTTTTTGCTGGGCTGGGCCATAGAGAGAGTGGGGCGGCTCTTCAAGATCGATCCCCGAAAACGGCTGAGCCTGGTGCTGCTGGGGACTCACAAGAATACCGGCCTGGCCGCCGGTCTGGCCTTGACCCTGCTCGGCGAGCGCACGGCCTTGCCGGCCACCGTTTCCACGGTTTTCATGATTGTGTATGTCGTATCGTTGAGTATCAAACAGCGCCGAATTAGCCTGAAAAAGAAAACCCAACCTTGAAATCATTTAGACAAAAGGTTAGTATGAAAAATTAATATGAAAATAATATCAGGCGCCACCTTGGGCATTTGTCTTTGCCGTCATGCCGGACTCGATAAGCCTGCCCCGGCAGGTAGTAAGCCGGGGGCATCCAGGTCTTTTGAGGCTAAACCGTGGCCTGGATTTCGGATCGCGTCACGCCGCCGGCGTGACTTGTCCGGAATGACGAGCCGACTCGACCCGTTTAAAGCTTATTTTCATGCTTCGTAGGGGGCCATGGGGGGTAGTGCGACATTACGGAGAATTTCAGGGGGATTAATGAAGTTAAAAATCGGCGTTATGGGGCATGCCGGTTCGGATTTACCGGAAAGAGAGAAACATCTAGCCTTTGAGCTGGGAAAGGCCATTGCCGAACAGGATGCGATTACCATTACCGGGGCCTGTCCAGGCTACCCTTTGGAAGCGGCCAGAGGGGCGGCCAGTCGGGGCGGGCTGGTGATCGGGATCTCCCCGGGACTCAGCCTCTGGGAACACCTGCACAAATATCATTCTCCCACCGAGCATCATGATGTGCTGATCTTTACCGGCAGCGGACTGATGGGCCGAGAGGTGGTCAACATCCGCAGTTCGGATATTGTAGTCATTATCGGAGGAAAATCCGGGACCTTGGGGGAATTCTCTATTGCCTACGATGAGGGCAAGCTGATCGGGATCCTGATGGGCACCGGGGGCATTACCACGGAAATCAAGCACCTGGTTCGGATCATCCGGAAAGATACCGGGTCCAAGGTGCTTTATGACCATGAACCCCGGCGGCTCATTCAACGGCTTTGGAAATATTACCACCAGGAGCATTTCAAGCATCCCTCCTGTTTTCGTGACGATCAGCAATATGCAGAAACCGACGGAGAAACCCCGGACCGGTTAAAGGAGGGATAGACTCCAATGAATTCCGGCCCTCCTTTTTTCCCCATCGCGGTTTATTGGGCCCATGTTCAAAACGTAAGTTTTCACGATTCCCTCGCCGGAGTGATTCTGGTCGGTTTTCTCGTAGGGATTCTCGTAGGGTTCTTCGGGATTGCCGGGCGATTTCTCTTGCCCCCCTTTTTGAACAGCTTCTTCAGTTTTCCCTTCAACGTGGCGGTCGGCAGTGACCTGGGGCAGATGCTGGGCACATCCACTTTGAATCTGATGAAGTTCAAAGGGCTCCACAACGTGGACTATAAATTGGGTGGGTTCATGCTGATCGGCACCGTGGTCGGGGTGGAGGGTGGTGCCCAGATCATGGAGTGGTTGAAGCGTTCCGGTTCTTTTCTTGTCTTGGGCCGCTCCATACAGTATCTGGATCTGGTCCTGAGTATTTTCTATGTGGCCCTGCTGTTCTGGATTGGTCTCGTGGTTTACCGGGAATCCCGGGGGGCCTCCGGCAGCGAAGGGGAGGGCGGCTTTTTCCCCGTCGAACCCACGGCCTTGACGGCCAAACTGCAGCATCTGCGTCTTCCGCCCATGATCTCTCTGCCGGTCTCGGGTATCGAATCGATCTCCTTATGGATTATTATGCTGGTGGGCCTGATCACCGGACTGCTGGTGGGCCTGCTGGGGGTGGGGGGGGCCTTTATCCGTCTGCCCGCTTTTATCTACCTCATCGGTTGCCCGATGGTGGTGGCCATCGGCACCGATTTTTTCGAAAACCTGTTTTCCATGGGCTACGGCACCTTCACCCACTCGATGAAGGGCAACGTGGACCTTCTCCTGGTGTTGGTCCTCCTGGTCACCGTGGTGCTGGGAAGTCAAATCGGCATCGGCCTGGCCCGGAGGATTCACCAGATCAAAATCAGGGTGGGCTTTGCTTATATCGCCTTTGTGGCCGTTCTATTGATCCTTCTCAAACTCCTGTGGTTGTGAGATCATGTTAGCTATTCTCGCTCAAATTCCGTCATTTTGGATTGGTCATTTTAAGTCCCGCCATAGCGCGGGACGAAGAATCTCTTTTCTTCAACTGGGCGTCATTTTTATTTTATTGCTCACGGGTTGTGGTATCCGACAGACGCTTCCTCCGATCCCTGCGCAGGGATATCTTGAAGGGCTGAAACCAGGGGACATCCTGGAAACCCGGACCGGGCAGGTCATCTCCCCCGAAGTCCTGCTGGAGCGATTGGATGAAGCCCGGGTCGTTTATATCGGGGAAACCCATACCCGTCTAGAAGATCATCAAATCCAGGAATGGATTTTAAAAGGTCTCTTTGATCGTCATCCTTCCTTGGCAGTGGCCCTGGAGATGTTTCCTCGAGAAATCCAACCCCTTCTGGACCGTTTTTCCCGAGGGGAAGAAACGGAAGAGGAATTTCTTCGGAAAGTGGACTGGGAGGAGATTTGGGGGTATCCTTTTCAACTTTACCGCCCCATGGTCCTGTTCGCTAAGGAAAAGAGACTCCCCCTGATCGGCTTGAACGCCCCTCGAGAGGTGGTCACTAAAATTGCCCGTCAAGGTCTTTCCGGCCTTAGTCCGGAAGAGCGAAGGCGGGTGGCAGAGACTATTTTAAGCGATCAGCCGGAAGACCGGGAGTTCGTGTTGGAGGAATATGAAAGGCATGTAAAGGGGAGCATCAAGGATTTTGAGACTTTTTACGAAGCGCAGTTGGCCTGGGAAGAGACCATGGCCGAAAGCCTGGTTGATGCGCTGAAGGTGTTGCCGGAGACCACTCGAATAGTGGTTTTGATCGGAAAAGGCCATATCTGGGAGGGACGGGGGGTACCCCGTGATGCCTGGAGACGCCTGGCCCACTCATTCCGGACCGTCATCCCGCTTTCGGCAGATTATTCCTTTCGCCCGCTGGAATCCGCGCCGGCGGACTACCTGTGGATCACGACGGCCTCCCCGGAGCCCCATCGACCCATCCTGGGAATTACAATCCAGACGCTGCCTGGGGGAGAGGGAATTGCCATCGGCGGATTGACCTCCGGCGGGAGGGCGGAGAAGGCCGGGTTTCAAAAAGGGGATGTGATCAAGAAGGTGAACGAGACCCCGATTCAGACCCTGGAGGACCTGCACCGGGCCTTGTCCGATAAAACCCCGTTGAAACGATTCGGGATCCACCGGGATGGCCGGGAAATGGAAATTCCGGTGGAATGGGGAACGAAAAATCCTTGACAGAAAAGGCTAATCAAGTAATATTATTAAGTTTAAGTTTTTGTAGGGGCATTAATCAATAACTTTTCACAAGGAGGGAATTATGCAAAGGCGGAGTCAATGGGTTTTAGCAATGGGTATCGTGGCGAGCGTCCTCTTTCTGGCGGTTGCGGCCACTCAGGCAGCGCCGATAGCGGCCAAGATCGGGGTCATTTCCATTATCACCGGCCCGGGGGCCGGATACGGGGAGGCTATCACCAACGGGTTCAAACTGGCCGCGGGAGAACTGAACGCCAAGGGGGACGTAAAAATCGACCTGATCATAGAAGATTCTTCGGGCAAACAGGAACAAGCCCTGGCGGCGGCCCAGAAACTGATCAATTCCGACCAGGTGGTGGCCATCCTCGGCCCCACGCTGAGCACGGAAATGAAGGTGGTCGGTCCGGAGGCCAATGCCAGCGGGGTCCCGATTATGGGTACCTCCACCACCGCCGTGGGCATCACCCAGATCGGGAAATATGTTTTTCGCAATTCCCTGCCGGAGGCCCTGGCCATCCCGGCTTCGGTGAAAAAGGCCGTAGCCAAGTACCATATCAAAAGCGTGGCCATGCTCTACGGGAACGATGACGTTTTCACCAAATCGGGCTTTGACACCATGAAAAAGGTGGCCACCGACCTGGGTCTCAAGATCACCACTATCGAAGAATTTCAAAAAGGGCAGGCCGATTACAAGGCCCAATTGACCAAGATCAAAGCTACCAAGCCCGATGCCATCTTTTGCTCGGCCCTCTATGAAGAGGGAGGGGTCATATTGTCTCAGGCCCGGAAAATGGGGATTACCGTGCCCTTTGTGGGCGGCAACGGCTTCAACTCCCCCAAAGTGATCGAAATCGCCAAAGAGGCCGCCAACGGATTGATCGTGGCCACCCCCTGGTTCGGGGATAAGGCCGACCCGAAGGTCAAAGCCTTCGTTCAGAAGTATGAAAAGGCCTACGGGAAGAAGCCGGATCAGTTCGCCGCCCAGGCCTATGATGCCATGTATATCATGGGCGAGGCCCTGAAGAAAGCCGGGAAAGCTGACCGCGACAAGCTGCGCGACGCCTTAGCCTCCATTCGCAATTACAACGGCGTGTTGGGCAAGTTCTCCTTCGACAAAGAACGCGACGTGGTCATGGAGCCCAATGTCCTGATCGTCAAGGACGGCAAGTTTCAGATATTTAACTAATTGCACCGCCCGCTTGCCACGCGGCTCGCTCAAGACGCAAAGGACGCAAAGAATTTTTACATCATGGCCGGTTTTCACCGGCCATGATAAAAACTATTCTCTTTGCGCCCTTTGCGCCTTTGCGGTGAACAAATTTTTTTAAGGTCGAACCTTGTTTTTCGAGCAATTAATAAACGGCATCACCCTGGGCAGTATCTATGCCATTGTGGCCTTGGGTTACACGCTGGTCTTCGGGGTCCTGGACATCATCAACATGGCCCACGGGGAGATCTTCATGTTCGGGGCCTTCATTGGTATGCTGCTCATTTCCCGTTTCGAGGCGCCGGTCGTGGTGGCCCTGGGCGGAGCCATTCTGGTGACCGCAGCTTTGGGTTTTCTGTTGGAACGACTGGCCTTGCGCCCTCTCCGGGGTCGAAGAGGGGTTTCCCATCTGGCTTCTCTGATCAGCACCATCGGCGTGTCCATTTTTCTGGAAAACCTGGCCCATCATCTTTTCGGCTCCGGCAACAAACGGTTCCCCACTTCTTTTGGAGATATCCAGTTCACTGTCGGACCGGTGTCGATCTACCTGGTGCAGGTCATCATCCTGGCCATCTCCATTCTTCTGATGGTGGGCCTCTCCACCTGGCTTTCCAAGGCCAAGACCGGCAAGGCCCTGCGGGCCACGGCGGAAAACCTGGAGACGGCCAGTCTGCTCGGCATCAACACGGGCCGGATCATTACCTCCACCGTGGTGGTGGCCTCGTCCATGGGCGGGATCGCCGGGGTGCTGGTGGGCATGGCCTTCAATTACGTCAACAACCAGATGGGCCTGCCCATGGGGCTTAAAGGGCTGGCCATCATCATCATGGGCGGCATGGGCAGCGTGAACGGGGCCATGGTCGGCGGATTGATCCTCGGCCTGTCCGAAACCTTCATGGTGGCTTACGGAGATTCCGGCTACCGGGACGCCATCGCCTTTATCGCCATCATTGTGATTTTGTTGATCCGTCCCCAAGGCCTTTTCGGCCAGGCCCTGCCGGAAGCCAAGCGTTAGCCAAAAAATTTTTGGGCTTAAACTCGAATTTCGTGCTTCGGATTTCGAATTTGACAATGCTTTTGTTTGACGGTGCGAGAAATATTCTCGGAATGATTTTTTAAGGAAATAATGATCAACCCTTATTACCTCCAAATCGCCTCTTTCCTCCTGATCAACATCCTGTTGGCCCTGAGCATCTACATTACCCTCTGCACCGGGCAGTTGTCCCTGGGCAGCGCTGGATTCATGAGCATCGGCGCCTATACCAGCGCTCTGCTGACCGCCAAACTGGGGCTGCCGATCCCTCTGGGCCTTTTGGCCGGAGGGCTGCTGGCCGCGTTCATGGGTCTGCTCATCGGCCTGCCCACCCTGCGTCTCACCGGGGTCTATCTGGCTATTGCCACGCTGGGTTTCGGAGAAGTGGTTCGTGTCGTTTTTATCAACTGGGAGTCTCTGACCAGCGGCGCGGTAGGTATCGCCGGAATTCCCCACCTGGGCCGCACCATCCTGGCCCGCCTGCAGGTGATCGGGTTTTCCCCGGAAAGCTGGGGTCTGAAGAATAACGAGTTTATCAGCTTGAGCATTTTTCTGGTTCTCCTTTTCCTTACCCTGCTGACCTTACTTTTTTTTAGCCGTCTCCTGAACTCTCGGGTGGGCCGGGCCTTTGAGGCCATCCGCATGGATGAAAAGGCCGCCGAGGCCATGGGTATCCCGACCACCTATTACAAAATTTTAACCTTTGTGCAGGGTGCGGCCCTGGCCGGATTCGCCGGTGCCTTGTTCGCCCATGTGACCGGCTACATCAGTCCGGCGGACTTTACCTATCACCGGGCCGTGGAAATACTGGTTTTTGCCGTTTTCGGGGGCAGCGAGGTGTTATGGGGACCGGTTTTCGGAGCTGGCTTCCTGACGGTCATGCCGGAACTGCTCCGAGGCTTAAGCGAGTACCGTTATTTTATTTACGGGGCTATACTGGTGGCCATGATGGTTTTCCGTCCTCAGGGCGTGATCGACCGGACATTGCTCGATCGGCTTCGGGGCCGCCGGAACGAGGGGAAAAATGCTGCTTGAGATCCGGAAGGTCAGCATGATTTTCGGCGGTCTGGCCGCCTTAAAGGATGTGGACTTCCGGTTGGAGGAGGGGGAAATCCTGGGCCTGATCGGTCCCAACGGCGCGGGTAAGACCACCTTGTTCAATGTGGTCACCTCCTTTCTACACCCAACGGGCGGTGAGATCTTTTTCAACGGTGAAAAGATCAGCGGCCTCCCTACCCACGAGATTACCAATCGCGGGATCAGCCGGACCTTTCAAAATATCCGTCTTTTCGATCAAATGACCGTGGAAGAGAACGTCATGGTCGGCCGCCACACCCGCAGCCGGGCCGGGGTTTGGAGCAGTGTCCTGCGGACCGGTTTTCAAAAAAAAGAAGAGTTGCGGATCAGGGAAAAAACCGACGAACTGCTCGACCTGGTGGGCTTATCGGGAACCAATCGCTCCCCGGCCTCCAGCCTGCCCTACGGGTACCAGCGGCGGGTGGAAATCGCTCGGGCCTTAGCCGGGGAACCGCGGCTGATCCTCCTGGATGAACCCGTGGCCGGGATGAACGACAGCGAGACCGAGGAGATGGCCCGGTTGATCAAAAAGATTCTGGGATTCGGCATCACCATCCTGTTGATCGAGCACGACATGTCCATGGTCATGAAGGTTTGCGACCGGTTGGTGGTCCTTAATTTCGGCGAGAAGATCGCCGAGGGCGCCCCCCAGGAGATCCAGAACAATCCCCAGGTCATCGAAGCCTACCTGGGCCGGGAAGAAGCGGAATAATGCTGCGGGTCGAAGGGCTGAAGACCAATTACGGAAACATCCGGGCACTAAAGGGGGTGGACCTGGAGGTGCCCTCCGGTTCCATTGTGACCATCCTGGGCGTCAACGGGGCCGGCAAAACGACCCTGCTCAAAACCATCGCCGGCCTGCTCAAACCCAAGGCCGGAAAGATATTTTTTCTGGACGAGGATATCGCCAGGCTTCCGCCTTTCAAGGTGGTGCAACGGGGCATCGCCCTGGTCCCGGAAGGACGGGCCATCCTGGCCCGAATGAGCGTTCTGGAAAACTTGGAGATGGGGGCCTACCAGCGCCGCGACGGCCAGGTTCGCCAGGATATCAAAAAGGAAATGGAGCGTTTCCCCTGGCTGGAAGAACGGCAGGGGCAGCCCGGCGGCTCCCTTTCCGGGGGGGAGCAGCAGATGCTGGCCATCTCCCGGGCACTCCTCTCCCGCCCCAAACTGCTACTCTTGGATGAGCCTTCCCTGGGCCTGGCCCCCCTGGTGGTGAACGAGATCTTCCGGATCATCCGCCGCATCAACCAGGACGGAACTACAGTCCTCCTGGTGGAGCAGAACGTCAAACAGGCCATGAAAGTCTCCCAGTACGCCTACGTACTGGAAACCGGGAAGATCGTCCTGAGCGGAACCACCGCCGAGCTCTTGGAAAACCCCAAGATCAAGGAATCATTCCTGGGGCAACGGACCTGACCCGCCAACGTAATGCCATAAAGTCAAGGGCGACCGGCCGGTCGCCCTTCCGGTTTTTTCATAATCAATATTCTATATTAGTTTTTCAGGATCAAAGGCAGATAAACGAATGACGGTCCGATGCCGGCCCAATAACCCAATTCCAACCGAAAATTATCGCTAGCCGATGACCCGATTACCGTCTGCCCCACCGTGAAACTTACGGCATAGTTGGCAGAGGCGGATTTCCCTCCTGTTCCGGTTAGCGGAACCAACCAATCCAACCTATAATTCGTTGAACTCATGGCCTGGGCGCTGGCCGTCAGAAAGAGGAGGGCAATCAGCGCGAAAAACAATGTCAATCGTTTCATGACCCTCCTCCATTAAAAATTGGTGTCCAGGGTTAGACGAATTCCGGTGATTTCAATGTAATTGGTATCATCAACAAAATTGAGTAAAAATCGCAGGGTCAGAATACCTTGCGAGGAGGAGAGGGTATTGTAAAGGCTGTCTGTACTTATAGTGTAACTGGATGCTGTATTGCTGATCCGGGGGGTTGTATTTTGGACCAAGTAAACAGCAGAATCGGCATCTGTATTCTTGTAGAGGTAGGTTCCCGAAATATAATTCAAAGAGCCATTTTGACATCTATAATAGACTGTGATGGAGGTTACCCGTATCGGCTGGCCGTAGAGCATACTGGGGATGGTTACCGGATAACGGATATTCTTATTCCCGATTGTTCCTCCCCTACGGATTAGGGCTCCTCCATAAGAAAGGTCCCAGCGAGTTGTATCTCCGGAATCTTCTTTGATTAAAGTCGATCCTGGAATGAAGTAATAGCTGGATGCCCCGCTGCTCAAAATTCCATCAACCAGGCCCCAGGCAAAGGGGGTGCCATATAAAGGTTGCCTGGGGGTCATTTCAGGGTCGCTACCCACTTGAATACCCAGATAGAGTTGAGGGGTCCCGCTAAAATCATTGGAGCTGCAACCCCCCATATCCGTATTGAACAAGCCGTTGGCTACGACAACATCATTGGTGTCTGTGCATAATACGGTCCCGCCCGAAGAAGCATTGTATATCGTGAATGTTACGCTGTAGGTCCCGTTCAAAGGAGTACCCCCGGCATCGGTCAACTTTCCTTGAATGGGAATGAAGTTAGACATGGCGGAGACATCTCCTGGAAACATTAGAATTCCAAGCGCCGATAAAAGAACTAAAACAAGCATTCCGACAAAAAAAATTCGCTTCATGGTGTTCCTCCTTAATTAGGTTTTTAACTTCTCAACAACACGAAACAAAAATTATGAGTCCCCATTCATTTTAAAAAGTATTTAGTTCAAGTTAAAGCCCTTAAGCGATTGGTTGATTTGGCAAGAGAAATTAATGGAAAGGAACGTCCAGCGGAAATCCAACACTCGGTAAAATGCTGGAAAAACTTCATCTAATCTCCCGCAATGGTTGAGAAAATATTTTTTCAATCAATAACGGAATAACGGATGGTTGAGGGTTATCTAATTTTAATTGTTTGATATTGAATGATAAATTATTTAAATTTATTATATCACAGTTCTATATGGTGAACAAGTTTTAAATTCGGGTGGATTTAAACGTATGACTGAAATGGTTTAAAGAGACGATCCATCCGGAAGTACTGCAGCAGACTGACAAAAAAAGATAATTTTATGGGATCCTCCTTCATCCCGAACAGATGTCCCGGACAGGAACAGTCGGAGGCTCCGAATCCGGGGATTGCCCACTCGGTGATGATCCCCATCCTTTCGGCGATTTGACATTCCAGGTCCTCCGAAGCGCGGATCGGCAGTGCCGCCACGAATTCCGAAACCTCCCGCAGGTAATCGATGTGCCAGAACTTGTTCTTCCTCAAGCGGCGGTGGCGTTCCAGTCGCTGGGTCAGATTTTTCATGGCCGAGCCGACATATACGTAGTAACCGGCCGGGAAAGTCTGCCGATTTTGCCGGCGGCCGAATTCCAGATTCCTTTTGCGGTTGAGCTTCAGAATCAGCAGGTAGCTTCCCCGGTCCTGGGCCTCCCTTTGAATCAGCTCCCAGGGGATTTCCAATCGCTTTGTCCGATCGTCGAGAGACAGGTCCGGTTTCCACTCTACTGCCAGCGGGATGATTTCCACCCGATTCCGGCTGGCCAGAAAGGTTTGGGCGAAAAACAGATCCGTGTGATAATCGGGGAGAAAGAATTCCGCCTTCAGCCAGTGGACGATGAACAGCACCGCGGTCTTCCGTCCCTGGTCGCTCAATTCGGCTAATTCCCGCAAATGCCGGGCCCCGCGCTCGGTAACCGCATCCGGGAACATAGCCGTTCTCTCCCCGAACAGAGTGCAGGATTTCACTTCGACCAGCCATTCCTTTTTCCGGTGTTCCACCAGGAGGTCAAAACGGGAATGATCGATGCGAATCTCCCGGCCGATCACCCGGGCCCCTTCCCAGCCGGGGACCTTTCCTTGATCGATCAAATTTCCGGCCACTTCGTTGGTCCGATGGGTATGGAGGAAGATCGGAACCCCCTCCCGTTCCACCGCCAACACGGTAAAGGCGTTTTTTCGGGTAGGGGAGGACGGTTCTTTGACAATATACACGGTGACCCCCGGCAGCAGGAGCTCCTGGAGCCGTCCGGGGTTGGGTAGAAAAGCCTGGATGATCCTGGCCCCCAGGCGGCAGCGGATTAGAAAACGGTTGGGGCGGTCGATAAACTGGGCCGGTAGAGGAGGGGCGGGAGGCATCAGACGGATCGGTTAGGGTGGACCAATCAGTCCAGGGGAAGGGTTCCCCGGCAATTCGGGTAACCTGAACAGCCTAGAAATTGGGAACCGGCTTGTTTACCCTGTCGGGCGGTACGCACCACCAGGGATTTGCCACAAAGCGGGCAAAGGGGAAGGTTTTTCTTGGGCCGATTCGTCCGATGCCTTTTCTCCACCTCCCGAACCGCTATCGCCTCCGGATCGTCTTTCCCCCATTGCCCCAGACCGCGCTGGCGCAGAAAATCCTCGTAGTCAAGTAAGAGATCATCAAGGCTGGCCCGGGCGACGTTTACCAGGCGCAGTTCGGTCTGGGTCGAGGTCGCCGAGGCGCGGCTGCCTTCAGCGATATTCTGCCTTCCGCTACGAGCGGCCTGCACCATCTGGTCCACCGTGCGCGAGCGTTTATCCAGAAAACGGGCGCAAAACGACACCGTGGCGTCGTAGATTAGCGTCGCGGCTTGGAAGGAACGCAATTGGCGATAGCCCCCGCTCGGGCGAATCCTTTCGGAGTTCAAGATTTCCTGGGACTTGTCGAATCCGTTCTTTTGGGTTGGCCTATCCATTTTCATGGTGTATAGGCGGTTTTCGCCGGGCCCAGGGCCGGGCCTCCTCCAACTGGCCGGCCAGTTGAAACAAGGTTGCCTCATCGCCGAAGCGGCCGGCGAAATGGACCCCGATCGGAATATCTTTCTTGTTCCAGAAGAGGGGTACCGACATGGCCGGCTGGCCGGTTACGTTTTGGATCCGGGTGAAGGCCACCAGGGCCTCGGTAGCTTCCAGCCAGCGGTTGGGATCTTCAACGGACCATTGAAAAGAACCGAGCTTGACCGGGGGAACCCGCAGGGTAGGGGAGAGCAGCAGGTCATAATCGCCGTCGTGATACCAGTGAGCCACTTTTCGAGTGAAACGCTGAAGCTCTTCTAAACTCCCCAGATAATCACTCCCGGTGCGTTTTAATCCGGCCCGATAAAATATCCAGGTAAGCGGTTCGAGCTGGTCCTGGGTTATTTCCTTGGCCAGCGTTTTCTCCCAGTACTTTTTTATGTGGCCCACCAGGCAGGTAAAGAGGCCGCCATAGGCTGCTGCGAAATTCGACCAGGCCAGTTTTTTCGGGGGGACTTCTTCGACGTTATGCCCCAGTTCTTCGCAAATTCGAACAGCATCCTGCAGGGCCTCACGGCAATCCGGATGTAACTCGGTCTGGAAGGCCCAGCCCTCCGGGACCGAGGTCAGAAATCCGATCTTGAAAGGGCCGGTTACCCGACCGACCTCCTCCCGGAACGGGCGTTCTCTAAATGGGGAGGCGTAGGCATCGCCCAGGTCCGGTCCGGAGGTCAGGTCCAGCAGGGCGGCCGAGTCTCGCACGGTGCGGGTCAGCCCATGTTCGTGGACCAATCCGCTTCCCAGATCAAAAAAATGAGGCCCCAGAGGGTTCCGTCCCCGAGTAGGCTTCAAACCGAAAACTCCGCAACAGGAAGCCGGAATCCGGATGGACCCGCCGGCATCATTCCCATGGGCCAAGGGCACGATTCCTGCCGCCACGGCCGCGGCCGCCCCGCCGCTGGAACCGCCGGGGGTTAAATCCGGATCCCAGGGGTTATGGGTCGGCCCATGCAATAACGGCTCGGTGGTGGGCAGGCAGCCGAATTCGGGAGTGTTTGTCTTGCCGACGATGACCAATCCCCCGGCCCGCAGGCGTCCGACCAGTTCGCTATCCTGCCGGGAGATATATCCCCGGACCGCGCGTGACCCTTCCTGGAAAGGCGTGCCTGCGTATTCGGCAATCAGGTCCTTTAACAGGAAAGGAACGCCGGCGAAAACGGCAATCCCTGTTTTCCCGGCCCGGATTTTAGCCGACCACTGCTCCGCCTCGGACCGGGCCTGGTCGTAGAGTTTGTGGATCACGGCGTTGAGCCGAGGGTTGACTCGCTCGATCCGTTCGATGGTGATCTCCAGAAGATCCAGGGGATTGATATCACCTTTACGGATCAGCGTTCCTAATTCTAGGGCGTCACAACCGGTCCATTCATCTCACAGCCAGATCCTTCCGGGTTGGCTAGGGTTTAGGCAGGATAACCGGCTGATTGGATTCCAGCTTTTGCTGAAACTCTTTCCAAAAAGATTCATCCGCTTTCTGCCAGCCGGCTCCGAAACGGGTGTTGAAAAATCCCCCCAACTTTTCAAAAAGGCGTTTCCAACCGGGGGCTGATTCGTAGCGGAGGACGTCTTCCAGGAAGGGGACAATTTCACTGAGCTTTTCCTTGGGCAGATAGGCCCGGGCGCCCATTTCGATGGAACGCTTTATGGCTTCGGGAGACAAGGCATGGGCCGTAAGCATGGCGATTGGGAATCCCCTGACCACGGCCTCTTGAAGCAGATCGAAACCCCGGACCCCCATGATATCCAGGACCACCAGATCATAGGTGTAGGATCGCAGATGGTCGAGGGCCGATTCATAGGTGCTCGCCTGATGGAGGATGCAGCCCCCACAGACTTCCGTAATATCTTCTTTTAAGATTTCTAAAACGTCCGGTTCATCATCTACTGTCAAAATCACTTTTCCTTTTAAAATCGATTCTTGCATTGGAACGTCCTTTGGTAATGTTTAATTTGTACAAAAAATCTTTTTGTGCTTTTAATCTATCATTATAATGCTTATCTCCTATCCGGACAACTGTAAAAATTTGAAGACGAATTTATCCGGCGAACGTACTTACTTTATGATATAATCGCTTCAGAAAAAATGGAGAGGTTGCTATGGAATGCGCACGTTGTCAAGACCCCATCGAATCAGGGGAGGAGAGGGAATACGCCGGCCGGGTCCTCTGTGAAGACTGCTACATGGATGCCCTGTCGCCGGCCAAGACTTGCGATCCCTGGGCGGTGCACAGCGCCAAATCATTTGCCCAGGCCGGGGGGGCCGCACCGGTCCTCAGTCCCTTGCAAAAACAAATTGTGGAATACTTACAGGAGACCGGCGGCGTTGAACCTCGGCAGATTTCCGAACGGTTTCAGATCAAGCCGGCCGACCTGGAGCGGGAAATCGCCTCCTTGCGGCATATGGAGAAGATCCGGGGAGAGCTGCGGGAAGGGCGGAAGATCATTAAGACCTGGTAGCTAATTTCTGGGCCAGGTGGCGCACCCGGGCCTCCAGGTTGATTCGGTAGGCCGGCTCCGGCTGTTTGGGTTCAGGCCGGGAGTCATATTCATCGGCTTTGATCCATTCGACTACCCGCCGGATATCCCCGTCCTCCCGGGTCAGCAGATCAACTACTTGATTTTTGAATTGAGGAGCCGTCCGGAGCGACCGTTTAAAATAATCCGCCACCTCCGACCCGGTGTAAACCAGGCGGTGGCCTTGGCAAAGGGTGTCCACCTTGAGGGCCGCCAGCCGGGTCAGGGATTTTAAATAGACCTCATAGTCCACTAAAAATTCGGTGACCACATACCCCGTGGTATCGGCGCAGCCCACCGCTTCGGAAGCAATCAAGATCTTTCGTTCCGGGATGTAGTAGCTCAGAAAATCCCAGGTATGCCCTGGCGTGGCCATCACCTGGACGGAAAGCCCCGGCCCCAGTTCTATCCGCTCTCCATCCACCAGGACCCGATCCACCTCGAAGGGCTGAAAGGGTCCGCCCAGGCGCAGTTCCGGTTTCCAGCGGTTGACCGTGTCCGCCGCCGAATCATTTAAGTCGGCCATCAGCTTCCGAGCGTTAGGACGCCGGACAATCTCGGCCGCCCGTTGGGAAGCGGCAATGAGCAACCCGGGGAAGGCCTTTTTTAGATAAGCCGCGGCCCCGCAGTGGTCGAAGTGGACATGGGTCAGGAAAAGGATTTTCGGGCTTCTCCCCCCCAGGATTTTCCGGATGGCCTGTTCATAGAGAGGGCCCAAGACGCTGAAGCCGGCATCGAACAGAACCGGCCGGTCGCCGTCCAGGAGATAGGAAGGGACTTCACTGGCCCCGATGACGTAAAAGCCCGGGGCCACTTCGCCGGTTTTATCGAAAATCAAAAGGAAGCCTTTCACAACAAGCGGAAGGTCAGTGCTATGTTCGTATTAAACCCGCATGCTCGGGGGGGGCACCCCAAGGCATAAAAATAATAGGGCCGAGACAACTCTCTAACCGCATGATATTAATAATCAATAATCAATTGTTCATTATCAATTGACTATTGATTATTGGCCTTTTTGCAGGTCATAGAGTCTATTTTCGTTAAACCCCCAAGGAACTAGTATGTGCCTTGATTGCGCTCGGCACCCAACGCTTCGCGCTCCGCCTTACCCCACCGGGTCTTTAATCGTGAAGTAGCGGTTGGACAACCAGGCCAGGGGAACGGCTTTTTCATCCACCCGGTAATCGACCGCCTCGGCCAAATAGATGACATATTTCCCGACCGGATAGGAGGTGACCACCCGGCATTCGAGAAAGGCGTAAGAACCCTTGATGCCCGGCGAGGCGATGACTCTTGATTTCTCCAGGCCGATTTTAAACTTGGCGAATTTATCGACCCGGCTGCCATGCGTCGCACCCAGGGCCTTGGCCAGTTTGACCTGGCCGGCGGAGGCGATATTCAGGACAAATTCCGCTGATTCTTCGATCAACTGATAGGTGGTGGAGGACTTGGCCACGCTGACCACAAAATAGGCCGGGTCCTCGGAAACGAACATGCAGGTAGCGGTCATAGCATCTTTTTTCTTTTTGCCGGCAACACTCAGCAGCACCACCGAACAGGGAACCCAACGGGCGACATTGGTCATTTTTTTTTCCATAACCGACCTCCTATTTTATTAAGCAATACCTGTCTGCATCTTGAACGATCCGTTCTTTTTTTGCAAGCCAATCCAGATGCTTTTTCATAATGGCCCTTTCCCCGAACTCGAAAAAGGCCCGGGGTAGGGAGGACTTCGACGGTCAAGGAACCCAGATCGATGATTTCTCCATCCACATGCCAGTGGCTGAGCCAGATCTGGCGGACGGGCCTGGTATCCCGCAGCTTAATCAAGGCTTTTCGATCCGAGCCCGGATCGATCAGGATTCCGGCTTCTTCGATATAGACCGGGTTGCAATAGGGATAACGCCCCCGGTTTTCACCTGGAATAAATCGAAGGGGGCCTACTGGTTGGCCAATCATCCCGCGTTATGTTCCTCTGGTTGCTTCCGCATTAAATCACGCCGCGGTAATAGGCCAATTGGCGGGCATAGGGGGCAAAGCGCTGAGTCAAGTTTTCCTGTTCACTCGGAGAAAGGGGCTCGAAATCCCGACCGGCAGCAGCCAGGGTCTGGACCTCATCCGGAGTGGAACAACCGACGATGGCCACGGTGATATTCTGGGAGAGGGCATAACGGATTAATTCCTCGGCGCTGACCTCCAGACCGGGTTGGAGATAATACCCGGCCCCCAGGACTTTCATACCGATTACGGCCAGCCCTTTCTCCCTGGCGGCGGCCAGGGTCGAATCCAGAAAGCCGCCCAGAACCCCCTCCACCGGATTGACCGGCAGGAGGACCGCGTCCACCGGCCAGTTGCTGACGGCCCGGGTCAGAACGGAGGGATCGTGGTGGCCGGTGACGCCGATGAAGCGGATCAACCCCTGAGCCCGGGCCTCCAGGAAAGCCTCCAAAGCCCCGCCCGGAGATTCAATTTGTTTTAAATCCCCCTCGGTCCGGACATCGTGGATCTGCCAGAGATCCAGGTAGGAGGTCCCCAGATTGGACAGGGTTTGCTGTAAATCCTGCCAAGCCCCCTTTCTATCCCGGCTGGCTGATTTGCTGGTTTGAAATACTTTCTCCCGAACCTGAGGGAGGCTTGGCCAGACGGTCCCATAGTACTTTTCGCTTCCGGCATAGGCCCGGGCCGAGTCAAAATAGGTGATCCCCTGGTCCAAGGCCTCCCGAATCACGGCCTGAGCCTGCGGAGTCCGGCCGTGGGTCCGGAGGATTCCCTCGCCGCCCAACCCTACCCGGGTTACGGTCCGGCCGGTTTTCCCAAAAGGACTGGTCAGGGTCATAATTTGATTTTCACTTTTCTGAACCGGGCAAATCAGAGAGATCCACATCCCGGGCATCCGTCAAACTTTGTCCGGTTTTTTCAAATTCTTCGGCGTCCGGTCGGCAGAGTCGAGTCCAAGGTATGGCCTGCATCCGCTTGAGCGGGATGGATTGGCCGCATTCCTCGCAAAGTCCGTACTTGCCGACCTCCATTTTTCTGAGAGCCAATTCAAGGGCTTCGATTTCTCCCCGCTCCCGCGAACCCAGTTGATTAAAAAGATCGGCCCGTTCGGCCTTCTGGGCCTGTTCTTCCATTTCAACTTGAGGTTCCTGTAAATCCTGCAGTCCGGATTCCAAACCGCGTACCTGATCGAAAATTTCCTTGCGTTTCAATAAGAGTTGGTTCCGCAAGCGGGACAGGTCTTGCTCATTCATGGTCGCCCTCCATAAATTTTTATTGAAAAGAACCACTAGAGAGATTTAATATCAAACTTACCAAAGTCTAACCGGGTAGTCAATAAAACGCGCTGAAGGGATGAGAACATGGAGGGACTGGACCAAAGGCATAAGGGCAAAGGATAAAGGGTTCAATGGAAAAATACCCGAAAGAGAATTGAGTAAGGCCCTTGGCTCCCGCGCTTTATAACGAGTATTCCGCCTACTTGAAAAAAATGTTCGGCTGCCGGGTGCAGAAGATCCCTCTGGATGCCGGGCTAACCTGTCCGAACCGTGACGGGAGCAAGGGGATCGGAGGATGCCTTTACTGCGATGCCCGGGGCTCGGGGACCGGAGCGTCTGCCCGGCTGCCCTCCATAACCGACCAGCTTCGTCAGGGGAAGGATTTTTTTGGAAAACGCTATGGGGCCAAGAAGTTCATCGCTTATTTTCAGTCCTTTTCCAATACCTACGCCCCGCTGGACCTCCTCGAAAAATTGTATCGGGAGGCCTTGGACCAGGAAGGAGTGGTGGGCCTGGCCGTGGGGACCCGCCCCGACTGTGTTAACTCGGAGGTCCTGGATCTTCTGTCGTCCTATCAAAGGACGCATTTGGTCTGGATGGAATACGGTCTTCAATCCTTTCATCCGGAGACGCTGCGACGGATCAATCGGGGCCATACGGGGGAAGAATTCGAACAGGCCGTTTTAGAAACCCGGAAAAGGGGGCTGAATCTTTGTGTCCATGTGATTCTGGGACTGCCCGGGGAAGGGCTTCCAGAGGTTCTGGAAACGGCCCGCCGCTTATCCGGGCTGGATATTCAGGGCCTTAAAATTCATTCGCTCTACATCAACCAGGGCACGGGGCTGGAGGCCTGGTACCGGGATGGTCGTTATCGGCCGCTGACTCAGGGCCAATATGCGGACTGGGCCTGCCAATTCTTGGAGCACATCCCCCCGGACTGGATTATTCAGCGCCTGACCGGGGATCCGAATCCCGGGGAACTGGTGGCGCCAAGCTGGGCGCTGGAAAAGAAAAAAACCCTGGAGCTGATCCGGACCTTGTTAGAAAAAAAGGGGGGTATCAGGGAATTAGATACAAAACCCTCGAAAACGGATAAGGGTGTTATGAAATTATCGAAAACTGGAAGGCCTGAGAAAGACCCCGACACCGTATCTTATGACTCCCGGTTGTTTCCTTCGGTCGGCCGGATTTACGTGGCGGCCACTTATCGGGGGATATGCCGGATTTCCTTTCCGGCTCACCCGGTGGAACATTTTTTCAAGACCGTTATCAAAAAATACAATCCTAGTATTTTAATCCAAAACAATATGTTATTTGATAATTTCTATATCCAGCTTGAAGAATATTTAACCGGCCGGCGGGCGCTATTTTCCATCCCCCTGGACCTCCAGGGGACCTCTTTCCAGTCAGAGGTCTGGCAGGCTCTGGCTCAGATCCCCTATGGGGAGACCCGCAGTTACGGGGAGATTGCCAGACAGATCGGTCGTCCTAAAGCCGTCCGAGCCGTAGGGCAGGCCAACCATGTCAACCCCGTACCCATCCTTATTCCCTGCCACCGGGTCATCGGGTCTAAGGGGGACCCGGTGGGGTATGGGGGGGGAGTCCCGCTGAAAAATCAATTCCTGGCTTTAGAGAAAAAATTTCGTTGCAACTTTCTTTTCTCCCCGTTATAATACTACCCATTGTATAACTTATTGCGCTATTGTCTATATATGGTATAACTACTGCGGTACGGCGATAGCGGTATGCTCGCCTTCCCAGCCAACCGGACCGGGGAAGACATTCTTAAAAAAATTCTTACAACCAACAGCCCTCCCAGGGGCCCCGGCGAATATTTTGGTTCAATTTAGCCGTTGGCATTATCTTTTGATCTTTGGAAATAAATAGAATTGAGGAGTTTTCTATGGCCACCCGTGTTTCTAAAATCGTCCTGTCACCCAATGCCCAAATCGTCTTAAACAAACGCTACCTGCGGAAAAATGACAAGGGGCAGGTGATCGAGAAACCGGAGGACATGTTTCGCCGGGTGGCCCGGGTGGTGGCCTCGGCCGACGCCCTCTACGGGAAGAAGACCCAGGTTAAGAAGAGCGAGGAAACTTTTTTTCGGATGATGACCCAGTTGGAGTTTATGCCCAATTCTCCGACCCTGATGAATGCCGGCCGCCAACTGGGACAGCTCTCCGCCTGTTTTGTTCTCCCGGTGGAGGATTCGATTGACAGCATTTTTGAGGCCATCAAACAAACGGCCATTATTCATAAAAGCGGCGGAGGGACCGGCTTTTCCTTTTCCAGAATCCGTCCGGAAAAGGATACGGTCAAATCCACGCACGGCATTTCCAGCGGCCCCATTTCTTTCATGACCGTTTTTGATGTGGCCACCGAGACCATTAAGCAGGGGGGGACCCGGCGGGGGGCCAACATGGGACTGCTCCGGGTGGACCACCCGGATATTGAAAAGTTTATTGAAGCCAAGCTGCAGACCGACCGCCTGAATAATTTCAATATCTCGGTCCTCATCCCGGATGCCTTTATGGAGGCCCTGGAAAAGGATCAGAACTATGACCTGGTCAATCCCCATACCGGTAAGGCCGTCCGCTCCGTTTCCGCCTTGTCCATTTTTAACAAGATCGTCCATTCCGCCTGGCGTAGCGGAGAACCGGGAGTGGTGTTTATCGACCGGATCAACCGGGATAACCCGACGCCGCATCTGGGACCCATCGAGGCCACCAATCCCTGCGGGGAACAGCCCCTGTTGCCCTACGAGTCCTGCAACCTGGGGTCCCTCAACCTGGCCCGGATGGTGAAAAAGGGCAAAGTGAATTTCGAGAAGCTGCGCGGCACTATTCAGGAAGGGGTCCATTTTCTGGATAACGTCATTGATGTGAATAAATACCCCCTGCCGGAGATCGAAAAAATGACCCGGGGCAATCGCAAAATCGGCCTGGGTTTGATGGGCTTTGCCGATCTGCTGATCCAGGTGGGGGTTCCCTACAACTCGGAGCGGGCCGTGGAACTGGCCGAGCAGATCATGGAATTCATTCAGACCGAGGCCCGAAAATCTTCGACCCAATTGGCCCGCGAGCGGGGAAATTTCCCCAATTTCAAGGGAAGCGTTTATGATCCGGGGCGGAAGGCCAAGGCCTACATGCGCAACGCCACCGCCACCACCCTGGCCCCCACCGGGACCATCAGCATCATTGCCGGGGCCTCCAGCGGCATTGAACCCTTGTTTGCCGTCTCTTACTATCGAACAGTGCTGGACGGAACCCGGATGGTGGAGGTTAATCCCTACTTCAAAAAAGCGGCCAAGGAGAAGGGCTTTTACCGGCCCGAACTGATGGAGGAGATTGCCAAAGAAGGCTCCATCAAGCACCTGGAAGGGATCCCGGAGGAGTTGAAAACCCTGTTTGTCACCTCCCACGATATCGACCCGGAATGGCATATACGCATCCAGGCGGCCTTTCAGCGGCACACGGACAACGCCGTCTCCAAGACCATCAATTTTCCCGAGGAAGCCACCCCGGAAGAAGTCAAGACCGCCTATTTGCTGGCCTACCGGGAGGGGTGTAAGGGGGTCACCATCTATCGCTACGGGAGCCGGGAAACCCAGGTGCTGAATCTGAGCAAGCCGGCGGAAGGCCCGAAGATCAATCCCCGCCCCCGGCCGGACCGGACCAACGGGGTCACGGAACGGATCAACACCGGCTGCGGGAAACTGTATGTAACTATCAACGAGGATGAAAAAGGGTATTGCGAGGTCTTCGCCCAGATGGGCAAAACGGGGGGCTGCGCCTCGTCCCAGATCGAGGCCACCGGCCGATTGATTTCCCTGGCCCTGCGCTCCGGGATCTCCATGGGTTCCGTTATCCGGCAGCTTTCCGGGATTCGCTGCCCCTCTCCGGCTTGGGTCAACGGCCACCAGGTCCTCTCCTGCCCGGATGCCATCGGCCGGGTGATCGGCAACTACACCCAGATCGAGACCTCCGAAAGCGGATCGCTTATGGGTTCCTGCCCGGATTGCGGCGGCCAGGTGGTCCACGAAAACGGCTGTCTGAACTGCCATTCCTGCGGATTTTCCAGGTGCAGTTGATCGTTGACTTGACCAATGCTTTTAATGGGGCTCAATATCGGTTTAGTGGCGGCGACCATTTTTTCGGTCTTGACCAATCACTCCATTCCCGTTGCTTTAGCGGTTTCCTGTGGGGCGATAGGAGGGGTGACGGTTTATTCGAGGATCAAAATCTGGAAAACCGGTAAAGTGAGACGCCTTTATGATCTGGTGCGGGACTACGAAGAAGCCGCGAAAAAGATGAGAACGTTCGACGCCATGTTTTGGGCCACCGGGGTGTTCAATCTGCTAGTCTGCCTCGCGTATGTGCTCAAGGGATATTTGAGCGCCTAGCAACAACCTGCCGGATCGGCACGCCTCCCGCCTTTGGCCGACCGACCGTAGGGGTGGGACGACCCTTCCTCTGCCACCAGGATTCGACACTTAACCGTCGTGACAAAAAAAAGTTCAAAAATCAAACCGGTCTTTCGAATTATCTCCGGCGGTCAAACCGGAGTGGACCGGGCCGCCCTGGACCTGGCCCTGGAACTGGAGATCCCCTGCGGGGGTTGGATTCCCAAAGGCCGGCGAGCCGAAGACGGGGCGATTCCGGAGTCGTATCCCTTAAGGGAGATGCCGTCGCCCGGATATCCGGCCCGGACCGCTAAAAACGTCCGTGAGTCGGATGGGACTCTTATACTGACTTGGGGACCACCCAGCGGAGGAACGGCCCTGACCGTCAGGCTGGCCCGAAAGCAGGGAAAGCCCTTCCTTTTGGTAGACCTGGCCAAAGGCGGTGACCCGAAAACCATTCGGGATTGGATCGGATTGAACGAAATCAAAATACTGAACGTAGCCGGTCCCCGGGAAGGCCAGGTTCCCGGCATCCATAACCAGGCCCTCATTTTTCTAAGGCGGGTGTTAAAAAAGGGGTTCTTATTTCCCAGGGCAGGGGAAAGTCAAAGGCCTGATGGCGTCCGCTTGAGTCGGCATTCAGACCCAAGCCTTAATCAGGTGGGATAGGGTCCCGACTCGTAGCCCGTCCAGGCGGTCCTTAAAGTATTGGGCATTGATCTCTTCCGGCCCTTGGTCCTCTACCGTTCCGAAACCCAGGGCGCGTAGATCCCCGGTCAGCAATCCGGGGTCGAAGAAGGCCTGCCACGGCTCTCCGGCCGATGCTACCCGCTGCGCAAGTGCCTCGAAGACCAAACGCTGGGCCGGGGACAACAAAGACGGTGAGATCGCGTAGTCGAAGACGACCCCGCTTTCCGCCGGCGCCGAGGCGATGAAACGCAAGGTCGCCATCACGGCTTCGGTGGTCAGGTAAGGCGTCACGCCGAGCCACGAAAAGAAGGTCCCCTGGTCCGGATCATACCCCGCGCAGTGTAGCCCCTCGGCCAGCGTTTGTGCTTCGAAGTCGATGGGTGCGAAGGTAAGGTCACTGGGAAGGGTAATTCCGATCTCCTCAAGGCGCTCCTTTTTCCAGGTCTGCGTTGCAGGATGATCGACTTCAAACACCCGCAATACTCCTTGAGGATACGGGTTTCGGTAGGCGAAGGTATCCAACCCGGCGCCTAAAATGACATATTGGCGCACGCCGTGTTGAACACCATAGGCCAATTCGTCCTCGGCTAAGCGGCTGCGGGCGGCCATGAAAGCGCGCAGGTAAGACGACAGTGGGGTGCCCTCAAATTGACTCGGATCAGCCTGCAAAGCCGCAGCACTATCTCTGCCGATGATGCGCAGCGCGACAGGGTCCTCGAAAACTCTGGGATCATCTAATAATTGATGAGACGCCCTTCGCAGCGCCACGCGTTGTGCGGTAATACTGGGTTGATTTTCTTTCATCAATGGTCGCCTTTCTCTCGTTATGTCTAAGGGACGGGAACCACCAGGCCGGGGATGGAATCAGCCATCCTTTTTCCTAGGGCGCTGTCGCCCGGCCAACGTTCCCTGAGCGATTGCACCGCGACGATCTTTTCCAATGGAGTGATCCTGCCGTACCGGAGGGCTTTTGTGGGACAGGTCGAAACGCAAGGGGGGACTCCGCCTGCCAGGACCGGTTCATTCGTACACAGGTCGCATTTCTGCATGGTCCCGTCTTTCCCGAACTGGGGCACCTGGAAGGGGCACGCCTCGAGGCAGCTTTGACAGCCGGTGCATGCCTCCCGGTCCACCAGGACAACACCGTCCTCAGGCCGCTTCTTGATCGCGTCGGCTGGGCAGGCCGTCACGCAGGCGGCATCAACACAGTGCAGGCAGGCCAGGGAAAGGGAAGCACTTTTCACGTGGGGATAACGTCCCACCCAGAGGTTATCGACCCTTCGCCACTTTACGCCCAGTTCAACCCCTCTCCAGCTTTTACAGGCCGTCTCACATCCGTGACATTGAATACATTGCACTTCGCTGAATAGAATAGCGCATTCTTCAGGCATGTACCCTTCTCCTTCCTCCACTAGGGCGCGACTCTTCTCACCTGGACCAGCGTTTGACTGGCCATGGCCGTTATGAGCGGATCATAGGCCGTCTTCGGATCGACGCTATACATGTTATTGACGTTGGCCCCGCCGTCCAGGAGGGGAGTATCTTCGAACCCCAATTCCGAGCACCCCTGCCACCATCCGTGAAGCATCATTACCGTGTCGGGTCTGATGCCGGGATAAATCTCCGCCTTGACCTTCAGCCAACCGTGGGGTGAGTCAACGATTACCCAGTCTCCCTGCTGGATGCCGCGCTCGGAGGCCGTCGCCGGATGGATGTGCAGAAGCGGATAGGGAGCCAGTTCCCGTAGGAGGGGCAGGTTCCTTTGCCAGGAGGCCGTGTAGCCCTTGGAAGTGTGGTAATCGGAAAGGATGAGGGGATACTTTTCCCGGAGGGCCGGTGTGCCCGTCAGGCTCTCGGGCGGCTCCCTCCATTCGGGGAGTGGATTGAACCCCGCTTCTTCAAACGAGGTATTGTATATTTCCACCTTTCCGTGGGGAAGGAAGGGCGTACCGGAAAGGCGGAGACTTTTTCTCCCGAAGAATTGCTCGTATTTCTCGTAGGTCCTGGGAAGGACGTCATAGACGATTCCGGTGGGATGGCTTCTCAAATCATCGATAGTCATCCGGAAGGGCTGTAATTGATCATTCATCGAATCGGTCATATTGCCGTTCCAAAAGTCCCGGCCGTACCCCATTTCCACCGCCAGATCGAGGACGAACTGGTACATGGATTTTAGATCCCCCAGCGGTTCGATCACTTTCCTCCTGGCCATGATCCAGTGTCCCCGCGCCTCAAAGGGATGATCGGTCTCATAGGGCGTGGCTAAGGGAATGACCACGTCGGCATAAGCCTGATCGGCGGTACGGGCCACGTCGGCGACCACGTAAAAATCGAGTTTCTTGAGGGCCTCCACCACCTGCTTGGATCCTCGGGTACTGACCGTGGGCTGGGTACCGGGGGCGATCACGGCCCTAATGGGGTACGGTTTTTCGGTCAAAATGCTGTCGAAGATCCCGTAGTAGCTGGAGGTCAATCCTTCCAGGAAGGGCTGAAAAACCTTCGGAAACTCCGGCCGCACCAGTTTGTCCACCATCTCCGGCGTGTAGGGTCCGGGGAAGGTGGCGCTTTTTGGTATGGGCATGATATTGGGGGCGCCGAAATGACCGCCGAGGATATTGCCGCCGGGTCGGTCCAGGTGGCCCGTAATCGCGATGAGGATGGCCACGGCCCGGATGGCATCATTCGACGAAGGGGCGTGCTCCACACCGTTTCCCAGGTCGATACATGCCCGTTCAGCCCGGGCGTAGGTTCTGGCGATATCCACAATCTGTGTCGCCGGCACCCCGGTTATCCTTTCCGCCCAGGAGGGCGGGTATTTCTGGATGTGTGTTTTTAACTGCTCATAACCGAAGCACCAGGCGGCTACGAATTCTTCGTCGAACAACTCCTCGTTCACTACCACGTAAAGCATGGCCAGGGCCAGGGCCGCATCCGTACCCGGCCGGATGGGCACCCAGACATCGGCCATCCCCACATCCGGCTCTACCGAGGGCTTGATGGCGATGATTTGCGCCCCTCGTTCCTTGGCCCGGATAAGACTTCTGGCCCCTTCCATGGCCGGGGCGGAATAGATCGGCTGGCGGCCCCAGTAAATGATCAATTCGCTCTCCTCGATATCCACACCGGGCCAGTCGGCCAGGGTATAGGAAAAGGCAAAGGCCCGCTGCATGGCGCAGATGCCGCTATGGGCGTAGTTCGGGCTTCCATGGACGCCGAGGAAGCGTCGGAAATAATCGTTATAGGACCTGAACGCCGGCGACAGGACGGCGAGAGATTCCGGTCCGAAGGCCTGCTTTTGACGCTTTAAGGTGTCCGCGATGAGACCGATCGCTTCCCCCCAGGTGATCTTTTTAAACGCACCTTCTCCCTTTTTCCCGACCCGTTTGAGGGGACTGGTCAGCCGGTCTTTCGAATAAACCCATTGTGGCGCCGCGTGGGCCTTGGGGCATAAGGTCCCCTTGTTAACCGGGGATTCTTTCATCCCCGCCACTTTGGTGAACTGGCCTTCCTTCGCGAAAGCATAAATACCGCAGCCCATGGTGGGGCCGCACATGGCGCACAAGGTTGGCGTGACGGTTTCCCCAGCCCTCCCCGCCAGAGCAGAGGCCTCATCAAGGCTCATCGATATGAAGTCATCTTTTTCTCTTGCCGTTGTCATTTCTCCTCCAGGCGATCAGCCGTCCCGGCCAGGCTCACCCTTATTATCTTTTAACAGAAGGGTATGACCTGGTATCACGGCCTTGCGATGAAATGAGTATAAGACAAGAAGAGGGCCGGCTCAAGGTGAAAAATACCGGTAACCCGATAAACTGGCAAGAAGCCTTTAGGGCAATTGAAAAGTTAAATCAGACCGGGCGAAAAGCAAAATCTTCGTTGACTTGAAGTGCGGTTTTGGGGTAACCATAACTTTTTCAGAATAAAGGAGAAGGAGAAAGTATGGCGTTTAGAATAAGATTGGTTCCCTTGTTTGTTATGGCACTGCTGTTTTTATCCGTAATGCCTTCCTGGGCCGACGTATACCTGCCCTTGATCAAAAAAGATCCTTTGAGTTCGATTCCAATACTCCACTCTGTTTCTATTATCCCCGATTCCGCATCTTCCGGAAGTGTCGTTGATATATCCTTCAAATTTATTTTCACTGATTTCGGTGGAGACCTGAATGGCGGGTCCTTGAATTTCGTTGATCCCAGCGGCACCACCAACACCCTGACCATTCCCGGAAGTTATCAGGGCCAGACCAGCGGTACCGGATACGGGTATTTGAATAATATGGAAATCGATCTCCCCCCTGGTAAGTATACTATTCCGGTTTATTTGAAGGATAAAGCCGGAAACCAATCGAACACCGTCCAGGTAATTTGGACCATAACGTAATAATTTGTTAGCCCCGGTATTTACAGTCGCATAATTGTATTTTGGTTCTCTTTATCTCTCGCCCGCTTCGCTCGAGATCGCGGAGGCGCAGAGAAAGACGCGGATATCCAAATTGAGACCGTTAAAAATGGGCGAAGACCCATAAAAAAGGAGGGATTCATTAATGAAAAAAGTGAAATGGTTTGTTGCGGTCCTGGCTTTATTGGTTTGGGTCCTGCCCGTCTCGGGAGGGGACAGCCCCAGCAAGGCGCCGGGGAAATTCAAGGATTGGGACGGATTGATTGATGAACTGGAGATTATCGAGCCATTCCAGATCGTCAGTTTCTCAAAAATTATTATTGTACCGCTGGATACGGCCTCAACCCCGCTCCCGGAAAAGGACGATAACACCTTTGAGCCGACATCCAGAATCTTGGCCAAAGTGAATCAAATCTTTATCGAGGGCTTCAAAAAGGGGGTAGGGGATAAAATTTCCGTTCTCTTAGGGGGGAAAGAGACGACTGGAGACATTTCGGAACCCGGGGTGCTGATCATCAAGGGACGGGTGACCGAAATGAACCCCGGTTCACGCTCCAAGCGAGTGTGGATCGGGTTTGGGGCCGGGAAGTCGCGGGTGGAAATTCAGGGGACCGTCATTGAAGCCAAAACACAAAAAGAGCTTTTGCGGTTCAAGCATGCCCGGGTTTCCGGGATCGGCATGTTCGGGGGGGATTATGCCGATTTCCTGACCGATGATACCGGCGATGTGGGGGAAGATATCGGCAAGCTGCTTCAAAAATTCTAACAGAACAGGTCGTACTGACCTGCCGGAACTGGATCCGGATGCTGCTGGACAACAAATGGTCGGCCATTCCGCGGCTGTGACCAGGGCATGTACCGGACCGGATTGTGGGACATTGGGCTGAAAAACTGGCAACAGGCGGAACTGATCAGCCCGATCGGAGAGAAATCGGCGGAGGATTATTAGGCTGGGTAGAATCAACCGGCGAAAGCCAACTTCACCTACAACTGTTTCTTTTAAAAAAGCTTCACAGTTAAGGATTATGGTTAGAAATGTGCCGGGAAAGGATAAATTCCCCCCACCCGTCAGAGGTATTGGGGAAATGGGACCAAAGATGCCCGTCACACTGCAAATTCAAGTACGAACCGTGTCCCGTTCTCACGTTCAATCTTAATGGTGCCACCAATTTGCTTCGTTAGCCGACCGGCCAATTGAAGCCCAAACCCAGAGGAGTTTTCAATATCAATGGTCTCTGGAATACCGTTCCCGTTGTCCTCGATAACGAGCGTCGCGCGATGGTCCTTGATCGCGGCCGATATCTTTATCAAGCCATCGTCTCTGCCGAGGAAAGCGTGTTTCATGGCGTTGGTGAGGAGCTCGTTGACGATGATCCCCAAGGGAGACAATAAATTTACACCAAGTACAAAATCATCGATCCGTGTTTCGATTTGTACTGATGCTTTATTAGGGAAAACATTGATGATCTCATCAACCAAGGCCGGGAGGTAGTGCTTGATCGACATCTCTCTTAGATTCTCGTTGAGGTATAATTTGTTGTACAACACCGACATACTTTGCAAACGACTTTTGGCGTCCTCCAAGGCGGCGACGGCTTTCCAGTCTTCCAGCGTTTCCGATTGCAGCGACAGCAGGCTCACCATGGTATTCATGTTGTTCTTGATGTGGTGGTGGACCTCCCGGAGGAGGAGTTCTTTTTCTTCTAGGAGGGCATTGATTTTTTCCTCCGCCCGCTTGCGTTCGGTGATGTCACGGCTGCTCACCGTCAGGCCGACGATTTCGCCGTCGCGTTTCACCGGCCCGACGTAGGATTCAAAGGATTGGAAAGTGCCATCTGCATATCGATGGATGCTCTCAAGTTCCCCAGGTTGCCCTGTTTGCAGCACACGTTCAAAACATTCCCGTGTGGGCTGTTCATATTCCTTCGGAGTAAAGTTATAGAAAGATGAGCCGATAACCTGTGCCTTGGTCAACCCCGGCAAAATGTGATTGATGAAAAGGGTAGTAGCGTCTCGGTCAAGCAGCGCCATATAGTCAGGCGAGTATTCGGTCAGCGATCGCCACTTTTCTTCACTATCTCGCAGCATCTCCATAGTATTGAGTAATTTCTTGTTCGCCTCAAAAAGCTCAAAGGCCATTTCGATCGAAGACCGAAGTACAAAATCTCCGGAATCCTTGAGCACGTAGGCGTAGCGGGTGATCTCTTTTACTCTATCCACATATTCTTTTTCCAAATGGGAGGTTAGGAACACGATGGGGATATTCTGCTTCCGGAGAATTTGCTTCATCGCTTCCGGCCAGTCGATCCCACTGCCGAGGTCGATACCCATGAGGATAAGACTTATCTTCTCATTGCTGTCTGCGATTTCAACCGCCTTCTCGCCGGAGGTCGCGACGATAACATTGTATCCAAAGCTCTCGATCGTTTGCGCATCATAAATAGCGTCAAAAACATCGTCTTCAACGAGCAGAATGGTTTTCTGCTCCTGGGTGCTCATGGGTGACCTTCCTTATTTCGGAAATCCTATATTTTTATTCAGTTTTATCAGTCGGCAGCCTAAGAAACGTTTGAGGGAATAAGTCAATAATATTCTATTTCGGAAAACAGCCGGCAGCCAACGATTTTCATTTGAAATCTTTCTGAATGGACAAACCATCAAAAATAGTTGAGGATGGATCTCCAGGATCCTCCTGTAGGTCTCCAATCCGTCCATACCGGGATCCATGATCATGTCCAGGACTAGGAGATCCGCTTTATGTTCTTTCAGGTAAGCCACCGCCTCCTCACCACTGGAAACGCTGGTTACGTTGTAATTCAATTTCTTGAGCCGCTCTTCTGCCAAATCACGCTGCCCCTTGACATCATCCACAATGAGAATGGTTTCGCCCTTCCCCAGGTATTCGGAAATCGGGACTCTAACCGGCTCCGTTGAGATTTTTTCCCTCGTCACCGGAAAATAGAGGGTAAAGGTGTTTCCCTTTTCCTCTTCGCTCTGGACATCAATGTATCCCTGATGGTCTTTCACCGTACCCCAAACCACCGTCAGCCCTAATCCGGTCCCGCTTCTCCCCATGACCTTCTTGGTATAAAAAGGCTCAAAAATGCGTTTGAGATCAGCTTTCCGTATCCCTTCCCCGGTATCGGACACGGAAAGGACAACATAATCTCCCTCCCAGACCTCATCATATCCCTGAATAGGAAAACAGTTTCTCAAACTCCAGTGACTGCTGGCCATCGACGATGATTCTGTTCAGATTTAGTACCTGTCTGTCGGATATTCCTTTTCTAGCTAGGGTCAACATATCCTGAACAATCGCGGCCGCCTTCCGGCTTCCGCTTCAATGATGAGAATCCCGGTTCCTACCGTATTGAAGATTGCCTGTAGTTTCGTTTCGCTGCTTTTTCGTCCCTCGCTCTGCAAAGCCAGAAAAAAACGCTCTGTACCCACCATGGCCTGAACCCCGGACATCAATCCTGCCAGGGTAGTGTCAACCCACATCATCGCCACGGGTAGGTCCTCGAAGGTGCAGGTACCTTGTTCGGAATTCCATGCAACATTAATTCCGGAGACCCGGATTTTACTCGATGTAAATGAGTTTCCTCCAAGCCCCTCCACAGGTTGTTGTTCAGTCTCCGTTAGCGTGCGGTCTGATTCCAATCGTTCCAGTTCTGCAATCCTTTTTCTTAGAGTAACCAGTTCCTGGATCCGTACCTGCTTTGTCCTGGATTGATCTTTCATAGGGTCGCCCCAGGTGTTGAGATGATCTGAGTGAGCTATGACTTATAGCTGATTTTGGGTCAAAACCATATAAGGATTTATAAATAAGTCAATAAATTTTAACTTTTTATCATTGATTACTGTTTGAACTCTAGCGCTGTATTCAAAAAGGAGGTCTGAGGACTTCAGGAAGAAGCCCATCATATTGATATTTCATTAAAACCACTCTTTTTACTAAATTTACCTCTTTCACCCAAAATTCCGATCTTTATTCTTCCCTGGAATCTTAATGAACTGGGCTGAGATGAAATTTAACAGGGCAATACATCCGCCCAACAGAAAAACCATCTGGTAACCCCAGGCCGCCCAGATGACTCCGCCCACCAGCGCGATGCCGATGGAAAAAACATGATCCAGCGACACCGACATCGTGAGGGTCGGGGTAATGTGATCGGGATGCACCACAATTTTCTTCAAGTAAGTCGCGCGAGCCATATTAACGGACATCAAAAGCTGGTCCATGACAAAGCAGAGGCTCACGACGGTCAAGGCCGCGCGTTCGGTCAAAAAGTCCCGCGAAAATCCGTAACCAATACAGACCCCGATCAGCAAAACAGCTTCCATGATCAAAACGGTTTTTTCCCCCAACTTGTCGATGGCATTACCCAGCAAAGGTTGGAAAACAACACCGCAAATACCACCGATCGTCAACAAGGTCGCCAGCATAGTGACTGGCTGATTAAAAACCGTCACCAGCACCCAGGGCGCAAAGGTCAGAAAAATCTGTTTGCGTGTTCCAAAAAGGATGGAGAGCCAGTAATATAATCGATATTCTTTATGAAACTTGAGATGTAAAGCCGGGGGATGGGCCTTGCCGGGGTGCATGGCGAAAAACATCAGTGCGGCAAAGAGGTAAAACAAGGCGGCGAACAGGAATGAGATCTGGAACGTGAAATGCAGATACCTAAATCCCAGAAACGTGAAAAAGCCGCCGATCACAAACACGAAATTCCGGACGGCATTAAACTGGCCCAGGCGCTTGCCGGTCTGGCCTTCGCGGGCCAGTTCCATGCCGATGCTGGTGTTGAGTGGCATTAACATGTGCTGGCCCAAACTAAGGATAAAAAGCCAGGCGAACATCCAATGGAAAGTGACCGAGAAAAAGGCCATCAGGACCAACCCGCCGGCGCCGGCCAAGGCGGCGAAAGTTGCCAGCCTCCTGCTGCGGACAAAAAACAACACAGCCGAAACAAAAATTACGGAAAAGCCCGGCAGTTCGCGGGGCAGTTCCAAAAAGGTGCGCTGAAAGCTGTTGAGGCTGAACGTCTCATTCAAAAAATTATTGAAGACTGCGTTCACCATGCTTTCGGCAAAACCAATCATGGCGAGACCCGATATGAAAAAGAGCATGTCCCGCTCGAAATGCCTGAAAACTGCTGTTTGATCTTTAGTATCATCGTTGTTCTGAGAATTTGTCTCTAACAATGGATGTAATAATCTAAATTAAAAGACGTTAGCTTTAAACCTGTTAAGTGTTTTTATTTTAGCCAAAAATATTTCGAATATTTTTGGCTAGTCTTTGATCTTGGCCAAGATCTTCTGGACCAGGTCTTCGGGGGGTTGATCCAGGCGAAGGCGGAAACCGTGTTGGGGGATGATTTCCCCGGTGGGATCGAAGTCGGCCCGTTGGGCCCGGAAGAGTTCCCAACGACCGTCGGAGACGGCCCGGGGGTCCTGGCGGCGAGCCTCCAGACGCTGCCGGATGAGGGTCACGGGGGCCCGGCATTCCACAAAGCGGAGGTCGGCACCCAGGTTCCGGGCCAATTCCAGGAGCGCGCTTCGTTCCTTCTGCTCCTTGTATGATCCATCCAGAATGACCGGGTGACCCTGCCTGAGCAGGTGCTCCGCCTTCTGGCGCAGGACCCGATAGGTTTTTTCAGAAAGGTCCCGGGAATAGATCCCCCGTCCAAAGGGTTCCCGTTGCCGACCGGTCGGTTTCAACCCGGCTATTTGTTTTCGAACCCGGTCGGTGCTGAAAACCCTCCAGCCGGTCTTTCGGGAGAGGGCCTGGGCCAGGGTGGTCTTGCCGGTGCCCATGAGGCCGAAAAAAACGATCAAGGGCAGCGGACGATCGGCCCGGGCGAAGGTCTGGGCCAGTTGAAAATACCGTCTGGCCTGGCGTCGATGGTCCCTCCGTTCTTCGGGGGGAATTTCGCTTTCCGTGGAAGCGAAGGCATGGATCTTAGCCCGGACACAGGCCCGGTAACATTTATAAAAATTCATTAAACGCTTGGCCTCGGGGTCCTCAGCCAGGCGGACATACTCCCGGACCAGCAGGCGGCTTAAGACCGGATAGCCATGAAAGTCCAGGTCCATGGCCAGAAAGGCCAGATCACAGGCGACATCGGAATAACGGAAGCGATGGTTGAATTCCAGGCAATCGTAAATCTGGATTTCCGCTTCCAGGCAAATATTGCCCGAGTGCAGGTCGCCGTGGCCGTCCCGGATTCGGTTAGCAGCGATGCGGCCTTCAAAAAGAGGACGGTTTTGATCGATAAACCTTCGGGTGTAGCGCAGCACCGTTTGGTAGGCCGAAGAAGAAACCAGTTTTCCCACGAAGGGCCGGGTCTCGGTAAAGTTTTCTTCGGTATTCTTGTGGATAACGGCGACGCGACCGTCCAGGTTCACCGCTCCGCCGGTTTGGGCGGTTCGATAAAAGGGGGCCAGTATCCGCACCAGGTCCTTGATTTCCTTTCCCCCCACCTGCCCGGCGACCAGCAGTCGGTTCATCATCCGGTCCTGAGGCATCTCCCGCATCAGGACCGCGTATTCCACCACCCTCCCGCGACCGTTTACGGCCAACCTCTTTTTTTGTTCGGTGATCCGCGCCACCCCCAGGTAGAGATTGTGGGTCAACCGCCGGTTGAGTTTGACCTCCTGCCGGCAGAAATAGCCTCGCTGGGCCAGGGTACTGAAGTCCAGGAAATCATAACGGATCGGCTTTTTGACTTTATAAACCAGACCCCCGGTCAGGAAAACGTGGGAAATGTGCGTTTGCAGGTGGATAATATCCGGGGGGCGGTGGGGATAGGTTTCCGGGCGAAGCAGCGCCTGGACAATCCGGTCCTGATCGGGATCGTGGCTGTGCGGGGGAGTGCCGTGGACCATGCGAATTGGAGATCCCTTTCTAAGAGAGATGGGAGTGTACGAGTACGTGTACGAGTGGGGTGCCGTTATTTTAGAGACCCGTACTCTTACACCTACTCGTACACGCAAATCTCTCCGGCGCTGACTTCAATATCTTTTTAGAAATTAATACAGATCTTACCCTTCGATAAACAGCGGGATGATTTCCATCCGTTTGACATCCACCAGCCCCCGGTCCGTAATTCTCAACTCCGGGATAACCGACAGCGTCAGGAAAGACAAGGCCATAAAAGGGTTAGGCGCTTGACAGCCAGCGGCGGCAGCGGCCTGAAGCAGGAGGTCTTTCTGTTCGATTACCGTTTTCAGCGGCTGATCGGACATCAGGCCGGCGATAGGCAGGGGGAGTTGGGCTCGTACTTCCCCTCCGCGGACGACCACCAGTCCGCCGTTCAAGGCTTCGACGGTCTTGACCGCTAAGAACATCTCCGCCGGATCCCGACCGATGACCACGATATGGTGCGAGTCGTGGGAAACCGAAGAGGCCAGGGCCCCTTGCCGCAAACCAAAGCCCTTCACCAAACCCTGGCCGACGTTCCCGGACCCCTGATGCCGTTCCACGCAGGCCAAGAGGACCAGATCCTCCTCCGGATCAAGCCAGAGTTTTCCGTCACGGGAATGGATTTCCACCTGGAGCCGGCGGGAGAGTATTTGATCGGGGATGAGTTCGATCACCTGAGCCCGATTTCCCCGAATCGGAATTTCGAAACGCTCCGGGGTGAGGTTACGGATAGACATGGTCCGGGGCTGTTCCCGGTATTCGGTCTTAATGGAGGGCCCGACATATTCCCCGTTCCGGGCGACCAGGGTTCCGCGCTTGAAAACCGCCTCCACTTCCATCCCGGCGATGGTTTTTAAAACGGTCAGGTCGGCCTGGTAACCGGGGGCCACGGCCCCCAAATGCCGGAGACCGAAATGTTCGGCCGGGTTCAGGGTGGCCATCTGAAAGGCTAACAGCGGATTGAGGCCCAGTCCGATGGCCTGCCGGAGCAGGTAATTGATGTGGCCTTCCCGGACCAAATCATCCGGATGACGGTCGTCGGTCACCAGGAGAAAATTCCGGGCGTTACAGGTCATGACCAGCGGCAGCAGTGCTTTCAAGTTCTTGGCTAAGGAACCTTCCCGGATCATAATTTTCATGCCCAGGGCCAGTTTTTCCTTGGCTTCGGATAGGTTGCTGCATTCGTGATCGGAGCAGGGGCCGCCGGCCCGATAAGCGCACAGGTCTTTACCCGTCAACAAGGGGGCATGGCCGTCGATGATTCCTTTTTGGAAGGCGATCAATTTTTTCAGTACCGCGGGATCTTGTCGGATGACCCCGGGAAAATTCATCATTTCACCCAGGCCCAGGACTCGGGGATGGCGGCGTAAAGGGAGCAGGTCTTTCTTCCCCAGAACCGCTCCCGCAGTCTCCAAAGGAGTGGCCGGGACGCAGGAAGGGGCCATCCAGTAATAATCCAGGGGCAGGTCGGCGCTGTCCTGCAGCATAAAGGCCAGCCCCTGAAGACCCAATACATTGGCGATCTCATGGGGGTCGGAAATCAAGGTAGTCGTCCCCAGGGGTAGCAGGACTGGGGCTAAATGGGCCGGGGTCAGCAGGGTGCTTTCCACGTGCAGGTGGCCGTCGATAAATCCGGGAACGATGAACTGACGCCGGCAATCAAAGACCTCCCGCCCCTCGTAGTCGCCCAACCCGATAATGGTCCCTTCGGCCAGGGCCACATCGGTTTCCACGATTTCACAGGTAAAAACGTTGACCACCCGTCCGCCTTTAAGGACCAGGTCAGCCGGGATTTCCCCCCGGGCGGCGCGAATAATTTTTTTAAGCTTTTTGGAAGTCATGGAAAACCTTCTCGGAAAGGTCATCGAGAATAGCGCAATGTTTCCATAGATGGCTTACAACGCTCCCCAAGCTCGACCGGGGGATTGCTTCGCTTTGCTCGCAATGACAGGTGGGCGTGGCCTTATTTTCGTATCAGAATCTGTGACGCTCTGCTCCCCGCGTTCTTTCCTCATCCTCTCGCTTCTTACGCCCGGCGCTCTGCGTCTTACGTTCGATAATCGGCATTGATCCGGATGTAATCCAGAGAAAGGTCGCAGGTATAGACCGTGGCTTTCGCCCGCCCCTGGTGCAGGTCGACGGTGATGGTCAAGGCCTTTTTCTTGAGGACCTGGGAGGCTGGAATCTCCTGTTCCGGTCCCAGACCCAGGCCCTGTTTTACCAGGGGAACCGAACCAAAAAAGATATCGACCCGGGCCGGATCAAAGGAGACCCCTGAGCGTCCCAAGGCGGCCAGGATCCGCCCCCAGTTGGCGTCTTCGCCGAAAAGGGCGGTTTTTACCAACGGCGAATTGGCCACGGTAAACCCCAGGATCCGGGCCTCCTCCTCGGTCCTGGCGCCTTTAATGAGTAACGTGACTTCTTTGGTGGCCCCTTCACCGTCCCGGACGATCATTCGGGCCAGGTCCAGCAGGAGTTGATCCAGGGCCTTTTTGAAGGCGTTGGCCCCGGGGCTTTTCCGATTCTCTAATTTCGGATTTCCGGCCAACCCGTTGGCCATCATCAGCAGCAGATCATTGGTGCTGGTGTCGCCGTCCACGGTGATGGAATTAAAGGACCGCTTAACACCTTCTTGAAGCAGTTTGTTTAACCAGGTCGGCGCCACGTCCGCGTCGGTCAGCACGAAGCCCAGCATGGTGGCCAGATGGGGCTGGATCATGCCGGCTCCTTTGGCGATACCAACCAGTCGGCAGTGGGTCTTTCCCAGCGGCACTTCCCGGGAGGTAATCTTGGGGAAGGTGTCGGTGGTCATGATCGCTTGCGCCACCGCCGGAAGATTATTTTCGTTCAATCCCTGTACCAAAAAAGGGAGCGCCCGACCCAGGCGTTTGGTCGGCAGCGGCTGGCCGATAACGCCGGTGGAGGCCATAAAAACCTGGTTGGCAGGCAAGTCCAGCAGGTCGGAAATCCTCCGGGTCAGCAAGCGGGTGTCCTTGAGCCCCTGTTCCCCGGTACAGGCGTTGGCATTCCCGCTGTTGACCAGGATGGCCCGGCCCTGCCCGGAGGCGATCCTTTTCTGATCGATAAGGATGGAAGCGGCCTTGACTTGATTCCGGGTGAAGACACCGGCTGCTGCCGCCGGCGTGCTCGAAACAATCAATCCCAGGTCTTCCCGGTCGGTCCCTTTTTTTATTTGTGCCTTGGCCGTGGCTGCCAAGAAACCCTTCACTTGAAAAGCGTTATCCTTCATGGCGTGCCCTCTGGTTATCTTCGGTGGGGAAGCAGTAAATCAGCAACAAGGCCGGCTTTCGAAAAACGACTCAAAATTCGAAAGGTATTTGTTTTGGTCATTTGGATTTTGGAGTTTCGTGCTTGTTTCGGATTTCGTGCTTCGAATTTCGAATTTAAAGATCCTTTGGTTCATATGTTAGAGAGAAGGATCCCTCACTTGTTGCGGCCGCAGCATTTCTTATACTTCTTGCCGCTGCCGCAGGTGCAGGGATCGTTACGGCCGATCTTCTTGCTGTCCCGTTTTTTGGGGGTGGGGCCTTCATCGCCGCCGTGGCTGAAAAAAACAGGCCGTTCCTGGGGAGCGGTTAAGGCCTCCAGGTCCGCTTCCCGGGCCAATTGCACGCGCATCAGGTTGGCTACGGTCTGTTCCTTGATCCGTTCAATCAGTTCCACGAACATCTCATAGCCTTCCCGTTGATATTCCCGGAGGGGGTCCCGTTGTCCATAGCCTCGAAGGCCGATCCCTTCCTTGAGGTGGTCCATGCTCAGCAGATGATCTTTCCAGGCGGTGTCGATGGTTTGGAGCATGACCATTTGTTCCAGGGAGGCCATGACCTCTGGGCCGATGGCCTCCACCTTTTGCAGATACCGATTCCAGACCTGCTCCTGGACATTCTCCCGAAGTTCCTCCGCCTCGGGGATCGGCCGGGCGTCGAGATCCAGGTGCAGGTTGAATTGCGAGAAGAGCTTGTCTTTCATGGTCTTTAAGTCCCATTCTTCGGGCGGGACTTTTTCATCCAGAAAAGCATCCAGGACGGCGTCGACCAGTTCCCGGTTCATTTCCTGGATGGTCTCCCGGAGGTCCTGTCCTTCCAAAACCTTTCGCCGTTGTTCGTAAATGACTTCTCGCTGTTGATTCATCACATCATCGAAATCCAGCAGGTGTTTTCTGATTTCAAAGTTGTGACCTTCCACCCGGCGTTGGGCGTTTTCAATGGCCTTGGAGATCAACTGGTGTTCAATGGGTTCACCCTCGGACATGCCCATTTTGTCCATCAGCCCGGCGATGCGGTCGGAGCCGAAGATGCGCAGCAGGTCGTCTTCCAGGGAAAGGTAAAAACGGGAACTGCCCGGATCCCCCTGGCGTCCCGATCGGCCGCGCAACTGGTTATCGATGCGCCGGGATTCGTGGCGCTCGGTCCCCAAAATATGCAGGCCTCCCAGTGCCGTGACTCCCTCGCCCAGGACAATGTCCGTTCCGCGACCGGCCATGTTGGTCGAAATGGTCACGGAGGCCTTCTGACCGGCCTGGGAAACGATTTCGGCTTCCAGAGAGTGGTTTTTGGCGTTTAAGACTGAATGCTTGACCCCTTCCCGGGCCATGGCCCGGGAAAGGCGCTCGGATTTTTCGATGGAAATAGTTCCCACCAGGACGGGTTGTCCCTTGGTATGCAGTTCCTTGATCTCCTCCACCACGGCCTTGAATTTTTCTTCTTCATTGCGGTAGATGACGTCGGCATAATCCACCCGAATCATTTTCTGGTGGGTGGGGATGACCATCACTTCTAATTTGTAAATTTTATTGAATTCCGGGGCTTCGGTATCCGCCGTACCCGTCATGCCGGCCAGTTTTTTGTACATGCGGAAATAATTCTGGAAGGTGATGGTGGCCAGGGTCTGGTTTTCATTTTCCACCTTCACCCCTTCTTTGGCTTCCAGGGCCTGGTGCAGTCCCTCACTGTAGCGGCGGCCGGGCATCAACCGCCCGGTGAACTCATCCACGATGACCACTTCGCCGTCCTTAACGATGTAATCCACATCCAGTTTGAAGAGGGCATGGGCCTTCAGCGCCTGATTCAGATGGTGGACCAGGAGCATGTTCCGGGGGTCGTAGAGGTTTTCGATTTTCAACATTTTTTCGGCTGTTGCCACGCCGTCCTCGGTCAGCACGGCCGTGCGCGTTTTTTCCTCTACCGTATAATCCCGCTCCTTTTGCAGTCGGGGGATAATCTGGTTGATCTCGTCGTAGAGGCGGGTGGATCCTTCCGCCGCCCCGGAAATAATCAAGGGGGTCCGGGCCTCATCAATGAGAATGCTGTCCACTTCGTCGACGATGGCGTAATTGAAGGGACGCTGCACGTAATCGTCCAGGGAAAATTCCATATTGTCGCGCAGGTAATCAAAACCGAACTCGTTGTTGGTCCCGTAGGTCACGTCGGCCCCGTAGGCCTTCCGCCGCTGCTCTTTGTCCAAGTCGTGGAGGATAACCCCCACGGAGAGGCCTAAAAATTGATAAATGTCCCCCATCCAGCGGCTGTCCCGGCGGGCCAGGTAATCATTGACCGTCACCACGTGGGCCCCTTCGCCGGAGAGGGCATTGAGATAAACCGGCAGAACGGCGGCCAGGGTTTTACCCTCGCCGGTTTTCATCTCGGCAATTTTTCCCTGGTGCAGGACGATCCCGCCGATGACCTGCACGTCAAAGGGGCGCATCCCCAGCACGCGGACCGAGGCTTCCCGGGCTATGGCAAAGGCGGCGGGGAGCAGATCGTCCAGGGGCGCGCCGTTGGCCAATTGTTGCCTGAATTCGAAGGTCTTGGCCCTAAGTTGGGCGTCTCCCAGCTTTCGGATCTCCGGTTCCAGGTCATTGATTTGATCGACGAGGGGCGCCAGACGGCTTAACTCGCGGTCGTTTTTGGTGCCCACGATTTTCTTGATGATAGAGCCAAGCATAAGATAACCTTTTCAGACTTCCAAGAGTACCGCGATTTCATCGCAGGAGGGAAATTTTACACACTGGAGGCAGTCGGCCCAAATCTTATGGGGCAGCAGACTCTTGTCGACCACTTTAAAACCCAGCCGGGTGAAAAAGGATACCCGGTAGGTCAGGGCAAATATCTTATACACGCCCAGGGTAATGGCTTCGGAGACGCAGGCTTCCACCAACCGCGACCCGGCGCCTTGGCCGGCGTAGTTCTCATCCACCGCCAGGGATTTGATCTCCGCCAGATCTTCCCAGCATAAGTGGAGGGCGCAATTTCCCCGAGGCTGGTCCCCCCCATCCGGAACATAAACGTAATAATCGCGAAGGTAACTGTACAGCTCGCTGAGCGAGCGGGGCAGGAGTTGTCCCCGAAGACCGTAATGTTCCAGCAGCTTCTGGATCGGCTTCACATCCTTCATGATGGCCTTCCGGATCATGGTCTCCCGCCCCCGTTAATTCTTATACCCAACGATAATGGACTGGAAACCGTCGTGTGCCAATCGCTTGGCCATTTTTTCCGACTCCTCCCGGCTCTTGAAGGGACCGATCCGCACCCGGTACCACAGGCCGCCTTTGGCGGGAAGGTTTTTAACAATTATCTGGGCCTGATAGCCTTTCCCGGACAACCGTTGGATCACGGTCTGGGCTGTCGCTTCTTCGCGATAGGCTCCTAATTGCAGAACGAAGTCCCCGGTCGGCGCCGCCGCGGTCTTGGGCGGCTCGGCTATCTTCTTCTCCGCTGGGGCCGGCGTTTTGCCCAGAACCGGTTCCGCAGGTTTAGGGGCGGCGGCTTTGGGCGTCTCCGATATCTTTTTTCCCAGGGGGTGGAGCGCCGGTGCCTGGCTTCCCGCCGTTGGCGCAGGCTTGATCGCCGGCGGGTGCGTTTCCAGCGCTTTCGGCGCCTCCGCTGAGGCTTTGGTTTCCTGTGGAGAAGTGGTGGTCGGGGGAAGGGTAGGCTGGGGCACCTTCATGACCAGGGGTTCCTGGGTTTTTTTGGAGAGGTGATCGTAAAAATCCAGTTGCGGTTTCAAAATTGGGTCGGAAGCAGTGGTTTTCCCCTGCTCGACTCCCAAGTATTTATCCATCAGGCTCTTTTTTTCCTGCTGGAGTTTCTGAATCTGGGTCTTCATGGCCGAGGTGATTGTGTCGGCCACGATCCCCCGGCCGACGATAATGCCCAGGATAAACACCCAGGCTAGTACAAACAAAACCGCGGCGATGCTGACCAGCAACTGGGTCCGACTCATCTCAATAAAAAAGCGCTTTCGGCGGTTATAGGGTTGTGGTTGGGCCATAATCGGTTTTTCTCCTAAGAGGATAGCGCAGATGGAAAGTACGCGCGATTTTCGCTACATTTTATCAGGGGCTTCCACTCCCAAGATCAACAGGGCGTTTTTTATTACCAAGCCGGTGGCTTTGGCCAACAGGAGTCGGGCCTGGGTCAATTCCTGGTCATCGCTGATAAACCGCTGATGGTTGTAATACTGGTGAAACATCCCGGCCAGTTCACCTAGATAGGCGGTCAGGCGGTGGGGTTCCAGGTTCATGGCGGCCTGAAAAATGATCTCCGGGTATTCGGTCAACTGTTTGCAGAGCCCCCGTTCTTCCGGCAGGTCCAGCCGGTGCAGGCTGTTGAAGCCCAGCGGGTTGCTGTCCAGACCTTGCGACTCAGCGACCCGCAGCACGCTTTGGACCCGGGCATGAGCATACTGAACGTAATAGACCGGGTTTTCCAGGCCTTGTTTCTTGGCCACTTCCAGGTCAAAATCCAAAGGGCTGTCGGACCGGCGCGTTAAGAAGATGTAGCGGGCGGCGTTTTTGCCCACTTCGTCGATGACCTCCCGCAAGGTGACAAATTCCCCGGCCCGGGTGGACATGGCCACCGGTTTGCCCTCCCGCAGGAGATTGACCAGTTGAACCAGGACCACGGTCAAACGCTCGGGATCGATCTGTCGGCTTTTTAAGGCGGCCTTGATCCGGGGTACATACCCGTGGTGATCCGCCCCCCAGATATCGATGACCCGGTCGAAGCCCCGGTCGAACTTCTGGAGGTGATAGGTGATGTCCGAGGCGAAGTAGGTTTTGGCCCCATTGGAGCGGACCACGACCCGATCTTTTTCGTCTCCGAAGGCGCTACTTTTGAACCACAAGGCGCCCTCTTCCTGGTAAAACAAACCTCGGTCCCGCATCTCCCGGATCAGCTCATCGACCAAACCTTGGGTATAGAGACTTTCCTCGCTGAACCAGCAGTCGAAAGGGATCCCAAAGCGGTCCAGGTCTTCTTTAATCCCGGCCAGGATTTTTTCCCGGCCTTGCTGAGAAAAAAAAGTCAGATCCGCTTGGGTCCATTCTTTGTTTTCCTGGATAATTTCCCGGGCGATTTCTTTAATATACTCCCCCTGATAACCGTTTTCTGGAAATTCCACCGGCTCCCCGTTCAATTCCCGGGCCCGGGTCTGGATGGAACGGCCCAGGGTCTCCATCTGGGTGCCCACGTCGTTCAGGTAATATTCGGTCTCCACCGCGTGTCCGGTGGCCCTCAAGAGGTTGGCCAAGGCCCCGCCCAGGGCCGCACCCCGGCCGTGGCCGATATGCAGGGGGCCGGTGGGATTGGCGCTCACGAATTCCACCTGAATCTTTTGTCCCGCACCCCAAGCGGCCTGGCCAAAAGAGGCTCCGTCCCGGATAATGAGCGGCAGGGTTTCCTGGAAGGCCTGATCCTTCAGGTAGAAATTAATAAATCCGGGTTTGGCCACCTCCACCCGGTCCAGCCAGGTCAGGTTGTCAGGGATTTGCCGGACAAGTTCCTCAGCGATTTGCAAAGGCGATCGCTTCATTACCTTGGCCAAACCCATGGCCACATTGGTGGCATAATCGCCATATTGCGCATTTTTGGGTATGGAAAAAAGCACCGGAACGGTTTCCAGGGACTCCGGGCCTCCTGGACCGCCGATCTGTTTTAAGGCGTTCCGGATCAGTTCAACCAGTTGCTCACGCAAAATAATACCTTCTCCTTACGTCTAATATTCCTCACCCCTCTTTTCCTATGGGAGGGATTTTTGAAGAATTTGAAAAGACTAAAATGCTATAAAACATTTAGTTTAACTATTTTAGCCCTTTTAGTCAATTCCTTATAGGATTGAACTGTGATTCTATAATTTTCAGTCGATATTTTCTCCCGTTGACAGGCGAAACCAGATATGCTATTTGATCGCTATCCATTTAATTTAATTAAAAGAGTGACCCCCCTGAGGGTCCACCGCCCAGTGGATTAAAGATTAAATGGGGCCAACCTATGGTTGAAGAACTGGAATGGCAGACCCGAAGAGATCGAATCAATAAAAGCTGGTTTACGGAGAATCCCATTAACATTGAGCGATTGCGGATTTATCAGCGGGAGGCTATCCAGGCCACCGAATCCGCAATCGCCAAAGGAAAAAGGGCCTTGCTTCTGGCCATGGCCACCGGGACCGGAAAAACCTTTCTCACGGTGGCCCAAATCTACCGCCTCCTGGAATCCAAAGCTTTTCGCCGTATTCTCTTTCTGGTTGATCGAAGAGCTTTGGCCGCCCAGGCCGTCCGGGAATTCGCTTCCTTCAAGGCCCCTAAAGGCAACAAATTCAGTCAGGAATATGAGGTCTTTAGTCAAAAATTCCGGCGTGAGGACTTTGAAGACGACAAACCTTTTGATCCCGGGAAAAAGAACGGGGCCAATGAGGTCATCCAAACCCGTGTCGTCTCGGTGGGCCTGATGAATAAGACACAAGTCCATCCCCGGGAGGTCTTTGCCGACCCAATAACCGATCGGGCCTCGGCGGTCATCGTCGCTCACAATCATCCGGCCGGCGGAACATCCCCCAGTCAGGAGGATAGGAAAGTGACCCAACAACTGAAAGCCGCGGGAGAGACACTCGGTATTCGCCTTCTGGATCATATTATTTTTGACCAAAAGGGCTATTAAAGCTTTCTGGGAAAAGGGGAGATCTAAAAGTCGGTTTTTGCTTCTTCATCCAAAACGGCTCGGATGGATTCGGCGGAAATCCGGCCTATCCCCTCCACGCGCATCAATTCGCTAATGGTGGCGTTCATAATTTTGGCAATGGAACCAAAATGCTCCAGCAGCCTCTTCGCCATAGTGGGCCCCACTTGGGGAAATCCTTGGAGGATGTATAATTGCCTCGATTTCAGCCTTTTCGGCCGATAGCCTCCGCGTAGAGGAACTACGTCCTGGCCGCTTTCCTCCTGTCCTCCCAGCATTAGAAAAATATCCCTGGTCTCTTCTTTGGAGTTGGAGAAGATGACGGGAACATACCAGATTGCCTTGGTGGATAAAAGGGCCCCCTTGATCGCCTGAGGATCAAAAGCCAGGTCAGTTTTATAGGGATTGCCCTCGATCAGCAGCAGGGGGCGTGAACAATATTTTTTCAGGTTGGAGAGCTGTTTGAACAAACGATCGTCAATAATGGAAATCAGAAAATCTCTGGCCGTCTTTCTTTCGATGGTGATCGCTTCATTGATAATATAATCGCCACAGCGAAGCTTTCCAATTTCAAGGCTAAGCTCCGCTTGCTGGAGCAGATCGACCAGCCCGGAAGCCCGTTCACGAAAATCCATTCGAATCTTCATTATTATTATGGAAAGCAAGATTAAGGCCAACCTCCCTTCCTCGCGCCGGATGACCGGGCAAGGATGAAAATTCAAGTTCCCCTACCTCTCAATCGTTCGACTGAGCAGTTCGGCCCTGAGCCTTTTCGACAAGCTCAAGGCCCTGAGTTCAAAGCCGAAGGGCTCACGACGAAGTCCCCTCCCACCAGGGGAGAGGAAGACCAAGGATTTATGGGTGTATTGTGAGTCCTTTTGGCTTGATAGTTTTCAGAGTAGGCTTATCCCGCCTATAATAGGATGCCAAAACAAGTGAACTTTATGCTCACCAGAGTGATCAGTCTGTTTCCGATTTCTTCTGTTCCCGTTACTTTCTTAGCCATTTAATCGTTTTTTGTTGTGGTCTGCTTTTTGAAATAGAAAAGAGAAAACCAGGGCCTGGGGGCCCACTAAAGAAAGGAGAGCAGGCATGGCGATTTATGATTTGATCTGGAAAGAAGGGGAGGACAAAAGCGGAAAGGCCCGTTGGTCGAAAGTTGGAATCCTGATGGAAAAAGGGGACGGTAAAAAGTCGGTCAAGCTGACTACCCTTCCGGTAGGGAACTGGGACGGCTGGCTGGTGGTGTCGGAAAGGAAGGAGAGGGACGATCCGCACTTTTAATCGACCGTTATCGTCGGGAAATGGAGCGCCCCTGCACCTTTTCCGGATGGGGGCGCTCCGGCAGGTGTCCATGGGCCGGTAGGGACTGGTGAAACGGTTAATGAAGAAGACGAACATCGAACATCGAACGTCCAACATCGAACATCGAATGGTTGGTGGGAAGAGATGAATGAACGGACTTATGATCTGGAGGAAAGGCTGCTCGAGTACTCGGTCAGAATCATAAAAATCGTTGGAAGGCTTCCAAATAATAGGACAATCAGCCATATCGCGGGCCAATTGTTAAGATCCGGAACTGCACCATACCCAAACCACGGTGAGGCCCAGGCAGCGGAGTCCCCAAGGGATTTTATCCATAAGCTTCGTATTTCATTAAAGGAACTTCGGGAGACCCAGAGATGGTTAAAACTTGTTCAGCGGCTACCTCTCATCAAAAGCCCTGAACTACTAAATGCTATTCTGGAGGAAACAGAAGAGTTAATCAGGATTTTCGTTGCGAGTATCAAAACGGCTGAAAAGGGACAGAAATAGGTGTCTGGTATTGGATTTTGTTTCATTCGATGTTGGATGTTGGACGTTCGATGTTCAATGTTCAAAGTCTATTTTTCAGAATCCCTCTTCGAAGCCTTATAAATTCTGGGATTCAGGCGGCCGAGCAGGCAGAATAATTCGTAAGAGATCGTTCCGGCGCGCCGGGCTAGATTATCGGCCTCCAAGATGTTTCCTCCCTGGCGGCCCAGGAGGACCGCTTCTTCCCCTACCTGCCAATCTTCATGGGGATCAAGCTTGACGATGGTTAAATTCATGCATATCCGGCCGATTACCGGGAACCGGCGGCCGCGAATGAGGACCTCGGCCTGGTTGGATAAATGACGGGGATACCCGTTGGCGTACCCGACCGGCAAAATGGCCACCGTCTCCGGCCGGGTGGTCACGTAGGTACTCCCATAACTCACGCCCATTTTGGGCGGTAATTTTTTAACCTGGATGATCCGCGTCTTGAAGGTCATCACCGGCTGCAGGCCCAGGTCGCGGGTCAGTTGCGGATCGCCGGACGGGCTGCCGCCATAGAGTCCAATGCCCGGCCGGATGAAATGGAGTTGGGCCGGTGGGCTAAAGAGGGCGGCGGCGCTGTTGGCGGCATGATTGGCGGTCAAGCGTAGCCCTGCTTCCCGGGCCGTCTCCAGGGCCGCCTGATACCGCTGCCATTGGAGGCGATTATAGGGATGCCCTTTTTCGTCGGCCCGGGCAAAATGAGAGGTCAGGCCGCTGATCTTCACGTTCTTCAGGCGCCGGGTTTCGGCTAAAAAAGCAGGGAGTTCGGTCCAGAGAACCCCCAATCGTCCCATGCCGGTATCGACCTTCAGGTGGACCCGGGCCGTGATTTTCCTCCGTCGGGCTTCCCGATTGAGTTCCCGGGCGACCGCCAGGGTGTAAACCACCGGGGTGAGGCGGTGATCCAGGCACAGGCCGCACTCTTCCTCCCGGGGACCCAGCAGGATGATGACCGGCGCGGAAGGGCTGACTTTCTTGCGGATCTGAAGTCCTTCCTCCACCGAAGCCACGCCCAGGGCCGCTGCTTTTAACCGGACTAATTCCTTGCCCACGCGGGTCAGGCCATGACCGTAGGCGTCGGCTTTGACCACGGCCATGATGTCTGTTTTCAGAGATACACGCCGCCGGATGACCTCAAGATTATGGCCGAGCGAGCTCAGGTCAATTTCAATCCAACCGGTCAGCGAAGGTTTTGAGTTAGATTTCATGTCATTCTTTTCCCTGAGCGAATAATGCTTGACAGTTTCAGCCTTTTATCATAGCCTTACCCGTATGAATTTTCGGACAACCCTTCGATTTTGGGCCATCCTCTGGGCGGCGTTTTTCCTTTTGGCTTTTTCCGCCGGGAGTCAGGCATCACCGACTCCCTTACAACCCCATCCGTCGGCTAAAGTCAAGAAAAAGTCAATAAAATCTCCGCGGGTCCGCTCCTCAAAAAAGAGGAAGACCGTCAAGATCAGGAAGAGAAAAAAAGCCCGATCAATCGTTAAAAAACCGACAGCGGAGGCCGCCCTTCCCTTGGTCTCGACGATCCGTCCTCCGGCTAACGTAGACAGTCCCCTTCATGAAGCGGTCGAGCAGGAGATTCGCTACCTGAGAAACAGCCGGCGTTTGCAAGCGGGCGACGAAATCTCCATTCAAATATTTGATCTGGCGGACAACAAGATGCTGGTGGACATCAAGGGGGACCAGATCCGGAATGCCGCCAGCGTAATCAAGCCCTATGTGATGCTCGCGGTCTACGAACAGATCGCCCGGCAGGAGTTGAACGAGACGCCGGAAATTACCCGGCAGGTTCACCGGATGATTACGGTCAGCGACAACCACGCGACCAACGCCCTGATCCGTCATTTAGGCCAGGGGGATTATCAGCAGGGGATCGTGATCATCAATGCCCTGGTCCGCAAATACGGATTCCAGCAGACCGTGGTCAGGGAACTCATCCCGGACGGAGGGAAGACCTATGGAAACCGGACTTCCGCCGCGGACGCCACTTTATTTTTTAAGCTCCTCTATGAACAAAAACTGGTGAATGCCCACTATTCCCAAAAGATGACCGATTTTCTGCTGAAGAACGTCCATCACCGTATCAAGACTCCGCAAATCATGCAGGAAGGAGTTGCCGTGGCCGACAAGACCGGGTACGTTCGCGGTTTAAACGCGGATTGCGGGATCGTTTACCAGAAAAATCAAGAAGGTAAGGGACATGACTATGTCCTTTCCATCTTTATCGAAAACAAGGACCGTCCGCCTGACGGAGGCTGGGGTCGCCGTAAGAGTGCGGTGATTCGTTACCTTTCAGACCGCATTTATCTTAATTTGAAAACCTGTACCGCCAAAGTATCTAATCCTACGCTAAAGGATAACTCCTAAACGTTATTCGTTAGAAGAGCCGATCCAGTCATAGACTCCGCTCAAGGTTTTTTCCAGCAGGTCGGGTTGGTTTCCGCCGGCCTGAGCCATATCCGGCCGGCCTCCTCCGTCACCCCCCAACGCCTGGGCCAACCTTTTAACAATCTTGCCGGCATGAAACCGGGGCAGAAGATCTTTGGTGACTACCGCCACCAGCAGAACTTTCTCCCCTTGAACCCCGCCCAAAATAACAATCCCCGAAGCCAGCCGGTCTCGCAGGGAATCGGCCAAATCCCGTAGTTCCTTGGCCTCCCCGGAGGGAACGGTGGAGGCTAAAACCTTGACCCCCCGGACTTCCCGGGTCTTGGTCAAAATGGATTCCACTCCGCCTCCGGCCAGGAGGGACTTGTTCAGGCGGGCGATGGTCCGCTCCAATTCCTTCTGCTGAATTAAGAGTTTTTCAACCCGGAGGGGGAGTTCATCGACTCCGCTTTTCAATATTTCGGCCAAGGCCTGCATCTGGTCTTCCTGCCGGTGCAGGTGTTCCAGCGCCTCCTGGCCGGTCAGGGCTTCGATGCGCCGGACCCCGGCGGCAATGCTGCCCTCCGAGAGGATCTTGAAGAACCCGATGTTCCCGGTCCGCAGGGTGTGCGTCCCTCCGCATAATTCCCGGCTGAAGTCTCCCATGCGCACCAGGCGGACCCGATCCCCGTAGCGTTCTTCAAACAAGGCCATGGCCCCTTCGGCCACGGCTTGATCGAAATCTTTCACCTCGGTAGTGATCGGCAGGTTTTGTCGGATGAGGTCATTGACCATATCCTCCACCTGGCGGAGTTCCTCCCGAGTCGGCGCCGAAAAACAGGTAAAATCAAAACGCAGTCTTTTGGGCGTTACCAGGGAACCGGCCTGCTTCACCTGTTCGCCCAGGACGCGGCGTAGGGCTCCGTGCAGCAGATGGGTGGTGGAGTGGTTGTTGGCCGTCGCGGTACGCCAATCGAGGGCTACGGAAAGGTCGGCCTGATCCCCCACCTGCAGGAGGCCTTCCCGGATGGGACCGCGGTGCAGAACGGTTTTATTGGGCAGGGCCGTGGTTTCTTCGACCACCATCCAGCCCCGGTTGGTGGTAATCGTGCCTTGATCGCCCGTCTGGCCCCCCGATTCGGCATAGAATGGGGTGGCGGAAACCACCACTTCCACCTCGGCCGGCTCCTGAGCGGATTCTGTTGCCCGTCCGCCCTGGATGATGGCCAGAATCGTGGCCCGGGTTTCTAAGGTCTCGTAGCCCAGAAACTCGGTCTTCAGGTCCTGGGTCATCAGGTGGCGGTAGACCTCCCGGACCTCCCGATCGCCGCTTCCCTTCCAGGACTGTCGGGACATCTCCCGCTGTTTGGCCATTTGCTCCTGGAAACCGGGTTCGTCCATGACCAACCGATGGTCCAGACTGATGTCCTGAATTATATCCAGCGGAAACCCATAGGTATCGTAAAGTTTAAAAATCAAGGTCCCCGACAAGGTGTTCTCGCCTTCCTGTTTCAGCCGTTCGATTTCCTCGTACAGCAGCTTCAAACCGAAATCAAGGGTTTCCAGGAAGCGCTCTTCCTCCTTCTGGATCACCTGGGTAGTCAGGGCCAGATTTTCTTTGACCTCGGGATAAAGGTCTCCCATAGTCTCGGCCACCACCTGGGCCAGCCGATATAAAAAAGGCTGGTTGAGTCCGAGGACTTTCCCGTGCCGGGCGGCTCGGCGCAGGATGCGTCGCACCACATAGCCCCGACCTTCATTGGAGGGCAGTGCCCCGTCGGCCAGCAGAAAGGCCAGGGCCCGGCTGTGGTCGGCGATGACCTTGATGGAAACATCCAGGTTTTCCGCCCGGCCGATGGCGACCCCGGAAAACGCCTCAATGGCCTGGATGATGGGCTGAAAGAGGTCACTGGAAAAGTTATTCGGCGCCCCCTGGAGGACGGCGGTGATCCGCTCCAGACCCATACCGGTATCGATGCTGGGCCGGGGCAGGGGATTTAAACGGCCCTCCGCGTCCCGATTGAACTGCATGAAGACCAAGTTCCAGAGCTCCAGGTAGCGATCGCAATCACATCCCGGGGCGCAATCCGCCCGCTGGCATCCGAATTCGGGGCCTTGGTCGATCAGGATTTCCGAGCACGGTCCGCAGGGGCCGGTATCGCCCATGGCCCAGAAATTATCTTTTTCACCGAGCCGGACGATTTTCTCCGGGGGCAATCCGATTTCCTGCTGCCAGAGTTGATAGGCCTCATCGTCCTGTTCGTAGACCGAGGCGTATAGCTTAGTCTGGGGCAAGCCGTACACCCGGGTCAGGAGGTCCCAGGCAAAACGGATGGCTTCAGACTTAAAGTAGTCGCCGAAGGAAAAATTGCCCAACATTTCAAAAAAGGTGTGATGACGGGCGGTGCGGCCCACATTTTCCAGGTCATTGTGTTTGCCCCCGGCCCGGACGCACTTCTGGCTGGAGGCCGCCCGGGAGTAGTCCCTTTTTTCTTCACCCAAAAAAACCCGTTTAAAAGGCACCATCCCGGCATTGGTGAACAGCAGGGACGGGTCATCCCGGGGGATCAAGGAGGCGCTGCGGACTACTTCATGGCCCGCTTCCTTAAAAAAATCCAAAAAGGCTTGCCGAATTTCTTTTCCTGTCTTCAAAGGTGTTCCTCTCTTTAGGTGATCGATCGGCCGCCCCTACTTTTCTTCCGGCTCTTTGATTAAACCATAGGTTTGCTTTACTTTCAATTCGATTTCCTCCAAAGTGGAGGGATGTTCCTTTAGATAGACTTTGGCATTTTCCCTTCCCTGCCCGATCCGGTCTCCCCCGTATGAGTACCAGGCCCCGCTTTTTTCGACGATATCATGGGCCACCCCCAGATCAAGTATATCTCCGACCCGGGAAATCCCTTCCCCGTAAATAATATCGAACTCGGCCTCTTTGAAAGGAGGGGCGATCTTATTCTTGACTACTTTGACGCGGGTCCGGTTGCCGATGATTTCCTGACCATCCTTGATGGCCGCCAACTTGCGGATATCCAGACGCAGGGAGGCATAAAATTTTAGGGCATTCCCCCCGGTGGTAGTTTCCGGATTTCCGAACATGACCCCGATCTTCATCCGGATCTGGTTGATAAATATCAGGGAGGTATGGGTTTTGCTAATGGTTCCGGTCAATTTGCGCAGGGCCTGGGACATGAGGCGAGCCTGGAGACCCATGTGGGAGTCCCCCATTTCCCCTTCGATTTCCGCGCGGGGGACCAAGGCGGCCACCGAGTCCACCACCACCACGTCTATGGCGCCGCTGCGCACCAGGATCTCAGCGATTTCCAGGGCCTGTTCGCCGTTGTCCGGCTGGGAAACCAAGAGTTCGTCACAGTTGACCCCCAGTTTATTGGCATAGATCACATCAAGGGCGTGTTCGGCATCGATAAAGGCCGCCAAGCCGCCTTTTTTCTGGGCCTCGGCGATGGTGTGCAGTGCCAGGGTGGTTTTCCCGGAAGATTCCGGACCATAGATTTCGATGACCCGCCCCCGGGGTATTCCCCCAATGCCGGTGGCAATATCCAAAGACAAGGAGCCCGTGGAGATAACCGGCACATCCGCGGTCAAGCCCTCGGAACCCAGGCGCATGATCGCCCCTTTCCCAAATTGCTTTTCAATCTGGCCCATGGCCATATCCACGGCTTTGTTTTTTTCCAGTTCGGCTTTCATAGTCTCCTCCCTTATTCTCCTTTAAGCGGAAATGAACAAATTTTACTATAAACAGGTCCGAAGGGCTTTAAATCACTTTTATAAAGAATGATTTCCTCCACAGCAAACGGTTCCGACTCCTCCTCTGCCCAAGCGGAAAGGCGCTGGAATAGTCTTTCGTTGGGTTGGTTGGTTTTATTCCGGCCTAAGGTCAGGTGCGGATGAAAGGAGCGATCCTCCCTGGCGATTCCGATTTGTTCATAGGCGTCTTCCAAGGCCTCCACTAGCTTCAGAAGCGCATCCAAATCACGATTTAACCCGGCCCAAATGATCCGGGGCCGGCGGATATGGGGAAACCCGCCCATCCCTTTGAGTGTTAAACTAAAAGGTTTATTTTCCAAGATAACCTTTTGTGAAACCTCACTAATTTCATCCACTTGTTCCGTAGAAATTTTGCCAAAGAACTTTAACGTCAGGTGAATTAGCCGGGGGTCAACCCACTTGATCCCGGAGGTGCCCGGACTCAGTATTCGGATCTGTTCGGCCAATCGTTCCTTTGCGGCTGTAGGCAAATCAATAGCTAAAAAGGAACGGAACAAATGGTTTTACCCCAATCCATTGGGCGGGGCTTAATCGCCGACGGTTGGCTGACGGATTTTGCCAAATCCATCAGCCAACAGATATCGCCGCACCCAGTCTAAGGCGGTATAGGCGGTCAAGATCTTGATTTGGCGGCGGCGACCCCCAAAAAGATACTGTCCAGCCTGGGCTCCTTGAGAGGAGGCTAAGGCAATCCAGACCGTCCCCACCGGTTTTTCCGAGGTGCCGCCCCCGGGTCCGGCAATTCCGGTCACGGCCAGGCCCAAGTCGGCCCTGCTTTTTTCGAGAATTCCCCGGGCCATGGCCAGGGCAGTTTTTTCACTTACGGCGCCATATCGAGAAAGAAGGTTGCGGGGCACTCCTAACCAATCCATTTTGGCCCGGTTGCTATAAACGATTACCCCGCCTTCAAAATAAGCAGAGCTTCCCGGAACACTGGTGATTCGGTGTCCGATCAGCCCCCCGCTGCAGGATTCGGCCACGGATAGGGTCTGCTTTTTATTGGTCAGCAACTCTCCCACGACCTCTTCCAGAGTCTGCTCATTGCGGGCCACGATGGTATCGCCTAAACGGGCTTCGATCTCAGTCTCCAACTGGTCCAGGAACCGTTCGGCCCGGAAGGCCTGGTTTGTCCGGACCGTAACGGTCAGATGGTTTTCAGGAAAGTTGGGGTAAAAACCCAATTGCACCGTTCCATCTTTTTGTTCCAGATCCTTCAAACGCTGATTGATCTCATTCTCCAAGAGGCCGAAGATTTTATAGACCCTTTGTTTCACCACCGGCTGGTGGGGATGGCGCTGAAGCAGAAAAGGGATGATTTGTCGGTCCAAGAGCCGGTGCATTTCGGCTGGAACTCCCGGCAGGAAGAAAAGCGGTTTGCCCGCTTCTTCCATCAAGAAGCCGCAAGCCTTGGGCCGGGGATGAAATAATTGAACCCCTTCCGGTAGCAGAGCCAGCTTATCGTAAGTCGGGTCCCAAGGGGTTTTTCTTTTTTTTAAGAATTGTTTGATCCGAGTCTGAAGGCCGAGGTGGAGGTTTAAAGAGCGATTAAAGGTCTTGGCGGCCACCTCCGCGGTGATGTCGTCCAGGGTCCCGCCCAGGCCCCCGGTTACCAGGACGGCATCGGCCCTTTTATGGGCCTGCAAAAGGGTTTTCCGAATTTCTCTAGCCTGGTCGGGGATAAAGTGGATCCGGGTCACCTCAAACCCATAGGAACTGAGCCGTCCGGCGGCATAGCCGGCATTTCGGTCGAGGACACGCCCGGTGGTCAGTTCATTCCCGATACCGATGATTTCAATTTTAAGGGACATTTTCGAAACCTAATCAAAAACTAGCTGAAATTATTGATCCTTATGTTCAAAGGGCAAAGATGAATTTTCAGTTAATTAGGTGTGAGAATCTGGAACTCTCATCTCCCTGCCACCCACAGGATCAGTCGCAAAAGGATATTGGTGTAGATTCCGGCCAAAACATCATCCAAAACAATACCCCAGCCGCCCGGCATCTCCTGATCGATTTTTCGGATGGGAAAGGGTTTGAAAATATCCATCAGTCGAAAAATCAGAAAGCCGCCGATTACGGAAAACCAGGTCAGAGGAATCCAGCAGACGGAGGCCAGGTAGCCGACGATTTCGTCCGCCACTACCCGGGAAGGATCCTTTTGGCCCCAGATTTCGGCGGCTCGACCGGCCACGTAAACAGCCCCTAGAATTAAAAGAACGATGACGCCGCCCTGGACCCCGGGAGAGTACCGGGAAAGCCAGAAATAAAGAGGGATCCCCCACAAGGTCCCGAGAGTTCCCGACGCCAGGGGAGAATAACCCAGGTAAGCCCCGGAGGCAAAAAATTTAATCAGCGACGAGTTCAAAGCCTTCTGTCGCTATCCGCGTTCGCGAGTTTCCCTCCCCGGTTCCCGACCCGGCGGTCTTGGAGCCTATTAGCAGAACGGGGGAGGGGATCTCGAAAGCCATAGGCAATTTTTATAATTTTATGGGCCGGTTGTCAAGATTTCCGATGGAGTAAGTTTTATTATATCGGACTGACAACCTGGTGGCAGTCCACTAAGGTATTTTATCCGAAAAAAGGTTGAGGAGGACTTCTATGTCGCAATTGTATTATCAGCAAAAACGGTTTCTCTGGGAATTGAGCAAAACCCGATTTTATGGGTGGTTGACCTTGGCCTTCTGGGTCCTGTTCTCGGTTTTTAATCTGGGGATCCTGGCGGGATTACTCTGGAAGCACCTTAGGTAGAGGGACCGTATTTAGTTTCTTTTTCTGCCGCTTTTCTTTATGGATCTCCCGGCAGAGGGATTCATGCAACATATTCAATTCCAACTGGTCCAAAGGATCTTGGGCATTATCAATGGCCCGGTCCAGATAATTCACGATGTCCAGGTCGTCTTCAAAGGGGTTTTCCATGGCGCTTAAAGCCCCCTTATCCCGCGCCCGCCTGATCCACCGCTTGGCATTTTTCGCCTCCGAGGGCGAAGGCTCGACGGTGTATAATGAATGGCTCAGATCGGTTGGTTTTTTTTCGTCTTCGGCCCTTTCCAGGGGTTCTTTAATCAGAGGATCGGATGACCTGATCATGCGTCTGCCTCTAAATGGAAATCAGCGTACCGGAAGGGCCGTTGAAAGCGGGGGAGGAAGCCTGATTTCGGGGGGACCAACAAGGGGATCGGGTAGATCCAATGACAGCCGGCAAAGACCAAGAAACCCGGGCGATCTTGACGATTTCGGGGTAAATCGGCCAGCGCCTTAAATGGGTAGACCAAAAAGGAAAGTATAAATAAAATAGCCATAGGTTAAACCGTATCGAATGGTGATTGTCTTTCAAACTGACATTTCCGCCAACGTACCGAAAGTCGCCTCAGCGCCGCACCTGGTCAGTTATTGGTTAGTCACCCCCTGTGTATGGTTGGGGAGCTCTGTCGTTTGGCTCCCTCATGGTAATTTTACTATCGGCTCAACGACTGAAAATCTTAAGGGGTTTTGAGGTATAATGACCGGAGCGGGTTGAAAATTCGTGGAGGGTCAGCCATGTCATTCAAATTTGATTCCATGATGATTATCCTGAACAAGGTGGACGGCAGGGAGAAGGTGACGGTCCAGTCGCTTAAAGAGGAACTCGGGGTGAGCGAACGGACTGTCCATCGTTACCTGGAAACCCTTCAGTTAAGCGGGTATCCTCTTTTCTATGACCGGGAATCGGAACGGTACGCCTTTCCGGAGGGCTACGGATTGAAGAAACCGGGATTAACCTTTGAAGAGGGGCTGGCCCTGGCCCTGGCCAAGAAACTGGTGGGGGTCTTAGGGGGGGATTTGGATAAACACCTGGATCGGATCGGGCAAAAAATGGCCGCCCGGCCCAGGGACGAAACCTCGAAAATATTCGTGCGAGAAGCAGGCCGAGTAAGAGGGGCGGACTTTCTGGAAGCATTAAATCGGGCCGCCATTAATTTCCAGCGAGTGGAGTTGACCTACCAGGCCCTGTCTTCCCGGAAAAAAACGAAACGGCGGGTGGACCCGGACTATTTGTTTTATCAGGAAGGCCTGTGGTACCTGCGGGGGTATTGCGCCTTGCGGGAAGATTTCCGGACTTTTGCCCTGGATCAAATTCTTTCCCTGAAAGTATTGGATGAACATTTTGTACCCAGGAGGCGTCCGGAAGAGGAAGAACTCTCCGCCTCCTTCGGCAGCTTTCTGGATGGGGAGGTGGTAGAAGTGATTCTGCGGTTCGATCCGCTGATCAAGGGTTATATACAGCGAAAAAAGTGGCATCCCAGCCAGCGGGAAGAGGAACTGCCCGACGGCCGACTGGAGGCGCGGTTCCGCGTGACGGGGATGGCCGGGATCTCGCGCTGGATCTACCGCTGGCTGCCGCAGGTGGAAGTGGTCGCCCCGCCAGAGCTAAGGGAAAAAATGAAGGAGGACCTGGTCAAGGCGTTGGGCAAGTATGATCAAGAGGAAAGGTCATTTTCCATGGGTAGACGAACATCGAACATCGAACGTCCAACATCGAAAGATTAAGGCAGGTTAGTTTTTCATTTGAGGTTGGACGTTCGATGTTCAATGTTCGACGTTCATCTTTTCAGTGGCCTTGCGCCGGGCGCTCAGCGCTTTTTACCTCAGTCCATCCTCTTTCCTGGCCTGGTCGACCGTCAGGCCCCCGATGCGGGCCAGGGGACGGCCGGAATCGGTGATCACCAGGGCGACTACGATCTCGTCCGGACGAGGGGCGTCATAGACCCCCACGGTCATGGCGTCGAAATGGCTGCGCACAAAGGCGGCATCCTTAAAGTGAATCGGGACGTCGATGAGTGTCCCGGGGATCCCCATTTTTTTGGAGGAGGGGATGATGGCCTTGCCGCCGCCCACGGCCTCGCGAAAGGGGGTGCCCAGCTTGGGATGGAGGATGGCGCCGGCGTGCTCCAATTCTCCCCCGCTGCCGACGATGGCCGCTTTCCCGTAAGAATGGGCCTGCGCCGGCCGGATGCCCAAAAGTGAAAGGCAACGGATGGCCAGCAGGCCTCCCAGTTGTTCTCCCGCGGCGGTGAGCAATTCCAGATCATCCGCATAACGTCCGGAGTAGGGATTTTTGATCACCGCCAGGGCCGCGGCTTTGCGGGTAGGCGGGTGAATCTCTCGGCCCATCTCCTGATGGGTTTCTTCCAGAATGGTGACGATCTTACGAATTTCCATGCTAAGAACCTCCGCGGGGCGCTGAGCGCCCAAAAAAAATATGAATCAGAATGATTTAAATCCTTTTTCTAGAAATTTAGCGTTTTGAAGAAAATCTTCACCGCAGAGACGCCGAGGACGCAGAGGAATTTATTTTTCATAAAATCGGGAGATGCCGATTTTATGAAAGATCCGGCCGCCTCCGGCGGGTTGCCTATTCGCGTAGCGATGAGCGGTTTTCCTTTGGCGGCATCTCCCGCCAATGGAAAAGTTAATGTTCTCTGCGTTCCCTTCGCCTCGGCGGTGAAACCGCTTTAAATTATGCTTTTTTTAGTTTACGCTCCGCGCTCAGCTTAAAACCTTGGCGGCCCGTTTGGGGGGCGGCGTATTTCGGCTGGTCTGGAAAAGGACCTGCCCATCCACCATGACTACCGAAATACCGGGGTTGTCTCCCGCTGCCAGGCAGGAGAGCAGGTCCTCTCCCACTGAACCCAGAGAGGCATCCAGAAAAACAAGATCGGCCTCTTTACCGGGAGCGATAATCCCTCGATTCAGTCCAAAGACCCGGGCCGTATTTCCGGTGGCCAGGCAGACCGCTAATTCCGGCGGGATATCGCCCAGGGCGCAGATCAGGTTCAGCGTCCGCAAAAGTCCCAGGGGCACTACGCCGGTCCCCGAGGGAGCGTCATTTCCCAAGATGAGGCGTTGATATTCCTGGCGCTGGTGGATCCGACGGGCCACCTCGACGGCCCGCAGCGGGTTGCCGCAATGGACGATCTCCAAAGTGTATTGGGTTTGATCAATCAGTTTGAAAGCCTCTTCCCTGGATACGGCCGTGGGGCCGCCGTTGATGTGCGAAACGATGTCCGGGTCGGCGGCCATAACCATTTCGGCCGACACCGTGGAACTGCCGGGAATGGAGGTGCCCCCGGTGTGCATCATCACCACCATCCCGTTCTTTTTGGCCCAAGCGATCATGGGGGCGGCCTCCTGGGGGTCTTTCACCGAGCCTAAGCCCACCTCCCCGACGACTTTCACCCCCTGACCGGCCAGCTCCTCGAAATCCGCCTCGGTCAGTCCTTTTTCGAGGATCACCGCACCGCCCAGGACCTTCATTCCGCCGGGACGATAGTTCTGAAAGGATTTGGCGGCCAGAATGGCCAGGGCCTTCACGCCGGCCGGGTCTTTAGGTCGACCCGGCAGATGGACTTCTCCGGCCGAAACCGCGGTGGTCACGCCCCCATGGAGGGTGCTCTCCAGATAGTTGACCGTCAGTTGACGGGGAGTGAAATCGCCGAAGACCGAATGACAGTGGGAGTCGATCATCCCGGGCATGACTGCCGCTCCGGCAGCATCGATAACTACCGCTCCGGCCGGGGCCGACAGGCCGGCTTCATCGGTCACTTGTTTGATGAGGCCTTCCTGGATGACCAGTGCATTGGAATTCAAAATAGGATTGGCCACGTCGCCGGATAAAAGTAGACCGATGTTCTTAATGTAGACAGTATTCATTTGAGCTCCTGTAAACTAAACCCGAAATTCGAAGCACGAAATTCGAAACAAGCACGAAGGCCCAAAATTCAAATGACCGAAACCAAAATGTTTTGAATTTTGATATTTGATCATTTGAATTTGTTTCGGATTTCGGATTTCGGGTTTCGAATTTATACTAAAATATTTCAAGATTTGATTGTTCTAGACATTCTTACCAACTCGGTGGACTTACCACCCAGACCACTACGGTTTTAGCGCTCTCTTTATTGGTCCAGGAATGGGGGATCAGGGAGGAATAATAGAAACTATGTCCCTTCGGTACCGGAGAAACCTGGTCGCCCACGGTCAAGGTCAGGGTTCCCTCCAGAACAATTCCAAATTCTTCTCCCACGTGGCTGTAGGGGGCCTTAGATCCGCCTCCCGGTTCAATGACCGTATAAAAGGGCTGCATTCGTTTATTGGCAACCGATTTGACCAGTTGCTGGATCTGGGCCCGCCAGCCTTTCAGACTTACCCGGATACGCTCTTCCGGCCCCATGACCACCGGTTCGCCGACACTTTCCTCCATGAAAAAATCCACAATGCGTATTTTAAAGGCAGTGGCAATTTTTTTTAAGCTGGCGATCGAGGGGGAGGTCTGGTCTCGTTCAATCTGAGAGATATACGAAGCCGTCAGCCCGGATTGCTCCCCCAGTTGCCGGAGAGTCATCCGCTGTTCCCGACGGAGCGATTTTATTTTTTTGCCGATATTTTCCAATCAATCTATTCCGTACGCCAGGGAAATTTTCCTTGATAAATTTTTAGTTATATTTTATTAATTCAACTATAACTAAAAAAAATATTCCGAGTCAATGATTTTCTTGAACCCCAAGGAGTTCTCCCTGATAATAGGAATACAGGGAATTATCAAGGAATCCACGAAAAACTATTTTAAGGAGGGTATCGATGAAAAAGCGTAGCGGGTTGGTTTTAGGGCTGTTGTTTGGGTTGGCTTTTATCCTGATGGGGGCCGGGATGGTTCAGGCCGCGTCTTTTCGAATCGGGGTGGCTGTGCCGCTCTCCGGGACTTTCGGCAAGGACGGAGCCCAGGTCAAAGATGCCTACACCTACTGGGCGGAGGTGGTGAATGCCAAGGGAGGCATCGCGGTCAAGGGCAAAAAATTTCCCGTCGAATTAGTGTTCTACGACGACCAGTCCGATCCCCAGTTGAGTGCCAAGCTGGTCGAAAAACTGGTCAAGGAAGACAAGGTGGACCTCCTGCTGGGGGGGTTCGGCTCCAGTCAGGTCATGGCGGCTTCGGCGGCCTCCGAGCGGCTGAAATACCCGATGATCTGTGGATCGGCTTCCTCCAATGCCCTTTTTACGCGGGGGTTCAAATATTATTTTTCCACCCTGGGAAAGGCCACCGAAGAGGTCCGCGGGTTGGTGGAAGTTTTTAACGTGGTCCAGCCCAAGCCCAAGACGCTGGCTATCGTGGGCGCCAACATCCCCTTTACGGCGCAGTCCGTGGATGGATTTGAAATGTACGCCAAAAAATACGGGATCGCCGTAGTCCATAAGGAACTTTTTCCCTTAAGCCTTCAGGATTACAATACCTTGCTTCAAAAAGTGAAGGCCAAAAACCCGGATGTCCTTTTAGTGGGCTCCCATGTGGCCGTGGCCTTAAGGGTCATGAAGGCCCTGAAAGAGATTGACTTCAGCCCCAAGGCCGTGGGTTTTTCTTACGGGCCTACCGTCCCGGCCTTTGTCGAAGGGTTGGGGAAGGATGCCGAGTATGTCTTCGCCGCCAGTGAGTGGACTGCGAACCTGCCTTATAAAGATGCCGTCTTCGGTACGGCCTCCGATTTGAGCAAGGCCTACTTCAAACGATTTAACCGCCATCCGGATTACGTCGAGGCCGCTTCCATCGGCGGGGCCTTGGCCCAGCAGTTTGCCCTCCAGGAATTGGGACTGGTGCCGCCCTTGAAGGAAGAAGATCGGGTGAAGTTGATGGAGAGTCTTCATAAGATTAATGTCATGACCTCCTACGGGCAGATCCATTTTGGTGAAGACGGGGCCAATGTGGATCACCCGCCGGTAGCCGTTCAGGTGCAAAAGGGGAAACTGGTCAATGTCTATCCGACCTCGGCCGCGGAAGGGAAACCCCAGTTCCCCATGCCGGCCTGGAATGAACGGAAATAAGCCGGTTCTTAATAGTCCCTTAATTGGAACAAATTTTTACTTTAGTCTAAATTAAGGTCTGGCCTCCGGCCATGCGACATTGTCGAATGGCCGGAGGCCAGATCTCTTGATATTGCTGCCACCAGGAGACCCGTAGTAACGGTTTTGGCGGCGGTTCGATTTAGGAAGCGATTGATTCGATAATGATCCCCCTGATTCAAGCCCTGATCAACGGTCTATTACTCGGCGGCATTTATGCCGCCTTTTCCGCGGGATTTTCCCTGATTTTCGGGGTCATGGGCGTGGTCAATATCGCCAACGGGGAAATGGTCATGATCGGGGCCTTTATCACTTACTTCCTCTTTGATCTATTCAAACTGGACCCCTTCCTGACCCTGCCTTTCAGTCTCGTGGGACTTTTTGTGCTGGGCTATCTCCTTCAGCGTCTGGTCATCAACCGGGTCATCGGCGCCCCGCCGATCATGAGTTACATCATGACTTTCGGGATCCATCTGACCTTGGCCAACCTGGCCCTCCTGGCCTGGTCGGCCGACCCGCGGATCATCACCACCTCTTATTCCGGGGCCCATTTCTCCTTGGGGGGAATCACCTTCCCGGTGGTTCAGTTCGTCACTTTTATTCTGGCCTTTGTTATTATCGGGGGCTTGTATCTTCTGCTCTACTGGACCAAGATCGGACGGGCCATCCAGGCCACGGCCCAGGATCGGGAAATGGCCCGTCTGATGGGGATCAGTGTCCATCAGGTTTACGCGGTGACCTTCGGCCTGGGGGCTGCCGTGACCGGACTTTCCGGTTCCCTGATCGCCTCCTTTCGCTACGTGGAAACCGGAATGGGCCTGCCCTACACCATCATGGCTTTCTGCGTGGTGGTCGTAGGGGGCATGGGTTATATCCCCGGGGCCTTGGTCGGCGGTCTGATCCTGGGCGTTATCAGTTCACTGACCACTCATTTCTTTACCGCCGGCTGGTCCATGGCCATCACCTTTTTTCTACTGTATTTAATCCTGCTTTTTCGGCCCCAAGGGATACTCGGCAAAGGGATTATGGAATGAACCGCAAGGGCTGGATTATCGGGTTGATCGTCGCCGCGCTGCTGGCCGCCTTACCCTTTTTTCAGGGCGGTTACCTGATCAATTTCCTGACGGTGCTTTTTTACTGGATCGGATTGACGGGCTGCTGGAATTATATGAGCGGCTATTCCGGATACATCGATTTTGGTTCGGTGACCTACGTGGGCGTGGGGGCCTATGTGGCCGGCGTTCTGGTCCTCAAGACCGGGATGCCCCTCTATCTATCCCTGGTCCTGGCCGGCCTGGCCGCCCTGCTCCTGGCGATTGTCGTGGGTTGGCCGACCTTGAAGCTGCGAGGGGCTTATTTCGCCATTGCCACCTTTGCCCTGGCCGAAGCCATCAAACAGGTCGCCGAGGAATGGAACGCGCTGACCGGAGGAGGAAGCGGTCTGACCTACACCACTCGTTTTGACGATCTGACCTACTACTGGGGGTATCTGCTTATTGCCGGCCTCATCATCGCCATGACCTATTGGACCGACCGCTCCAAGATGGGCTATGCCCTGAAGGCCATCCATCAGGACGAGCACGCCGCCGGCCGGGTAGGGGTCAATACCCGTTTGGTTAAAGTTCGGGCCTATGCCCAGAGCGCTTTTTTTATCGGGCTGCTGGGTGCCCTGGAAGCCAGTCGCATAGGCTACATCACCCCGGTGGATGTCTTCAACGTCCAAATTACCATCAAAATGGTTATTATGAGCCTGCTGGGCGGCATGGGGACAGTCTGGGGGCCTATCGTCGGGGCCGTCTTCCTGCAGACTATCGAAGATTTCCTGGGAGCCAATTTTCTGAACTGGTACCTGGTGATCATCGGGGTCATTATTATTTTAGTCATCATGTTTATGCCCCGGGGGATCAGCGGGACCCTGGCTTCCCGCTTTAGGCGCCTGGTTTCCAAAAGGTAACCCTCGTGGCGATTCTGCGGATAGAAAAAATCGGGAAAAATTTCGGGGCCCTGGCAGCGCTCAGCGAGGTGTCTTTTGAATTGCATCCGGGGGAAATCCTGGGCATCATCGGTCCCAACGGCTCCGGGAAAACCACCCTTTTCAACGTTATGATCGGGGAGCCGCCGGCTGACCAGGGGAAAGTCTATTTTGAGGAGCGTGAAATTACCCGGACCCCCACCTACAAAATTTGTCGCTTGGGGCTGGTGAAGACCGCCCAGATTGTTCAACCCTTCGCCGGCCTGAGCGTCAAGGACAACATTATCATGGGCGGGTTATTCGGGGCCGATTTGCCCCTGCCACGGGCCCGGCGGAAGGCCGAGGAAGTCATGGAATGGATGGGGCTGAGGGACCTGGCGGACACGCCGGCGGAGTCTATTACCGTAGCCATGCGTCGCCGTCTGGAATTGGCCCGGGCTTTGGCCACCAATCCCAAGGTGATCCTGATGGACGAAAACATGGCCGGTTTGACCGCCAGTGAAATCGAGGCCGTGTTAACCCTGCTTCGCCGGATCAATGCCCTGGGCATCAGTTTAATCATTGTGGAACATATCATGCAGGCCGTTATGGGTATCTCCCAAAGGGTTATCGTTCTCAATTACGGGCAAAAAATTACCGAAGGCACTCCCGCTGAAGTGGTCAGGAACCGGGAAGTGATCGAGGCCTACCTGGGTGAAGAGTATGCTTAAGGTGGACCGTTTGGATGCCTATTATGGCGATGTCCAGGTCCTCTGGTCGGTGTCCCTGGATGTACGGGCCGGGGAGATGGTGGCCGTGATCGGACCGAACGGAGCCGGGAAGTCCACGCTTCTGAAGGCGGTGGTCGGTTTAGTGGCTCCCCGGGGCGGCGGCGGATCGGGCGCGGTGCGTTACCAGGGGCAGCCCTTGGACGGAATGACCCCTGAAAAGATTGTCCGCGCCGGCGTGGCCCTGGTGCCGGAAGGGGCGCGGGTCTTTCCGGAGATGAGCTGTCTGGACAATCTGAAGCTCGGCGCCCACACCCTCAAGGATTCTCGGCGGCTGGAGGCGCTCTTGGCCGAGGTCCAGGAGCTGTTTCCCCGATTGAAGGAAAGGGCCAAGCAAAAGGCCAAAACCCTCTCGGGCGGGGAGCGGCAGATGCTGGCCATGGGCCGGGCTTTAATGAGCGATCCCCAGTTTCTGCTTTTGGATGAACCTTCGCTGGGGCTCCATCCCTTGATGGTCTCCCATGTCTTCAAGGCCTTGGAGCAAATTAATCAACGGGGGAAGACCATACTGCTGGTGGAGCAAAAAGTGACCTTTGCCCTGAAGATGAGCCACCGGGCTTACGTCCTGGAAAACGGGCGAACGGTCCTGGAGGGCCGGGGGGCGGAGATGATGAATGATCCGCATGTGCGCCAGGCCTATCTGGCCATGTAAGTGCGCCCATGGACGGCGGAAGAAAAGTTAAGAACTGTTTTTTGCACCAGGCTGATTTTAAAGGGAGGAACCAATGGCACTATTGCCGGAAGTAAGCAAGCATTACGGGAAACTGAAATTATACCTTAACGGACAGTGGGTTGAACCGAAAAGCGGGCGCTATTTCGAAACTACCAATCCGGCCACCGATGAGGTGATCGCCGAGGCCCCGGTGGCCTCCCTGGAAGAGGTGGAGCAGGCCATCGCCGCCGCCCAGGCGGCTTTTCTAAAGTGGCGGGACGTCCCTTTGAGGGATAGGGCCAGACTGGTTTTTAATCTTCGGGAGACCTTTGCCCGGCACCATGAGGAACTGGCCCGGATCCTCGTTCAGGACCACGGCTGTACTATTGGGGAGGGTCGGGGGACAATTTCCAGGTGTATGGAGAATATCGAGGCCGCCGGAAGCGCCTTGTACAGTCTGTATAAGGGGGAGCATGTGGATCAGTTGGCTACCGGGATCGACTGTTACCTGCTCCGGGAACCGGTGGGCGTATTTTTGATTATTACGCCGGGTAACGTCCCCATGCATGCCTGGTCCTCTTTCGTCCCCTATGCCCTGGCCTGCGGGTGCACGGTCATCGTCAAGCCGAGCCGCCAATGCCCGGTATCGGCCGAGGCCATGTTCAAAATGCTCGACGAGACGGGTTTCCCGCCCGGGGTGGCCAATCTGCTCCATATGGGACCGGAACGGGAATTGAACAAACGGATTATTTCAGACCCGAGGGTCAGAGGGGTAGGGCTCATCGGTTCCACCCGGGTGAGCAAGGAGCTCTTCGAGTTGTGCGGAAAATATGGGAAGAGGTCCTCCCTGAACGGAAACGGCAAAAATTATATCGTCATCATGCCCGATGCCGATATCGATAGTTCCGTCCAGTACATCCTGCGCGGCTGTTTCGGCATGAGCGGCCAGCGCTGCCTGGGCTCGGACAACGTGGCCGTTATCGGGGATGACAAAATGTATGGGGAGATAAAAGAAAAATTAATCGCCGCCGCCGGGGCCATGAAGATGGGCTACGGCCTGGACGAGACGCACGGAACTCGGTCCCATTACCACCAAGAACGGTCGGAACCTGGTAGCCGAATTTATCGACGCCGGTCAAAAGGCCGGGGCCAAGCTCATTCTGGACGGGCGTTCGGCCAAGGTTCAGGGATATGAGCAGGGCTATTTCCTGGGGCCCACTATTTTTGAAGGCGTAACCCCCGACATGTGCATCGCCCAGGAAGAGGCCTTCGGACCGGTCTGTAATTTTTTCAGGCTGGGTGACCTGGACGAGGCCATCTCCCTGATCAATGGAAGCAACTACGGCCATTCCGCCTGCATCGCCACCGAGAGCGGAAAGGCGGCCCGTAAATTCATCCGAGAATGCGAAGTGGGTAATGTGGGGGTTAATGCCGGTATCCCGCAGCCCTACGCCTTCTTCGGCCTGGGTTCCAAGAAGGAATCCTCCTTTGGGAATTCCAAGTCCAGAATGGATTCGGTAAAGCTCTTTCTGGATGAAAAGACGGTCACGGTGCGATGGGTTTAAGAGGTAAATAAGAATCAAGCACCGCTTTTTAGGCCTCAGTTTTTTGCCGTCATGCCGGACTCGATCCGGCATCCAGGTCCTTTTTGGCTTAGCCGAGGCCTGGATTCCGGATCGCGTCACGCCTTAGGCGTGACTTGTCCGGAATGACAAGCTGACTCGACCCGGCTAAAGCCTATTTTCATGCTTCGTGCTGGCCCGGGTCGGTTTTTTTAAAAATAAAGGGATATCCTTAAGACGAGACCATCAAAAAATCTGAAAGGAGAAGGCTATGAAAAGGGTGACAGTGGGAATTGTTTTCGTACTGGCTGTTATTTTTTGTTTCATTTCGTATCAGGGTGTTCTTGCCCAGACCAAAAAGGGGCCTATCAAGATCGGGGTGGTGGCCGACAAGACCGGCGGCTTGGCGGCCTATGGGTATTCCCATGAGAAGACCATCAAAGCGGCGGCGGCCAGGATCAACAAGGCCGGCGGTATCGCCGGTCGTCCGATTGAAATCTTTGTCGAAGACACGGAGAGCAAGCCTCCGGTGGGGGCCCTGAAATTCAGAAAATTGATTGAGACCTATGGGGTGGATTTTATTTTAGACTCCAACAGCTCCGGAGTGGCCGTGGCCTGTGCCCCTATTGCCAAGGAACTGAAAACGCTCTATTTCCCTTCGGCTTCGGCTACGGAAATTTCCGGTGAGAAAGGAAACCGTTATGTGTTTCAGTCCTGCACCGCAGTTCGGGGCGAGGCCAGAGGGGCGGCCAAATTTGCCGTCAAGCACATCGGGAAAAAATGGGTGACCGTGGTGGTCAACTACGCCTGGGGCTGGTCCAATGAGGAGGATTTCAAGAAATACATTACCGAGGACGGCGGGAGCGTTGTGGCCTCCATTCGAGTCCCCCTGGGCACCAGCGACTGGCTGCCCTATCTGAAAGGCAAAATACCGAATGACGCCGAAGGGGTCTTCTTTGCCAATTTCGGCTCCGATTTTCTCTCCTTCATCAGGGATCTTTATGCCGTCCGTCCGGACATCAAGAAACTCGGGGCTGTTTATGCCCTCTCGGCTCAGGACATCAAGAAGCTCGGGCCGGCGGCCGAGGGATTGTATTGCCTTACCCCCTATCCCACTCGCGTTGAAGGTCTGAACACCAAGTACAATAAGGCCTTCCGTGAATTGATCAATGTGGATGCCCAAGGCCAGGAGGCAGGCACCGGTACGCGGTTTGTGCTGGCCTATAACTGGGCCATGTGGGAGGCCATGTATGCCTTAAAAGCCGGGATAGAAAAGAGCGGCTGGCAGGGCAGGGAAGACACGCCGAAGTTGATCAAGGCCCTGGAAGGCCTACCCTTCAAGGAAAGCATTGAATTCCCCCAGGGCGAACTTCGGATCAGGGCCGAAGATCACCGCACCATCGCCGGGTTGTATGTGGAACAGGTGGTCAAGGGCGAGCTTAAAGTGGCGGGGAAGATTCCGGCTGAAGACACGGTCTATCCACCCCTGGTGGACTACACCAAAGAAGGATTTTAGGCAGCTATTTTCTTTTGGAAAAAACCTCGATACCTTCTCCGTCAGTTCGGCGGCCGAATAGTTGCGATTCTTGAAGATGATTCCTTCGGAGGTGTCTTTCTTTGCCTGAGTGGCTGACAACCGTTTTGTTTCTCCTGGTTAATGGGCTCATCTGGGGGCTGATCATCGCCCTCATCGCCCTGGGTCTTTCCCTCATTTTTGGTGTCATGGGGATTGTCAATATGGCCCACGGGGACATCTATATGATCGGCGCGGTGATCGCCCTCACCCTGGCCCCTTACCTTGGGAATTTCTGGCTCGGTTTGTTGATTGCGCCCCTGATTGTTGCCGTGGTTGCCCTGCCGGTGGAGCGCTGGGTGCTCAGGCCTTATGAAGGCCATCATTCGGTGACTATGATCGCCACTACCGGGATATCGTTCATTCTCCAGCAGGGTATCCTGGCCACTTATGGCGGCATCCCCAAGCAGATGGTCAATCCCTGGCCGGTTACCTTCAACCTCTTCGGCGTAGCGTATCAAGGGTACCGGCTTTTGATCGCCGTCCTATCGATTTTGATTCTGATGCTCCTCTGGTTTTTTCTTTATAAAACCTCTTACGGCATACTCATCAGGGCCTCCATCCAGGATCGGGATATGGCCAGCGCCATGGGGATAGACGTTAGCAAGGTGCTTATGACCACTTTCGTCCTGGGCAGTATTCTGGCCGCCATAGGCGGGGTCCTGGCCGCACCGGTGACCCAGGTCTTCTATCTCATGGGTAACGACGTGGTTCTGCTGGCCTTTATGGTAGTAATCATCGGCGGTCTAGGCAGTCTGGCCGGAACATTAGTGGCCGCCTTAGGCCTCTCGTCTTTGGAGGGGGTTATGTCTTCGGTATTGACCCCGATTCAGTCCAAGGCCGCTATTTTGATCGTGATGGTTATCGTCCTGATGATCCGCCCCCGGGGTCTATTCGGGGAAAGGGAAGGGTGATCCGTCTATGGAGAAACAGCCCTTTCTGTCCTTTTTTGCCCTAGGCTCCTTTTTGCTCCTGGTGTTCCTCGGGTTTATGCTCCCCAGCGGTGCCCGGTCGCTGGTCATCCAGATGATGATATTTTCCATCTTCGCCATGGGCTACGATTTCTCTTTCGGATTTACCAATCAGTGCAGTCTGGGACACTCCATTTTCTTCGGGGCCGGCGCCTATGGAGCGATCCTTTTCATCCTGAAATTTAAATGGGGCCTTATCCTTTCTCTGCTTGGCGGCCTGGCCATCGGTTTCCTCCTGGCCGTCATCCTGGGTTTGATCTGTGTGCGCCTGACGGAAGCCTATTTTGTCATTGTGACGGCCATCATCGCCTCGGTGTTTCATCTTCTGGCCATGGATCTGACCTGGCTGACCGGCGGTGACGACGGACTGACCGTGACGGTACCGAAGATTTCTTTCGGTTTCACCGAGCTTTCCCTTTACCAGCCGGCGGTCAATTACTATTTTGTCCTTTTCTTTCTTATCCTGACTTATTTCATCCTGAACAGAATGCTGAAGGCCCCGCTGGGGAAAATTTTTGTTTCCATCCGGGAGAATGAGAAAAGGGCCAATTTTTTGGGTTATAATGTCTTTGGCTACAAGCTCATTGCCTTCGTCGTCTCCGGGGTCTTCGGGGCCCTGGGAGGGGGCTTGTATGCCTTGACCCTTCGGTATGCCTCGGCGGATTATTTCAGTTTTTACTGGTCTATTTTACCCATCGTCTGGTGCCTGGTCGGAGGACTCGGGACCCTGGTGGGCTGCTGGATAGGGGTTATGCTCCTGTCCCTTTTCCAGTATTACGTCAGTGCCTGGTTTACCTACTACCTCCTGGTCTTCGGCGTCTTCATTCTGGTTATCCTCAGGGTCTCGAGAAAAGGGATACTGGGCTATTTATTAGATTTAAGGAGCCGTTGAGCGTTCATGGAACCCAATGAACCACTCCTGGAAGTCAAAGGGGTATCGAAACATTTCGGCGGCCTGACCGCTGTCGATAACGTGACCTTGCGGATTGGAAGCAATGAGATCCGGGGGATTATCGGACCGAACGGCGCCGGGAAGACCACTTTTTTTAACGTCATTACCGGAGATTTACATCCCAGTTCGGGGAAAATAGTACTGAACGGCAAAGATGTTACCGGGTTTCCTCCCCATAAAATCTGCCGGAGGGGGATGAGCCGGACCTTTCAATTAACCTTTGTTTTTCCGGAGATGTCGGTCTACGATTGTATCTGGGTGGGCCTTTATTCCAGGAAAATAAGACCCTGGAACCTGTTCTTTTCCCGCATCGACCGCAAAGGGGAGCAGGCTGAGAAAACGGAAGAAATTTGCCGGCTGGTGGGACTTGAAAACAAGATCCAAGAATCGGCTTCAAATTTGTCTTACGGAGACCAGAAGGTCCTGGAGATCGCCATGGCCTTGAGCACCGACCCCCTGATTCTTCTTCTGGATGAGCCGACCCAGGGCGTGGGCCCCAAGGAGGCCGACGATCTGGTTGCATTGATTGGCCGTCTTTCAGAAAAGATGTCCATAGTACTCATCGAACACAATATCGATATCATTATGCGTATCTGTCACACCCTGACGGTTTTCAGTTTTGGAAAAGTGATCGCCGAGGGCTCCTGTAAAGAAATAGCCGGGAATGAGGAGGTCCAGCGGATCTATCTGGGGGAAGAAACGTTGTGAGCTTGTTAAAGCTGGAAGACATTCATACCTATTATGACAAAAGCCACATTCTTCAGGGGGTTTCCCTGGAAGTCGGAAGAGGGGAGATCGTCGCCCTTTTAGGGAGGAACGGGGTGGGCAAAACCACGACCCTCAACAGCATCATGGGATTCATCAAACCGAGGGCCGGGCGGATCATTTTTAAAGATCAGGAGATCACGCCCCTGAAGACCTTCAGGATAGGAAGAATGGGTTTAGGCTACGTGCCCCAGGGAAGGCATCTATTTTCTAAAATGACGGTCTTGGAAAATTTGAAAACCGGCCTGATCGGGAAATCCGCTCAAAATAGCCTGGACCGGGTCTTCGATCTTTTCCCTAACCTCAAAGACCGGTTGAACCGGACGGCCGGTTCCCTGAGCGGCGGGGAACAACAGGCCGTGGCTATCTCCCGGGCCATTTTGAAAGATCCCGATGTCCTGATGCTGGACGAGCCGACCACCGGCCTGATGCCCTTGTTTGTATCCAGCCTCAGGGATATAATCAAAACATTAAATAAAGACGGTATGGCCATACTCCTGGTCGAAGAAAGGGTTCCTTTTGTTTTGTCATTGGCGGACCGGGTCTATTTCATGGTCAAGGGTAAAGTCGATCATAGCGCCAACAGAGAGGAATTGGCGGGCCGGAAGGACATCCTGGTCCATTATCTTGGAATTGAGGCGTAACTATAAATGGAACTCACCTTTATTTTGAATGATCGACCGGTCACCGTTGAATGCTTCGGAAGTGAGACCTTGTTGTCGGTTTTGCGGGACCATTTTGGATTGTTAGGGGTCAAGGAAGGCTGCGGCGTGGGGGAATGCGGGGCCTGCACGGTACTCTTGGACGACCGGGCGGTGAACGCCTGCCTGGTGGCCGCCGGCAAGGTCAGGGGCCGCCGGGTGACCACCATTGAGGGATTGATCCGGGGAGAGACGTTGCACCCTCTCCAGGAAGGGTTTCTTAAGATGGGCGCCGTTCAGTGCGGGTTTTGCACCCCGGGCCTGATTCTGGCCGCTTATTCCTTCTTGAAGGAAAACCCGAATCCCTCCCGCCGGGAAATCGTGGAAGGGTTATCCGGAAACCTCTGCCGCTGTACCGGCTACCACGATATTATTCGGGCGGTGAAATGGGCGGCCAAGCGAATGCAGGCCTTGACATGAAAGCCCAATACCAGTCGGCCCGATCCCTGGATGAGGCCCTGGATCACCTGGAACGCTACGGTGAAGGGACCCGGATACTGGCCGGGGGGACCGACCTGATGATCGCCCTGCGGTCCGCCTATCGGGAAGGAAAGGCCCCGCCGGCCTTTCTGCTGGATGTAAGCGAGCTTCCGGATTGCCGGACGATTCAATTCGAGGGGGAGAGGTTGATCCTGGGGTCGGCGGTACCCTTTCAGACACTGGAGAACGACTCGACCGTAAGACAATTCCTGCCTCTACTGGCCGCGGCTGCGGCCCAGATGGGTTCGGTCCAAGTCCGGCGTCTGGCCACCATCGGGGGCAACGTGGGCACGGCCTCTCCGGCCGGGGACGGGATTACCCCGTTGGTCGCCCTGGGCGCGGAGGTTCAAATCGTTTCCAGCAATAAAACCCGGACCGTGGCCCTGACCGATCTGATCACCGGACCGGGGCGGACGGGTTTGGAACCCGAAGAATTGATCCATTCCTTTACTTTAAAAATGCCGGAGCAGCCCAGGCATTTTTTTTTCCACAAGATCATGCGCCGCCAGGCCGTGGCCATCGCCCGGATGAATCTGGCGGTTCAATTGGCCCTGGAGCCGACCGGAAGAATTGCCTCTGCCCGGTTGTCGGCCGGGGCGGTATTCCCGACGCCCCGACGGTTGAATGAAGTGGAAGAGAGTCTTGTCGGACAGGTACCTGAAAAAAAACTGTTTGAGGAAGCCGGCAGAACGGCGGCCAAGGTCATGCTTCAGGTGAGCAGCCGAAGGCCCTCCATGGCTTATAAGGAGCCGGCTTTGGAAAGGCTCGTGGCCTGGGGGCTGGGAGAGGCCTGCGGGGGTACCCGAGAAATATGAAGATATTCGGATGGCTCAAATTCGAAATCCGAAAATCGAAATCCGAAACAAATTCAAATGACCCAATTTCAAAATTCAAAACATTCATGGTTAGGAGTTGGGAAGATTAGGTGTTTCGATCATTTGGATTTTTGACATTCGTGCTTGTTTCGGATTTCGTGCTTCGAATTTCTAATTTAAAGATTTACTTATTAAATTAGTATGGGTGAGAAAATCTTCAGCGAAAATCCCATTCGAATAGGCGCCAGAGAAAAGGTCCTAGGGACTGCCTTGTTCGGCGTTGACCAGGGAAGGCCCGGGGATCTGTTTCTGCTCCTCTTGCGGGCCTACCAGGCTCCTTCGCGAATCAGCCGGCTGGAGGTGGAAGAGGCTCATAAGATCCCGGGTGTCGTTCGCGTATTTACCGCCGCCGATGTGCCCGGAATCAACCGCATCGGGATTATCCCCTCCACCAAGGACCAGCCCGTTTTGGCGGAAGGGATCATCCGCTATCGCGGAGAACCGGTGGCCCTGGTGGCCGCGGAGAGCGAAGCGGCGGGGCTGGAGGCTCTGAAAGTCATCCGGCTGGAGCTGGATCCGCTGCCGGGTGTCTTTAACCCGTGGGAGGCCCTGGAAACGGAGGCCCCGCCGGTCCAGGAGAAAGGGAACCTGCTCTTTCAACAACAGGTCGTCAAAGGGGATGCGGAGGAGGCCCTGGCCAAATCCGCCTTTCGACTTCGAAACACCTACAGCACTTCCCCGCTGGAACACGGACCCCTGGAAGTGGAGGGAGGCCGTGGCGAGTGGCGGGACGGAAAGATTGTCATTCAGGCCTGCACCCAGAACCCTCATTATGATCAGAGCGACCTGGCTCGATTGCTGGGGTTGCCCCTGGAAATGATCCGGATGGTCCAGGCCGAGACCGGGGGCGGGTTTGGCAAGAAACTGGACCTGAGCGTTCAATCCTATCTGGCCCTGGCCGCCTATCATTTGAAGCGGCCGGTGCGGATGGCCTATACCCGCGAGGAATCCTTCATCGGAACAGCCAAGCGTCACGCCCTGTTCATCGATTACGAAAGCGGGATGGATGCCCAGGGGAAACTCATGGCCGTCAAAGTGGACATCCTGGGCGACACCGGGGCCTATGCCTCGTATGGTTTTGCCGTCTGCATGCGGGCGGCGGTCCACGCCACCGGCCCCTACGATGTCCCCCACGTGCGGGTAAACAGCCGTATGGTTTACACCCACAATTCCTGGGCCGGCGCTATGCGAGGCTTCGGGGTTCCCCAGATCGCCTTGGCTCATGAAGGACAGATGGACGGGTTGGCGGAGCGAATTGGCATGGATCCCCTGGAGTTTCGCCTGCGCAACTGTCTCCGGCCGGGATCCACGACGGCCACCGGCCATTTGCTGCGGGACGGTGTGGGGATCGAAACCTGCCTCCGGAGATTAGGCAAAATCTATGGGGCCTGGAACCGGCGGGTGGGTTCCGATGAGCGGACCCTCCGGGCCATCGGGCTGGGGGCCATGTTTTACGGCATAGGCAATACCGGCGTCTCCAACCCTTCGTCCGCGCAACTGGAACTTTCCCCCCAGGGGCATTTGACGCTCTTTACCGGGGCGGCCGAAATCGGTCAGGGATCGGATACCGTGCTCGCCCAGATGGCGGCTCACTACTTCGGTCTGCCCCTGGAAGAGGTCCGGCTGGTGCGGGGGGATACGGGGCGGACCACCTCCGCCGGTGCCAGCTCGGCCAGCCGCCAAACCTACATTTCCGGAAATGCCGTGTTGGATGCGGCCCGGGATCTGGAGCGAATTTTAAAAGAAGAAGCGGCGGGCCTCTGGCGATGCCGGGCCGCGGAAATCGAAAGGAAGGGCCTTGAAATGGTGGGCCCGGAGGGAAAGCGCCTTCCCCTAACCGAAATCGTCTCCCGTTTGGCCCGGCAGGGCCATGAGGCCAAAGGCCAAGGACACTTTGATCCGCCCGTGACCGTCCTGGACCACCAGACCGGCCAGGGGGAACCTTATGCCAGCTACGCCTTTGCCGCTCAACTGGCCTGGGTGGAGGTGGACACGGTTTCCGGATTGGTCCGGGTCCCCCGGGTAGCGGCCGCCCACGACGTGGGCCGGGCCATTCACCGGCGGGCCGTGCACGGCCAAATCACCGGAGGGGTGGTGATGGGGGTGGGCATGGCCACCATGGAAGAATTCATCTCTCGAAAAACCGACAATTTTCGCGAGTATCATCTGCCAACCATGGCCGATGCCCCGCGGATCACCCCTATTATTGTTGAATCCCACGATCCCAGCGGACCCTATGGGGCGAAGGGCGTGGGCGAACCTTCCCTGATTCCCACGGCACCGGCCATCGCCAACGGCGCTTCCCGGGCACTGGGGGTGCGGATGACTCATTTGCCGCTGAGTCTGGAAAGGGTGATGGAAGCGTTACAGCAAACTCGAAATTCGAAATCCGAAATTCGAAACAAATCCGAATGACCGAAAATAAAATTTAAAAAGGGGTCGATTTCGAGTAATGGTAAAAATTGGTCATTGCGAAGCTAAGCAATCCCCCATCTTCGGCCCCTGGCGGTGGGGGGGATTACTTCGTCCTTTCGGTCCTCGCAATGACAGCATGGGGGCTATTCAAGAATATCTTAAAATTAGAAGGGTTTTTGTTTTGATAATTTGGGTTTTATAAATTTGAATTTGTTTCGGATTTCGGATTTCGAGTTTCGAATTTGAGGTTCCATGATGTGGATCGATCCCGATAAATGCAATGCCTGTGGACTCTGTGTGAAGGACTGCCCACTGGAGGTCATCGATTGGTTCGAGGACAAGGCCCGGGTGGGGGAAGGGTGCGTGGAATGCCGCACCTGTTTCCGGGTTTGTCCGAAACAGGCGGTGGTGGAAATCGGGGAAGAAATCCCCGACGCGATCGTCTGTACGGCCTGCCCGGTGAATTGCCGTATCTCCCCGGAACGGTACGGGGCCTGCCGGCGTTTTATAAATAAGGACGGCGAACTTTTGCGGGACCGGCCCCTGGTAATGTACGAAGAGGTCAAGCCTGACCTTCTTCCTCCCCCGTCAGCGCTTATTCGGGAACCGTTGATTACGGCCATCGGGGCCGGGACCACCTATCCGGATCACTTCCCGGCGCCCTACATCGTGAGCGGGCCGAGGGACGGCGTTGATGTGGTCACCGTGGTGACGGAAGCCCCCCTCTCCTATTCGGGAATAAAAATCAAAGTGGACACCGACGTGCCCATCGGGGGGGAGGGCGCTGAAATCCGTTTTGACGGGCGGCCGGTGGGCATGGTGGAGACCGAGGAGTACGGCTCCAAGATTTTGGCCGTCGGCGGGGTGAACCGGCTGACCGGGAAATACGGCTTTGCCGTGGCCCGGGCCGTTGCGGCCTTGGCCAACCGCCGGGCTGTGGAGCTTTCCATCAAGAAGGGCGCCCGCCTGACCGTGCAGGTCGGACGGCCCCCGATCATCGATGGGAAGTCTCAAAATCGGATGCGGGTGGGCTGCGGCTCAGCCACGGCCGGTCTCTTCGCGCCTTTCTTTAAAAAAGCGGCCGATGAGGTGATCGTCCTGGACTCCCATATCACTTCTCTTTTCAGCCACCACGCCTCCGGGAGGGCGGTGGGTATGAAGCCTTCCGGACTCCGACTGGGTTTTTCCCTTTCCACCCCGGGTCGATATTTCGGGGAGAAAGGCGGCGGTTGGGGAGGGACCCCGATTACGAATCCCCTGGAGATCATCGCCTCGATGGACCCGGAGAGGACCCCGGCTGGAACCCGGCTGTTGATCACCGAAACCACCGGAGAAAAAGCGGCCTATTTTGTGTTCCGCCCTGGGGAGGGGTTCATAGAAACGGAACTGCCGCCGGAGGCCCTGGAAGCCGTGACGGCGATACGGGAAACCTGCCAGCCGTCCCGGGTTTCGGCCCTGTACGTGGGCGGCGCCGGGGGCTCGGCCCGGGCCGGCGTGACCCGCTACCCGCTGAAGCTGACCCGGGCGGTGCACGAAAACAAAGCCGTACTGACCGTGGGCGGCGCGCCGGTCTTCGTGCTGCCGGGGGGCGGGATTACTTTTTATGTGGACGTAGAGCAGGTCCAGACCGGGGCCTTCTCCTGGACCCCGACACCGGCCATCATCGCGCCCATCGAATACACCATGCTCCTCAAGGATTATGAGGCCATGGGGGGGCATGTGGAGGCGGTCAAGCCTTTTACCAGCGTCAGGGGAGCGGTGTTCAGACAGAAAGGATTGAGGATCAAAGATCAAGGATAAAGCGAAAGATTTTGTGGTGGAAAAAAGTTCTATAGGTCGTCATTGCGAGGAGTGAAACGACAAAGCAATCCCCTGGAATCAGCTAGTTGCACAGGAAGATTGCTTCCCCCGGATCAAGTCCGGGGTCGCAATGACGACCTTTTGCGTCTGTCCCATTCCACATACTCTTTTCTGTGCTGATGGAATAATGTTTCTTATGGACTCTCGCATCCCACAGGTTGGCGTCGGTGTAATCGTTATCCGTGAGGGTCTCGTTCTCCTGGGCAAGAGAATCGGCTCACTCGGGGCAGGCACGTGGGCCTTGCCGGGCGGTCATTTGGAGTTCGGCGAGTCCATCGAAGACTGTGCCTCGCGAGAGGTGCTGGAAGAAACCGGGCTCGCGGTTCAATCGATCGTTCTTGGTCCATACACTAACAATTTTTTCGCCTCTGAAGGGAAGCACTACGTCACTCTATTTGTCACTGCCTGCTGCCTGACCGGAGAGCCGCTGGTACTCGAGCCGAACAAGTGCTCCTCGTGGCGATGGTTTCGGTGGTCAGACCTTCCGCATCCTCTGTTTCCGCCGCTGGCTTCGTTGGTACGCTCGGGCTATGTGCCACACGATGCGCCTTAACCTGGCGCTGGTGAAGATGCAAAAGGCCGCGCTACGTGGAGACGGAGCTACCGCCGGAGGCCCGGGCCGGGCCGGCGTGATCCGCTACCCGCTGACGCTGACCCGGGCGGTCCATGAGAACAAAGCCGTGCTGACCCTAGGTGGCGCGACGGTCTTCGTGCTGCCGGGAGGCGGGATTCCTTTTTATGTGGACGTGGAACAGGTCCAGGCCGGTGCCTTCTCCTGGACGCCCACACCGGCCAAATGCTGCTCAGGGATTACGAGGAAATGGGGGGGCACGTGGAGGCAGTTAGGCCGTTTACGAGTGTCAAGGGGACGGTGTTCACGCAGAAAAGAATAAAGGTTAATAAGGGATGAAGCCTTTCTCCTCCTTCCCGTTTAATCCGGTTCCCAATAAGCAATTTCCTTGCGGATGGAACAATGCGTCAACCCCTGCCCTGATCAAACCGCATCATCGGGCGGTGTTGCCTATGCCGCTTGGGTGTGGCTGCAGATGGAGGCGACTGGCGACACCACAAAGGCGCACGAGCGAGTCGGAAGACTTACTATGGGCAGTCGTTCGCCCACTGAACTTCCCTGGGGCGCCCCGGCCACCCTGCTCTCGATCAACGTGATGGACTTCATAGATAAGATGGGTGAGAGCGGCAGACCCGGCGCGAGGGCTGACTATGAATTCCTTTGCGAATCATGTCACCCTTCCTTTCTCCAATTGGCCTACTGGATCATCACAAATATCTCGGCTGCTGATTCAATCAACCCCCTCCTTGAAAAGCGCATGGTTGCCCAATTCGATAGAATAGTTTCGTTGCTGGAGGATACATTTGTTTTTGTCCGCTCCAATTCGGACGAGTTGCTGGACACAATTCTGCCGATTGTCGAGCAAGAGAGCGCCGTTCAAGAAGATCCCTGAACGCTTCTGCAGGGTGGCGAACCAATTGGGATTGAATGGTCAAAAATAGGGGCAAGCTGCGCGAACAAATTGACTTAAAAAAGATTGTTGCCAATCTTGCCTTCTAAAGAAGGGCTATATCGAGTTTTTTTGTGGCAAAAAGGGAGCTTCTCGAAAAAAAGTACGGCGTACGGCCTGAGGAAAGCGACATTCTTTTCCCGACCGAATCTGACAAGCCGCACGCCATGGGGCAACGCCGCATTACGCAAGTACGCTCGTGCCCTTGGATGTAGCCTTGATTTGCGTCTGGTCAAGGACTCAGCCAAGGCAAAAATGCATAGTCGAACCGGTAGCTCCACCTAACGCCGAAGTATATAGGGCTAATTCCGTTAAGGTTTTCTCGTATCCCTCTTCCACTTCGCCGCGCTGGTGAGCCCCGTTTTGGCGTCACTTGCGGCGTCGCCATTGCGGCGTTGCCCCGGCGGGTCGATGCCTGACGATTTTAGATTACATGTTCCGGATATCGGTTATAATTGAATAGAAAGGAGGAAAGTCGATGGCCACAGAATATACAGCAGTCATAAAACAAGAAGGCGATTGGTGGGTTGGGTGGATAGAAGAGGTTCCCGGAGTAAACTGTCAGGAACGCAACCGTCAAGAACTAGTTGAAAGCCTGCGGGCAACCCTGCTGGAGGCAATCGAGTTTAACAGGCAAGATGCAATTGCGTCTGCAGGAATCGGATATCATGAAGAGAAAATAGCTATCCCCGCATGAAGAGAACAGAATTCCTCAAGTACCTCAGAACACAAGGCTGTGGATTCATCAGAGAAGGAGCCCGGCATTCGTGGTGGGAGAACCCCCGCCAAAACAAACGTTCCTCCGTACCGCGACATACTGAAATTAGTGAAAACCTCGCCAGAAAAATATGCAAAGACCTTGGAATTGAACCAAAAAAATAGGCCCCAGCTAGCGATTTATATTTAAACATGAATGCCTTCAATGGGACCAAAGGCCCTGCCAGGATCTCCACCCCGAAGCCCGAACGCCGAACACTGAACGACTTGCCGCTTCCCTTCCCCAACCCCATCCAGGTTCTCCGTCCCGATCTCGTTTTAGTCGATTACGGTCCCATGACCCTGACCATTTCGGCCTGGGCCGAGGGTGAGGCCCGGCCGGTCATTGCCTCCCGGGCCGCTGTTTTGGCGTTGGATATCCTGGAGGAGCTGGCGGCTGTTCAACCTTTATTGAAAGCACCGGTCGGACGGATCAAAAACCTGAAGGAGTGCTCGCCTATCCTTCGAAAGGCAATCCAACTAAGCCGAGCGGTTTCTCCGGAGTTGACCGGCCTGGCGTCCGTGGCGGGCCTGGCGGCCGACGCTGTTTTGGAGGAAGCGGTTCATTTAGGGGCCTCCCGGGTTATCGTCAACAACGGGGGCGATATTGCTCTGAAGGTTTCGGACGGGCACCCGGTCCGGGTGGGGATGAAAACGCATCCAGAAGGGGAGGTGACTCATTTTCTAGAGATAGCCGCGGAAAATAGCATCGGGGGGGTGGCAACCAGCGGCTGGACCGGGCGTTCTTTTTCCACTGGGGTAGCGGACGTGGTCACGGTTTGGGCGATGGACTGCGCGATCGCGGATGCCGCGGCAACCTGGATTGCGGCCCGGACAGATGTGAATTCCACCCGGGTGTCCAGGGCACCCGCCGGAGACCTCGATCCGGAGACCGATATTCCGCTGCTCAAAGTTACCCGGGAAGTCGGACGGCTTAACCCGAAGGAAAAAAAAGTGGCGTTGGAGACCGGCCTGGCGGAGGCTGGAAGGCTTGTCGCCAAGGGGATTATTCGGGGTGCCTTTTTAGCCGTTCAAGGGGAAACCCGCTGGATCGGCGTTCGCGGGGGGCCGGAGCCGAAGCCTTTTATACGAAAAACGAGCGGTCAGGAGCCATTGTGAACCTGCTTTTGCGGTTCACCTTTTGAATTCACTTCAGATGGCGGGATGACGATGGGTAATGCTATTTCTATCTTTGAGCCCGTTAATAAAACCAGTGTGGACGTTCCCTTTTCGGCCTTATTGGGTGAGCGCCGGTAAAATGAGAGCCAGTTTGGGGAAAGAGCATTAAGAGGATGGCATTGATGATGATGGCGATCAGAAAGGGGAAGATCCCCTTAAAGATGGTCTCCAGGGGGAGCTCCGGAGCGATTCCCTTAATCACATAGACGTTGACCCCCACCGGGGGGGTAATGACCCCCATTTCACTGATCAGGACCACCATGACCCCGAACCAGATCGGGTCGAAGCCGAAACGGAGGACGACCGGATAGATGACCGGGACGGTCAGGACCACGAGGGCCATGGAGTCCATAAAACAGCCCCCACCAGATACATGAAAAGGATAATCCCCATAATCACGAACGGCGGCACGGGGAGCCCCGAGACCCAATCGGCCAGAATAAAGGGGATGGTGGTAACCGCCATGAAATGGCCGAAGAGCACGGCACAGGCGATAATGCACAGAACCATGCAGGAGGTCCGCAGTCCGCTCTGGGTCGCTTCCAGAAATACCCGCCAGTTGAACTCCCGGCGCACCAGGCCGATCACCAGGGCGCCGGCCGCCCCGATTCCTCCGGCCTGGGTGGGGGTAAACCAGCCCCAAAACAGTCCCCCGATCACCAGGCCGAATAAGAGAACGGATTCTCCGGCGTTTAAGGTCGCTTTTATCTTCACCCGCCAGGGTACCGAGTCCCCCCGGGGGGCCATCTCCGGATGGCGCCAGCAGATGAAGGCCACGGTCAGGACGAACAGGAAGGTCAGGATCAGGCCGGGGATGATCCCGGCCACAAAGAGCTTGCCGATGGATTGCTCGGTGATGATGCCATAGACCAGAAAGATGGTGCTGGGAGGGATCAGGATCCCCAAGGCCCCGGCGCTGGCGACACAGCCGGCGGCCAGCGTATCGGCATAGCCATAGCGTTTCATCTCGGGCAGGGCGATCTTGCCGATGGTGGCGGCGGTGGCGGCGGTGGAACCGCAGATGGCGGCAAACCCCCCGCAGGCCAGGACCGTGGCGATGGTCAAGCCCCCCCGCAGGCTGCCCATCAGGGCATAAGCGGCATCATAGAGTCTTTTCCCGATCCCGGCCGCGAAGGAGAAAGAACCCATGAGGATAAACATGGGGATGGCGCTCAGCGGGAAGGAAGAGAATTGTTCAAAAATATCCCGGGCCAGCAGCTTGCAAGCCGCCGGAAAGGAAACCAGGACGGAAAAGCCCGCCAAACCGACAAAGGCCATGGCAAAGGCGACGGGTAAACGGATTAAAAAGAGAAAGACCAGAAAGACGATGCCCAGGAGTCCAAGGCTAACGGGATCCATGCTTCACCACCTGGGACAAGGACTGGACCACTTCCAAAAGAAAAACCAGACAGACGGGCACGGCCGAGAGCGCGATCAAAAAGGCAAAGGGGTAAAAGGGGACCCGGGAGGTGGACCCGATTTCCCCGGCTTTCAGCAGGGACTGACCGTAGAGCAGGCTCTGCCAGGCCAGCAGGGCAAAAACCGCCAGCCCCAGCAGGGAGCTGAAAGCGCTGATCAGTCCCCGGGGTCGGGGAGATAACCGGTCTAACAGGAAGTCCACCCGGATATGCTGGCCTTTCAAAAGGACGTAGGCGATCGGCGGGGCGATGGCCACTACCTGAAAAAAGCCAATCACTTCGACGGCCCCGGGCATCGGCCAAAGAAGCAGTTTCGCCCCGACCACATCGACCAGATTGACCACAAACATGGCCAGAAAGCCAAACAACCCCACCCATTCCAAGGAGCGGCTCAGCGTGGTAATGAGCCGCTCCAGGGTACCTTGACGGTTGAGCACTTCCATGGGGTTCCGTGGCCCTATTTCACCCGCACGGCGGCCGGACCGGTGGCGGACTTGACCCCCGCTTCGATTTGCTTTTTGGTCCAGAAATCGATCCGTTGTCCGATGAAGTCCAGCCAGCTCCGGACTTCCGGCTCCGGGTAGCCGACGCCGACCATGGATTTGACGTACTTATCCAGGACCGGATGCACGGCTTGCTTCCAGCGCGTGACCTGGTCCGGGGACAACTCCGAAATCTTCAGCCCTTTTTCCAGACCGTATTTTTTGCCATCGGTATCGGCGTTGTTCCACATGACCGCGAATTTTTCTTCGAAGGGATATTCATTGAAAATCTTTTGGATGTCGGGCGGAAGCTTGGCCCAGACCTCCTTGTTCATGATCAGGTAAAAGGTATACACCTGGCCGATAGGCCAACATTCCGTGGCGTATTTGGCCACCTCGGCCAACCGAAAGGCCCGCAGGGTTTCCATGGGGATCAGCAACCCGTCGATCACATGTTTGCTGACCGCTTCATAGGCCTCCGGCATGGGGATGGCCCGGGCCGTCCCGCCCAGGGCCGTGACCGATTCGGCGATATACCCCAGTCCCCGCAGCGTCATGCCCTTCAGGTCTTCCAATTTCATTACCGGCTTGGTGGCCGACAGGACCACGTTCGGCGGGCTGGTATGCATGGAGAGCATATGAATCTTGTCCCATTCCTTGGGTTTGAATTTCCGGAAATAATCGTTGGCCACATGATTGGCCACCCAGGCATCGGGAAAGCCGATGGGCAGGTCCAGGGCTTCGGTCTCCTTGAAACGACCAAAGGTATAGGCGACGTTGGAAAGTCCGATATCCCCGATCCCTTCCACGACCCCGTCGTACATCTTAGGGGCGCTGAGCAGGGTGCCTCCGGGGAAATAGCGGAACTTCACCCGGCCGCCCGTTCGGGCCTCCAGGTCTTTGATCATTTCTTCGCAAATCTTGGATTGATTCGAGGGGGCCGGAAAGTAATTGCAGAATTTCAACTCGATGGCCGCCGAGGCGAGGGAAGGTACCACCAAACCCAAAACCAGTAGACAGGAAACAAATAGCTTCTTGCTCATGACTGTAAACCTCCTGGGAATAAGATGAATGGAATGGGAGTTGCCTCACTTTTCCAATAAAGGGAATCGAACACCCGATTGGTTGGCGATTGAAAACCGATTTCACCTCCTCTCCAGCCGATTTGTTGAACCGAAAAAGAGGCGGACTATTCCTGCCTTTCCCGCCGCAGTTTTTCCTGGATGATTTCTCTTAACCGTTTTTTGTCCACTTTCCCCACCGGGGTCAAGGGAAGTTCCTCAACCGTTTCCAACCGTTCGGGGAAAAAGAGGACGGAAACTTTCTGCCGCCTAAGATAGGAAAGGATGTCTTCCAGGGTGATGGCCGCCCCTTTACTGGGTTTGACAAAGGCACAGACTTTTTCCCCGAAAGTCGGGTCAGACATTCCCACCACCGACACCTGTTCCACTTGAGGATGGCCGCCGACCAACTCCTCCACTTCCCGGGCGCCGATATTTTCTCCCCCGCGGATGATGATGTCCTTGCGGCGACCGGTCAGGATGATCCGGCCTTCCGGGTCGAAGCGGGCGATGTCCCCGGTTCGAAAAAATCCGTCCGGGGTAAAGGCCAGACGGTTTTCTTCCTCCGAACGATAGTAGCCTCGAAAGATGCAGGGGCCTCTGGTCACCAGCTCACCTTCAGCCGTTGGGGGCAGATCCTGGCCGGCCGGGTCGATTAATTTGAATTCATCGTAGGGGCAAATGGGCCGACCGACCGATTGCCGGACAGCCTCATCCGGATCTTCATAACGGGTTTGGGCACAGGGTCCTTCAGAGCTCCCATAGACATTGTAGAATTTGCACCCGATCCGATCCCTGACCCGCTGGACCAGTTCGGCGGGCACGTGGGATCCGGCCCCGGCAATGACCTGCAAGGATGAAAGGTTGAATTCCTTTAAGTCCGGATAGTCGAGGATCGCGTGAAGCTGGGCGACCACCAGGATGGTGGTGGTTATCCGCTCCCGCTCAATGGCCTCTAAAATCTCTTTCGGGCGCGTAGAGGGGAGAAGGACTACTTTTCCGCCAAAGAGAATCGTGGGATTCAAGGAAACTTCTATCGCCATATTGTGGGTCAGGGGGGTGGCGATCAGGGTAATATCGCGGGCACTTCGCTCCCAGGCCCTGGCTCGGAATTCCACATTGCACAGAAAGTCGTTATGGGTCCGGGGGACTATCTTCGGTCGGCCGGTCGTTCCCCCGGTAGGCATCAAATGACAGATTTCGCCGGGCTCGGGTTTAAAGGAAGGCAGATGGTCCGCTGGAACCGAAGCCGGGTCCGAGCAGTTAAGAAGATGGTTAAAGGAGAGCGTCCCGCTGGGGAGGGGCCCGTCGTAGGTCGGGGAAGGGGGGATCACCAGCATTTTTTCCAGGGAAGGGCATCGGGATTGAAGGCCCTGGATCAGCGCTTCATAATCGGTCTTCTCGAAACGGAGGGGGCCGATCCAGGCCCGGGATTCGGTGACGGCGGCAAAATGTTCCATTTCCCGGAGCGAGTAGCGGGGGAGGCAAAAGACGGGGATGGCCCCGATCTTTTGCAGCCCGAAATAGGCAAAAACGAATTCCGGCCAATTGGGAAGTTGCAGGAGGACCCGGTCCAGCCGGCCCAGGCCGGCTTCCAGAAAGGCCAAAGCGGCCCGGTCGCTCCACTCCCGAAGTTGGAGGTAGGTGAACCGTCTTTCACCGGCGACCAGGGCCTCTTTGGTGGGATAGAGGTCCGTGGTCCTATCCAACATCTCCCCGAAGGTTATTCCGGGCCACCAGTGGTTTTTTAAATAGCGGTCGGCATATTCCGGAGGATACGTTGGGGCGCCGGGCAGTTGCATGTCGATATACCCTTTCTTAGATGACGGACTCGGAAAAGTCCGTCAGCAGCCCGAGCGCGATTAAGCGCCGGGCTGGGGTAGGGGTGGGACCATTTGAATTCACTTCAAATGGCGGGGGAGGGGAAGCCCTCCCCCGACGAGCAGAAAGTCGTTTTTTGACTTTTGCGAGGTCATCTTAGATGGATCGGTGCTTGTTAGGAGACGGTTTCAGTCGGTCTTTTTCAATCCGGAGGAAGACCCCATCGGCACTGCTTCCCAGAGTATAGCCCAAGAGAATAGCTTATTTCTTCTCCCGGCGCAAAGCCTCCAGGATATTCTCCGGTGTTACCGGGAGTTCCATGAAATCGACCCCGATGGCGTCATAAATGGCGTTGACGATGGCCGGGGCCGGGGACAACTGAGTCCCTTCACCCGCTTCTTTGGCCCCGAAAGGCCCGACCGGGTCGTCGGTCTCTATATCGATGGCCCCGATTTCCGGCATCTCCATAAAAGTGGGGAAACCGTAGTCCAGAAAGGAGGGGTTCATCACCTGTCCCTTTTCCACGATGATGTTTTCATAAAGGGCCTGGCCCATGCCGCCGACCACGGAGCCTTCCAGTTGCCCCTCCACCAACATGGGGTTGATGGCCCGGCCGCAGTCATGGGCGGTGACCATCTTCAGGAGCTTGATTTTACCGGTATCCAGGTCCACCTCCACTTCGGCGGCTTGGGTCATGAAGGAATAGCTGGGGGCGAAGTTGCCGTCCTGCTGGAACAGGGTGGTCGGTTCGGTGGACGGAGCAAACCAGGCGGCCCGGCCCACGATGGGCATCGGCAAATCGGCATATTGATAGCCCTTGATGGCCTTCTTCAAGGACATCCCGCGGTCCGGCGAGCCGTTGACAAAGATCATCCGGTCCCGGGCCACCAGATCCTCCGGGCTAGCCTCCAACTTGTCGGCCACGAATTGGAAGAGTTTGCCCCGCACTTCCTCGGCCGCCAGACGGGCGGCATTCCCGGCCCGCACCGTGACCCCGCTGCCGAAGGTGCCGGGGTCCAGCGGCGTCAGCCCGGTATCGGCGGCGGTGATCCGGATGTCCTCCAAGGTTACGCCGAGCACCTCGGCCACGATCTGGGAGATGACCGTTTCCGCACCCTGACCGATGTCCGCGGCCCCTGAAAGGACGTTAACGGCCCCGTCCTGACCCATCTGGACCACCGAGCCGGAGCTGATGTGGCTCATGTTGCTGACCCCGCTGGGAAAGGAGGCGCCGGCCAGGCCCACCCCTCTCCCCCGGGGGAGTTTTCCCCGTTTCTCTTTCCAGCCGATGGCTTCGGCCGCCAGTTTCAAGGAGTCGTAAAAGCCGCAGGAGTTGATAATGAATTTGGCCGGGTGGGGTTCCCCGGCATGGATGCTGTTTTTCAGCCGCAGCTCCACCGGGTCCACCCCGATTCGTTCGGCGATCAGATCCAACTGGCGTTCCACGGCGAAACGGGCCTGGGGAATACCATGCCCCCGCATGGCCCCGCCCACCGGTTTATTGGTGTAGACATGATGGCCTTCGTAGATCAGGTTGGGTACCCGGTAGGGGATCATCAGAAAGTAGCAGGAAAGGGCCATCATCGTCGGGGCGGTGCTATTGAAGGCCCCGCCGTCGGCATGGGCCAGGAACTGCTGACCCATGATGGTCCCGTCCTTCTTCACGCCCGTCTTGACCGTAATGTACATGGGGTGTCGTTGCCGGGTGGAGATGAAAACCTCTTCCCGGTCGTAGAGGAACTTCACGGGTTTACCGGTCTGGCGGGCGAACCAGGCCGCGCAGAAATCCTTGGCGAACATGTCGATCTTCTGGCCGAAACCGCCCCCCACCTTGGGCTTGATCACCCGGACCTTGCTCTCGGGGATCATCAAAGTGAAGGCCAGGTTCCGGCGCAGGAAAAAGGGGATCTGGGTGGAGGAATAGAGGATAATTTCCCCTTTGAGCGGATCGTATTGAGCAACGGCGGCATGCGGCTCCAGGGGGGCATGATTGACCGCCTGGGAATAGAACCGGTCTTCAAAAACGAAGTCGCTTTCCTGAAAGGCCTTTTCCACATTCCCGAATTCCTTGCGGATGGAAAAAGAGGTGTTGTTGGGCGACCCCGTCGTGGATCGATGGGCGCTCCTTCCTTAATGGCCTCCAGGGGGTCGAAGACGGCGGGGAGTTCCTCATAGTCCACCCGGATCAGCTCCAAGGCTTCTTCGGCAATCTCCGGGTCCAGGGCACAGACGGCGGCCACGTCATCACCAATGTAGCGCACTTTTCCCCGGGCCAGGGCGTGCTCGTCATGGGCCTTGGGGACGATGCCGTAGACGCGGTCCGGAATATCCTCTCCGGTCACTACCCCTTTTACGCCGGGGAGCTTCTCGGCCCGGGAGGTGTCGATGTGAAGTATCCGGGCGTGGGCCAAGGGGCTCCGTAAGATTTTTCCGTGCAACATCCCCGGCAAGAGGATATCGTCCGTGAACTGGGCCGTGCCTTTAGCCTTGGCGGCCGCGTCGTGCATCGGCAATCGTTGACCGACTACGTTGAATGTTGTTCCCATTTAGGCCTCCTTCCCGGTCGGCGTCCGGACGCTCATCACCGCCTCAACCACTTTTTTATAGCCGGTGCAGCGGCAGAGATTGCCCGCCATTTTTTTCTTGATGGTTTCCTCGGTGGGCCGGGGATCTTCCTGCAATATGGCCTGGGCGGTGAGGATCATGCCCGGCGTGCAGAATCCACATTGCAGCGCTCCCTGGTCCACAAAGGCCTGCTGCAGGGGATGGAGTTCCCCGGTTTCGCTCAGACCCTCGATGGTGGTTATTTGTTTTCCCACGGCATCCAGGGCCAGCATCAGGCAGGAAAGAGCGGCCTCCCCGTCGATCAGGACCGTACAGGCCCCGCAGGCCCCCAGGTCGCAGCCCCGCTTAGTACCCATCAGCCCCAGTTTTTCCCGTAAGACCTCCAATAAGGTATTATTGGGGGAAACCAGGATCTCGTAGTGGTCTCCGTTGATCTGAAGTTCGATGGCGGTTTTCATCTATTCATCTCCTTTTTCAGCACGCTGCGCAGCAGGCGGCCCATCAGCGTTCTTTTATAAGACGGCGCATAAAGGGAATTCTTGACCGGGGAGGCGTCTTTGGGGGCTAATTGCGCGGCTTCCTCCACGACTTCCGGGGTAAGAGATTTGCCGTTTAGAAAGGCTTCCACCTGCCGGCCTCTGACCGGGCGGCGGTCCACAGCGGTGAAGGCGAGGCGGTATTCCTTTTTATCCGGGGAGGCGTGAAAGGCCAGCCCGACGATCGGGAAATCGATGCTTTCCCGGTTGGCGAATTTGACGTAGTTCGAAAAACCCCCCGTCGAAGTCGCGGGGACCATGACTTCGGTTAAAATCTCCCCCCGTTCCAAGGACAGGGGGGCTCGGCCGTCTCCGGAAAAAAAGTCTTGCAAAAGAACCTCGCGCGATCGCTTCCGGCCCTTTAAAAGAACCTTGGCCTCCAGGACCAAGAGGGCCGGGGCCAGGTCCCCGCAGTAACTGGAATAGCAGGCCTCCTGCTTCTGGACCACGTGGCAGACGTTCCCGCCCACCTTGAAGCAGGGGGCATTGGCGCTACGCCACCATTGAGACTGGTTGAAGAACTTGCAGCGATTCTGCTGGCAGAGATTCCCGCCGATAGTCCCCATGACCTGATGATGATAGGAACCCACCGCCGAGGCGGCCTGGACCAGAACCGGCGCGGATTCCGAGATCGTCGGGTCCTGATAAATTTTTTTGAGGGGTGTCAGGGCGCCGATCCTCAGGGCGTCCTTCTCCGGCCGGATATAGTCAAGGCCTTTAATTTTTTTAATATTCACCAGGGTCGTCGGCAGTTCGACCCGATGTTTCATATTAACCAGCAGGTCCGTTCCGCCGGCGAACACCTTGGCCCCCGGGTCGTCCAAAAGCAGGGAAGAGGCTTCTTCGAGGCTTTCGGGCTCCAGATAGTTGAATTTTGGCAGTCTCACCGCGTCCTCCTTTTATCGAGAAAAAAGGGTTTCAATTCTTAATCCTATTTCTTTCAAACTTTTTTTGAATTCAGGGATCCGCCCAGCGCTGATTTGACTTTTCAGGCCCACTACCCAAATGGCGGCCTGCACATCGGGTCGACCCAAATCAAGGGGAATGGCCAGGGAACGGATTCCCTCCAGGTATTCTTCATCGTCCAAAGCAAAACGATCCGCGGCGGCTTTTTGGACCATTTGTTTGTAGGCTTGAGGGCGGGTGCAGGTGTGCGAGGTAAATTTTCTGAGGTTCTTCTCCACCAGGATTTCATCCAGTAGCTCCTCGGGGAGCAAGGACAACAGCGCCTTTCCGTGGGAGCCGGCGATCAAGGGGATTTTCATGCCCTTGGCTGAAGACAACCTGATGTCGTTAGGGGAATCCACCTTATCCATAATCACCGCCTTCAGATTGGAGCGCAGGCCTAAGAAGACGGAGAGATTTGTCTTTCTGTTGATTTCTTCCAGGAAGGGCCGAATTTTGGAAATAAGCAGTCCCCCGGCATTCGATTCCCGACTCAGGTCGTGGAGTTTCAGCCCCAGTCGCACTTTATTCCCGGGGACGGTCTCGAGAATTCCCAGATCCACCAAGGTGTAGATAAGGTTGAAGACGGTGCTCTTGTTCAAATTTAAGGGGCTGGAAATCTCGGTGACACCTAAAGCGGTTCGGGAGTTCGCCAAAAACTCCAAGATCCGAAAGCATTTGTCCAGAGCCGGAACCCGCTTGAATTGTGTTTTTTTCTTTTCTGGTTGGACTATCATAATCACAATAGGTAACCTCGCAAAAAGTCAAAAAGCGACTTTCTGCAGCCCGGCGCTTATTCGCGCTCGGGCTGTTGACGGACGTATTGAGAGTCCGCCCCAATATATTCTCTATAGAAAACTTATAATTTCTATTTAGAACAACTTTTCAGGAATGTCAAGAAAAAGCGCCTGGGTTTAAATTTGATTTATTTTTTCCAGGCGTCGTTGTAGTATCACCTTTTCGTTTTTCGCAGGGCCGGCGACCCCGCCGGCCGGCTGGGTGAGGGATAAGGTTCCCTGCCCATCCAAGGTAAGGCTCCGGCTCCGGTGGCCAAATCCGGCCCTGGTTTGGGCGGCGGGGTCGCCGCCCCTACGAAGAGTACTTCGTCATTCGAGATTCGGAGTTGGCTATTCGAAATTCGTTTCTATTTTCATGCTAAAGTTAGGATGTCGATGCTGAAAACATGGCCCCCGAAACGAAGTCCTTCCAGCGGTCAAGAAACGACCTTTAAAAAGGGACTCATTGAGGTGGCTTTGGGAGAAAGACCTGCCCAGCAGGTGTTCCGGGGCGGTCGAGTCCTGAATGTCTACACCGGTGAACTAATCGAGGAAACCGTAGCGCTGTTCCGGGAGCGGATTGCTTATGTGGGTCCCTCGGAAAAGGCGATCGGGAAAAGAACCGAAGTCTGGGAAGCGCAAGGGCGTATCCTGGTTCCCGGGTATATGGACCCCCACTGCCACCCGGACCTCTATTCTAATCCGGCCTCCTTTTCGGATTGGGTTGTTCAAACCGGCACTACGGCGGTTTTTGCCGACATGCATGACTTGGCGAATGCGCTGGGACTGGCCGGAATCCTCCAAGTGTTGAAAGATATCCCTGGCTACCCCTTGACCTATTATCTGGGTGTTCCTTCTTCGGCCCCGCCCTTTCCGCACTTCGAAGGTGGGGAAAAGTTTCCTTTAACCGTTCTGCTCCGGCTTTTGAAGCGGCCGGAGGCCTTGGGGTTGAGCGAGGTGACGGCCTTTGTCCGCCTCCTGCAAAAAGATCCCCGGATGCTGAAATTGCTGGTTCAGGCCCGGCGACTGGGAAAAACGGCGGAAGGGCATACCATCGGGGTCAACCAGGAAAAACTGAATGCCCTGATCGGGGCCGGCCTGACCTCCTGCCATGAATCCCTGACCGCCGCCGATGTGCTGAAACGCCTGAGGCTGGGGCTGTATGTCATGCTGCGCGGCGGCTCCATCCGCAACGATCTGCCGGAATTATGCCGGGCCGTCCGGCGGCTGTCCTCTTATGATACCTCCCGGATCATGTTGACTCCGGACGGCCTTTTTCCGGAGGAGATGGCTCGGTCCGGGTATCTGGATTATCTGCTCCGGCAAGTGCTGGATCTAGGGGTTGAACCGGTGAAGGCCTATCAAATGGTGACCCTGAATCCGGCCCGTTATTTCGGGTTGGAGCTGGAACAGGGGGCCATCGCCCCGGGGCGTCGGGCGGATATTCTTCTTTTGAACGACTTGAAAGATCCCCGCCCGGTCGGGGTAATGGCCAAGGGGAAATGGGTTCGGAGGGCCGGGAAAAGGACAGCCACTCAGGCGCCTCCCTTCCCTGCGGGCCCCTATGATCACCCCTTTGACCTGCCGCCTATCGGGCCTGAATTTTTTCATTTTCAGGTGTCGCACCAGGACCCGTTGCCGATTATAAAAATCGATGACCGGACCGTCACCCGGAGGGTGGACCGGAAGGTGCAGGACCGGACGGGAACCGTACAGGCTAATTCCCATGAAGACCTGGCCAAGGTGGCCCTGATCGAGCGTCAGGGAAAGCAGGCCGCCCTGGGCCTGGTCACTGGTTTCGGCGCCCGGCTGGGGGCCATCGCCTCCACCATGGCCCACGAAACCCACAATATCCTGGTCCTGGGTTTTGACGACCGGGACCTGGCCCGGGCGGTTAACGAGGTGGTGAAGATGGGCGGGGGGCTGGTCATTGTGAGTCAGGGAAAGGTGCTGGGGAGGCTGGGTCTGCCGATCGGGGGACTGATGTCTGCTAAGCCGGTTCCGGCGCTGGCCCGGGAAATGGCGCGATTTGTCCGGGTGCTGCGCGAATTGGGGAGCACCCTGGAAGACCCGCTGCTGACTTTAAGCTTTCTTTCCTTCACTTCCCTGATTGAACTGCGGATTACCCTGTCCGGGATTTATGAGGTAAAAACCGGGAAGATTCTCTATAATGCGATTACGATCCGGTTGATCTCTAATATATATCATGGTATATATTTTATCCGAGAGGTAACCATTATGCAAAGTGCAAAGTTATTTATCAATGGTAGAAGTCAGGCTGTCAGATTACCCAAAGAATTCCAGTTTTTCGGAAAAGATGTATTAATTCATAAAGTTGGTGATGCGGTCCTACTTCTTCCCCATGATAAATCATGGGAAGTTTTCCTCCATGGCTTGAATAGCTTTTCCGATGACTTTATGAATAGTGGACGCGATCAAGGAATAAATCAGAGTAGAGAACAGCTATAATGTATTTATTGGATACCAATATTTGCATTTATATAATCAAAAAGAAGCCAGTGGAGGTTTTAAGGATTCTCAAAAAGAAATCCCAAAAGGAGATTTTTGTTTCGTCCATAACCGTTGCGGAATTAGAGTATGGGGTTGCAAAAAGTTTATACCCGGGGAAAAATAAGGTAGCCTTAATTGAATTTCTATCTCTCTTCAATATATTGAACTTTGACGATAGGGATGCCGTTGAATTTGGGATCATCAAATTCAAATTAGAAAAAAGCGGCAAAATAATTGGTCCGATGGATTTACTATTATCAGCCCAAGCAGAATCAAAAAAACTCATACTGGTCACCAATAATATTAGAGAATTTGAAAGAATTGAGGGTTTAAGAATTGAAAATTGGGTAGGAGAGAGCTATGGAAAAACATAAGGTCCTGATCCGTAGGTGCGCGGCCTATGACCCGGATAAGATCGCCGGAATCATCAAGGAGGGGATGGAAGAGCTGGGCGTGACCCCGGAAGGGCGGGTCCTTTTGAAGCCCAACGTGGTCCTGGCCCATCCGGAGGTCTTCCCCCAGGCCTTCACCCGGAAAGAGTTTCTGGACGGGGTCTTGACAGCCGTCAAGGCCAAAGCCGGGAAGCTCAAGGAACTGGCCGTGGGGGAGCGTTCGGGCATCACCATCCCGACGCGATTCAATTTTAAGAAGGCCGGCTACCCGGCGGTGATCCGAAAACACCGGGCCAAGGTCTACTATTTCGATGAGGTGCGTCAGGTGCCGCTGGAGCTGAAAAAGGATGGTCGCCTGCGAGACCTGATCTTCGTCCCCCAACCCGTTAAGGAATGTGATTTCCTGATCAATCTACCCAAATTCAAGGCCCATCCCTGGACCCGCTTAACCCTCAGTCTCAAAAATTTCATCGGTATTCAGGACGATCGGCACCGGTTAATCGATCATACCAGTTTTCTGGAGCATAAAATTGTCGATCTCCAGGAAGTGATTCAACCTAAATTCATTGCCATAGACGGCATCATCGCCGGTCAGAAGATGATGCTGACGCCGACCCCCTTTGAGCTGGGGGCCATCGTCATGGGGACCAATTCCTGCGCCGTGGATACCGTGGGCTGCCACATGGTTCACGTGGATCCCCAGGATCTTATTCACCTCAAAATGGCCGCGGAAAGGGGCTACGGCCCCATGGATCTTGAGGAGATCGAGGTGGGCGGGGATTTTCCGCTGGAGGAGGTCCGGGACAAAACCAAGGATTTTCAGTTCTGCCTGGAGCGGATCGATGAGTATTTCCCCAAGGGAGGCAACCTGACCTGCACCGTGGGGACCTTTCCGGAAAGGCATTCGGCGGATTACTGCTGGGGAGGGTGCCCGGGGGCCCTGCAGGAAGCGATCCACATTTTTCGGGGCTTTGATCCGGAGGCGGAACGAAAAATGAAAAAGATCCGCTACGTGGTGGGAAGGGTGGAGGGACCCCTTCACCTGGAACCGGATGAACGGGTCATTTTCGCCGGCAACTGTACCAGTTGGGAGGGGAATCTGGATGGAGAGCGAGTCAAGATCGAACCCTGCTACGATTCTCCCTCGGCCGTGGATGCCCGAAAAACCCCATCGAATGACCTGATGAAAAAACTCGTTGCCGGGCTCTGGGACTGTTTTGAGAACCGTAAATCGAGATATGTCCGGATGAAAGGCTGTACGCTTTCGGTGGCCGAACATGTCAATTATCTTTCTTCGGTGGGAAAGATAAAGAATCCTAATTTCGATCCCCGCCTTTCCATCCCGGTGACCACGGCCTACTGCCAGATGCGAGCCCAGCGGGCCATGAACCGGCTGTTCGGGTAAGGCGCAGGGCGCGGACCGTAAAGCGCGAAGCATGAAAAGAGGCTTTTAACGGATCGAGTCAGCTCGTCATTCCGGACAAGCGAAGCGCGATCCGGAATCCAGACCTCAGTTAAGCCTCAAAGGCCTGGATGCCGGATCGAGTCCGGCATGACGGAAAAAATGAGGCCTAAAAGAGGTAGTGGATTCTAATTTCGTATTAATTGCTAATGCAGGTCTAAAACCATTTTAAGGGCCTCATCGACCTCTACCATGCGCTCGGGGGGCATAGTCCCAACTAGGCGGGACTTTCCGGGCTTAAGATTCACAAAACGGTTCGGATCCAAGGACCGGATCTGAAAACAAAGGAATACCGTATCTTCGGGCAAACCGGTCTCCTGCGATGTAACCCGGACGTTAGTGGGGTAGTCTCGGGTCACCCTGGAAGCGTTCGTCCCGACCACTACTGAAATGACCAGCGGCTGACGATTAATGGCGTCGGCGGATACCACTAAAACCGGTCGAAACCCGGCTTGCTCCCGTCCTTTGGTCGGCGTTAATTCCACAAAATAAATCTCTCCCCGCCTAATACCCATCGGCCAAACCGTCTTTTTCTGTTTCGGCAAATTCCTGAATAATGGTTTGGCACTGGGCCCTAATCTCCGGGTCATCCCCCATCTGTTTCATCGCTTCCTCGAAGGTTTGTTTTCTCCGGTGCGCGGCAAAATCCTCCAGGGCCACCATGACCAGTCGATTAAAATTTTCTTTAAGCTCCGGGGGGGCGGCGGATTTTGCCTCCTCCACGAGCTTTCGAGGCAAAGCAATGCTTCTCCTCACGGTATTTGCATTATGCTGTGCTTTCATTTGACACCTCAAGTAACACTAAATTAGCACCAAAAACTGCACCTGTCAAATCTTGATTTTGGTGGGAAGTGTGATCACGTGGCCAGACGGCCAGGCCAGATATGGGGGGTACCCCCCAAAAAGGGACAAAGCGTCAAATAAGATGAGTTCGCAAAAAGTCCAGAATTGTCATCCTGAACGAAGTGAAGGATCTCGGAACTAGCTGAAAAAACAAGATTCTTCGTCCCGCGCTATCGCGTGACGAAGAATGACAAACTCTCTCCGACAGAATTTTTGCGAGACCATCAATTAATGACGGTTTCGCAAAAAGTACTCCGGGCTGTCATTGCGAGGAGTCACGCCTTAGGCGTGACGACGAAGCAATCCCCAAGAATCAGCTACTTGCCATGGTGGGGATTGCTTCGCTTCGCTCGCAATGACGGGTTTTTCGACTTTTTGCGAACTTATCAATCTGGCCTACAGGGCTCCATGTTTTATGAACCGAAGGAATCAAGAGGAAGCCCGATTCGTCGATAAAGACGAGGTGGGCTGCCAGCCTTGCGGCGTTTTTTTTACACGGGGCCAGACAGATTGTTTCCATTTCTTGATGGCCTCTTCGTCCCGCTCAATAGCGCGACGTTCCGGCTTCTGGTGGCTCCAACCTATCTGGTGGAGGAGTTTGCCCACGTGATTACGATGGTATTTCACTCCCAGTTGACTTTCGATCAGTTCGGCAATGCGTTGTGTGGTCCACAACTCGGTTCGGTAGCCGTGTGCCATGGCCCCCTGAGTCAGGAATCGAACCAAGCGTTCTTTCTGTCTCGTTGTCAGCTTTGGCGGTCTCCCGGACACCGGCTTGGCCTTCAACGCTTTTTCACCACCGTTCTGGAATGCATCGCGCCACCGAAGGACGCTGCTGGCATGACAACCCATACGCCGGGCGATCTCATGAAGGGACAAATTTTGTTTAAGAAATAATAAGGGCTAAACAAAATATTAGTTTGTCCGATGAAGCGTAATGGAATCTTAATTTTATTTAGAAAATGGAGCGATGACTACTTTGAAATCAGGGTTTATCTTGGAAACCGGTAAAGGATTTACCATTATTGAGTTAATCGTTGTTATCGCCGTTATGGGTATCCTGGCGACGATAGCTATCGCCCGCACCTTGGATGCTCCGGTTATAAACGCTCGTGAGGCGGCGGCCATGGTAGGGACGGATGTCCGGCGGACACAGGAATTGGCCATGGCCAATATAGTCACCTACCGGATTGTTTTCGACGGGACAAGCAGTTACCAAATAATACGAGACCCCGGAGGAACCAATACCATTGTGAAAACAGAGACCATTCCCGCCGGAATAACCGCTTCCGCCACAACAATTGATTTTAATTCACTGGGAGAGCCCAGCGGGGGGGGCACCATTAACGTAGGGGGTAGTTCCGTGACGGTAGCCCAATATACCGGACGCGTCAACTACCTTTAATCATGAGGTTTGCCGGGATATGACGCCTAAAAGATCCTCCTTAACCGCTTCGGACGGCTTCACCCTGATTGAGGTCATCGTTTTTCTGGTTGTCGCGGGTATAGTCCTACCCCTGGCAATTGCCCCATTCGTGACCGCCATTAACAAGAGTGGAGACCCGCAAGCGGTGATCACGGCTAATTTTTTAGCCTCCCAAAAATACGAAAGACTTGTGGGGGCCGGGTATTCCAGCCTGCCGACCGCCTCCCAAGTGGAAACCATAACTCTTAATAGTCAAACCTTTACCCGGACCACAGAGGCACCGGTTGAAGTGAGTGCCGCCGATCTGAGCACCCCCCAGAGCGGAACGGGAATCAAAAGGATCACCGTTACCGTGATCCAGGCCCAGGTCCTACCCGGTGGTTTGACCATTATCGGGCTGGTTTCCAATAGGGTATAACCCATGGGTAAACCTCGAGGTTTCTCTTTTATCGAATTGATCGTAGTCATCGTTATTCTGAGCATCGTGGGTCTGATGGTCTTTAGTTTCCTGGGGAACAGCATGGCTTCTTATATGATTGTCAAGGAGAGGGACCGGATATTCGATGAAGGCTTGACGGCCATGGAGCGGATGAGCCGCGAGATCAAGGATGCACGTTATGATTCCGTCACTTATCCGATCACGGCGGTGGCCAATACCAGCGTCTCCTTCACCCGGAAACACGCCACCCCGCGGGACGCCTCGACCAGTATCACTTTCCGGAGAAACGGAAATGTGTTGGAGCGGGTGGGGAATGTTTCGGGAACCCGCGTACTGGCCGGCAATGTGGCTTCTTTCTCCCCGACCGTTTCCGGGAAAAATGTGGATTTCAGCCTGGGTCTATCCGTCAGCGGTGGAGGGACCCTGGTGTTGCAATCAAGCGCCGTTGCCAGGAACTAAAAGAGGATAAAGAAAATCCGCCATGGCTGACCAGAAAAAAAATAAAAACGAATCCGGTTCGGCGATGATTATTATGATAGCTACCATAGCCGTTCTGAGCGTCATCGGCTACATACTGGGGTCATTGATTTCCAGACATCAGGAGTCCATATCTGTGAATATGGACTCAGCCCGGGCTTTCGCCCTCGTCCAAAGCGGAGTGGAATATGCGGGGAAATACCTCGAGGGGGCGAATTTTACGACCGTGGCCAATCCCCCTACCAAGACCCTGGGGACCGGCACCTTCAGCACCGCCTTCAGCGGGGCGACTATAAACCAAATTACCGCCACGATCACCGGGACTTCCGGTACGGCCACCCGCCGGATCACGGTCGGCTATAAGAAAAATGGGGGGGCCATCGTCAGCGGTACGTCCATCGATCCGGGGTCCAATCCGAATGGTCACATAACCTGTGATGCCACTACAACTTGTAATAATAGTAACATGCAAACGTGTGCCTGCACTCTGGAAAATGTTCCGGCCTCGGCTATTCCGGTAATCCCGGTCCCATTGGCCGACACCGCCAGCCATACCCAGGGGATGCAGCGTCGGCAGCATTACCATTCCGGCAGGTACTTATTACTGCCCAACCTTTTCGATTAATCATAATCAGGATGCTCATGTGGCCGGCGTGGTAACGATATTTTGCGATCATTTCAGCATCGATAACCATGCCAGTTTAAATTTTGGGGCGAGCGATCAGGCCGCCAACCTGACCATCATCGCCTCCACTTCGGTTACTATCGATAACAACACGAATATGAAAGGGGCCGTTTATGCCCCCGGGGTTACGATAACGCAGGAATAATAGCTCCGTCTTTCAGGGAATGATGGTGGGAAATTTTGTAAGCTTGAATAATAATTATACGGTGATCTATGATGCAACCGCCGGGGCGAACACCCCTTATGGCGGCACCTTTTCAGCCTCGGTCAAGGCTGTCGACTGGCAGGGTTTTTGATGATCCGAGTGGGGAAGTATTCCTTATTGTACATGTCAATAAATTGAAATGGAAATCGGGATTCAGACCATAATGCTTTTTAGGTTCTAACCCGGCCCTCTTATCTTCAAATTTTTCAGATTAAGGGCCTCATCGACATCTGCCATACGCTCTGGGGGCATAGTCCCGGCCAGGGGGGACTTGCCGGGGCTTAAGATCCACTGGCCAATCCGTCCCTTTCGGTTTCGGCAAACTCACGAACAATGGTTTGGCACTGGGCACTAATCTCCGGGTCATCCCCCATCTGTTTTATCGCTTCCTCGAAAGTTTGTTTTCTCCGGCGCGCGGCAAAATCCTCCAGGGCCACCATGACCAGTCGATTGAAGTTTTCTTTAAGCTCCGGGGTGGGGCGGCGGATTTTGCCTCCTCCACGAGCTTTCGAGGCAAAGCAATGCTTCTCTTCACGGGTTTATTCTTTACATTAGGCGACGGATGAATTATATTCTTAAACAAATAATAATTCATTTTACTGATTATTGTAGAGGTGGATCATGAGAAGCACGATTACCGAACGTGGACAGACGGTCATTCCTGCGGAAATACGGCGTCAATTCCGGTTAAGTCCGGCTGACCGCCTGGAATGGCTGGTGGAACCGCAGGGAATCCGGGTTGTTCCAGTGCGAGCCAATCCCATCGAGGCCTTTCGCGGCCAGGGCAAAGGAGGAGGGACGGAACGCTTGCTGGCAGACCGCCGGGAAGAGATGGAAAAGGAATGAAAAGCTATCTGCTGGATACTTCCGCGATCTTGACGCTGCGAGACGATGAGCCCGGGGCCGACCGGGTGGCGGATCTGCTGGAGCAGACTCAACAGGGGCGGGTGCGGTGTCTGGGATGCTTCATCACCCTGATGGAAGTTTTTTATAGCGTTTGGCGGGATGAGGGGGAAGCTGCCGGCCGTTTGGCCTATGAGCAGTGTCTGACGCTGCCCATCGTCTGGGTTCATGAGTCTCCGAGTTTACTGAAACGGGCAGCGGCGATTAAGGCCAGTCATCTCCTATCCCTGGCGGACGCCTGGATTGCCGCTGCGGCGTTGGAGCAAGAGGCTGTTCTGATTCACAAGGACCCCGAGTTTCGGGCCGTGGAGGTAAAGCAGGAAGAGCTTCCACTGAAAAAGAAACGCGGCCGAAGAATCTGACGGGGCCCGCTCGTTATTTCGGATTTACTTTCCTTAAGGGGGCCTGGCCCTCGCCCGGCTGGTGGACCTGAAATTTGCCCGGCGCGGGGGCTCTGGATCGGTTTTTCCTGCTTTTCTCCTTTTCCCGGGCTTCTTTTTAGTCTTGTCGTAATGTTCCGGGGAAACAAAGGCCTGCAGGCTACCGGCCGATAAGAACAAGATTCCACCCAACAATAATCCGGTCGAATTTCTTATTCAAAAAAGACATCCTTCACCTCTATTTCGCAAAAACAGTCATTAGGTCTATTGTTCTTTTTTCCCTAAGATTTGAACTGCAAGGTCATCCACGGCGATCACGCGATCGGAGTTATTCAGGTTGCCCATCCCATGGAGTCCCAATTCCGGTCCCTGGGCGGAAAAATTATCGAGCACGAATTTGTAGGTCCGGAGGGTGCCTTCATCATACCATTGCCCATCCCCCAGATTATAGTAAAGTAATTTGACCAGGTCTTTATTCGCTGGAACGACATTGGCATTGCAGTCGGTGGGGTTGGTCGGATTGGTGCTGGAATCAGAACGCCGTCGGCATAGGCCGGGTTGAAATCAACTGTACCGGGTTTAAGCTCGGGCTTATAGCGGGAGGTGCAGGACCGATTTGGGTGGAACGATGGACAGGGTAAAGAAGTCAAAAATTAATATTATGACTGGGATTCTTGGAGTTAGATGGATCGACCACCCAGTAATTCAGAATATTGTGGAAGTAGTGCATCGGACTTATTGCATCGAGTGAAGCTGAATCCCAGCTTATTAGAGGGCCAGGAAGGGAAAAGGGATGGGTCCACCCACTGCGGGGACATCCTTTTACGAACGGATCCGTGCAGACCGATCTGGAGTCCTCTGGGCGTTGTAATAGGGCGAGGCATCCCCGTAGAAGATATTGATTTCGTTGACCCTTTGGCCCTGAACGAAGTTTTCCTTAACCCGGACCAACAGCAAAGAGTCATCGTTTAACAGCCCATCCACATTATCCTGGGCGCCCAGGACCTTGGGATCGTTTCCCAGTCGGGGGTTGGGATAGAGGGCCGGGGTGCCCAGGTCGGCATAGGCCAGCCATCTCCGGTGTTCCGCCCCTCCTACAACCCGCTGCTCCCAGAGGACCAGCAACAGATGATTCGCCAGCCCCGGGGGCTTGATACTGTTGGGAATGAAGTCGTAACCGGCACCGCAGCCGGCGGCGGAATAGGTATAACGCATGAAGGATAACCCGTACCCCTCAAATTTTCCTGAAACCACCTCGTGCCAGCGAAAATTGAGTCCGGAAACCGCCGCTGACAAACCCATGTACCAGCCCATCTTGGCTTGGATATCATAGTTGACGTGGTTGTAGTCGTTCCAGGACCTGGAGGAGCGGTTGGTACATATTGGCGTCTGCTTGTCCCACATGAAAGCCGATGTTGCATCCCGGGTTGTCCGCGTCGGGCACCGGATAGGTCCCCGTATTGGTAAAGGCGGCCCAGTAGAGGTGGAATCCCCCGGTGGCCACGTAGTACGGATGCGGATCATGGTGTGATTATCGGCATCTTTGAGGCCCGCTTGATTAAACCAATTGAGGTTTTCAAAGGTGGTATTGGACGCCTGCTGATTGAACGGTGGCTCAGCCCGGAAAAAACACGGGTTATTAGGATCGGACAGGCTGGGATCAGCACACGAGCGTACCTGGGCCCGGGCCAGTTGCAGCCCATCGTTCCCGTTGACCGTGCCAATAGAGGTGACATCATAATAGGCCGTCCCGGTAGGCGGGTTTAATTTGGAGGCGGTAAAGCTGAATTGCCCGCGATTGTTATTGAGGGTGAAGGTCCGGTTATGGAGGGTGGTCAGATCAGTGGTGCAACTCGGATCATTTCCTGTAAGGCAATTGGCCGCATAATTCAATCCCGTCTGGGCCAGTTGGTAGGCTCGGTTACGGTTATTTTCCGTCAATTCGGTGTAGGCGGAACTGGTGGTGAAGGAATAGATGGCGGCCCCCATACCGCCCAGGGCCAGCATGATAAAGATCAAATAGATGAGGGCAAATCCTTTTGGGTTGTTACGATCCATGTTCCTTCTCCCCTTTTATTTGGGCGTGCATCCCCTTTCGGCCTTTTTCAGCCGGTGCATCGCGGCTCAACTCTGTAAGGCCACGCGGGTAGTGAATGTACGGGTTACATTCACATTCGGCCCTCTCAGACTGAGGGAAATTTGAATAATCCGCAACGCCAGGTCGGTCCCGCCTCCGAGCGTGGTTCCGCCGGCATTGAGATAGGTAAACTGGAGGCCGTTGCCGATAACCAGGTCGGCTAAAGGCTGGTTGTCCAACCGCAACTGGTCACCCACCTGGCTGAAGGTATGGACCTCATTGGCCCCTCCGAAGGTGGCGGTGTAGGTCAGGCTGCCGGCGGTACCGGCGGAAATATCATAGCGCGACCTAATGCTCCGTTGTAAGGGGATGTTGCGACAATTCGATGGCCAGGCGATCCAGGGCATTTTGTGCTTTTTGGGATATTTGGCTGTTTTCCCGGGCAAGATTGTAGCCGTCAAAGGCCCGCTCAGCCCAAAAGATCCCATGAGGGCCATAATGCCCAGGACGACCATCACCACCATGATCTCGATCAGGGTAAAGCCGCGTTGGGATCGAATTAAGTTCATAGAACTTCCTCGATAACATGTAAAAAGTCGTGTTAACTGGTACCCCGGGCGAGTAGGGCTGACCATGGTTACTTTTAGTATCCGCTCTGCACCGGCCACCGCGGGCTGTTCGTTTCCTCCGCCGTCAAATCGTGATAAATATATTTTCCAGTACGGCATAAACGCCGAAGTTGTTATTGAAGGAAGACCCGGCCGGACCAATACTGGCGGAAAGGGCATCCAGGTTCGATTTCTTTTTATCCAGGAAGGGCCCGGTAAGCCCCGTTGATGCTTTCCATGGCCCGTTGCAGCGCCACAGCGTCCTGAAGCCACTGGGCCGGCCGGTGGCTTTCGGTGATGCCGGATTGAAAGTAGGGCAGGATCATGACCATGATGATTCCGGCGATGGCGATGGTCGCGATGAGTTCGATGAGGGTGAAGCCCTGGAATTGAGTTTAACCGTCGCTTTTTCATGGGATAAATCCTGTCTCTGGGGTGATGGTGATCGCCGGTCAGCTCCATAAACCGTAATGGGTTGGGGGCGCTATCGGGCTGCCATTGGCAGCAATCGGTTGTCCCCGGAAATTGAACCGGATCAGGCCGGTTCCGGCGGTGACCGAGACCCCGGAGGGCAGGGTATAGGTTTCCTGAATTAGTGCCGGGAAGGTTAACTGCCGGGTTGGGCACTGCCTCCATTTCGCTGAATCGTATAGTTAGCGGCGGTAATATTCAAACTCCACACATTCCCCGGCAGGTCACTCATAGCCTTGGATTGCGTGAACCTTAAATTGGCCTTCAGGGCTTCCGCTTCGGCCAGGGAATTAAACCCCCGGGGGTTTCCCATGGCAACGATGGCAATCCCCGCTAATATACCCAGCAGGGCAATAACCGTCAGCAGCTCAATGATGGTGAAACCTGAGTTATCTCTAAAGGACATGGTGACCCGCAAAATAGTATTATTCTTTACTATTGATCGTGAAATTCCGGGAAAAGTTTAATTTTTTCTTTGAGTAGGCCCAAAAAAAAGCCATTTCGGGGTCCTCTTTGGCCAACCCTTTGCTTTTCCTTGACAATATGCCATAATTGTCTTAACCTATTGAATATGTTTATTTTATTAATAATAAGGCCGTATTGGGTTAACCTATTTTTTTCTTGCAATGCCGGTTCTTTTTGATATTAATAGATATTCAAAAGTCTTTCCGGTATCAGGTTTCATTTCCAAAGATTGAAAACCTCTCTAAGGGTGCTATTTAAAAGTTTTTGTCATTCTGAGCGTAAGCGAAGAATCTTGTGCCTTTAGTAAGTTACAAGATCCCTTTCAGCGCTTACCCTGATCCAAAGACCTAGACCTTTGCGGAGTTTACCCTGAACCGAAAATCGAGATCCTTCGCGGAGTCTACCCCGCCTGTGGCAGGGCTCAGATGACAGGAGGCGAAGGGCTGGGGATGATATAAACGAGCTTTTTGCGAATCCATCAGGTTTAATACTCGTTCCCGTGATAAGCCATCGGCTGTAAAGGAAAATCGGACTTATGCCGTCTGGAAAAAATCAGTGGGTTGGTTTGGACATCGGCACTCAGTCCATTAAAATCATTACTTGCGAAAAAAAGAGGGGTCGTTGGCTCCTAACGAATTACCAATATCACCAAACCACCGGCAACTGGGACGATGACCCTGTAGGGTATGAGAAGTGGGTTCAGGAGACCTTAAAGAAATCCATTAATCAAATGGGGTTGGCAGGGGCCTTGGTGAGCAGCCCGCTTTCGGGAACCCAGGTTGCTCTGCGGAAGATGAGTTTCCCGAACATGCCCCTGGAAGAGATCAAGGAGGCCGTTCGTTTTCAGGGGAAGGCGGCCTTCCCTTTTTCTCTGGACAACGCCGTCGTGGATGCGGCCTGGGCGGGCAAGTCCCAGGAACAGAAGGAATCCCAACAGGATGTACTGGCCGCTGCCGCCATCCGGGATTTGGTCGACCAACGGGTGACCTTGTTAAAAAGTGTGAATCTTCTTCCCTCATGCCTGAGCTTGGTTCCTTTGGCCCTGAAAAAAACCTATTTTCTCAACTCCGGTCGCCCAACGAACGAATCCGTAGCCTTGATTGATATTGGCGCCCATGCCAGCACCATTGCCATGATTCAAAACGAGGAGGTGGTTTTTTCCCGGGAGATCGGCCTGGGTGGAGGGCATTTCACCGAAACATTGATGGACCTTTCCCGTTCGGGCCAATCCGGGAAGCCCTTATCTTACGAGGAGGCGGAACGGGCCAAAATAATTTATGGTATCCCCGACCCGGGCCTGGAGCAGGAACAGACCGAAGAAGGGATTCCACTTGAAGGAATTCGGGACGGTTTGATGCCGGTGGTTGACCGTTTGATCATGGAGATCGACCGGTCTTTCGGCTATTACAAGACCCAGTCGGAAAATCAGACCATCGATCGCATCTTCTTGTCCGGCGGGGGGGCGTTGCTCAAAGGATTGCCTAAGGCCCTGGAGCGCAGTTTTAATATACCCATCGCCGAGTATGATTTCTGGGAAAATCTGGATATCGGCCCGGAGATCAACGGCGAGGTCTTTGGCCGGGAATATCCGCTTTTCATCATTGCCATTGGTTTGGCCACCGATGACCGACCCGCCATCAATCTTCTTCCCTTTGCCCCCAAATCTTCCCGGCAATCCTATTGGGAGACCGGGAAGAAAGCCCTGGCTTATGGGGTCCTACCTGTTTTATTTACCGGTTTTTTGGCCTACCAGGTTCTAAGCGTGCGATCGGATTTGGCCCAACTCGATAAAAAGATTGCCACCCGAAAAGGGGAACTGACCCGTTTAGACAAGGCCCAACAAGAATTGGATAAGCTCAGACAACAGGAAGTTGAACTGGACCAAAAACTAAGTGTCTATCCTCCTGAAATGGTGGAAAAAACCCCGGTTCAGGAGACCCTCAGCCGGATCAGTCAAAAAGTCCCCCCCAATATAACGCTGACCAGCTTTTCATTGATCATGGATCCGGCCAAAGAGGGGAAGTCTGCCGAAAAGAAGGCCAACGAAGAGGAAAAAGGAATAAAAACGGAGAGGAGTCCTCAAGGAGGCCTTCGGCCGAAAGGTGGGGGGAATATCCAATTGAAAGGGATAGCCTACGGACCTGGTGACGAGGTTCTCCGGTCGCTGGAGGCCTTCAGCCGCGGTCTGGAAACGGTGGATTCTTTCAGCGGGGTTCGATTGGAGGACGTCAAGCGGAACGATACGTTTAAAACTCCGGCAGCGGATTTTTCCCTGTCGGTCCGAATCAACTAGATTCTTACAGCCAAAAATATTACAAATATTTTTGGCTAGGGTTAAGGATTTTTATTCCATGGTTCTAAAGACCCGCGAAAAGATTATGATGGCCCTGGCCGCGGCTGTCGTCCTTTATTTTGCTGTCGACTTTTTGGTCTTGGGGCCCATGCAAAAAGGAATAAAGGCAAAACAGGACCAATTGAAAGGGTTGCAGGAAAAAATGACGGCGGTGACCGCTACGCTACCGGAGTTAAGTGGGTTGAGGACTCGGTTGGAGAAAAAAAAGCGGTTTTTGGATTCGGCTAAAGAAAAAGTAACGGGCAAAGACCAACTTCGCGTATTTTTGGACCAGTTGGCCGCGGAAAGCGCGCGCCTTAAGTTGGAAATCAATTCGTTGACCATCGGTCGGGAAACGGATGTGGCGAAATCGGAAAAGTCGTCGACCCCTCCTGAGGCGGGTAGCAAAGGGTCCGGCCTTGGAGGATCGAAGTTCAGAAAGGTAATGACCGAACTGAATTTGTCCGGCTCCTACGAAGGGGTTATGATCTACCTGGCGGAAGTCGAGAAATTGCCGCTGTTCATGGAAATGGATCAGGTCCAAATCGTGGGAAATAAAGATGGGCTGCCAAAAGTGCAATTGTCGATCCATCCGGGTTTTTTGATGAAGGCGGAAGAAAAGCTGTAGAAAAGCGGTGGTGAACATCGAACATCGAACATCGAACGTCCAACATCGAATGTTTAAGAGTAAGATTATCGTCAATCTTCTCCTGATAGCGGGCTTTTTATTTTTATCAGGGATTGGAAAACCTTGGGCCGCCTCCGAGGAGAAGGGCGATAGATCCCTTTCCCCGGGGGGCAGAAACCCTTTTGCCTATCCGGCTAAAATTCTCAAAGAAATGACTCTGGCTAAGAAACCGGAGGGAAAACCGGGGGTCGAGGTCCCCCCCGTCGCCAAGATGTATACCTTATCCGGCATCCTCTGGACCGACAGGGGCGGGGTGGCCTCCATCAACCAGCGCATCCTGCGGGAGGGAGAAACCCTGGACGAATATAAGGTGACCCGAATAGAACCCGGGAAGGTGGTTTTGAAAAAGAGTGACGAAGAGCTGATCCTCAACCTGTATCAGAGTCCGGTGGTCATCACCCGGCATGGAGATCGTTTCCAATCTAAATTTAAACGAAAGAGATAGCGGCTAAGACCAGATGTCCGGGGCGAGTATCCCGAAGCATGAAAATTTATGTTTATTCAATTTGTTTAGGTCGTCATTCCGGCGAACGCCCTTCGGCTAGCTCAGGGCCATGAGCATTGTCGAATGGCCGGAATCCAGGGCAGTGAAGGTCCTGGGTCACCTGGATCCCGGATCGAGTCCGGGATGACGGCAAAAACAAAACGCCTAAAAAGCGGTGATCAATTCTATTTTCGTATTAATTCTGGTTATTGAAATCTGAATTCCGTTGAAATAAAAGGGAGGGGTGCCTTATGCGCCGATTTTTTATTTTCGTTTTCCTCGCTTTCTTGTGGCCGGCTGCGTTGATCCTCTCCGGTTGCACGATCGATTCTAAGGTGGCCCGTATCCCAAAACCACCACCGGCTCTCAACCCTCCCCCGATTCAAGCCCAAGCCCCGGAGTTGCCTTCCGAACTGCCGGCATTGCAGTCGTTGCCCAAGCCCAGCGAAATGGAAGGGGAGGTTTTCAAGGAGCGGCTTTATTCTCTGTCCTACCGGGATGCCGAAATCCGGGATGTGCTGATGGCCTTTTCCCGGGAAAGCAGCTATAACATCATCGTGGACCCGGAGGTCACCGGAAGGGTCACTGTGGACCTGAAACGAGTGACGATGTTTAAGGCTTTGAATTCATTGCTAAAACCACTTGAATTGGAATATGAACAGGAAGGGAATTTTATTAAAATAATAAAACCCAAGATGGTGACTCGGGTCTATGATGTTAACTATTTAACGCAACTAGATCTGGGAAGTCTTCAGTGGTCGGTTCATCTACGGGCTCAACTTCGACCGGTACTACGACTTCATCGGGGACTACTACTTCCGTTACTGGTAGCGCCTCATCTTGGTTAGTAAGCGAGGATAAAGCTGATTTTTGGGAACAATTAAAGGGCGAAAAAAATAAAGATGGTGAATATGTAGGAGGGATATCGGAACTACTTACTAAATCGAAGGTTAGTGAGGCGAAAGCGGATGCATCAACACAGCCAGGGTCTCCAGCGACGACGGGTGCCAGTGGAAAACAACCGCGAGTGAAATCAGAACAAGGAACGATGGTTATTAACCGAACTACTTCAACAATAATTGTTACAGATTACCCAAAAGTGCACCAAGCGGTAGAAAAGTATTTGAACAGAATTATGGGGGTGTTAAATAGACAAGTCTTAATTGAAGCCCAAATAATTGAAGTAACGTTGAATGATAACTATCAGCTAGGAATTGATTGGCGTTTTTTACCTCAGATGACCAATGCCGGTTTTGGTTGGACGGCCAGTCAAGGTGTTTCCGGAACCTCTGGAACTATTCCCAGCAGTTGGGCTGTTCCGGCAGCAACCACCGGGGTAACGGCCGGAATAAGCACATTGGCTTTTACTAGTATGGTAGATGCCTTATCTCAGCAAGGGCACGTAAATGTGATTTCCAAACCAAGGGTCTCCACCCTGAACAATCAACGGGCCGTTATTAAGGCGGCAACGGATGATGTCTATTTTGAAATTAGTATCAGCACCAGTACCGGCGGTCCTCCCATAATAACCGCAACGCCAAGGGTGGTTACGATTGGTGTAGTCCTGGATGTAACCCCTCAGATCGACGCCGAGGGAAATATATTATTAGATATTCAACCAAGTGTTACCGAAGAAGTTTCGCGTCGGACCCAGCAGGTTGGGGTGTCAGGGACAACGCCGATCCTGACGGAGGCACCAGTGGTATCGGTGCGCCAAGCCCAAACAGTAGCCCGGGTTAAGGATGGCCAGACCATCGTTATCGCCGGTCTTTTAAGAGAGCGGAAAAAAAATGTTGATACGGGAGTTCCAGGATTGATGGAAATCCCATTGTTGGGTTATTTATTTAGAAATACCCAAGAAGTCAAAGAAAAATCTGAGTTAGTATTTCTTATTACTCCGCATATTCAGAGTGGGCCACAGATTCTAGATTTTACCCGCCAGGGTCTGGACCGTGCCCGGGATTTACAAAAGAAGAAACGTTTGGATGAAAGGGTATTTTGTCCCACCTGTCCTGAGTAATTTTTCTTATTTATGGTTTTTTGTTCAAAGGGTAGAGAGATATTCTCAGAATGAAATATGTAAGAACTTAATCTATGATCGCCTCCAAGATTTACCAGGACTTTTACGGCCTTCGAGAGAAGCCTTTTAATCTGACTCCGGACCCTAAATTTCTGTGCCTGACGGAGAAACACCAGGAGGCCCTGGACCACTTAACCTTTGGCCTGGAACAGAAAACCGGGTTTATTATGCTTTTGGGGGAAGTGGGGGCCGGAAAAACTACCGTCTGTCGGGCTATGTTGGAAAAACTGGATGAGGGGTATGCGGCGGCTTTGATCCTCCACCCCTTCCTGGCCGAAGAAAATTTGCTGGAGACCATTCTTCGGGACCTGGGGGTAATTCCCCGAGGGGAATCCAAAAGGGAATTGCTGGAGCAGTTGAACGCCTTTATCCTGGCTCGAAAAGTGGAGGGGAAAACCGTAGTACTTATTTTTGACGAGTCCCAGAATCTCAGCCCGAAGGCCCTGGAAGAGATTCGGATTTTATCTAACCTGGAGACCGACAAGGAAAAATTGCTGCAGATCATCTTGATCGGCCAGAAGGAACTGGAAACCAAGTTAGCTCGCCAGGAATTGAGACAACTCAATCAGCGAATCGGTGTCCGTTATTATTTGTACCCGTTGACCCGTGAAGAAACGGGCCACTATATTGCCCATCGATTGCAAGTGGCCGGCGACCAGGGCAGGATTCATTTCGCTAGAGGCGCTGTTCGGGAAATCTATTCCTTTTCCCAGGGCATCCCCCGCCTCATCAATTTAGCCGCCGATCGCGCCCTATTGGCCGGTTATGTGAAGGGAACCAAAAACCTCACCCGGGAAATGGCCAGGAAGGGTATCCGCAGTTTATCCAACCGGCCGGATCCCCAAGCAAGACGGTTGCCGCAGGAATCGTTGACCCCGGCTTCTCTTTTGATTTTGGCGTTTATCATCCTGGGGGGATTTTTTCTGCTCTGGGCCTTAAGCCACTATTGGGAGTGGTGGGAGGCCCCGAATCAATTTATTCTAACCATTCCGGCGGGGTTGATACGGGAGTATGCATGAGCCTGATTAGAGAATCCCTAAAAAAAGCGCAGGAAGACGATCGGAACGACAAGACGACCGCTACGTTGATCTCGGGTTCTAAGTCCCCCGGGGGTAAAAAGGTGCCCACCAGCACGGTTATCCTGATCGGTATCGGGGTGGTGTTGATCGCCGGAGTGTATTTGTTTCTCTATCTGCCCGGCTCGCCCAAGTCGGCTGTCCCCGGGGGCGCAGCGGCGCCTAAACCCGTGATCGCGGCTCAAGCCTCTTCTCCGGCCACCCCGGCCAAGCCGGAGCTCGGCGCGGCCTTACCCTCTCCGGGGCCGACGTTAAAGACGGAATCCAAGCCTGTTCTTAGGAGTCCTGCACGGGTCAGCGGTCCAATGTCGGGTGCCATGGGTCTAACCCCGGCAGAGGGAAAGTCTTCTAAAGTCCCCTTAAAAGAAAAACTGGTGGAGGCCTCGATCCTAGGACCGGGAGCGACCCTAGCGAAGAAAGCCGGCCGGGAGAAAGAGGGGCGGGCTGACTTGACGGTCCAGCTCAAGAAAAAAACCGAACAGGGACCGGGAGCAAAAGGATCAGCCCGGGAAGTCCCGTCCGCGAACTTGAAGGGGGCCGGTGAACCACAGGGCAGGGAAAGTGAGGAGACCCTCAAGCAGTACTACCAGCAGGCTTATTCCTGGCAGCAGGAAGGGAAGATGGAGCAGGCCTTGTCCCGTTACCGTGAAATATTAGGACAGGATCCCTCTAATCCCTATGTCTTGACGAACCTGGGACTTATCTATCAACAGAAGGGAAACTGGAAGGAAGCCGTCTCCTTGTATGAAAAAGCCCTAGAGTCGGATCCGAAGTTTGTGCCGGCCGTGCAAAACCTGGGGGTGGCCTACATAAAGGCCGGCAACAGCGAGGAAGCGGCTCGCTGGCTGGAACGAACCCTGGTCCTCCAACCCGACAATGCCAATGCCCTGGTCAATCTGGGCATACTCTACAAAAGACGGGGCGATCGGGAAATGGCCCGTCAGTACTTGAGAAAGGCCTGGACGCTGAATAATCGTCTCCCGGAAGCCAACTATAACCTGGCCCGCCTGGAGGAGGAGGCTGGAAATATCCCTGAAGCGTATCAGTATTACCAGCAGTTTATCAGAATCCGAAATGACCCCAGCGATAACCTGGTCCGGGAAGTCCAGCGCCATGTTCAAAATTGGAAGGTTCCCGAGCCGAACCAAAAGTGATGTCTAACTAAAAAGTCCGTTTTTGCACAAATTCCGCTCCGGATACCGGGTGGTTTACCACTTCAGATAAAAACGGACGCGAAAGATAGCCCCAAAGCGCCGAGTCGTAGGGGAGGGGTTAATCCCATACGCGCTAACTTAAAGAGTGAGGGTTTCTATGTTGTCATTCCGGCGAAAGCCGGAATCCAGGGAGGCACCACTGGATAAACACCCTGCGGTATACGTTCTGGCAAGCCAAAGAAATGGGACCCTGTATGTTGGTGTAACATCAGACCTTGTTAAAAGGATTTGGGAACATAAAAACAACCTAGTCGAAGGGTTTACCAAACGCTATGGAGTCCATCGACTGGTTTGGTATGAACTGCACGGGAGCATGGAAGCCGTTATTAATCGGGAAAAGCAGATAAAAGAATGGAAACGCAAGTGGAAGCTCGAATTAATTGAAGAGACGAATCGAAATTGGGCGGATTTGTATTATAGTATAGTCTGAACTGGATTCCGGCTTTCGCCGGAATGACAATCTTTCTAAAGTTAGCGCTTATGGGGGTTAATCCCCTCCCGCACCTTGCCGGGCCGACAACACGAAATATGAATTTGTTTCGAGTTTCGAAATTCGGATTTCGTGTTTCGGATTGTTGGTGATTACTGTATATACCCGGAGCAGATTTTTCCCAGGCCTTTCAGTTTAAAAACTTTTCCCAGTTCCCCTAGCAGCAGGTTGGTGGAGGCCTCTATTTTTTCGAGGTCTTGTTCGGTCAGGGCGGAGGGCAGAAACTGATGGATTAATTCCTTTAGGATTTCCAGTTGTTGGACGATTTCCGGACTGATGGTTTGGCCGCCCATGTATTCATGGACCTCCAAAATAGTGTGGAGACAGTGTTGCATCCGCCATTGAAGCCTGGAAATGGAAGGGTCCAAAATAGCGCTATCAAGTCAAGGGTTGCCGGCGGAGCTGGAGGTAGACCCCGAACAAATCCAGATATTCCTGCCGGGATTCGGCCATCAAGCGGATGGTGTCCATCAGGTAATCAGGATGGATGACCAGGTTGACGCTGAGGGCAAAGGCGGTCAGGTAGTCACGGGTTTTAACCGAGGTACCGATCCAGGCCACAAACAGGGTCCGCCGGGTAGGGGCCGGAAGCTTGGCGATGAAGTTCAGCAGCGGATTCAGGTGGGGTTGATGGGTGCTAAACCCCTCGGATAGAAGCAGAAATTCGGGGGTCGAAAAGGTCAGCCGCTGGATGGCGTCTTCCAGGGAAGCGGCGATCTTAACCTCCATTCCGGCCTCGATCAACGGTGGGAGGAGTAATTCATTTAACGAACTGGGCTCCAGAGCCAGCAGGATGGCTTTTCCTTCCAGGAACTCCTGTTCAGTTGTTGTGGCTGGCTGGTTCATCTAAAATACGCCCTCCTTAACGGCGAACCTTTTTTCTCTCGTATTCCACGTCCAGTTTAAGGCCCGCGATATCGGTTGTTTTTTCTCCCCGTCGGCTTTTAATCTGATCGATTCCTAAATGCACTACCGAACGCTTCGAGGCGTAAAGCCCGGCGGTTTCTTCGGTAATGACCCCCTGCTCATAGGCAGCCAGGATATCCTGGTCAAAGGTCTGGCTTCCAAAAGGTCTGCTGGTCTCGATAATTTCATAAAAAGTCTTTCCTTCGGATTCGCCGGTTGAAATTAGTTCCTGGATTCGAAGGGATGTACCCATGATTTCGAAGACGGCGAAGCGTTCCCCATCCGTTTTGGGGAGCAGACGCTGGCAGACCACCCAGCGCAACGCCCCGGCCAGACGGGTGCGGACCTGTCTTTCTTCCTCCAGGGGGAACATGCCCATGATCCGATTCAGCGTCTGAGAGGCATCTACCGTGTGCAGGGTGCTCAAAACCAGGTGTCCGGTTTCGGCGGCGGTCAGGGCGATATCCAGGGTTTCCCGGTCCCGGATTTCTCCGACCAGAATGACCTTGGGGGCCTGGCGCAGGGCAGCCCGCAGGCCATGGGGGAAGCTGTCAAAGTCCGTTCCCAATTCCCGTTGGTTAAAGGTGGCCCGGTTGTGGGGGTGGATAAATTCGATGGGGTCCTCCAGGGTGATCACATGTACCGGCAGGCGCTGATTGATCTCGTTGAGGATGGCCGCCAGGGAGGTAGTCTTGCCGGTCCCGGTGGCCCCGGTAAAGAGGATAATCCCGTTTTTTTCCGTAGACAGTTTTTTAAAGACGGCGGGCAGCCCCAAGGATTCGATGGTGGGGATTTCCACCGGTAGTTTGCGCATCACTATGCCCAAAGAATTCCTCTGGGAAAAGACGTTGACCCGGAAGCGAACCTTTTCGTCGACTTCATAGGAAAAGTCGCATGCCCCCTGACGCAGGAGGTCCTGAATTAAACGGCGGTCCGAATGGAGTAGATTCAAGGCCACCACTTCGGTTTGAAAGGGGGTCAAGGAGGCTAGCGGGGGGGTTAAATTGAGGGAGACCAGTTCTCCGAAGGATTCCACTTGAATCGGCCGTCCCACGGAAAAGAGGATATCGGAGATCTGCGGGTGACTCCTGACGATTCTGGATAAAATTAAATCTAATTCCGTCCGGCGCATGGGGTTTTCCTTTTCAAACTTCGACGAAATCGGTGACCAGTTCGGAGACCGAGGATTTGAATTTTTCTTTATCCACGCATTTCATATAGGCGTCATCTCCGGAGATCCACCCTTTCTTCAAGAAGTCCATGATGGCGTCATCCAAGGAGCACATACCGAATTTTTTTCCGGTTTGAATGACCGAAGGGATCTGGAAGGTTTTCCCTTCCCGGATCAGATTTCTGACCGCATGGGTGGCAATCAGGATTTCCAAGGCGGCCACCCGGCCTTTGCGGTCAATGCGCTTCAGGAGGGTTTGGGCCACCACGGCCCGCAAGGCATCAGCCAACGTCGCTCGAATCTGGCCCTGCTGGTGGGACGGAAAGACCTCGATAATCCGGTCCACGGTCTTCGAGGCGCTGATGGTATGCAGGGTGGCGAACACCAGGTGCCCGGTCTCGGCGGCCTCTATGGCCAGCGAGATGGTTTCCAGATCACGCATTTCTCCCACCATGATGATGTCCGGGTCTTCCCGGAGGGCGCCCCGCAAGGCGGCGCCGAAAGACCGGGTATGGCGGCCCACTTCACGGTGGTTGACGGTACAGTTGATATTCTGATGGACGAATTCGATCGGGTCTTCCACGGTCAGAATATGGTCCTTCCGGGAACGGTTGGCGTGATCGATGATGGCAGCCAGGGTCGTCGATTTGCCGCTTCCGGTAGGACCGGTTACCAGGACCAGTCCTTTGGGCAACAGGGCTAGCCGTTTTATAATCAAGGGGAGGCCCAGTTCATCCAGGGTCAAGATCTTATTGGGGATCTCCCGGAAAACGGCCCCGATCCCGTGGAGCTGGCGAAAAAAGTTTACCCGGTAACGGGCCAGATCGGGGATCTCGTGGGCGAAATCGATATCCCCGGTCTCTTCAAATTCCTTGATTTTGTCCTCCGGTGTGATTTCAAATAACAGGGTCCGGAGTTCATCATTTTCCAGGTTTTTGAACTTAATCCGCTCCAATTCACCCCGGATCCGCAACAAAGGTTGGGTACCGGCGGAAAGGTGCAGGTCGGAGGCGCCCTGTTCATTCATGAGTTTTAAGAAGGCGTCTATTTGGGCCATAGAGAGATTCCCTTTCCTTGCTATTTAATCAATCGGGTAATCAGCCAACTGATAAAACTGATGACCAGGGCGCCCAGTACGGCAACCCAGAAGCCTCGGATGAAAAACCCCTTGATCAACGAGGAAACCATCCAGAGCAGGAGGCCGTTGATGATCAGGGTAAACAAACCTAAGGTCAAGATATTGATAGGTAATGTTAATAAAATAAGCACGGGTCGGATCAAGGCGTTCAATATCCCCAGCAGGGCGGCGGCGGCCAGGATCGCCATAGGGCCGCTGACTTTAATGCCCGGGATGAGGTAAGTGACCAGCAGTATGGCAACAGCATTGATCAACCAACGGACCAGGAAAGGCTTCATTTTTCAATCTATACCATAAGTCCTTTAGAGTGGGAACAGCTAAACGACCATTGGGAAAGCTGTGATCTTCTCCCGGTCAGCCCAGGGAGGATCGACGGCCAAGTACCTCTACCAATATATTTATCGGAGTTATTGGCAAAACCTTAATTTTTTCAGATTTATATTGACTCGCCGGAAAGGCTTTTGGTAAATAAGGATTGAATTTACTAGGCGAAAGGAGAAATCAATATGTCGGCAAAAATTATCAGCGGCGCCGAGGTAGCCAAACAGATCCGGGAAGAATTGAAAAAAGAAGTGGAGGCTATGCAGGCCCAGTACCAGACGGCCCCCGGCTTGGTGACGATTCTGGTCGGTGAGAACCCGGCCTCCGTCAGCTATGTTACCGCCAAGCAGAAAACCTCCAAGGAACTGGGGTTTTTTTCCATCCAGGACAGCCAACCGGCGGACATTAGCGAAGAGGCCTTACTGACTTTGATCGACAAGTACAATAAGGACCCCAAGATTCATGGGATCCTGGTGCAATTGCCTTTGCCAAAACACGTCAATGAAACCAAGGTGTTATACGCCATCGACCCGAAAAAGGATGTGGATGGCTTCCACCCGGTGAACGTGGGGAAACTAATGATCGGCGAAGCCGATTATCTGCCCTGCACCCCGGCCGGTATTCAGGAACTCCTGGTTCGCTCCGGGGTGGAAACCAAGGGAGCTGAAGTGGTGGTGGTGGGTCGTTCCAATATTGTCGGCAAACCCATTGCCAACATCATGCTCCAAAAACAGAAAGGGGCCAACTCTACGGTGACGATCGTTCATACCGGAACCCCTCGAGACAAAATCATCGACCATTGCCGCCGGGCCGATATTCTAATCGTTGCCGCCGGGGTGGCCAAGTATGTGAAGGCCGATTGGGTGAAAACGGGTGCCGCCGTGATTGATGTGGGGGTCAACCGGATCGGCAAGAGCGAAGCCGGCAAAGCCATTTTGGCCGGGGACGTGGACTTCGAGAGCGTCAAAGAGATTGCCGGCCTGATCACCCCGGTACCCGGAGGTGTCGGCCCGATGACCATTACCATGTTGATGAAAAATACAGTCAAGGCCGCCAAGGCCGCCGTGGGAATGAAGTAACGCGGAACAATACCAAGGCGTCATACATTTACCAATTTAATCGAGTAAACTTAAGGTGGTACCGCTTGGATCCAGTCTCTGGACCGGGACGGGGATACCGGATTTTTTCGAACCCCTGAACGCCGTTCAGGGGTTCTTTTATTAATGGTCCCTTAAACCCATAAAACCAAAATTACAAGGGAGGTCCCATGGAACCAAAGAAAATCTCCATCCCGGATTTAATGGCCAAGAAACGGGCCGGAGAGAAAATTACCATGCTGACGGCCTATGATTTTTCCATGGCCTCTTTCATTGATCAGGCCGGGATGGATATGATTTTGGTCGGCGATTCCCTGGGCATGGTGGTCTTGGGCTACGAATCCACGGTCCCGGTGACCATGGAGGAGATGCTTCATCACTGCCGGGCCGTGAGACGGGGGGTTCGGTACGCTTTTCTGGTGGGAGACATGCCCTTTATGTCCTATAACATCAGCCGGGAAGAGGCCATTCGAAACGCCGGGCGGTTTTTGAAGGAGGCCGGCTGCGACGCCGTCAAGCTGGAGGGTGGTCTGGAAATGGCCGATACGGTCCGGGCGATGGTGGAGGCCGGCATCCCGGTTATGGCGCATATCGGGCTTACCCCGCAGACGGTTTCCAAATTGGGGGGGTTCCGGGTCCAGGGCAAGGATCTAATGGCCGCCCGGCGGTTATTGGAATCGGCCCGGGCACTGGAATCGGCCGGGGCCTTTTCGGTGGTCATGGAATGTATCCCCGATAAGCTGGCCGGGTTGATTTCCCGGTCCTTGGATATCCCCACCATCGGGATCGGGGCCGGTCCGGAATGCGACGGCCAGGTATTGGTGACCAATGACCTGCTGGGCCTATACGAAAAATTTCTGCCCAAATTCGTCAAACAATACCTTCAACTCCACCCTCGGATCCGGGAGGCCTTGAAAGATTATGCCCGGGAAGTCAAAGAGGGGATCTTCCCCGGCCCGGAGCACAGTTTTTCCATGGATCCCCAGGACCTGAAACCGCTGCTGGGGCCTCAGCCAAGGAAAAAGAAATGAAGATCGGAATTGTCGGGCCAGGGGCCATGGGCTGTCTCCTGGCGGGGATGATGGCCCGGGCGGGTTTGGAGATCATGCTTTTAGACCACCGGCCGGACCGGGCCGAACAGATCCGCCGCCAGGGGGTGCGCCTGGAAACCGGACTGGATGAAATTCGAGTGCCGGTGGCCGTTACCCTGGAGGCGCTGGATTTGTCCGGAGTCGACCTGGTACTGATCTGCGTCAAGGCCTATGATACGGAGGTGGTGGCCCGGAGGCTGCGCGCGCTTGATCCCCCCCCCTTTTTTCTGACCCTGCAAAACGGGGTCGGTAATGTGGAACTCTTAGGGAACTCCCTGCCCCGGGAAAAGGTCTTGGCCGGCATCACCTCCCATGGGGCCACCGCCTTGGGACCCGGATGGGTCCGCCATGCGGGGCGCGGGGATACCTTTGTCGGCTCAGGGTTTGGGGAAGAAAATGAAGATCAGGGTCCGGGGGTTCGGATGGCTCAATACTGTTTAACTTCGGCCGGCTTTGAGACCCGGACTGTCCCCCGGATTAATCCGCTCATTTGGAGCAAGCTGCTGGTCAATGTGGGGATCAATGCCCTGAGCGCTCTAACCCGACTGCGAAACGGAGACCTGCTCAGTTTCCCCGTCACCGAACAGACCCTGGAGGAGGCTGTGGCCGAGGCGTTGCGGGTGGCCCGGACTAAAGGAATTGAATTGATTTACGACGATCCCCTGGGACAGGTCAAGGAAGTATGCCGGTCCACGGCCCCCAACCTCTCTTCCATGCTGCAGGATGTGCTGAAAGAAAAGAGAACGGAGATCGATTTCATAAACGGAACGATCCTGCGGGAGGCGGAAAAACTAGGGATTCCGGCACCGGTCAATGCCCTGTTGACCCGACTGGTTCAGGCGCTGGAACAGTCGTATTCCCTGCGCGTAAATTCGTTTTAGCCTTTTTTTGAGTCCTGAAGTAGTGGCCTCACCAAGATCTGATTGGCTGGATTTTGTCTGCACCCCGCGCCGGTCATCCTGAGCGAAGCGAAGGATCCCGGTGTTCGGCTCAGGATAAATTTCGCGAGGGACCTTCTGGAATCAACAGGCGTTACGATCCTTCCCTTCGGTCAGGATGACAACAAGGGACTTATTAAGAAGTCGTCCAAAGGCTATGGGGCGGTAGGGGTTACGGTTTGCGGGGTTGCCGTGGCGGTAGATTTCGCCGCCAATTTTTTCCGTTTCAGACGCCGGTGACGCCGCCGTTCGATTTCCCGAACCCGTTCAATTTTTTTGTGCTTGGCCAAAACCACACCTCCTTTCTTTACCTGGTTTCTTTCTCTAGGGAGAAAAATCAATCGTAATTTTTAAGTATGAAGGAATTATCCCCGCCTGTCAAGGTCGAAGAATTACGCGGCACTTTTTCGATATTTTTTTTGACAACGATATCCTGATAATAGAAAATACCCCCCAGCCTTCACCCGGCAGAGCGTCATCCATCATGGGTCTTCCGGGGGGCGGGGCAGGGGAGGCTTCAGCTTTCCCGGGGCAACCGAAGTCTCCCCGGGCTTTTTCTCAGACCTTATTATTTTTGACGCTCCAGATAGCGTACCTTATTATGAAGCACAGGAACCAGCACACGATAATAGACGGGGCCGGGCAGGGCCAATCAGGTGATCGACCGCCCCGGGTTGAAGACCTCGAAGTGGAAATCCGCCGGCTCAGGGACGCGGAGTGTTTGCTCCGTCGAAAAAACGAACACCTGACGGCGCTGCACGAGACTTCACTGGGTCTGATTGACCGGCTGGACCAGGAAGAATTGTTGGAGGTCATCTTGTTCCGGGCCGCCCGGCTGAGCGAGACGGCCAGCGGATACATCTATCTTCTGGAGCCCGGGGAGACGGAGATGCAGATGCGGGTCGGAATGGGTTTTTTTGAAAACCAGTTGGGCCGGCGGGTGAAAAGGGGGGAAGGGGTGGGGGGGAAGGTCTGGGAAACCGGGCAGCCCGTACTGGTGGATGATTACCGCCGGTGGAAAGACCGGATCAGTGACCGGTCCCTGGACGCCCTCCGTTCGGTGGTGGGCATCCCCTTGCGGGACCAAAAGCGTTTTCACGGGGTCATCGGTCTGGCCAGCGTCGATCCCGATAAAAAGTTTCGGGAGGAAGACATCGAATTTTTGGGCCGGTTTGCCGAACTGGCCCTGGTGGCCATCGACAAGGCCAGATTATACGCCGCGGTCCGCCGGGAATTGGGCGAACGAAAACAAACCGAAGCGACGCTGCGCGAAAGTGAAGAAAGGTATCGCTTGTTATTGACCTCCTCTCCGGACCCCATCGTGGTCTACACCATGAAGGGTACGGCCACCTATGTCAACCCCGCTTTTGAGCAGACCTTCGGTTTTTCCGGCGAGGAAGTCTCGGGCAAACAAATTGATTTTGTGCCCCAGGAATGTTGGCCGGAAACGCAAATGGCCATTGCCTGCATGCTGAGCGGTGAAAAGATCCAGCTCTTTGAAACCAAACGCCTGACCAAGGACGGTCGGGTGCTGGATGTACAGATCAGCTCGACTATCTATAGAAATCGGGATGGTCAGCCGACGGGGAATATCGTTATCCTCCGGGATATCAGCGCTCATAAACAGGCCGAAGAGGAACTGAAAAAAACCCATGATCATTTGGAGGACCGGGTCAAAGAGCGGACGGCCGAACTGGCTAAAATCAATGCGCAACTCCAGCAGGAAGTGGAAGAACGGAAACGGGCTGAAAGGGCCTTGAGAAAAAGAGAAGTCGAGCTAAAGGCCCAGTCCCACCACCTGGAAGAAGTCAATACGGCCCTGAAAGTCCTGTTGAAACAACGGGAAGAGGACAAAAAGGAATTAGGGGAAGTGGTCTTATCCAATGTTAAGGAATTGATTTCCCCTTATGTGGAAAAGCTGAAAAGGGGTCGATTGAACACGACCCAGCAGACCCTGGTGGACATCATGGAATCCAATTTGGATAATATTACCTCCCCCTTTATCAGCCGGCTGTCATCCAAATATTTCAACCTGACCTCCACCGAAATCAAAATAGCCAATTTGGTCAAGGAAGGCAAGACCAACAAGGAGATAGCCGAGCTTCTCTACCTTTCTAAAAACACTATTTTGTTCCACCGTCACAACATCCGCGGCAAGCTCAATTTGAAACATAAAAAAATAAATTTACGGGCCCATCTTTTATCCTATTCTCATGAATAGTAGTTTTTACCTACTATTTAGCCACTATTTTATAAACTTGACATCCTGGCTAAAGTTAGCTACCCATAATCGTTACCATTTAAAAGCATTAGCGGTCACTCGATGTAACGAGCGTTTTTTCCCTTGACAGAGTTCCATTGTTATAACTATACTGAATTATTAGTTTTAATTTAATTGCGCAACGATGATTTGTAATTAAAATTGACTAATTTGTCTTTCTTTACCCCCCGATACATCAAATTCGAACAACTCGTACCATTGGTTCTTCCTGATCCCGGGAAAGAGCCGAAATTTTACTTCCCCTACTAGGAAGGAGAATGGTCCTATGGAAGCGGATCAGCTTGGGCCGGTTATGCTGAAGGTTGACGAAATCCACATGTATTTCGGAAAAGTGGCCGCCCTTTCCGGCGTGTCCTTTGACGTTCGCCAGGGGGAGATCCATTCCATAATCGGCCCCAATGGCGCGGGCAAGACCGTCCTCCTCAACTGCATCAACGGCCTCTACCACCCCCAGAAGGGTTCCATCACTTTTCTAGGACAGGAAATCAATAAATTGCGGCCCCATAACCGGGCCAAGTTGGGGCTTTCCCGGACTTTCCAGAAAATCGAACTGTTCAAAGGCATGACGGTGCTGGACAACATCCGTCTCGGCCGCCATATCCATCTGAAATCAGGAATCCTGAGCGGGGCCGTTTATTTCGGAAAAACGGCCAAGGAAGAGGTGGAGGCCCGTCAGTACCTGGAAGAGGAAATCATTGATCTGCTGGAAATAGAATCCATCCGGCATAAAACAGTGGGCATGCTGCCCTATGGCCTGCAAAAACGGGTGGAACTGGGTCGGGCCCTGGCCTTGAACCCCAAATTGCTGCTCCTGGATGAACCCCTGGCAGGGTTAAACCTGGAGGAAGTGGAGGATATGGCCCGCTTCATCATCGATATCAGCGAAGATGAAAAGTGGAAGGTCACCTGTATTCTGGTAGAGCACGACATGGGGGTGGTGATGGATATTTCCGATCAGATTTCGGTGCTCAACTTCGGAAATAAGATTGCCACCGGTACCCCGCAGGAGGTGCAAGCCAACCCCCAGGTGGTGGAAGCGTATTTGGGTGAGGAGGATCTGTATGCCACACGGAGATAAAACGTTTACCATCCCCTTTAAGATTACCGATGAATTGACCTTGCCCAAGGTGCTCATAGAGACTGCCAAGAAATACGGCCACAACAAAGCCGCCATGCGGGAGAAGGAGTTCGGGCTCTGGAAGCCGATCACCTGGCAGGATTACTTGGATCGAGTGAAGTATATCGCCCTGGGTCTGATCAGCCTGGGCTTGAAGCGGGAAGACAAGGTGGCCATGATCGGAGATAACCGGCCGGAGGGGCTCTGGGCCGAGATGGGCACCCTTTCGGCGGGAGGCATTGCCGTCTGGCTTTTTCAGGATTCCCTGCTGGACGAGGTGGCCTATATTATCAACCACTCCGACGCCGTCTTCCTGGTCGGTGAAGGGCAGGAAGAGGTGGACAAGGCCCTGTCGATCAAGGACCGCTGCCCCTATTTGAAGAAGATCATCTGGGACGATCCCAAGGGGATGCGCGGGTATGACGACCCCATGCTGATCAGTCTGAAGGAGGTCATGCGCCTGGGCCGGGAACTGGAACAAAAGGACCCGGGGATTTTTGAACGTACGGTGGGCCAGGGCATGACCAAAGACGTGGCCCTGCTTTTCTACACTTCCGGGACCACGGCCTTGCCCAAAGGGGCGCTGCTCTCTCATTACAACCTGCTGACCATGGGGCAGGCTATGATGGGCGTTGACCCCTGCACGCCCGAGGACGATTTCGTTTCCTTTTTGCCCTTTGCCTGGATCGGGGAACAGATGATGTCCATCTCCAGCGGGTTGCAGGTGGGTTTTACCATCAATTTTCCCGAGGAGCCGGAGACCGCCCAGGAAAACATCCGGGAGATCGGCCCCCACGTCATGTTCGCTCCCCCGCGGATGTACGAGCAGATGACCCGGACCGTGCAGGTCAAAAACCTGGATTCATCCTGGATCAAACGCCACATCTTTAACTGGGCCATGAAGGTCGGCTATCGGGTCGCCGATTTGAAGTTTGATAAAAAGCCGGTGCCGGTGGGCTGGCAGGTGTTACGCTGGCTGGCGTATATCATCGTTTTCAAAAAACTGCGGGACCATCTGGGCCTGAGCCGCGTGCGCAACGCCTATACCGGCGGCGCCGCCATGGGACCCGATCACTTCCGTTTTTTTCATTCTCTGGGAGTCAATCTGAAGCAGATCTACGGCCAGACGGAAATCGCCGGGATTTCCGTGCTCCATCGTAAGGGGGACATCAAGTTCGATACGGTGGGCACTCCCATACCCGGTACCGAGGTGAAGGTCACCGAGGAGGGGGAGATCATCTCCAAGAGCCCTTCGGTCTTTCTGGGCTACTACAAGAACCCGGAAGCCACCGAAAAAACCCTCAAAGACGGCTGGCTGTACTCCGGGGATAAGGGCTTTATCGATGAGGACGGTCACCTGGTGGTCTTTGACCGCTCCAAGGATGTGATGATCCTCCAGGACAAGTCCATTTTTGCCCCTCAGTATCTGGAAACCCGCCTCAAATTCGCCCCTTTTGTGAAAGACGCCTGGGTCATCGGGCACGAACGACCTTATATCACCGCCGTGGTCTGTATCGATTATGCCGTGGTGGGCAAGTGGGCCGACGACAAGAAGCTCAATTACACCAGCTATCACGAACTCTCCCAAAAACCGGAGGTTTATGATCTGGTTGAAAAGCAAATTCGAGAGGCCAACCGCAGTCTGAAAAAACCGGCTAAGGTTCATAAGTTTTTGAACCTTTATAAGGAATTCGATGCCGACGACGAGGAGCTGACTCGGACCCGGAAGCTGCGCCGGGCCTTTGTGGAGAACCGCTATAAGATGCTGGTCGACGCCCTTTACCAGGACACCGACAGCGTTCACATGGATACCACCATCACCTATGAAGACGGCCGGGTGTCGCAGATCAAGACCGATCTGCACATCCGTAAAATACCCATCGAGGAGGGGAAGTAATGCAGCTATTCTTGCAAGCCCTGATTACCGGAATTATGATGGGCGGGATTTACGCCCTGGTGGCCCTGGGCTGGACCCTGATATATAAATGCTCCGGGGTGCTCAACCTGGCCATGGGAGAATTGACCCTGATCGGCGCGTATGTCTCCCTGACCTTATACCTTTGGGGAATCCCCTTTCTACTGGCCTTGCTTTTGAGCATCATCATCGGCTTCATCCTGGGATTGATCACCGAGCGGCTCTTCCTGGACAAGCTGATCGGAGAACCGGTGCTGACGATCATTATGGTTACCGTGGGCCTGTCTTTCTTTTTCCGGGGCATCATCGTCTTCATCTTCGGGACCGACACCGTAATTTTTGACCCTCCGGTTTTCCCCATGAAACCCATCGAATTCGGCGGAATCATAATCGGGCAGGTCTATCTCTGGAGCTTCATCGCCGCCATCGTGCTCCTGCTGGTCTTTGTCGCCTTTTTTCAGTACACTCGCTGGGGGCTCTCCATGCAGGCCACGGCCGACGATGAAATGGCCGCCCTCTCTCTGGGGGTCAGCGCCCGCTTCGTTTACGCCATCGCCTGGGGGATCGCCTTCGTCGCCGCCGGGGTGGGCGGGACCCTGCTGAGCAATATCAACGGCCTGAATATTTCGGTAGGCTACCTGGGCCTGCTGGTCCTGCCGGCCGTGGTCCTGGGCGGGTTGAATTCCGTTCCGGGGGCCATCGTGGGCGGGATTATCATCGGAGTGTTACAAAACTTAAGCGGCACCTACCTGGACCATTTTTTTCCCGGGGGGGTCAAGGAAATCGCCCCTTTCATCTTTATGGTCATCATCTTATTTTTTAGACCCTTCGGCCTCTGGGGTTGGGAACGGATTGAGAGGGTGTAACCATGTCCTATTTACCTTGCGGTGTTTACCACGAAGTCTATCGGCAGGACCATGCCTTTTGGCAGACCAAATTCGTGATCTGGAAAATGATCCTCCTGGGAGTGTTCATTTTCTTCGTGATCCCGTATCTGGGGGGGCTCTATGCCATCAGCGTGACCAACCTGATCTTCTATACCATCATGGGCGCCCTGGGGGTCCAGCTTTTGATCGGCTACTGCGGTCAGGTGACTTTGGGGCACGCGGCCTTTCTGGCTGTGGGGGCCTACACCAGCACCCTGCTCATGCTCCAGTTGAATGTGCCCTACCTACTGAGTATGTTTCTCGGCGGCCTGGTGGCGGGAATCTGGGGTATTCTTTTCGGTTTACCCTCGGCCAAGGTCAAGGGGTTTTATCTGATCATGACCTCCTTGGCCGCCCAATTCGTGACCGTGGAGTTCATCCTGACCCAGTACGTCAGCCAGATCGGCGGTCGGGGCCAGGCCTTTTCCCTGCCTCCGGGCACCATCACCATCGGCCCCCTGGTTATAGATACCGATACGAAAGTCTATTATCTGGGGGCGATCCTGACCATTCTTTTGACCCTGGGTCTGGCCAATCTCCTGCGTTCCAAGGTGGGCCGGGCCTGGGTCGCCATCCGGGACAACGACATCGCCGCGGAGACCATGGGCATCAATATCATCACCTACAAGCTGATGGCCTATTTTGTGGCCGGCTTCATCGGCGGCATCGCCGGCGCTTTCTGGGTGAGCAACCTGGCCGCCCTGAGTCCCGAGCATTTCCAGTGGTTCTGGTCCCTTTGGCTGGTGGGGGTGATCCTGATCGGCGGCGTGGGCAGTATCTACGGGACCATTTTCGGCTCCCTGTTCATGGTGCTGATCCTGGAGGCCTTAAAATTTATCATCATTCCCCTGACCCCCCTCTATCCGTCCATCGGTATGAAAATGATGTCCTTGAAAGACGCCGTCTTCGGTTTGTCCATCGTAGTTTTTTTGATGTACGAGCCCAACGGTTTGGCTTACCGCTGGTGGCAGGTTAAGAACTATTTTAATCTTTGGCCTTTTTCTTACTAAGGAGGTGATGGCCAGGAAAGAGCAAGGGTTATCAGAAGACTCGAATTTTTAAATTGCTGTTATTCAGAAAACCAAAGAGGAGGTTGGTATGATGAAGAAGAATTGCGTTTCGTGGGTAGTGGTTTTATTGATCACCTTAGTGATGACGACGGGGATGGTTTACGCCCAAAACGAAATCCGTGTCGGAGCGATTAACGATATGACCGGCGGCACGGCCGATGTGGGCAAGGATTACGCCCTGGGCATCGCCGAGGCCATAGCCTATGTGAACGATACCGGCGGCATCAACGGCAAGAAAATAAAGCTTTTTCAATACGACTATGGCTACCGCATTCCGGAGGCCATCACCACCTACAAACGGTTTCGAGATTTCGATAAGGTCGTGGCCGTCCTGGGCTGGGGAACCGGGGATACGGAAGCCCTTTCACCGACGGTAACCAGGGACAAGATGCCCTATGTCTCCGCGTCTTATTCCGCCCACCTGACCGATCCGAAAAAGACGCCATATAATCTTTTTTTCGCCTCCGACTATTCCACCAATGCCCGGGCCGCCATTACCGTCTGGTATGACCATGTCTGGAAGAAGGACCCCCGTTTCAAGGACCGGGTGGCCAAGGGGGAAAAACCCCGCTTTGTTTGTTTTTACGCCTTCCCGGTCCCTTACGCCAGCGCCCCGATCAAGGCCATCAAGGACCAGGCCGTCCTGCTGGGGTTTGAGGTGGGGCCCGACCAGGACGTGGCCTTAACCGCGTTGGATGCCAAAAGCCAGGTGTTGGGGGCCAAGCAGTTCAAACCCGACCTGGTCTGGCACGGAAACACCACCATGTCCGTGGCCACGGCTCTGCGGGATGCCTATGCCCTGGGCTTAGGGGCCGATCATATCGTCGATAACTGGGGGTTTGATGAAAACCTTCCCCGGCTGGCCGGTCCGGCCGCGGAAAACGTAATGGGCGTCGCGGTCTGCGCCTTCTTCGGCGGCAAGGCCCCCATGATGGACAAGATCAAGGCCTATGCCAAAAAGATGAACCCCGGGGTTCCGGAAAACAAACGGACGACCCACACCATTCAGGCCTGGGGCGATGTGCTGTTATTGACGGATGCCATGAAGATCGCCGACAAAAAGGGCAAGATGACCGGCGAGTCGATCATGAGGGCCATGGAAACCTTTAAGAATAAAGATTTGGGCGTAGGCTCGTTGCCGGTCAGCTTCACGGCTACCGACCACCGGGCGGCCAGCGGCTGTCCCATCTACAAGATTGTTAAAGGCAAGTTTGTCCTGGTCGACATGCCGGACCTGAAGAAACGCTGGCCGGAAAAATGGGAAAAGGAGTGGTTAGGCTGGTAAAACTGCAGACAGCTTCCAGATCTCAGCTTTCAGCTTATTTAGAGGGCCAGCTAATTGCTGATCGCTGAAATCTAACAGCTCATTAAATGGAGGTAAGGCCGTTGGCAGACGAACCGATCCTAAAAATCAACAGCATTGAGGTCAAATATCATGAGGTGATTCTGGTGCTGAAGGGCGTGTCGATCGAAGTCCCGAAGGAAGGGATTGTGGCCCTTTTGGGGGCCAACGGGGCGGGTAAGAGCACCACGTTGAAGGCCATTTCCGGCCTGCTCAAACATGAAGACGGTAAGGTGACCGATGGCAACATCACCTTCATGGGGGAGCGGATCGATCGAAAAAACGCCGAAGATATCGCCAAATCCGGTGTCATCCAGGTCATCGAGGGCCGCCGGGTTTTTGAACACCTAACGGTGGAACAGAACCTGAAAGTAGGCGCCCACTTACGGCGGGACCGTAGTTCCGTCAAACAAGGTTTGGAGATGGTTTATCACTATTTCCCCCGGCTGAAAGAGAAACGCAGTGAAACCGCGGGCTTCATCAGCGGGGGGGAGCAGCAAATGTGCGTGGTCGGTCGGGCCTTGATGGCCAACCCCAAGCTGATGCTGCTGGATGAACCCTCCATGGGTCTGGCCCCCATGCTGATCAAGGAGATTTTTAATATCGTCACCCGGTTGCATCGGGAGTCCAAGATCGCCATCCTGCTGGTGGAGCAGAACGCCAAGCTGGCTTTGAGCGTGGCCCCTTATGCCTACGTGATGGAAAACGGCCGGATCGTCATGGACGATACCGCTGAAAAATTATCCGAGAACCCGGATATTAAGGACTTCTATCTCGGCCTGACCGATTTGGGAACCCGAAAAAGCTTTCGAGACATCAAACACTATAAACGCCGTAAACGGTGGCTGACCTAAGGGAGGATTCGAATGAGAAAAATCGCGATCGCTTTGTTGATGTTGGGTGTTTTGGGACTGGTGGCCTTGCCCTGTCTGGCCGCTGATGAAAAGGCCCCTGCGGCCAAACCGGCCCCACTAATGGGTAAAGGGAAGGCCACAAAAATGGCGGCCGCCAAGGCCCCGGTGGTCAAATTGGAGCGGGTCGATATCGCCAATTACTGGTCTTTTTATCTGGATCCCAAGGAAAAAAGGGGCTCGGCCTTGAACCTGGCTTTTGTCTTTTCCATGGAAAACCCGAATAATTATAAGGTCATGTTGGATGGTATGAAATTTACCGTTTCCTTTGAGGAATTTGAAGTCAATACCATTACTAATTTTGATAATAATTACATCCCGGGGAAAACCACCGATCACCTGCGCATCAACGGGGCCTTTGATCCTTACAGTATGATGGTCCTGCTGTTGGTCACCAAGGGGAATCGACTGCAGGAAATGAATGTCAAGGCCCCGGATCTGGTAAAAAAATGGTGGGAAGAGGTCCAGGATTTTAAGTTCCCCATCACGGTGAACGGTACGGCTACCTTTGTGGGACCCGATGGGAAAAACATGATCGTTCCTTTCGAAGGCACTTTTCCGCCTAAGTCCTAAGTACCCGCGGTCGTGGAAATCTGGTACCAGGGGCCGAGCTGGTTGATAGCTCCGGCCCCTTTTTTTTAACTTGGCTGTAAGTAAGCTCTTTCAGAAAAATCACTTCATCAATTAATAATCAATTGTTCATTATTAACTGTTAATAAAGGCTTTGTGGTGCCGAGTTCTATTTTCGAATTAACCGAGGGAGGGACCATGGCTACCAAGAAAGAACGCGCTACCGGCTATTTTTCCAAGTTGGAAACCATGACCGGGACGGAACGCCGCCGGTATTTAAATAAAAAGTTGAAGCAGATCGTGGCCTATGCCTATGAAAAAGCCCCGGCCTTCAAAAAGAAGATGGACCGGGCCAAAATGAAACCTCAGGATGTCCAGACCGTGAAAGATCTGGAACGGCTGGGCATTACCGAAAAGACCGATCTCATCGGCATGCAGAAAAAAAGCCCGCCCTTCGGCGGCTTTAACGGGGTACCACCGGAATCCCTGAGCAGGATCTTTGTCTCCCCGGGGCCGATCTATGAACCGGGAGAAAGGCATTACGAGGATACCCGCTGGGCCCAGGGGTTGTTCGCCGGTGGATTTCGGGCCGGGGACATCTGCCAGGTTACCTTCAGCTACCACTTGGTCCCCTTTGCCTTCATGCTTGATGAATCGCTGCGCTTATTGGGCTGCCGGACGATTCCGGCCGGCGTGGGAAACACCGAACTTCAAATCCAGACCTTGAAGGATCTCAAGGTCTCCGGCTTTTTGGGCACCCCCAGTTTCCTCCATGCGATCTTGCAGCGTTCCAAAGAAGTAGGTCTCAAACCAAAGAAGGACCTATCCCTGAAGACCGCCTTTGTAGCCGCTGAAATGCTCCCTGAATCGCTTCGGGACGGCATCGAGTCCGAATGGGGGATCATGATCCGTCAGAGCTACGGGACGGCCGACATCGGTTGTTTGGGCTTTGAATGTGTGGAGAAAAACGGCATGCATTTCCCCGACGATTGCATCGTGGAGATTGTCGACCCCCTGACCGGCAAGCAACTGGGGCCCGGCGAGGTGGGTGAGGTGGTGGGGACTTGTTTCAATCCGGTCTATCCCCTGATCCGCTTCGGGAGCGGAGATCTTTCCTATTTCAGTGATGAACCCTGCCCCTGCGGGCGCACCTCCCCGCGGCTGATCCGGATTGTGGGCCGGGTGGACCAGGTCACCAAAGTGAAAGGCATGTTCATCCATCCCGGCCAGGTGGACGCCGTGGCGGCCAAGTTTTCGGAACTCTGCGGATGCCAGGTGGTGGTCACCCGCGAGAAGCATCAGGATCAGATGGTTTTTCGGGCGGAACTGATCGGTCCCTGCCGGGACCCGAAGAAGCTGACCGAGGACTTGAAAAAAACCATCCAGGATATTCTCCGCCTGCGGGGAGAGGTCCAGCTCCTGAGCAAAGGTTCCCTTCCCAAAGGGGCCAAAAAAATTGAAGATAAGAGGGTCTGGGAATAGGCCTAATACGAATGGTCAATTATCAATTATTAATTAAGAATTGAGAGTTGATTATTGATTATTGGCTAAAAGGAGCCCTCGATTTTCCACTTTTAGTAATTCCTTTTTCACGTTTACCGAAGGCCCTCCCCGGTCAGTGGAGGGTCTTTTTTATTCCCTTGACAACCTCCCGGAGGACCAGTAAATTATTAAGTTTAGATTAAAAAAACAAACTGAGGAGGTTGCGATGTCGTTAAGTACGTTACCGGAAATCATTCAATTCGCCATCGATAAGGAGAAAAATGCCCAAGCTTTTTACCGTTCGGCTGCCGGCCTTTCGCAATACCCCGGGATCCCGACTCTTTTTGAAGAGCTGGCCGATGAGGAACAAAAACATGAAAAAATGTTAGAAAATATTGGGCAGGGGGCCAGCATTCCGGAGGCCGGCGGGATGGTTCCTGACCTGAAGATCAGCGATTATCTGGTGGATCTTACTTTTTTCCCCAATATGAAGTATCAGGAAGTCATGATCCTGGCCATGAAAAATGAAGAGAAATCGATGAAGTTTTACCAGGCCTGGTCGGAAAAGGCCGCCCAGGCGGACCACAAAAAATTGTTTGCCCATCTGGCCGAAGAGGAGGCCAAACATAAATACCGTTTGGAATCCATCTATGACCAAGAAATTTTAGATTAGGATGGAGCCCATTCCAATCCCTAACGAAGAATCCAGTCTCCTTTCAGAGGACGACCGGAACCATCCTCCCGGCGATGAACCCAAGGCGGGGCCGGTTGTTCCTTATGATCCCCTCCAGCGGTATCTGCGAGAGATCAATCGCTATCCGCTGTTGAGCCCGGATGAAGAAAAGGAACTCCTGCTCCGTTATCACCAAAATCAGGATTCGGAGGTGGCCTATAAATTAATCACCTCCAATCTCCGTCTGGTGGTCAAGATCGCCATGGAATTCCAGCGTTATTGGATGCAAAACCTGCTGGACCTGATCCAGGAGGGGAACATCGGTCTGATGCAGGCGATCAAAAAGTTTGATCCCTTTCGGGGGATCAAACTTTCTTACTACTCCTCTTTCTGGATCAAAGCCTATATCCTTAAATTCATCATGGATAACTGGAAGCTGGTCAAGATCGGGACTACCCAGGCCCAACGGAAACTCTTTTACAATTTAAAAAAAGAAAAAGGCAAGTTATTGGCCATGGGGATTGATCCGGCCCCCAAACTGCTTTCGGAAAAATTTCAGGTTTCGGAACAGGATATTATCGAGATGGATCAACGACTGGGTGAATGGGAATTGTCCTTGGATGCCCCGGTAAGTGAAAGCTCTCCGGAGGATCATAAGGCCTTTCTGCCGGACAAGTCTGCTTCCCCGGAAGCGGCCCTCTCCAAACTGGAGTTAAAAACGATCCTGAAGTCGAAACTGGATGATTTCCAAAAGGGACTTACCCCTCGAGAAAAAGAGATCTTCGAAAAGCGGATCCTCACCGAAGAACCGTTGACCCTTCAGGAACTGGGAGACCATTTCCGGGTTTCACGAGAGAGGGTCCGCCAATTAGAAGATAAGTTATTAAAAAGATTAAAAGTGTACCTGGAAAAGGAATTGCCGGGCTTGAAGCCGGATTTTTTACATGTCGCCTTCTAAACCTTTCATCCTCCCTCACCGGGAATACTTTCCGCGGAAACTCCCCTCGGTCGCCAGAACCCTCATTATTTTTCTTTTAAGCTGGGGTCTGGTTAACTGGACCGGGTGTGCGCTTTCCCCCCCTCACTCCCGGGATCAGAAAGCGACCTCTCTCACCCGCGTGGTGCTGGAGAAGAAGCCTCCCAGCAAGGAGAGCGAAATTTATTATCACCTTATCCTCGGCGCGATGTACGGCCAGGGAAACCAGAATCTGTTGGCCGCCGCCGAGTTTGAAAAGGCCCTGGCGCTTCAACCACGGGAGCCTTCCCTGATGTTGGAATTGGCCCAACTGTATTACAAGATGATGGAAATAGAGAAGGCCCTGGCCCTGATCCAGAGGGCCATCAACCTGGACCCCAAGTCTAGAGAGGCTTACCTGCTCCTAGGGGAAATGCAGATCGCCCAGGGGAAATGGGAAGGGGCCTTGAAAACCTATCAGTCCCTGGAAAAGTTGGACCCGGATAGTGAAGAAGCTCAATTTTTCCAGGGTCTGGCTTACCTCCAGCTTAAAAAATATCCTCAGGCGGTGGAGGTCTTTAAAAGGACCGCCAAGAGTCATCCGGACTCGGATCGGGCGCATTTTTTTCTGGGTAAAGTCTATCTTTCTCTTAAACAATTCGATCGGGCTGAAAAAGCCCTCCAGGAGACGCTAAAACTGAATCCGCTCCATGAAGGGGCCACTTTGGGGTTGGGTTATCTCTATGAATTGAGGGACCATCCCCGCCAGGCCTTGGAGATGTACCAGAAAGTGCTGCACTTGAACCCGGAGAACGTAGAGGCCCAGGAGCGGGCCGGGGATCAATATTTGCAGTTGGAGAAGTTCGAGCAGGCTCGGCAGTTATTTATCCATTTAAAACGACAAACCCACAATGACCCAGAAATTCGATTCCGTATCGGGATTATCTATCTTGAAAACAAGCGCCTCGAAGAGGCCCAGGAGGAGTTTAAGGCCCTGATCAAGGAAAAGCCCGGTGCGGATAAAGTCCGCTATGCCTTGGCCAATACCTTGTTTGAAAAGAAGGAGTACCGTCAGGCCGAGGAGGTCTTGAGCCCGATCGGCCCCCAATCGGATTACCATGCCCCCTCGTTGATTCTGCGGGCCCATATTCTAGAGAAAGAAAAAAAGGTTGTCGAGGCTATCCAGTTGCTGGAGAAGGCCCTGATTGCCTTCCCCAAAAAAATTGATCTTTACCTTTCCCTGGCCTCCCTCCATGAACAAAAGAACCAATTTCCGGAAAGTTATATAATTCTGAAGGAAGGTTTGGAGGTTGACCCGGAAAACGCCGAACTCAATTTCCGGCTGGGGGTCCTCTTGGACAAGATGGGCAAAAAAAAGGAAAGTATTCAACAACTTAAAACGGCCATCGAAAAAGATCCCTTCCATGTTTCGGCATTAAATTACTTGGGTTATACCTACGCCGAGAAAGGGGTCCAACTGGATGAGGCCGAGGAGTTGATCAAAAGGGCCTTGAAATTCAAACCCAATGACGGCTTCATTATCGACAGTCTGGGCTGGGTGTACTACAAAAAGAAAAAATGGGATGAAGCAGTCATCGAACTGGAAAAGGCCTGGAAGCGAGTTCCAGGCGATCCGAACATCGGCGAGCATCTGGGGGATGCCTACATTAAGAAGAATTATTGGGATAAGGCCTTGCGAATTTATCGCAAGGTTTTGGACCTAAATCCGGGGGCCAAGGAGAAGGAAGGGATTCAGAAAAAAATAAAAGAGGTTCAGGATAAACTGGAAGAAGAAAGAAAAAATTCCGAACGGGGGATTTATTATTAGGTTCGGGATACTAATAGAATCGGCGGCCGTTTTTCTTTTCCTGATCCTCTCTTTTTATCCCCCGACGGTTGGAGCCCAGCCTTCCAGTACTCCGGCAATAACCGCTCCCGGTCCTTCCCTGGAGGAGCAATGGGAGCGTCTGCAAAGCCTTCCTCCCTCTATTCCCTGGGAGGCCTCCGGCAGCTTGTTATACGAAGCGCCGGGAGAGCGTTATCGGTTGGGGTTCCGCTTATTGGCCCGGGATTACCGGTCGTTGCGCCTGGAGTTGTCCGATCCCTTCGGACGGCCGGTTTACTATCTGGTTTTTTATCAGGGGCGGACTAAGGCCCTTTCTTTAATGGATAAGAAAGTTGTTCCCCTCGACCTGCCCGCGCTCCTGAAGGCCTTTCCTCTTCCCTCCGAAACTCGCTGGGAGGATATTTTTCAACTCTTCTGGGGACGGGCGCCTCTCTTTTCTGGTGGAACCGGTCCGATCCGAGCCCAGGCAGACCGGGATCCCAATCGAATGAAGTTTCTGGTCGATGGGACGCCTCCTCAAATCATCCGAGTGGAAAAGGAACCCTTCCGAGTGGTGGGGATGGAAATCCCCGGACGTGGAACTTCGGAAGCTCTCGAGATCTCATTTTCCAATTTTATTGAATTGGCCGGGTCCTATTGGCCGAAGAAGATAGAGGCTCGGGGCTTGGACAGCGAAAAAAAGTTGACCATTCAGTACGAACAAATAATTCCCCGGTCCGATATCCCGGACGAGGCCTTCCTGATCGCGGAACCAAGATAAATTCGAAATCCGAAGCACGAAGCTCGAAACAAGCACGAAGGTCCAAAATCCAAATGATCAAAACGAAATCGTTTCGAATTTTGAGATTTGGTCATTTGAATTTGTTTCGGATTTTGTGCTTCGAATTTCGGATTTAGGGTTTCTAAATCTATGCGTCTCTGGTTAGCCCCCCACCTGGCTCATCTTAATAAAATTATGCGCATGGCCGGCCTGGATACCCGGATCTGGAAGAAGGGAGTCGGGGGGATTGAACCGGAGGACCGGGTGATTCAGCTCCTTCGTTATCCCTTGCCGGTAAAAGGGGTGACGGTGGTTTCCTTAGTCTCGGAGGAGAGCCGGGAACAACTTCAGGAGGTGTTTAAAGCCCTGGCGTTCAAACCGAACCGGACTGGTCCGCTGGGCCGCTGTATCCGTTGCAACCATCCTTTAAAACGACTGAATTCCGAGGAATTGGCCCGATTTCAATCTGTCATCCCGGTCTATATCTTGCAAACCCAACGACAGTTTAACCGCTGCGAAAGGTGTGGGCGGATCTATTGGCAGGGAACCCACGCCCGTAATATGAGGCGTCGAATGGAGGAGTGGGGAATTATCGGCCGCAATCTCCCGGATGACCCTTGATCTTTTCAATGGCATGGGGCAGAGCGGGCAAAATCACCGGGAACATTTCTTCAATCGCTTTTATACTTCCGGGCAGGTTAACGATGAGGGTCTCTCCGCGGAAGCCCGCTTTCGCCCGGGAGATTTGAGCCAAGGGGGTATGCCTCAATCCCTCGGCCCGCATGGCCTCGGCCATGCCCGGGATTTCCCTGTGGAGTACCTGGGCCGTCGCTTCCGGGGTGATATCCCGGGGGCTGACCCCGGTCCCTCCGGTGGTCAGGATCAGGTCCAATTTTTTCCGGTCGGCCCAATCGACCAAGGCCGCGGCTATGGCCGGAATATCATCCGGAACGATGGCGGTGACGGCTACCTGATAATATTGGTGATCAAGCAACTTTTGGAGGGCAGGGCCTCCCAGGTCTTCACGTAGTCCCTGAGAGGCCTTGTCACTGATGGTCAGGATTCCGACTTGGTACATGGCTTTTTTAGCTGCCCAAAGGTTAAATCCGAAATCCGAAACTCGAAACTCGAAACAAAACCGAATGTTCAAAATTCAAATGACCAAAACGAAGGCCCCCTTCGCGGCAGGAAGATTCTTGTTTCGAATTTTGAATTTCGGTCATATGAATTTGTTTTGAATTTCGGATTTCGAGTTTCGAATTTAGCCCGGTGTAGGCTTTAATTTATTCCTCCTCCTGCGCCGTTTTGGCCTCCTGAATGATCTTTTCACTCATATAGGCCGGGATCTCTTCATAGTGGGTGAATTCCATCTGAAAATAGCCCCTTCCTCCGGTCAGGGCCGTCAGGTCCGGGGCATATTTAGCCACTTCCGCCATAGGGGCCTGGGCCGTTACCACCTGAACATTATCTTTGGCTTCAACGCCCATAACCTTCCCCCGACGACTGTTTAAGTCGCCGATCACATCCCCCACATTGTCATCCGGTACGAAAATCAACATTTTGACCATCGGTTCCAGCATGGTCGGCTGAGCCTGTTGGACCGCCTTTTTAAAGGCCATGGAGGCGGCAATTTTAAAGGCCATTTCCGAGGAGTCCACTTCGTGGGATTTCCCGTCATAAAACCGGATCTTGAAATCCACCACCGGGTAGCCGGCCAGCACGCCCCGCACCATAGCTTCGGTAATCCCTTTCTCAACGGCCGGGACGAAGTTGCGGGGCACGTTCATCCCCACCAAGGCGTCCTGAAACTCAAAACCCTTGCCCCGTTCGAGGGGTAAGATGTCGATATGGACTTCGGCGAATTGTCCCCGGCCGCCGGTCTGTTTTTTGTGCCGGTAAATGATGCCTTTGGCCGCCTGGCGAATGGTTTCCAGGTAGGGGATTTTAGGGGCCTTGAGGATTACCTCCAGCCCGAATTTTCTTTTTAATTTTTCAACCGTGGTTTCCAGATGGACCTGTCCCATTCCGGAAAGGATGATTTCTTTGGTCTGGGAATCCCTGTCCAGGCGCAGGGTGGGGTCTTCTTCCATGAGGCGGTTCAGGGATGAGAAAACCTTATCTTCGTCGCCTTTGTTCTTGGCCTCAATGGCATAGGAAATGACCGCGCTGGCCGGCGGTTGAAAGGGGAAAAGGATCGGATCCTTTTCATCGGCCAGACTGTCGCCGGTGACGGTCTCTTTCAGTTTGGAGACCGCCAATATTTCTCCGGGATGGCCGACGGAGATTGGTTTTTGGGTTTTGCCCTCCAGCATGAAGAGCTGTCCGAATCGTTCTTTGACTCCGCGGGTGACGTTGTAAAATCCGGAATCGGCAGTTAAGGTCCCGGAAAAGATGCGGAATATGGTCAACCGCCCGGCATAGGGATCGGCCATGGTCTTAAAAGCCAGGGCCGAAAAAGGGGCCTCCACGGCGGGTTCCCGCAGTTTTTCTTCCTTGGTCTTGGGGTCCTGGCCTTTATGGGCGCCCCGGTCCAGGGGAGAGGGGAGGTTGGCATTGATGGCCTCCAGGAGAAGATCCACTCCGAGGTTCTTCAAAGCCGAACCGCAGAAGACGGGGACAAAGCTTCGCCCTAAAACGGCCTTCCGTAAACCCTGAACCAATTCCTCGGAAGTCAGTTCCTGCCCGTCCAGGTATTTTTCAACCAGGCGGTCGTCGGTCTCAGCGATGCTTTCAATCAGGTTATCCCGAAAGGCCTTGACCTCTTCTTCCAGCTCTGTGGGCAAAGCCGTTTCTTTTCCTAAACCGTTCCCGCCTTCACTGTAGGCATAGGCCTTTTGATCAAGAATGGAGACGACTCCGCTCAAGGTTTCACCACCCCCGAGGGGCAGGGCCAGGGGCAGGGCCTTGGCCTTTAAAAGTTTCCGTATGGATTCCAATGTCTTGGCGAAGTCGGACCGTTCCCGGTCCAGTTTGTTGATGAAGATCAAACAGGGAATTTCGTAGCGGTTGGCCAGTTGCCATACCCGCTCGGTCTGGACCTTGACCCCGTCCACGGCATCGACCACTAAAATAATGCTGTCCAGGACCTGGAGGCAGGAGAAAGTATCCGCAATAAAATTATCGTCCCCCGGGGTGTCGGCAAAAAAGACCCGATGTTTTTTCCAGTCATAATGGTGAAAGGCCGTACTGATGGTCAGGTTTCTTTTGACTTCCTCGGCTTCGAAATCCAGAACCGAGGTGCCGTCGTCCACCCGTCCCAAGCGATCGGTGGCCTTAGTGGTGAATAAGAGGGCTTCTCCCAGGGAGGTCTTTCCGGCGCCGCTGTGGGCGACCAATCCGATGTTGCGAATCTTTTCCAGGTTTTTTTCCATTCCTTATCCTTTCCCTCTAAATTTTGTGACCCATCAGCCCTTTGAAACCAATGGATCTTGAACCATCGCCTGCTAAAGGGCTGATGGGTCACAAAATTTAGAATGATAGTAAAAAAAACAAGCCCCGTCAAGGTAAAATCTTTTATTATCAGGTAGTTGATTATTTTGGGAAAATTGATCGCGATCGCAGAAGGGGCTTGACAAAAGAAAATATTGAAGTATAATATTATTTTTTCGCGGGGTGGAGCAGTCCGGTAGCTCGTCGGGCTCATAACCCGAAGGTCGCAGGTTCAAATCCTGCCCCCGCTACCAATAAAATCAATGCCTTATGGAGATTTTTTCATAAGGCATTTTTATTTTGTGCCCCTATTGTGCACCTGGAAGAAAAGGGGGTGATCTAACCGTGTGGAATGTTTATGATCGCCTCTACATCGGATCCATCCGGGATTGCTTCCATGAAAAGGAGGGCTGGGCTACGGTTCATGCCTGTAAGAGCCCCTGCCATCAAAGGGCCGTTGGTTATCAGAAAAGCCTCCCGAGTGCCCATCCCAATTATTTAATCTTTGAACGGCCTCAAAATCTTTATCTGAATATGATTGATCCTCCCGTGCCTCTATTTAGGCCCCAACTTTTTACCGGGTTTTTAGGATTTGCAAGGGCACAATGGGAGGGTGGGCAAAACCTATTGATCCACTGCAATCAGGGTGAGTCTCGGGCTCCATCCCTGGCCCTTTTGTTCCTGGCCAAGGCTTTGGGGGCCCTCCCCACTGAAAGTTATGGGCTGGCCTTCCAGGAGTTCGTCAAACTATACCCCCCTTATTCCCCCGGGTTGGGGATCCAAACTTATTTATGGAAGAATTGGGGCATGTTTTAGGATTATAATTGGCGGGTAAGCCGGACCATGACTTCTTCCTGCATTGAAAGTTCCGTTGTGAAAAAACAGAAGAGTATAAACGGTATTCAACAAAAGGACTTTCAATTCTTGCCCCCTTCATTTTTAGACATGGGGAAGGAGGATTAAGTCGAAGGTTTTGAAAAGATGAGGGCAGGAAGAAAGGAAAATGGCCAACAGGAAAGAATTAAAAGTGTAAGACGTTAGTTTCGGATAAATCGTGATAGCAGTTTTTTCTTGACAAGAAGTTCTTATTAAGTATTGTCATTAAGTCCTACGATATCTCTAGCGCATTATTACGGCTGTTCTGTCGGTCTAATTTTTGTTTGTACGCGTTTTGCTACCTTGTCAAAAAAGTGAAAAGGGGGAATTATGAAAAGAGCGGTGATCGTATCACTAACCATGCTGTTTCTGAGCGTTTCTGTAACTGGCTTATGGGCGGGGGAACCGGTTAATCTGAACCTTCCTAATCAGAATAACCTCTTCCTTCCACTAATTGAGAATGGGCTTGCGCCGGCATCGGAAGAACTCACCGGCCGGTGGGAAGGAATAGGAACAACTTGGGAATGGTTTGGCGCCTTCGGCCTTCTTCTGAAGCAGTCAGGGAGCTTAGTGACAGCTACATTTGTTAGTGGACAACTCAGTAATGTGGAGTTTGTCAATGGTGTGCTCACGGGTACAATGCTTGCTGCCAACAAGACATTTGATTTTCATTTCACGCTTTCCACCGATAAGCAAACCCTCGACGGAACGATCATAGTGCATGAAAGTGGTAAGGCCGATAAGACTATCCCGATTACCTTCAAGCGGTTGTCCAATGATCCGACCTATCCGGATTTAACCCCGCCGGTGGTTGAGCAGATCACGTTATCTCCCTCACCACCCTATGTGATCAGCATTAGATGGTCTAAACCGATGTATGGGTGGTCTATACAATTAAGAACCTATATTGGCGGGATTCCTAGTACGTTTGATGGCCTCGATCTGGTTGATAAAACAACATTCACCTACAATCCCCAGACGTACACCTTCACCATGCAAATCAAATCATACATTGTTCCGGATACTGGGGCTGCTTCCACATTGAGCCTCTGTTCGGGAGTAGTCCTTTGGAGCAGTGAATATGGAATACCCGCGTGGCCGGATTGTAGCCAAGCTACACCGATCAACTTTAATTGGCCGAACCTTTAATCAAAGCTTAGTGTTTCCATCAGGGAGGGTGGAGGCCCTTCGCCTCCAGGCGATTGTTGGATTTTGGTTGCGTGTTTGCGCTCGGGGAAAACGGGTGAAATGTTTTTTATATTAGATTTTTGCATCCATTATAAGAGACAAAATCTCAGGGCAATGGATGTAAAAATCTAATTCCCTGAAAGACCGTCTTTTTCGGGCGCCTTGGTTTTCACCCCAGGGAATCATACAGCCTTTCCGTCGCTTCGGCAATCCGGGTCCAGGAAAGCGGTAGCAAGGCGGCCGCCAATTAAAAGCGTTTGTCATCCGCCTTGCATTTTGTCTTTATTTAAAGCAGCCCCCCCCGCCCCCCGGACGGCGGACTGACTGTTCCAGACAGACCGCCTGGGGGGTTCCTTATTTTTTTAGCGGTGGCTATCAACCCGTCCCAACTCACCTCCCTTCGGTCGGGGAGATAGGAGGGCTGGATTATTAATTTTATCCCCCCGGCCCCCTTATCGCCAGCGGCACTCACGCCCCCCGGATTAAAACTTTTCCGTGTGACGTGAGAGCCGCAGGCTGGGGGAGTTGTGGAAGAGCCCCCGGGATTTACTTCCCCCTCCGCCCGCCTTACTGATCTTCGACGACGGGTGAAGAAAACCCCGAGGGCTTATTATTTAAGATTTTACCCCCCCGGCCCCCCAAATCGGCCAACGGCACTCACGCCCCACTTTTAAATACTTCTACGTGTGACGTCAGAGCCGATGGCCCCGGGGGGAGAAAAACAACGGGCGGTTGGGCCGTTATTTGGGACTTTCCTCCGCTCCCCTCGCAAATACAAAAGCCGGCCTCGGTTCGCTTCGGTAAGGCACAAATAACGGCCTATATTTTAAAGGCATTTGACCCCCTCAATTTCCCCCAGGGGATGCCCAAGGTACTGCCGGGCGTTCGAGACTGCCGGTGGTCATGCCAGGCGGGGGGCTTAGTTTGGAGGGGGCAGACGCAAACGTCCGGCTGTCAAAAACCATTTATTTATTTTTCTTGGCTGGTTATAGTCCGTGGTTTTTAACCAACTGTCCGGCAGGTTGGGGGTTTCTTCGCTCGCCTCGGTCATGGCCCTTGCATTGGTTATGGCGGGCAAGGCCCACGCCCTCGGCTCGCTTAAGCGGTGGTCTGCTTTGATGTTTCTCTGAACCCGCCCCTTCGCCCCGGTACCCCCCGCCTGCAATTATATGACCACAATCGGGCCGAGCGTTTCCTATGCCCCAACACCCCCTTTACCTTCCCCTCCGCCAGTCGCTTCGGTTCCCTTTCCGGCCGTCATGGCCTTTGCATTAAGGCTCTTTGCAAAGTCCCCGCCTGCCTCCAAGGATCACCGGCTTCTTGGCGGGTTAAGGTATTGCCAACCTCAAATTTTATTAGGGGGGCAAGGAAACTCCATCTTTCCGCCTATGGCCGGCGGAAGCGGCCCTTGCCTTCGGCATTGGTCATGATTGGCCTTGCGGCGTCTGCTTCCGCCATAAGGCCAAAAGTTGCAGGCCCCTTTTAAAATCGGTATTAAAATATTTCTAAAACATTATTTAGGCCCCCGCCCCGGCGCCGCATTTATTTAAGGCCTTGTTATTGCCCTCCCGTCCGCCCCCGGGGCTCCCCCTTTTCGGTTGCGTCAGCGTGGCACTGTTAGATTGAAAGCTCGTCGGCCTTTTTAGGATCGAGGCCTCGCAGTTTCTGGACGGCTTCCACGGCGGCTGGCCGTTCATTTGCCGATTGAATATCAGACCGCTTCATCTTAATCAAAAATAAACCCAGGCCCAGCCTTCCCAGGTTCCCTCAGGTTCGACGTTCTATTCGGACCACCGGTCTGACGCCTGGTGAAGTACCGAGCATACCAGGCCGGTATTTTGTCCCGACGAAAAAGGAGAGGGCCAAGATCAAATGGTTTATCGATAAGTTAGGCGAGGAGGAAGAACCCTGGGTGAAGGATATGGTGGGGTTGGCCAAGGCTGTCTTGGAGGGGGTGCAGTGATCGGTAGATGCCGAGTGTCCAGGAGACGACCTCTTCCTGAACTGTTGTTTGTGAATATTGGACTCGCTATGCATGAGTTCTAACGAGAATCGTTGACGGATACTCCCAATTCTCCACCTTTCTTAGGACAAATTTCCCTATTTTCTTATCACAAAAAGGTGTATAGTTCTGGTCATTACCAAGCCAGATTAATTAAATAACCTATCTTCCAGTTTCACCGCCGCAACCTTAGGGAGGCAGTATGATGGAGGAATTTCGGAAACCCCATTTCTCGGATGAGAGATGGGGTTTTTTATTGGGGGTATGCGATGATTTGTCCCAAGTGTCTGTTTGAAAACCGGGAAGGTGTGAAGTTCTGTGAAGAATGCGGGGCAAAGATGGAATTGAGATGCCCTGGTTGCGGAGCCAAAATCCCATTGGGTAAGAAATTCTGTGGGGAATGCGGCTATCAATTAACTCTGTCGCTGGAGCCCTCTCCGGTGGATTTCTCCGCCCCCCGATCCTACACCCCCAAGCATCTGGCCGAAAAAATCCTGACCCATCGCAGCTCTATCGAGGGCGAGCGAAAAATCGTTACCGTCATGTTCGCTGATGTGGCCGAGTTCACTTCTATGTCCGAGAGGCTGGACCCGGAGGACGTTCACCGGATCATGGACGGGTGCTGCCGGATACTGGTCGATGAAATCCACCGCTTTGAGGGCACAGTCGGCGAATTCCGGGGCGACGGGGTGATGGCCCTGTTTGGGGCGCCCATCGCCCACGAAGATCATTCCCAGCGGGCCTGCCATGCCGCTTTGGCCATTCAGCAGGCCTTGGTCGCCTATGGTGAGGAAATTAAACAACGTTATGGGATCGATTTCAAAATGCGCATCGGGCTCAACTCCGGCACCGTGGTGGTGGGGAGTATCGGGGATGATCTGCGGATGGACTACACGGCCATGGGCGATACAACCAATCTGGCCGCCCGGATGGAAAGCAATGCCCAACCCGGCAGCACATTGGTGTCCCAGAACATCTACCGACAGACCAAAGAGTTTTTTGAATTCCAGCCCTTGGGGGAGATTCAGATCAAGGGGAAGGAAGAGCCGGTCGAGGCCTACCAACTCCTAAGGCCCACCCAGGTGCAAACCAGAATCGCCGCTTCCACGGCCAAAGGGTTGACCCGGTTCGTGGGCCGCGACCGGGAGATCGAAACGCTCCGGGAGACCTTCGCCAAGGTGGAGTCAGGAGAGGGCCAGGTCATCGGCCTGGTGGGGGAAGCCGGGGTCGGGAAATCGAGACTGCTGCTGGAGTTCCGGAGTCTTTTACCCCAGGGTGAATATGCCTATCTGGAAGGGCAATGCCTGCACTACGGGGGGTCGATGCCCTATCTGCCCATTTTGGACGTCCTTCGTTCCTTCCTCGGCGTCAAAGAAGGGGAGCCGGAGCGGGTCATCCGGAACAGGCTAAAGGAAAGGATCCTTGGAATGGACGAGAATCTGCGGCCGATCATTCCGCCACTCCAGGAACTCTTGTCCCTGCCGGTCGGGGATGAAGTCTATAATAAGCTGGAGCCGAAGCAGAAAAGAGAGAAGACCTTTGAGGCCCTTCGGGACCTGCTGATTCGCGGCACCCGGGATCGGCCGCTGGTCCTGGCCGTGGAAGACCTGCAATGGATCGACAAGACCTCGGAGGAATTCCTTACCTACATGATCGGTTGGCTCCCCCGGACCCGCATTCTCCTCTTACTCCTCTACCGGCCGGAATACGTCCATCAGTGGGGGAGCAAATCCTATTACAGCCTGATCGGGGTGGGGCAACTCTCCACCGGCACCAGCGCGGAACTGGTGGGAGCGATCCTGGAGGGGGGCGAGGTGGTGTCCGAGTTGAAGGAATTGATCCTCAACCGGGCCGCCGGAAACCCGCTGTTCATGGAGGAGTTGACCCAGTCCTTGCTGCAAAACGGCTCCATCCGGAAAACGGGCGATCGGTTTGTCCTGACCCGGGATATCGCCAGTGCCCAGGTCCCGGACACGGTCCAGGGGATCATCGCCGCCCGTATGGACCGGCTGGAGGACAGCCTCAAGCGGATCATGCAGGTGGCGGCGGTGATCGGGCGGGAGTTTGCCTTTCGCATTCTGGAGACGATCACCGAGATGAAGGAGAACCTCAAATCAGGCCTGGTAAACCTCCAGGGGCTGGAATTCATCTACGAGAAGAGCCTTTTCCCCGATTTGGAGTACATCTTCCGGCACGCCCTGGTCCAGGAGGTCGCCTACAACAGCCTGCTCATCAACCGGAGAAAGGAGATTCACGAGAAGATCGGCCGGGCCATCGAACAACTCTATCCCGCCAGACTGGAAGAATTTTGCGAGATGCTGGCCTATCACTATTCGAAGAGCGTAAACCTGTCTAAAGCCTATGAATACCTCAAGCAGGCAGCCGGGAAAGCCTTCCGAAAAGACGCCCTGTTTGAGAGCCTCCGGCTTTATAAGGAAGCTATGAAAGCAATCTTAAAGCTGCCCCCAACCGAGGAGAACAGGAAAGAACAGATAGCGCTTGTTCTGACGATGAGTCCTCCCATGAGCAGGATAGGTTATACCGAGGATTATCTCCCTTGGCTTCAAAAAGCCGAAGCCCTGGCCGAAGAGCTGGAAGACGACAGGAGCAGACTATCCATACGAAGCCTATTGGGGGGGTATTATATTCTCAAAGGAGGCAATTCAAAACTCGGCTGGGAATACTTAGAGAGTTGCGGCGAAAACCCGGAATTGATCCAGGATAATGAATTCCTGGTCTCCAATGGTTATGACCTTTGTTCTTTCTCTTTTATTCTTTTCGATTACCAAAGGGTCGGCCGGATTGCCCCGACGATCATTGGCTTGATTGAAAACTCCCAAACGCAAGCCGAATTTTATGAAAAGCCTTTCAACCCCTATTCGCAAATTCTCGCGTTTTGGGGTTTCGCTACAGGATTTTTGGGCCATTTAGATAAGGCGGAAAGATTGCTGGAGAAGGCCTTATCCTTTGTCGAGGAAATCAATCATCGAGCTACCTTAGGTTTAGTACAATGTCTTTATGGCATTTTGCTGGCATTCAAGGGAGACGGGCTTAGTACGATCAGGATGATAAAGAAAGCGATCAAAGATCTCGAAGAATCGCAGACCATGCTCTTCGGAGGACAAGCCTGGACCTGGCTGGGATACGGTCATTGGTTGATAGGGGACTACGGGACTGCCCTTGAGTTCGCCGAAAAGGGGCTCAAAATACATACCGATCTGGGCCTGCCCTTCAGTCTATCGGTATGTCATTGGTTTTACGGCCTGGCCCACTACAGTCTGGGCAATCTGGAAGAGGCCGGAGTACAGGCCGAGCAGGCCCTGAAGTGCTCGCTGGCGAATAATGAAAAACAGCATCAAGGGACTTCCTGGAGGTTGAAAGGGATGGTTTTGGCCAAAGCCGATCCAGGGCAATTCGAGACCGCGGTAGAGCATATTCGGCGATCTAACACCATCCTCGAAGAGTTGGGAATGCTACCCTGGTCCGGTTGTGGTTATTTCTCGTTAGGGGAGGTCTATGCCGAATCGGGCCGCAAGGAAGAGGCCTTAGAAAATCTGAAAAAGGCGGAGACTTTGTTCCGGGATATGGGCATGGATTATTGGCTGGCCAAGGCCCAGGAGGCACTGGCAAAGCTCTGAGGACCACTGCAATAGCTGAACTTCTATGGGTCCTCCCGTTTTATATACTTCAAACGATAATTGTTGATTTTTGTGATGGTCTTGGTGAAGGACTTGTAGGTGGAGTCCGGTTCATAGGCCAGATTAGAGAGCGCGAATCCGAGCACCAACTCCGATCTCCATATTAGTCCAATCGTCCCCAACCATCAGGCCATAGCCCGCAATCTTATCCTCCAGGGCCTCAGCGAGCACTGGGGCTGGATAGATGAGCAAATCAACATTGATCTGGTGGACGTTGCCGCGTTATATTCATCCGGCCACTTCGTTCTCGGCTGGCTTGATGACGTTCTGGTCGCCACGGGTGCCTTGATTCCAGGGACAGAAACCTCAATGCGAATTGTCCGAATGAGAGCCGAGACAAACTGTTGGAAATTTGATCAACACCGTCTTTTTAATCTGGTTTTACCTCTGGTGTAATTGCTTCTTTTTCCGCAAGTTCCATAAATCGCTTTACAGCCGAAATTATACGCTCCCGACCATCATCTCCAAGATCCTCAATAATTTTGTCAAAATTCTTTTTGATGTCTTTTCCCATCCTCTGAATTCTCTTGTTTTTTATGGCGTCCCCGTGTTTCAGCTCCCACTCCCGCTGTTTAATAATGGCCTTTCTCAGATTCGTTAGGCTCATTATCTCTTTGGATAGTTGGAGGTATTTGACGCCGGTTTCCTTTTCCTCCGAGATAATCCTTTTTATCCGGCTCTCCTGCTGATCGGCAATTTCTTCTAACGTGTCCCCCGGGGTTTTATCTTCGTTCTCGGGCTCGTAGGGGTTGGGAAGAAAGTCATTTCTGCAAGGGCTGGGGTTGATTAGAAGATGCGCAATCCTTCGAGAAAATTTGAGGATCCCTTGGGATATGGAATGGACCGAGGATTGGGCATTGATTTGCCAAGCCTCTCGGACATGTTTGGCTATTGATTTGGCGCTTTCTCCATTTTTTAATCGGGTGAAGACCTCATAAATCTGGTCATCTGTTAAACCCGATATCCAAGTCCGTTCCTTGCCGGCAACAGAGGCTTTTTTCCTTAGTTCCTCGATTTGTATATTCCGGACCAAAGTGACCAGTTATTCCGATCGAAACTGACCAGTGATTCCGGAGCAAACTGACCACCGATTCCGGCGGGAAACTGACCAAGTGCCGGAGTGGGGGATGTTCGTGCAGAACGTGCACGGCGTTTCACTTTTTCATTAGGCTTCGGAAACCCAATTTTCGCACTTGAGATTCGGGATTCTGGAAAATTCTTTGATGTTGTTGGAAACCAGGGTCAGATCCAGACTCAAGGCGTGGGCGGCTATCAGGGTATCCAGAGGACCGATGATTTTTCCTTTGGATTCCAGAAAGGACCGTATTTTCCCATAACTTTCGACTAATCCTTTTCCCTGAAAAGGAAGGATGGTCAGGGGCAGCAGGAATTCATCAAGGGCCGCTTGATTTTTATTTTTGTGGTTGCTTTTCGCAACACCATACTGAAGTTCGGCATGGGTTATGGATGAAATCCCGAACTCATGAACGGGATACCGTTCAAATTTATGCATAACCTTCTTCGGCTTTTCATTGATGATATAGATGCAAATATTGGTGTCCAAAAGGTATTTCATCACTGGAACAGCGGCCCTCGCTTTTGGGCTTCTACCGGTTGATTTCGCTCGATCTTAAAATCCTTCTCAAAATGGTCCAAGCTTTTGAAAAGGGTCGCCCAGGACTTTTCTTTGGGCAACAGAACGATCGCCTCCCCTTGTTTCTTGATATATACCTCGGTACCCATCATTCTAAATTCCTTTGGCAATCTGACCGCCTGGCTCTGCCCATTTTTAAACAGTTTTGCCGTTTTCATGGCACCTCTCCATCCCTTTCACTGTCAGTCTATATTCAAAGTATAGACTTATTGATTCGTTTGTCAAGCGGTTTATCAGCATTTTTTGACCTATTAACGGTCTCATAATAGAACAGACTATCTCGATGTTCTCTTATCGTCATTCCCGCAGCGCTTCCGGGCGGGAATCCAGCCCCGGTCTGGTACGATTCTGGATCCCCGACAAAGACACTCGGGGATGACAGTCGGTGGTATGTACAGACAATTATGAGACCCTTAATAACTTGCCTCGTTTTTGTTCTCTGCGGGTTTTTTCGGGAAAAAGACGGAGAACTCTGTTTCCCCGGAATGGAGGCAGTCTTCGGCGCTTTGGCAGAAGGGGCAGCGGCTGATCCGACCGGGACACAGATCGCTAGTTCCCGGGGATGAAGCGGCAACGCCGCGAAGTCTGGGTGATTTGAAACCCGTATCTTTCCGAGAGGATCTTGATGCGGAGCAAATCCGCCCCTTTCCCTCCGGCGTTAAAGGCATAGGGGCGTTTGGAGGAGTAGTCCATCACCTCCTGGGTGGGGTAAAACCCTTCAAAAAGCCGCTTCTGGTTTTCTTCGGTAATCCCTTGTCCGTAATCGTGAATCCGTAGGAGCGCACCGTCTCCCTGGCGCCGGATCAGAATTTCAATCGTTCCTTCATCGGGCGTATTCTCGACGGCATTGCGCAGTAAACCGTCAAAAACCTTTTGGAAAATCTCCGGGGGAAACAGGATGGAGGTATCGGGCTCCAGCGTGGTGCTGATTTTCACCTGGCGGTGGGAGAACTCCGGTTCCAATTGCCGGAGCCGTTCCCTGACCCGGCGATCAAGAACGATTTCCTCGGCGACGGCCTCCCGAGGGCCGTAGAGGCGGTCAATGTGTTTCTTGATTCGTGCGTACAGACTTTCCTCCCCACTGTATTCCACGGCCACCGACGCCAGTTCCTCAGCGCATTGATCCAGAAGGAGGGAAAGCAGGCCGGCCGTCTTCAAAGGGCGTTCACTCATAATGTCTTCAACCTGATACTGGATCTCCAGGATTCGGTCCAGGTTTCGTTTAATTCGCTCCACGGCCGGCTTCCAGGCTTCTTCCCGCAGAGAGGTATTTTTTTGTGAGAGGAAACGAAGGGAGCTGGAGAGGATGGCCACCGGGGTGGTCAGTTCGTGGGATAAATGATTGATGGCTTTATCTTTGGCCCGATTGAGGCTCGTGACTTCCCGGTAGGCCTTTTGGAGTTCCAGTGTTACCCGGGCATTTTCGATGGAGAGGGCCACGGTCCCGGCGATCATACTTAATAGCTCCAGGTCTTCCTGAATAAAAGCCCCCTCCTTCTTGTTGATGGCGCAAAGGGCTCCGATGATGTGGTCCACCGATTTCAAAGGAACCAGGGCCAGCGTCTTGGTTTGATACCCCAATTTCTTGTCCCGCTCCGCGTGGAGTTCGAGGTCCTCGGAGGGGTCCGCCACGATCAGCGGCTCCCCGGTCCGGATGACCTTGCCGGCCATCAACCCGTTTATAGGGAAGCGGCGCTCCTTCACTTTCTTATCCCTCAAGGCTTCATCAAAGGCGGCGCCGGGGAAATACAATTCCTGCTTTTCTTCATCCAGCAGCGTAGTGACCGCCCCCTCGCTCTGGAGCAGGGTTTTCACTTCCTCGTTGACGTAATCCAGGAGGTCTTCCAGGTCCGGATAAAGAGGCAGCGCTCGACTGATCCGCAGCAACGCCTCGTTGGTCCGGGCCATCCGTTTTTCCCGGGTGACATCCCGAAGGGTGACGATCTGGCCGGCCGGCTCATCCGGGGATAATGAAAAAACCGCCGCCCGGATCACCACGTCCAAAAGGCGGCCGTCCTTGGTCAGACGCTGGGCCTCGTAACGCATAATCACCCGATCGTACAAAAGCCGCTTGATGTTTTCGTCGGTTTCCTGTTTCAGATCGGCCGGCACATAGGGTATTTTTTTCCCTTCCAGTTCATCGAGGGCCCAGCCGAAAATTTCAGTAAAGGCCGGGTTGAGATAGGAAACCAGGCCGTCCAATGTAAAAACAACAATCGGGTAGGGTTCAAAGTCCAGGAGCGCCCTCAACCGTCTTTCGGACTTTTGCAGTGCCCGCTCTGATTTTTTTCTATCGGTAATATCTTGGAGGGTCTCGATGGCCCCGTTGACCCTTCCCTGGGCGTCATGCAGCGGGGCAGCGGTAAAAAACAGCCACTTTCCGCCCGTGGATAAATTCGGGAAAAAGTCTTCTACCTCATAGGCGCCTTCGATCAGGGATGATTTCTTGCATTTATCGGCATAATGCTGGGCAATCTCCACCTCGGTGCCTTCTTGGACGATATAATCGGCCAGAGTCGGCCGGTGGGTCGGGTAGAAAGCCTGCCACTGGTTCTGGGTCCCGATGAGAGATACCGCCGAAAGGCCGGTCAGGTTTTCGAAGGCTTTGTTGCAATGCGTAATACAATGCCGATCGTCAATCACAAAGGCGGCGATGGACAGCCCTTGAATAATCTGGGAAAGTCGTGCCTTACTCGATACCCTTGGGGTTGATGGGAGGCCCGCGAACAACGATGTTTTTTTCTTCCTGGGCATTGAAATAGGTCGCCCTGACAATTCAATGAATGGGTTCGATCCGGGGGATTGGCCCATCCCCAGGAACTATTGACTCAAGGAGGAATACAAAACCGGGTCAAATGGTATTACGAAGATAACCCATTGTCAATGCTTAATAAAAAATTAAAAGGGGTAATAGAAATTTTTGATAGGTATTGGGCGCTTTTCCCTCGATCCAAAGGGAAAAAAATTCCCTACAGGGGATTATTTTGGCTAAGTTATTGAATTTTGAATTATAAATTGTGTCAAGGCCATGACAGACCCTGTAGGATAATCAATACAAAATTAACAGTCGGTAGGAAAAAAAACGGACCATATTTTTTAAAGATTAACTAAATCAATAACATATAAAAAATGTCATATCTTGCATAAAATTTGCATAACTATTCTGTAAATATCTTAATCAGGGGGGATGGGGCATGTTCTTATTCATTTTGGGTACTATTTTAGGATGCTCGTTAGGTATGGTTTTCGTAGCCCTGCTTATGAAATCCAAGGAAACGGACGAATCAGCCTGTCAGGCCCTTCGGGAGGCGCCTATTATGGCCGAGGAAAACTTGGTCATCACCCGGTAGCCTCCTCCATTTTGGGATTTATTTGCAATTGTCTGGGAATCCCTAGGATGATAGATTGGAATAAGATCAAATCATCGAAGGAGGGACTAGACTATGAAAAGATGGATCGCTGGGGGGATCGGAATCCTTTTTTTCCTGGGGATGGGTATAAGGGAGATGGGGGTGCAGGCCGGCAACCATTTTCCTGTGGGCGAAATCCTGGCTAAAAAGGATAAGGAAAAAGAGGATAAAGGGCTAAAAAATAAAGAGGAAAAGTTAGAGGCCAAAGAAAGAGAACTGAATTCCAGAGAAGAAGCGCTAAATAAGAAGGAAGAAGCGCTGAATAAGTGGGAAGATAAACTCAAAAAGCAAGGCCGGAGATTCCGCCGAGGGGTTCAGCAGGGAGCAGGCGCCGGGCTTCAGCAGACTCCGGGAGCGCCTGCGGTATTTTCCCCGAGAACAACCATCCCTAAAACCCTGCCGCAGTCGAATATGGCGGCCCCTAAAAACCCCCCACCCCCGACCGCAACAACTCCACCCCGGCAGTAAACCTCACCGTCCCTTTAGTACGAAAATAGAACCCGGCGCCACTCGGGCATTCATCAATAATTAATTAGGAAAGTAAGGGAAGCAAGTCCCCGGGTTTTTCTATAAGCCACCGCGCTCCCTGAGCCCTGAGTTCATCGGCCTGGCGGAACCCCCAGAGGACTCCCACCGCTGCCATCCCGGCAGCGCCGGCCGTTTTCATGTCAATTCCGGTATCCCCCAAGTAGATAAAATATTCCGGCGCGATTTGTAGGGCCTCGGCGATTTCAAGCGCCCCGGCCGGGTCGGGTTTCTTCGGAACCGAGGGCCGGGCCCCGAAGACCGGCCTAAACCGCCAGCGGGGCAAAAGCCTGGCCACCATGATTTGGGTGAAATGGTCCAATTTATTGGAAAGGATAGCCATCTTGAATCCCAGTCCGGTCAAGTGATCCAATAATTCCGTGATCCCGGGGTAGGGGCGGGTCTTGTTTTCCCAGCGGCGACTGTATTCCTCCCGCAACGCCCCCAGGCAGTGATCCAGTAATTCCGGCCGGAGTTGATCCTCGGGCAGGGCCCTTCGGATCAGGGCTTCCACCCCCTCACCCACGAAGTATTTATAGGCGTTGAGGGTATGGCTGGGAAAACCAAGGTCCGTGAGGACCTGATTCATGGAATCCGCCAGATCTTCAATGGTATCCAGCAGGGTTCCGTCGAGGTCAAAAATAATGCCCGCGTATTTCAATTTAATTTCCATTTTTGAATCCCGATTATCCATTGACTACTCCCGGCTAATTCCATATAGTTTAATACGAAAATAGAATTGATCACCGCTTTTTAGGCGTTTTGTTTTTGCCGTCATCCCGGACTCGATCCGGGATCCAGGTGACCCAGGACCTTCACTGCCCTGGATTCCGGCCATTCGACAATGCTCATGGCCCTGAGCTAGCCGAAGGGCATTCGCCGGAATGACGACCTAACAAATTGAATAAAAATAAATTTTCATGCTTCGGGGTGCCCGCCCCGGGCATGGGGGTTTAGTACTCAAATAGAGGAGGTAACGACCCCATGGCGGAACTAGTGGACATTCTTAAAGGCCGTAGATCCATTCGAAATTACCATGCCCAGGAGATCCCGGAAGAGGTCTTGGCGCATATATTGGAGGCCGTGCAATGGTCGCCTTCCTGGGCCAATACCCAATGCTGGGAGGTTATTGTCGTCAAAAACAAGGACACCATGCAGAAACTCCAGGAGACCTTGTCCCAGGGCAATCCGGCCACGCGGGCCATGGTGGAGGCGCCGGCGATTTTAGTGCTCTGCGGTAAACAGGGCGTTTCCGGCTCCTACAAGGGGCAGGTGACCACCAAGTTCGGTGACTGGTTCATGTTTGACCTGGGCCTGGCCACCCAGAGCCTCTGTCTGGCCGCCTGGAATCTGGGTTTGGGTACGGTGGTGGTCGGACTCTTTGATCATAATCGAGCGGCCGCTGTCCTGGGGGTACCCGCAGGCTATGAACTTGTAGCCATGGTGCCCTTAGGCTATCCGGCCAAGCAACCGGCAGCCCCCAAACGAAGAGAGATCAGCGCGTTCACCCACCACGAAAAATTTTGATTGTAAATTCGAAATCCGAAACACGAAATCCGAAACAAACTCAAATGACCAAAATTCGAAATCCAAAACCCCCCTGGCTGTGAACCGCCCCGGTCTACCCAAACAGAGAATCCGTTTCGATCATTTGAATTTTGAACATTGCTTTTTGTTTCGGATTTCGGATTTCGAGTTTCGAATTTAGGTCCAAAAGGTTGCCTGTCTCTTACTATCTCTTGAAGAGGTGTTTGATTGCCCCCCAGCCCATTTTGCGGCGTAACATACCAAGCTGATCCTGTAAGGGGAGTTGTTTGGGGCAGACATCTTCGCAGCCCAATAAGCCCATACAACCGAAAATGCCTGCATCGGTCCCGACCACTTCAAAGTACTCCCGCTCCCGACGCTGGTCCCGGGGGTCGAGCATGAACCGGGCGATACGATTCAGGGCCACGGCCCCGATAAAATCCGGACGCATGTTGGCCGTGCCGCAGGCGGCTACGCAACAACCGCATTCCACACAGCGCTCCAATTCGTAGATTTCGTCGGCCAGGCGGTTATCCATCCGCTCTTCCGGCGCCGTGGGGTCTAAGACTCTGTCGGTATGAATCCAGGACTGGACCTGTTCGTTCATTCCCCGAAACCAGGTCCCCGTATCCACGGATAAATCTCCCACCAGTTTGAAAACCGGCAATGGGAGCAGGGTGATATCCTCGGGCAGGTCCTTGGTCTTGGTATGACAGGCCAGGTCGGGTCGGCCGTTGATCAGCATGGCGCAAGACCCGCAGATACCGGCCCGGCAGCAGAAATCAAACTGCAGGCTGGAATCCTGCTCCTCCCGGATGCGGTTCAGGGCCAGAAACAAGGTCAGGCTGTCCGTTTCCTCCACCTGAAAATCCTGCATCCGGGGTTGGGAATCGGGATCCAGCGGGTTGTAGCGAAAGATATGAAAAGTCAGCAAGCGGGCCATGGTTTCAAAACTCCTTATCCAATTTAGCCATTATTCATTCATCAGCGGCGGTTCCTCTTCCGGTTGGACCAGACCGCAAACCGTGGGGTCTTCCGAACAGATAATCTTACAGACTCCGTAGCCGCGCTCTCCCGGGGGGATTTCCCAGACCCTGGAGTTCGGTTCGTAATTCAAGGTGGGCAGGGAGGCGCCTTCTTCCCAGGTAGCCAGGGTTCGCTTGAGCCAATCCTTATCGTTGCGTTCCGGATAATCCTCCCGGGCATGGCAGCCCCGGCTCTCGGTGCGCACCAGGGCCCCGTAAGCCACGCATAAAGCCAGGCGGACCATTCCCGGGAAGCGGATAGCCAGGGCCAACTCGGGATTGGCCCCGAGGCCGTTGGATTTCAGCCCGACTCGTTGGGCCCGATCATAGATCGCCTGCAAGCCTTCCACCGCCTGACGCAAGTCGCCTTCGTTGCGGAAGATGGCCACGCGGTCCATCAGGGTGTCCTGCATTTCATTGCGTAAAGCGTACACGTTTTCCCGGCCGTCGCTTCTGCGGATGAGTCGCTGGATCCGCTCTTCATCTTTTTGAACGGTAGCCTGAACCACGGCCGTTTTAAATTCTACCTGATAGCCTTCCAAAAAATCAGCTACTTTTTGACCGATGATCCGTCCGGCCACAATCGTTTCAGCCAAGGAATTTCCCCCCAGCCGATTAAACCCATGCATATCCCAGCAGGCAGCTTCCCCGGCGGAGAAAAGGCCTCTCAAACCATAGGCCGCCCCGTCCTTATTGGTCCGCACCCCACCCATGCTGTAGTGCTGGGCCGGTCGGACCGGTATCATCTGGGTGATGGGATCGATTCCCAAAAACTTATTGCAGATTTCTTCGACTTCCCGGAGCTTGGTCTTGATATGTTGGGCCCCCAGGTGGCGGATATCCAGCCAGAGATGGTCGCCGTAAGGGCCCTTGACGCCCTTCCCTTCGCGGATATGGTGGGTCATCCAGCGGGAAACCACATCCCGTGAGGCCAGTTCCTGCTTGCCGGGCTCGTAAATGTTCATGAATCGTTCTTCGTTCACATCCTTCAAGGTTCCGCCGTCTCCCCGGCAGCCTTCGGTCACCAGAATATTGGTGGGCACGATTCCGGTGGGATGGAACTGTACGGCTTCCATGTTTCCCAGAGGGACGATTCCCGTATCCAGGGCGATAATCGCCCCACTGCCGTCGTTGATCACGGCATTGGTCGTTTCCCGGTAAACCCGGCCATAACCCCCGGTAGCGATCAGCGTGGCTTTGGCCAGATAGGCTCGCAGTTGGCCGGTCTTCAGGCAGCGAGCGACGGCCCCCTGACAGGTGACTCCGTCGTGGATCAACGAGATGGCTTCCACCCGGTCGTGGACGGTCACGCCCAACTGGACGACCACATTGTCCATGGTGAACAGCAGGGTATGTCCGGTACCGTCGGAGGTGTAGCAGGTCCGCCACTTGGCAGTGCCCCCGAAATCTCGGGCGGTGATCAGGCCTTCTCTCTCCTGGGGCTCGATTTTTTCGTATTGCTTGCCGGTCTTGTAATAGGTGCTTTTTCCCGAGACCACCCGGTTCCAGGGGATGCCCCAATGGGCCATCTCGCGGACGGCGAGCGGGGCCGTTTCGGCAAACAGTCGGGCCACCTCTTGATCGCATCCCCAATCCGAACCCTTGACCGTGTCGGAAAAGTGGATATCCGGGCAGTCCCCATCTCCCATGCAGCAGTTGCCTAAAGAGGCCTGCATTCCGCCCTGGGCCGCGGCGGAATGGGAACGCCGCGGGGGGACCACGCTGAGGCAGACGGTTTTAAAACCGCGGGAAGCGGCCTCCACGGCTACCCGTTCGCCGGCCAGGCCGGCTCCTATGGACAGCAGATCGGTATAAAAGGTTTCCATCGCTAGGGCCTCAATTAGAATTGAATGACATAAAAAGTATACAGGGTGATCGCTCCGATCAGGATAAAGACCAGGGTCAAGAGATTTTCAAAACGTTTAAAAAAGTGGCGTCGCGCCCGGGTGATGACGCCCCATTTAACGCCGATCCGGTAGAAACCGATGCCCACGTGAAGTTCGACCAGGGGCAGCAGGACCAGGTAAAAGGCCAGCCAGTAGCCGCCCTGGATCCGGGCCGCGCTTTTGGCCGCGGTGATCGGCAGATTGGTCAAAACGGTCCACATATGGATGCCGCCCATGATCAAGATAATCATGGCGGTCACCGCCTGAACCACCCACAGCCAGGTGTCCAGGTGGTGTAACCGTTTGCTGTGAATCCAGATTGCCTGTTGTTCCTGGCTGCGAAAGGGGACCTTGCGGGCCGCCAGGATAAAGTGGCCTAAAAAGACCACTCCGATCAAGGGACCACCGGTCTGGGCCAGGTAGGTGTGCTCCAAGAAGCCGGCAATGCTATTCATCACTCCGGGCCCCAGGTTGATACTGGCCACCAGGATCATGTGGGACCACATAAATAAAATCAAACCCGCCCCGGTGAGCATCTGGATAAAATCCAGGTAGGCTGCCGTCCGAATATTTCCCTGGGTTTGAACGCTCGTTTGCACCGCCATCAGGCCTCCCTTCTTAAAACTCGAAATTCGAAGCACGAAACTCGAAACAAGCACGAAGGTCCAAAATTCAAATGACCAAAACAGCTTTCCCGCCCTGCCCGGGAGGGAGTGAGCATCGGATCCCCCCACCTTGGTGGACCGCTGCGGTTCAGGGGCAGGTTTTTTGAAATTCGAATTTTGGTCATTTGAATTTGTTTCGGATTTCGGATTTCGGGTTTCGGATTTAGCTAAAATTCAAATAATTTTTGGCTAGACTTTATAGGGGTTGATCACCATGACCGGCACCGGGGCATTCTTGACCACATTTTCGGCCACGCTCCCGAAAAAAGTCCGATCCAGGCCTTTTCGTCCATGGGTCCCCATAATGATCAAATCAATTTTTTTATTTTCAGCATAGTGGATTATCTCCGTAGCGGCATCTCCGCTGAGCACTCTGGTGGTGCAGGCGTTAAAATTTTCATCGGCGACCCGGGATATCATTTTTTGCGCGTTTTCCAGGACTTCGTTTTCCAGTTGGTCGAGGGAGGGATGGGGCACATGAAAGCTGGTCAAGTATTTGAAATCACGAACAACATAAAGTAGGTGCACCTGCCCTTGAAAGGCCTGGGCCATGGCAACCACATAGGGAATTATTTTTTTGGAAGACTCAGAGAAATCAAGGGGGAAGAGGATATTTTTAAAGGTTTTCATATTTTCCTCCGGTTGTTCAAAAAGTCCGGTTATTTTATATCAGTGAGGCCCAAAGTTGTCAAGGGAAAGGAAGGCATCTCTTTCGTTGACATCCTCTTGAATTTCTTGCTAATCTTATTGACAAACCAAATCTTACGGAATGGGGTTGCAGCCCTTCCTTAAAATGGCGTGAAAGCGAACGACCGAGTCCGATGGGGCAGAAGTTCCGGGATCGGATCGAGATCCTTTGAAGGTGAACGGGTGGCGCTTAAATTTTTACAGTTGCTTTATCTCTTTCAGCAATATGGCTACCTGATTATTTTTGTCGGCACCTTTTTTGAGGGGGAGACCACCCTGGTCCTGGGGGGATTGTTGGCCAACCAGGACTATTTGAATTTCTGGCTGGTGGTTGGGACGGCCGTTTCGGCTTCCTATATCGGCCACGTCGTTTTTTATTTTTTGGGCAAGACCTCTTCCGTCTGGATTTTGGGAAGGTTTCCCGCCTTAAGAATCAAGATCGAACAGGCCGAATATTTTATCCGGCGCTATGAAACCCTGAGCCTGTTTATCACCCAGTATGTGTTCGGTATCCGCCTGGCCAGCGCCCTCAGTTTTGGAATTTTGGATATGAAGATTTCCAAATTCCTTTCCCTGCAGCTCATCAGTTGCCTGGTCTGGGCGATACTCTTCGCCACCTTGGGGTATTGGGTGGGCTCATCTTTGGATAGCCTGATCAAAAATATTGAGAGGGCTCTTCTGGCTATTCTCTTTCTGGGAATCGCTTTCGCCTTTGCCGGCCGCAAGTTTTTCGAATATTGGTTTCGTCGCCGCCATTAGAGTATGATATAATAATAAATGGTTGTTCGCCCTTTTGGGTGGGTGGCCACAGTATAGGGGAGATTAATCTAAAATCGATTCTCCGTGGCCGAAGGGTCTCGGCGAAAGGGTTTGCCAAAGGTATTCCGGACTTCGAATCCGGGCCTAAATTACTAATTTTTTTTGAAGCAGGCCCAAACGCAGAGACATTTGATGCCTTCCAGGCCAGCCCTGCCTCCAGGAAGATTTGAAAACACGAGGGCCGGGTTAGAACCTAAAAAGCAATATGGCAAACCCTTTCGCCGAGACCCTTCGGCCATACCAGATATGGGGGGTACCCACCCAAAAGGGCGAAGCGTCTAATAAATTAAGTTTGATCATCTCCAATTAGAAAGGCCAGCCGTTATGGCGATAGAAAAAAAGACCCATTTTTCCATCTGGTATTTCGTTGGGGCCATGCTCATCTTGATGGCTTTCCAGTCATATTTTCTGAGTGATCAGGTGGGCCAGTTGCCCTACAACGAGTTCAAAAAACTGCTTAAAGCGAATCAGTTGAATGACATCGTTATTTATGATGAGATCATCTCCGGAAAGGTAAAAACCGGAGGGCTGGAAGGGATCGTTTCCCCCGAGACCGCCAAGATGTTGGGGAAGGAAAAAGGCGAGCGGTCCTTCATTACCGCCAGGGTTCAGGACCCCGATCTAATAAAAGATCTGGAACAGGAAGGGGTAAAATTCACCGGGCGGATTGAAAACAAAATCGTAAAATTTTTTACCAACTGGATTCTGCCCATGCTCTTTTTCATCCTGGTCTGGGGCTTCCTGATGAAACGGATGGGGGGCGCCAGCGGCGGCTTGATGTCTATCGGGAAGAGCAAAGCCAAGATCTATATGGAAAAAGACATCAATATCCGCTTTGAAGACGTAGCCGGGATCGATGAAGCCAAAGAAGAACTGCAAGAAGTCATCGAATTTTTGAAAAACCCCCAGAAATTTCAGCGATTGGGCGGAAAGATTCCTAAGGGGGTTCTTTTAGTGGGGGCGCCGGGAACCGGCAAGACCCTGCTGGCCAAGGCGGTGGCCGGCGAGGCCAACGTCCCTTTTTTTAGCCTGAGCGGTTCCGATTTTGTCGAGATGTTTGTGGGGGTGGGAGCGGCCCGGGTCAGGGACCTATTTACTCAAGCCCAGAACAAGGCCCCCTGCATCATCTTTATCGATGAACTGGATGCGCTGGGCAAAGCCCGGGGGATCAACCCCATGGGCGGCCATGATGAACGGGAGCAAACCCTGAATCAATTATTAGTGGAAATGGACGGCTTCTCGACCGATAAGGGCGTGATCATCATGGCCGCGACCAACCGGCCGGAAATCCTCGATCCCGCCCTGTTGCGGCCCGGACGTTTCGACCGTCACGTGATGATCGACAAGCCGGACGTCAACGGCCGGGAGGCCATCCTCAAGGTGCACAGCAAGGAGGTGACCCTGGGGCCGAACGTGGACCTGCAAAAGATTGCCGCCCGGACCCCGGGTTTTGTGGGAGCCGATCTGGCCAATATTGTCAATGAGGCCGCTTTGCTGGCCGCCCGTAAAGACAAAAGCCAGGTGGAGATGGGGGACCTCGACGAGGCCATCGACCGGGTAGTGGCCGGCCTGGAAAAGAAAAATCGCCGGATGAACGAAAAAGAAAAAGAGATTGTGGCCTATCATGAATCCGGGCATGCCATCGTAGCCGAAGTCCTGCCAAACGCCGATCCGGTCCATAAGGTTTCCATCATTCCCCGGGGGGTGGCGGCCCTGGGCTACACCCAGCAACTGCCGATCGAAGACCGTTACCTGATGACCAAAAAAGAATTGTTGGACAAGATAAGCGTTTTGTTCGGAGGTCGTTTAGCCGAAGAAATCATCTTTCAGGAGGTCTCCACCGGGGCGCAGAATGACCTGATCCGGGCTACCGACATCGCTGAACGCATGGTTCGGGAATTCGGGATGAGCGATCTCGGGCTGGTGACCTTCGAAAAAGAACGGCGCCCCCTTTTCCTGGAAACCGGGCTGGGGTATGATACCGGCCGGCAGGTGAGCGAAGAAACCGCCCGCGGTATTGACGGAGAGGTGAAAAAGATTATTGAATTTTCCAGAAGCCAGACCCGGAAGATCCTGGAAGATCATCAGGCCCAGTTGAGGATCCTGGCCCAACGTTTATTAGAAAAAGAAGTGGTGGAAGGCGAAGAACTTCGTGAAATCCTCAAGGGTGAGGCGGTTGAATAATTTCTCTTAGGTAAACCCCCCGGCTTTGCCGGGGGATTCTCAAAGTTTGACAGTTCCGGGAACAGTCCTTGGGCTGTTTAAGAATAACGCCCCGATGGAAATCAATATTCCCGGCAAGTAGTCATTCCGGACTTGATCCGGAATCTAGGAACTTGGCCGAGCTTGGGAGAGCCCTGGACCCCGGCCATTCGACAAAGCTCATGGCCCTGAGTAAGCCGAAGGGCTTTCGCCGGGGTGACGACTGAAGAGATTTGTGGGGATGCGGACTATCCCAAAGGTTCAGCCCCATAAAGTATGAATATCCGGTCAGGCCCCTTTGAGGGGCCGGCAAATTTCAAGCCTCCGGGTTTGCCGGAGTTGGATGACTCTGGACTGCGCTAAAGGACGGCATGATGATTTTTAGCCAGGAAAATCGCCTGTATTCCCTTTGGACCCGATATAAATTTGTGCCGCTTCCTTGGAAGATCCTGCCGATTGTAGCTCTGCTGGCGGCGATTTTCTCTCTGGATCATCACTGGATCCCCTCCGGTTCCATTCCCCTGGAAGTATTACACCGGCTGTATTATCTGCCGATCGTCCTCAGCGGCCTGCTTTTTGGGCTGTGGGGAGGATTTTTCTCCGCCACTCTCGTCAGCCTGTTATTTCTCCTTCATTGGCTGGGCGTACCTGATCTTTCCGCAAATCACTCCGGGTCCTGGGAGGAGATCGTCCTGTTTTACACTTTTGGCCTGCTCATCGGGTTGCTGGTGGACCGGGAACGGATTGAGAGTCAGCGCCGTCAGGATCAGGAACATTTAGCCGTCCTGGGAGAAGCCGCCGCCACCGTGGCCCACGAATTAAAAAACCCGGTCATCACTATTGGGGCCAACATCCTGCGGATGCAGAAAAGGGCCGAGCCCGGCGACCCGACCTACGACCGTCTTGGCCTTATTTACCAGGAATGCCAGCGTGTTGAAATGCTGCTCAAGGACATGGTAAATTTTGCCCGGCCCATCGATTTAACTTTTGGCCCTACGGAGGTGAATGACCTGGTTCGGAAGGTAATAGAAATGGTGATCCCCCAAGCCGAAAAAAAACAGGTCGAACTCAGCACCAACCTGGATGGGAACCTGCCGCTGGTCCTGACGGATCAGACTCGGATGACCCAGGTATTCTATAATTTGATCATGAATGCCGTCCAGGCCTCTTCGCCGGAAGACCGTATCCTGATTCGAACGGAAAAGAAAAGGAACCAGATTAGTGTCGAATTCGCGGACACCGGTTGCGGTATTCCCCCGGAATTGCAATCAAAGATTTTTGACCCCTTTTTTTCCACAAAAAAGGACGGATCGGGCATGGGACTGGCTATTTCCAAAAGAATCGTGGACCTGCACCAGGGGAAGCTGTTTTGCCAAACCAATTCGCCCCAGGGGGCCATCTTTACTATTTTCCTGCCTATCAAGAAAATTTAATTTGCCGGCCTACTTAACTTTTATAGACCCCGTTGGTCTATAGGACCAGGATGGACCGGAATAACTTCGGACTCTGGTTATAGAAAAGGAAGATTGATGAAACGGATTGCGGTAATCATAGGATTGGTGGTGGTCTTGGGTGGAGGGTCATTGGCAGGCTATCGTTTTTACAAAAACCAGAGCCAGAATCTTCAATACAAAACTGAAAAGGTGCAGAAAGGCTCTCTTTCCGCGCAAGTGATTGCCACCGGGACCGTCAATCCCGTAACGCTGGTTCAGGTGGGTAGTCAGGTCTCCGGGGCCATTATCAAACTCTTCGCCGACTTTAACTCCGTGGTCCGCCAAGGACAGGTGATTGCCCAGATTGACCCCGCCCTTTTTCAGGCCAAGGTCGATCAGTCGGAAGCCGATTTGAAGAACGCCCGGGCTTCATTGGAAAAGGAAAAAACTTCGCTGGCGGATAATCTCCGGACCCTGAATCGCTACAAGACCCTTTTCCAGAGCAATCTCGTTGCCCAGACGGATGTGGATCAGGCCCAGACCAAATACGACCTATCGACCGCATCCGTCAAGACGGCCCAGGCTCAAATCGAAACCGCCCAGGCCAATCTTGCCTCGGCCCGGACTAATTTGAACTACACCACCATCCGCTCCCCGGTCAACGGTACGGTGGTGGCCCGAAATGTGGATGTGGGTCAGACCGTGGCCGCCAGCCTCCAGGCCCCCACGCTCTTCACGATTGCCCAGGACTTAAAGGAGATGCAGGTCGATACCAATGTGGATGAAGCGGATATCGGCCGGGTGAAAGTAGGTCAGACCGCCACGTTTACAGTAGATTCCTACCCGGGGGAACCTTTTACCGCCCTGGTCTCCCAGGTCCGAAATGCCCCGACCACGGTCCAGAATGTGGTCACCTATGATGTGGTCCTCCGGGTAAAGAATTCGGAATTAAAGCTAAAGCCGGGGATGACGGCGAATGTTTCCCTGATCATCGAAGAGAAGGAAGACGTCCTTAAAATTCCCAATTCCGCCCTGCGTTTCAAACCGCCCCGGAAAGATGGGGGAGCCCCGCTCGACGCTAAAAAGCAGAAGAAAGGATCCGTGGTCTGGGTCTTAAGCGCGGAAAACAAACCGGTCCCTGCGTCGATAAGACCGGGAATAACGGATGGACAGTTTACCGAGGTGGTCGGAGGTAAATTAAAAGAGGGGGATGCGGTTATCACCGAACTCCTCCAAAATAACAAAAATGCCGAGGCCAAAGGATCCCAAAAGCCGCCCTCGGGTCCCGGGAGAGGAATGCGTTTTTAAGCTATGCCGGAGAGTAAGAACGAAGTCATAAGGCCGTTGATCGAAGTCAAGGACCTGGTCAAGATATACAGCCTGGGGGATAATGAGATTAAGGCCTTGAACGGCGTCTCCCTCTCCATTGCCCCCGGGGATTTTGTATCCATCATGGGTTCCTCCGGTTCGGGGAAATCTACGTTCATGAACGTTCTGGGTTGCCTCGATGTACCGACCGCGGGGTCCTATTTTCTGGATGGTATTGAAGTGGGTTCGCTGAAAAGGGACGAACTGGCCCATCTGCGCAATCAGAAAATCGGGTTCGTCTTCCAGGGCTTCAATCTTCTTTCGCGAACCTCCGCCATAGAAAACGTGGAACTGCCTCTCATCTACAGCACTTTTCCTGCCCGGGAACGCCGCCAGAGAGCCCAGGAGGCCCTGGCCGCCGTGGGTTTGTCCGGTCGGGAGAACCACCACTCCAATCAGCTCTCCGGAGGCCAGCAGCAGCGCGTGGCCATTGCCCGGGCCCTGGTCAATAAGCCTTCCATTATCTTGGCCGATGAACCCACCGGAAACCTGGACACCAAAACCAGCCAGGAAATCATGCAACTCCTGACCCAATTGAATGGGGAACAGAACATGACCATCATTCTGGTGACCCACGAACCGGATATTTCCAAATTTACCCGGCGGATCATCCATTTCAAGGACGGGATCGTGGTCAGTGACCGCCCTTTTCAACCCCTTCCCGACGGTCCGGCCGAATTCCTTACCCGCGCAGGCGCCTAACCCATGATGAAACCTCTTTCCAGCCTGAAGGTGGCCCTGAGGGCCTTGCGCATCAATAAGATGCGGTCCTTTTTGACCATGCTCGGGATCATCATCGGGGTCGGGGCGGTGATCGTCATGGTGGCCATCGGTTCCGGGGCCAGTGAAATGATCGCCCAACAGATTGCCAGTATGGGGTCCAATCTTCTGATCGTCCTTCCCGGGGCCACTACCTCCGGCGGGGCGCGGATGGGGGGCGGGAGTGTCTCCACACTGACTTCCGACGATGCCAAAGCCATCAAGGACGAATGCTCGGCCATCAAAGACGTGGCCCCCGTCTGGGGCGGGGTTACTCAGGTGGTTTATGGAAATCAGAACTGGAATACCAGCGTTACCGGCACCACCCCTCCCTTCTTCGACATCCGGGAATGGCCGATAGCCACGGGCCGCATTTTTAACGAACAGGAGATCAGCGGGGCGGTCAAAGTGGCGGTTATCGGGCAGACGATTGTGGAAAATCTTTTTGGCGCTGAAAATCCCTTGGGCCAGATTATCCGCATCAAGAAGGTGCCTTTTACGATCATCGGGGTCCTGTCCAGGAAAGGGCAATCCCCGCAGGGTCAAGACCAGGACGACGCCGTCTATATACCGCTGACCACTTCCCAGAAAAAGGTCTTTGGAAGCAGTTTGCCCAAGACCGTTCGGATCATCCTGGTCCAGGCCGTGGATCTGAGTCAAATGGCCGAGGCGGAAAAGCAGGTCAATGAGTTGTTGAACCAGCGGCACCGGACCCAACCCAATCAACTGCCGGATTTTACGGTCCGGAATTTAACCGAAATCATGGCCACGGCCGAACAGTCGGCCAAGGTAATGTCCCTGCTCCTGGGCTCTATTGCCCTCGTCTCCCTTTTCGTGGGCGGCATCGGGATTATGAATATCATGCTGGTTTCGGTAACGGAACGGACCCGGGAAATCGGGATCCGGATGGCGGTCGGCGCGCGGGGACGGGATATCCTTTTTCAATTTCTGACCGAGTCGATCCTCCTGAGCATGGTGGGGGGATTGATCGGAATCATTATCGGCGTCATCGGAGCCAAGGTGATGTCCTCCTTCACCGGATGGAATGTCCTTATTTCCTATTGGGCGTTATTGATTTCCTTTTCTTTCGCGGCGGCCGTAGGCATCTTTTTCGGCTTTTATCCGGCCCGCAAGGCTTCGCGTCTGAACCCGATCGACGCGTTGCGGTATGAGTAAAGGCGCAGGGCGCGGAGCGCCAAGCGCAGAGCGCGTTGAGATCCCCCTCCCTCGACCTATAAAGGGATTTGGAACTGAGGAATATTTTAACAGTCTCATCATTGTACTTACACGGGGTGTTTTCTTTTTGTCTCTCGCCCGCTTCGCTCGAGTTCGCCGAGGGCGCAGAGAAAGACCAGGTTGCTTTTTGAAAAATCGCTGAGACGCCGATTTTTCAAAAGAACTCACGCCTCCGGCGGGGTCAGCGGCAATCAAAAAGTATTTATTCTCTGCGGTCTTGGTGTGCTCTGTGAGAGATCGTCTTTTGTTTTTGGTTGTGACTGGCGGCTTCAAGGAATCCCGTCAATGATATTTTGAGACCGTTAATAAGTAGTAAGAATTTGGACCCAATTCCCTCTTTTCGATTGACAATACCCCCAAAAATTGATTTTATTGACCCGTCTTTACGAATAATCCTACAAACAACTCCAGCTTTAAAGCAAAGTGATTTTATAAAGAGCGGGGCCAATGAAAGCCTCGTGGTTATCTCGCGCCGGATGGACCGAAGCGAGCGGGTTTCCGGCCACGATTGGGCGCACAGCCGCGCCTCGGGGGGCTGCCGGCCGTGCCCTTGGCAAGGGTGGCAGCGCGTCAATCCGACTGGACTTGCCAATTGGACATTCCCGGGCGTTGCGCCGTTTCAGCCAGAAAGGCCTCGATTTCGGTCCGGCCCAGGTCCCGGCGCCTGCGGCCCGGATGCTTGGCAAAAAACCGGCGGATCCAGGCTACATAGTGCGGGATGGTTTTCTCCTGTGCCCCGGCTTCCCGCAGTACGGCGATGTATCCCTCAGGCCAGCGCGGCTGGGGATTCAGCGGCGCCACGCCCCGACAAGTCGTTTGAGGCATATCATCCCGGGAGGTACCCAATTAGGGATGCTATTTTTGACGTATAATATTATGTTCGACGACAGATGAGAAAAAACGGAGGCCACGATGAGCAACATCCTTGATACACCAGAAATGGCAAGACTCCTAACGCTCGTGGAGGAGGCCGCTCGCTCTACGGAGGAGGGCGTCAAGCATTTCGTTGAGCCCGCGCCTGGCACGCTGCAACGCACAACCAACAAGCGGCATCACATCGTATTCGGGCGCCGTGGATCTGGGAAGTCGAGCCTCCTTCGAAAGGCTGCTGCTGACCTTACGGTCGATCGGAGGCCGTCACCTGTTGGGATAATGAGTGGCTGGACATCTTCCGGGACGATACGGACCAGGAGGTGTTCCTGGAAATCCAATCTGGGGTCCTCCCCTCAATAACGTGAAGCTTTGCATCAGGGTTTGAAAGAGAACCATTCTTATTTGCTACTGGACACCCCTTATGGGAAAACACATCTGTAATTTGAAGGGAATATGGGGAAAAAGAATATAAACAATAAAGACCGCGTATTCGTTAGGATGGGTCGAGAGCAGGAAGCCCGCGCCGAGGCTGCCGAAGTCCTGAGAATAAATCCGAACTTTTCATTGGATTCCTTTGCCAAAATCCTGCCTTAGAAAGATCAATCTTCAAGTGGCAATGTTGTTGAGGCCCTGCGCCGGGCGGGACTGAGAGAAAATAGGGAAGATGGAAGATAAAACGGCCGTTCACGAGTCGTTAGATGTGAGGGTGATTTGGGACTAGGCGCTTTTTCTCACGTCCTCACCTATCTCGTAAAGAAACTCTGGAGCGAAATCAGCTCCATTCGGCCATTCAATTGTACCCGTGTCGGGATTAACCCGGACTTTTTTGAAAAACTCAATTTCATTTAAGGGCTTAAAGATCTCGCCATTCAATTCATTCTTCAATTCAAGATCCTTGATCTTTCCGTCATTAAATTCCAGCCGTAATTGGTAATCCTTTAAATATAAGACACTAGATACATGCAAAAACATCTCAGACTCCTCATTCTGGATTGCTTTCTTCAACGAAAGGGGAAGCGCGAAGAAGAGTGTTCTCCCGTCAAACAAGCGTTGTTTATGGTTTCCTTCCCCTCACATATTCCGAAATATAAGCCATCCCCACCAAGAATACCGCAATCAGGACCGTGAATAAGGAAAGACGTTGAAAAAAGAAACGGCTCATCAGGACGGCCAGGCCGACCCCGAATACCGCCCGAATAAGAAATTTTACGAAACCGGACATAAGCGATTCCTTCCCATTAATACAAAAATAGCCCCAACTCCTGTCATTGCGAGCGAAGCGAAGCAATCCCCATCGACAGATCAATGGCTTGGGGGAACAGAATCCATTAAGATCTTCAACATGAAAGGAAACGGCAAGGATTTCTTTGCCCGGCACAACGGAGTTGTTCCTCGACCCCTTTCCAGGCGTTGATCATAGCGGGTCGGAGAGAATCTGTTCCAGCGGGTGTTCATTAGAATTGTATTATTGACGTATAACGTATAATGTGCTAGCGTACTGTATGATCATCAGTTTCCGGAATAAGCGGACCCGCGCGTTTTTCGAAGGCGAGCGGGTTAAGACGTTTCAGGGGTTTGAGCGGCAAGCCATGCTGCGGCTCGAACGGCTCCACGCGGCGGACCGTCTCAGGGCTCTTAACACCCCCGGAAACCGGCTTGAAGCCCTCAAGGGTGATCGCAAAGGGCAGCACAGCATCCGCATCAATGACCAGTGGCGGATTTGCTTCGAATGGCCAGAGAACTCCCCAGGGCCGCTTGATGTGGAAATTGTGGACTATCACTAGGAGGTTAGCAATGGCAAGAATTATCATTCACCCAGGGGAACACCTGGCCGACGAGTTAAAGGCGCTTGGCATGAGTGCCAACGAGCTGGCGAAAGAATTGGGCGTGCCGACGAATCGGCTTACTCAGATCATACGAGGCAAACGGGGAATCACCGGCGACACGGCCCTGCGTCTTGGCCGGTGGTTCGGCACGGGTCCGGATATCTGGATCAATCTGCAAAAAAATTATGAGCTGCGGCTGGCATCGATGGAGATAGGTGACGCGCTGAAAAAAATTCCCCAGCATTACGGTAAGAGGACGAACGGCGAACTACGCCCTTGATATCAAACGACAAAATACAGAAGGAAAACAGAAAGTGAGAACCACCCTGGATTTGCCGGAAGACCTCTTGAAGGAGGTTAGGACCCTGGCCGGAACCAGATCGAAGACCGCGGCGGTGGTCCTGGCCCTAAAAGACTTCATGGACCATAAAAAAATCGAAGAACTGAGGAAGTTGCGGAGTTCGGTCATCGTTGAGCACGATCTTGCCGCGCTCCGTCATACTCGAAACCGCTGATGGTCCTGGTTGATACCTCGGTCTGGATTGCTTTTTTCAAAGAAATTCCATCTGACATCTGGTCCGATATGATCAAAATTCAAGAATGGGAGTTGAACCTCAGCTAGGCGTAGTTTACGGTTTCCTTCCTCTCACATATTCCGAAATATAAGCCATCCCCACCAAGAATACCGCAATCAGGACCGTGAATAAGGAAAGACGTTGAAAAAAGAAACGGCTCATCAAGACGGCCAGGCCGACCCCGAATACCGCCCGAATAAGAAATTTTACGAAACCGGACATGATCGATTCCTTCCCATTAATACGAAAATAGCCCCAACTCCGGTCATTGCGAGCCCGGACCTGATCCGGGGGAAGCAATCCCCATCGACAGCTTAGGGGAACCCGGGAGCCCGTTGGGGGATTGCTTCGTCGCTCCACTCCTCGCAATGACGTCTCTGCTGGCAAGTCCGTGTATTTTCATGCTTCGTGGGTGGCATGGGCCATGGGGGTTTAATACGAAAATAAAACTTGGTACCACTTAGGCACTCAATAATAATTAATAATTAACAATTGATTATTAATTATTAATATCAAGAAGTTAAGCTGTCTTCTGCCTCCATTATTTTCATGCTTCGGGGTGCCCGCCCCGGGCATGGAGGGTTAAGACCTGAGCAATATTTTCCGGAGCCAGTCCAGGGCCATGACCGTAACCCGATCGGCCAAAATGTCCGGGGGCCCGCCGATGGGGTGTTCATAATTTTCCGAACGGTTCTCCCGGGCGAAACCCAAATGCAAAACCTGTCGGCCGGCGTTTTCCGCTACGAAAATCCCTAACCCGCAATCCACTGAAAGCGCTTTCCTGATGGACCGGGCCAAGGACAGGCCGGGCTTCTTCTTTACTCTTTTTAGATTCAGGGGCCAGTCGGCCAAATGCTGGATGACCCAGCCACCCTTGACCCGGGGGCTCGGGGTGGCTTGGAGACGCTGAAAAATACGTCCGCCGGTATAGGCGTCGGCCACCGCCAAGGACAGCCCCTGCTGCTCCAGTTGGCGGGCAACAGTACCCTCCAGGGTATCCGCGTCTTCCCCAAAAATGACAGGCCCCAATCGTTCACGGATCTGATCGGCTACCGTCTGAATAAGTTTTTGCGTGGCTTCCCGGTTTTTGCCCCTGGCGGTCAGCCGGATTCGGATTTCTCCCGGAGAGGCTAAGAGGCCGATGACCGGGTTCGTGCTCTCCCGGATCAGGTCCCCGATCTGTTCATCCACCCGGCTTTCACCCAGGCCGCAGACCTTCAAGACCTTATATTCGATCAATCCCCGGGCCGTCCCCATTTTCTTTTGAAGAAAGGGGGCGATGGATTCAGACCACATTCGTTTTAGCTCTCGGGGCACCCCCGGGACGGTGATGATCAGATGGTCTTTTTCGGTTTCCAGGATAAACCCCGGGGCCGTGCCGATCGGGTTGAGCAGGGTTTGGGCGCGGGCCGGGATATAGGCCTGCTTGCGGTTATTGGGGGCCATGACAAATCCCGCCAGATCGAAATACCCCTGGATAATCCGCAGCAACCGGGGATGGAAAACCAGCTTTCGGCCGGTGATCCGGGCGATTACTTCCCGGGTCAGGTCGTCTTCGGTTGGGCCGATGCCTCCGGTAGTCATAACGATCCGGGAGCGTTTCAGTGCCCGGGACAGCACCTCGGCCATGCGCCGAGGGTCATCCCCCACCTGACTGGAATAACGGACTTCGATCCCCAGTTCCTGGAACCGGGCGGCCAGATAGGAGGTGTTGGTATCGATGATCTGCCCCAGCAAAAGTTCAGAGCCGATGGCCACAATCTCGGCGGTCCAGTCTTTCGGCATGCGCGCCCTCCATTTTTTGGATCAGCTTGCTGGAAGATCGAAGAAAAGTCAACCCCCAGGTCCGGGATATCGTTTCTAGATTATTTTTCTAAATTTTATACCAGACTTTCCGAACTCAAGTGAACCAGGCGCTCAAAAAATGGCGGGGGGACGGGACCCTGGAAGCGGTCCTCCTTAAATGGCTGCCGGGAAACTACTTGAAGATCTTTAAATAGTCTTATTAACCTTCTCATAATTGTATTTACACGAATTTTACTCTTTATCTCTCGCCCGCTTCGCTCGAGTTCGCAGAGGGCGCAGAGAAAGATGAATTTAGTCTTTGAAAAATCGCTGAGACGCCGATTTTTCAAAAAAACTCACGCCTCCGGCGGGGTCTCATTCGCGGAGCGGGAGATTTTTTTTGATTGCCGCCCCGCCTAGGCGGGGTCAGCGGCAATCAAAAATTAACTATTCTCTGCGATCCCTGTGCGCTCTGCGAGAGATCGTCTTTTGTCTTACGTTGTGACTGGGTGGCTTTTCGGATTACTGACTGGTAATTTGATGAATACTGCCCCCCGGGTAATCGGCTACATACAGATTCCCCGCCTGATCCTCGCCAAAGGTAGAGATGCCGAAGGGGGCGGTTTGCAGTAGATTGGTGAACCAGGTACCGTTTAAGCGCTGCAATCCACGAATATTGCCGGAACAAATATCGCCATAAAAATAAATATCCTGCATAGCGGCATTGCCCGGGCCGCGATAGACATACCCGCCGGTGATGGAACAATCCGGGGAGTGGGGGTACTCCGTCACCGGGGAAGAGTACCGTAGGGGCGCAACGCACCCCACGGGCGGGTCAAAGCAATGCAATCCTTCCAGGATGTTCCAGCCGTAATTCTCCCCTCCCTGGCTGTTTGCCGGCTGAAAGTCAACCTCCTCCCAGAGGTTCTGACCCACGTCGCCAATGTAGAGGTCGCCCGTCTGCCGGTCGAAAGAAAAACGCCAGGGATTCCGAAGTCCCAGTGCCCAGATTTCGCCTCGATATCCGGGTGTAACCACATAGGGGTTGGTGGCGGGGATGCTGTAGTTAAGAGCAGGTCCCGATTTGAATATCAAAGGGAAATAGGTTTTAAATAAAGCTGATACCGGGATGTTGACCGGCTCCACATCGATTCGAAGCAGTTTTGCTAATAGCACGCCGGGGTTCTGACCGTTCTTGAAGGGATCGCCCCCGCTGCCGCCGTCCCCGGTGCCGATATAGAGGTAGCCATCCGGCCCAAACTGCAGTTGTCCCCCATTGTGGTTGGAAAAGGTGGGGTGCTCGATGGTCAGGATGATCTCCTCACTGTTCGGATCGGCCACATCCGGGTTGGACGTCGGCCGGTAGCGGGCGATGACCAGCGTTCCGGTCGGGTTGGTATAATAAACGTAAAAGCGGTTTCTGGTGGATCCGTAGCCCGGGGGGAAGGCCACGCTCAACAAACCCTGTTCCCCTCCGGGATTGCCCAAACGAGCGGCTATGTCCAGGAAGGGAGTCGGCAGCAGGGCGCCGTTTTTTATGATTCGGATTCGGCCTGGTTGTTCGGTGACGAAGACCCGGGAACTGTTGTCGCCGGCGTGGGTGATGGAAGTGGGTTGGGTCAAACCGCCGACGATTGGAACGAGCGAGAGGGTCGGCCAGGATTGGGCCTGGGCCGATTTCAGTCCCATGGGTCCAAACAACAGCCAGAGGCCGGCTGCGGATAGGATCAAGCACGGGAAAGATAGTCCAAATACCCTATTTTGTTTTTTTCTAAACATGCCCAAAACGTTCTTTCTCCTCCCTCTCGCCCGGCAGGAGAGGTTATGGATAGGAGCTAAGATTTGTTTTGCATGCCTTATAAAAATAATTTAACATAAGATAAGATCTTTGTCATCTGGGATTAATACCACGAATTGCTCCGGATTTTCCCAGGCCAAGAATTATGAATTCAAAAACAAAGAGGAGAAATTATGAAAAAAGATAAACTGGTTTTTCGACGATTCAATGGGTTTCTCTGGCTCGCCCTGGTCTTGACGACCGGTTTGCTTTTTAATTTCAACCCCGCCCTGGGGCAGGGAACGAAACCCCTCGTTGGGCTGAACGCCACCACGCACACCAACCGATTTTCTTTATTTGCCGGTGATTTCAAAAGATGTAGGTGCCTGCCCGCAGACCGTTTGTAATGGAGATTTTGAGAATGGTCCGGATGGTTCCTGGGCCATTGCTTCGAGCAATGCCTTGGAAGCCTTTGTGATTGTAAATTTAACCGATTATGATGGTTTTCCCAATCATAGCGGTAATTTTTCCGCTTGGTTGGGTGGAGATCCCGCTGAGGTTACCACGATCACTCAACAAATCACTGTCCCCGGGGATGCCACTCAGCTCGTTTATTGGTATTGGATCCAGTCCGACGACAGTTGCGGGGAGAGTACGGCGACGGTTTACCTCGACACCACCCCCTTAAAGGCCTACGATTTGTGCCAGGTGACAACGGACTGGACGAAGGAAACGATAGCTATTCCCGCTGATTTTCAGGGAAAAACGGTGAATTTGATTTTTAAGGCGGAAACCGCCAACTACAGCAACTTTTTCTTGGATGATGTGTCCATCCTGGGAACCATGTCGCCGGTGTCGATGAAAGACCCGGGACAGACTTCTAACGCCAGAAGGCCTTTTTCTCCCGTGTTGAGAAAGTCTCCCAAGCCTTCGGCGGAGAAAGGCCAATAAGGCCTCCAGGGTCGACGGGTCTCGGCGAAAGGGTTTCCCCCGTCCCGGGAGCGACCCAATGCCGTTAACTTAAGGGTATTTCCCCTGCCTACAGCGTCACCCCGGTCCCGCCATCCGCGGCATAGACTCCAGCCGGGGTGCAGAAAGCCTGCAAAATCTGGATTCCGGCCATTCGACTAAGCTCATGGCCCTGAGTAAGCCGAAGGGCTTCCGCCGGAATGACGGCAACGACTTAATTTTTGGACTAATTCTGTTAAGTTAACGGCATTGGGTTAGAACCTAAAAAGTCCTTCCTTAAGCGGGAGAAGACCCTTTCGCCGAGAACTAAAGAGGCCTGCTCCCAGAGTCAGAAAGCAGGCCCCTCCATTCAATTTTATTTATAGCACCCCTTGGTAGATGCTAAGACGTAGTGTCCTCTTCTTGAAGATTAATTATATATTTCCTATAGTCAGGAAATATTCATCAGGCCCCCAATGCCCCCCGTATTTCCTTCAGATGATCGATGTGAAACCCGACATGATAATCCACCAGGGCGGAAATCCATTCGGCCAGGGTGGGGTATTCGCCGAGGGGCGTTTCTTTCAATAGGGGAACATGGGCCTTGCGGTTGAGTTGATCAGTAGACAATCCGGCGGCGAAATCCGCAATCCGGCTATATTCCTTTTCAAACTCCGCCAGGAGGGCGGCAAAGGTCATTTGGGCCCGCCTGTCCGTGAAATAAGGGTTCTCCGCCTCGATGTCAAATCGGGGGGTGTCCTGATCCAGGAAGCCCTGCAGCATGGGCAGATAACCGATTCCGTCGGGGCCGCTGATATGCGAGACAATCTGTTTAGCGGACCAGCGCCCTTCGGGGGCCCGGGAGGCGGTCTCCTCATCCAAGTCTTTGGCAATAGCCAAAAAATCACCCAATTTTTGCCTGACCAATCCCGCCAATTCCTCTGCTTTGCTCTCGGCCATTTCTTTCTCCTTTCAATCGGAAGATCTCATTTTTTGTTTAATAAAATGGAGCTGATCATCGGGTCAGCCATTGATGAAGAGGTTCCCGGGGCAGCTCCGACTCCTGGACCATTTCCCGGGCGATTTTTTCGAACAGGGAAGAGAGGGCTTCACCCACCCGCTTCCCTACCCCCTCTTCGGTCCGAGGATCAAGTATTAAGCGGTCGGATGGAATAGGAACTTCATAAACCTTTTCCCACGGGATTTTCCCCGGGCGAATCAGGCGGAGGCGGGCCTTTATTATCCCTTGGATATCCAGGAAGAAAGCCCGGGGGCGATAACTATAATTCACGTACTCCAGGGCAAGCCGGAAGTCTTCAAGCCTTAACTCAATAACCAGTGGGAACGTACCTTCTCCGGAATAGGTGGGTATAACCTGAATCTCTTGAAAAAGCTGTGAAAAAGTCTGGTTGGCCGCTTGGGTAAAAGCCTCTCCCAGAGGAAGCTCAAAGGGACGGATAAAATCGGATACGGGCATCGGGCTGGAAGGGATATAGTCAGGGCTTTTATAGCGATAACTCCGGGTATCCATGGGAATATACAAGGCCGCCTTTAAGGGAAGGGGCTTGGAAATGCCCATTTTGCCAAGGTGAGGCTCTACAGAAACCTGTAAAGTGGTGGCACAACCTCCGGCAAAAAAAAGCAGGGTAAACGCCCCAATAATGATCCAGTTTTTCATTACAAGCTCCTAAAGTGCTAAGGTTGAATTGGTCCTCTATCTAAAATTAATTTTTAGATCATTTTAAGACACAACCCGAGGAAAATCAAGAAACTCCGGCTAGGAAAAAAATTGATTGACAAGTCAATCAAAATTAGATAAGGTCAAAGCATGAAAAAAGATAACGGCCAGCTTCGCACGGAAAAACAAGCGGTTATCTTTGACGCGGCCCTGAAGGTCTTTCGGCAGAAGGGGTTCCATAAGGCGCGGATTGCCGATATCGCCTCGGAAGCCGGGATCTCCTACGGGTTGGTTTATCACTACTACCATAACAAAGAGGGCCTGTTTAACACCATCCTCAATCAGTGGTGGGAAGACCTTTATCAGTTATTGATAGAGACCCAGAAAGGGGGAGAGGACCTCCAGCGGCAGCTTCGAAAAATCATCCTCTATTTTCTTGATACCTATCAAAATAAACCGGACTTGATTCATATATTTATCAATGAGATCTCCCGGTCCTCCAGCAACCTTAAAACCCGCCTGGAATACTTTAAGAAGTTTATGTCCATTACCGAAGGGATCATGGCCGCGGGCCAAAAGGCCGGCAGTCTCCGGCAGGATATTGAGGCCCATTACCTGACCTATATTTTCCTGGGGGCCATGGAGACCTTCATCTCGGTGATGGTTTACGGCGAACAGAAAATTAAAAACGATCGAGCAAAAAGAGCGGATCACTCATAGCCTGATGGAAGTTTTTTTAAACGGGGCCAAGCGGAACAAAAACTACCAAAAATATTGGAAATATTTTTGGCTGTAATAAAAACCACTTTGAAAGTTTTAAGTTGATAAACTCGCAAAAAGTCGTCACCCCGGTGAAAACCGGGGTCCAGTGATTTGATAACTAGTTATCTCCTGGATTCCGACTTTCGTCGGAATGACGAAAGGTTCTTTCGGTGACACTTTGCGAACCATCAAAGCAAACGTCTTATTATTTAGATTTTTACATTCATTGTTAGAGACATATTCTCAGAACAATGAATGTAAAAATCTAAGCATCGGAGCCATCATGGATTTCTCTTTCACCGCGGAGCAGCTTCTTTTCAAGGAACAGGTGCTGAAATTCGCTCGGAAAGAGATTGTTCCCCGCTGTCAGGAACACGACTTGAAAGGGGAATTCGATTACCAGTCTTTTCGCAAGTTAGGCGAGTTCGGCATCTTGGGACTGCATTTCCCGGAGGAACTGGGTGGCAGCGGCGCTGATGTGGTTACCTCGGCCTTAGCCGCCGAGGCGCTGGGCGAGGCCGGGGTGGATGGAGGGCTCACCCTTTCCTATGGCGCCCATACTTATTTGTGCGCCGACACCATCTTTACCCACGGCACGGAGGAACAACGCCGGAAATATGTCCCCAGGCTGGCCGGCGGGGAATGGATCGGCTGCATGGGCCTGACCGAACCGGGGGCCGGTTCGGATGTCACGGCCTTATCCACCAGGGCCTTGCGGGACGGGGACCGATATATCCTGAACGGTTCGAAGATGTTTATCACCAACGGACCTATCGCCGATGTGGCCGTGATTTATGCCCGGACCTCCTCCGCGGGGGAACGGCACGAGGGGATCTCGGCCTTCATTGTTGAAAAGGGGACCCCGGGCTTCTCCGCCGGAAAAAAACTGAATAAAATGGGAGTCCGAAGTTCTTATACCTCCGCGTTGTATTTCGAAGATTGCGCTGTTCCAACAGAAAATCTTTTGGGCCAGGAAGGAATGGGATTCCTGATGGCCATGCAGACCGTGGAGTGGGACCGGAGCACCCTGATGGCCCCCTTTATTGGGGGCTTAAGCTTCATCCTGGAAAAGTCATGCCGCTACAGTCGGGAACGGGTCCAGTTCGGTCGGCCCATCGCCGAGTTCCAGGCGGTCAAACATAAAATCGCCGACATCCGGATCTTCCTGGAGGCGGCCCGCGCCTTGGTGTACCGTATTGCCTGGTGCAAGGACCAGGGCCGACCCTTGAACCATCTGGAGGCGGCGGTGGCCAAGCTCTTCGTGGGCGACTGGAGCCTGGTCCCGACCAATAACGCCGTCATTATCCACGGAGGCTACGGCTACTGCCACGAATATGACGTGGAGCGGACTTTCCGGGACAGCCGCCTGGCGCCGATCGGCGGCGGGACCTCCGAAGTCCAGAAGATGATTATCTCCCGTTTGATGTGACCAGGAGAAGACCGATGAATTTTGATTTGGATGAGCGTCAAAATCAAATCCGGAAGGCGTTGCGGAGTCTCTTGACCGAGGAAGCCGAATTGACCGGTGACTTCGACAGCCAAAACCTGACGGGCCTTTCCCAGGCCTACCGGCATCTTCTGAAAATGCTGGCCGGCAGCGGCTATCTGGAAATCGGACTGACCCCCGAGCCGGCCGGCCGCTCGCCTTATGCCGACCTGAGTACCGCAGTGCTGGCCGGTGAACCCTTCGCCGAGGTCTTCCCCGATATCTATCTGGGGATTGAGATCAGCAGTCGGGTCGTGGGCGGATTGCTAGCCCGGTACGGCAGCGATGTCCTCAAAGACCGCTATCTGGCACCGCTGCTCAAGGGGGAACTCCTGGGGACTGTAGCCCTGAGCGAATCGTTGAGCAACTTTCCTTCGGCAAAAATAACTACTCAGGCCGTAATGCGGGGGGAGGACTTCCTGCTCAACGGGACCAGGAAAGGGGTCATTAACGGTTCTCTGGCCGACCTCATCATCGTTCCGGCCTTGCTGGGTGAGCAAACCGCCCTGTTAATTATTCCGTCTTCCCAAGAGGGGCTGGCCGTCTCGGATCCCTGCTCGGCCCTGGGCTATAGGCGCATTGCCTTTTCCGACCTGGCGTTCCGGAATTGCAGCGTGTCCAAGGAAGAATGTATCGGTCTATTTGAGAGCCAGGCCATCCGGTCCGAACTTCAAGTCAAAATCAACCTGGCCATTACCGTTTCCTCCCTGGGGGTCATGCACCAGGCTTTGTACAGGGCCAAGGAATATGGCGCGGACGCTGAGGAGGGGGAAAAGCCGCCTCTGGCCTATCAGGAAATTCGGTACCGGCTGGCGGAGATGTTCGCCCTTTACCAGACCGCGCAGCTTCTGGCCTATCGCGCGGCCTGGATGCTGGAGCAGGGGATAGCTGAGGCGAATACGGTAGTGGATTCCGCCAAGGTGTTTATCACCGAAGCGGCCGAGGAGGTGACCCGCGGGGCCATGCAGATCGCGTCCCTGGACGGTTACCTGGGGAGCAATACCCTGGAAGCGGGTTTTCGGGATGCCCGCTTCGGCCCGGTGGCCGGAGAATCCTCGGAAGTGCTGCGGATGCGGATTGCAAATGATTGTTTGAGGAAATATGCGTGAAAAAATGAAACCAACCACCGTTCTCGGGCGTATGCTTTTCGTTGTCATCCCGGACTCGATCCGGGATCCAGAAAACTCGAAAATCCCGCAGGCCTGGATTCCGGCTTTCGCCGGAATGACGGCTCTACGGCCGGCACCAGTTATTCGATATTGATAAGGGTTCATTAGAAAATGGAAGTCATCGAAACCAGAATAGATAAGAATTCTACCGAATTCCGGGAAAACGATGAGCACAACCGGAGCTTGGTGGCCAGACTCCAGGAAGCCCTGCGCCAGGCTCGGGAAGAGCGCTCGGAAAAGGCCCTGGTCCGAATGCGTGAGCAGGGAAAGCTTTCGGTCCGGGAACGGCTGGATCTATTATTGGATAAGAATACCCCTTTTCTGGAGATCGCCCCACTGGCCGCTTTTGATATGTATGATAAGAAAGTGCACGCGGCCGGGATCATCGCCGGGATCGGAGTGGTGGAAGGACGGGAAGTGCTGGTCCATGCCAATGATTCCCTGATCAAAGGCGGGACCATTTATCCCCTGGGGGTCAAGAAGGGCCTGCGGATCCAGACCATCTGTATGGAAAACCGTTTGCCGGTGGTCAACCTGGTGGACTCCGGCGGGGCCTACCTGCCTCTGCAATCGGAAATTTTTCCCGATGCCGACGACGGCGGCCGGATTTTCTACAACCAGGCGATCATCTCCAAGATGGGCATTCCCCAGATCTGCGGGGTCATGGGCCTCTGCACAGCCGGGGCGGCTTACATTCCGGCTATGAGCGATGAGGTGGTCCAGGTCAAAGGAACCGGAGCCATTTTTTTGGGCGGCCCGCCGTTGGTGCTGGCGGCCACCGGGGAGGAAGTAACGGCCGACGAACTGGGCGGGGCCAATGTCCATTGCCGCCAGTCCGGGGTCTCCGACTATTTTGCCGAGGACGACGCCCACTGCATCGATTTGATTCGACAGATCGTCAAGAACCTGCCTCCGGCACAAAAAGCGGAGGTCGGGCAGCGGGCGGCGCGGCCCCCGGTCTATGAGCCGAAAGAGTTGTACGGGATCATTCCCCAGCGGATCAGTACCCCTTATGACGTAAGAGAGGTCATCGCCCGGATGGTGGACGGAAGCGAATTCCTGGAATTCAAGGCCTTGTACGGGCCGACCCTGGTCTGCGGCTGGGCCTACATCCATGGCTACCCCGTAGGCATCCTCGGCAATAACGGTATTCTTTTTTCCGACAGCGCTCTCAAGGCCACCCAATTCATCCAGCTTTGCGATAAAAGGGGAATTCCCTTGCTGTTTTTGCAGAACATCGCCGGGTATATCATCGGAAAAGAATACGAACGGATCGGCATCACCAAGGACGGGCATAAGATGGTCAACGCCGTAGCCACGGCCACGGTGCCCAAGTTCACGGTAATCCTCGGGGCTTCCTTCGGGGCCGGCAATTACGGCATGTGCGGCCGGGCCTATTCGCCGCGTTTTTTATGGATGTGGCCGAACGCCCAGATCGGGGTTATGGGCGGAGAACAGGCCGCCGATGTACTGATCACCGTCAAGAACGACCAGTTGGCCCGGGAAGGGCAGCCGCCCCTGCCGGAGGAAATGGTGGGGCAGATCCGCGGGCCGATCATCGCCTCGGCCTTTCGGGAAGGCAACGCCTACTACTCCACGTCCAACCTTTGGGACGACGGAATCCTGGATCCGGCCAAGACCCGGGACGTGCTGGGGCTGGCCATCTCGGCCGCCCTGAATGCCCCGATTCGCAGTGGGGCCTATGGGTACGGCACTTTTCGGATGTAAAGCTGGGAGGCGTAATGCTCCACTGCCTAGGAAAAGGTCGTCATTCCGGACAAGCGAAGCGGGATCCGGAATCCAGGGCCGTTGGGGCTTCAAATGCCCTGGATCCCGGATCGAGTCCGGGATGACGGCAAAGACAAATGCCTAAAAAAGGTATGCAAGGGTATGTTTAAGAAAGTTCTTAATCGCCAATCGCGGGGAAATCGCCGTCCGGATTATCCGCACCTGCCGGGAAATGGGCATCCAAACCGTAGGGGTTTATTCCGAGGCGGATAAAACGGCCCTCCACGTCCTGGAGGCCGAAGAGGCTGTCGGTCTGGGCTCGGCCGAGCCGATCCTGAGCTACCTGAACATCGATCGCCTGCTGGAGGCCGCCCGGCAAACGGGGGCCGAGGCAATTCATCCCGGATACGGCTTTCTAGCTGAAAATCCGGAATTCGCCGAACGCTGTCAGCAAGCGAACATCGTTTTTATCGGCCCTCCGGCCAGGGCCATCCGTGACTTGGGCAGCAAGACGACGGCCCGAACTATTATGCTTCAGACCGGGGTGCCGGTTATACCCGGCCTGAACCAGACTTCCGTGGACCTGGAGGTCTTTTCCCGGGAGGCCGAGCGATTGGAGTATCCGGTCATTATCAAGGCCGCCGCCGGTGGAGGAGGCAAGGGGATGCGGACCGTCTACGATCCGGGCGATTTGGCGGAGGCCTTTCAATCTTGTCAAAGCGAAGCGGAAAAGGCTTTCGGAGACGGGTCCCTTTATCTGGAGAAACATTTGGAAGGGCCGCGGCACGTGGAGTTTCAGGTCCTGGCCGACTCCTTCGGGAACGTAGTACATCTTTTTGAGCGGGAATGTTCCATCCAGCGGCGTCACCAGAAGATCATTGAAGAAACCCCCTCGCCGGCGTTGACGCCGGACCTCCGACGGCAAATGGGGCAGGCGGCGGTGGCTGCCGCCCGGGCCTCGGGGTACGTCAATGCGGGCACCGTAGAATTCCTACTGGACCGGGAGGGGCGTTTCTACTTTCTGGAAGTGAACACCCGGTTGCAGGTGGAGCACCCCATTACCGAGGTCACGACCGGCCTCGATCTGGTCCGCTGCCAATTGGAAATCGCCGCCGGGCAGGCCCTGTCTTTCCGGCAGGAAGAGATCCAGCCCAGGGGCCATGCCATCGAATGCCGGATCTATGCCGAAAACCCGGAGGCCCAATTCTTCCCTTCTCCCGGGAAGATCCTCTATCTTCGGGAACCATCCGGACCCGGAATCCGGATGGACAGCGGGATCCGGGCCGGGTTCGACGTGCCGATGGAATACGACCCCATATTAGCTAAACTGATCGTCTATGCCGAAAACCGGGAGGCGGCCCGGAAGCGGATGATCCGGGCACTGGAAAATACCGTTATCCTGGGAATCCAGACCACGATCCCCTTTCTCCTGGAGGTATTTAAAACCACGGAATTCAAGGAAGGGCGGACCCGGACCGATTTCATCGACCGTCATTTTGAGGGCTGGAAGCCGGATCGGGGGAAAGCCGACCTGGCCAGGATAGCCTTTGCGGTCCATGACCGGTCCCCGAGGGAAAGCCCGGCCGGAGAAAAACCCTTGGCGCCGGACAGAAGGAGTCCCTGGCAGACTCTGGGGGAATGGAGACTCTAGAATGTCCGGGCGCTGCGAATTAAAAATCGGAAATGAGACCAAAACGCTGGAGTGGCTGCCGGGGGAAGATCCGGATGGGGCTCGGATCCGAATTGGCGAAGCGGAATATATGGTTTTCTTTCAGGCCGTCGATGACCACCAGGTTCTGATGCAAGTGGACGGGCGGACGGTCCGGGCCTTCGTCGCCGGGGACGCGAACAGGAAATATGTGTTTATTGAGGGCGAGGTCTTCGGGGTTGAGGAATTGGATCAGGCCCGGAAACGAAAAAAACGGGCGCGCCTGGATGAAAGTCCGGGAGAGGTGACCCCCCCCATGCCCGCCGTGGTGGTCCGTATTCTGGTTCAAGATGGGGGAGGAGGTCGTCAAAGGACAGGGCTTGGTGGTGGTCTCGGCCATGAAGATGGAAACGACCCTGAAGGCCCCGTATAACGGCCTGGTGAAAAAAATAAATACCGCCTTGCAGGCCAAGGTCATGCCGGGAGAGCGATTAGTCGAGATCGAGGAAAGGGAGTAGTGACGGACGCGCCTTAAGCCCGTCAGCAGTCCGAGCGCGATTTAGCGCCGGTCTGGGGTGAGGGTGGGACCATTTGAATTCACTTCAAATGGCGGGGGAGGGGAAGCCCTTCCCCGCCGAGCAGAAAGTCGTTTTTGGACTTTTTGCGAGGTTATCAATAATCATGAGCGACGATCTCCTCTACGAAGTCAAAGATCAGACGGCCTTCCTGACCATCAACCGGGAAGACCGCCGAAACGCCATCAGCCAGGAAATGATCTCGATGTTTCACTCCTGCCTGGACCAGGCCGACCGGGATGAGACGGTTCGGGCTGTCTGTTTGACGGCTAAAGGAGACCGGGCCTTCTGTTCGGGGGCCGATCTAGGCCTCACCCTGGCCGGGGAAGGGGAAGACCGGTTGGCCGGGGCCAAGAATTATGCGGCTTTGATGAAAAAAATGTCTCGCTTCGGAAAGCCTTCCGTAGCCCGGGTAAACGGAGCCTGTCTGGCCGGCGGATTGGGGCTGATGCTTTCCTGCGATATCGCCATCGCCCGCCAGGACGTCTCCTTCTGGACCCCGGAGGTCAACGTCGGGATATTCCCCATGATGGTGGGCGCCCTGCTGATCCGACAGGTGGGCTGGAAAAAGATGATGGATATGGTTTTGACCGGGAGGAAGGTTCCGGCAACGGAAGCGGAGCGGATCGGCCTGATTTCCCGGGCGGTGGCGCCGGAGCGCCTGGATGAAGAGGTACAGGAGGTATTAAAGGGACTGACGGCCAAGAGCCCGATCGGGTTGCGGATCGGGAAAGAGGCCTTTCGGACCATGGCCGAGAAGCCCTTCGACGACGCGGTGGACTTTCTCTGCGAAGCGCTGGGCCGGGCCGTTTCCACGGAAGATGCGCTGGAAGGCATGATGGCCTTTATCGAAAAACGGGAACCGAATTTCAGGGGCCGCTGAATGAATTTTGAATTAGGCCGAGATTATGATAGTCTCCGGATTGGTGACCGGGCTTCCTTTTCCAAAACGATTACCGAGTCCGATGTCTATCTGTTTGCCGGGATCAGCGGGGATTTTAATCCGCTGCACGTGAATGAGGAATTTGCCAAATTGACCCCTTTCCGGACCCGGATCGCCCACGGCGCCCTCCCTCAAAGTCTGATTGCCCCGGTGCTGGGAACTCAACTCCCCGGTTTGGGGACGGTCGCCGTTGAAATCACCACCCGGTTCAAACGGCCGACATTTTTTGGCGACACCATTACCGCTACGGCGGAAGTGGTGGAGAAAATCGAAGCCGGGAAACGGGTCCGACTGGTCCTGACCTGGACCAACCAAAAAGGAGAAGTGATTTCCGAGGGAGAGGCGGTGGTTATTCCACCTCCGCGGATGGAAGATTTGATTAGTAAACATAATGAGTCAAAAACCAAGAAAGAGGAGGAAACAAAAATGGGTTTTACCAATGTGAAGGAAGTGTTTGCCAAAATGTCGGAGGCCTTTAACGCCAACGCCGCCCAGGGATTGAACGCGGTTTTTCAGTTCGATATCACCGGCGATGACGGTGGAAAGTGGAACGTGGCGGTCAAGGACGGGGCCTGCGCGGTCAATGAAGGGGCCAGCGATGCCCCCACCGTCACCCTGACCATGGCGGCGGATACCTGGCTGGCAATGGTCAATAAGGAGTTGAACGGCATGCAGGCCTTTATGAGCGGCAAGCTGAAGGCTACCGGGGACATCATGCTGGCCCAGCGGTTTGCCACCATTTTCCCGGTATAAGCAGCCGCCAAAGCGTATCATTTTAGCAGGGGAGGCTTCAGTTTTTCGTAGGGCAGGCGACCCCGCCTGCCGCCTGGGCGAGGGATAGGGTTCCCTCCACATCCAAGGTCAGGCTCAGGCGGAGGTGGTCAATTCCGGTTACGCCTAAGGCGTGACGGAGGTCGCCGTCCCTACAAAAGACTAACCGCATGATATTAATAATCAATAATCAATTGTTAATTATCAATTGATTATTGATTATTGGCCAGGTTGCAGGTCAAAGAGGCTATTTACATACTAAGGAAGGCCGCCTTCCCATGTCCTATCAGGAATATTTCGGGGAAACCCACCGCTTAGTGCGGCAAACGGTCCGAAAGTTCGTTGAGAGGGAGATTAACCCTTACGTCAACGAATGGGAAGAACAGGGGGAGTTCCCCCGGGAGTTGTACCGCCGGGCAGGAGAGGCCGGTATTTTAGGGATCGGCTATCCGGAAGCGTTCGGCGGGAGCGCAGGCGACTTATTTTTAAAGGTGGCTGCCATCGAGGAAATCGCCCGCTGCGGGTCCGGGGGGGTGGCGGCCGGTCTGGGTTCATTGGATATCGGGCTTCCACCAATACTCCGTTCCGGCCGGGAGAATCTGAAAAAACGTTTGATTCCGCCGATCCTGGCCGGAGAGAAAATTTGCGCTCTGGCCATTACCGAACCGAATGCCGGATCGGACGTGGGGGCCATCCGAACCCGGGCCGTTCAGGAAGGGAAGCTGTACCGGGTGAACGGCCGGAAGACCTTTATCACCAGCGGGGCTCGGGCCGATGTCTTGACCTGCGCGGTCCGGACCGGCGGTCCCGGACCCCATGGGGTCAGCCTCCTGGTGGTCGAAACCGATACCCCGGGGTTCGAGGTGACTCGGGTCTTAAAAAAGATGGGCTGGTGGGCCTCGGATACGGCCGAGCTGGTTTTTGAGGATTGCCTGGTGCCGGTGGAAAACTTGCTGGGGGAGGAAGGCCAGGGCTTTTACGGGATCATGGCCAACTTCCAGATGGAACGCCTGCAACTGGCCCTCCTGGCCAACATGACCGCCCAACTGGCCCTGGAGGAATCGTTAAAGTATGTGAAACAACGGGAGGCCTTCGGCCGGCCCCTGGAAGGCTTTCAGGTGACCCGCCACAAGCTGGTGGATATGGCCACCTTGATCGAGGCCAGCCGTGAATTCACCTACCGCGTGGCGGCTAAAATCGAGGCCGGGTTGAACCCGGTCAAGGAAATTTCCATGGCCAAAAATTTTTCCTGTCAGGTCAGCGACCGGGTCACCTATGACGCGGTTCAGATTCACGGGGGCTATGGATATATGCGGGAATACCTGGTGGAGCGATTGTACCGGGATAACCGGATCCTGTCCATCGGCGGTGGGACCCAGGAGATTATGAAAGAAATTATCGGCAAGCTGATGTTTTGAAGCGGGACGTACTCGGTTGGGGTTACGCCTCGAGCAGAGGAGGGAAAATCCCGGCCATCAAAAATATAGACATAGAGGATTTAAAATAAGGATTCTTTTAGGATCTACTAAAAAATGAAGGAGAAAGAACCATGGGAGTAAATTATTTTAACCGGAATGAAAGAGACACCAAGTTCGTATTGTTTGAGTACCTCAATATAGCGCAACTGCTGCAATACGAGCGCTACAAGGATTTCAGCCAGGAAGATTTCGAGATGATCATCCAGGAAGGACTCAAGCTGGCCAAGGAAGTACTCGGCCCAACCATGCAGGATGGCGACCGCGAGGGTTGCCAATATGACGAGGGAAAAGTGACGGTCCCAGAATCCTTTCACCAGTGCTGGAAGGTCATAGCCGAAAACGGCTGGGTTTCCATGTCCGGTCCCCCTGAGCGGGGAGGCCAGGGGCTTCCGGCTTCCCTGAGCGGTCTGGTGAGCGAGTTCTTCTTGGGGGCCAACATGGCCATGATGACCTATCCGGGGCTGACCACGGGCAACGCCGACGTGATCGAACATTTCGGAACCGACCTGGACCGGGAAATGTTTGTGGAAAAGCTCAATACGGGCGTATGGACCGGGACCATGTGCCTCACCGAACCCGACGCCGGGTCGGACGCGGGCCATGCGCGGACCAAAGCCGTGCCCGTTTCCGGGTCCAGTGACCCGCGGATCTATAACATAGAGGGCAATAAACGCTTTATCACCTGCGGGGACCACAACCTGACCGAGAATATCATTCACCTGGTCCTGGCCCGTATCGAGGGGGGCCCTCCGGGGACCAAGGGCATCAGCCTGTTTATCGTGCCCAAGGTCTGGGTGAATCCGGACGGTAGCCTCGGCGAACCCAATGATGTCTTCTGCACCGGCATCGAGCACAAGATGGGGATCCACGGTTCCACCACCGCCTCCTTGAGCTTTGGGGAAAAAGGCCAATGCCGGGGTATCCTGCTGGGCGAACCCCACAGCGGCATGGCCAAGATGTTTCTGATGATGAACGAGGCCCGCATGGGCTGCGGGGTTCAAGCGTTGGGTCTGGCGAGCAGCGCCTATGACGCGGCCCTTCAGTATGCCAAAGAAAGGGTCCAGGGTCCTCCGTTTACCAACCGGAAAGCGGACCGGGTCCGGATCATCGAACACGAGGACGTCCGTAGGATGCTGATGAACCTCAAGGCCGGCAGCGAGGCCATGCGGGCCATGATCGGAAAGCTATATTACCTGATCGACGTGGCCTTGTCCGAGCCCGACGAAGCAAAAAAGAAGCAGGCCGCCAACCAGGTCGAGCTGCTGACCCCCCTGGTCAAGGCCTACTGTTCCGATTTCGGCTATAATCTCACCCGCGATGCCATGCAGGTCCTGGGCGGGGTGGGCTACTGCGCCGAGTTTCCGGTGGAACAGTATGCTCGGGACATCAAGATCGTTTCCATCTGGGAGGGAACCAACTATATCCAATCCCTGGACCTGATCGGTCGGAAAGTCCCCATGGAGGGTGGGGCCGTTTTCCAGTCCTGGATCCAGAATATCTTCGACTTCACCAAGGAACACAAGGAGGATCCCGATTTCGCGGCGGATCTAAAGCTGCTTTTCAAGGCGGCCCAGGCCACCGGGGACTACACCCTGCGCTTCATGCAGTATTTCCAAGGGGGGAAGGCGAAGCTCATCCCCTTGGCCGCCACTCGCTTTTTGGAGTGTTTTTCCGAAGTGCTGATGGCCTTCCTGATGCTGGAGCAGGGTCTGGTCGCCCGGGAAAAGTTGAAGGGTGTGGAAGCGACCTCGGCCGACGGCTACTTCTATCGGGGCAAAATAGAAACCGTTAAATATTTTTGCCGGAATATCCTGACCAACGTCTTCTCCCGCTATACCAGCTTTCAGCAGGAAGACACCTCGGCGGTGGATATCCCGGAGGAGGCGTTCGTTTAGGTTCTTGAAATTCGAAGTCTGAGGTTCGAAACGGACGGTAAGGTTCAAATACCAGGAAGGTTTCTCGAACAAGGCAATCATTCACGATCGGATTTCGAGTTTCGAATTTTAGCTTAGAATTAGGTTAGCCCGAATTTTAAAAAGAGGAGGAATCAATGGGTTTTCAAATAAAAAAAGCCATGGTCATCGGTTCCGGTGTCATGGGCGGGGGAATCGCCGGCCATCTGGCCAATGCGGGGATCCCCGTTTACCTGGTGGATATCGTCCCCTTCAAGCTGACTCCCGCGGAGGAGGCCAAGGGGCTGACTTTGAAGAGCCCGGGCGTTCGCAACCGGATCGTCAAACAGGGAATAGATTTTCTGAAAAAATCCAAACCGCCGGGGTTGTTCAGCCCCACCCGGATGGAGCTGATCACGGTCGGCAATATGGAAGATGATTTCGACTGGATCAAAGAGGCGGACTGGATCATCGAGGTGGTGGTGGAAAACCTCAAGATCAAGCACGAGGTGATGGCCAAAATCGAAGCGGCCCGCAAACCCGGCAGCATCGTCTCCACCAATACCTCCGGTCTGCCCATTTATCAGATTGCCGAAGGGCGGTCGGACGAGTTCAAGGCCCATTTTTTGGGGACCCACTTCTTCAACCCGGCCCGGTATTTAAAGTTGTTGGAGATCATTCCCACGCCGGAAACCGACCCGAAGCTAACGGCCTTCATGATGCAATTCGGGGAACGCCGGTTAGGCAAGACCATGGTCCTGTGCAAGGATACCCCGAATTTCATCGCCAACCGGGTGGCCGGCATTACCGGGACTTCGGCCATCAACTACGTGTTGCAGAACGACCTGACGGTGGAAGAGGTGGACGCCGTCACCGGTCCGCTGATCGGGCACCCCAAGACCGCCACCTTCCGACTCCAGGACCTGGTCGGACTGGACATCGCCAGCCACGTGGCCAACAACCTCTATCCCGCCATCCCGGATGATCCTTTTCGGGAAGTCATCCAGGGGCCGGTCAAGGAACTGACCGGGAAAATGGTGGAAAAAGGCTGGTTGGGCAACAAGGCCAAACAAGGATTTTACAAAAAAATCAAAAGCCCGGAGGGGAAAAAGGACTATCTCATACTGGACCTCAAGACCCTGGAATACCGACCTCAACAGAAACCGAATATTCCCTGGGTGAAACAGGCCAAAGGCATCGAATCCCTGCCGGAGCGGATAAAATTCATCAGCCAGCAGGATGACCGAGTGGCCAAGATGATCGCCTTCAACACCGCCCAGGCTTTATCCTATTGTGCCTGGCTGATCCCGGAAATTTCGGATGTCCTCTACTCGGTAGATGATGCCGTCCGGGCCGGTTTCTTCCATGAACTGGGACCCTTTGAGATCTGGGATATCCTGGGGGTCAAGGAAACCGTCGAGCGGATGGAAGCCGAGGGGTTTAAAGTCGCCGCTTGGGTCAAGGAGATGATCGCCGGCGGCGGCGAGACTTTTTATAAGAAGGACGGGGTTCGGAAGCTGTTTTGGGACCTGTCGAGCCGTTCCTATCAGCCCATCCCGGTGGACCCCAATTTTATTGTGCTCAAAGACCTGAAGGAAACCAAGGGCGTCCTGAAAAAGAACTTCAGCGCTTCCCTGATCGATCTGGGGGACGACGTCCTCTGCCTGGAGTTCCATTCCAAGATGAACGCCTTGGATCCGGATATTTTTGCTATGGGCACCCTGGCCCTGGAGGAGTTGGAAAAAGGCTATGCCGGCTTGGTGATCGGGAACCAGGGAGAAAATTTTTCCGTCGGGGCCAATGTGTTCAATGTGGTCATGGCCGCCGAAAACAAGATGTGGGGTGAAATCGAGCAGGGCGTCAAATCCATGCAGGACCTGCTGGTTGGGTTTCGCTACTGCAACAAACCGGTGGTGGCGGCGCCCTTCGGCATGGCTTTGGGGGGCGGGGCCGAAGTGGCCATGGCCGCCGACCGGATCTGTGCCGCCGGCGAGTCGTATATGGGGCTGGTGGAAGTGGGCGTGGGGTTACTGCCGGCCGGGGGCGGCTGCCGGGAACTGCTCCGGCGAGTGGTCACACCGGCCATGAAACGGGCCGATTCCGATCCCCTGCCGTTCCTGGGTAAGGTGTTTGAAAACGTCGCCATGGCCAAGGTCAGCGCCAGCGCCCTGCAGGCCCAGGAAATGGGCTTCCTGACCGACTGCGACCGGATTATCATGAAAGGGGAGCATGTTTTGGCCGAGGCCAAGCGGGAAGTACTGGCCCTGGCCGCCGCCGGCTATGCCCCGCCGCCGCGGACCAAATCGATCTATGCCCTGGGTCAGCGGGGAGTCGCCGCCCTGACCATCATGGTCCAGTCCATGCGCTGGGGGGATTTCATCTCCGAGTACGATATGTTTATCGCCAAAAAGATCGCCTATGTGCTCTCCGGCGGTGATTTAAGCGCTCCCCAGTGGGTGGACGAACAATATATCCTGGACCTGGAACGGGAGGCCTTCCTTTCCCTCCTGGGACAGGAAAAAACCATTGAACGGATCAAGCATCTGCTGATGACCGGCAAACCTTTACGGAATTAACCAGGAGGAATTTCCATGAAAGATATAGTGATTGTAGCAGCGGCCCGGACGGCCGTCGGCCGCGCCAAGAGAGGAATTTTAGTCAACGTCCGGCCTGACGATATGGCCGCGCTGGTGTTGAATGAAGTGATCCAGCGCGCTCCCGGGGTAAAAAAAGAAGATGTGGAAGACGTGGTCATCGGCTGTGCCTTCCCGGAAAATACCCAGGGGTTGAATATGGGTCGTCTGGCGGTGATGAAAGCCGGGTTTCCCTATACCACCTCGGGCCAGACCGTAAACCGGTTTTGCTCTTCCGGACTCCAGGCTATCGCCATTGGCGCCCAGCAGATCATGGCCGGCATGTGCGAAATCGTTGCGGCCGGCGGGGCGGAGTCCATGAGTCAGGTTCCCATGACCGGCTTCTATTTTGCCCCCAATCCGGGTCTGGTGGAGGAATATCCGGAAGCCTACATCGGCATGGGCCTGACCGCCGAAGGCGTGGCTGAAAGGTACAATGTCACCCGTGAAGATCAGGATCGGTTCGGGCTGAAGAGCAACGAGAAGGCCCTGGCGGCCATCGCGGATGGAAAGTTTCGGGAAGAGATCGTTCCGCTGGAAGTCAAGACCGTGGCGGTCAATGAAGCCGGGAAGCGCGTGGAAAAAGTAAAGAAATTCGACGTGGATGAAGGCCCGCGGCAGACCACGATAGAGCAGATGGCTTCTCTGAAGCCGCCCTTTAAGAAAGGCGGATCGGTTACGGCCGGCAACTCCTCCCAGATGAGTGACGGCGCCGCCGCGGTGCTGCTGATGACCGCGGAGAAGGCCGCCGCCCTGCGGCTCAATCCGCTGGCCCGCTATGTGGGCTTTGCCGTAGCCGGGGTGCCGCCGGAAATCATGGGGGTCGGTCCCATGTATGCCATCCCTCAGCTCATGAAGGTGACCGGGAGGAAACTAAAGGAAATCGACCTGTTTGAAATAAACGAGGCCTTCGCCTCTCAGGCGCTGGCCTCTGTCCGGGAACTGGGCATCGATCCGGAGAAGGTCAACGTCAACGGCGGAGCCATCGCCCTGGGCCATCCCCTGGGCTGCACCGGGGCCAAGTTGACCGTGCAGCTCATTCACGAAATGAAACGGCGCGGCTCCCGGTACGGCGTGGTCTCCATGTGCATCGGCGGCGGCATGGGTGCGGCCGGGATTTTTGAAAACCTAACCTGATCCAACTAATTCTAAATCCGATTTACCGTGTGTTTCCCCCCTCACCCGAAGTGTGAAAACGGGTGAGGGGGGACCCGTTCCAACCCAATCAGTGTTTCCTTGGTGAGCGTTCAACCCTGGCCGGAGAAAGCTATGGAAGTTGAAGCACTCCTCTCTACCCCTCAAAATCGAATTCAATCCGTTCGGAATCCAGACCCCGGCTCAGATTCGAAGACCCTGGATGCCGGATCAAGTCCGGCATGACGAATGAAAACAAACGCCTAAAAGCGGTGTTCGACTTTATTTACATTCCAAACCAAGGAGAAAAGCATGTTTGATTTTTTATTGAGTGAAGAAGAAAGGGCTTTCCGGGATGAAGTCCGGGATTTTGTAAAAACCGTCCCCAGCCAACTCCTGCGAGATATGGATAACAGCAAAATAGAGACCGGTCGACCGTTCATCGAAATGGCGGCGGCCCGGAATCTTCTGGGGGCCCGTTTCCCGAAGGAGTACGGCGGCCGGGGGCTCAACTGGACGGCCGAAGTGGCGGCCGTGGAAGAGGTGGGGGTTTTAGGCAATTCCTTGTCCTGCGCTTACGTCATGCCCAGTATCGTGGGAGAGGCGGTCAACCTCTTTGGAACGGAAGAGCAGAAACGAAAGTACCTGGCGCCGACTCTGGCCGGGAAACTTTACAGCGCGGAGGCCTTGACCGAACCTCGGGGGGGATCCGATTTTTTCGGGGCCACCACCACGGCGGTTGAGGAAGGCGGTTGCTTCATACTCAATGGGGAAAAGAGGTTTGTGGTGGGCGCCCAGGATTCGGACTGGTTCCTGGTGTATGCCAAATCGGCCCCCCAGGCCCCGCCCCATAAATCGATCAGTTGTTTTATCGTGGAGCGGTCCTTCGGAGTGGAGGTTCAGAATATCTACCAATTGTTGGGAACCCGGGGCGGAGGGACCGGCCGCCTGGTTTTCAAGGATGTGCGGGTCCCCCGGGAAAATGTGGTGGGCGAATTGCACAATGCCTATGCCATTTTTAATCGCATGATGATTCCCGAACGGTTGTTGAGCGGGGCTGGTTGCGTCGGGGCCGGCCGGGCGGCCCTGGAGGTGGCGGCCCGGTATTCAACGCGGCGCAAGGCCTTCGGCCAGACCATTGATAAATTCCAGGCCGTCAATTTTATGCTGGCCGATTCCGTTGGCGCCCTGGACGCCGCCTGCTCCCTGGTCTATACGGCGGCCAGGTTGGTCGATTCCGGTGCGGACGGCCGACGTCTGGTTTCCGAGGCCAAGAAGGTGGGCACCGAAACGGCCTGGCAGGTGATCAACAACGCCATGCAAATCATGGGCGGAATCGGCTATACCACGGTCTATCCCATCGAGCGACTTTTGCGCGACTGCCGACTGGCCATGATCTGGACCGGGACCAACCAGGTAATGAACATGCTGGTCCAGCATGAATACTACAAGGAGCTCAAGCGCCGGGAAGGACTGGCCCGGGACATCGAGGGCGACGCCCAGACTCCGGATGAGGTGGAGAAACATTATGGATGAAAGTCTTTATGAAGATGGGATGATATCCAGCATCTCAAACTCGAAACTCGAAATCCGAAACAAGCACTAAGGTCCAAAATTCAAATGATCAAAACATCCTCTATTCCTTGAATTGGGTCATTTGAATTTGTTTCGGATTTCGTGTTTCGGATTGCGAATTTACCCTGCCAGGAATCAATACTGTGCAATGGGTCGAATTAACCCAAAGAAGAAGGAGGAGTAAGTGGCTCTAAAGACTGTTATTACCTGCGCCTTGACCGGCGTTTTGACCAACCCGGCCGTTCACCACGTCCCGGTGACACCGGAGGAAATGGCCGAGCAGACACAGCAGGCCTACGATGCCGGGGCCTCTACAGTCCATGTTCATTTCCGGAATCAGGGTCCGGGGCTGGGGCATCTGCCCACCTGGGATCTGGAAACGGTTGGCGCCATCCTGGAGGCCGTCAAGACCCGGGTCCCGGAAATCATTATCTGTATGAGCACGGGGGTAATGGGGCCGGACATATCCGCTCCGGCGGCCTGCCTGGAAAAATTCAAACCGGAGATGGCCGCCTGTAACGCCGGATCGCTCAATTATTTGAAGTTAAAGAGCGACGGAACCTGGGCCTGGCCGCCGACCTTGTTCGACAATCCGGTGGACAAGGTGGAACGGTTTCTACAGGTGATGAAGACCAACGGTGTGGTCCCTGAGTTCGAATGTTTTGACAGCGGGATCGTGCGGAGCGTCGGGCTGTACCAGCGTAACGGGATGTTCGCCGGGCCGGCCCATATCTCCCTGGTCATGGGGGTGGCCAGCGGGATGCCGGCCAAGTCGGAATGGCTTCCGTTGTTGATGGAAGAGATGCCCGCGGGCGCCCTTTGGCAGGTGATTGCCATCGGGCGTCAGGATGTCTGGCCGCTCCACCGTCGGTGCGTGGAACTGGGTGGAAACGTTCGAACCGGCCTGGAGGATACCTTCTATCTGCCCAACGGGGGAAAGGCCCCTCACAATGGCGCCTTAATCGAGGCTTTGGGTAAGGTGGTTCAGGAGGCGGGAGGGGAGATTGCCAGTCCGGCCGAGGCCCGGGAAATACTGGGGCTGCCTGAGCGGTGAGACTATCGGATTCTTACGTAGTGGAGGCTTCCCCCACCCCCCCAACCCCATACGCGCTAACTTAAGAGGCGGGGGCTTCTATGTTGTCATTCCGGCGAAAGCCAGAATCCAGGGAGGCACTACTGGATAAACACCCTGTGGTATACATTTTGGCAAGCCAAAGAAATGAGACCCTTTATGTTGGTGTGACTTCAGGCCTTGCTAATAAGGATCTGGGAACACAAAAACAACCTAGTCGAAGGGTTTACCAAACGCTACGGAGTCCATCGACTGGTTTGGTATGAACTGCACGAGAGCATGGAATCCGCTATTAATCGGGAGAGGCAGATAAAAGAATTGAAACGAAAATGTAAACTGGTATTAATTGAAGGTATGAATCGAAATGAGGTATGAATATGGAGAGCGTAAATAATCAGGAATTGGTCACCTACCATCGGGAGGGGCACTTGGGTTTTATCACCCTGAACCGTCCCGAGAAACGTAACGCCATGAACTGGGCCTTGTGGCTGGCGTTGGAGCAGGCCGTTCTACAAGCCGAAGCGGATAAGGAAGCCCGGGTGGTCATTGTGAAAGGGGAGGGGAAAACGTTTTGTGCGGGGCTGGATCTCGGACCGGAAAACGAACTCCTCCAGGCCATCGGGGCCACGCCCGGCGCCACTCAGAAACTGGATTTCTACCGGCTGGCCCGGAGGGGGCAGGATATCTTTACGAGGCTGGAACGCCTCCCCCAGCCGACGATCGCCCTCATTCAGGCCCACTGCCTGGGAGCCGGGCTGGAAATGGTCCTCTGCTGCGATATGCGTTTCTGCTCAGCCGAGACCCTGTTTGGCCTTCCCGAGCCGACGCTGGCCATCATCACCGATGCCGGCGGCCTGCAGCGCCTGCCCCGGGTGGTGGGAAGAGGGCACGCCCGGGAGATCGCCTTCCGTGGCCACCGCTTTAATGCCGAGCGGGCCCGGGCCATCAACCTGGTCAATGACGTTTTCCCGGACCAAGAAAGTCTGGATTCTAAAGTAATGGAAATCGCCGCGGAAATCGCATCCAACCCTCCCCTGGCCGTCCAGGGGGCCAAGGAAGCCTTGCTCTTTAATGAAGAGGCCGATCTGCAGGAGTCGTTGGAATACACGGCCGCCCGCTCCAGCATGATCCTGCCCTCCGAAGACCTTTACGAAGCCATCGCGGCCTACATGGAAAAAAAGAAGGGGAAATACAAAGGGGCCTAACCGGGAGACAGGCCAGCCCGGTGGCGGTACCGGGCTGGCCCGGGTAAGGAATGATTAAATGGATTTTTCCCAGCCCTGCCCGAAGTCGGCCAGCGGCCTTATCTCCAGCACCTCAAAGGTAACGGCCGCCTGGATCATCTTGGAGGCATTTTCTCCGGCTTTTTCGGCAATGGCTTTGCGGACCTGTTCCAGCTTGTTCCCTTCCAGGTCGATTTCGGTGGCTTTTAAATAGAGGCGAACTCCTTTCCATTCCGGCAGGGTGTTGCCCGGCTCCATAATCATGTAGGCAGCCCAGGGGTTTTCCTTCAGGTTGGCCAGGGTCCGGTTATTTCCCAAACCCATAAATACGGTCTTGGGATCGGTCATTCGAGGGGAGCCGAAATAGGCCACGTTGACTTTCCCATCCTTGCCGGCGGTGCTCAAGGTGCCGAGGCGGGGTTGCTTGTTGAAGTATTCCATCAGTTTTTCGTTCATGACTTCTCCTTTTTCGTATTAGTTAACCCCGGAATCAAATCCGGGTGTGGAACATCTGAGCCGGTTTTAATCCGGCCCGCTTGGCGGCTTCGGCCACGGCACGGATTTCGGCTGTGCCTCGGTCGGTCAGGGACCGATCGGGATCTTCCTTTTCCGCTTTGGCTTCACCGTGCTGGACGAGGTACAGTCTCATTTTTAGGCCCTTCTGCAGAATTTATGGGCGCTGAATCGGTGCCTGCCAGACTCCGTTTCCAATCCTGCAAGAGAGATAGGCGTGTACGAGTAGGGCGCCACCCCTCCGCTCCACTACTCTTTTGCCAGGTTTCGCTGCCAGGCAACAAGCATTCCCGGAGACATCAAGGTTCGCCGCCGCGTGGGGTTCCGTACTCGTACACTTACTCGTACACGCAAATCTTCCCTGCAATGACCTGAATATCTCAATTGCAGGGATAAACTATTCCCCTTCTCAATCAATTTCCGCCACCTGCCTACATCAAAACATTCTGTTCGGGCTGCAGAGCCTCCCAAACTTGCCCAAAGATTCCGCGGATGAGCCCTTTTTTCTGCCTAGACGTTTTGTATGTATTATCTTAGATGAAAACAGACGATCTGTCAATGGAGGTCCTGTTTCGAGGAATTTCAAAGAGGAGAAGGGAGTCCTATCGGGCGATGTCTCGGCGGGCGATTACCTTAACTGAAAGCTCTTTCCCGGGTTCCTCTGAGAGAACGGTTAGCAAATTCCGGTAGGCTATTTCAAATCCGTCTCCATCCCGGATTCGGCATTCATCCGCCAGCTTGGATTCGTTGCACCGCAAGAAGTCCAACAGTTTCGATTCCTCGATCATAAATCCATTCTCCAAGATTCGTGGGCCGAAGTCCTTGAGCAGGATGTTGAAAAGTTTGACGACGATCGAACCTTTTTGAGCTCCTTGAAAATCGGGACCACCTTGGAAGGTAATCGAGTCGCGGAGAGTAGAATAGAACCCACCGCGCCGCATGGTGGCGCCTACCAACCCCGGCAAGGCCCCGGAAAGGGCCAGGGAGGCCCCATCCGTCAAAAGGGCCTTGGATGGATCATCCACCGCCTTACCGTTAAAAAAAATGGTCTGTATTTTTTCGTCGATAATTTCCGGATTCAGTCCCAAGTTCCGGACCAGAAAATCCTGGATGCTGCCTCCCAGCGGGGTTTCTATTTGCAGTCCCTGCTGAAGGAGAAAATGGAAGATCCTTAACTTCGAGGGAGCCACGTTAAAGAGGAAATCGGGTTTCATGGGCCTGGTTTCGGATTTTGTGTGTCGAATTAAAGGGGGGGCCGAAAGCCCCCCCGAAAAAAGGTTGTCAGAAAAGTGGACGGGTTACCAGTTAAAGACTTTGTCCAAATCTTCATCCTTAACCTGGAAGGTTACGTTATGGGGCGGGAAGGATTCTTTCTTGAAGTAATCCGGCAGGCGATCCTGTTTGGAAGTGAAACCGGCTCGGGCATTGAAGTCCCGTTCATTTTTTAAGACGGATTTTCCCAGGGCCACCACGTCATCGGCGGTGAGATTCAAGCCGTAAAAGGCGTTAATGGAATCGATCAAGGCCTGGAAGGTCTCCGGTTGATCCAGCACGGCGAAGGCTACGAAGAGGCACATGCCGGTGGAATCCACGGCGGCCGTGGCGATCTGCAGGTTTCGAGAAAGTTCGATCTGGCCTTCGGGTTTGAGGGGATCCACGGTTCCGCCCACATTCAGGATGTTGGCCGTCACCGCGTAACCGGCGGTGTGATCCGCCCCCATCGGGGTGGTGGCGTAGGTCACCCCCATGCCCTGTACGGCCCGGGGATCATAGGCCGGCATGGCCTGGCCCTTGACCACCGGGACCCGTTCCACGCCGAAGACTTTACCGGTCACGGCGGCGCCGTTACCCAGGATCCGCCCCAGGTGCGACCCTTTGCCTACCTCTTTGACCAGGTTGATGGCCCCTTGACCGTCCCCAAACTTAATCAATCCGGCATCCATGGCCACGGCTATGGCGGCGCCCATCTCGATGGTGTCCACGCCATAGTTGTCATCCAGGAAATCCAGCATGGCGATCGTGTCCAGGTCGTCGATGCCGCAGTTCCCCCCGTGGGCCCAGACCGTTTCGTATTCGGGTTGCTTGGTCAGGAAATGGCCATCCTTATCGTTGTAGGTGCCTGAACAACGGATGACGCAGCCCCGGTGACAGCCGTGGGTAGCCAACCCACCCCGGCTGGTCTCCAATTCAGCCTGGGCCTCGCCGCTGATCTTAGCGGCTCCGTCGAAACGGCCCTGCTTGAAATTGTAGGTCGGGTACCCGCCGGCCTCGTTGAGGACATTGGTCAAGACATTGGTCCCGTAGGCGGGGAGCCCCTGGCCGGTGACCGGGTGTTTCTTCAGACCATCGACCCATATCCGGGTCGCCTCCTTGAACTTTTCCGGGTCCTTGGGCGAGCGCATGGCCTTGCCGGTGTCGTCGAGGATGATCACCTTGACCCCCTTGGAGCCCATGACGGCGCCGACGCCGCCGCGCCCGGCGTGTCGGGTGGGGCGTTGCTCCATGTCGGTGAAGGCGATGGAGGCGGCCGAGAGCTTCATCTCTCCGGCCGGACCGATGGAAATAAAGGCGGCTTTTTCCCCGTATTCCTGTTTCATTTTTTCAATCAGGTCGTAGTTGGGGAGGAGCTTCAGGCCGTTATCGGCCCAGATCTTCACCCCGTCCTTATTGATCAGAATCCGGTAAAGGCTGTCGTCTTTCGGTCTTCCTTCCAGGACGATGGCCGCATAGCCCAACCGGGCCAAAACCTGGGAGGCCTGACCGCCGGCATTGGCCTCTTTAATCCCCCCGGTCAAGGGGCTTTTGCAGCCTACCGAGATCCTGCCGGACATGGCTGCGGTAGTCCCGCTCAGTAAACCCGGTGCGATCACCAGTTTATTGTCCTCGCTCAGGGGATGACAGAGGGGGGGCACCTCCTTGGAGACCACGGCTGAGGTGAACGCCCGGCCGCCCAGACCGGCATAATCTCCCACCGGGACTTCCTGAAAAGTTGGGCCACCCGCGGCCCCCATATTCACCCGCAAAATTTTATCCATCGGATACTCCTTTCTGTAAGAATGCTCTTTTTAAGAAAGAGTTGGAGATTGAGATTAATTCCTGATGAATATTTTCGCTCATTGGGTTGGAAAGTCAAGGATAAATTATGTAAAATTAATTAGTTATGTCATTTTTGACATAATGCCTACCCCCCGGCTAAAGGGGGGAACATACCCAGTCGGTCACCCTCATTCAGTATGGCCTCCAGCGGGGCATGGGAACCGTTTATAAAGATGATCCGGGGAGTGTCGAGCGGGATGTGAAGTTGTTCGATCAATTGCTTAATGGTTGTTCCCACAGGGAGTTCGATGAGATTAGGATTACCCCGGGCTCTATCGGGCAGGTACTCGGCCAGAGAGGCATAAAGATTTAAAATGATTTTCATAACTCTTCACTCCACCAACCTTTTCAATTCAAAGTTATTGTCTCACACCTCGCCCGAATATTCAATGCCGGTGGTCAGACCAGCAAATGCCAGCCTGCCGTGAATGCTGCCGGCGGCGCTGCTTTTTTCGCAGGCGAGCCGCCACTAAAGGCGGTAGCCAGGCGTGCGGCACCGAACGCAGTTTTCGTTTGGGCAATAGGGTCCATCCGTCAACCATCGTGCGGCCGCAGGAGAAGTATCCAATTGTAGGCCGGGGTTAGAGAATAACCTAAAGAACGTTTAAATTCATTGACTTCCGCCTTGGAATAATCAATCTAATTTTTCTCGGAAGGTTTCTTCGAAAAATTTACTTTTCATCTCCAAATTTTTCGCTTTCACCAACAAGTCCGTTATTTCTATAGATTTGCAATTTATTGATTACCATTTAAAAGCAGCAAAAAAGGCCGGGCTGATGTGGAAGGATCCTTGACCCTGCTTGTGTCAACCCGCACGTTTGCTCGAATCCCTATCGGAGCATTAGTCAGGGAACTTAGTGCTTCCAGTTACCCTTTCGCGTGGATCTTTCTATGCCGGAACAGAAGAGGGGCTGGGATGGCCTGTTTACCTACGTCGATTCCAGGATTCCGCCCAACCTCTGAGCTGATGAAAGTCCTCTCGGGGCAAGAGATCGAAAGCCCGGTTTAAATCGTCCAGAGGAGCACTGCGGACCCGGGAGAGAAAATCGCCCCGAACGGGTTTTAAATTTACGTGATCTAATTCCTCCTGGGTAAACAAATCGGTCTACGTTTTTTGATGGAATTGAGGGTTTGCCGGGTGGAGCAGAGTATAAGATAAGCCTAGGGAGATGGGGTAGTGGATCCGACTCGCTTGACCCACCACCCCAGGACTATTGTTTCACCCTTTTGGAAGGGTGCCCTTAATATCTGGCCTGACCACCGGGCTTCTCGGAAAAGGATTTCCAAAGGCTATCCGGGCTCTGAACTCGGGCCTCCCTCGAGTTCTGGATATTGGTTATTTCAGGATGAGGGGCAAATACAGGTTATGTCCTTCTTTAAGCCCCGGTGCACCCTGGTGGATGATGGTGCCATCCGCCTTCAAGTCGTCGTCCCCTCGCTGGCCGTCAACGAAATGCAGCGTAATGACGTTTCCTGAAATGACGGCCCCGGTCTGGCCGTCATACAGAAATTCATACCAGTGGGGGGTAGTGTTGTCCGGGGTGGGGCCATATTGGTAATAGGTGTTCGGAGGGGCTCCGGCCGGGAGATAAAGCGTCACGGTGGTGGCTCCTCCCGGAGTCAGGCCGTTCACAGTAAAATTAAAGAACCCAGAGGAAAATGACACCCCGGATGGCGAATTGCCGGGCGAGGGATTATCGTTTGCTTGGGCATTAGTCAGCATTGTGCCATTCGGAGAGGCCAGGGTGACTAAATTCAGCCCGATAAAGGTATTCAGATTGGCCATATTCGGTTGTTGGTTATCCGGTATGCCGTCTCCATTTCCATCATATGTATAACTCACAACGAACACTCCGCCCTTTGTTCCCGCATAGAGGGTGGTCGGCGTCGCCGGGTCAATCGCCAAAGCGTAAACAGTGGTATTGATCAGGCCGATGTTGACCAGGCTCCAGCTAGCGCCGCCGTTCGCACCTTGTACAACGCCGCCGCCGGATGTTCCCGCATAGAGGGTGGTCGGCGTCGCTGGGTCTATCGCCAGGGAGAGAACACCTGTATTGGTCAGGCTGGTATTGTCCGCGCTCCAGTTCCCACCACCATTCGTACTTTTGAACACGCCGGCCCCAGAGGTCGAGCTTTTGATCCCGCCGCCATTATTCGAGCTTTTGAGCGTGCCAGATGCTCCCGCATAGAGAGTGGTCGGCGTCGCCGGATCAATCGCCAGGGAATTAACTTTGGTAGAGGGTTGGAAAGGATAGACAGGGCTCCAGTTCCCGCCAGCGTCCGTGCTTTTGAACACACCGCTACTTGTTCCCGCATAGAGGGTGGTCGGCGTTGCCGGATCAATCGCCAGGGTGTTGACAGGGGGACCCAAATTGACCGTGGTCCAGTTCCCCCCGCCATTCGTGCTTTTGTACGTGTAAAGTCCTGTTCCCGCATAGAGGGTGGTCGGCGTCGCCGGGTCGATCGCCAGGGTGTTGATTTGGCTATTGGCCATGTCAGGATTGTTGACCGGGCTCCAGTTCCCGCCGCCGTTTGTGCTTTTGAACACGCCGCTGGTATTTGTTCCCGCATAGAGGGTAGTCGGCGTCGTCGGATCAATCGCCAGTGTGTTTATTTGGGCACTGTCCAGGCCGGTATTGACCGGGTTCCAATTCCCACCACCGTTTGTGCTTTTGAACACGCAAACTACTGTCCCCGCATAGAGGATGGTCGGTGTCTCCGGATCAATCGTCAAGGAGTAAATTTGGGCGGCGGTCAGGCCGGTATTGACCGGGCTCCAGTTCCCGCCACTGTTCGTGCTTTTGAAGAGGCCGAAAAATGTTCCTGTATAGAGAATGGTTGGCGTCGCCGGATCAATCGCCAGGGAATAAACTTTTTTACTATAGGTCAGGTCGGTATTGACCGGGCTCCAGTTTCCGCCGCCGTTCGTGCTTTTGAACACGCCGCTATTTAACAACAGGTCGCTGCCGTCTGTTCCCGCATAGAGGGTGGTCGGCGTCCTCGGGTCAATCAGCAGGGAGGTAACAGAGAGATCTGTCAGGCTGGTTTTGGCCGGGCTCCAGTTTCCGCCGCCGTTTGTGCTTTTGTATACCCCACCAAATCCTCCGGCATAAAGGGTGGTTGGCGTCGCCGGATCAATCGCCAGGGAATTAACAGGTTGCAGGATCAAGCCGGTCTTGGCCGGGCTCCAGTTCCCCCCGCCGTCCGTGCTTTTGTATACCCCATCAACTCCTCCGGCATAAAGGGTGGTCGGCGTCGCCGGATCAATCGCCAGGGAGTTAACATCGAAGATGGTCAGGCCGTTATTGGCCATGCTCCAGTTCCCCCCGCCGTCCGTGCTTTTGTATGCCCCGCCATTCCCTCCGGCATAGAGGGTGGTCGGCGTCGCCGGATCAATCGCCAGGGAGTATACTTGGGCAGCGGTCAGGCCGGTGTTGACCGCGCTCCAGTTCTCCCCGCCGTCCGTGCTTTTGAACACGCCGGCAATTGTCCCCGCATAGAGGGTGGTCGGCGTCACCGGGTCAATCGCCAGGGAGTTAACTTGGCTATTGGTCAGGCCGGTGTTGACCGCGCTCCAGTTCTCCCCGCCGTCCGTGCTTTTGAACACGCCGCCATATGTCCCCGCATAGAGGGTGGTCGGCGTCACCGGGTCAATCGCCAGGGATAAAATGATTCCACCTTCAGGCCCAATGCGTGTCCAGACATTGGGCCCGGCAGAAACTGTACTTGCCTGGCTGGCGCTTATCATGACCAGAAAGATGATGAGTAACCATTTTCGAGGTGCGTTTGAAGATAGCATGATAAATCTCCTTTTTGCTGATGAGAAATTTGGCTCTCCCCCCTTTAGCGAGAAAATTTTCCCTATTCCACTACTCTCCCATTGGAACTCCTCATTCTTGAAGATAACCGACAAAAAACCATGAACATTTTGCCAAAGATTCCTGGCCTATAATGAAGGGACAAAGTCAATAAACATTAAATTCCTTTTCTTTTGTCGGATTTTAGGACTGTGCCCCTTCCTAATTTCCACCATTCTCCATAAAAACAAAATACCCCATCTTTCATACGAGAAATAGGGTATTTTTAACTTCCTCCGCATGGTTGCACCCTTTGGGGTAAAGTGGCGAAATAGGAAGAAGGGTTACCTTATTAATCTGTTCTTGGAATAGCTGAATGATACACGATTTTGGGAAAAACAAATAGAATAAATTGAGGGCCGGGGGCAAAAGTTCTGGGGGAAGGAAGTAACGATTTACTACTGAAATCTTCCTGAATGGCCAAATCATCAAAAACAAGACTTCAGGAAGCTACTCGTTATCTGAAAGCTGGGCCGCCAACCAATAGAATAGTAACAAGATTTCGAGTGGAAATCAAAAAATCCTCTACTGTTTTTTCTCCTCAGCTTCTTTTCCTTATGTTATTCTTAGCCTCCCGAGACCAATGAAATTGTCTCCTCAGCTTTACCTCCAGGTCTCTTTCAAACAGACCCTGGCGGTTGTAGCCAAAGGGGAGGGGAGGCCTTGGGAAAATCAACTGAGAGCTGGAAGTATATGAGCAGCCAGAAAAAGGATGAAGTGATTGGCCCGGCCCAATTTTCCGAAGACAACTATCCCCCGGCCTGGCAGGCCTGGATGATCTGGGGGTTGGGGGCCCTTTTTTATCTGTCGGGATTTTATTTGCGGGTGGCCCCGGCGGTTATGACTTCGGAACTTATGGCCGATTTTGCCGTGGGGGCGACCGGGCTGGGGAATCTTTCCGCCTTTTATTATTATACCTACGTGGGGATGCAGCTTCCCACCGGGGTCCTGGCCGACCTTTGGGGGCCCCGAAGGCTGCTAGCCACCGGGGCTTTAGTGGCCGGCTTGGGGACCCTTCTTTTTGCCTGGGCTCCAAACCTGGTTTGGGCCAGTTTGGGGCGGGGCCTGATCGGCGGATCGGTGGCCGTGGCCTTCGTAGCGCTGCTTAAAGTGGCCGCCCACTGGTTTCCACCCCGCCGGTTTGCTCTGGTTTCGGGGATGGCCTTGTTCTGCGGCGTATTGGGCGCGGTTACCGCCGGGGTTCCCCTGCGTTATCTGATCGATGGGTTCGGCTGGAGACCCATCATGGCCGCCTCCGGGGTGTTCCTGCTGGCAATTTCCCTGGCCTGCCGGCGGTTTATCCGGGATGACCCTTCCCAAAAAGGATATCAGAGTTACTGCCCGGAAAACCCGAAGGGGGACACGACTCAGGAAAGGTTCAGGCCCCTGGTCGGGCTGGGGAAGGTCTTTTCCTTTCGCAATAGTTGGCTCCTGTTTTGGGCTCCGGGGGGAATGGTGGGGCCCATGTTGAGCTTTGCCGGTCTTTGGGGGGTTCCTTTTCTCCAGGCCCGGTACGGGATGGGGACCAATTCGGCGGCGGCCGTCGCCTCCTTGATGATGATCTGCTGGGCCGTGGGCGGCCCTTTGATGGGCGCCCTTTCCGATCGCCTGGGCCGGCGAAAGCCCCTTTACCTGGCCGGGGCGGTGGTTTCCGCGTTGGGCTGGTCGGGTATGATCTTCTGGCCCGGTCTCCCGGTCAAGGGGTTTCTGGTTTTAGCCGCCTTAACCGGCCTGGCCACCGGCGGGATGATCATCGGTTTTGCCTTCAGCAAGGAATCGGTCCCCTCCCGCTATTCCGGCACGGTAGCCGGGGCGATCAATATGGGGGTCATGATCGGTCCCACCTTTCTCCAACCGGCCATCGGTTGGGTCCTGGATCTGATGTGGAAAGGGCAAATGAAAGGGCAAATCCGCCTCTATGACCTGGAGGCTTTTCGCGTGGGTTTTTCCCTGATGATCGGCTGGGCGTTCCTGGCCTGCCTGCTGATCGCCCTGACCAAAGAGACCTATTGCCGGCCATTTTCCGACAAAAAAAAGCTCTCCCATCACGAGGAGAGCTTTTTAATGCCCAATAAAGCGCAGGTCCTACAGCTTGCGAACTTTCTCCGCGGCCGGACCTTTAGGCCCCGCGACCACTTCGAAGCTCACCCGATCCCCTTCGGCCAGTGACTTGAACCCCTCGGCCTGGATGGCGGAATGATGCACGAAAACGTCCTTGCCTCCGTCCTGTTCGATAAAGCCAAATCCTTTTGAGTCATTAAACCATTTAACCGTTCCTTCTGCCATCTTTGCCACTCCTTTTGTGTTGGGTTCCTTCAGGGAACCGTTTAAAATTTTGCCGATTTATTCGGCTGGCAATCTTTTTGTATGAACAAAAAGACTGCACTTTCCATTACTGGGTCTGGCGCGATCGACTCTTCCGTGGTTTAATGACAAAAAAATCCCACACCGGACCTAATTTGAAATTTTATATATGAATCTTGGTGAAAAAGCAAGGGTTTTTTATAAGCCGGTCCCTCTCTTTTTTCCTCAGGTGAACCTGGTGGGAGAGGGGGTGCAATAGTCGTGGAGCAGGCGGCCTGTTTATTATTTTTTTTCCTGTGTATATAATACAGCCAGTATTCTGGCCGGCTGGTCCCCATAACAACGGACCAGATGGGGGAGGGTGGAATCATAATAAATGGAATCCTCCGGCTGGAGACGTTCCCGTTTCTCTCCCAATTGGACCTCGATCATTCCTTCCAGGACATAGATAAACTCCTCCCCGTCGTGGGTGGAGGGGGCCTCTTCTTCGGTGCGGGGTTCCAGGGTCACCAGAAAGGGCTCCATGTTGCGGTCCCTTTTTTCCGGGGCCAGAGACTCATAGGAGTAGCCGTAGCGGATGGTCTTTTGAGAGGCATAACGAGAGATCGCCTTGCGATCCTGCTTCCGTACCAGATCGTAGGCTTTGGCTTTGCCATGCACCAGGAGATAGCCCATCTTCATATCCAACGCTCGGGCTAATTTCACCAGATCCCCCAGCGGAGGCAGCACCTCGCCGGACTCGATTTGGCTGACCAGGTCCTCCCTGAAACCGGTTCGCTGAGCGATATCCGACCAGGAGAGTCCCTTCATTTCCCGAATGGTTTTTACCCGAAGGCCCACCGACTGGGCCAGGGGCACCTCTTCGGTTATCCCGGAAGACCGGGTTACTCCTTCGAGGAAATCCGCTTCCGCCGAAGAAGTGTAATCGGTCATATTCTCCATCAGATCACTGTAGCCTTTTTTAGGATCGCTCATGAACCTTCTCCTCTGCCTAGGTAGCGTTGGGACGAACCGGAATGAAATATAACAAACAATCCCCGGAGTGACAAGGGATTTCCCGTTTGACAAAATCTCAATAAAGTGGAAAACTAATTAAATCTTGACAGAATTCCGGCTTTAGTTATAATATAGCCATTTAAAGTGATTTATCTTATAATATCAAATAGTTGCCAAATAATCCCAACCAGTCCAGGACCTGAGTTCTCAATTTAGGTTAAGAGGGGATACTGCTTAATTGACTCGGTAAGAAATTATTCAGGGAAAGGGGGGAGAGGATTCAAGAAGACGGAATGAATCATCGAGGCCGGATGCATGTTTTCCAAATAATCAACCTTCATAAAGGGAGAGAATCATGAGGAGAGCGATAAAGAAAAAAAGCTTGTTGCTTGTTTCAGTTACCATTCTTTTAAGCTTATGCTGTTTTGGAGCCCTTTGGGCCGCGGAACCGATCAAGATCGGGTTTGTGGCCTCCATTACCGGAGGAGCTTCATTCCTTGGTGAACCGGAGAAAAATACCGCGGTGATGCTCCAGGAATGGGTAAATAAAGCGGGCGGGATCAACGGGACCCCGCTGGAAATCATCATCGAGGATTCCAAGACCGACCCCAGCCAAGCCGTACTGGCCACCAAGAAACTGATCGAACGGGACAAAGTGACGGCCATTATCGGATCCTCAACTTCGGGTGAATCCATGGCTATGGCCCCTATTTGTGAAAAGGCCCAGATTCCTATGGTTTCCATGGCGGCCGCTTCGCAGATCGTAACTCCAGCCGACGAGTATAAAAGAATTATGGAAAGCCCCAAGGCGGCCACGGAAGTTCCCAAAGTGCAGCGGCCCTGGATTTTCAAGACTCCGCAGACCGATACCTCCGCCGTTGAGGCCATTTATCACTACATGAAGAAAAAGGGGCTGACCAAGGTGGGGATCATCACCGTCAGTGATGGGTTTGGGGATTCCGGGCGGAAGGAACTTAAACGTCTGGCGCCCAAGTACGGAATGAACATCGTGGCCGATGAAGTCTACGGCCCCAAAGATTCGGATATGACCGCCCAACTTACCAAAATCAAGGGCAGCGGCGCTCAGGCGGTCATCAACTGGTCGGTCGGCCCGACCCAGGTCGTGGTGACCAAGAACTGGAAGGCCCTGGCCATGGGAATGCCCCTCTATCAAAGCCACGGTTTCGGCAGCAAAAAGAATATCGAACTGGCCGGCGGGGCGGCTGAAGGAGTCCTCTGTCCTCTGGGACGTCTGGTTATTTGGGAAAAACTTTCCAAATCCAATCCCCAGTACCCTGTCCTTTCCAAGTATGCCACCGAATACGAGAAAAAGTTTAAATCCGAAGTCTCGACCTTTGGCGGCCATGCCTATGACGCCATCATGATGGTTGAGGCGGCCTTGAAGAAGGAAGGCCCCGACAAGGCGAAGATTCGGAATTTTCTGGAAAACAACATCAAAAATTGGCCGGGTACCGGCGGGATATTCAACATGTCGGCGTCCGATCACACCGGGCTGGACCTGACCGCCTTCGATATGATCCAGGTGGCCAAGGGCGACTGGGAGATCGCCAAGTAATCAAAACAAATGGAAAACCCAAAGGGCCTGTCCAAGGAGGATGGTTTCTTGGACAGGTCCCTTGGGCCTTAATACGAAAATAATATCAGGCACCACACTGGGCCTTTGTTTTTGCCGTCATGCCGGACGCGATAAGCCTGCCCCGGCAGGTAGTAAGCCGGGGGCATCCAGGGTAGTTGAGGCTTAGCCGAATCCTGGATTCCGGATCGCGCTTCGTTTGTCCGGAATGACGAGCTGACTCGACCCGTTTAAAGCCTATTTTCATGCTTCGCGGGTACCTGATGGTGCCCGGGTTGTTATCGTAACCTATGAATTTTCCAAACCAGCAAAAAGCCTGACCATGGATCTACAAAGCCAGATCGTTCAATATTTGGTGACCGGATTGACCTTGGGCAGTATCTACGCCATGGTAGCCCTGGGATTTACCATTATTTATAACGCCACCAGCATCATCAACTTGGCCCAGGGGGAGTTCGTGATGTTCGGCGGGCTGATCATGGTTTTTCTGACCACGACCCTCCACCTGCCCCTGGTGGCCGGGTTTATCCTCACTCTGCTCATTGTTACCGGTATTGGCGCTTTGTATGAACGGCTCTTTATCAATCCCTCCAAAAATGCCCCCTTGATGACCCTGCTGATCATTACCGTGGCGGTTTCCATCTTTTTTCGGGGCATCGCCATGTTCATCTGGGGGAAGGATTCCTATAGCTTGCCTTCATTCTCTTCGGGTAAACCGATCATAATCTTTGGCGCTGCGGTGCTGCCCCAGGTGTTTTGGGTCCTGGGGTTATCCCTCCTGGCGGTTATTCTGATGAACCTATTCTTTAACCGGACCATCACCGGCAAGGCCATGAGCGCCTGCGCCGGGAACCGTCTGGCCGCCAGTCTGGTCGGAATCAATGTCTCCAAGATGGTCCTTCTTTCCTTTGCCTTGAGCGCCACCCTGGGGGCCCTGGCCGGGGCGGCCATCACTCCGATTACCCTGATGGAGTACGACCGCGGGCCGCTGCTGGCTTTAAAAGGTTTCTGCGCCGCCGTTCTGGGAGGACTGGGTTTTGGAACCGGCGCCGTGGTGGCCGGTTTTATCATCGGTATCATTGAATCTTTCTCGGCGGGTTACATCTCCTCGGGGTTTAAAGACGCCATCGCTCTGGTTATCCTGATTCTGGTGCTCTTCGTCAAACCCAGCGGGCTCTTCGGCAGCCGGGAAGTGGGTAAGATCAAAAAAATCTAGTCAATCCGAATTACTCAAGGATTTTTAATGGGCAAGCAGAATTATCTGAAACTCTTGGGGCTGAGCATTGTGATGGCCTTGATTCCCCTGGTTATCCGGGGGGATTATTACCTGACGGTTTTCATTTTCATGGGCATCAACAGCCTGGTAGTGATCGGATTAAGTCTGCTAATGGGGTATGCCGGCCAGATTTCCCTGGGGCATGCTGCCTTTTACGGCATAGGGGCCTATGCCACCGGTATTTTGACTACGCATTATCACTTTTCCATTTTCAGCGCTTTTTTCATGGGGATTGTTTTATCCATAATAACCGCCATTATTATTGGGATCCCCGCCTTGCGGTTGTCCGGCCATTATCTGGCGGTGGCCACGCTGGGCATCGGGGAAATCGTCTTTATTATTTTTAACGAGTTGGCCGAATTGACCGGAGGTCCTTTGGGCCTCTCCAATATTCCCGGGATCCAGATCTTCGGGTTTAAGTTCAACACCAGTTTTAGGTTTTACTACCTGGTCTGGGCCGTCCTCATCCTGGTCCTCTGGTTTACCTTGAACCTGATTTACTCGCGGGTGGGGCGGGCCCTGCGCTCCATGCACGGCAGCGAGGTGGCGGCCAATGCCATGGGGGTCAACCTGACCATGCTGAAGATCCAGGTCTTTGTGTTGAGCGCCGTCTACGCCTCCATTGCCGGGAGCCTGTATGCCCATTTCGTCACCTATATCGCCCCCACAAACTTCGGCCTTATGGTCTCCATCATGTTTTTGATGATGGGGGTTATCGGCGGGATCCAAACCCTCTGGGGTTCCCTTTTGGGGGCCAGTCTGCTGACCTACCTTCCGGAATATCTCCGGATCTTTAATGAATATGATATCCTGATCTATGGGGCCATTCTTTTGGGCATCCTCCTCTTTATGCCGGAAGGTTTTCTGGAAGGGATTCCCAGGCTTTTCAGAAAAATGCTGAAGCGAGGCAGGGCCTGATCTTGGCAGAAACCTTATTAAAAGTGGATAACGTCAAGAAGGTCTTCGGCGGGCTGATGGCTATCGCCGATCTTTCTTTTGAGGTAAAAACCGGGCAGATCAAGTCGGTGATCGGCCCGAACGGGGCCGGGAAGACGACCCTGTTTAATTTGATCACCGGAGTCCATCCCGCGACCAACGGGGAGATTATCTTCCAAAACCGCCGCATAGACCGACTCAAACCCTACGAGATTGCTTCCCTGGGGATTTCCCGGACCTTTCAAACGGTCGAATTGTTTGGAAACATGACTGTTCTGGAAAACGTCATGGTGGGCTGCCATCCCCGTACCCGTTCCGGGATCTTGGCGGCTGGTCTCCGTTGGCCTAAGATGAAAAAAGAGGAAGCCTGGACCAGAGAAGAGTCCCTGAAAAAACTGGACCTGGGGGGGTTGAAAGAGAAAGCGCATCTGCCTTCGACCAGCCTGCCGCTGGGTGAGCAAAAGACTTTGGAGGTCCTGCGGGCCCTGGCCACTCAGCCCAAGCTGATTCTGCTCGATGAACCGGCCGCCGGACTGAATGAATCGGAGACCCAGCAGATGTCCGCCTTGATTTATACCATACGGGAGAGCGGAATAACCATCCTGCTGGTTGAACACGATATGACCCTGGTAATGAAGGTTTCCGATGAGATTGTGGTGATCAACTACGGTCAAAAGATCGCGGAAGGGACCCCCGAGGAGATACAAAGCAATCCCCTGGTGATCGAGGCCTACCTGGGCGGAGATATTGACTATGCTTGATCTGCGCGGGATCAACGCCTACTATGGGAGCATCCAGGCCCTGAAAAATGTCTTCCTGAAGGTTTCGACCGGGGATATTGTGACGATAATCGGGGCCAACGGGGCCGGAAAGTCCACCCTGCTGAAAACGATCTCCGGGGTGATCCAGTCGAAAGGCGGGGCAGTCTGGTACGAGGATACGGACATTACCCGTTTTTCACCGGTTAAAATAGTGGCCCTGGGAATTTCTCAGGTACCGGAAGGCCGGCAGCTCTTCGCTCATCTCCCCGTCCTGGATAACCTGCAACTGGGCGCCTATCTGTATCAAAACCGGAAATTCAAAAAGGAAATTCAAGAAAAGCTGGATTGGATTTATCAGGTATTCCCCATCCTGCGAAAAAGGTCCAAGCAGTTAGCCGGGACCCTGAGCGGCGGAGAGCAGCAGATGGTGGCCATTGCCCGGGCCTTGATGTCCCGTCCGAAACTCCTGCTTCTCGACGAACCCTCCATGGGGCTGGCCCCCTTGATTGTCCAGGAGATCTTCCGGGTAATCCGTCAATTGAATGATCAGGGCACCACCATTCTGCTGGTGGAACAAAACGCCCGCGCCGCTCTGCAGATTGCCAATTACGGCTATGTCCTGGAGACCGGTTCCATTGCCCTTGAAGGGCCGGCCCATGATCTTTTGGCGGATGAGAAAGTGCGCCACGCTTACTTGGGCAAATAAGGTGGATCGGGCGGTATTCAGCCAAAGCCGTAGACTCCCATGAACCACGAAGCAACCGCGAAAATCGGGGCCGTTCTGGTCGTTGGGGCCGGTATCTCCGGGATGCAGTCGGCCCTGGACCTGGCCAATGCCGGCTTCAAGGTCTATCTGGCGGACCGCAACGTGAGCATCGGCGGGGTCATGGCCCAGTTGGACAAGACCTTTCCCACCAACGACTGCTCCACCTGCATGATTTCTCCCAAACTGATCGAAGTGTCCGGCAATCCCAATATCGAACTCATCACCCGGGCCCGCCTGGAACACCTTTCCGGGGAACCCGGAAATTTCAAGGCCGAGATTTACCAGGAACCTCGGTTCATCAAGGAGGAAGTCTGCACCGGCTGCGGGGAGTGCATCCAGGTCTGCCCCGTGGAAGTTCCGGCCGATTTCAACCTGGGATTGAATCGCCGCAAAGCGATCTATCGCCATTTCCCCCAGGCCGTGCCTTCCACCTTTGCCATCGATCGACGGGGGACTTCCCCCTGCAAAGCGGCCTGCCCGGCCCATATCAGCGTTCAGGGGTACGTGGCCCTGATCGCCCAGGGGAAGTTTGAGGAAGCCTTGGGATTGATCCGCCGGGAAAATCCGCTGCCTTTCGTCTGCGGGTACGTCTGCACCCACCCCTGTGAGGGGGTCTGTAAAAGAGCGGAAGTGGAAGAAGCTATCGCCATTCGGGACCTGAAAAGGTTCGTGGCCGACTATGAGGCGAAAACCGGACCGGTCAAACTTCCGGCCCCGGAGGAAAAGCATATCCAGCGGGTAGCCATAATCGGGTCCGGGCCGGCAGGGTTGACCTGCGCCTATTATCTGGCCCGGCAGGGATACCCGGTCACTATTTTTGAAGCGCTGCCCAAAGCCGGCGGTATGCTGACCGTAGGAATCCCCAACTACCGCTTGCCTCAGCAGGTGGTCGACCGAGAGATCGAGGCCATCAAGAGCTTGGGCGTGTCCATCGAGTTGAACAGCCCCATCGGGTCGGAACGGACTCTGGAGCAACTTAAGGAAGAGGGGTTTGAGGCCGTTTTCACAGCCATTGGGGCCCACCAGGGGATTCGACTGGGGGTGGCCGGGGAAGACCTGCCGGGGGTCATGGCCGGGGTGGACCTCCTGCGGCAGTCGGCCCTCGGACAGCCGGTCCAGGTTGGAAAACGGGTGGCCGTCATCGGGGGCGGAAACGTGGCTATCGATGCCGTACGGTCCGCCCTGCGGCTGGGGTCCGAGGAGGGTCTGGTGATCTACCGGCGAACCCGGGAAGAAATGCCGGCTTATGCCGAGGAAATCGAAGAAGCCCTGGAAGAGGGGGTTCGGATCGAATATCTGACGGCCCCGGTTCGATTTTTGGGGGATGAAAAAGGCAAGCTGAGGGCCTTGGAATGCCTGAAGATGGAACTGGGGGAGCCCGATGAGTCGGGACGACGTCGGCCCGTACCGGTAGCCGGTTCGGAATTTGAGATACCGGTGGATACGGTGATCACAGCCATCAGCCAGCAGCCGGATTTGGCTAAAATTAAGGTCCCCCAGGGCGTAGCGGTTTCAAAAAACGGAACCTTTGAGGTGGATCCGATTACCCTGCAGTCCGCGCTTCCCTGGCTGTTTGCCGGCGGGGACGCGGTGCTGGGTCCCCGGACGGTCATCGAGGCCATTGCCCAGGGCAAGGAAGCCGCGCTTTCCATAGACCGCTATTTACAGGGCGGGGACCTGTTCGCCGGCCGGGAAAAGGCTTTCGAGATTGCTGAACCGGAAATTACCGGTGTCCTGAAGGAACCGCGATTCCGACCGCGGCTGCGGGCTCCCGGGGAGCGGCGGCGGGACTTCAGGGAAGTGGTGGAGGTCATGACGCCGGAAGAAGCCCGGGCGGAGGCCTCCCGCTGCCTGGCCTGCGGGATCTGCTCGGAATGCTACCAGTGTCTGGAGGCCTGCCAGGCCGGGGCCATCGACCACGCCATGGTTGGCGAAAAAATCACCCTACAGGTCGGAGCGGTGATCGCTTCACCGGGGTTTGAGATCTTCGATGCCCGCCTGAAGGAAGAATACGGGTACGGGCGCTATCCCAACGTGTTGACCAGCCTGGAATTCGAACGGGTCCTGTCCGCTTCGGGTCCCTTCGGGGGCCATGTCCAGCGGCCCTCCGACGGCCGGGAGCCCAAGAGAGTGGCCTGGATACAATGCGTCGGGTCCCGGGATGCTTCAATCAACCGGGAATATTGTTCCTATGTCTGCTGCATGTACGCCACCAAGCAGGCTATCATCGCCAAGGAGCATCTGGCGGGCCTGGAGCCCACCATATTTTTTATCGATATCCGGGCCCAGGGAAAGGGCTTTGACCGTTATTATGAGCGGGCCAGAGGGGAGCACGGGGTCCGGTATGTCCGCAGTCTGATCTCCCGGGTGGCCCAAGACCCGCAAACCCGGGACCTGCAGATTTCTTATATCGATGAGGACAACCGGTTTCAGACTGAGGAATTCGACTTGGTCATTTTGTCCGTGGGACTGACTCCCCATTCGCAGTCGGGCCCGCTGGCCAAATGCCTGGAGATCCGGACGGATCGTTTCGGTTTTTGCGTGAACCCGCCTCTGGATACGGTGGGCACGACCCGACCGGGAATCTTTGTGGGCGGGGTGTTCCAGAACCCCAAGGACATCCCGGAGACCGTCACCCAGGCCAGCGGGGCCGCGGCGGCCGCTGCCGCCTTGCTGACCGAGGCGCGGGGTACTCAAATCAAAGAGGTTTTTTTCCCCGAGGAAAGGTCCGTTCAGGCGGAGGAAGCCCGCATCGGGGTCTTTATCTGCCATTGCGGGATCAACATCGCCGGGATTGTGGACGTAGCTCAGGTTTCCGAATACGCCCGGACGCTGCCCGGGGTGGTTTATACCGATCACCTGCTGTTCACCTGTTCCACCGACAGTCAGGAGCGGATGCTCCAGTTGATCAAGGAACAACGGGCTGAACCGGGTGGTGGTGGCCTCCTGCTCGCCGCGCACCCATGAAGGCCTCTTCCGGAATACCCTGCGGAAAGCGGGTTTGAACAAATACCTGTTCGAGATGGCCAACATCCGGGATCAATGCTCCTGGGTCCACCAGGCCGATCCCGCTGTCGCCACAGAAAAGGCCGAGGACCTGGTGCGCATGGCCGTGGCCCGGGCCGGTTTACTGGAACCCTTGTACGAGATCCCCTATGAGGTGAATCAGCGGGCCCTGGTAGTGGGCGGCGGAATCGCCGGCATGACGGCCGCCCTGAACCTGGCCGATCAGGGTTTTGAGACCTTCCTGATCGAACGTGCCGCTCAATTGGGAGGCATAGCCCGACGTATCCACCGGACCTTGGAAGGGGTGGATGTCCAGCAGTATCTCCAAGAGACCATTCACCGAGTGGTCGGCCATCCCCGTATCCGGCTTTTTATCGACACCGAACTGCTGGAGACCACCGGGACCGTGGGTCAATTCAGCAGCGTCTTTTCCCACCGGGGGGAAAAGGGGACTTTGAAACACGGGGCCGTGGTGGTGGCCGCCGGCGGGTTGGAGTACCGGCCGACGGAGTACCATTATGGCGACCATCCCCGGATCCTGACCCAACTGGAACTTCAGGAAAGACTGTTTGCCGATCCGGAGGGAATAGGGAAACCCGGGTCGGTGGTCATGATCCAGTGCGTCGGTTCCCGGGACGAGGACCACCCCTACTGCAGTCGGGTTTGTTGTTCCACGGCCGTCCATAACGCCTTACGGATCAAGGAAATCAGTCCGCAGACCGAGGTGGTGGTTCTTTACCGGGATATCCGCACCTATGCGCAGAAGGAACTGTATTACAAACAGGCCCGGGAGGCCGGGGTACGCTTCGTCCGCTTTGAACCGGAAAAGCGGCCGGAAGTGGATCTGGTGGAGGGGAATCTCGAAGTCCGGGTCTTTGACCAGAACCTGAAGGCCGGACTGCGTCTGCGTCCCGAGTGGATCGCCCTGTCGGCGGCTATCCGGCCGGCGGTGGAAAGCCGGTCTTTGGCGCAGACGCTGAAGCTGCCTTTTGACGCCGACGGCTTTTTTCTGGAGGCCCACATCAAGTTGCGGCCCCTGGATTTCGCCAACGCCGGGATGTTCCTTTGCGGCCTGGGACACGGTCCGAAGTTCCTGGAAGAGAGCATCGCCCAGGCCAAGGGAGCGGCGGCTCGGGCGGCCACGGTGCTGGCCCAGAAACAAACCATGGTGGGCGGGCCGGTGGCCGAAGTCAACGAAGAGCTGTGCGTCGCCTGTCTGACCTGCCTGCGGGTCTGCCCCTTCGGGGTACCCCGGATCAACGAACGGCATTTCGCCCAGATCGACCCGGCCGCCTGCCGGGGCTGCGGGAACTGCGCCAGCGCTTGCCCCCAGGGAGCGATCCAGGTCGGCCACTACCTGGACGATCAGTATGTGGCCCTGTTGGAGGCGTGTTAGGGCGCAAAGCGCAAAGCGTAAGGCGTGAGTCGTAAGGCGTAAGGGGTAAAGGCATTGAAAATAACGGATTACTAATACGATCGTTTTTGAAAGGGCTAAACCGGAAGGAGCAAAGCCGTCTGGTTTTTTAACGACTTGCGCCTTACGACTTGCGCCTCGCGAGTTTTCTTAGATTGGAATCATTCGAACCCAAACTCATCGCCATGGTCTGCACTTATTGCACCTATACGGCTGCGGATATGGCCGGTTCCCTGCGGCTTCAATATCCGCACAACGTGCGGATCATTAAATACCTTTGCACCGGCAAGGTGGATATCCAGCATATGCTGAAGGCCTTTGAGGGTGGGGCCGATGCCCTGCTGGTGGGCGGCTGAGCCATCGGGGACTGCCATTTCCTGGAAGGAAATCTCAGAGCCAAGGAGCGGGTGGAGTACACCAAAACCCTGTTAACGGAAATCGGCCTGGAACCCGAACGGCTGGAAATGTTTCATATCGGGGCCTCCGATGCCCCGCAGTGGGCCCAGGCGGTGACCGAGATGACGGAGCGGGCCAGGGGGTTGGGTCCGAATCCATTGAAAAAGTTAAAAGTTCAAAATGCGGAGTAGAGTCTTTTTGAAAGGAATGGTGACTCAAGCAAGGAGGAGTTCTTAAATGGGAATTATAAAATGATCGTCGCCCAACGCAAACCCTTTGCTGAAATCAAAAGGGCTTTAGCCCCTTATACGAATATCCTGGTGGCCGGGTGCGGGACCTGTGTGGCGGTCTGCCTGGCCGGGGGGAAAAAAGAGGTGGGTCTCTTGGCCAGCCAGCTCCGGATGAGTTTCGGCCTGGAGAAGAAGGAAGTGAAGATCTCCGAAGTGACCCTGGAACGGCAGTGCGATCGGGAGTTCCTGGAGATGGCCGGGAAAGAAGTGGAAGAGGCCGAGGCCGTGCTCTCCCTGGCCTGCGGGGCCGGGATCCAGTTCCTGGCTGAAGTCTATCCCCAACGGCCCGTGTATCCGGGGGTGAATACCACCTTCATCGGCGTGGCTGAGGCCGCCGGTCTCTGGACCGAGCGTTGCCGGGCCTGCGGAGATTGCCTGCTGGCGGAGACCGGCGGGATCTGCCCGAGGACCATCTGCGCCAAGGGGCTCAATAACGGGCCCTGCGGGGGCATGCTGGACGGGAAATGCGAGGTGGATCCGGAACGCCCCTGTGCCTGGGTGCTGATTCATGATCGGCTGAGCCGGGAGGGGCGTTTGGCAGACTTGGAAGCGGTCAGGCCCCCCACGGACTTTGCCCGGCAAACCCAGCCCGGGAAAGTGACTCACGCGGCTTATTTGCGGAGGTATCATGGCGACTCCAAGTAAATTTGCCCAAGACTTGGCCTCGGAGGAGTTCATCCTCACCGCTGAACTCGACCCTCCCAAGGGAGCGGACCCGGCGGTAGTTCAAAAAAAGATAGCCGCGCTTAAAGAGAAGGTCCAGGCCGTGGTGGTCTCGGATAACCACTCGGCCCGGATGCGCATGGCCCCGCTGGGTATCTGCCGAACCCTCCTTGATCAGGGACTGGAGCCGATCCTGACCCTGACCGGCCGGGACCGCAACCGTCTGGCCCTGCAATCCGATCTGCTGGCCGCCTTCAGTCTGGGAATTCAAAATGTATTGGCCGTAACCGGGGATCACACCTCCTGGGGGGACCATCCCCAGGCCAAGCCGGTGTATGATCTGGATTCGGTGCAACTTCTGAAGACCCTGAGCGCCTTGAATCGAGGCCAGGACCTTTCCGAAAATCCTTTGGAGGGCGCCCCGCCCCATTTTACGGTGGGAGCGGTAGTTCCCCTGGCGGCCAATCCCTTGGAACCGGTGATCATGAAGTTTCGCAAAAAAGCGGCCCAAGGCGTGGATTTTTTTATCAGTCACCCCCTTTTCGATTTAAAAAACGCGGATGAATTTTTTAAGCAGACCCCTGAGATCAAGACACCGCTTCTGGCTACCGTCTGTCTGCTGAAGTGGGATCAAATTGTCGGTTACCGCCCCGGGAACCTCCCGGGAATCTTTCTCCCCGAGGCGGTGTCGGAACAGTTTAAATCCTGGAAAGAGGAGACCTACGAGTCCAGGACCTGGGAGGTCGCCGGGAAGCTGATAGCAGCCGTGAAAAAAGACGGCCGGTTTCGAGGGGTGCATTTGATGCTGTCCGGAGAGGAAGAACGGGTAGGAGATCTGGTTTAGAATAGTGGATGTATTTTTATTCTTCACGGGTCACGCTCTGAACTTGGCGGTTCAATAACGAAATGAACCTGCAGAATCCAAAAGTACTGATCCTTGGCGGCGGGATCGCCGGACTGACAGCGGCATTGGCCTTGAACCGGTTGGGCGTATCCCTGGAGCTGCTGGAGAAAACCGCCGTCCTGGGCGGCGCGGCCCGGAATTTCTGCTGTAAAGCAACCGATGTCTGCCGCCAGTGCGGGGCCTGTCTGGTAAACGATGCCCTCCGGGCCCTGATGCCGGCCGCACTGGCCGAGGCGCCTTCGCTGAGGATCCGGTTGAGATCCGAATTAACGGAAATTAGCCGGGAGGCCAAGGAATTTCTCTATAGCTATCGCGGCCCTGAAGGGGCCGGGGAAGGCCGGGCCGAGGCGCTGCTTCTGGCCACCGGCTTCACCCCCTTCAGGGCGGAAGACAAACCTCAATACGGCTACGGCCGTCTGCCCAATGTCCTCACCGGTTTGGACCTGGAAAAACAAATCAAAGAAACCGGTGCGGTGGTAAGACCCTCCGACCTTCAGACTCCCCAGTCCATCGCCTTCATTCAATGCGTTGGTAGTCGTGACCTGCATCTGGGACACCCGTTCTGCTCCCAGGTTTGTTGCGGATACGCGCTGCGTCTGGCCGGCCTGATTCGCCACCGTACCCCTGGAACGGCGGTGACGATTTTCTACATGGACATCCAGAACTTTGGGAAAGATTTTTCCCGGTTTCTGGATGAGGCTCGGCAGCAGATGCGTTTTATTCGCTCCATCCCGGGAGATATTCAGGGAGGGGAAAACGATCGGCTCCTGCTGACCTATCAACAGGATGACGGCCTGCCGAGTCAAAAGGAAACCTTCGACCTGGTGGTCCTTTCGATCGGTTTAATGCCGGGAGCCGATTTGATCGGGCTTAGTCAAAAGATCAATCTTCCGCTGAACGCCGACGGGTTTTTAACAAAAGATGGAGACCGGTTTTCCCTTTCTCCGGCCGAAGGGGTATTTTTTGCAGGGACCGTTTCCGGTCCCAAAAGCATTTCCCGATCGGTTTCCCAGGCCCAACAAGCCTCCGAAGAGCTGGTCCAATTTTTGAAGGGGAGGGGCCTATCGTGATTCCCCTCGCGGAATTTCAGAAAAGGCCCAGGGTTTTAGTCGTGGGGGGGGGATTGACGGCCCTGGAAGCCGCCAGCCGATTGATCGCTTTCGGGTATGAGGTGCTGGTCGCTTATCCGGAGGCGGAACTTCGGACGGTGAAATCCTTGCTCCCGGAAGACCGGAAAATGCCGGGTTACGCGCGGGATCTGCTGGATAGAATGAAAACCCAAGAGCGGGTTTCTTTTTATCCGGAAACCCTGGTGGGGTCGATTTCCGGGTTTGCTGGGGATTTCGAGGTGCAAATCCAGTCGCCCCAAAAAGAATGGCTTGAGCCGGTGGGGGCGATCGTCCTGGCCCCGGAGTTGGTTTCAACCGGAACGTCTTTTCCCGATCCCTTGAGTTCTTCCGGGCAAATAGTCCTCCTGGATCAATTGGTGGAGGAATTAAGCGCACCTTCCGGTACCTCCCGGGGTATTTATTCGTTGAATTCCGCTTCCTACGCGGCTTTTCTGATCGGGCTGAACGGCGCCGGGGGAACGGCCGCCATGGCCCAGGCCTTGGAGTCGGCGATCATCCTCCGGAAAAAATTCGAGGTCCAGGTTTATTTTTTTACCGGAAATGTCAAGGTGGCCGAGGAGGGACTGGAGCGGCTCTACCTGGAAGCCCGTGACGCGGGGGTGGTTTTTTTTAAACTGGAGGCTGAAAAACTGGAATTTCTGAAAAAGGGCGACCAGGTTACGCTCCAGTTCATTGATCCCCTGCTGGGGCAGCCCTTTGAATTGCTGCCGGACCTGCTGGTCGTCGATTCGCGGCCGCTTCTTCCCGCCGACGTGCAGTCCCTGGCGCTATCGACCCAATTGGGATTGGATCCCGCCGGTTACCTGCAATCGGGCAACGTGCACCTCTGGCCCCAGGGGTTGGACCGGACCGGCATCTTTGCCGCCGGTCCCGGGAAAGGCCCGTTGATGGTCGCAGCCGCCATCGAGGAAGGGCGGGGAGCGGCCTTGTCGGTCCACCAATTTTTCGAGGGGCGCCCTGCGGAACCCCTGGACCGCGAGGTGGTGGTCGATAAGGGCCTGTGCACCGTCTGCCTGACCTGTCTGCGCTTTTGCCCTCACCAGGCCATCGGCTGGACCCATCGGATATTCATCCACCCCCTGGCCTGCCGGCGCTGCGGCATCTGCGCCAGCGAGTGCCCTATGGATGCCATTCAGATCGCCGGGTACTCCGATTCGGAGGTGGAACAACGGCTGCTGGAAATCAGCCGGCAGTGGGAAGAGAGGAGGGCCGGGGATCCCCGGATCCTCGTTTTCGGCTGCCGACGGTCGGCCGGGATGGCCTGGGACGAAATGACGCAAGGCGCCAGTCGTAAGGCGCAAGGCGAAAAAAAAGAAATTCCGACAAGCTGTTCCTGGGATCAGGGATCGGTGGAATTTATCGGGTTGCCGTGCGCCGGGAAGCTGGACCCGGATTTTCTGCTGAAAGCTCTGTCCCTGGGCGCTGATGGGGTGCTGGTCCTGGCCTGTCCGGAAGAGAATTGCCGATCCAACCACGGCAACACCTATGCCCGAGATCGATTAGCGGAAGCCTCGGATTATTTGGAAGAAGCGGGCCTTGATCGCCGGCGCCTCCGGTTTGAGCATATTTCCAGCAACCGGGTATTTCTTTTGGATGAGGTCCTTCAAGACCTTATTAAAGGTATAAAAGGGTTGGAGGGGAGGGCACCCGCGGAGCATGAAAATAAGGATTGACCAGGATTCGTCATTCCGGACAAGCGAAGCGCGATCCGGAATCCAGCCTCGGATAAGCTCTGGAGGGCCTGGATACCGGATCAAGTCCGGTATGACGAAAAAAAGCCTGAAAAAGCGGTGATAGATTCTATTTTCGTACTAATATGGAACGTATTGATCTCAGAAAACTTGACCCGGATTTCAAGCATCGGCTGGCCCGGGAACTGGGCGGGGAGCATATCCGCAATTGCTATGCCTGCGGGGTCTGTTCGGCCCGGTGTCCCATCGAAAAGATCGAACCGGAATTCAACCCCCGGAAGATGATTCGGATGATTCTCCTGGGAATGGAGGAGGACCTGCTTAAACAGGATCTTCTCTGGCATTGCTCCAACTGCTACACCTGCCAGGAGAGCTGTCCGGAAAAAGTGAATTTCACCGAAGTGATTTTTGCTTTGAGAAATATGGCCGTTCGCCAGGGCCTGGCCCCCCCGGGTATGGGTGCGGCCCAGAACCTCCTCGGTCAGCAGGGGCGGATGTATGAAGTGGGCGAATTCGAAAATGAAAAGCGGCAGGAACTGGGGTTGCCGAAGATTAAGATGGATACCGTAAGCATTAGAAAAATATTGGAAGATAAAGAATAACGGAGGTTAAACTCGAAACTCGAAATCCGAAACAAATTCAAATGACCAAATATCAAAATTCGAAACCTTCCCGTTTTAATCATTTGAATTTTGGAAATTCGTGCTTGTTTCGGATTTCGTGCTTCGAATTTCGGATTTAGGGTTTTGCCATATTTATGCGATACGCCTTTTTCCTGGGCTGCACCGTCCCGGTGCGCAACTTAAATTATGAATTGGCCTCTCGCCGGGTGGCTGAAAGGCTGGAGCTCGAGCTGGTGGACCTGGAAGAATTCCAGTGCTGCGGATTTCCCCTGAAGTCTATCAGTTTTATCGATTCCCTGGTCGTCGCCGCCCGCAATCTGGCCCTGGCCGAGCAGGCCGGACTCCCGGTCTGTACCCTCTGCAGCGCCTGCGGCGGGTCTTTGAGTGAGGCTCATCATCTGCTGGAACAGCATCCGGAACTCAAGGCCCAGGTCAATGAGCGCTTGCGTGTCTTGGGTCTGGAATATAAGGGTTCTTCCGAGGTCAAGCATTTTGTCCGGGTTTTATATGAGGAAGTGGGCCTGGGAAAGATAGCCGAGAAAATCAGTCGCCCCCTGACCGGTTTTTCTTTTGCCCCCCATTACGGGTGCCATTATATCAAACCGGCCGAAGCAACGGGGGGGCTGGACCCGGTGGAAGATCCGATCACCCTGACCCGGCTGATCGAGGTCACCGGGGCCTCCGCGACCGTGTATCCTTCACTGCTTCAGTGCTGCGGTGGAGGCGTCCTAGGGGCCAAAGAGGACCTGGCCAACACCCTGGCAGGTGAAAAATTGGGGGAATTGAATCAGTTAGGCACTACCGGGCTGGTGGTGATCTGCCCCTTTTGCAACGTTATGTTTGAGGGACAGCAAAAGAAAATCGAGAAGAAACTGGATCAGAAACTGAAGGTGCCGGTACTCTATTACCCGCAACTGTTGGGTCTGGCTATGGGGTTCACCCCGGATCAACTGGGTTTCAAGTTGAACCGGGTTAAGGACAAGGAGTTCCTTAAAAAGATGGAGGCGGCTAAATGAAGGAGGGATTGCAACAATAATTAATAATCAATTGTTAATTATTAATTATTAAAATCATCAGGTTATGGCTTCAGCTCATCCGTTTTAAATTCATTTATCGCGGGTGCCCACCCCGGGCAGCGCGGTTTAGCCAATAAATCCAGAGGAATAAAGGAGGAGCGTCATGGAGATCGAAGGGTATGATTTTCCCGATGAATTATGGTATGATAAGAACCACTTCTGGGCCCGGATCGAAGGGGATACGGTCGTCATGGGTACCACCGACTTTGCCCAGAAACTGGCCGGCGAAATCGGATATGTGGAACTGCCGGAAGCCGGACAAAAAGTGACCCAGGGCAAGCCTTTCGGTTCCATCGAATCCGGTAAATGGGTGGGACGGATTTATGCGGTCCTTTCCGGTCAGGTGACGGAGGTCAACGAGGCCTTGGAGGACGAACCGGAATTGATTAATAACTCGGCGTATGATCAAGGCTGGATCTGCAAGCTTTCTCCTGAAAACCTGGACGCGGAAAAAGCCAACCTGATGACGGCCGCTGATCTGAAGCCCTTTATCGAAGCCGAGGTGGCTCGGGTGAAGGAATTGATGAATAAATAAAATCAAGAAAAAAGGTTAAAGGATAAAGGAAAAAGGATAGAGGACAAGCAGGGACCAACAAGGTTTGGGTGTTTTTTCTCGTTTCTCGATCCTCGATCCTTGAGGAAGGAGTCTTTATGGGTTATATTGATGAATTGAAACAGGTGCTGGGTCCGGAAAACGTCAATACCGGGGAAATCGATTGCTTTAGTGTTTCCCGGGATCTCTCGGTACACGAAGGGTTTCCGGAGGTCATCGTCTTTGCCCGCAGTACCGAGGAAGTGGTGGGCGTGGTCAAAGTCGCGGCAGCCCATAAAATCCCGGTGACGGCCCGGGGGGCTGGAACCAGCGCGACCGGGGCGGCCCTGGCCTCCAAGGGCGGTATTCTGCTCGATCTCTCCCACATGAATAAGATCAAAGAATTGAATAAGAACGACCGGTACGTCAGCGTGGAACCGGGGATCATCTGCAACGCCTTGAACGCCCAGTTGGAACCGACCCATTTTTTCCCTCCGGACCCCGGCAGCGCTCCTATCTGCACTATCGGTGGGATGATTGCTTGCAACGCCAGCGGGGTCCGGGCCGTGAAATACGGGACCACCCGGGACTATGTCATGGGGTTGGAGGTAGTCCTGGCCGACGGCCGGCTTATTCATACCGGATCGCTGGCTCCCAAAACCGCGGCCGGATATGATCTGACGCACCTCTTCGCCTCATCGGAAGGGACCTTGGGCATTATTACCTCCGCCACGTTGAAGATTCTACCCAAACCTCCCTATATCGCTTTTGCCAAAGCTTCCTTCCCTTCCATCGAAACGGCCGGCCGAACCGTGGAAAAGATCCTCTCTTCCGGGATCCGCCTGTCTTCGTGTGAAATCCTGGACGATATGTCGATCGAGGTGGTCAAAAAGGCCATGAAGCTCGACTTTCCGCCCGAAGTGAAATGCGTCCTCTTCATGGAAATCGACGGCCACAAGCTGGAAGTCCAGGATTACATTTCCCGGATCAACGCCCTCTGTAAAGAAATGGGGGGCATAGAAAACGAATGGTCGGACGACCCGGCCCAACGATTGGCCATGTGGTCGGCCCGACAAGGTCTGACTCCCGCCTTGTCCAGGATCAAACCGGGTTACCGGTTGATACCGATCGTGGAAGATTTCGGAATGCCCATCAGCCAAATCCCGGCCACGATCACCGCGATCCAGGACGTGGGGAAGCGGCATAATTTCCCGATCGCCACCTTCGGCCATATCGGGGATGGAAATTTACACGCCGTCATTGTCATGGATGTGCGCAAAAAGGAAGAGTGGGAAACCTTGCGCAAGATCGCTCAGGATTTCATCGACCTCACCCTCAAATTCCGCGGCACTTTGACGGCGGAACATGGCCTGGGTATGGCCAAGTCGCCCTATATTAAGGCCGAACTGGGAAACGCCCTGGAGGTCATGGAACAAATTAAGAAGACCCTGGATCCGGACAACATCTTCAATCCGGGGAAGATGGGCTTTGCGGACAGCCCCCAAGACATTCTGGGACAGTTCGCCTTCGCCTATCTTCTGGAACATCCGGAAGACCGCCAAAGCTTCGGGGAAAAGATTGATAACGAGCTCCTGGCTTGCATCCAGTGCGGGTTCTGCCGGGCTGGTTGTCCCACGTACACCCAGACCGGCCTGGAGTCCATGAATGCTCGAGGCCGGGTCCTGCTGGCTTTTAATTTGATGAGCGGTCGTCTTAAACCCTCGGCCGAAATGGCAACCCGACTCTACCAGTGCACCAACTGCCTGAACTGCAAATACACCTGCCCTTCCCGGGTGGAGGTGGCGGATATCGTCCAGGCCGCCCGTAAGCGTCTGGCGGAAAACGGCTTTTTGCCCGAGGTCTTTCAAGCCGGCAGTAAGAGTATTATCCAGTACGGGAATCCTTTCGGAGAACCCCGGGAAAAGCGGACCGACACCTTCCCGACCGGATTTCAGCCGGCGCAAAAGGGGGCCGAGGTGCTGCTCTTTGGCGGCTGCGTGGGGTCCTATCAGGATGTCAACCTGATACCCAACCTGATGGCTATTTTAGACAAGGCCGGAATCTCCTATACGGCCCTGGGGCAGGAAGAGGACTGTTGCGGGTATCTGAGTTACCTGATCGGGCGGGAAGAGGATTTCCGGACTTGCGTGGCCGGTAATACCCGAAAATTTGCCGAGTTGGGCGTTAAAGAAATCGTTACCAGTTGCCCCGGCTGCTACCGGACTTTGAGTAAACTTTACCCCGCCTACGGGGGCAGTTCGGCGATCAAGGTCCATCATGTCACTACCTTCCTGAACGACTTGCTGAGCCAGGGGAAAATCCCGCTGAAGGGCAACGGCGCTCAGAAGATTGCCTATCATGACCCCTGCGACCTGGGCCGCCACATGAACATCTTTGAGGAGCCGCGTAATGTGTTGAAAAGCCTGCCCGGCGTGGAGTTGACCGAGTTTAAACTCAACCGTCTGCTGGCCAAGTGCTGCGGCAGCGGGGGAGGAGTGAAAGGTTTTGACAACCCCCTCAGTCAGGACATCGCCTACCAGCGCGTCCTCCAGGCCCTGGAAGTGGGGGCCGAGGTGATCGTTTCCGCCTGCCCCTCCTGCAAGAGTAACCTGACCCAAGGGGCGGCCCGGGTACGGAAGGAAAAGAAAGGAAAGATCAAAGTCAAGGATATTACCGAGGTCGTGGCGGCGGCTTTGGCTTAAAGACAACTCGTAATGCCTAGAGGAACATAAGATGAAGGCGATTCAGTCTGCCAAAATAATGAAAAAGATCATGGCCGATCACTTCCTGAATCTCGACCGGGCTGCCCGGGCGGGAAAACCCAAGGTGGCCTGGTGCACCAGCGTGGGACCGGCCGAACTGCTGCGGGGGATGGGTTTCCTGGTCTATTTCCCCGAAAATCACGGGGCCATGCTGGGCGCCACCCGAATGGCCACGGAATTCATCCCCGTGGCCAATGCCAGGGGCTACTCGCCGGAGATCTGTTCTTACCTGACCAGCGATGTGGGATCCTACTTGAAAAAAACGACGCCTCTGACGAAAGCCTACGGGCTGGAGTCCGTTCCCCGGCCCGACGTGCTGGTCTTTAATACCAACCAGTGCCGGGATGTGAAGGATTGGTTTTCCTGGTACTCACGGGAACTGCAGGTGCCGGTGTTGGGAATCCATTCCTATCGCAATATCGGGACCATCACCGAGCATGAAATACGGGATATTGCGGAACAGATCAAAGGCTTGATACCCACCCTGGAGGAGGTTAGCGGGGAAAAATTCGACCTGGACCGCTTCCGGGAGGCGGTGGGTCTCTCCCGGGATACCTCCCGGCTTTGGCGGGCCGTACTGGAGACCGCCGCCACCATTCCCTCTCCCTGGACCTTTTTTGACGCCACCATTCATATGGGTCCGGCCGTGGTGGCCAGGGGCACCCGGGAGGCGGTGGATTACTATCGGATACTGCTAACGGAGCTCCAGCAACGGGTTAAAGACGGTGTGGCCGCCATCGAGGGGGAAAAGCACCGCCTGTACTGGGAGGGCATGCCCATCTGGGGGAAATTGCGTCCTTTGTCGGACCTACTGGAATCTCTCCGTACCTGTGTGGTGGCCTCCACCTACTGCAACAGTTGGATCTTCGATCAATTAGACCCCGACGATCCCTTCGATAGCATGGCCCGGGCCTATACCGAACTGTTTATCGTGCGGGATGAAAGCTACAAAGAGCAGTATATCCAGAATTGTTTTGAACGATTCAAATTTGACGGAATCCTCTTCCATGACGCCCGGACCTGCCCCAATAATTCCAACAGCCGCTATGGGATGCCGGAACGGCTGGCCCGCAAATTAGGGATATCCACGGTAACCATTAACGGGGATCTCAATGATTTGCGTTGTTACTCCGAAGAGCAGGCCAGGACCCAGATCGAAGCCTTTGTGGAACAGTTGGAGGAAAAGCGCTGAGCGCCCGGCGTATAGCGCCGAGCGCTAAATCCAAGACCAAAAGGGTTTAGGGAGTAAGCGTGCGGGTATGGGGGTTAGTACGTAAATAGACTCAATGAGTCTGCAACCCAGCGAAGCCAATAATCAATAATCAATGGTTAATGATAAATTGATTATTAATATCATGCGGTTAGTAAGTTTCCGCATCCCTATTATTTTCATGCTTCGGGGTAACCCCCGGCGAGGCATGAGGGCTTAATACGAAAAGAACAAAACGAATATTATATGCCTAAAAACGAGATCTTCGCCGGTGTGGATGTAGGCTCATCGACTACCAAGGTGGTCTTGATCGATGGGGAAAAGAATCTACTGGGTTGGGCGGTGCGAAAGTCGGGGACCGACCTGGCCAATATGGCTGAGCTTTGCCTCCGGGAGGCCCTGACCGCGGCCGGAATCGAGGAGCGGCCCCATTACTTGAGGACGATCGCCACAGGGTATGGTCGAAAAAACGTCCCCTATCGGGAGGGGGACAAAACCGAGATCAGTTGCCACGCGAAAGGGTGCTATTTTTATTTTCCCGAGGCGATCACCGTGATTGATATCGGCGGGCAGGACAACAAGGTCATCCAACTGGATGAAAAAGGCCGGGGGATCAATTTTAAGATGAACCGGAAATGCGCGGCCGGGACCGGGGCCTTCTTAGAGGAAATGGCCCTGCGTCTGGATATCCCACTGGCCGAAATGAATCGATTGGCGGTTCAGTCCACCGACCTGGTGGAACTGGGAAGCTTCTGTACGGTTTTCTCGGCCACGGAAGTCCTGGAAAAGATCCGTCAGGGAAAGCTGGTCAGCGATATCGTCAAGGGACTTTTTTTATCCGTGCTGAAAAGGGTTTTGGAAATGGACCTTTTGACCGAGCAGGTGGTCATGACCGGCGGGGTGGTGGCCTATAACCCTTATTTGGTGGCCATGATGGCGGAATTAATCGAGCGGCCGATCAGGGTGCCGGAGCATCCCCAGCTCACCGGTGCCCTGGGGGCGGCCCTGTTTGCGGCGGAGGGGGCTTCAGCCTGAAAAGAATAACAATTAATAATCAACAATCAATTGTTAATTATTAATTGTTAAGGTAAGAACAACCGGTTCGAGGTCCCTCGCGGGGAGGGATGGGGTGAGGGAGCCAAGGTCAGTAAAAGCTATTTACCTACTACAGGTTTAGAACATTACATAAAGAGGAGGAAGCAAACATGCTGAAAACCCGATGGATCCATATGGGGACGGCGCTGAAAATGAACGCCATCAATTATCCGGATAAACTGGGCTGGCAGGACAAAAGCAAGGAATTCACCTTTAAAGAGTGGAACGAGCGATCCTGCCGGATGGCCCATGCGCTACGGAAAATGGGCGTTAACTACAAGGACCGGTTCGCCATCCTGGCTTTCAACCGGGGGGAATGGATGGACATCTATGCCGCCTGCGCCAAGGGCGGGCAGATTGCCGTGCCGCTCATGTTTCGCCTGGCTCCACCGGATATCGAGTATATTGTCAACCATTCGGGTTGTCAGGCTTTTATCGTGGAAGAATCTTTTGTCTCGATGATCAACGAGATTAAGAGCAAACTTCCCGTTCCCGCCGGAAATTATATCTATTTGGGCGAGGGCCCGGCGCCCGAGGGGTATATCGGCTATGAGGACTGGCTGGCCCAGGCCTCTCCGAACGAACAGGATTACCTGGTGGATGCCGCCGATCCCTGGACCTTCATGTACACCTCCGGGACCACCGGAAGGCCCAAGGGCGTGGTGCGTTCCCACGAGGCCAATATGTCCATGTATTATCTGAACAACATCAATATGGGCGTTCAACCCACGGACAAGGTCATGCTGGTCATGCCCATGTGTCATGTGAACTCTATTTTCTATTCCTTTCCCTATACCTTGGTCAGCGCGCCGGTCTTTGTCTATAATCTGGTTTCTTTTGATCCGGTGGATCTGCTCCAGACCATCGAAAAATACCAGATTACCTTTACCTCCCTGGTACCCACCCACTACATCATGATTCTGTCTTTGCCGGAAGAGGTGAAAAATACCTACGATGTTTCCGCCATGCGGCAACTGCTGATTTCTTCGGCCCCGGCCCGCAAGGACCTGAAACTGGCCATCATGCAGTATTTCAAGAATGCCGAGCTCTGGGAGGCTTACGGCTCCACCGAAGGCGGTCTGGTGACGCTGCTGCGACCCGAGGATCAGTTCAAGAAGCTGGGTTCCATCGGCCGGGAAATTTTCGGGACCGACCGGATCAAGGTTTTGGATGAAAACCGGCAGCCCGTTCCGGATGGTCAGGTGGGCGAACTCTTTTACCGGACTCCGCACCTCTTCACCGAGTACTGGCAGGCCCCGGAAAAGACCCTGGAGGCGTTTGAGGGAGAATGGTCCACGGCCGGAGATATGGTCCGACGGGATGAAGACGGCTATTATGTGCTGGTGGACCGCAAGGCCAACATGATCATCACCGGCGGCGAGAATGTCTATCCTTCCGAGGTGGAGAATGTGGTCGGCGGCCATCCGGCGGTAAAGGATGTGGCCATCATCGGAATCCCCGACGCCAAATGGGGCGAGGCCATCAAGGCGATAGTCATCCTGAACGAAGGCTACCAGGCATCTCCGGAATTGCAGAAGGATATCATGAATTTTTGCAGCGGGAAGATTGCCGGGTACAAAAAGCCCAAGACCATTGATTTTATCAAGGATGATGAGATGCCGCGGACGGGTACCGGGAAAATCCTGCACCGCATGCTCCGCGAAAAATACGGCACCTGGAGCGACCAGCGTTAAATTCTGACCTCCATTGTTCTGAGAATTTGTCTCTAACAATGGCGGTCAGAATTTAAAGAAAAAGACGTTTTGGCTAGATATATTTCGCCAAATTCAAAGCGCTTCGGGAAACGCCGAGTTGCACCTGGGGTTGGACCAGTTCCTGGGGGGTCCAAAAAAAAGGAATGAAAAGCAGGTCCGTCCGGCACCCTTCCGCCAGGGAGTCCGAAATCAGATCCGGAAGGGCCTCAGGATCCCTGGTCAGCGTGGACCAGATCAGGGGGACCACTTCACGGGCCTCTTCGGCCGGGAGCGTGACCGGGTGGAAAGAGCCCGGCAAGCGGGGGAGTTCAACGGGCAGGCCCGCGGTTTGGGCCTGAGACATTCTTTTTCCTAAAAGAAAAAAGAGCCGGGGGGCTATTTTGAAAGCCGGCAGCCAATAAACAGGGAAAGGGCCCCCCTGTTGCATAATCTTATAAGCCATCGTCCCGGGCAAGAGGGTGAACCTCCAGAAGGGTAAATAGAAAAGACCTTCGGGAATACCCGGGGCCTTGATGACCTCGTAGCCGATCTTCTTAAAGCCCTTTCCGCCGGGTTCCCAGGCCGAATCGCATTGAGGGCAGAAGAGGATACAGCTTTCATTTTCCGCCTCCAGATCCCATCCGCAATCGGGGCAGACCACCGGCAGAAAAGAGACCTTCCAGGAATAGTCACCATCGATGAGGGGCTGGGCAAAGAAGGGTTCCTTCTCTGCCGGTTGAATCGGTTGGTTCAAAACCGCATCGAACCAGTGGGACGACCTCCGGTAAAAAGGGGCGTAGATTACACTTTTCACCTCGCCGACATAGGCCCGGTCCTCAATAGCGGATGTCCGGGAAAAGGGTAGGGAAGAGGGTAGGGAAGATGATCCCGTCAGTACCGGAAAGCGTTGGAAGTCGAAAATATCCTGGTCGGCAGTCAGGCATCTTTCCCCTCGATTGAAGAGGGCCGGGCGCAGGTGCATTGCTTGGGGGCGCATTCCGAGTGAGCAGGGGAAAGGAATCTTCTTCAGGGCGAGAAAATTGTGGTCTATTACTTTGGAATCGACGGTCGGCCAGAGAAGATGGAAGAACATTCCTCGAAGTCGACCATAAGGCACAAAGAGAATCTGGTCCGAGTCCGCTAAACGGGGATCCGGGGAAAGGCAGTAGCGAAAGTAGTCTTCCGGAACCAGGCAATTGCTGACCCGGCAGTAAGGGCAGGTCAAAATCCGATCGGTTTCATTGATAACGGTCGGGGCGCCGCACTGGGGACAGGAATAGTCAATTTTCATTTGAATATCCAATATCCAAGTGGGATTCAGGTTCAGCTCCACTTTCTAAGGGTTTAGGGAAATTTTTTCCCCGCACTGATTGCAGTGAACGGATCCCGGTAGATTTTCAGCCTGACAATGGGGACATTTCAATGGCCCCGGGGGAGTATCGACCGGTTGGCCGCAGCGGGGACAAAAGCGGTCTTGGGGGGTCAAGTTCTTAAAGCAGTGCGGGCACTGCTGAAGGACCAACATTGGAGAATTCATCGGTTTTAAGGGTCCAGGTCTTTAACGGTGGTTGCCTGAGGCGGTTCCCCCTAGGGGGCTTCTAGGGTCGGACTGGGAGGCATCAGCATCTGAGGACTGTGGTATTGTTTTAAATAATATTAGCAAGTTAGGCTCGAATTCGAACTCCGGACCATCTTGGGAAAACCGGTCGCCGAGACCCGGCGGCCAGATCAGATTAGCGGGGATACCCATCCTAAAAGGGCGGACAACATTAATACGATATCGATCGCTCGCGGTCTTGACGTCGGTAATGAGGCGCTGGTGGGGGACCATTAAATGTCCGCTGTTGCCGGACAGAAGATAAAAATAAACTTGCCAAAAAAGTTATAATGACGTAAAATATAAAATTTATTATATTTCTCACGCTTTTTCCCGCCCCGAGGGTGCTTAAAATAGGGGGAAAACCGGGAAAAGCGGCGGAAAAAACCCTAAAGGAGGAATCGATGTCGTATCTGTCCATGAAGCAATTGCTGGAGGCCGGGGTCCACTTTGGTCATCAAACCAAACGCTGGAACCCCAAGATGAAACCTTATATTTACGGGGCCCGGAATGGGATCTATATTATTGATCTCCAAAAAACGGTCAACCTTTTTAAAACCGCCTATGAATTCATCGCGGATTGCGTGGCCCAGGGCGGGTCGGTTATTTTCGTCGGGACCAAGAAACAGGCGCAGGAATCGATTAAGGAGGAGACCGAGCGCTGCGCGATGTTTTATGTCAATCACCGCTGGTTGGGGGGCACCTTAACCAATTTTGTTACCATTCGCAAAGGGATCGAACGCTTGAAATACCTGGAAGGGATCATCGCCGACGGCAGCGTGCAGAAATTTACCAAAAAGGAAGCCTTGAACCTGGACCGGGAGCGGGAAAAACTGGAACGTAACTTGGGGGGCATCAAAGAGATGCAGGTCCTGCCTAAAGCCATGTTTGTCATCGATCCCCACAAGGAACGGATCGCGGTGCTGGAAGCTCGGAAATTAGGTATCCCTTTGGTGTCCATCGTGGATACCAACTGCGATCCCGATGAAATTGATTATATTATTCCGGGCAATGACGATGCCATTCGAGCGATTCGCCTGGTTACCGCCAAAATGGCCGATGCCTGTCTGGAAGGTAAGAAACGAATGGAAGAAAACCTCCAAGCCCAGATCGACAAGGAGGGTTTAGAGAAGGAGGAGTTACCTGAACCCGAGACGAAAATCCCGGAACCCGAAATCCGCAAGGAAGCCGGTGGTCCCGAGGTGATTATCATCCGCCGCTTGGAAGAGACTACGAATCAGGGAGGTACGGAAAGTTGAACATTACACCAGAATTAGTCAAAACCCTGCGGGAGAAGACCCAGGCCGGGATCATGGACTGCAAAGCGGCCTTGAAGGAGGCCGAAGGCGATATGGAAAAAGCGGTGGAGCACCTGCGCAAGAAAGGTTTGGCCACCGCGCAGAAACGGGCCGGCCGGGCCACTTCCCAGGGGCAAATCGGCGCCTACATCCATGCCGGAGGGAAGATGGGGGTCATGGTGGAGGTGAACTGCGAAACCGATTTTGTGGGCCGCACCGACCAATTCGGTGAATTCGTGCATAACATCGCCATGCATATCGCCGCCGCCAACCCGGTTTGTGTCCGCCGGGAAGAAATGCCGTCTGCGGTAGTCGAAAAGGAAAAGGAAATCTACCGAGCCCAAGCCCAGGAGACCGGCAAACCGGAGAAGGTGATTGAAAAGATCGTGGAGGGCAAGGTAGATAAATTTTTTAAGGACTCCTGTTTGCTGGAGCAGGCCTATGTCAAGAATCCGGATATTACCATTACGGATTACCTCAATGACACGATTGCCCAGACCGGTGAAAGTATCACCATCCGCCGCTTCGCCCGATTCGTTTTGGGGGAAGAAGCTTAAGGAGTGTCCATGGCCGGGACCCGGAAAAAATTTACACGAGTGCTTTTGAAGATGAGCGGTGAAGCCCTGGCCGGTGATCGGGGTTACGGACTTGACGTCCGGGTGGTGAATAAGATCGCGCAAGAGATCAAGGAAGTGACGGCTCTGGGGACCCGTTTAGGCATCGTGGTCGGCGGGGGAAATATCTTTCGGGGGGTGGCGGCCAGTGCCCGGGGGATGGATCGGATTCAGGCCGATTACCTGGGCATGCTGGCTACCCTCTTTAACGCGGTAGCCATCCGGGAGACATTGCTGACCTTTAAGGTGCCGGCGATCGTCCTGTCTTCTCTGCCCATCCCGGCCCTGGCCGAGACCTACTACCCTCAGGTTGGCCGGGCGGAATTGGATCAAGGCAAGGTTTTGCTGCTGGCCGCCGGAACGGGCAATCCTTATTTTACTACCGACACGGCAGCGGCCTTACGAGCGGCCGAATTGGGGGCTCAGGTCATCCTGAAAGCCACGCAGGTGGACGGTGTCTATGACGACGATCCCCGGATCAACCCCCAGGCCAAGCTGTATCAGGAAATGAATTATGACCGGTATCTCCAGGGACGACTGGAGGTGATGGACGCTACGGCCGTTTCCCTGGCCCGTGAAAACCGGATACCCATAATCGTGTTTAACGGGATGGTCAAGGGAAACTTGAAAAAAATCATCACCGGCGCTAAAGTCGGGACCATCATCAAGGGGTGAAGGCTGATGGACTCGCCAAGAGTCGGTCAGCAGCCCGAGCGCGAATGAGCGCCGGGCTGGGGTGGGGGTGGAACCATTTGAATTCACTTCCAATGGCGGGGGAGTCACGCCTTAGGCGTGATCCCCCGCCGAGCAGAAAGTCGTTTTTTGACTTTTTGCGAGGTTATCAAATATGATCGAAAAAGTATACCAAGAGACCAGGGATAAAATGGAAAAGGCCCTGGAGGCCCTGAAAAAAGAGTTAAACCGGGTTCGAACCGGCCGGGCCACACCGGCCATTTTGGATGGGATTCGGGTGGTCTATTACGGGAGCCCGGTTCCGCTGAATCAAGTGGCTTCCGTGGCGGTGCCGGACAGCCGTCAGATTACCATTCAGCCTTGGGACCTCAAGGCCATCGGGGATATTGAAAAAGCTATTCTCAAATCGGAGTTGGGGTTGAACCCGATCAATGACGGTAAAATCATCCGGATCAATATCCCCAGTCTGACCGAGGAACGCCGGCGGGATCTGGTTAAAGTGACCAAAAAGATGACTGAAGAAGCCCGTGTGGTTTCGCGCAATATCCGGCGGGAGGCCAACGAAGCCCTAAAGTCCTTGAAGAAGGACAAGGCCATTTCTGAAGACGACCTTTTTAAGGCGCAGGATGAGGTGCAAAAAATCACCAAAGAAACTATTGAACGGGTCGATAAGATCGGGGAAGAGAAAGAAAAAGAGATCATGCAGTTTTAATTTCTTTCCGAGTGGGGTGTTCCTTCCTTGCCAAAGATCGATCCGGAAAAATTGCCCAGACACATTGCCGTCATCATGGACGGTAATGGACGCTGGGCCCAACAACGTGCTCTGCCCAGGATAGCCGGCCACCGGGCCGGGGTGGAGGCCGTACGCCAGACCGTCGAGACCTGCCGGGAATTAGGTGTTTCGGTTTTGACCCTGTACGCTTTTTCCAGGGAAAACTGGCAGCGCCCCAAGTGGGAAGTCAAGGCCCTCATGGGACTCCTCTCTCAATACCTGCGTTCCGAAATAAAAAAACTGAAGCAAAACGACATTTCTTTGAGGGCCATCGGGAATCTGAGCCAGCTTCCCGACAAGGTCCGCGAGCTCCTGGCCCGGGCGGGCGAGCAAACCGCGGCCTGTCGGACTATGGTTTTGAATCTGGCCCTCAGTTACAGCGGGCGCTCGGAAATCATCCAGGCGGTCCGGAACCTGGTCCAGGATGTGCGGCTGGGAAAGGTGGATGCCGAGGAGATCGACGAAGTGCTATTTGAAAAGTACCTTTACACCCGGGGGTTGCCCGATCCGGACCTGTTGATCCGAACCAGCGGGGAATACCGACTCAGCGATTTTCTGATCTATCAACTGGCCTATGCCGAAATTTACGTCACCAAAACCCTCTGGCCCGATTTCCGGAAAAAGGACCTGGTAGCCGCGATCAGCGAATACCAAAACCGGGAACGAAGATTCGGGTTGACCGGAGAACAAATTCGACGGCAGAATAATCTCTCCGCCATACGGTCCTGAGGGAACGGTTTTGGGCGCCTCCCTTTCGTCCCACTTTCAGCGCTTTCTCACCGCTGCCATCATCATCCCTTTCCTCTTCGCCTATATCGTCTGGGGTGGACCGCTGCTTTTCGCCCTGCTGATTTGGGTCGGCTTGCTGGTGGGGACCTATGAATACGTCCATCTGATGGGGGCGGGGTGGAAATACCGGGAGGTCGGCTTGCACGGGATCCTGGGAACTATCGCTTTGACAGGCGCCTATTTCCTCGGGTTGGAAGGTCTTTTCGGGGCCTTGATTTTCAATTTTATGGTCCTGATTATTTATCTCGTCCTGACTTTCAAGGAAAGCGATCTGTTTTTTGACCATCTGGGAAGACAGCTTTTCGCATTATGTTATCTGCCCCTCTTTCTTCCTTTCTTTATCCTCCTGCGAGGAGGCCCGCAGGGGATCCACTGGATTTTTTTTCTGCTGGCGGTGAATTATGCCGGTGATACGGCCGCCTATTACACGGGCCGGACCTTTGGCCGGAATAAATTGGCCCCGGCGGTCAGTCCCAAAAAAACCAGGGAAGGATCCATCGGCGGATTGGCTGCCAATGTTTTGGTGGCCTGGATTTTCCAGCAGACGCTTTTTAATTCGCTTCCCGCCGGAGAGATGATTCTGCTGGGCCTGACCGTGGGGATACTCAGCCAGTTCGGCGATTTGCTGGAATCCATGATCAAAAGGTCTTCCAGGGTCAAGGACTCCGGAAATCTTTTTCCGGGGCATGGAGGGTTATTGGACCGAGTGGACAGCCTGCTCTTGCCGGCCCCCGTGATTTATTTTTTTCTTCGAGTCTGGCACGGATGAGCTATCCGATGAACGCTCCCAAGATCATCGCCCTGTTAGGCAGCACCGGTTCTATCGGAACCCAAGCATTGGAATTGGTTAAACAATTTCCTGAAAGATTTTCGGTTTGCGGATTAGTGGCCGGGAGAAATGTCTCCCTGCTCCAAAAACAAATCGAAATCTTCAGACCCCGCTGGGTTTCGGTGGCCACCGAGGAGGAAGCCCTTGCCCTGCATCAGGGCCGGGACCTTGGCTACACCCCGGATCGGATTTTGTGGGGTTTGGAAGGACATGATCAAATCGCTTCCATGGAGGAGGCTGAATTGGTTGTGTCGGCCCTGGTAGGGTCCGTGGGCCTGCGGCCCACTCTGGCGGCTATTCAGGCCGGGAAGGACGTGGCCTTGGCCAACAAGGAAACCCTGGTCATGGCCGGTCCCCTGGTCATGGCCGAAGCGCGTCGACAGGGAGTCCGGATACTGCCGGTGGACAGTGAACACAGCGCGATTTTTCAGGTGCTCCAGGGGCAGCGGCGGGAATTGGTCAAGCGAATCATTTTGACGGCTTCCGGCGGTCCCTTTCGGGACCGTCCGCCGGAACAAATGGATCGGATCACCCGGGAAGAGGCCTTGCGGCATCCGAATTGGAAGATGGGGCCTAAAATTTCCATCGATTCGGCCACCCTGATGAACAAGGGACTGGAAGTCATGGAGGCCCAATGGTTGTTCGGTGTTCCCTTGGAACAAGTGGCCATTACCATCCATCCCCAGAGCATCATTCACTCGCTGGTGGAGTTTCGGGATGGGTCGATTCTGGCCCAAATGGGACTTCCGAACATGCGGGTGCCGATCGCCTATGCCTTAGCCTATCCTGATCGATTGCCGCTAAACCAGGACTCGCTCGATATGACCCAACTGGCCGGTTTGACTTTTTTTGACCCGGACCCGGATAGATTTCCGTGCCTGGGACTGGCCCTCAGGGCGGCCAGGACCGGGCAAAGCCTGCCGATTGTCTTGAATGCCGCCAACGAGGTGGCGGTGGAGGCCTTCCTGCGGGGGGAGTTGCCTTTTTCGGGGATCCCGGAAGTTATTCGCCGAATTATGGATGAGCATGTTATAATTGCCCCGGAAGGGCTGGAAGAGATCTTAGCCGTCGATCTTCGGACTCGAGGGGAAACGGCCGCCTGTATTTCAAGCTTAAGAGAATAAAATTCCTAGGAATCGAGAGTGGAGTTTATGGAATCTTTTTTAGTGTTTTTAAGTGGATCGGCATCCGTCCTGGCCGGCGCCGTGCCGGTGGCGGGATGGGGGCAGTCTTTCCTGTTGAAAATCATCCCCTTTATCATCGTCCTGGGTCTCCTCATTTTTTGCCATGAACTGGGTCATTTCCTGGCCGCCAAAGCATTTGGAGTCAAGGTGATTCGTTTTTCCTTCGGCCTGGGCCCGCGGCTGGTGGGGTTTAAATGGGGCGAAACCGATTATTGCCTTTCCGCCTTTCCCTTGGGCGGATTCGTCAAGATGGTCGGAGAGGGGACCGATGAGGAGGTTTCTCCGGAAGAAGAGGAGCGCTCCTTTGCTCAAAAACCGATCTGGCAGAGAATAATCATCGTCTTCTGCGGTCCGTTGTTTAATTTTCTATTTGCTTTCATGGTGTTCTTTCTGGTTTTTCTGGCTATGGGGCAGATGTCGTTGACCAATGAAATCGGTGAGGTCAAGAAAGGGTATCCCGCTGAGCAGGCCGGATTGCGCCCCGGGGACAAGATCGTTCAAATCGCCGGAAAGCCGATCAGCGGTTGGAAAGAACTGCCGGAAACGATTCGAAAACACCCCCAACAGCCCCTCGCGGTCGTTTATGAACGAGGAAATCAGCGGTTTGAAGTCACTGTCACCCCCATTAAAAGTCCGGTAAAAAATATTTTTGGCGAGGAGGTCCAGGAGGCGGTCATCGGGATAACCCCGGCCGGGAAAATGATTAACCAGCACTTGACGCTTTTCGAATCCCTCCGGGATGGCGGGATCCAAACCTGGAATATCTCCAAATTGACCGTTACCAGCCTGGTCATGCTGGTTCAGCGGCGATTGCCTTTGGAAACCCTGGGCGGGCCCATTTTCATTGCCCAGTTAGCCGGCCAACAGGCCCAGGAAGGTTGGGTCAATCTGATTTTTTTTACGGCCTTACTGAGTATCAATTTGGGGATTTTGAATCTGTTGCCTATTCCCATATTGGATGGCGGTCACATTTTCTTCTTTCTAGTGGAATCCATTCTTCGCCGGCCATTGAGCCTGAAGTCCAGGGAGGTCGCCCAGCAGGTGGGGATGTTCGTCTTGATCCTGCTCATGGTCTTCGTGTTCTATAATGACTTGATCCGTCTTTTTAATAAATGAGAGTTCTGGCCCTCGACACCGCCAGCGAAATGGGGGCGATCGCCCTGGTGAAAGAGGATAGGCTCTTGGCCGAGATCCGGCTTCGGGTCGAAAAGACCCATTCTCGAAACCTTTGGAGAACCATTCATTTTCTCTTGGCGGAAACCGGCTGGGGATTGGAGCAGGTTGACCTCTGGGCCGTTTCCACCGGACCGGGAAGTTTCACCGGGGTACGGATCGGTCTGGCGACCGTCAAGGGACTGGCCTGGGTAACCCAAAAACCGGTGATCGGGGTTTCGACCTTGGACGTCCTGGCTTGGTCCGCGACCCCTACCCCTTATTTGATCTGCCCGATCCTGGATGCGCGCCGCCAGGAAGTATATTTTGCCTTTTATCGCGCTACTCCGACGGGAGCGGTACTGATGGTCCGGGAACCGGGGCATTTAAAGCCCCTGGCTTTGGTGCAGGAGATTCAGGAACCGACCGTTTTTTTAGGGAACGGGGTGCGGCGCTATCGGGAAATATTGAGAGAACACCTAGGACCTCGGGCCCGGCTGGCGGAGGTCTGGAGCCATCCTCGTTCCGGCTTTGCCCTGGCGGCGATCGCGCAAAGACGGTTCCTGGGGGGGGAAGGCCAAAGTGCCGGGGAAATCACCCCTTTCTACCTTCGTTCCGCCGATGCGGTCTTGAAGCCCAAGGAATCGCCTGGTAAAAAACCATGCGTCTGAAAGTCGGCCACAAGCTGATTCTGATCTATTTAGTTTCCCTCTGTCTGGCCCTTTCGGCGGTCCTGATTACCGCCCAATCCATTATTTCTCAGCAAGTTCAACGGCGGCACCAAAAAAAATTAGACGCCCTGGCCCAAAGCGTTTTTTTTCGATTGGATAAAGAAAAGGACCAGATTCGGCTGCTGATCCGGGCCATCGCCCATCTGGGCCAAATGGGTTATTGGGTGGACCAGGCCGAAGTCAAGGAGATCAAGCGGTTGGTCTACCCGGTCTTTAAGGATTCCGCTCTGGATATACTGTACATCGTCAGCCATCAACGGGGCGTATTGGTCCAGTTTCAATCGGACCGCTTCACGCGTCTGGGCCGGCAGGATATACCCTTGATCCGCAAAGCGATCCTGGGGGATTATCGGCTGCGGCTGAGTCGTTGGGAAGGGGGGATTTTTCTGACCGGAAGCGCCCCCATTTTTATTGAAGAAACCGGTATCGGTCAGGTCTACGCCGGGATCCTGTTGAACAGCGACTTTGTCAGGGAGTTGGCCAAAGATACCGATGCCTTCATGGCCATCATCAAAGAGGGCAACGTGATCGCCAGCACCTTTTCCCAAAAAGGTGGGGAATCGGAAGAACTGGAGTTTTCGGAGGAGTTGCTTCAGGATATCAAGGCCCTCAAAGGGCAAACGCTGCCGGTGGACGTGGAAGACAACTTATACACCCTGAAGTCTCTCCCCTTGCGGGACGAGGACGGAAACCTTTTGGGTCTCCTGGCGATCGGTCTATCCCGCAGTGAATTCAACCAGACCGCCAATTCGCTGACGCACAATATCCTGCTGATCGGGGCCGTGGCAGCCGGGTTCGGGGTCCTTTTAACCTTTCTCCTGACCCATGGTCTACGGAAACAGATCAATTATTTATCCCAGGGGACGGAACGGATCAGTACCGGGACCTTAACCGGGGATATACCCGTGATCAGCCATGACGAATTGGGAAACCTGGCCCAGTCCTTTAACCAGATGGTGGATACCCTGAAGGAACGGGACCGGGGTCTGGAAGAAGAAAAAGAGAAGATTTTGGGCAACGTGGATTTTTTGTCCATGATGGTCCACGATGTGAAAGCCCCGATTGCCGGCATTCGCTTGATGACGGATATCCTTTTGGAAGAAGAGCAGCCCGGGGAGATCAGACCTCGGCTCTTGGGAATGCGGGAAAGCATTGAAGAACTGCTGGCCCATCTGCAAAATGTCCTATCCATTTCTCAGATTGAAAAAGGTCCTTTTACCTTGATTAAGGAAGAGGTTTCATTGAATTCCACCACCGCTTTCATCCGTTCCCAATGTCAAATTATGGCCGAAAGCAAGGGGATTCATTGGTTGGAGGAATACGATTCCTCCCTGCCCGATATGCCGGCCGACGAGTTTTATCTGGAGCGACTCATCTATAATCTCTTGATCAATGCCCTGCATTGGGCCCCGCGGGGCGGCTGGGTCCGCATCCGGACCGGGCGGCTGGAGGCCTCGGGGACCGAGGGAGTTTATTTAGAGGTCAGCGATAACGGCCCCGGGGTTTCCCCGGAGCAGAAGCCGCAACTATTCCAAAAATACAACTTCCAGCGCGGCAAAGGGGACAGTGCGGCGGCCCATTCCGGATTGGGATTGTATATCGCTCAATTGATTGCCAAGGCGCACCAGGGGTGGATCGAAGAGCAGGGCCGGGCGGGAGAGGGCGCCCGCTTTATTTTTTCCTTCCCCTTCCAGCCCCGGGGGGAATAGACGATGGCCAGCATTCTGGTAGTGGATGATGATCTGAATACCTGTCAGGCCCTACAGTTGATGTTGGGCAAGGAGGGCCATGATCTCCTGGAAACCCATACCGGCAAGGAGGCCCTGGAAAGGATTCGGGGCGAAGCGGTGGATCTGGCCATCATCGATTATAAGATGCCGGGAATGAACGGGCTGGAATTTTTTCAGGCCCTGAAGGCCCTCCGCCCGGAAGTCGTCGGGCTGATGATCTCCGCTCATGCCACGGTGGACCTGGCGGTCAGTGCCATCAAGGGCGGGGTTTTTGATTTTATCACCAAACCGTTTCGGATGGGGGATATCAAAAAGGCCATCGCCCGGGCCCTGGAGGCCCAGGCCTTGGTGATGGAAAACCGGCGCTTGCGTCAGGCCCTGAAAGAAAAGGCTTCTTTCTCCAGCATTGTCGGCAAAAGTCCGGCTTTTGTGCGGGTTATGGATCTAGTGGCCAAGATCGCACCGACCCGCAGTACCGTGCTGCTCACCGGAGAGAGCGGGACCGGGAAGGAGATTATCGCTGAGGCCCTTCATTTTGCAAGCACTCGGGAAGACCAGCCCCTGGTTAAGGTCAATTGCGGAGCACTTAATGAGAGTCTCTTGGAGTCCGAATTGTTTGGGCATGAAAAAGGGGCTTTCACCGGGGCCTTTCAACAACGCCTCGGCCGCTTTGAGTCGGCGGATAGAGGGACCATTTTTTTGGATGAAATCGGGGAAATGAGCCCGGGGATGCAGGTAAAAATGCTGCGGGTTCTCCAGGACGGGTTTCTGGAAAGGGTGGGCAGCAGCCGATCGATTGGAGTCGATGTACGGATCCTGGCCGCCACCAACCGGAACCTGGAAGAGGAGGTCGAGGCCGGGCGGTTTCGGCGGGACCTTTTCTATCGTTTGAACGTAATTTCTATCGAAATTCCTCCGCTCCGCGAGCGGTTGGAAGATATCCCGCTGCTAGCAAATTATTTTTTGAATAAATACGGAGAGTTGAACAATAAAAAAGTCCAAGGGTTTTCTCTTGAGGTCCATCGGGTGTTGAGCGGCTATCACTGGCCCGGCAACGTGCGGGAATTGGAGAATGTCATTGAACGGGCGGTATCGCTGTGTCAGACCGCGACCATTGAGCCCGCCGATCTCCCCCCCCGAATTATTTCCAGCCTGCCCGAGGCCGTGGAACAGGTCACCATTCCCATCGGATCTTCCTTGGAAGAGGCGGAACAGTTGGTTATCGAAAAGACCCTGATAAAAAACAAGGGCGACAAGAAGTTGACGGCCCGAATGCTGGGGATCAGCTTGTCCAGCCTCTATACTAAGATTGGTCGAAATGCCCCGGTCTAGCCCGCAAAAATACCGTCCGGGCTCCTCCCGGTCAGGGAATCGAGCGATCGCCGGCCGGCTGTCGGACGGTCATCGTCTTTGTTTCCGGGATCTTTGGAACCACTACCGGCCCTGGCTGATCGGGTTGGCCTTCAGCGGGGCCGTACTCCTTTATCCCCTGGGGAATACGGAGGCCCAGGGTCCTTCCACCAAGGCCCCCGGCTTCCGAGAGGTCCCGCCCGTTGAAACCAAGGTCAGACAGCTTCCGGGAGATGGATCGTATTCCGTGCCTTTATGGAAACAACACTGGGAGCGCGGTCGAAAATTTGTATTTCAAAAGGAATACGGGCCGGCGGTTACCGCTTATAAACAAGCATTAGCGCTTAAGCCGAATTTGGACGAGGCCCGATTGGAGTTGGTTCGGTTGCTCGAAACCCTGCAGCGCTACGAAGAAGCGTCCCGGGAACTGGAACTCTTCGTCGAACACCAACCCAATCACCTCAAAGTGCAGCAGGAACTGGGAGATCTTTTTTTGCTGCGGAAGGAATATCGTCGGGCGGCGGAATGGTATCAGCGGGTTCTGCTGAAGGATCCGGAAAACCTGAAGGTCCGTTTGTCGTTGGCCGGTGCTTTCTTTCAGATCGGAGAAATGGAGAAAGCCCTCTTGGAGTGGCGCCAGGTTCTCATCCGGGACCCGCAGAACCTGGAGGCGCGGATGAATTTGGCGGAGGGGTTGCGGGTTACCCGCCGGCTGGATGAAGCGATATCGATCTTCGAGGGCCTGGTCAAGTCGGTTCCCAAACAACCGGGTTTAAAAAAGAAATTAGCCCAGGCCCTGGTGGCGGCCCAACGAAATAAGGAAGCCCTTCCTTATCTGCAGGAAATTAACCGGTCCGACCCTAACGATCTGGAAGTCCAATTGTTATTGGCCCGGGTTTTAGCGGCCGGAAAGAATTATGACCAATCGTTACCCTACCTGGAAACGTATTTGAAGAAAAAACCGGAAAACACGGCGGCCCTGCTGGAAAAAGCCCGAGTTCTATTAAACCAGGGACAAGTCAATCAGGCCCTGGATATCTTTCGACAGGTCAGGAAACTATCTCCCGATGACGTCAAAATCCAGCAAGAGATCGCCGAAGCCTATTTCGCGGCCGGCAAATATCCCGAGGCTCTGGAGGAGTTTCAGGCCCTAGGACGCCGGTTACCGGAAGATTATCAGGTCCAGGAAAAATTGGGCTATCTTTTTTTGCAGACGAAGCGCTATCCTCAGGCCGTTGCGGCTTATGAGGCCGTTCTGGCCCTGGAGCCGAATTATGTTTACGCCCAACTGGGTCTGGCTCGGGCCTACAATCTTTCCGGCCAAAAAGAAAAGGCCGTTCCTTATTATCAACGCCTGTTGAAAAACAGGGAAAATCCGGAAATCAAAATGGAACTGGCCTCCTTATTGATCGAAATGCAGCATTTTAAAGAGGCTTTTGAGATTTATGAGGGACTCCTCCGTGAAAATCCCAGCCTCTGGGAGGTCCGTTATCGCTGGGCGACGGCCCTCTATCGTTTGAAGGAGTTTCGACAGGCGAACGGCCAGTTGGAAAAATTGATTCAGGATCAACCGAATCACTCCGGCGTCTGGAGCTTGTACGGCGATAACGCCCTCGAGTGGGGAAACTATCGGGAAGCCCGGCGGGCGTTTCAGAAGGTATTATTGCTGGGTGAGGATGTGGGAAACGTTTTGATCCGCCTGGGGGAAGTTTTCCGGCTGCAGGGACAGCCTTTTAAGGGGGCCAATTATTTGGATTGGGCCCTGACGCTGAAACCGGATGATCAGGAAATCCTAGTCCAAAAGGCTTTGGCCTTTATTGACGGCGGCAATTATGCTCAGGCTCAAAATCTGATTCGGCCCTTGTTGCTCAAAAATCCACGCTCGCTGTCCCTGAATCGGGTACAGGGGCGCTGGCTGATGGCCTTGGAGCGTAATGAGGAGTTTGAGCATCTTTCCCGTCATCTGGAGCAATCCTTTCCGGCGGAGCAGGCCCTTATTTTTCAAGACCGGGCCGATTACTTCGAGAGAAAAAAACAGGTGGGGCCGGCCCTGACCGCGCTGCGGGCCGCCCGGCTCCTAAAGCCCGACGATCTGCAGATTCTTCGCCACCTGGGGCGTCTTTTGATCGAAAATCGGCGGTGGGCCGAAGCCGAAGGGTTTTATCAAGGCCTGATCACTGAAAAAATCCTCTTGGCGGAAGCCCATCTCCGGCTGGCCTGGATTAAAAGGCATCAGGGAAAACCGGTTCAGGCCATTGAGCACTTATGGAGGGCGCTGGCCCAGGATCCTGACTCGATCGAAGCCCGTTTTGGGTTGTGGCGCCTCCAGATTCGGAAGGAGGGGGGGGATGGTGCTTCCAAGATTGAAGAAAACCTTTGGGAATTTGCCAGGTCCCGAGAAAGGGGATTGCTGGAACTAGCCCAGCAGTTGGCGTCGGCGGAACAATGGGAGCCGGCCTTAGCCGCCTTTCGTGAAATCATCGAAAAAGGGGAGAAGGATGAAGTTATCCTGGCGGCCCTGAAGACGGCCGATTACCGGCTTTCCAGAGAAGAATATGAAACCGCCCAGGTCTTTCTGGATGCGGTTCAAAAAAGGTTTCCCCGAAATCAAAAAATTACCCGCAAGTTGATCCAGGCCGACAGCTTAAATAAATCGTTCGGCGAGGCCATTCAGGCGATTGATGGGTTATTGAGAACAGAGGATCCCCTGGACCCGGTGTTACATATTAGAAAAGCACGCCTTTTGGAAAAATGGAACAAACACAGCGCTTCCCAACGGACCTATGCCTTTTTACTTACCCCCCCGGTGGATCAACTTTTAAGGAAAAAAATCCACCAAGAGCAATGGCCGGAAGTCATTTCCGGGGCCGAATCGTTAAAGGCTTTATTGGCAGAACCTCCTACCCAAACCATCTATCGATTTTACGAGGAATGGGTAAAAGGCCTGGAAACGGCAAACCTGGATTCCGGCCTGCTATCTCGAATCCGTGAATTTGTCGATGGCCTCCAAGCCAGGGCGTTGATCCAAAAAAAGGTTTTTTTGGAAATGGAAGGGAAAGACCGATTGCATCGGGGTCAATATCTGTCGGCCAGGGATATTCTGGGAACCCTCAAATTAATAGACCCGGAAAACGAAGAAGTGGACAGCGATCTGGATCGGAGTTACCGCCTTCAACCTTGATCGCTTTTCTTATAGCTTGACAATCGGAAGGTTCTTGTTCTAATTTATTGGTCAAATCAGCAATAATTTAATGTGGTATTATGGCCTATCTGGATTATCAGTCCTTGTTTACTGCGGAAGTTCTGCAGAAATTGTTGCCCCTCCAACGAGCGGATCAATTTTTTCAAGCCCTCTATGGGGGGCTGGAAGAAGGGGCCTACGATATTCGCCTGGTTTTTAAACGCCATGATCCCGGCCTCAATTCTCTGGAGTTCGAATTGGAACTCCAGGAGCGCCCCGGTAAGTGTCTGGCCTGCAATCTGACTTACGGACTTCCCCAGGTATTTTCCCGCCATCCGGTACTCGATTTAAAGGGAGTGACCCGGGAGATAGAAAAAGTTCTCCAGGGAAAGGCTCGCTGTCGGAACTGGTCGCTGGGCAAGACAAATCCGCGGACCCAAACGCTGCACGTCATCCCCTTTATTCTCACCTTAGAATAACAATTTTTTTTCCGGTCGGCCAATTTTTGTTAGGCGGCGGGTCTCCCCAGACCAGCTTGTTCTTTTCATCTTTATAACCTATTGAAATTAAAGTATTAAATAATTACCTCTTTGGGCGCCTTTGGTATTGTTCTTGCTGTATGTCCTAGAGAACACCTCAGGATTCTTGCAGGGCAGGAAAAATTATTTAAACCAGCAGGTTTATTTTTTTAAATTCATGCCGATAGAGGGGGATAGGAACTATAATGATGGGTCAGGAGAATACCTTGGGATCCAGAAACACGGCAAGTTCGGAAAAAATAAGTATCGTCAGGAGAAGGCTGCAAAATAATGATCCCGATGTCGGCTGGGGTAAAGGACTTCAAATCAAACTGGAAGATCGGACAGGAGTTAAGGAAATGGCTCTTAATCTCGATATAGCGCCGGGGGATTCCAAATTCATTCCGCTGGAAAACTTGGGGCAGGAACCCTTAAAGGTGCTGCAGGGTATCGCCGTGGAACGCCCGGTGATTGAAAACGGTAAGATCGTCTTTAATTTCCGGCTGAAAACCGACGATACCCTGAAAATGCTGACCATGACCCAGGTTGGGCAAATGCTGCAAATCAGCAAGAGTTTCTTGGTTCGATTGGTGAAAGCCAAAAAAATAAGAAGCTACAAGTTTGGCCGCCTACGGCGATTTCTGCTAACCGACGTGATCGACTATTTGAGTTTCAGCCAAGATCAGGACCTTTCGTCAAAAAAAATCAAACTCAACGGCAAGGGATATATTTCCAGGCTTGACCACTAAAGCCCGGCCAAAAGGAGGAGCATTATGTATTATGAATATTGGGGCCTCAATAAACCACCCTTTGATAATGTCCCGGACCCTTCCATGTATGTGGATTGCCACCCGTCCATGGAAAGCGCACTGGCCGAATCCTTATTCGCCATTGAGGAGGGGAATGAGTGCCTGGCGGTGATTATCGGAGATGTGGGCTTGGGCAAGACCTTGTCGCTGCGAATGATCATCGACGCGCTGGATCAGGAGAAATATAAGATCGTTTTGGTTACCAACCCCAGCATCTCTTTCACCCAACTCATGCAGGAGTTGATCGGCCAGTTGACCGGGAGCCAATGTCTGGAAAAAAGAAAAGCCGTGCTCTTGGAGCGGTTCAACAAGATTATCTTTGAAACTATGGATGAGGGTAAAAAGGTGGTCTTGCTCATCGATGAAGCCAACGCCATGCCCTCCGCCAGTCTGGAGAATCTACGTCTCCTGACCAATATGCAGGACGATCAACGGAATCTGTTCACCATGGTTCTGGCCGGTCAGATGGAACTGGCCCGCCGATTGGAACACCCCAAAAGGCTTAATCTTTTCCAGCGGATTGGAACGTACAGCCATATCGAAAAGATTCAGACCGAAGAATTGGTCAAGGCCTACGTGGAGAAGCGGATAGCCCTGGCCGGTGGAACCCGGCCGGTCTTTTCAGAAGACGCCTTTCCTTTTATCTGGGAGCATTCCGCTCATGGTGTACCTCGGTTGATCAATAAGATGTGCAAGCTGAGTATCAAGGCGGGGGAGACCAACGGCTTTGATCGTATCTCCGGGGAACTGATTCATCAAATCGGACAGCGGTTTGTCAGCATGACCGCTCCGGTGGCCCCGAAAAGAAAATCCAGAAAAAAAGCAGAGGAAAAAAAGACCGCCCCGAAGGAAAAGGCCGACCTCCGGTCTGCCGAGCCTGAATTGCTGAGCGGGGTGCCGGAGTTGGAGCAGGTGGCCGTCCCTCTAATGATTGGAACCACTGAGCCGGAGCAGGCTGCCGTTCCTCTGACGTTTGAAACCAGTGAGCCGAAGCTAGAAGTAAAGAGCGCTCCGCCTCTGGAACTGATGACAGAACCCGCAGAAGCGGAGGTTGCTCACCCGGCGCCGGAATCTGAACCGAAACTGGAAGCGGAACCCGTCATCCCGGTCGAACCCCTTCCGGAAGAACTGGAAATCGGGGAGGTCAAAATCAGCCTGAACATCCATCCCGATTTACTCGCCGAAGCCAAGACGGGGACGGAGGAATTCCGGGTGAAGCTGGCGGGGGTACTGGCCGCCCAGGCGCTTAAAAAATATCCTGAATTAACCGCCTCTCCCGCGGTGGACCCGGTGAATATTTGGAGCGAAATCCGGGGGCATGTGCTGAAAAAGTTTGACCATCTCCATCAGCAGATCGCAGCTTAGAAGGAGGCTCTCCGTAAGACCGGAACTCCATGGACCAAAACATTCTGGCTCAAGAATGGTTTAAAAAGGGTTGCCATTGCGATCGGGATCCTGAAAATGCCCGCCAGGCCGTGGCGGCCTTTGAACAATGTTTGCGTTTGGACAGCCGCTTCGTCCCGGCCTATGTGAACCTGGGATTCATTCACCTCGAACAGGAGGATTTTGAGGCGGCCCGGGATTGCTTTCAAAAAGTCGTTCAACTGAAACCGAACGAACCCGAAGGCTATAACAATCTGGGTTTTGTCTATGAAAAAATGTCTCTGCTGAACAGTGCCAAACAGATGTACGAACAAGCGTTGCAGTTAGAAGCCGGAAATACTGAAGCCCTGATTAATCTGGCCCAGGTCCTGGAAAAGGAAGGGGATTATCATCAGGCCGTCGCCTATTATCAACAGGCCATTCGACTCCATCCCCAGGCGGTGGCCCCTCATTTCTGTCTGGCCACCCTCTATGACCGGCACGATATGTTTGATGAAGCCGAGAAAGAATACCAGGAGGTCTTGAAGGGCGATCCTTTGCATATTAAAGGCTTGTACAACCTGGGAAATCTGTATATCCAACTCGGTCAAGGTGGAAAGGCCATCGAACTCTTTCAGCGTTTGCTGCGATTGGAATCGCTGGGCTACGAGGAAGTCGATCGATTCAGCGCCCGACATTATGAACCCGTGCGATAGGATTCGGACGGCCGAAGCTTGAAACCGGGTCAGCCGGATCAGCCTGGGCGGTATGGCTCGACTCACTCGTTAACACTATTAAATTGACCTTTTAGACCCGCTGCAGTTTTCTCCCTATCCCCTAGAAACGGAATATCTTTAAGCGCTTCGAATCAATTCAATCCGGGCATGGGGACCGCTTTTTCTTTCCCGGAATTCATCTTTCCTTTAAAGATTTCGGCAAAATCCTTTTTAATCGGCGGAGGGGCGGTTCGAATGCCGGGTTTATCCTGAGGGGTTGGAACGGCTCCGGCCGTGGAAGTGGCCGGTTGGAGAAGCAACGGCAGGCAGAGGGGCATCCCCATCCCCAATGGCGATAGACACCCGAAGGCAATACCTGCTATAATTTACTCTCCTTGGGAATTAACACGGTACTTTAGGAGAATACCCATGAACCAGAAAAAGATTTCGGAGCCTGCTCATTCCAGTCTTTGCCGTCGAACCTTCATGAAACTCCTCGCTCAAGGTGCCATCGGCTTGGGGTTTGGGGTCCTGGTGTTTGACCGGGGGCTTGCTTTTTCAGCCGCGGCAGATGAAGATGAAGCCCATCGCCTGCTAATGCAGGGAACAAAAGACTTTAAGGGGGTCAAGGTCGCCGAGATCACCCCCAACGACATGTTCTATCTCACCACCTATGATGGATATCCCGAGGTTCGGTTGGATGGTTTTTCCCTTCAAATCGAAGGATTGGTAAAAAAGCCCCTGAACCTCACGATGGACGAGTTAAAAAAGATGTCGGACAAGACCGAGAGCGTAACCCTGGCCTGCATTGGCAACCCGGTGGGCGGTGATGCTATCGGAAACGCGGTTTGGGAAGGCGTCTCTCTAAAAAAAATCCTGGAACTGGCAGAACCAAAACCGGGTATCCTGAAGGCCGTTTTCTACGCCGCCGAAGGTTATACCGATAGCATTCCCTATGGGCTGGCTTCGGGCGGGGACGTCTTTCTGGCTTATAACATGAATGGTGAGCCGTTACCCCAAAAGCACGGTTTTCCTCTCCGGGCGATTGTTCCCGGAATCTATGGAATGAAAAACGTGAAGTGGCTGCAAAAAATCGAACTGGTTAATTTTGATTTTCGAGGCTATTGGGAGAAACGGGGCTGGTCGGATACAGCGGAGATCCTGACCCTTTCCCAGATATTAATGCCCATGTCGGGTCAAAGCCTGCCGGCCGGAACACACATTTTAGGGGGGATTGCCTATGCCGGTACCCGGGGGGTGCAGCGGGTGGAAATCTCTACAGACAACGCCAAAACGTGGCATCCTGCGGAGTTGAAGCCGCCTCTTTCGAATTTTGCCTGGACCATCTGGCGCTACGAATGGAAGGCCGTCCGAAAAGGCAGTTACAAATTGCGGGTGCGCGCCACTGACGGAAAGGGGCAGATCCAGGAATCCGCTGGTTTCTTCGCCCGTTCCTATCCCAGCGGTTCCAAGGGTATTCATGAAATCAAGGTCAGCTTAGTATGAATTTTTTGACTGTAACGTTAAAGTTGGTCACTGCGCCGGCCTCGATGACCCGGCTGAGCGGCATGACCTCCAGGAAGGACAACTCGTCGGCCCCGATGTCAGACAGGGCACCGGCTGGTATTTTGATCGGCAAAAATAGGTCTGAGGGGAGAAAGAGGCGGCGGCGATCGATATACCCAAAAAGATCAAACGCAGGACTTTGATTCGAGCGATCATTCGGGTGAGTCGATTTCGTCCAGGGGAACCTCGAACCGGGCGTTCTTCTCAAACAGATCTTCCGCAATGGCCCGGGCCGCTTCCAGCGAGGCTTCATCCACCATGAGGGTGGCCCACCCCTTCTGGCCGATGAACAACCCGTCATAGGCCGTATCTTTATATTCCCGCAGGAGAAAAGGGATGCCCTCCTTCTCCAGGGAATCGGTCAACAGGTCGGCCTGAAAGCGGTTGTCCAAGGTGATCACTTTTTTCCAGTTCATACTAACCCCTCCATTGTTCACACCTGCCTCTGAGCAACTAGGCTTGGTCCCTTGCCTGCCGTCACCCTGAGTGAAACGAAGGGTCTCGCTTTTCGGCCCAGGGTAGACTCTGCATTCATTTCCGCAATTATATTACAACAAAGAAATTAACTTATCAAGGTCCCTGGAGAACGCGAATGAGGCTTCCCCCTTTGGGGTGGGGACCCCCTATCCGGTTTGGCCGCGGACCTGCGGAGAAAGAGTTTTTCACGGTACTCAGAACTTCATAGATGGCTAAAAAATCAATTGGCAGGAAGCTATTAATTCTTTATAATCAACAGAAATCATCGATTGGCAGTCCCCCAGCGATTACAATACAGGGCCTTTAATCCCAACACCCTGGCTCTTCCAGTCCACCGACGCGGGCGCGCAGACACCAGCCGTTGAGCTTCACTTTAGATGAGAACCTGAAATGCGACGAACCATAGTAGAAGAATCGGTCCTCCTAGCCAGCGTCATCAAATGGATTGTGCTGGCTTCTTGCACCGGCGCGCTTGTCGGGCTGGGTACCACGGCCTTCCTCTTCCTCCTGGCTTTAGCCACGAATGCTTCCAACCAATACCGCTATATCTTTTTTCTCTTGCCGGTTGCCTTTTTTCTCAGTTCGCTGCTGATAAAATATCTGGCGCCCGACGCGGAAGGTCACGGCACGGAAAAAGTCATCGAAGCGATTCATAGGCGTGGAAGCCGTATTCCCCTGGCCGTGGTCCCGGTAAAACTTCTCGCCACCATAATTACGTTGGCGATTGGGGGCTCTGCCGGCAAGGAAGGACCGTGCGCTCAAATTGGGGCCGGCATTGCGGCATTTTTTGCCCGAGTGCTGAATCTTGAGGAGAACGATAGAAGAAAACTGGTGATCTGTGGAATCAGCGCCGGTTTTGCTACCGTTTTCGGCACACCTATTGCGGGGTCCATTTTCGGGGTAGAAGTCTTGTTCGTTGGCAGCCTTCTTTATGAGGTATTGTTACCTTCGTTCATTGCCGGGGTAACAGCCTATCAGGTGTCTACTTTCTTCGAAGTTCCGTATCTTCACACTCCGTCTATTCTTATAGCGAACATCAATGAGGCGCTTCTGTTGAAGGTGATTTTCTCCGGCATCATCTTCGGGGTTATTTCGGCGCTGCTGATTGTGGGTTTGCACCTGGGGCATAAACTTGCCGACAAATTTCGGGTCTGGACGCCAATCAAGGGACTTATCGGCGGTGGCTTCATCGTGCTCCTGGCTTTGGCTTTCGGAAATCAGTTTCTCGGCTTGGGTATGCAGACCATCAGTTCCTGCCTGAACGGTCAGCCGGCATCCTGGGATGCTCCGTTCCTCAAAATTGTCTTCACTTCCCTCACGCTCAGTTTCGGAGGAAGCGGAGGAATAGTCACCCCCATATTCTTCATCGGCAGCACCACGGGAGCACTGGTTGCACAGGTATTGCACATGGATTCCGCCATACTGGCCGCCATAGGTTTTGTGAGCCTTCTGGCGGGCGCCGCCAACACGCCCGATTGCCGCGAGCATCATGGCGGTAGAGATGTTCGGCCCTTCCGTAGGACCCTATGCGGCGGTGGCCTGCATCATCAGTTACCTGGTGACCGGCCATCGCAGCGTCTATCCCTCTCAGGTCTTGGCGGTAACGAAATCCTCGTCACTAAATGCGGAAATGGGGCAGGAAATGCACGCCGTTCATGCCTTGTATCAGAAAAGAAACAAAACCGTGACCGGTTTGCTCTTGACCCTACTGGACAAAGTGCATGACAAATGGAAAAGACGGGGGAAATGAAAACAATCGGTTTAACCGGCCGTCGAAGGCGGAAACCCCGGCCACAAGTTCAGTTACTAACTCCCTGAATCGGCGGGGGGGTCCGGCCTTTTATTCTTAAGAAGTTTTCTTTTCAAGACCCGGTGCCAGTCGGTGAAATCCGGTTCTCCCTGATCCTGTTCCAGGTGGTCGCTCATCATTTTCAGCTTTCCCTCAAGGTCATCCAGGAAATGGACTACCAGGGCTTCCCGGGTCTGAGGCAGAACCGGTGAGCCGAATTCCAACTGGCCGTGGTGGGCCAGAACGATATGTTCCAACTGGGTGAGCAGCCGGGGATCGTCCCAGCCGATCGTGCGGGCCGCCTCTCGAACCATCTCCCAGCCTAGGACGATATGACCCAGCAATTGACCCTCGAAACTGTTTTGGGCCGTTAATCCCTCCTCAATCTCTTTAATCTTGCCCAGATCATGGAGCATGGCCCCGGCCAGTAACAGGCCGCGGTTCAGGTCGGGGAAAATATCCGCCGTCATCCGGGTCAGCCGGACCACCCGGTGGGTGTGTTCCATCAAACCGCCCCGGTAGGCGTGGTGGTATTGTTTGGCTGCCGGGCGGATAAGCCAGGCTTCTTTATGGGTTTGAAGCAGGTTCAGGGTGAGGGTCTTCAGGTCAGGAGGATCGATTTCGGTTTCCACCCAATGGAGGATTTCATTCCAGAGTTCCAGAGGATCGAGAGGCGAGACGGGGACCAGCAAACCGGGGTCGAAATGGGAGGCTTCCAGTTGTTCGGGTGGGATCAGGTGGGTTCCCTTGATCCGCTCAATCGTCAACTGGCGTTCGTCCTGATAGGAGTCCACTTTTCCGGCCACCCCGGCGAACTGGCCGGCTTCAAAGAGGGGATCCAACTGTTCGAGGGACTCGTTCCAGATTTTAGCTCCCAGGTTTCCGGTTCGATCGGCCAGGGTGATATCCAGATATTCCTTGCCGCCCCGGGTGCGGCGCCGCTCTTTTTTCTTGACCAAAAAATACTGATTGACCTTGCTGCCGGGTTTCAGTTCATTGATAAAAGTATGAGGCATGGGCGGAGAGTTTCTTGCCGGTTATGCCGCGTCCTTGAGCGTTCTGTACGGCTGAATCAGTACTTCTGCAGAAATACCCAAACCATTGTGAAGGTTTCTGATCATCTCCATAGTGAGCGGACGTTTTCGATTCAAGACTTCGGAAACGCGCGCACGACTCCCAATAAAGGGCTCTAAGTCTCGGCGAGAGAGACCCCTACTTTCCATATGGTACAGAATGGCTTCAATAGGGTCAGGTAGAGGAATCGCGTAATGCTTTTCCTCATAGACTTCCGTGAGGGTTGTCAGAACTTCAAGACGATCTGCTTCAGCCGTACCGGGCTTCGCGTCAAAGAGCCGCTCAATCTCTTTGAGTGCGGCCTCGTAATCGGCTTCTGTCCTTATTGGCTTTATTTTCACGTCTGGGACCTCCTTAGACTTTCGCGGCTTCTATCCTGTCGTACTCTTGGTGCGTGCCGACAAACCTGATAAACACAATGCCGTACTCATAGCGTATAGCGACGACCAATCTATAGCGGTTGCCCTTAAGGTTAAAGACAACCCTGTCGTTTCCTACAAAACTGGCACTTCGATAGTCTGCCTTGATGTCCGCAGAGCTTTTCCATATAGCATGCTTGGCATCGTCATACCACGCCTGGAGCGGCTGTCGCACATCAGGATGCTGCTCCCAAAATTTCTTGAGTTTCTTTCGGGATATGACCCTCATTAAAGATAGTATATCCTGTTCCCAAATAGGGAGCAACTAAAATTATCACAGTTTTATAAGCGGTTCTATAGCCATAACGCTGGGCATGAGAGGCGCGCGGCTTTTTTCGCGTCCCGCTCAATGCGGTGGTTCGAAATTTTTAAGGGATTCCAATAGTTCAACGTCGGCCAAATCCTTGGTCCTCCCCGAGGCCTTTTTATTGTGGATCAAATCGTCGATTGAAGGAATATGGACTTCAATCCCTTCGATGATCACCGAAATTGAGTATCGATGTCCATAGTGGCCCGTGGATAACCGTGGGCCGCCAGCGCATAGGCGCCGACGAGGATGAATCTAACCTTCTCGTCGGACAAGGCATGTAATATGTCTCTATAGTCTTCGTTCAACATCGTGCTTTACGCTCAGAGATGCGATTTCTCGGGTTAATGGCCAGACGAGTCCAATGCGCTCTTCCGGTGTGCCGGGAACGTAATCGTCATTCCATTGGTCCGTCATTCTGTATATTGCTGTTTGTTTCCTGTCCATAAATTCAAAATACCATTTTACCCCTGCAAGATCAATCGGATACTTATTCCGAACAAGTTCTTATAGGCTTTAGGGGGTCGGACCCAATGCCGCCTGAAATGGGAGGCCTACCAGTTGCTCGGGAGGGATCAGGTGGGTTCCCTTGATCCGCTCAATCGTCAACTGGCGTTCGTCCTGATAGGAGTCCACTTTCCCGGCCACCCCGGCGAACTGGCCGGCTTCAAAGAGGGGATCCAACTGTTCGAGGGACTCGCTCCAGATTTTAGCCCCCAGGCTCCCGGTTCGATCGGCCAGGATGATATCCAGATAATCCTTGCCGCCCCGGGTGCGGCGTCGCTCTTTTTTCTTGATCAAAAAATACTGATTGACCTTGCTGCCGGGTTTCAGTTCATTGATAAAGATATGAGGCATGGGCGGAGAGATTCTTACCGGTTATAATTTAATGAGGTTTTCTCAAAATTCAACGTAATAAGTCGTTTGAACCCTCTAATGCCCCGCGTAGCGGAACGCAGGCATCAGCCGCGCTGTTTTTTGCTTAGGCGGGATACATTTGTTGGCTCTGGTTTCTTAAGAGTAAGACGGACAATCTTGTGCCCAGAGGCGGTTTGAATGGAACGGAGATCAGCACATATTGCAGAAAGATCACCTCGAAATTTTTGAGTGTGTTCCATTCGATGCATACGGACTTCTTCAACAATAGGGTCTTTCATTTTTTAAGCCTCCAATAATTCGTCAGGTGAGCAGATTTCAGGGCAAAGATATCCTTCATTTTCGACGATTTGCCTTATCGCCCTACGGGTGAAGGGGTTGTTCAGATGAGCAAAATTCCATGTGACAACCACATCGATACTGTTCACCGCTGCTACTGCAATATGAAGGGCATCTTCCGGATAATTAGCCGGTATGCCCCTCCCCGAAATGATATTTCCAGCAAGAGATCTAACCTCGTTATCAATGTCGAGCATTGGAAAAGGTTTAATGGCTACCAGCCGAATCTTGGCTTGGTCTGAATCGCCTTTGCTGGCCTCTTCATACACGAGTGCCGAGATGTATGTCTCATACTTGGTTGATAGTTCAGGCCAAAGATCCCGAGTGGCCTCCTGATGGCCGGCAATCATTAAATCACGGCTTGGCCGAGCAGTGTAATAGCTCACTATAGTCGTTTCGATATATATTCGTTTCTTCATATTTCAATCATAACATTTTTCAGCGCTGTTTTAAATCAGAGCCAATGCGGCGTTCACCCGTGGCACGCAGCTTGCGGGCCGGAGGCCAGGCAAGCAAGTAACATCGGTGTCCAATGGCCTGGTTGGCGACGACTGTGTCGGAGTCGACCGGAACATGGTACCGAAGGGGCAACGCCGCATTGGCGACGGCGCAGTCGTCGCCAACGTCGCAAATCAGCCGCGAGGCTTTTTGCGTCGGCTGCATTTGCCTTGGCTAGGGCTCTTTTTCTGAAGCTTCTAAACAAAAAGGTTCAAGCTTTATAATCAATCGATTAGCTAGACGATCCAATACGTTGATATCAGGCAGCGTACTTTGACTTTCAACAATGTTTTTGAGTTCGAAGTATTCAAATCCTTTTCTGACATACCATCTGTTGGCTTTAACGATATTGTCCTGCTCCTCATCGGATATTGAAACTATCGAAAACAATCCGAGGTTTTTTGATTTCGTTAGAATTTTATCTAAATCATGTCCAAGGATTCTTTCTTTCAAACGATCCCGACTGACACCACTTGCAAGCAAGTACGCCTTCTAGAAAGTTCTAATGCCGTCAAATCAAATAATAAGCTGCTGGTGAAAAGGCATTTTTGAACTATTGAAGTGATGCGCTTTAAAAATCTTTTAATATATGATGAACGCCAATGGGCTAAGAAAAACGCGAACTGGCGGGACATTAATTGTAATATTTTTGTTGTCCATATCCAAATACCAATAATCTTAAGCCCTACCCCCAGGATGAGGAACGCGGCTTAGCGCGTCTGCTCTGTCCGTTTGATGGGCCGGGGACCCGCAGGGCTAAAAACTTGTTGAGGGGGGCGCTCCGCAGCGAAAGTTGGGCGCTGCGCAAGAGCCTTACTTTGCTGGTGGCGACACCCATGGGTGAATGAGCTCACACTTTCCAGAGCCCTCAGATGCTGGAACGATTTTGCTACGGTCCAAAGCGTAAACCAAAAGCCTATAGCGTCCCGTAGTCCAATTAATCATGTAGACGATTTTGCCATGAAAGGGAGAATCGTACTCTAGGCTCATTTTCCATCTGAATCTTTATCCACTTTCTCGTATAGCAATGGATCATCCGAAGCAACCCCCTTGAAATAAGTTCTTACTACCAGATAGTCTCCCATAGGCGGCTCTGGCTTCGTGCCAGCCTTGTGGTTCGCGGCCCTCCTTTTCTCAATATCTGTAGTCTTGGCAATAATGGCGAAACCGCCTTCGTCTTTATCAGGGAAGCATACATATTCGTCGGCATAATGATTAAAGGCGTTCGAGTCGCGCAGTTCGTTGTAATACTGGCGCGTGGTCTGGGCAATAGCTACGCCAGACACCGATATGAAAAGTAGCGCCAACAAAAACCGAATGTTCATTACATGCTTCGCACTGTGTTGTAAAGCCCAACGCAGAGCTAACCGGCTCGCCGAAGGCGAGACCGATTTGAGCGCCGGGTTGGGTAGCTTAGACCTCATTTTTTTAATTCTAATGTTAGTTCCAAGACAGATAACGCGAAGTTATCTAGTGGATTTTGTGAACAATGATTCTTCAGATACAACATCATAGAAGTTACATCCGTTGCCTTTCCCATATCCTGCCTTTTATAAACACGGTGTAGGTTAATGGCTGATAGATATCCCTGCAACCACGTGACATAAAACCCGTAGTCATCATTCTGAAGTTCTTACGTTTTCAAAAATTGGCCGCATGATCGAGTAGCAACTCCGAATAAGAGCAAATCTGTCTCAGGTGCGCCTTCCGCGAAAACATTATTCGTTTGTAACAGGATGACAAATAGAACGATGTACTTGTACATGTCACCTCCGAGTATGGAAAGCCCAACAATATATTGAATAGTTTCTTTTCAATATCAAAAAACTCTGATGCCGTCAAGGTCGGCAACAAATTAATTTACCTATCACCGAAGGCCATTAATTTCGGAGTGCCAGTGTACCCCGAGAATAAGCCTGGATTCCCGCTCAGAAGCACTGCGGGAATGACGATCTATCAGGGGTTCTGATAATACTGCTGGATGGCTTCCACCAGGTCCGGAATGGTAAAGGATTCGGGAATGATTTGGACCGTTAAGCCGTTATCCCGGGCCGTCTGAGCGGTAATCGGACCAATGCAGGCAATGGCGACGTTTGTCAGCCGGGGCCTGATATCCTGCCCTTCAAATAGGCTCAAGAAATTAAGGACCGTCGAAGAACTGGTAAAGGTCAGGCAATCTACGGTCCCGGCCTTTAGTTTCTCCAACAGGGGAATTTTTTCAGAATCGTCCGGCAGGGTTTGATAGGCGGGGGCCACTACTACCTGGGCGCCCAGGCCCCGCAACCCTTCGGGCAGGATATCCCGGGCCTGCTCGGCCCTGGGGATCAAGATTTTTTTGCCGGCCATCCCCCAGGGAGCCAAGGCTTCCAGGATATACTCGGCCTGGAATTTTTCCGGCAACAGGTCGGCGCGTAATTTCCACTCCTTGAGTGCCCCGGCGGTAGCCGGACCGATGGCCCCGATTTTAGGTCCTTTAAGGTCCCTCAGGTCAAGTCCCAGGGTCATCAGCCGATTGAAAAAGGCCCCCACACCGTTCGGGCTGGTGAAAAGGACCCAGGAAAAAGAAACCAGGGAATGGATGGCCTGATCCAGGCCCTCCCAACTGGAGGGGGGGGCCAGACGAATGGTTGGAAACTCGAGGCAGGTGGCTCCCAGGTTTTCCAGGCGGTGTACCAGGTCACTGGCCTGCTCCCGGGTCCGGGTAACGACAATTTGTTTTCCAAACAGAGGGCGCCGCTCAAACCAGGACAAATGCTCCCTCAATTCGACCACCGACCCCACGACCAGGATGGCCGGCGGCCCCAGACCGGCGGCCTCGGCCAGTGGGACGATATCGGCCAGGGTACCGGTGACCGTGACCTGCTCGGGGGTGGTTCCCCAGCGAATCAAGGCCGCCGGGGTCAGCGGGAGATCTCCCGTTTTCGATCAACCGCTCCACGATCCGGGGCAGATTCTTGAAACCCATCAGAAAAACGAGGGTTTCAACGCCGGTAGCCAATTTCCCCCAGTCCAACCCGGTTTGGTCTTTCTGGGGATCTTCATGGCCGGTTATAAAGGCGACACTGGAGTTGTAACGACGGTGGGTCAAGGGGATGCCGGCATAAGCCGGAACGGCGATGGCCGAGGTGATCCCCGGAACCACTTCAAAGGGAATCCCCGCCTGCACCAGTTCTTCGGCCTCTTCACCCCCCCGGCCGAAGATGAAAGGATCGCCCCCCTTGAGTCGGACTACGTTTTTCCCTGTCCGAGCCCGGTCAATAATCAGTTGGTTGATTTCGCCTTGAGGGAGGGTATGATCTCCGCCCTTTTTACCCACATAGATGGTTTCAGCCGCATGGGATATGAATTTCAGCAGGGAAGGGTGGGCCAGGAAATCATATATGACCACCTCCGCCTCACCCAGTAAGCGCCGTCCCTTGAGCGTCAACAATTCCGGGTCCCCGGGGCCCGCCCCGACTAAATAGACCTTACCCTTCATCACGGTTGCTCCCGTAAACCTGATCGAGAACCTCTCGGCCGCCCAACCCCAGCAGATGCTCGGCTAAAGCCGTCCCCAAGCCGTCGGGGTCCTGGATCGTCCCTTCCCGTTGATCCCTAAAAATAGTCTTCCCGTCCAGATCGGCGATTAATCCCGTCAGCCACAAACGCTCCCCCCGGACCCTGGCCAGGCCGGCCAAAGGGACCTGGCAACCCCCTTCCAATCGACGGAGAAAGGCCCGCTCGGCGCGGGCACAATGAGCGGATTCTTCATGATGCAAAAAGGCAATCCAATTTTCCAGACGAAAATCGTCGTCCCGAATTTCAAGGGCCAAAGCCCCTTGACCGACCGCCGGTAAGCAGACTTCGGGTTCCAGATACTCACTAATCAAATGGTTCCAGCCCAGGCGATGGAGTCCGGCCGCCGCCAGGACGATACCGGCCAATCCCTGGGTCTCCATCTTTCGAATCCGGGTGTCCAGGTTGCCCCTCAAGGGAAAAATTTCCAGGTCCGGCCGGTACCCCAGGAGTTGGGCCTTACGGCGTAGACTGCCGGTGCCGATCTTGGCCCGGGCCGGGACCTGGGCCAGGGTGATTTTGAGCGGCGAAAGAAAAACGTCCCGGGGGTCTTCCCGAAGCGGAACGGCCCCGATCTTCAGCCCCTCCGGCAAGTCCCCCGGCATATCCTTCATGCTGTGGACGGCCAGATCGACTTTTTTAGTTAAAAGAGCTTCCTCGATCTCTTTGACGAAAAGCCCCTTCCCGCCCACCTGGGCCAGAGGGACATCCAGAATTTTATCCCCTTTGGTTTTGAGGGTGACCAACTCTACCTTCAGTTCCGGATGGTACTGCTCCAGACGATCCTTGACCCAATGGGCCTGCTGTAAGGCCAGGGGACTACCCCGGGTGCCGAGGCGAATAGCTTCCTCTTTGGTCATTTCTCGTTTCCCGGCAGGAGAAGGGAGAGAGTGGTACGCGACTGGTCGAGCATCTCGAGAAGAGGTTAGTGGCAGGTGGAGCAATTATGGGAGGCGCAACTGCCACAACTGGAGGATGAACCGGTCCCGACAAAGCGTTCCGACCCCTTAAAGGCAAAAGTGGACATCTTCCGTTCCAAGTTTTCCTTCTGGCATTTTGGGCAACAGATTTTTTCGGAGGATCTAAATACCAGCGCCTCAAAATCGTTTCCGCAATCCAAACAAATATATTCATAAATAGGCATAAAAGGCTCCTTCTCGGCTATTTTTTTACATCTTTATAGATCTAATTTAATCACCAAACCTGGTTTAGACAAGTTCAGGTTATTAACGGTCTCAAAATAATAATGACAGGATTCTTTAATGCCCCCTGGTCCCAGCCAAAGACAAAAGACGATCTCTCACAGAGCACACAGAGCTCACAGAGAATAGTCAAAAGAAAAATTCGTCTTTCTTTGCGCCCTCTGCGAACTCGAGCGAAGCGGGCGAGAGAAAAAGAGAAAACCCAGTGTAAGCACAATTATGAGACTATCAATATTTAAGGGACCCAACCTTCCATCAAGGCGGCCGCCAACAGGGGGATCATCAGTTCATGATGCCCGACCAGGTAAAATCCTTGTCCCCCCTCCAAGGTCGGTCTCCGAACCACGTTGGTAGCCGGCCGGTAATGGCGGACAAAATCAAAATTCACGGTAGTCAGGTTTTTTAAAGGCCAGCCCAGATTGCGCACCAGGGTGACTGCCTTGAGAAAGACTTCCGGAAGAATAACGGCGGAACCAATATTAATGAAGACCCCTCCCTCCAGGGTTCGGACCACGGAACAAAAGGTTTGAAAGTCCCGGTAGGAGGCCCGGCCGGTGGCCTCCGGATTCATCGAGGGATGGAGGTGGATAATATCGGTGCCGATGGCCACATGGACGGTCACCGGTATCTTTTTTTGGGCGGCCATGGCCAACAAACTACTCTGGAGATGAGGTGGGGAGGAATCGAGTAAGGCCTGACCTACCGCTTCGCCCAGTCCTCTTCCTTCGCCGGCTCCCCGGGAAATGGCTTGGTTTAAGAACAGGGCCGTCTCCTTCGCCATCCCGAAAGTCCCTCGACCCAATTCCTGGTCCACGTCCTCCGAAGTCTGGCCGACCATGGCCAACTCGCTGTCGTGGATTATCCCGGCTCCGTTGAGGGCTAAGGCGGAAATGAATCCCTTTTCCATCAAGGCGATAAGCAGAGGATTTAATCCTACTTTGATGACATGGGCGCCCATGGCCCAAAAAATGGTCTTTTTGTTCTTTTTGGCTTGGGCAATGGCGCGGACGACGGAGCGAAAATCCTGCCCGGCCAGAATGTGGGGCAGGGAGTCCAGAAAATACCGCAAAGAGTCCCCCGGATGCCAGGGGCGGGCGAAGTCATCCAATTTCACCTTGCTGGGGCGATTTTTCAGCGAATAGGTCTTCAAACGCTTCAAGGAGAGGTTGGGGTAAGGGCGTTTTTGCATCTCGGGTCCTTAGTACTCTTTGCCCGGGAAAACACTCTGCTTCGACCATCTGGCAAAGCAGGTGTTCGATGACCAGGTGCGTTTCCTGGATGAGGGGGGTTTCCGTGGAAGGAACGATCAGCGCGTAATCGGACCACCGGACCATTTGCCCCCCGTCCTGGCCGGTGAGGGCCAGGGTTTGAATCCCTTTCTCTTGAGCCGCCTGCAGCCCCCGGAGAATATTCGGGGAGTTGCCGCTGGTGCTGATCGCTATCAGGATATCCCCGGGTAGACCCAGGGCCTGGATCTGCTTTTCAAAGATCTGGTCGAAGCCGAAGTCATTTCCGATACTGGTGATAACGGAAGTGTCGGTACTCAAGGCCAAGGCGGGCAGAGGGGAACGGTTGAGGAGAAAGCGGTTGACGAATTCCGCGGCCAAATGCTGGGCGTCGGCTGCGCTGCCCCCATTGCCCATCAGCAGGAGCTTCCTTCCCTGCTGAAAGGCCTGGCTGATCAGGCCGGCCCAATGGACCAACCGCTCTCCCTGGGATTCAAAGAAAAGCGTTTGCAGGCGATGAAGGGCTTCCAGATGCTGTTGAATAGTCGTATGCATGGGTATGAAAATAGAACTCGGCACCAGAAGGCATTTATTGATAGTTAATAATTAACAATTGATTATTAATTATTATTTTCAACTTTTCTATCCTATTCAGGAGTCCCTGTCAACCTCTTCCGCCCGACACGTTTCCCGAGGGGGCGTCGGCCGAAATCTGGAGCTTTTGACGGGCCTCTTCCATTCCCGGATCAAAGGACAGGGCTTTTTCCCACCAAAGGCGGGCCGCTTCCATCTGGTCCAATTTTTCCAAGGATAGTCCTAGAAAATAACAGAGCGTCCCGCTTCGTTCGCCCAATTCCCAGGCGGTTTCCAATTCTTTTTGGGCGTCCTGGTATTGTCTATTTTGATAGAGCGCTCGGCCCAGCCAGAACCTGAAATGGGGGTTTCCTTTTTCCAGGTCGACGCTGTAGCGGCAGAATGATAAAGCGATGGGCAAGTTGGCCTCGCGGACCAAATAGAGCGCCCCTAATTGGTGCAAGGAATAGGCATCCCGGGGATTCACCCTGACGGCGGCCTTAAAAGCGGAAAGGGCCTCATCCCAGTTGCCTTTTTTTACCCAGCACTCCCCCAGGTAGCGATGAATAAACGCCTTATCAGGATGCAGGCGGCCGGCTTGAAGAAAACAGGGAAGCGCCTGCTCTAAGAGGCCGGCGTCCCGGTAAAGCTTTCCCAATTGATACTGGGCCCCAAAATGAAGGGGATTAAGCGCAACGGCCATTTTTAAGGATTCTCGGGCCAACGAAGGGTCCTGAAGTCGGAGATAAATCAGGCCCAGATTGTAATGTCCCATGAAATCCTGAGGATCTTTCCGCAGGGCTGTTTCAAATTCCCTGATAGCCGATTCCAGATCTCCTTGTTCTCCGAAGCAGACGCCCAGGCTGTTTCGCAGGGTATTATTCTCCGGATTCACGCCGAGTCCCTTCCGGTACTCACTCAGAGCGGCAACAATTTTCCCCTGATCGAAAAGCTTATCCCCGCTGATATTCAAACTGGTGTCGTCGAAGAGCGCTATTTGGCCGTGACCCAACAGCAGGGCATGGTCTAAGGCCTTAAGGGCATTATCCAGAATATCTATTTTTTGATAATCGGTTTGGGGAAAACCCGCCGCTCCAATGGTTAGCCTCAGGTTCAATTTTTCTCGGGCTTCTTCCTGAATAGACTGGAGTCGGGGCAGGGCGGAAGGGAGGGGCTCCAGCAGTTGCACCAGGATGAGGGTGTCCGGGGAGTAGCGGGCCAGGAGTTCCGGGGTCGGACTCTGAGTCCTGATGAGCTGGGTTAGTTGCTGGAAAAGCAACCGGCGTTCCACCCGTCCCAGAAGCTCTCCTTTGAATTCCCAATCCTGAATTTGGAGCAGGGCCATCCAAAACAAACTCCAGCTCGAATGGCCCTGATGAAAAGAACGTAAAAAGTCAGGGAGCGTCAACAGCCCCTGGTTACCCCCGGCAAGAGGATAGTCTCGGTCTGGGGGTACCGGTTCCGGGTCATCTCCCTCTAACGGGGGGATTTTATCCAAACGCGCGATCCGGTCGCCGACCGCTACTTTGTTTAGCGGGTCCCTGATCCAGCAGATCTCGGCCAGGGAGGTTTTCGGGTAGGCTTCATTGAGCGAAACGATGGCTTTAAAGACCTCGATTTCCTGATCCCTTTCCAGGATTCCAAAAAACAAGGGGGGCAGAGCCTGGTGATAAGCGCCTAAATTAATTCTGACCCGGTTCATCGGTAAGACTTCCAGTACTTGGCCTCTCAAGCGGATGATATCCGAAAAGCTGCAAAATGTTCCGGGTTCCATCGTTTCGGCTAATTCCCGGGCCTGTTCTGCTTTGTGTTGAATCAGTGGCGGCCCCTCCACGGACAGGTCCGGATCGGCCAATTGCGAGGATTCCGCCGCGGTAAAATGATCCGGGAAGACAGCGAACCCCCCCCGAATATCCACTGAAACCGGACCATAATTTTTTTCAAGGTCCAGATTGGCGACCCGCAGGATTTCCTTAAGGACCAGCAAACGTTCTTTCACCGCCGCCTCATCCACCCCTTCCCAGAGGATGGATATGCCTTCCACTCCGCTGCGGCCCACTTCGCCCGGCCAGGGCAAGGTCGACTCCAAGGCCGAAGATATTTTTTTGACCCAAAAGGTAAACCGTTCCTGAAGAAACGTCTCGGCCCCTTCTGCGGATTGGAGACCGAAGGGCTGGAAGGTAACCAGTCCCAGGCTGAACCGGGACCCGGGTTCCGGTTCGATAGGCTTCAAATGAAGGTGGTGGGGAAACAATTTGCCCTGGCGCGAAGCGCCCGTCAATTTTTCCCTGACCAATCGGCAAAAATGGTCTTGATTAAGCAGGCCCGTCAGAGGGTCTTTCTTTTGGACGGAGAGCAGGAAAGCTTTTTCCAGGAGCAACTGGAGGACTTTGGTCAGAAAGGGGAAATCATGGGGCCGGGTTTCCTGCGAAAGGACCCCTTCCAAAATAAGTTCCAGCCATAAGTAATCCCCCTCCCCGATCGGGATCCGGATGGTTGACATAAAGGGTTTGATTTCCGGGGTACCGCACCAGAATCGGGGAATGGGCTCCGCCTTTAAGAATAGACTTTTTTCCTGCGGAGGGGTGGACGAAGCCGGGATTAAAAAAAGATCATTGAAGGGTAGCAACGGGCCGATTTCTTTCCGAACCAAGTCGCTGATTACCCACCAATTTTTTGGATTCGCTAGAAAAAAAGAGGCCATAAGAAGAAGGTCAGGGTCGGGAGATCCATTCTTTCAACCCCTGAAGCAAGACGGGCCGATCGGCTTCCTGCAGGGTGCGCAGATCCAGCAAAAGGCGCTCTTTTTCGATTCTTCCGATGATCGGTATCTCCCGGGAACGTAGGTGTTTTTCCAGTTTGTCTATCGTCCCGGTCTGAGGAGTCAGGACCAGGGCATAGGAATCCGGTGTCGAAAGGGGTAACGCCCCCCCGCCGACCTGGGATTGGGTGAGCGTTAATTCAAAGCGGATCTCCGGACCAATAGTTTGGCGTAGTAGGCGCAACCAGCGCCTGGCCCGGCGAAGAAGGTCGGGCAGGGTGAAGCTTAACATCCGCAAGGTGGGAATTTCCCTCAGGGCCTGGTCCGTCCGGCGGTAGAGATGCAGGGTGGCTTCCAGGGCGGCTAAGGTCAGTTTGTCGATCCGCAGCGCCCGGGTGAAGGGATTCCGGCGCAGGAGTTGAATTATTTCTTGATGACCGACGATAATCCCGGCCTGGGGGCCTCCCAGGAGTTTATCTCCGCTGAAGGTGACCAAATCCGCTCCTGAACCTACGGCTTCCGGAACGGTCGGTTCTTTTTCCAGCCCGAAGGGGGAGAGATCCAGCAGGCTTCCGCTTCCCAAATCTTCCATTACCGGGATCTGCTGGGTCCGACCCAAGCCGACCAGTTGTTCCAGGGGGACCTCGGCGGTAAAGCCTAAGAGTCTAAAATTGCTGGTGTGGACCTTGAGCAGCAAGGCCGTCCGGTCGGACAGCGCGTTTTCATAATCCCGCAAATGGGTCTTGTTGGTGGTCCCTACCTCCCGGAGAATGGCTCCGCTGCGGGACATGATTTCCGGGATGCGGAAAGATCCGCCGATTTCGATCAGTTGACCCCGGGAGACCACCACCTCCCGGCCCCGGGCCAGGGTATCAAGGGCCAGCAGGACGGCGGCGGCGTTGTTGTTGACCACCAGGGCCGCCTCCGCACCGGTCAATTCCAGGAGCAGGTCCTCCACGTGGCTGTAACGACTGCCTCGTTCGCCCCGGTCAAGATCATATTCCAAATTGGAATAATGGCGGGCCACCGATTCCATCTGGGCAATGGCCTGAGGGGCCAGTAGCGACCGGCCCAGGTTGGTATGGATCACCACTCCGGTGCCGTTGACCACCCGGCGAAGATGATAGGCGGTCTTGGATTTTAAATACTGGCCCGTTTCCCGCCAGAGGACCTCGGGGCTGAGATCCGGTTGGCGGCCATGGAGCAGCATTTCCCGTTTACGGGTTAACAGGTCCCGGAGAACCTGGAGAATCAACGCGCGGGGGTAATGGACCAGGTATTCCGAGAAGTGAGGAAAGGTCAACAAAAAGGTAACCGAAGGGATTTGCCGTAACGGTAGAGTGGATTCTTCGGGCATGAATAGATTTATACTGGAAGACGATTCGGTTGACAATGAAAAAAAACGCCATTACCTGTTGCCCCGTTGGAGGTTATGGGATAGTATGCCTTTTGATATGGAATGGCAATTTCTTTCTAGTAATCCGGAGGCCGCCCGGGAATTGGCCGAGGTCCTGGGGTTGTCCCCGCTGGTAGCTCAGCTTTTGCTTCATCGTGGTCTGGAGCAACTCGAATCGGCGCAGACCTTCCTCAACCCCACCCTGTCCGGGCTTTCTTCGCCTACCCTGATGAAAGACATGGATCGGGCGGTGGCGCGAATCATTCAAGCCATTCGCCGGCAAGAGAAGATCGCCGTTTACGGAGATTACGACGCCGATGGTCTCACCGCCACCGCGGTGCTGGTGACCTTCCTGCGCCCTTTTTTCCCGGATATTTTGTACTATATCCCGCACCGTACCCGGGAGGGGTACGGGTTAAACCAGGGGAGCCTGACCCGCCTCCATGAACAGGGAGCAACCCTGGTGATCACCGTGGATTGCGGCAGTTCCAACCATGACGAAATCGAGTGGGCCAAAGGCCTGGGTATAGAGGTTCTGGTGACCGATCATCATCAAGTGGGCCTCCAAGGGGTTCCCCGGGCCGCGGCGGTTGTTAATCCGAAACAGGAAGGCTGCCGGTTTCCCTACAAGGAACTGGCCGGGGTCGGCGTGGCCTTTACCCTGGTGATCGCCTTGCGGCAGGCCCTGGAGGCGGAAGGGTTTTTTCAAGGGCCTAAACCCAATCTGCGATCCTATTTGGACTTGGTGGTACTCGGTACGGTGGCGGATATGGTGCCTCTGACCGGGGATAACCGGATTTACGCGGCCGACGGACTTCGGGTTTTGAACGATTCCACCCGGGAAGGGATTTTGGCCCTGAAGGCCGTCTCCGGGATTCTGCCTTCGGCGCGGATTTCCGCGGTGGATGTGGCCTTTCGTTTGGCCCCGCGCTTAAATGCCTTAGGCCGCCTGACCGAAGCCAAAGAGGGCATTGAATTGCTGATCACCGGGGAGCGGGAACGGGCTCGTTTGCTGGCCGAAACCATGGACCAGGAAAACCGCCGCCGCCAGGAAATCGAACAGCAGCTCCTGAAGGAAATCGACGAAACCATCAGCACCAATCCCGGACTCTATCAGCGGAAGTGCCTGGTGCTCTGGTCCGAAAAATGGCCCCGGGGCATCCTGGGATTGATCGCCTCCCGCCTGGTGGAACGGTGGTTTCGGCCGGTTTTTCTCTTTGGCCTGGAAGATGGGGTGGCCCAGGGGTCGGGTCGCAGTATCGGGGGGTTCCATCTGTTTAAGGCCCTGGAAGAATTGGCGCCTCGCCTGCTGCGGTTCGGCGGCCATGCGGCCGCGGCCGGGGCGGCCCTGAAGGCCGAAGACCTCCCGTTTTTTGAACAGGCCCTGGAGGCCCTGGTTGAAAAAACCCTGCCGCCGGAAAGTTTTATTCCCTCCCTGCAAGTGGAAGCGGAGGTGGACTTCAGCCTCCTGGGCAAATCCCTGGTCCCTTATTTGCCCCGGCTGGCCCCTTTCGGGCAAGGCAATCCGGAGCCGATTTTGGTAACGCGGCAGGTCCGGGTCAAGACCCTGCGTCCGGTGGGCAACGGCCATTTGCGGATGACCTTGGAGAATAAAGGAATCACCCTGGATGGTTTCGGGTTCAATCTGGGAGAATTGCCGCTGGTTCCGGGAAATTTCCTGGACTTGGCCTATACCATCGATCTGGATGCGCGCGGGGGGGGGGCGTTCTTAAAACTGAAAATCAAAGATATCCAGTTGCCTTAGGAAGAAGGGGGGAGTCCCTTCCCCTGGGCCCAGCGATACAATTCCTCGCAGGTGGGGCAGAGTTCGGTCCCTTTGCAGTCCGTTTCCCCGAGCAGACAGGAGGAATTCATGACACATAAGGGATCGCGGCAATGGGTCAGGCCGAAGGTATGGCCCAATTCATGAATCGCTTCCTTGGCGATCCGCTCCCAATACAACTTCCGATCCGGATCCAATCCATAGGATTCCGGACGCAAACGAAAAAGGGAGATGATTGCCCCTTTGCCGGACACCTGGGCCTCGCCGAAAATGTATTTCATGATGGGGATGAATAAATCCACCGGAGTGACGCCCAAAACCTTCAACGTGTCCCCGGGCAGTTGCCGCAGCATTTTCTTCAATAAGCCGGTGGAATAGTACTGGTCCCGGTGGGAGTTATAACAACTCAAGGGCAAATCCTGGGTGGGGAGGAGTCTGCTGGGTGTCCCGAAGGCCGGTTCCACCGCTGATCGGATATGGAGCAGAATCTCCTCGGGAACCGGGCCCAGGGGAAGGAGGTAGATGACCGGATCGGACATGGCGCGGGTTAAATCCGAAATCCGAAATCGACTCGGCTGAGCTCGTCGCAGGCCGAAATCCGAAACAAATTCAAATGACCCAATTTCGAAATTCGAAACATTTCCTCCCCTCGGTATTGAGGCTTAGAAAGCAGCGAATCATGCGGCGTGATGATCCGGGGATTCACCCTTCTCCAACTCCGCCGTAGGTGGGAGCAAGAGGGGGGAGATGTTTCGATCATTTGAATTTTGAACATTCGTGCTTGTTTCGAATTTCGTGTTTCGAATTTCGGATTTAATACTCCGGTCCCATTTTTGAAACCGGTAAAAGCTTATTACTCTCGCCTACGTCCCTCGTTCAAATCCGTATTTTTTTATTTTGTTGTACAGGGTAACCCGATCGATGCCCAGGTCAACGGCGGTTTTGGAAATATTCCAGTGGTTTTCTTCCAGGATACGGCGAATGTGTTGTTTCTCCAGTTCCTGGAGGTTCTTGGACGAGGGTTCATTCAAGACCCCGGGGTTCGGTTGGAGAAAGGTAAAATCCTTGTCCGTCAGTTCGTGCCCCGGGCTGATAACCACGGCCCGCTCAATGGCATTTTCCAATTCCCGTACGTTTCCCGGCCAGTTATACTCCATCAACAGCTCCAGGGCCGAGGGGGTCAGGCGTTCGATCTTTTTATTGATTTCGATGGCATAGCGTCGAAGAAAATGCTTGGCCAGCAGCGGGATGTCCTCTCTCCTTTCCCGCAAGGAGGGGAGGTGCAGGCCGACTACATTAAGCCGGTAGAAAAGGTCTGATCGGAAAATCCCCTGGGTAATGGCCTGCGCCAGGTCCCGATTGGTGGCTGAGATGATCCGCACATCGACCTTAATCAGTTCCGTCCCGCCTAAGCGGCGAAAGGACTTTTCCTGCAAGACCCGTAACAGATCAATCTGTGTTTTTAGGGAAATCTCACCAACTTCATCTAAGAATAGAGTCCCCCCGTCCGCCATTTCGAAGCGCCCCTTTTTGGTGTGGGCGGCCCCGGTGAAGGCCCCCTTCTCGTAGCCGAAGAGTTCACTTTCCAGGAGGGTATCCGGCAAGGCCCCGCAACTGAGGGCAATAAAAGGTTCATAACGACGGGGACTGATGGCGTGAATGGCCTTGGCCGCCAGTTCCTTCCCGGTACCCGATTCGCCGGTGATCAGGACCGTGGCCTGGGTGGGGGCCACATTTCGAATCAGCTCGAAGACTTGCTGCATGGCAGCGCTTTTCCCGATCAAATCTTCAAATTCGTACTTATCCTCCAATTTTTGCCGGAGCAGGATGTTTTCCAAAATGAGATTTTTGTGCTCCAGGATCTTTTTGATCAACAGGGCCACTTCCTCGGGGTCGAAAGGTTTGACGATATAATCATAGGCCCCGGATTTTATGGCCTCCACAGCGGTATTCACCGACCCATAGGCGGTCATGATTATGACTTCGATGTCCGGGAACTCTTTTTTTACCTCCAGCAATACCTGAAGGCCGTCCATCCCGGGCATTTTGAGGTCCAGGAGCACCACCTGGAAGGGGGCCTGTCTGATTTTTTTCAGGGCCTGGATCCCGTTTTCCGCGGCTTCCACCTGATAACTTTCCTCTTTCAACCAATTGGTTAGGGATTCCCGGACGATTTGTTCGTCATCGACGATGAGGATTCTGGGCTGTTCGGTCATACCTCCTCCTTAGGGGGCCTCGATCTCTTGGACGGGGAGCTGAACCCGAAAGGTGGTCCCCTGTCCCGGCGTACTATCTACCTTGATCAGTCCCTGGTGGTTATCGATAATGCCGTAGGAAACGGAGAGCCCCAACCCCACCCCCTTCCCCTCGGCCTTGGTGCTGAAAAAAGGTTCAAAGAGGTTGTCCAGGTGTTCCCGGGGGATGCCGATGCCGTTGTCCCGGATTTCCACCTCGATAAGTTTTCCTTTGGGCAGGAACCGGCTGGCGACGACCAGGGTACCCCCCTGGGGCATGGACTCCACCCCGTTGATGATGATATTCATCAGGGCCTGCTGAATCTGCTTGAAATCACAGGTAACCGGCGGCAGATCGGAGCCGAGCTGGCGAAGGAGCGTTACCCCCGAGATCTCAATTTTATGGGTCAGGATGCCCAAGGCCTGCTCGATAATATCGTTGATCGGAACCGGTTCTTTGCGTACCACCGAGGGCCGGGAAAAGGAGAGCAGGTTCTTGACGATCTCGCCGCAACGGGCGGTTTCCTTTTCCATAATGGTCAGGAAGCCTTTGATATCCTCCAGCCGTTCCGGGCTGGCCGGACCCTTGGCAAAAATCTTGATCAATAACTTGATATAATTCAAGACCCCGGCGATGGGGTTATTGATTTCATGGGCGATGGTGGCCGCCAGTTTTCCCAGAGAGGCCAGTCGGGCCGACTGGATCAGTTGTTCCTGGGTGGATTTCAGTTCCTCATAGGCCTGTTCAATCTCTTGAATATTCCGGCGGATAACCCGTTCCGCCCGCCGCTGTTCGGTCACGTCCTGCAGGGTGGTGATGGCCGCCTGGATCCGCCCCTCGGGATCGCGGATCGGAGCGGCCAGGAAGAAGATTTCTCGCCCTCCCTGCCCCAGGGAGGGAAAGAAATCCTCGGCTTGGTAGGCTCCGGGGATTATGGGCGATTCCTTTAGCCCTTTATCTCCATAATACCGTTTCAAAATAGAGTAATCCTCTTCCAGGATGCCATCGGCCAGAATGGGGCGGGGTTCCGAATAGAAGGCCTGCCACTGGTTATTCGTGCCGATCAGCTCCCCGGTTTTCTTCCCGGTAAGCAGTTCACAGGCCTTGTTCCAGTGGATGATCCGGTGAGACCGGTCCACGACAAAAGTGGCTACGGGCGAACCTTCCAAGATCCCTTCAATGGTCTTTTTTTCTTTGACCAGCACCCGTTCGGCTTTTTTTTGTTCGGTAATATCCTTGATCAGCAACACATAGCCGATGACCTGGGATTGGGAATCCTTGAGCACATTTCCGGAAAGGAGGGCCTCTATCTCCGCCGCTCCTCTGACTTGTAACTGGGTTTCAAAATCCCGTACCAGGCCGAACTGGCGGATTTGATCCCGGACGGAAAACCAGTCCGAAGGAGAAATAAAAAGGGAAGCCACGTTAATCGATTCCAAGACCTCAATTTTGGAATTATGGCCGAGGAGCTTTATGCCTGCCAGATTGATATCCAGCAAGCGGCCGGAAGGGTTGGTCAGTAGAATTCCATTTTGAGATTCTTGGAAAATAAGCCGGTATTTTTCTTCGGATTTTCGGAAATCATCGGTACGTTCCTCCACAATTTTTTCCAGGTCCTGCGTATAGCTAGATATGCGATCGCTCATTTCATTGCAGGCCCGGGCCAGGCTCCCGATTTCATCTTCGGTTTCTATCGGAATATAGGTCCTGGGGCCTTTGCCGCCTATTTCGAGAGTCCCTTGAAGGAGCCGTTTAATCGGGCGATTCACAAAGAAGAGGATATATCCGATAATAATGGCCGTAATGAATAAAAACAGAACCAGGTCGAATAAAACGGTGTTAATGATGTTGCGGCGAATCTCCTGATCGATACGGAAGAGGGAGGTGGTTACTTCCAGGAGGCCCAATTTGCGTTCTTTGGGAGAATGGGCGTGACAGGGGGCGGTGGAGCAACTGGTTTCATTAGGTAGGGGCGTGATGATGCTGAGCACATGCTCTTGCCCTGTTCCTCTTTCAAACCGAGCCCGCTGGGAGAGGGACAGTTTTTCCAACGGCACGGAGACCCCGTGGCAGACCGTGCAAGCCGAGTCCTGTTTCGTCAGCGCGGTTCCGATTTCACTGACCCGAGAGGAATACCTGACTACCCCTTTTTTGCTGAAAACCCGGATGTTTTCGATCCCCTCCTGGCTTCCGAGGGCCTCGACGATCTTGAGTACATGCGGCCGGTCGTTCAGCAGCATTCCGAAGCGGGTGGCCCGCTGGACGGTTTCACTGAATCGTTCGGCCCGCAGGATAAGCCGGGTGAGCAATTGTTGCCGTAAATCGCGGATATTAAAAAAGGTAAAGGACCCGATGGACAGGAGCAGGATGAGCCCCACCGAAAAGCCCATTTTCCAGGCCAGGCTTTTTCTAAGGCGTGACACCACTGGGATCAAATCAGCCTCCCTTGAGGCAGGGTCCGGGGAGATTCGACTGGTTATAAAAAGGGTGGTGGAAGCGGTCTCTAGCCCTTATCTTCTGAGGGCCTCCCTCTAAGTGAACTTCAGGCGGACAGCTCCGGCGGGAAATCCCTCCACAGACAAGATGGGGGACCCGGGATGGTCCGGCCGCGGACAAGGCCACTGCAGACCGCCTTGTTCCAATCGAGACACGGATAATCCGGCCCAGGCTGGGAGGTTCCGGGCGATTTCATCCAGGGTTTGTTCGGGGGTCAGTCGGGGCCAGGGGGTCCCCAAGCTGGCGGCCAAGCGGTGCAGAAGATCTCCGGTCCATAACGTTCCCGGTGAGGGCGGGATAGAGGGCTTCAGGAGTTGCACCCGTCTTTCCACGTTGGTAAAAGTTCCCATTTTTTCGGAGTAGGGTAGGGCCGGGAGGACTAACTCCGCCTGTTCCGCCGCTTCCGAAAGAAAGAGGTCCTGGACGACCAAAAAGATCCCGGAGGCCTTCAAGGCCGCGGCTTGATCGGGGGAGCAATGGCTGCGACCGGCCGGATCCTCGGCGATGAGCAGCAACCCTTTTAGTTTTCCAGTCGCGAGGTGGGCCAAAAGATCCAAATTCTCTGGATTGACAGCCCCCAATTCCCAGGCCCCCAGGGTATTGGCTTTAGGCGCCAGGAAGGCCAATCCGCCGCCGGCTGGCCCCAGGTTTCCGGTGATCAACTGCAGGTTCAGGGCGGATTGAACCAGTTCCCGATCAAAGGGTGTGCCCCCCAGCGGGGGCGGGCAGATCAGGGCCAGGGGGCGGTGTTCGACCAGAAAGTCCACAGCCTCTTGAAGCTCTTGGGTTGTCAGCCCCGTCTCTAAGGCGATTGATTCCAAGGTCCGGTCTGCCAGGGTCGATTTCAAGTCTTCGATCCCGGTGGTCTGCCGTTCAACCAAGGGGGCGTCATAGTGCTGTCCCAGAATCAGGGCGTTCAATAAACCCTGGATCAGGGCGGCCTCCGTTCCCGGCTTTGGGCCGAGCAAGAGTTCGGCCTGTCGCCGGAAGGTTCGGGGCACCTCATCGATGACCAGCAAGTGGGCGCCTTTTTGAACGGCCTGGCGAACCTTGATCCCCACTATGGGATGGGTTTCCATGAGTTGCGAGCCCAGCAGGATGATTCCCGCGCTGTTCATCAGATCGTCCGTCGGGTTGGTCATACCGCTGAGGCCCAACCGTTGAGTCAGCGTTTCCTGCACCGGGGCCCAGATTTCCGAGCCGGCGTGGTCGATCTGGGATGTTCCCCAGACGGTGCGGGCAAATTTTTGCCAGAGATAAAGTTCCTCGTTGGTCAGCACCGGGGAGAGCCGCAGGCCCAAGGATTCAGGACCGGATTGGGCTATCAGGGTTTTGGTTTTATCGGCCAGAAATTCCAGGGCCTTTTCCCAGGGAACCTCAGTCCAAGCCCCTGCCTGTTTCAGCAGCGGGGTCTTCAGGCGTTGAGGCGAATTCAGATAGGCGTATTCAAATCGGCCCTGACGGCAGAGGGCCCCCTGGTTGGCCGGAGAACTGAAATTAGAAGTTATTTTGATCAGTTCCTGATCTTTGCTATTGAGGTCGAAAACACAGCCGCAACCGCAGAGCGGACAGACGCTCTGGGTCTTGCGCATCTCCCAGTTTCGGCCCCGGCCCCGGGGTAGTTTTTCGGAGAGGGCATCCACCGGGCAGAGGGCCACGCATTGGCCGTCAAGTTCGCACCCGGATTGGCCCAGGATATTGCCGAAGGCGGTTGAAATCCGTTGATTGAACCCCCGGTCGGCTTTAGTCAGCACATGGGCGCACTGCATTTCCGAGCAGGCCCGGATACAGCGCCGGCAGAGTATACACTTGTTCAGGTCCCAATGGATATAGGGATTGGGATCGTGATCCACCGGGTAACTATGGGTTTGTCCGGAGAGAGAACTTTCCTTGATCCCGTATTCATAAGCCAGATCCATCAATTCACAGCTTCCGGCGGCATTGCAGGTCAGACAATCCAGGGGGTGATCGGAGAGGATCAATTCCAGAACATATTTTCGGGCCTTGATGACCGGATCGGTATCTGTTTCAATAACCATCCCTTCCCGGGCCGGATAGACACAAGCGGCCACCAGGGAACTCCAGCGCCCACGGACCATTTCCACCACGCAAAGGCGGCAGGATTCCTCAGGCGGCAGGGCCGGGTGATAACAGAGGGTGGGGATGCGAATATCGGCCTTGCGGGCCGCCGTCAGAATAGTATCCCCGACATCGGCCTCGACGGACCGGCCGTTGATGGTTAAGTGAATCTTGGACATGAGTGCTTTCCTTGTCTTAGATCATCCCGCAGACCCCGGCGGGACAGCGCTTCTCCCGAAGGTGGGCCTCGAATTCTTCCCGAAAATAATGAATAATGGCGACGATGATCTTGGAGGTCTTCCCGGCAAAACTGCAATAGGCGGCCTGGGTCATCAGGCTGATGAGGGTCTCAATTTCCTGGAGGGCGCTCCCGCCGGCCCGGCCCCGGGTTATGGCCTCGACCACCTCTCCTAAACGCTTGATCCCCAATCGACAGGGAACGCACTTACCGCAGGATTCTTCCGCGTGGAACTGAATCAAATAGCGGGTCATCTGGACCATGCAATAGGAGGAATCCAGGGTCATGATGCATTCGGATTCTTTTTCCCAGATCAGATCGCTGCGGATGGATTGTAAAGGATCCAGTCTCAGGATGGGGAAAAGGATTTTTCCTCCTATCAGGGTATCCTTCAGGATATAGGGGATGTGTCCGGGCTGGACCTGCTGATAAAAAAGGCCCAGTCGGGGAAGACTGACATAGGGGCCCTTCCGGCAGGTCCCGCGGCAGCCTATCTTGGCTGGTTCCAGTTGCAGGGGAAATTGAAGCCTTTCGGCCTCCTTTTTCAACCCGGCATACAGCGCAAAACTCCCGCAGGGCAATTCCGGTTGATGCCCCCCGCAAACCGTCAAATGCGGTTTTTCCACGGGGGTCATTAAACCGAGGGGTTTCTGGGGCTTGGTCGTTCGGGTCAATGGTTCCGCCATGATGGTTCGTTACTCCGCCAAGTCGCAGCGCAGGCAGCGTCGGGCCTCGTCCATCGCCTGCTTCTCGCTGAGACCCAATTCGGCCTCCTGAAAATTCGTTGACCTTTCCTTGACCGGGACCAGGCCCATCTCCGGGCGATCCGCAGGGAGGGCTTCCCCTTCGGGAACGATCGCTTTTTCCAACCGCAACCGGGGCTTGGAGGCTGGGAACTTATTTTCCTGGCCGGAGAGAAAGTTGTCGATTGACCAGGCGGCCCGTTTGCCGACGGCCACGGCCTCAATCACTGAAGCCATCCCGGAAATCAGGTCCCCCCCGGCGAAGACACCTGGAATCTGGGTTTGCAGGGTTTCTGGATCCACAGCCAGGGTCTGTCCGCCGGTTACCGCCAGGGGAGCGATGGGGGACAGGAAGGAAAGATCCGGCTTCAGACCCACGGCGGTAATCACCATCTCGGCCGGCAGAATGAACTCCGTGCCTTCCTGGGGCAGGATCCGCCGGCGTCCGCTGGTATCGGTGCTTAGCGGTTCAAGCCGCAGGCACTCCAGGCCGCTCACCCGATGATTTTTGGCGATGATTTTTGTGGGGGTGGTCAAGAAATGAAACTGCACTCCTTCCTCCCGGGCCGCCCTGAGCTCCAGGGGATCGGCCGGAAGATCCTCCTCCGTGCGCCGGTAGACCAGATGGACCGTGGCCCCCAGGCGGATCGCCGCCCGGGCGGCATCGACGGCCTCATAGCCGCCGCCGACCACGGCCACCCGCTTTCTGGCCAGGGGCTCAGGGGAGTCGTTGACCTTTTTGAGAAAATCCAAGGCGTCCATGATCCCCTCGTAGAGGTTTTCTCCGAAGACGCCCATCTCCAGTCCCTGATGGGCACCGGTGGCCAGGAAGAGGGCTTCATAGCCCTCGTTCTTCAACTGCTCCAGGGAGAGATCTTTCCCGACCGGGGTCTGGGTCTTGACTTCGATTCCCAGGGCCAGGATATACTGAATATCCCGCTGGAGATGCTCCCGGGGAAGACGGAATTCCGGAATGGCCAAAGCCAACATCCCTCCCAGGACCGGGGAGGCCTCGAAGAGGGTAACCGGATAGCCTTTTTTGGCCAGAAAATAGGCCGCGGACAATCCAGCCGGCCCCCCGCCCACTACGGCCACTTTTTGCGATCGGGTTTTCGGAACCGGCGGGGGCAGGACCAGAGGCCGGGTACCTTCGAAATCGGAAATGAAACGTTTAAGCTGCATGATGGCGATGGGAGAATCCACCTCGCCCCGGGTGCAGGTGACCTCGCAGCCATGATTGCAGATACGGCCGCAGACGGAAGGGAAGGGGTTGTCGGCCCGGACGATTTCCAGGGCTTGCTCGTAATGGCCGGAGGCGGTCAGGGCCACGTAACTGGCCACATCAATCCCGGCCGGACAACCTTTCTGGCAGGGGGCGGCCGCCAGGCGCCGGCAGACGCCGGCCGGGCATTCCTTATCCCGGATGTGGGCCTCGTATTCCTCCCGGAAGTATTTGATGGTGGACAGGACCGGGTTGGCCGACGATTTGCCCAGTCCGCAAAGGGCCGCCTCGGTGATGGTCCCGCCCAAGGCCTGCAGCCGTTCGATATCGCCTTCCTTTCCCTGACCTTGGCAGATGCGGGTCACGATCTCATGCATGCGCTTGACCCCCAACCGGCAGGGCACGCACTTGCCGCAGGACTCTTCCTCCAGAAAGTGCAGAAAATAACGGGCCATATCCACCATGCAGGTTTCTTCGTCGAGGACGATCATCCCCCCGGAACCCATCATGGAACCGGCTTCTTTTAATTTTTCGTAATCCACCGGAAGGTCAATCAGGGCGTTGGGGATACAGCCCCCCGAGGGGCCGCCGGTTTGGACCGCTTTGAATGTTTTGCCCTTGGGAATGCCCCCGCCGATCTCGTAAATAATCTTCCGCAGCGGGGTGCCCATGGCCACTTCCACCAAGCCGGAGTTGTTTATTTTCCCCACCAGAGAGAAAATCTTGGTCCCCTTACTGCGCTCAGTGCCGATGGAGGCATGCCAAGCCCCGCCTTGGTTGACAATCAGGGGAACGGTAGCCCAGGTTTCGACGTTGTTCAGGTTGCTCGGACGGTTCCACAGCCCCTTTTCGACCGTATGGATATGTTTGCCGCGCGGTTCCCCCACCTTCCCCTCCAGGGAGGCCATGAGGGCGGTGGATTCTCCGCAGACGAAAGCCCCGGCCCCGCGGGTGACAAAAATTTCCAGGCTGAAGGGGGTGCCCAGAATATTCCGGCCCAGAAGCCCCAATTCTTTAGCCTGCTGGATGGCCCAGAGGGCATTTTTTGTGGCCAGGGGGTATTCATAACGGCAGTAAATGTAGCCTTCCACGGCCCCGATGGCATAGGCCCCGATAATCATTCCCTCAATGATTTGATGGGGATTTCCCTCCAGGAGCGCCCGGTCCATATAGGCCCCGGGGTCCCCCTCGTCGGCGTTGCACATCACATATTTAATGGCGCCTTTGGCCTTCCGGCAGGATTCCCATTTGGTCCCGGTAGGAAAACCGCCCCCCCCTCGGCCCCTGAGGCCGGAAAGCTTGATTTCTTCGATGAGTTCTTCGGGTGTCGCCTCGGAGAGGGCCTTGACCAGTCCGGCATACCCGCCCCGGGAGATATAGTCCTCGATATCCGAATAGTAAGTTCCTGCCGGAGTCCCGAGAGACGATCTGTTCCTGGTTGGCGTAAAACGGAAGGTCCGCTTCGTGAACGATTTTCTTTCCGTCGGCCGGGTGGGTGTAGAGGAGTTTTTCGATGATTTCCCCGCCGATCAGCGTCCGCTCCACGATCTCGGGGACATGGCGCAGACGGAGTTTTTCATAAAAGATGTTTTCCGGTTCAATTACGGCAATCGGACCCCGGGAGCAAAAGCCATGGCAACCGGTGGGAGTGACCCAGAATTCCTCCTGCAGCCCCTTTTCAACTATCAGGTCCTGGAGGGCCTTGGCAATCGCTTCTCCCGCATGGGAAGCACAGGCCGGTCCAGCGCAGACCCGAACCCGTTTCTTTATCCGCTCCCGGCGTTTGAGAATATCCTGGCGGAAGATTTCCAGCTCTGCGGGATTATTAAGACGATTCATGGTGGTTCGGTTAGCCCTCTTTCTTTACTAATTCTTTGATCAATTCGCAAACTTTGTTGGGAGTCATCTCACTGTGCGTATCATCATTTACCCGGACAATCGGGGCCGAAGCACAGGCACCGACGCAGTTGACCGTCTCCAGCGTAATGGCCAGGTCCGTCGTGGTCTCACCGGGTTTCAAATGCAGTTCTTTGTCCAGACACTCAATCAAACGCTGGGCCCCTTTGACGTGGCAGGCCGTCCCGGTGCAGACATGGACCAGAGTCCGCCCGCGGGGGGTGAGGCTGAAGACTTTAAAAAAAGTCGCTACACTGAAAACCTGACTGATGGGCAGTTTCACCTGTCCGGCCACCCAAACCAGGCTTTCCTGAGGCAGGTAATGAAAATGCTGGTTGATATCCAACAGGATTTGAAGGACCGAGGCTGGCCGCGCCCCTTGTTCGGCCACGATGGCCGAAAGCGTTTGCAGGTCCTTTTCCGAAAGTTGTTTTTCGACTGCCATAATTAAATGTCCATTCTCTTAGGAAATGAGGCTCTTACAGGCCGTTCGGGCCAGATCGAAGAACCAGGTGGGGAGCGTCCCCAAAAGAATGATGGCCAGGATCAAACCCACGTTCAATAGTTTGCCGGAGAGCGTCAAGGAAATATTCGGCCGTTCGTCCGGATCCTGCCCGTAGGCCGAGCGGACCATATTTAAGTAGAAGAAAATGGAGATGGCCGTATTGACGGCGGCGAGGATCACCAGCGCCAGGTGGCCCGCCTTTAAGGCGGCGGTAAATAGAAAAAGTTTTCCGGTAAAACCGGCCGTGGGAGGGATGCCGGCCAGAGCAAAAGCGCCCACCGCCAGGGTAAAAGCCAGGAGCGGCGACCGTTTATAGAGGCCGGAGAGGTCGGCCAGGCTGATATTCTCCCCCTGCCGGGAGATGAAACAGATGACCGAGAAACAGGCCAAGTTCATCAGCAGGTAGGCGGTCATATGGAAAAAAGCAGCGGCATAGCCATTGCTGTTCAACGTCAAAACGCCCAGGAGTATATATCCGGCATGGGCAATGCTGGAATAGGCCAAGAGGCGTTTAATATCCCGCTGGACCAGGGCCACCAGGTTGCCGAAGGTCATGGAAACCGCCGCCAACAGGACCAGGATCTGAACCAGGTCGAGGTTGTCGGGACCGCCCAGACTGACCATTCGCAGCAGCAGGGCCAGGCCGGCGAGTTTAGGCATGGTGGCGATAAAGGCGGTGGTTTCGTTGGCCGCGCCCTGGTAGACGTCGGGCGTCCAGAAATGGAAGGGGATTACCGCCAGTTTAAAGAAGAAACCGCTGAGCACCAGGAGCAGACCGACTACGCCCAGGGGGTGGGTCAAGACCAGGGGCAATTTCTGGATGATCACCGTGAGGTAGGTGGATTGGGTCAGTCCGAAGAGATAGCTCATGCCGAAGATCATGACCCCGGTGGCGGCGGCCCCGAAAATGATGTATTTGATGGCCGCTTCCATCTGGTGCCCGGAATTCTGCTTTCGCAGAGGAATCAGGATATAGAGGGAATAGGAGGACAGTTCCATGGCGACAAAGATGGTCAGAAGTTCCACGCTGCTGACCAGGAGCGTCAAACCCAGGGAGCTTAAGACCATCAACATGAAATATTCGGGATGGAGTCGGTCGTCGATACTTATTAAATCACGACCGATAAAGATTACCAGGAAGAGCCCGAGCTGAATCAGGACCTTGAAGGCCTGGGAAAAGAGGTCCACCCGATAGGCGTGATAAAAAAGCTCGCCGGATAAGGGGAGAGACAAAACGCTGATCGCCACCCCGGCGGCCGATAGCCAGAGGGCCAACAGATGGGTCACCCGGACCGGCGATGGCCATAAGGATCGGACAAAGAAAAGCAGGGCCAAAAAGAGTAGATAGAGCTCCGGTAAAAATAGTTTAAGGTCCGATAATCCCATTTCTTATTCCATCCCAGGTCCTGTAATTGCTTTCCAGAGAAAAGGTTTCTTAGCGCAGCCAGGCCACGACCTGGCCGCCGACCTGCACCTGCTGGATCAGATGGTCCACCGTGGCGTGCATGACCTCCAGAAAAGGACCCGGGCCGAAGCCTATCCAGAGCACCAACAAAGCCAGGGGAACCAGATAAATGAATTCCCGCACATTCAGGTCGAAAAAATGGTGGCCCTCCCCCTCTTCTTCCCGCTTCCCCCAGGCGATCTTTTGCAGCAGACGGAGCATATAGGCGGCCGCCAGGACCACGCCGGGTATGGTCAGGAAGCCATAGACTTTATGGCCGGTAAAAGTGCCGATCAAGACCAAGAGCTCGCCGACGAAACTGTTGGTTCCGGGAAAGGCCATGGAGGAAAGGGAAAATAAGCCGAAAAAAGCGACATAGAGGGGCATGATCTTCCCCAGGCCGGAGTTGACCGTAATCAAACGACTGTGAGTGCGTTCGTAGATAATGCCCACGCCCAGGAAAAGGCCCCCGGTAGTGATGCCATGGTTGATCATTTGCAGGATACCCCCCTCGAGACCGTACTTATTAAAAATGAACGTCCCCAGAGTGACAAAACCCATGTGGGCCACGCTGGAATAGGCGATCAGGCGCTTCATGTCGGTTTGCCCCAGGGCTACATATCCACCATAGATGATGGAAATAACGGACAGTATCAGAATCAACGGCGCGAAATAAATACTGGCCTCCGGGGTGATGGGCAGGCAGAAGCGCAGAAAACCGTAGGTCCCCATTTTTAAGAGGATACTGGCCAGGATGACACTGCCGGCCGTGGGGGCCTCTACGTGGGCCGCGGGCAACCAGGTGTGGAAAGGGGCCATGGGAACCTTGATGGCAAAGGCAATGGCAAAGGCCAGGAAGATCCAGAACTGGAACTGAAAGGAATAAGGCTGAGACATCATTTCCGGGATGCTGAAGCTCCCGGTTTTTAGAAAGAGGGCGATCATGGCCACCAGGAGGAAAACGCTCCCGGCCATAGTATAAATAAAAAACTTAATGGAAGCATAGACCTTTTCCGGGCCGCCCCAGACGGCGATCAGGAGATACATGGGGACCAGCATGGCTTCCCAGAAGATATAGAAGAGGACGAAATCCAGGGCCGAGAAGACGCCGACACAGGCGGTTTCCATGAGCAGGAGACAGAAGTGAAATTCCCGGACCCGTTTGGAGATATATTTCCAGGAGGAGAGGACGCAGATCGGGGTGATTAAAGTGCTCAACAACACCAGGAGCAGGCTGATGCCGTCCACCCCCAGGGTGTAATTAATCTTAAAAAAGGGGATCCAGGAGACGTGTTCACCGAACTGGTACTTATAGGTGGAGGCGTCGAAATAGAAGTAGAGCGGCCAGGAGAGCACCATGGTGACCAGGCTGATCAATAGGGTCCAGACCTTGGCGGCCGTTTCATTTTTCAACAAAAAGAGGACCAGGGCACCGGCCAGGGGCAGAAAGATAAGGGTACTCAGGATCGGAAAATTGAGGGGGTTGAGAATCAGGAAATCCATGCTTTTCTATCCACCCTGTTCCTTGCTCAGGTTAAAAGATAAACACCTACGATGGCAAAAATCGCCACCAGGGCCAGGGCCAGGTAATATTGAAGATTACCGCTCTCGACGACGCGGATCTTTTCCCCCACTCCTCGGGTCCCGTAGGCTACATTATCCACCACGCCATCGATGCCCCAGCGGTCAAACCAGGCAAAAAAGCGGGCCAGGGACATTAAGATCCGCAGGACCACGGTCCGGTAAAACTCCCCCCAGGCCTGATCCAGACCTTGCAGGGGACGACGGGCGAACCAGAAAAAACCGGAAATAAGGCCTCGTACGAAAAAGTCGAAATCCAGGTTAATCTTGCCTTCCGGCGCCAGCTTTTTGACCAGCAAAAAGAAACCCAGGCCGGTAAAGAGCAGGATCTGGACGGTTTCCGAAAGGTGATAGGACGAATAGGGATTGAACTCCACCGGGTAGGGCAGCAGCTCATAGAGGGCCCGGGGATACACGCCGATGATCAGGCAGAGGAGGGAGGTCAACCCCATGGCCCAGAGCATATTCTTAGGCGGTTCCTTGGGCCTCAGGCCGCAGTCCTTGCCGAACCAGGCGAAATACGGCAGCTTCAACCCCACGGACAGAAAGGTGCCCACCGAGGCCAGCAGGAGCAGGAGCATCAGGTTCGGATGATGGGCCTCCCCGGCCCCGGCGATGACCAGGGACTTGCTGACGAAGCCGCTGAACAGGGGAAACCCCGAAATGGATATCCCGCCCACCACATAAAAAATCAGGGTTAAAGGCATGTACTTGTACAGGCCGCCCAGTTCGTTTAACTTCGAACGCCCGGTCATCTGCAGCACCGCGCCGGCTCCCATGAACAGCAGGGCCTTGTAGAGAATATGAGCATAGGCATGGGCGCAGGCCCCGTTGAGGGCCAATTCCGTACCGATCCCCACCCCGGCCACCATGTAGCCCACCTGGCTGATAATGTGGTAGGCCAGGATACGGCGCATATCGTTTTCAATGGTCGCGTAGATGACGCCGTAGATGGTCATGACCGTGCCCATAATGGCCAGCACCTCGTAGCCGGGGAAGCCCCGGGCCAGCACATAGACGGCTGTCTTGGTGGTGTAGGCGCACATAAAGACGGCGCCGGTCACCGTGGCCTCGGGATAGGCATCGGGCAGCCAGGCGTGAAGCGGGAAGACTGCCGCGTTCAAGCAAAAGCCGGCCAGAATGAGATACTGGGCCAGTCCGGCCCCGGCCTCCGGGATCAGGATGAAGGCCATGCTGCCGGTCTGCTGATAATTGAGCACGATCCCGGCCAGGAGCAACAGCCCGCCGAAGACGTGCCAGAGGAGGTAGCGGAAGCCGGCCCGGATCGAGACCGGGACCCGGCGGGCCCAGATCAGAAAGACCGAACCGAAGGCCATCATCTCCCAGAAGATGAAGACCGTCAGAAAATCCCCGGCAAAGGTGACGCCCAGGGAACCGCCGATATAGAAGCAGGCCGCCACCTGCTGCCCGGGATCTTTTATGTGCAGTCCGTAAAGGAACCCGAGGATGGACATGAGGGTGAAGACATGGGCGAAGATGATGCTCAGCTTGTCCACTCGGCCGACGACGATCTCAAAGCCCAGGTAGTGGAAGCCGCCGTAGACCCCGGGGGTCATGGTCAGCACATCCAAGAAGGCCAGGGCCGGAAGGACCAGCAGGTAGATCTGCCGCAGGCGGCCGGGCAGCAGGGGAATCAGCAAGGCCCCAAAGATATAAATCAGACCCGGGTGGATCCAGTTATCCATAAAAATCCTCCCGCCGGCCGAGAATGGTGTGGGCCAGACCCTTACTCACCCGAATCAAAACGATGCAGCCCACGAATCCAAAGACGGCCCAAAATCCCGGGATCCGATCTCCAAAAAAATGCGCTTCATAACGGGGGACCAGGAAATCAAAGACAATGGCCAGACCCATGAGGGCGTAGAGAAAAATCTTCAGGCCCTTTAGACGATTTCGTAAAAAATCCATCGGTTCGGCCCAGTTCATCGGAGCACCACCTTGATGATATTCATAAAATAATCGGGATAAAGGCCTAACAGCACCGAGGCCAGGGCCGTCAGCAGCAGCGGGACCACCATGAAGGCCGGGGCTTCGTGATAGCCCCGGCCCTCCGGGGGTTTTTCGAAGTAGGCCTTATAGAGGATGGGAGCGAAATATCCGGCATTGAGAATGGTGCTGCCCAGGAGGAAAAAAAGGAGGGAGGGGGCCTTGGCCTCCAGGGCGCCGAGGAGCAGGTACCATTTGGTCACGAAGCCACAGACCAAAGGCACGCCGATCATGCTTAAGGAGGCCACGCCGAAGGCACCCATGGTAAAGGGCATGGTCCGGCCGGCGCCGCTCAGGTCGCTGATCTTCTTGGTGTGCAGGGCCACGTAGATGGCGCCGGCGCCCATGAAGAGGGTGATCTTGGAAAAGGCGTGGTTGACGATATGGATCAGCCCGCCGGCGATCCCGCTGGGGGTCAGCAAGGCCACACCCAGGACGATATACGACAACTGGCTGACCGTGGAATAGGCTAGTCGGGCCTTGAGGTCGTCTTTGGTCAGGGCGATCACCGAGGCGGTGACAATGGTGATGCCGGCGAGGAAAGCGGTGGGCAGGCCCAGATGCAGGTGGTCCAGCAGGTTTACCCCGAAGACGGAGAGCATGACCCGGCAGATACAGAAGACGCCGGCCTTGACCACGGCCACGGCATGGAGCAGGGCGCTGACCGGGGTAGGGGCCACCATGGCCGAAGGCAGCCAGTTATGGAGGGGCATGATGGCCGCCTTGGTCAGACCGGCAATGTAGAAGATGTAGATAACGGTCACCAGCAGCGGGTTGGCGTCGGCCGGAAACATCCCCTGGGCGATCCCCACGGGGAAATCCAGGGTACCGGTCAGGACATAGGTCAGGATAATGGCCGGCAGCAGAAAGGCCTTGGCCGTGCCGGTCAGATAGACCATGTACTTGCGGGCCCCTTCAAAGGCCTCGGCGTCCTGATGATGGGCGACTAACGGATAGGTGTAGATGGTAATGAGTTCGTAAAAGAGATAAAAACTGAAGAGGTTGCCGGAAAAGGCCACGCCCACGGCCCCGACGATGGCGACGGCAAAACAGTGGTAGTAGCGGGTCTGGGCGTGCTCCTCCAGGGCACGCATGTAGCCGATATTGTAAAAGGAGACCAGGATCCAGAGAAAGGAGGAAATGGTGGCGAAAATCATCCCCAGGGCGTCCACCCGGAACTTGAAGCTGATTCCCGGCAGGATAACGAAGGGGGTGCATTCGATCATCTTCCCGGCCAGGATCTCCGGAGTCATGGAGAGGACGGTCAGGAAAGTCACCACGGCCCCCAGGACGGACCAGGCCTCCCGGAGATTGGGCTTTTTCCCGGAGGCCATGATCAGGATGGCGGTCAGGGAGGCGATCAAGACCGCAATGAAAGGTTTGCTGGAGTAGATGATGTCCATGGTCTCGGAGACGCCTATCCTTTCAGTTCGCTGACGGTGTCCACCCGGATTTCCTTGAACCGGCGGTAGACGGCAATGATGATGCTCAGGGCAATGGCCGCTTCGGCGGCGGCCACCCCCATGATGAACAGGGTAAAGATTTGACCTACCGTCGGGTCAGGGGTCAAGAACATATTAAAGGCCATAAAATTCAAACCGGCGCCATTAAGGATCAGTTCGGTGGCGATCAACATGCCGATCAGGGAGGTGTGCTGCAACAGACCAAAAATTCCGATGCAGAACATCAGGGCGCCTAAAACCAGGTAGCTAGACAGGCTTTCCATGGCTACTTCCTTTCCCGGCCCAAGGCCAGGTTGGTGATCAGGATCGCCCCGATGATGGCCACGACCAGCAGGAGGGAGATCAATTCAAAGACCAGAAAGTACCGGGTCAGCAAGGCCTGCCCGAGGCTCTTGGTGGTCCAATCACGGGCTGGAGCTGCCCAGGGAGCCCATTGGGCGTTGAGGATCATTTGGATTATGGCGATGAAAGCAATAACGCTGACGACCAAGGCCACGACCACCTTGGTAAGAGAAGGTTTTCTTAAGTCCAAATCCAAAGGTGGAGAAAGCATGATGGCAAAAATATAGGTAACGCAAATGGCCCCCACATAAATCAATAATTGCATCATGGCCACAAATTGGCTTCCTAAAAATAGATAAATCCCGGCTATGCCGAACATGGCCTGGGCCAGCCCCAGGACGTTGTGGACGATTTTTGAGGGAATTACGGCCAGTACTGCACCGGTCAGGGTAATAAAAATCATAATCCAGAAGGCCACTTGGGCCACCAGGATCGGCGGTATGAAATCTGCAATGGTATTCATCGGCTTTTCTCTAAGCGCCCCATGATATCTATCACCGTATCCCAACGGGAATAAAAGACCAACTCGTATTCCTTGGAGAATTTAAGCGTTTGTTTCGGGCAGAGATCGACGCACAAGCCGCAAAGGCTGCACTTGGAAAAATCAATATAATAGCGATATCCGTATTTCAAGCCCCCGGCCCTGGCTTTCCCCCCCTGGACTTTAATGACATGGGAAGGGCAGACGCGCGCGCATAGGCCGCAAGCCACGCAATGATGGGTCTTGGTGTCGTCAAAGCGGATGGCTTCGATGTGTCCCCTGAAATTGGGGGTCATGGTCAGTTTCTGCCGGGGGTATTGGACCGTCACAATGCGGGTGAAAAGACGTTTCAAGGTGATCCACAGCCCGACTACCAGGCTCTTGCCACCCGTTAGGATCTCCTCAAAGTACTGAATAAAGGCATTGGGGGGGGTATTCATCTTAAATAACCTTAAGGACAATGGCGGTAATCAGAAGATTGACCAAGGCAAAGGGGATCAGGACCTTCCAGGCGAAATTCATCAGTTGATCGAAGCGGATTCGGGGATAAGTCCAGCGGGCCCACATGACCACGAAGATCAGAAAATAGGTTTTAATCAGAAACCAGATCATTCCTGAGAAAAAAGGTCCGTACCAGCCCCCCAGGAAAAGGACCGTAAACATGGAGGCGGCTATGACCATATTGGTATATTCCGCCAGAAAGAAGAGCGAAAAACGCATACCGGTATATTCGGTATGAAAGCCGGAAACCAGCTCCGATTCGGCCTCCACCAGATCAAAGGGTGCCCGGTTGGTTTCAGCCGTGGTGGCAATGAAAAAGATAAGGGCGGCAATGGGCTGATAGAAGATAAACCAAAGGGAAGACTGCGCCCGGACGATATCACCCATTTTAAAGGTGTTGGTCATGATAATGACCGACATGGTGGCCAAGAGCAAGGGGATCTCATAGGCCACATTCTGGGCCACCGACCGGATGGCGCCGATCAGGGAATATTTATTATTGGAGGACCATCCGGCCATCAGGATCGAGATGACGGAAATACTGGAAAAGGCAAAGATGAGCAGGATGCCGACATTCACATCCTTAACCTGCATCAGCGGGCTGAAAGGGATCGGCACAAAACCGACAAAGGCCGGAGCGACGACAATGATGGGGGCCAGAAAGAAGATCAATTTGTCGGTGGATTGCGGGGTGACCAATTCCTTGCCCAGCAGTTTCACGGCGTCGATCAGGGTCTGGAGTATTCCATGAGGTCCGACTTCCATCGGCCCGGGCCGGAGCTGGATATGGCCGGCCACTTTACGTTCTACCAGGACCAGGAAAGCGACGTTTAGTGGAACAATAGCGGCAATGATCAGCAGTCCGACAATGCCGGCCGTGACGTCGGAGCCCAGGAAAGCATAAATATCTTTGAGGTAGGGAAGTTGGGTAATATTCACCGATCAATCTCCGGAACGGTCACATCGATACTCCCGAAAATGGCGATGACATCAGCCAGGAAATGTCCCGGACAGATCTCGGTCAGGACGAATAAATTAGAAAAGGAGGGGGCCCGCACCTTGATACGATAAGGGACCCGGGACCCGTCGCTGACGATATAAAAACCCACGGCTCCGCGAGCGCTCTCAAAGGTGCAATAATAATCGCCTTCCGGCGGGGTGACAAACATGGGCACCTTGGCCCGGATCGGTCCCGGAGGGAGATGGTCCAGGGCCTGCTCGATGATGTTCAGGCTTTGCTCCATCTCGGCCATTCGGACCTGATAACGGGCCAGGCAATCTCCGGCTTCTCGGGTTGGAATCTCGAACCTAAACTCCGGATAGGCCGAGTAGGGTTCCTGCTTGCGGACATCATAGGCGACCCCGGAACCTCGCAAGGTCGGACCGGTGACCCCATATTCCAGGGCCACTTCCTTGGTAATGACGCCCACGTCCTGAGACCGCTTGATAAAGATGATATTTTGGTTGATCAGATTTTCGTAATCCCAGAACCGGCCGCGCAACCGATCGATAAAGCGGCGGGTCCCGTCATAAAATTCCTTGGTAATATCGTTGCGAACCCCGCCAAAACGACCGTAACTGTAGGTCAGGCGGGAACCGGTTATCCCTTCTAAAAGATCCAGAATATGTTCCCGATCATCCCAACCCCAAAGAAAAGGGGTGATGGCCCCGAGTCCCATGGCGTAGTCCATGGCCCCGATGAAATGGCTGGCGATGCGGTTCAATTCCGAGGTGATGACCCGGATGTATTCCGCCCTTCGAGGGACCTCGATGCCGCAGAGTTTTTCCACGGCCATACAATAGCCGTGGTTAAAGATCATGCCGGAAAGATAATCCATCCGGGCCGGATTGGGCAGAAATTGTTCATAGGTCCGGTTTTCGGCCATTTTTTCATGGCCTCGGTGGGAGTAGCCGATGATTGGTTCTACTTTGATCACCACTTCCCCATCGAGGGTCACCAAGAGGTGCATGACCCCATGGGTGCTGGGGTGCTGAGGGCCAAGGTTGAGTTGATAGACCCGCTGGTCGATAGAGGTATCGTCTATGGTTTTAGGGTTCAGCATAGGATGTCGTCTATCTCAGTGGTAAATTTGGTCTTGCCGAAATTCTTTAACAACGGAAAATATTCCGCATCATCGGGATTGATGATGCGTTTGAGGTCCGGGTGTCCTTGAAAGCGGATTCCGAAAAAATCGTAGACCTCCCGCTCCAGCCAGATGGCCTCGGGATAGATGTCCCAGACGCTGAAGGGCCTGATCTCCCGGAGAAGTTTGACGCGGGCCATTACCCGGAAGCAGGCCTCGTGGTAAGTGCTGAATAAATAGATCAGGTGAAAATATTCCAAAAAATCCACGGCCGTAACGGTTTCCAGGAAAAAACGCCTATCTTTCATCTCCCGCGCCACCCGGCGCATGCCGCGCATGATCAGCCGCACTTCCAGGTGATAGCCGCATTCCCGGTAATCCCGGTCATGCAGTTCAGCCTCGGGAATTACCTGAAGCAGACTATTTCTTACGTTTTCGAGCGGCTTTGTCGGCTCTGCGGTTGGCATCTATGATTCCCTTGGTAATCTTGGTTTGTATCTTTATAAATCCCTGGAGCAGGGCCTCCGGTCGAGGGGGGCACCCGGGGATATAGACATCCACCGGGATAATTTTGTCCGCCCCATTGACGATAGCGTACTGCCCGTCATAAGAAAAAGGCCCTCCGGAGATGGCGCAGTTACCCATGGCAATAACATAGCGGGGGGCCGGCATCTGATCATAAAGGGTCTTGATGGTCGAAACCAGTTTATGGGGTATGGTTCCGGCCACCACCATGACATCGGATTGCCGAGGAGTGCCTCGAGGAATGATGCCGAATCGGTCCCAGTCAAACCGGGCCACCCCGGCGGCCATCATTTCGATGGCGCAACAGGCGATCCCAAAAGTCAGGGGCCAGAGGGCATTGACCCGGGCCAAATCCAGGAGATCCTGCACGGGGGCAAAGCCCACCACTGCCGGGCTTTCCACATAATCCTGGGAAAGGTCCCTGGAGGGGATGCAAATTGGAACGTTTCCCTTTACCTCCATCGGAAGGCTCCTTTACGCCAGGCATAGACAATGGCCAAAGATATTAAAAAGAGAAAGATAAACAACTCGAGCAGCTCGAAAGCTCCCGTTCCTCTTTGATAGGCCATGAGGACCGGAAAGAGATAGAGCACATCTACATCGAAGGCCAGAAAGATCAAGGCAAAAAGGTAGTAGGAGGCCCCAAACTGCATCCAGGCCGTCCCGATAGGAGGCATCCCGCTTTCGTAGGTCACCAGCCTTTTTTCTCCATAGATCCGGGGACCGAGCACGAAATTGATGACCACCATGGAGAGGGGTAATATCAGGCCAAAAAAGAAGAATATGAAGACAAACAAGAATTCACCGAGGCCGGCTTGTACCATCTGGGAAAACAAGGGGCGGTCCTCCTTTTTAGCCCAAGAATACCCTGTTCTTCAGGCTTGTTTAACTAACCCACCGAGTGGGTTCAGGTCAAGGAAAAAATAAGGGCAACTGAGAAAAACATAATGGGAAAAATAGGGTATAGCCGTAAAAAAACTATAATCTAAATAAGGCCGGGGGAAGTGTCAAGCGAAAACCTTGATCAGCAGGGCGAAGCGTCGATTAACCTGAATTTAATTTGCCAACCAGTTCCGGGCCTGCTCCACGTCCTTATGGATTTGGGCATGCAGGGCTTCCGGCCCGGCAAAAGTTTTTTCGCCGCGCAACCTTTTAAGAAAATGGACGGTCAAGTTCTGCTCGTAAAGGGGGCGGTCAAAATCGAATAGATAGGTTTCCACCGAAATATGTTTCCCGGCAAAGGTGGGGTTGAAACCCACGTTGGTTACCCCGAAAAACTCGCCGACAGGCGTTTCTACCTTAACAATATAAACTCCGCGCTGAGGAAGAAGTTTTTCCCGAGGTTCCAGGTTGGCCGTGGGATAGCCGACCACCGAGCGGCCGATGCCCTGTCCTTTAATCACCCGACCGGAAAGAAAAAAAGGGCGTCCTAAAAGGGACTTGGCTTCCTCCATGGCCCCCGAGGTGATCAGTTCCCGGATCCGGGTACTGCTGACCACTTGCCCCCGAATAGTCACCGGGGGGTGGATATGGACCTTGAAATCCCATTGCTCTCCCAATTCTTTTAATAAATGAATGTTCCCTTCCCGCTTGCGCCCGAAGGTATAGTCATAGCCGATGACGATTTCTTTCATTCCGATAGTATCCAGGAGGACCTCCCGAATAAAGGTTTTCGCCGGCAATTGAGCGAATTCCCGGGAAAAAGGCAGGGATAAGACTACCTCAATCCCCTGTTGAAAAATGAGCCGGGCTTTGTTTTCATCGGCTACGATCTGGTGGGGGGCTTTGGAGGGCCGAAGTATCTGGGCCGGGTGGGGATTGAAGGTCATGACCACGGCCGTGCCCCCAATGGCTTGGGCCCGCTCCCGAACTTTTTGAAACAGGCCCTGGTGGCCCAGGTGGATCCCGTCAAAATTGCCGATGGTCAGGACCGCGGCCGAAAAAGGCTGAAAGATCTGGCTGAGGTCGGTGATAAGTATTTGCATGGTGTTGAATGAAGACTTGACAGTAGGGACGAATCAATTTATAATCCCCAACATTAGGAAAAGCAATAAAAAATATCCCGCCGCCTCTCCTCCCAGCACCCCGTGATCCCCTGATCGGAATGGGGCCGGAGTAAAAGAAGGGGATATTTTTTTGCCGAAGTGGCGGAATTGGTAGACGCGCTAGGTTCAGGGTCTAGTAGGTGTACGCCTGTAGGGGTTCGAGTCCCCTCTTCGGCACCAAATGGATGAAAGCGGGCGAGATTCCAATATCTTGCCCGCTTTCGTTTTTGGGCGGGTGCGGTGAGAGCGGATCTTTCGGTAATTATTTTCATAAAATGAGATCGTCATGTTAACCGAACTCCATTCGTTCCATATTCCGGTCATGGGAATCGGCCATTCCATCGACACGCCGATTCGCGTGGCCCCTTTGGGTATTTCTTCCGTGATCTCCCTGGTGGATGATCTCCTGCTGGAGCAGCTCCGCCATTATTACAGCCGGATCCATAATCTTCCCTGGACCGCTATTCCGAATGAAGTGGGGGACAGCCGAGCCAAACGGATCACCGCTTATCTTGATCTGGTCCTTCATCTGGTGAACCAGAAAATGGAGGCCATGCGACGAGAACCCTTTTTCGGAAATAATGACAAAGACACCTACTTCCAGCTTCTTCCGGAGGAGAGTCCGCTTAAGGCGGACTATCAAAAACTCAAAGGCCTTCCTCCGGGGCCGGAGCGAGAGTCCCTGGCCCGGGACCTGGACTCAAAGATGCGTCCGGGTTCCATCGACGTGAATATTATGGTCAAGCTGGACCGGGAGAACCGTGATTCCCAGGGGAAACCATTGGGCGGCGAATTTTCGGATGCCCAGGCGGCGCTCCGCGGGTTTGCCGAGAGTCGTCTCGACTCCTGCCTAGTTTTGTCCGCTGGGATGAGCAAGAAATTATTCGCCTCGATCGCCCAATTCCGCGATTTCTACCGGGATTCCAAAGGTGAGCTGAAGAAAAAGATCGTCTTGAAGGTCAGTGATTTTCGCTCGGCCTTCGTCCAGGCCAAATTGCTGGCCAAACGGGGGCTGGAGGTGTCGGAATTCCGCGTGGAATCCGGCCTCAATTGCGGGGGCCATGCCTTTCCCACCCGCGGGAAACTACTGCCCTGGATTTTAAAGGAGTTCAGAGAAAAATGGGGGCAATTGAAAGGCAGCGCGGCCTCCCTGGTGGGCGACTACTACGGGAAGATGGGGTGGTCTTATCCGGCTTTCGCTCTGCCGGAGCCTCTTTTGACCGTTCAAGGTGGAATCGGTACCTCCGGGGAAGCCCGTCGCTTAAGGGAAGGATTCGGCGCCGATCGGACGGGCTGGGGGAGCCCTTTTCTCCTGGTGCCCGAAGCCACTAACGTGGACGATGTCACCCGTGAGCTTTTGAGACAGGCCAAAGCGGGCGACCTCTACCTGAGCGATATCTCGCCCCTGGGCATTCCTTTCAACACCCTGCGGGGAACCGGCTCGGAGATTTGGACCCATGAGCAATGGCGGAGGGGGGCTCCCGGTTCTCCCTGCGGCAAGGGCTTTGCCGTCACCAGCACCGAATTTTCGGAAACCCCTCTGTGCCTGGCCTCGCGCCAATATCAAGGCCTGAAGCTGGCGGAGATTGACGGGCGGGATATCCCGACCGGGGAAAAAGAATTGCTGAAAGCGGCGGTGGTGAAAAAAACCTGTATTTGTACCCACCTGGGGAACGGGGTACTCATCAAGTTAGGCTTGAAATCTCAAATGGCGGCCCCCCCGGCCGTTTGTCCGGGTCCCAACTTAGCCTGGTTTGATCGGCTCTACAGCCTCAAAGAAATGGTGGACCATATTTACGGGCGCGGCCCCTCCCTTGTTCGCCAGGAGCGTCCGCACATGTTTGCCCAGGAACTGGTCATCAATGTGGACTATTTTGAAGAACTCCTTTCCGGCGGCGGTTCAGCCGATTCCAAGGCGCTGCTGGAATACAAAGAAAACCTGGATCAGGGGATCGCGCTTTGTCTGGATATTGCCCGTACGACCCCCTATGCCGACGAAAACCTGGCCTCCCTGGCCCGCTGCGCCAAGGAGCAACAACTCCGCCTGAACTCCCTCTATTCCAAAAGCCTGGCGGCCTGATCGCCATCCGTTTTGAGCCGGTCGCTTTCGTCGGCCTGTTTTCGCCCCCCTTGGCCGTATTTCATCCTTGCCAAAATGGGACAAGGGAGTGTATTTATCTTCGCTTGAGGTTATAAATGACCGCCGCGGTCCCCTGTTCGTTTCCATGAAAAAATCCGAGAAGAAAATCTATAATGCCGCCTCCCGGCCGAAGACGGAAAAAAAAGGGAGGGAGGACGTCCCTCCGGACCGTATCCAGTTGGAGCGGATCGAATTTCACCGCCAGGGAATGGCTCTGGTTCCAGCGGGTTCCGATCTGGGGCCCGGAGTGGCCTATTTCATTAAGGGAAATGGACGGGACCTGGACCAGCGCTACTGCTCCTGTTCCCTCTCCGCCCGCCAGACCTGCCCCCACCTGTTGAGGCTTTCGCGCTATTATCAGGAAGCCCAGCGGTTATTTGGCGGGGTCTCGCCCGGGGAGGCCTTCCAGAGAAGCTCCTGGCATCTGCTGGCCGCGCTGCTGGCCCAGGACTGCCGGGAAACCGCTGAATCAATATCCCTGCAATTCCTCCAGCACGCTCATTCGCGAATCATCCGGGTAACCGATTCCCAGGGAGAGGAAATGGTGCTTTATCTTTCGACGGGGCCGGATGCCGGACGTTTCCTGGAGCGGTTTGATGGGAACTTGGCCGATAATCAAGTTCCCCAGCGGGCCGCGCTGCTAAAAAAACTGGGAGAACTGACCTGGACCGATTCGGAGCGGGCCATGAATCAAATGGGCTACCAAACCTACGGCCAGGTATTCGAGCAGAATTTCTGGCATCGTTTTGCCTACCATGGTTTTCGGGAATTTCTGGGGCTGGAAATTTCCTTTGTACCGGCTATCGAGAAGGAGTCGGGTCGATTTATGGTGACCGGAAGGCATCCTGGGGGGGCGCCGCTGTTTCACTTGGTCATTCCCCGGAAAGGGGTAAAGGGATTTTTGAAAGGCTTCCGCGACCGACTGCCGAACCAGCACGGCCTGTCCATCCATCCTCTTCCGCTCAAGTCCATCTTCAAGATTTCCGCCAATACTAAGATGGACCTGACCGTCCGGCCCCTGATCCAGGTCTTGCAGGCCGATGGAGAGATAAAATATCTCAAAAAAGAAGGGCTGGAAAAATTCCGTTATGGGGACCTGATTTACGTCAAGGAACTGGGGATCCTGGCGGAACTGGAGCCCCCCGGCCCCCTGGAACGGAAATTTGCCGCGCCGGTCAAGATGGTTCTCAAAAAATCGCAGGTCCCCAGATTCCTGGAGGAATACGGGCAGGCCCTGCGCCAGGGGGCACACCTGATCGATCCTTCGCTAGAGAAATTACTCATCCACCGCCAAGTGAATCAGGTGGAGATTTCACCTCGGGCCCTGGATCGGGATTGGTGTTGGCTCGACCTTCGCTATGGCATCGGAAAAAGCTCCCTTTCCTTGACGGAAATCCTCAAGGCTCGCGAAGCGGGTCAACGGTATATCCCTGTTCCAGACGGCTGGGTGGATTGCCTAGCGCTTGAACTGGAGGGCTTGCCGCTCCTGAAAGAGGCCCAGGGGTTGGGAAAGAGCCCTACCGGGCGGGAAGGGTTGAGGCTTTCCCGCCTGGATCTTTTCCGTCTTCAGGCTACCGGGACTGCTCCCTGGGAAGTGGTGGGGGCCACCAGGGAAGCAGCCGCCATAAAGTATCTCCTGGCATTGAGGCCCGCTAAACCTCTGGGAACCCTGAAAGGCATGAAGTCCCCCTTGCGGGACTATCAGAAGGTCGGAGTGGACTGGCTCTCCTTTCTTTTTGAAAACCGATTGGGGGGTCTCCTCTGCGATGACATGGGCCTGGGCAAGACCCATCAGATTATGGCCCTGATGGTCAAGTTACGGGAGCAGGAGAAGAATCACCAGCCCCTGCTGGTGGTCTGTCCCACGACGGTCCTGAGCCATTGGAGCAAAAAAATCTTCGACCATACCCGGGGCTTAAAAGCGCAACTGTTCCATGGGGGAGAACGGGATCTGGCCGCGACCCTAAAAAAGAATCCGGTCCTGATAACTACCTACGGCATTCTCCGAAACGATATTGATCAGTTGAAAGAAATTTCTTTTGCCCTGGCGGTTTTCGATGAAATTCAAAACCTGAAAAATGCGGATACCCTGACCTACCAGGCGGCCCAAAAGATTCGGGCCGCTACCAAGTTGGGATTGACCGGTACGCCTATTGAAAACCATTTATTCGAGTTAAAATCCTTGTTGGACCTGGTGGCCCTGGGCTACCTGGGATCGGATCAGGCTTTCAGCGAACGCTACGTCAAACCCATCGAAAAGGACCTTAACGGCCTCCAGCGGGAAAGACTGAACCGGATGATCTCCCCCCTGGTATTGCGCCGCCTGAAAAAAACCGTTCTGGCGGAACTTCCGGAAAAGATCGAAGACCTGCGGTTTTGTGCTTTGAGCGAGGACCAGGTCCGGCTCTATCGGCAGTCCGTTGCCTCCCGGGGCCAGGGGTTGTTGGCAGCCCTCCAGGATAAAAAAACCCCGGTCCCGTACCTTCACATTTTCGCCCTCTTGACCTTACTTAAACAGATTTGTGACCACCCGGCGCTGGTGGAAAAAAAGCCGGAGGCGTATGAAAAATACGAATCCGGCAAATGGGAGCTGTTCCGGGAATTGCTGGAAGAGGGTCTGGACAGCGGCCAGAAGATCGTGGTTTATAGTCAATTTCTGGGCATGATCGGGATAATGGAACGATACCTGAAGGGAATGGGGGTGGGGTTCGCAGCCTTGACCGGCTCCAGTCGGAAGCGGGGAGAGCTCATTGCCCGGTTCAATGAGGATCCCGATTGCCGGGTTTTCCTGGGCAGTCTGAAGGCCGGCGGGACCGGAATTGATCTGGTGGCCGCTTCCATGGTCATCCATTATGACCGCTGGTGGAACGCCGCCCGTGAGGATCAGGCCACGGATCGGGTCCACCGTATCGGGCAGCAGCGGGGAGTTCAGGTCTTCAAGTTGGTGACCACCGGGACCTTGGAAGAAAAAATATCGGCTATCATCGAAAGAAAGAAAAACCTCATGGAGGCCATTGTCCGGGAGGATGATCCCAACCTGCTTAAAACGTTTACCCGGGAAGAACTGATCGACCTGCTCACCTGATTTTTCCCTATTGACCTGCCGGTAAACCGGTTTTAATATAAAAACAGACGCTTCGCCCTTTTGGGTGGGTACCCCCCAGATCTGGTATGGCCGATGGGTCTCGGCGAAAGGGCTTTCCAAAGGTACTCCGGACTTCGAACCCGGGCCTAAATTACCAATTTTATTTGAAGCAGGCCCAAACTCAAAGGCTTTGGATGCTTCTTCGGCCGGCCCTGCCTCCGTGAAGATTTAGAAACATGGGGGCCGGGTTAGAACCTATAAAGCAAGGTGGAAAACCCTTTCGCCGAGACCCATCGGCCACGAAGGCCTGATTTCAGTCTAATCTACCAGATATTGTGGCCACCCACCCAAAAGGGCGAACAACCTAAAAAAAACGCTCAAGAAAAGGACCCCATGGCCTGCGTTAAACCCGACGGCAGTCTCACCGAGACGGCTAAAGTCCTGTTGAGACAAATCGAAAACCCGCTGAACGCCGAGGAGATCGCTTCCCGGGTCAACCAACCTTTGTTTAAGGTTCGCAGCGTCATGCGCGAACTGGTGAGCAACAGCCTGGCGATGGAAGAGAACGGTAAGTTTCAGGTTTCATCCAAAGGGAAAGAGAAATGGTAGTCTTATTGCCCGTCTCATTTCAGCGAACTTATCAGGACTGAATTAAGAAGTAAAAAGTAAAATCAAACAGGAGGTGCCCGTATGGAGCATATTCAGGAGGGTCCCGTGGCCATTCCCCGAATCGGTTCTCCCGCGCCCCCCTTTGAGGCCGTAACCTCGATGGGGACCCTTAAACTGGAGGATTTTAAAGGAGGCTGGCTGATTTTATTTTCCCATCCGGCGGATTTTACGCCGGTCTGCACCACGGAGTTTATCGCCTTTGCCAAACTGCACCCCAAACTGCGGGAGATGAACTGCGAACTGATGGGCCTGAGCATCGACAGCGTTTATTCCCATATCGCCTGGGTCCGCAATATCGAAGAGAAACTGAAGGTCAAGATTACCTTTCCCGTGATCGCCGATTTGAACAAGGACGTGGCCGGCCTGTACGGCATGATCATGCCCGGGGAGAGCACTACCGAGACCTCCCGCTGCGTGTTTATCATCGACGAAAAACAGGTCATCCGGGCCATCATCTACTATCCCCTGACTACCGGCCGGAACACCGCTGAAATCCTGCGAGTGCTCCAGGCCCTGCAAACGACGGATAAAAATGGCGTGGCCACGCCGGCCAACTGGCGTCCCGGAGACGAAGTGATCATCCCGCCGCCCAGGACCCAGGAAATGGCCGAAGAGCGGGTGGCCAACAAAGAGACCAAGTGCAAAGACTGGTACTTCTGTAAGAAAAAATTATAGCCGGAGGCACCCATGGTCTGTATCAATCCCGATGGGACCCTAAGCGAGAATGCAACTGAAAGAAATTATTAAAGGGACGAGTCCCTTTGCTGAAATGCTCGGGATTCGGGTAGCCGGGTTCGGGGACGGCGTCGGGCAATGTGTCTTGGAAATAAGAGAGGAAATGCTGAATCTGCATGGTTCCGTACACGGAGGGGTCATTTATTCCCTGGCCGATATCGGCATGGGTGTGGCCTTGCATTCTCTTCTGGACCAGGGAGAAGGGTGTTCGACTATCGAGATCAAGATGAACTACTTCGTCCCGGCCCGGGGCCAACGCCTGACCTGTACCAGCCGGGTCCTTCAAAAAGGGAAATCCATTGCCGTACTGGAGGCCGAAATTAAAGATCGCCGCCGGCTGATTGCCAAAGGAATGGGAACCTTTGCCGTATTATCGGCCGTGGGTAGTTCCGGGAAAGAGAAGCCTAACCAATAAGTTAGCCGTGCAGGTCAGCGCTGGGAAGATCCGCGTGTATGAGACGGTACACGACTATCATTTTGGGAGGATTGGCAGCCGAATTTCTAAGCGGGGGGCCTCGATTTCAGCGGTCCGACCGCCAGTAGATAAAGAAGCCGGGAGTCGGCATTCAATCCCAGCAGGTCGGCCGCTTCCTGGTCATACAAAGCCCCAATTCCGCAGCAGCCCAACCCCAGGGCCGTAGCCGCCAGGTAGAGACGCTCTCCCAGTCGGCCGGCGGTCATCAGCGCGTAGCGATATCCTCGGGGCCCCCATTGTTCGTCCAATTGCCGCAGATTGCTCATCAATAGAAAATGGACCGCCGCCTGAGCCAACCAGGCCTGATCCAGGCAGATCCGGGTCATCTGCCGGGTAAAGGAGCCGGCAACGGCCGGTCCTATGGATTTCGAAAGACCGTCCAGAAGGTAAAAACCCGGAGGAATTCCTTCGACTCTTTCGGCCAGGCAACCTACGGCCAGGGTCTGATGGGGTTTCCAGCCCTCGCCCGATTCCGTTTCTTCAAAATAGGCCAGCGACGACCAGAGGGCCTGCCAGCTTTTCCCGCTCATGGGGGTCGTGACATAATTGCGCTGGGAGCGGCGTGAAAAGACGGCCCGGTCCAGGTTCACCCTTTCCTCCGGGGAAGAGAACCCGGGAAGGGGAGACCAGACTTTCACTTCCGGTCCGATCAGACGGACCATAGTGCCTGAAGCAGCCGGTTCGGTTGTTATGGGACCTCCGGCTTCGTAGGCTTCCCGTATAAGCGGATAGTCCACCTCCAGGTTGGCCACCCGGCTGGCCTGCTGAAGGGCTGAAGGCAAAGGGCGGAGAGACGAATCCGCGACGAACGCCGGAGAATCCTGGGGTCTATTGGCTCGAACAATGGCCAGGGGGACTTCCAACTTCTCGTCCAGCCCGAGCATTCGGCCCAAGGTCCGGTCCTCAAAATCGGCGGTGAGTTGATAGGGCAGGGACAGGGCTTTCAGGGCCAGGACCAAGTGTTCGATGACGTGGCCCGTGTCCAGCAGGTGATAGCGAAAGGCCCGGTTGCGGTATTTCCAGGAACTGCGGAAAAAGATGGCGGTTAGAAAAAAAGTGATGAGGGGATCTCGGGAGGCCTGCTCCGGCCGGTTGCCTCGAAGGGGGATCTGGACCATTTCCGGAGCGAAGCTGGGAAAGCCCATGCCGGGCAACGGAAAAATGATACAGCCCGTCCTCCAGCCCCTTCACCCCGGCCAGCGCCGCGTAGATCTCGGTCGGATAGAGGGCCCCGGCCGAGGCCGTGGAGCGGTAATAAAAATTTCCGTCCGGATGATGGGCCTTGGCGGTCAGGCTGTGCGTCAACAGAAGAATGGCGGACAGGTCTTCCGCCGTGAGTTCCGGACGGGGATCCGTACCCGGGGCCTGCCGGAACAGATTCCCTATTGGAATTTGGGGCAGGTTGGGCTCCCGGGGCAGCAGGATTGGCTCTATCCCGGGATAGGTTTTATAGACGTTGGGCTGATTGGCCCAGTCCATAGAATGCCCACTCATCCGATCGCGCCGGTAACTGGTTTCCAAATGGTACTGGGCGGCGGAAAGCGTCATGAGGCGGAAATACTAACCAAAAATATCGGGTTTCGGATTTAGGTTGCGAAGCGGGTCAAGCATCCTTCAGTTTGCGGACGATGGAACGTCCGTATTCTTGCGCCATCTGAATGCCGCCGCCCAGGGCCACGCTTTTCAGCCGCAAGGCGTCACTGACCAGGTTCATTTTGAAAATGTTCTTCATCGTCTGGTAAATGCGCTCCGGGGCCTCGCCGCTCCAGCCGAAGGCCCCAAAAGCGCCGCCCACCCTTCCTTCCAGGCCGGCCTTTTCCGCCAGAAAAAGGAAGGTTTTCATGGGCTGGATCATTTCCCCGTGATAGGTGGGGGCGCCGAAGACGAAGGCCCGATATCCGGCCAGCAGCTTTTCGTCCTTGATCGTCGAGACATTGACCACCTCGGCCTCCAGTCCTTCCATCCGGATTCCCTCGGCGATGGCCTCGGCGATTTTTGTCGTGTCGCCGCTCCGGGTGGCATAGGCAATTAAAACGTCGGGCATCCCTGTTCTCCTTTTAAAGTTAAAGCAATTTTTTGACGGCCTGCAAGACCTCCCCGTAATCGGGTTCCTGAGTCAGCTCCTTGACCACCTGGAGGTAACGAATGATCCCCTCCCGGTCCAGCACGTAGACGATCCGGGCCAGAAGGCGCAATTCCTTGATCAGTGCCCCGTAAGCCGTCCCGAAGGCCGCCTCCCGATGATCCGAGAGGGTGATCAGTTTATCGATTCCGGCGGCGCCGCACCAGCGTTTCTGAGCAAAGGGCAGGTCCATGCTGATGGTCAGGATCTGCACCTCGGACCCCAGGTTGGCCGCCTCGGCGTTGAACCGACGGGTCTCCAGGTCGCAAACCGGCGTATCCAGGGAGGGGACCGCGGTGATAATCACCACTTTTCCCCGAAAGGCGGAAAGACGAACGGGTTGCAGGTCGTTGTCTAAGATCTCAAAATCGGGGGCCGGGTCTCCCACTTGGAGGGCCGATCCCACCAGGGTCAGGGGATTTCCCTGAAAGGTAATGATTCCGGTTCGTTCTTCCATGCGTGGTCTCCTTTCATGTCCCTTCCGCGGCCGTGGACCCAGGACCGCCTAACGGGCGAAAATTCTTCTTCGTGGCTCCGCAGATCGGGCAGCGCCACTCCTCGGGAAGTTCGGCAAAACAAACCCCCTTAGGGATTTTGAATTTTCGATCTCCCCGGTCCGGATCATAGATGCACCCGCAATTGGCGCTTTGGCACTGGTACATCTCTTCAGGCTTAGCCATATAGACCTCCTCTAGACAAGGACCCAAAAATTCGAGTTTCCGGCCAAGAATCAAAAAATTCTTAGCCGGCTTTAGCTGACCTTAAAAAAGGCCTTGGCTTTGGCCCCGCAGATCGGGCAGGTTTCCGGGGGTTCGTTTTCCACGGTATTGCCGCAGACGGAGCAGACGTAATAATCCACCGCCGCCAGTTCTCCCATTTTTTCCGCGGCCTGCTGATAGAGTTTGGCATGGATCTGCTCCACGGCGTTGGCGTAGGCGAAACTCCGCAAGGCGGCTTTATGTCCCTCGGCCTCGGCGTCCACAATCATGGCCGGATACATGCTCTTGAACTCGTGGGTCTCTCCGGCAATGGCCTCTCGCAGATGGTCCGCTGTATTCCCGATCTTTCCGGCCGCCCGAAGATGGGCGTGGGCATGAACGGTCTCGGCTTCGGCCGCGGCCCGAAAAAGCTTGGCGATTTGAGAAAAGCCTTCGGCCTCGGCCTGCTTGGCAAAGGCCAGGTATTTTCGATTGGCCTGGGATTCCCCGGCGAAGGCCTCCATCAAATTGGTTTCTGTTTTGGACATAACCTACTCCTTTCAGTTCAGTACAATAGTAAAGGCGAACAGTAATTGTTATTTATTGAGCGCCTGCCCGATCCGTTGTCCTAATTGAAATGCCGCGGCCAGCCCCTCCGTATCCGGGACAAACTGAATTTTCAGCCCGCCGTCGACGAGGTCCATCTTCATGGCCTCCAGTTCCTGGTTGATCAGCTTGACGGCTTCCCCGCTCCAGCCGTAGGAGCCGAAGGCGGCCGCCAGTTTCTTCCGGGGCTTCAGGCCTTTGAGGTAGGTCAGAAAATCGCTGACCGTGGGGTAGAGGCCGTTATTGAGCGTCGGAGAACCGATGATCACCGCCCCGGCGTCAAGTATTTCGGTGACGATGTCGCTGCGGTGAAATGACCGGAGGTGCATGGGCCGGGCCTCGATGCCCTCCTCGACCAGACCGCTGACGATGGTTTCGGCCATCGCCTGCGTACTGTGCCACATGGAATCATAGACCACAATGGCCTTCTTTTTGGGTTCCTGCCGGCTCCACTCCACGTAAGCCTGAATGATCTTCAGCGGATCTTTCCGCCAGATGATCCCGTGATCGGGGCAGATGGTCTGAATGTCGAGGTTCATTTGGGTGACCTTTTCCACCAACTGCAGAATCAAAGGGGCGTAGAGCAGGAGAATATTGGCGAAATATTTTCGGGCGTGGTGCATGATGGCTTCGCCGATCTGGTCATCAAAACGCTCCGGACCGGCATAATGCTGGCCAAACCCGTCGCTGGAAAAGAGGATTTTATCTTCGGGACAATAGGTAAACATGCTGTCCGGCCAGTGGACCATTCGGGTTTCCAGGAAGGTCAAATTCCGCCGTCCGAGGTTCAAAGACCCGCCGTTTTCCACGGGCTGGAAATTCCACTTTTCCCGGTAATGGAGGGGCAGGTTTTTGTGCCCGACCTTGGAACAGAACAGGGGTTTTCCCTCCCCGATTTTATGCATGATCCGGGGCAGACCGCCCGAGTGGTCCGGCTCGGTGTGGTTGCTGACTACGTAATCCACTTTTTTAGGGTCGATAATCTCGGCAATGTTGGTCAAAAGCTGATCGGCGAATTCTTTTTTGACCGTATCGACCAAGGTGACTTTTTCATCCAGGATCAAGTAGGCGTTGTAGGTAGTCCCGGCTTCGGTCAGATACCCGTGAAAGTCTCTGAGGTTCCAGTCGACGGCTCCAACCCAATAGATATCCTTGGCGATTTGGACGGGTTTCATTTGTTTCTCCTTGTCTGGTTTTTATCGGGAACAGGCCCGGAGGGGGCTGTCGGCAATTCGCAGGAACTGATGGGCATGGTAATTTTGGCCACCGCTCCCTTGTCCAGGCCGCTGGCCAGGCTGAAGGAACAACCCGGATGTTCTTCAATAATGCGTTTGGAAACCGATAAGCCCAGGCCGGTCCCCTGTTTCTTGGTGGTATAGAAAGGAACAAAGATCTTATCCCGTTCCGGTTCGGGAATGCCGGGGCCCTCATCGGAGACGGTAATCTCCACCCGGTCATCCAGACACTGAGCGCGGATGGTCAATTTACCCCCCTGGTTCATGGCCTCCATGCCATTTCGGGACAAATTCAAAATGACTTGCTTTAATTTATCCTTATCTCCCTCCACCATCACCGGAGCGGAGGGGGCCTCCAAAACCACATCGAGCTGTTTATTCCGGGCTTCCTCGCGGATCAAGTCATGAACTTCTTTCAGCAGGCCGGCCATGTCGATAGTTTCCAGGTTCAACGTTTTCGGTCGATAAAGGTCCCGCAGTTCTCCAATCAGGTTTTCCAGACGCTGCACTTCAGCGGTGATGATTTGCAGCTTCGATTGGCTTTTGGGGTCCTGGGCCGAACGTAGCAACTGCCGGGCATACCCCCCGATCATCACTAACGGATTTTTGATCTCATGAGAAACCTCAGCCACCAACTGGCCCAAGGCAGCCAATCGTTCGGACTTCAAAACCTGCTCCTGCAGGGCCTTGGTTTCCGTCAGATCGCGGATGATGCCGGTAAAAAAAGTCTTCTCCCCGATATTGGACACCGAAAAGGAAATGGAAAGGGGAAATAGTTCCCCGTTTTTGCGAGCCGTCAGAAATTCCGACTGGTGGCCGATAAGCTTCGGCTGCCGGGTGTCCAGATAGCGGGCCACCGCCTTCTTGTGCCCCTGGGAACACTGGGGGGTCAAAATGACCCCCAAGTCTTTTCCCAGGATTTCCTCTCGGTTGACTCCGAAGATCCGTTCGGCCTCCCGGTTAAAAATGACCACCCGATGATTTTCATCAATGGTGACGAAACCTTCGTTGGTATTTTCAATGGCCCCTTGGAGAATGGTTAGGGCCTGACTGGGCTCCCGAAAGGGATCGTTTTCCTCCATAACGATTTATGGTCATCCAGAAGGAAAGGGAGCGTTATTCCGCTTCGAACTGATCTTTGGCCGCCCCGCAGACCGGGCAAACCCAGGTATCCGGAAGGTCTTCGAATTTGGTGCCCGGTTTAATACCGTTATCCGGGTCACCGGCCGCTGGATCATAGACATACCCGCAAACGCCACAGACGTATCGTTTCATGTTTTTTTCTCCTTTCAGGAAATTACTTCGTATCCGGCTTTCTTGATTTTTTCCTTGATCAGATTGGGGTCAACCGGTTTGGTTTCCGTAAAGGTGGCTTCCGCCTTTTCCAGATTGACGGAGACGTCCTCCAGACCCTCGATCTCCTTCAAGGCCTTGGTGGCCGCCATGACGCAATGGTTGCAACTCATGCCTTTTATTTTTATTGAAGTCATAATCCGTTCTCCTTTTTAGAGGTCCTTATTGGGGTGTTTTTTTGTAGAGGGGAGACATCTCCCGCAGGGCCTGGACCACGTTCTTTAAGACCGCCAGGAAACGATCGATGTCCGCCTCGGTGGTTTCCTGCCCAAAGGTCAGCACCAGGGTCCCCTGGGAATCGGCAAAATCCCGTCCGATGGCCAGAAGAACGTGAGAAGCCTGGAGGGAGCCGGCGGCGCAGGCCGAACGGGTGGAAACGTAAATTTTTTCTTCGTCCAGCATGAGAACGATGCCTTCCCCTTCGATGTATTTGATGGAAACGGAGACCAAGTTCGGCAGGGACAGTTCCGGATGGCCGTTGATAAATATCTCCTCCACATTGTCCTTGAGACCCTGGATCAACCGGGACTTCAAGACCAGCGCCCGTTTCATCCGGGTCTCCATTTGTTGAACCGCCAGTTCGGCCGCCGCTCCCATCCCAATAATCCCGATTAGATTTTCGGTTCCGGCCCGTTTATTGTTTTCCTGCACCCCGCCTTCCAGGAGCGGCCAGAGGCTGGTGGCCTTCTTAACATAGAGCCCGCCTACCCCGGCCGGGCCGTAAAACTGGTTGGCCGCAAAACTGAGCAGATCCACGTCCAATTTTTGGACATCTACGGGAACCACGCCTACCGAAGTAACCGCATCGGTGTGGAAAGGGACCTTCTTTTCCCGGGTGATCCGGGCGATTTCTTCGATCGGCTGGATGGTTCCGATCTCGTTATTGCTGTGCATGATGGATACCAGGATGGTCTGGGGGGTGATGGCCTTGGCCACTTCGGCCGGATCGACCCTCCCCAAGGAGTCGACGGAAACGGAACTGACTTTAAAATCCAGCAGGCGCAGTCGGCGGAGCGTGCGCAACACCGCGTTGTGCTCGATATTGGAGGTAACGAGATGGTTGCCTTTGCCCTGATTGGCCAGGGCCACGCCCTTGAGGGCCTGATTGATGGATTCGGTTCCCCCGGAGGTGAAAACGATTTCTTTGGGATCGGCGCAGTTGAGCAGGCAGGCCACCTGTCCCCGGGCTTTTTCCAGGGCCTCGGCGGCCTGGTCCCCCAATTGGTGCTGGCTGGAGGGGTTGCCGTAATTTTTTCGAATCGCCTCAATCATGGCCTCCTGCACTTCCGGCAGGAGCGGGTTGGCCGACAGGTAGTCCAGGTAAATGGGGGGCATGGCGGCGTCTCCTAAGCAGGGGGAGCAGGCGGCAAGGTGTGTCCGCAACTCTTACACACCCCTTCGGCTTCGGTGACTTCCACATTGCAGTAGGGGCAATAGCACTTTTCCCCGTGACTATGGGCATGGGAGATTATCGGGAACTCAACCCGCTTGGGTTCGGGGACCACTTTCCCGGCTTTCCGGTCCTCATAGTTTTTAATCGCTTTTTGCAAGGCATCCGCCCCCAGGTTGGAACAATGGAGCTTGTTCTTGGGAAGACCCTCCAGGGCCTCGGCCACGTCTTTATTGGTTATTTTTCGGGCTTCTTCCAGGCTCTTGCCCTTGGCCATTTCGGTCAGCATACTGGATACGGCAATGGCCGCCCCGCACCCGAAGGTCTTGAATTTGATGTCGTCGATCCGATCTTCCTTGATCTTTAAGAAAATGGTCATCATATCGCCGCACAGCGGGTTGCCCACCTCCCCGATGCCGTTGGCGTCTTCGATTTCACCTACATTACGGGGACTCTTAAAATGATCCATTACTGTTGCTGAATACATGGCTTCCCCTCCAGTTAAAAATAATTATATCAAGATAATTTAGATTAATCACTTTCCCGTCGACTGTAAAGGCTCTGTTGAAAATTTTTTAATATTGTTTGGCTCACGTCCGGGCCTCGGGGCCTTAAAAAGGCAGTTTGGAAGCCGGTCTTCGTTCCGGAACGTAGGCCTGGGGAATCTTTCCCTCGTTCCAGTCCCTGGTAACATATAAATTGCAGTAACAGCTTCCGAATTCCTGAACATCCGGGGTCCGGTAAACACAAGGGCACAATATGTCGGTGTCCGACCGCCGGTCCCCGGAGGCCAGACGACAAGGACAGGCCATATAGCCGTAACGCTCCTTATTCAGTAGAAGGGCGGAAAGCAGGTCGTTAACCCGTTCCCGATCCTTATTAAAATAATAGCCTTTCGGTTCCTGGGTCTTTTTCAACAGCTCGTATAATTTTTCTATCTCGGTCATAGGCCCAGGGCCTCCTTGATCTCATTTTCTTTGAAACCGACGATAACCTGGTCCCCAATCTTAATGGTGGGGAAGGAACAACTGGGATTCAATTTCTTGACTTCTTCGATGATGGCCGCTCTTTCCTCCCCCTCGAGCAGGTCTACATCGATGGCATCAAAAACCACGTTACAATCATGAAGGAATTTTTTTGTGTTCTTACAATGACTGCAAGTACTTAAGCTGTACATTTTTACTGGCGGCATAAAACTTTCCCCTTCTTCTTAATAATTACTCTCAATAGGCTGAATTTTTCCTCGAAATTCAACTATAGTTTATTTTAAACCAAAAGCAAAACGTTAAGTGGGGACCCGGGCAGTGCCAAGGGATGGTTATTGGGCCCGGTCAAACGCTGGTCCGATAATACCAACGGGCTAAGATCCGAGGCGGGATGCCTAAAAAGAACCCGATCAAGATCAGTTGATTAATCCAGGTAGTCCTCCAGACACCCAACTTTTGCCAGCGTCTCGAAGAAGTAACCACCGGGACTGGGACCACTGCCAGGCGGCCGACTTTTCTTAACCTCCGAACCAGGTCCACGTCCTCCAAAAGCGGGATTTCGTTATAACCGCCCAGTTCCTTGAAAATCTTGGCTGAAACGAAAATAGCCTGATCCCCGTAAGGCAGCTTCAATTTTTCGGCCCGCAGATTGGCCATCCTCTCAATAAAAGCCGACCCCTTTATAGGGGGGGCCAGTTCGAGACGAAAGGCACCGGCCACCACCCGGGCCATTCCAAAAGATCGGCGAATAAGCTCTGAAAAGCTTTCGGGCAAACGGGTATCGGCGTGGAGGAAAAGGAGGATATCTCCCTTCGACGTTGCCGCACCCAGGTTCATTTGTCGGGCTCTCCCCGGAGAAGAAGAAAGGACCAAGGCGCCGAGGGATTGAGCGATAGCCGGGGTATCATCCCGGCTGCCCCCATCCACGACGATAACCTCCAGTCCGGCTCCCTTGGGGATCGAGGCCAGGGTGCCGGCGATGAATCCGGCCTCATCGAGGGTGGGGATGATGATGGAAAGGGAAGTGTATTCAGGAGCCAAGAAGGATATCCTCAGGGTTCAATAAATTCGAAATCAGATCGAATTTGAACCAACGGTTCAAATATTTTTAGTTGCTTTTAAATTCTAGTCTGATATTTTCGGTGAGGTCCTCTGGCCGGTCCACATCCCTTAATCCAGGCAACAGGGCGGTTTTCAGGACCAGTTTTTCCGCTATTAATAGGGTGTTTTTCAGGACCTCTTGGGTTCCCCAGACCAGAGGATTACCAAAAAGTTCCGGCCGGTTGGCCTTCAACCCGATCAAATAGTAACCACCGTCCCGAGCCGGCCCCAGTACCAGATCATGGTTGCTCAGCCGTTCGAAAGATTCCCGGATGATGGCTGGAGTCAATTCCGGCAAATCCGAACCAATCAGCACCACCCGCTCCCATCCTTGTCGGAAGCCTTCTGGAAAGATTGCCTCATACGGGCGCCGAGATCGCCCTCCCCTTGAATTACGTAATCCAGATCCGGCCCCAGCCATCCGACCATCTGCTCGCGGCTGCCTCCGGAAAAATGGATTTCCAGCCTCAACGGGTAACTTTTCTTAAGCTGCTGAACCTGGGCGACTATCTTTTCGGTCAATTCGCGGTGCAGACGGCAGGCCCCTTCCGGGCCCAAAACGGGAATGAGTCGGGTCTTGGTCATTCCCGGTTCAGGAAAGCGGGTGAAAATGATAATTCCCCGTGATAATGATGGTCTGGCCATAATTTCCTGATTATAATCAACCGGACTCCTTCAGCAAGTTTTATTAATACGAAAATAGAATTGCTCACCGCTTTTTAGGCGTTTTGTTTTTGCCGTCATCCCGGACTCGATCCGGGATCCAGGGCTCTCCCAAGCTTGGCCAAGCTCCTAGATTCCCGGATCAAGTACCGGAATGACGACTTACCGGAAATATTGATTTCCTCTTTGGCGACATCCCTAAACAGCCGAAGGACTATTCCCGGAACTCTCAAAACCGATTGAGCAAGCTACCCCGGGCAAAGCCGGGGGTTTACCTTAAAAGAAATTATTCAACCCGCTGGATGTACTGCGAGGGGATGATTACTCGATCCCAAGAAACATGAACCCTTGGCATTTCCCCGGATAATAGATTGACGATTTTCCAATTTGCGAAGCGTAAAAAGTTAACGACAGGAAGGTCTTAGAAAAGGAGAAGCGGTGTCTGAAATCGAAAAAACAAAGGAAGGTCTGGAGCAGGCCTCTTTGTCCGTAGGCGGCATGAGCTGCGCCGCTTGCGTAGTTCGGGTGGAGCGGGCTTTGGGAGAACTGGAAGGGGTGGAGCAGGCTGCGGTCAATTTTGCCACCGAGAAGGCCCAGGTCCGCTTTGATCCCCAGAAAGTCAACCTGGAAACATTCAAAAAGGCCATTGAAGAGGCCGGGTATAAATTTCGAGGGCTGGCCCTGGCCGAACTGCGGGACCGGGATCGGGAAGAGCGGGAAAAGGAACTAAATCTCCTGAAAAAGAAATTAATTTTCAGTGTGGTGTTGGGGATCATCATCATGGCCCTCTCCATGCCCCGCTTCTTTCCTTTCCTGAAGGACCTGCCCCAGCAATATCTTTTTGTTCTCGTCTTTATCCTGACCACTCCGGTGCAATTCTGGGCCGGGAAACAATTTATTACCGGGGCCTGGGGCGCGGCCAGACACGGTAGCGCCGACATGAATACCCTCATCGCCGTAGGCACCCTCTCGGCCTACATCTATTCGACGGTAGCCACTTTTTTCCCCGGTCTTTTTCAAGCGAGCGGACTGAAGGCGGAGATTTATTTCGACAGCGCGGCCATGATTATCGCCCTCATTTTATTAGGACGCCTGCTGGAGGCTCGGGCCAAAGGACAAACCTCCGAAGCCATTCGCAAACTGGTGAGTCTGGCCCCCAAAACCGCCCGGGTTATCCGCAATGGGCAGGAGCTGGACATTCCCCTCGAGGAGGTCAAGAAGGGGGACCTCCTTCGCGTGCGCCCGGGGGAGAAGGTCCCGGTGGACGGCCGGGTGAGGGAAGGCCAATCGGCGGTGGATGAATCCATGCTGACCGGGGAGAGCCTGCCGGTGGAGAAGAAACCCGGGGACGAGGTCATCGGGGCCACCTTGAACAAGAGTGGCAGTTTCACCTTCGAAGTCACCCGCGTCGGCGAAGAAACCGCCCTGGCCCAGATCATCCGCCTGGTGGAACAGGCCCAGGGCAGCAAGGCCCCCATTCAGCGCCTGGCCGATAAAGTGGCCGGGATTTTCGTCCCGGTGGTGATGGTCATTGCCTTGCTTACTTTTATGGTCTGGTACCTCTGGGGCCCACCGCCCACGCTCACCCGGGCCCTAATGAATTTTGTCGCCGTCATGATCATCGCCTGTCCCTGCGCCCTGGGTCTGGCCACCCCCACAGCCATCATGGTCGGCACAGGGAAGGGGGCCGAGAACGGCATCCTGATCAAGGGAGGAGAAAGCCTGGAATCCATTCACACCCTGACCACCATTGTTTTTGATAAGACCGGGACCCTGACCAAGGGGCAATTGAAGGTGACCGACATTGAACCCGCGTCCGGACAGCAGGCGGAGGAGGTCTTAGCCCTGGCGGCCGCCATGGAGCAGGGTTCGGAACACCCCCTGGGTGAGGCCATTGTCCGGAGGGCCAAAGAGCAGGGGCTGCCTCTCGAAACCGTGGAGGATTTTGAGGCCCTGGCCGGATTGGGTGTTCGGGCTTCCCAGGGGGGGCAAAAACTGCTCCTGGGCAACCGGCGGCTCATGCTCTTCGAAGGGATTTCTTTGTCGGAATTCGAGGAAAACGAAGCCCGGCTGGCCGGGCAGGGCAAGACGCTCATGTTCCTGGCCCGGGAAAGCCTTCTCCTGGGCGTATTCGCCCTGGCCGACACCCTGAAGGAGCACGCCATCGAGGCCGTGGCTTCTCTGAAGGAAATGGGCCTGGAGGTGATCATGCTCACCGGCGATAACCGGCAGACGGCCGAAGCCATCGGCCGATTGCTCCACCTGGACCGGGTGATTCCCGAGGTGCTGCCCGAGGACAAGACCAGTCAGATTCAGGCCCTCCAGGCCCAGGGAAAAAAAGTGGCCATGGTCGGTGACGGCATCAACGACGCTCCGGCCCTGGCCCAGGCCGACGTGGGCATTGCCATCGGCAGCGGCACCGACGTAGCGATAGAGGCCTCGGATATCACCCTGATCCGCGACGATCTGCGGGTCATCATCACCGCCATCCGACTCTCCCGGCGGACCATCCAGACCATCCGCCAAAACCTCTTCTGGGCCTTCTTCTATAATATCCTGGGTATTCCCATTGCCGCCGGTACCCTTTACCCCTTCTGGGGAATCCTGCTCAACCCGATCCTGGCCTCCGCGGCCATGGCCTTCAGCTCGGTCTCGGTGGTCAGCAATTCCTTACGTTTGCGAAGGTTTAAGGTGTGAGGGGAGATGAAGAGAAGAGAGGGGAAGACGGAGATGGAAGAGGGAAGAAGGAAGATGGAAGCGATGGGGCCGGTTGGGACGGATCAGGCGAGGCGGATCCACCTTGTTTGAATATGCCATCAACTCCTGCAGAAGCAGGCCGCCATTTGCTTTGCAAACCATGCGTCGAAACCGGGCCGGCGGTGGAGGCCAAGGTTTTTTCATCCTGAAGCGCCTGTCCGGGGCGGTTACCCGCAACGCATGAAAACCCTACACCCTACACCCGAACCCCTCAACTGTTAAGGAGGAATTATCAGGTCTTCTCTTTCCAGAGGGCCCAGAAGCTTTCCGGCGGGGCCTGAAGATAATCCCGCATGGGAACGCACTTGACCCGGAAGAGAAAAAAAACCGGGCAGGGGAGGGATCGGGGATAGAGGGTTTCAAAATTGGCCATCCCTTTCGAGAGGACCAGGTCGGCTTGCCCCAGGACCTGTCTAAATGGGTCTGAAATCCGGTCCCACTCCATTCCCACCCCGTCGGTGCCGGTATCCCTCACCTCCGGAAAGACCTCCGCCAGTCCGGCAGCGGACATTTCTTCCCGGGTCAGGTCATTCAGGGCCGGGCCCCCTTTAACCCCCAGAATAACCCGGCTGGCGTACTTGCGCAACTGTTGAAAGAGGGGGAGGTCAAAAAAAATTTCACCGGAATTATCGGTCAGGTAGAGGATCGTTCCAGGCTTCTCCTGAAGAAATTTTTCCAGGTGGTCGCGATCGTCATGGTAAAAAGGAATATCCAAACCTTGCCGATCGGCCACTTGAGACAAAGCTTCCTCCGGTTCCTTGAAAAAATCAAAGGAATTGCCTAAAGCCGCCAGGGAGATGCATTCCTTCAAATCCCGCGGCGGCCTCTGCAGGAAATAAACGCTGGCCTCCCGGGCCAGTTGCATTTCGTGTTTTTTCGCCTCCCGGTAGGGGTCTTCATTCCCGGATACTTGGCGAATTACCCGGTAGACCCGGTTGGCCACCTCCGGGGAGGACAACCCGGTGGGGAGATTCGCCTCCAGGGTCTTCAGGGCTTCGGCTTCGGTCCGACAGCGCAGCCGCTCATCCTGACCCGCCGCCATCCGGGAGGCTTCTCGGGCTAAACCGCTGAGGCAATCCGAGCACTGGGGATAGGGGTTCAGAGGCACCATGGGCAGCGGGGACGGTCGGCGAGTCCGATAGGTTAAAGAGGATAACATAAAGATCCGGCTCCTGGGAATTCAGCCTTCGAAGGTCGTGATTTTGGACCTTTCTTCCAAGAGTACCCTTCCTAAAGATTTCGTCAAGTTTTTAAAATCAACATTCGGCGCTTTTTATGCTAATAGAAGAGTGGAAAAAAAGGCGGCCATCATAGTCTGCAAGCCCTGCGCGGAAACCCGCCTGATCGGCGAGGATGATCTTCCCCCGGGCTGCAAAATAGGGACGGGCGTCACCCTGATTGACCTGGCGTTTGATTTTGGCCGTCATACCGGACTTGATCCGGTATCCAGGGCATTGGGGGGCTTCACCGGCCCTGGATTCCGGATCGCGTCACGCCTTAGGCGTGACTTGTCCGGAATGACGAGCTAATTCTTAATGAGCTAAGTCAATAGGCATAATAATCAATAATCAATAATCAATTGTTAATTGTTGATACTAACGGTCTCGAAACAATATTGACAGGGTTCATTAACGCCGCCAGTAATAACCAAAGACAAAAGACGATCTCTCACAGAGCACGCAGAGCTCGCAGAGAAATATAATTTTTGATTGCCGCTGAGGGGCCGGCAATCAAAAAAAGATCTCCTGCTCCGCGAAAAAAGGGTATTGGCCGTAGGCCTTCAGGAAATGTTTCATGGCCGAAGGCTTTTAGCGGCTAGGAAACATTTCCTCGCCGGAGGCGTGAGTTGTTTTGAAAAATCGGCGTCTCAGCGATTTTTCAAAAGATCCATTCGTCTTTCTCTGTGCCCTCTGAGAACTCGAGCGAAGCGGGCGAGAGATAAAAAGAACAGCCCGTGTATTTACAATTAAGAGACTGTTAATATCTCCAAATTTCAAACTGGGAGGCAAAAAATGAAAAACTATCAGAGTTCAAATTACACGAGTAAGGTGAAATTCGCCCCAGCTAGCCCTTCACCGCTCCCAGGGTCAGTCCGCTGATAAACCGGTCCAGAAAAAAATTGTAGACGATGGCCACCGGCAGGGAGGCGATCAGGCAGCCCGCCATCAGGGCCCCCCAGTTGTAAACGTCCCCGTGAACCAGGAAGGTGGGCACCCCGACGCTGATGGTGTACTGGGAAGCGGTGGTGACCAGGGTCAGGGTGTAGATGTACTCCTGCACCACCAGGGTGAAGCTGAAGATGACCACGGTCAGGATCCCCGGGACGGAGATGGGGATGACCATGCGGATGAAGGCCCCCAGCCGGCTGCAGCCGTCGATCATGGCCGCTTCCTCCAGATCTTTGGGGATGGCCTTAAAAAAACCCATCAGCAGCCAGATGGCAAAGGGAACGGTGAACGACGGAAAGACGACGACCAGGGCCCAGAGGGAATCCTGCAGCCCCAGGCTGGCCACCACCCGGGACATGGGGATAAACAAAATGGTGGGAGCGACCAGGTAAGTCAGGAAGATGCCGATCCCCAACCGTTCTCCGGTGCGGCCGCTGAGGCGGACCAGGCTGTAGCCCGCGGGGATGGCCAGGAGCAGGGTAATGGCCACTACCAGGGTTCCCACGAAGGCGGTGTTCAGCAGCCAGCGATAGAAGAGGGTATCCAAAAAGAGGGTTTTGATGTGGGTCAGGGTAGGGGGCAGGTTGAAGAGGAAGGGGTTGTTGGTGCGGTTATAAAGATCCGCGTTTTGTTTGAAGGCGGTGATCAGCATCCAGAGGAAAGGCAGGCTGGCAAAGAGAGCGAAGACGGCCAGCCCCAGGACATGGGCGACTTTCAAGACTACCCCTTTGAACCCTTTTTCAACATAATCCATCTCAGGCTACCTCCGAACGTCGGGCGATCTGCAGCATGACAATGGCTACGGCCACCAAAATGGGAAAGAGGAAGAGGGCATAGGCGGCCCCTCCGGCCAGGTCGCCGGCGTCGATGCCCGTAAAAAAGGCCTGGGTGACCAGGACCTGGGTGGAGTCGAAAGGCCCGCCCCGGGTCAGGACCAGGATGATGATGATGTCCGTGGCCGAAAAGACGATGCCGAACAGGACGGCCACCAGCATGATGGGCAGCATCATGGGAATGGTGATCTGAAACAAGGTGCGGAAATAGCCGGCCCCGTCCACCAGGGCCGCATCCTTGATATCCGGAGGTATGGAAGACAGTCCGGCCAGGATGATGACCGTGGCCAGGGGGAGCATCCGCCAAACGTGGATGGTGATGATGGAAATCATGGCCAAAGAAGGTTTGCCCAGCCACATGGGCCAGAAATCCTTGCCGAACAACCCCGAGTGCTGCAGCAGCCAGTTAATGGGGCTGTAGATGGAATCGAGCATCCAGAGCCAGCCGATAACCCCCAGGGAGATGGGGGCCACGTAGGGCATCAGGATCAGTGCCCGGACAAAAAATTTTCCCTTGAAGTCTTTGAGCAGCATCAGGGCCAGGATCTTGGCCAGCACCACTACGATCAATTGGGAGACAAAGGTAAAGAGTAGGGTGTTTTTTAAGGCCGTTCGGAATTCGGGGGTGCCGATCAGCGTTTTGTATTTCTGCAGTCCCACGAAATGATACTGGGCGCTGCCGATGGTGACATCGCTCAGGCTGTACAAGAAGGCCAGCACCAGGGGGTAGCCTACCAGGGCCAGCACATAGAGAAACGCCGGGGCGATCATTAGAAAGCCCAGCGCCTTTTCGTTGTCCAGGAGATAATGCCACTGCCGGCCCCGGGGACTGATCCCGTTGACCGGGGTATTGACGCGGGAAGCCATCGGGTCTCCTTAGAGGGGCAGGGGCTTGGTGCGTCCCCCGGTACGGTGGTCGAAAAATTTAACCAGTCCCTGGGGAACGGCAAAATTATAGGTCTGGCCGGCCTCTATCGGATAATGGGTAAAACTGGTCGGCAGGTTCGCTACCACCGGTGCCCGGTTGAATTTGTCGTCCATCTTTCCGTAAATGAGGCGGCCGGCGCCCAGGTCCTCCACCCGGGTCACCTCGAATTCCAAGGGCAACGATTCGCAATGGCTGTACAATTCCCGGGGCAGAAAATTTTCCGGGCGGAAGCCGACGAGATGATGGTCGAATTCCACCAGGTTCATGGGCGGGGAGCCCAGAAAGCCGGCCACGAAGATATCGGCGGGGTCGTTGTAGACCTCGTCCGGCGTCCCCAATTGGCACAACTTTCCCTGGTTGATGACCGCGATGCGGTCACCCATGCCCATGGCTTCCACCTGGTCATGGGTGACATAGATGGTGGTGATGCCCACGTCTTTTTGGAAACGGTAAAGTTCTTCCCGGGCCGAGGCCCGCAGCTTGGCGTCCAGGTTGGAGAGGGGTTCGTCCAGGAGGAAGACATTGGGTTCACGGACCAGGGCCCGGGCCAGGGCCACCCGCTGGCGCTCGCCACCGGAAAGTTCCCGGGGTTTCCGATGGGCCAGATGGTAGATTTTAAAGAGGGAGGCCGCCCACTCCACTTTCCGCCGGATTTCCTCTTTGTTCATCTTGGCGGACTTCAGAGGGAAGGCGATATTGTTGTAAATGGTCAGATGGGGGTAGAGGGCGTAGCTTTGAAAGACCATGGCAATGCCGCGGGCCCGCGGGGGCAGGTGGGTGACCACCTGCCCCCCGATCAGGATATCTCCCTGGGTGGGTTTTTCCAGCCCGGCGATCATCCTCAGCAGCGTGGTCTTACCGCAGCCCGAGGGGCCCAGCAACACCAGAAATTCCCCTTCCCGGCTGAGGAGGTCGATTCCGTCCACCGCTTTGACGTCACCGAAGTGTTTCTCCAGTCCTCGCGTTTCGACAATGGCCAAGGCAAATCCTCCTACATGACTCCTTTATCCCGCCACTTCTTGAAAATGGCCTGGCAGCGCACGTCGGCGGCCTTGATGGCCTCCTCCGGTTTCATCTGGCCGACGGCCGCCTTGGCAAACATGGTGGGAATGACCCAGGTGCTGAAGACCTCGTCAATGGCCGCGGTGGCATACCCCGGGTAGCCCACGTTGGTGGCCCAATTCAACACGTCCTCCAAAACCAGGTACTTATCAGGCGGTTGCGCATTCTTATCATTGGAAATCAGCTTCTTGAGGTCCGGGACGGTCTTGGCGAAGCAGGGGAAGTTATAGAATTCGCTGGCCAGGAAGGCCTCCCGGAAGTTAAGGATATAATCGACCAGGAATTTCTTGGCCCCCGCGATGTTTTCGGCGAATTTCCAGATGCAGTAGACGTCCATGACGTGTTCCAGTCCGATGCGGCGCACCGGACCTTTGGCGGCCTTGGCGATCTGGATTTTTTTAGACATGTCCGGGTTTTCCTTTTCCGCCACTCGCGTGACGGAAATGGCGTTCAAGATCAGGGACCCCTTTCCGGAAAGGATGAAACGGTTGTTGGAGGAGGCGTCCCAGGTGAAAACTTCCTCGGTCATGGTCTCCTTGATACAAGGCCATGACGAATTTAACCGCCTCCAGGGTCTGCTTGGAGTTAAGGACCAGGTTACCGTTGGCGTCCTGGACGGAGGCGCCGAAGGAATACATGATGGCCCGCATGGCCATGCTGGTGTCGAGCTCCGAGGCCAGGCCGATCCCCACCGGGATGTTGTGTTTCTTCTTGATCAAGGCCCCGCCCCTGCGGATGTCATCCCAACTGTCCGGAAACACGCCCACGTCGTCCCAGAGGTCCTTGCGGTAGTTGATCGGGTCGGGGACAAAGCTGTCGGAAAAGCCGTAGTACTTCTTGGTCTTGGGGTTGTAGGTGCTCTTGACGGCCAGGTCGATGGGCTTGCCGTATTTTCGTCCCACCTCCTCGTAAATTTCCTTGTGGTCGATGACCTGGTCTTCCATGTCCGGCTTCGGCCAGAGGAACATGAAGAGGTCATGGCCTTTCTTGGCGGAAACTTCGGCGGCGGCCCGGGAATTCAACTGGGTCAGACCGATGGTGTCGACGACCACCTCGGTGTCGTTCTTGGCCCCCCATTCCTTGGTGTACTTATTTTTGAACCATTCGTCGTACCCGGGGACGAAATGCACCCATTGGAGGATGGTTAACTTTTTCTTCTGGGCCGCGCCGAAACGCGGAAAAACCAGGTCACCGGCCCCGACCAGCGCCGCCCCGGCCAGTCCGGTTTTGATAAACTGACGCCGACTGATAACCCCGATCCTTCGCCCCTTCAAACCTTTGGTTTCAAAAGCCATACTGTTCCTCCTTTTTTATAGGTTATGGGTTAAATCCAAAAACAATAAAAACAGGGGACAATAAATTAAGAGCGAATACTTTTTATACGGCTCCCGTTAAGACTGGGCATATTAACAGTCTCTTATTTTTATTTACAGGGGGTGTTCTTTTTATCTCTCGCCCGCTTCGCTCGAGTTCGCCGAGGGCGCAGAGAAAGACCAAGTAGTTTTTGAAAAATCGCTGAGACGCCGATTTTTCAAAAGAACTCGCGCCTCCGGCGGGGATTCCTTCGCGGAGCGACGAGTTTTTTCAATTGCCGGCCCCTCACCGGCAATTGAAAATTTATCTTTTCTCTGCGATCTCTGTGCGCTCTGTGAGAGATCGTCTTTTGTCTTTGGTTGTGACTGGGCGTTATGGAATCCCGTCAATATTACTACAATTATCGTAATGACGTCTGGGGAGAAAAATAAAAAACCCCGCATTGACTTTGTCAATACGAGGCGGAGACGGGTCAGGTCACTGGCAATCCTTTCATTCCGCGAAAAGGTTGACGGTTAAACCGCAGGTTCATTTCTAATTCGAATTGGATGTTAATCATACTTTAAATCAAATGTCAAAAAAATATAAACCTATTGACAAATTCTTACTCTTTCCATAGAGTTACTTATAACAATCAAGAGTCAAAAGACCACGGAGGGGAGAACCAACTGGAAGCAAATAAATCCGTCGAGACTATAAACGAAGAGCTTCTATTGACCGCAGCGGCCTTCAAAGCCACCTAATATTAAGGAGACCATCCAAGGTTGCCTGGGAGCTTTTAATCAAAGGGCTCAGGTGGTCAGTCCCAGAGAGAAAATGCTCGAGGTGACCGTCGCTTGACGCGATTAGGATCCTATCCCGGAGGAGAAGTAAAGAGGGCGTTCCTCCGGGCGGGTTGGGCTAAATCGCGGCAACCAGGGAGCCATTGACGGAACGGATTGAAAGCTTTCGAGTTTGCCGTCAATTCTCAAATGATGTATAGTATTAAGCACTACTTTTTCGATATGGGGGATAATATGAAAACCATGAGTGCGGCCGAAGCCAATCGATATTTTTCGTCTCTCCTGAAGGACGTTGCCCGGGGTGAAGAGATTTTAGTGGTGGCCCGGGGCAAACCGGTGGCCAGGGTTTTGCCTTTTGATTCGGCGTCCTCCGAACGCGAATCGGCCCGGGCTTCTTTACTGGCTCGTTTGCGGGGGCAAACCCCCAGCGGCCGGCGCAACTGGAGACGCGATGAACTCTACGATTAGGCCGCCATGCGGATAACTCTTGACACCGATGAATATCTCTACGAGACCCTGATCCTAGCCCTCCTGGCCCTGATCGTCCTGCTCGCTGTCTGGCACCAGGCCCGGGAAGTCATCTACCTCCGGCAAATCCGGAGGCTTGAAATTTACCGGCCCCTCAAAGGGGCCTGGCCCGAAACTCATACTTTATGGATCTGAACCTTTGGGTTAATCCTCATCCCCATATATCTTTCCGGTCGTCACCCCGGCCATTCGACAAAGCTCATGGCCCTTCGACTTACTCAGGGCCATGAGCTTTGTCGAATGGCCGGGGTCCAGGGCTCTCCCCAGCTTGGCCAAGCTCCTGGATTCCGGATCAACGCCTGCCCCGGACCACGATCCAGGGTCCGGAATGACGACTTACCGGGAATATTGATTTCCTCTTTGGCGATATCCCTAAAGAAATTATTTATTTAACTTTAATTGGTTATGGGACGATAATCTGAAAGACCGTTTATTTCGTTTGTTTGGTTTATTTCGTTAATATCGTTATAGGCTTTCGTACAAGAGAAATTTTCTTCTTAGCAAACCAAGGGTAATTTGACTCAATAGAGATTAAACCAAACAAACGAAACAACCGAAATAAACTATATAAACGAAAATGTCTAAAATAACCCGATTTGAAGATCTTGAATGCTGGCAGGAGGCTCGAAAGTTGGTTCAGGAGGTCTACAAGATTTGCAGGAATCCAAATTTTAAGAAGGATTTCAGGCTAATTGGACAAATCCAGGGAGCGGCCATTTCAACCATGGCCAATATTCCTGAAGGGTTTATTAGGAAATCTGCGAAAGAGTTCATCCAGTTTTTGTATATCTCTTTGTCATCGGCCGCCGAAGTCCAAAGCCATCTTTATGTCGCCTTGGACCAGGAATATATAACAATGGGAGAGTTCGAGAAAGTCTTTAACCAGGCGAATAAAACCGCCATGATTACTTCCGGACTTATTAAATATCTTCGTAGAAGTTCAACCAAACAAACCAAATAAGGGCCGTTTATTTCGTTGATATGGTTTATTTGGTTTATATCGTTAAATACATTAAAAGGCTTTCAGACGACGTGAAATAATTGTACGAAATAACTAAACAAACCAAACAAACGAAATAAACGAAACAAACGATACTCCCCATGAGCTTAATCCACGAGGCCCTCGAAATAGCGGAACAAGGGCGAGCCGAAAAACTGATGAAGAAAACCGTGCGGACTCCGGTGCGGAAAGAAGATACCCGAACCGATCCGGGTCCGGCCGTCTCCGTAGTGCGCTTCGAAAAGCTGAAGGCCGATGAGTCCCTGGTATCCCTCTACCAGCCCCAATCGCTCATCTCCGAGCAGTTCCGCAAACTGCGGACGGAGCTCCTGCGGCTCAACCTGGCCAGGCCGGTGAAAACCATCATGGTCACCAGCGCCCTCCAGGGAGAAGGGAAATCCTTTGTGGCGGCCAATCTCGCCATCAGCATCGCTTATGATCTGCACCTCCACGCCCTGCTGGTGGACTGCGATCTGCGCAATCCCTCCGTGGCCCCCATGTTCGGCTATAACGGTGTCCGGGGAATCGCCGATTACCTGATGGGCCAAGGGGAGGTCTCTAATTTTCTGGTCGAAACCGAGCTGGAGAAATTGTCCCTCCTGCCGGGGGGGACCATTCCTAAAAACCCAACGGAAATCATCGGCTCCCAGCGCATGGCCGCCCTGGTGGAAGAGCTGAAAACCCGCTACGACGACCGATTCATCATCCTGGACTCCACCCCGCTCCTGGCCACGGCCGAGCCGGACGTGCTGGCTAAGCTGGTCGACGGGGTCCTGATGGTCGTGCGGGCCGGGTTGACCCCCGGGAAACGGTCGGGCAGGCGCTGAGTTCCCTGGATGAGGATAAGATTCTGGGGGTGGTCTTGAATGATGTCAATTTTAAATACTCGGCCCTGGGTGCCCGCTACTTCGGGGGCGATGGGCACAAGCACGGATACGGCTACGGCTACGGCAAACCCAAGGAACCCGAAAAGAAATTTTTGAGGAAATTTTCTCGCTCTAAAACGTAGGGCCTGAAACGTTTATTTGGTTTATCTGGTTGATCTGGTTTATTTCGTTAACCAAACAACCAAAAAAACGAAATAAACGAAATAAACGAAATAAACGCCTTAGTCGGGAGCCCAAACGGACCCGAGATGGCGGTAGCCTGTGAATTCGCTGAGCGCGGAGCGTGGGGCGTTTATTTGGTTGATATGGTTTATATGGTTTATTTCGTTAACCAAAACAACACAAACAAACGAAACAAACGAAATAAACGAAACAACCAAAAAAACGAAATAACCAAACAAACGAAACAAACGAAAATTCGCCCATGATATTAAAAATCTTTAATATCTACATCCCCTTACGGAAATTAACCTTTTTTTTCCTGGAGAGCCTTTTTATTTGGGGGTTGGTAATCCTGGCTGTTTACCTGCGGTTTTGGACTCATAGGCCCGGGGTGATCAATTTTCAAGAAATTATCTCAAAATCTTTCCTGATCGTCATTGTGGTTCAGCTTTCTCTCTATTACTTTGACCTCTATGCGCAATTAAGTTTTCTTAAGACTATAGAAGTCGTTGCCCGCCTTTTTCAGGCCTTAAGCGCGGCTTCCATCATTCTGGCCTGTCTCTATTATCTCTTCCCTCAGCCTTCTTATTGGAAGGGGGATTTTCTTAATCCTGTTAGCGATGATGGCTGCTTTTTACAGCCTGCGACTTTTATATTTTTATGAGGTCCAAAGAAGACAATTAAATCAAAAAATTCTAATCATTGGAACCGGCAAACTGGCAAAATCCATTGCTGAGAACATCTTGGGAAACCGGGATAGCGGTTTTTCCGTGATTGGATTTATTTCCGATGATCCGGCAAAGGTGGGAATGCCGTTGGTCAACCCTTCGATCATCGGAGATTATTCCATGCTCGCGGAATTGGTGCAAAGGGAGGGGCCGGATCGCATCGTTGTGGCCTTGGAAGAAAGGCGGGGGAAGTTTCCCCTCTCCCAACTACTGGATTTAAAATTGCGTGGAATGACGATAGAGGATGGGGCCAATTTTTATGAGCACCTGACCGGAAAACTGGAGGTAGAAAGCTTAAACCCCAGCAACATCATATTTTCGGGGGGATTTAAAAGATCGAAAGTAACGATGTGGCTGAAAAGGATAGTCGAGTTTTTCGTTTCCTTTGTCCTTGCGGTTCTATTTGCTCCCTTGCTTTTTATGGTCTCGCTATTGATCAAATTGGAATCCCCGGGACCTGTCTTCTACAGCCAGGAGAGAGTCGGCAAAAACGGCCGGATATTTAAACTGTTCAAATTCAGATCCATGGTTGAAAGCGCGGAAGAAAATGGGCCGGTCTGGGCCAGGGAGAATGATAATCGGATTACCCGGGTTGGCCGGTGGCTGAGAAAGACCCGTCTGGATGAATTCCCCCAGGTGATTAATGTCCTCAAAGGAGACATGTCCTTTGTCGGCCCCAGACCGGAACGGCCATTTTTTGTGGAACAATTGAAACAAGAAATACCTTATTACGCCCACCGCCATACCGTCCACCCCGGTGTAACCGGTTATGCCCAAATCCGGTATCCCTATGGGGCCTCCAAGGAAGATGCCTTGGAAAAATTGAAATACGATATCTACTATATAAAGTATCTCTCCCTTGTTTTTGACCTTTTTATCATCTTTGAAACAGTCAAGGTCGTCCTGTTTAGTAAAGGGTCGCGGTAGGGTTCTAAG
>CAWJJC010000029.1:0-35437 GCA_963843145.1 uncultured delta proteobacterium
CTCCTGGACGGCGGGGCCAACGTCAATAACATGTATAGCGTCGATCCGAAGACGGCCTATGATCCGCTCATAACGGCCATGGCCAGTCAAACGCTGGTCCAGGTGAGAAGAGTCGCGCCCTAGTGGAGGAAGGAGAAGGGTACATGCCTGAAGAATGCGCTATTCTATTCAGCGAAGTGCAATGTATTCAATGTCACGGATGTGAGACGGCCTGTAAAAGCTGGAGAGGGGTTGAACTGGGCGTAAAGTGGCGAAGGGTCGATAACCTCTGGGTGGGACGTTATCCCCACGTGAAAAGTGCTTCCCTTTCCCTGGCCTGCCTGCACTGTGTTGATGCCGCCTGCGTGACGGCCTGCCCAGCCGACGCGATCAAGAAGCGGCCTGAGGACGGTGTTGTCCTGGTGGACCGGGAGGCATGCACCGGCTGTCAAAGCTGCCTCGAGGCGTGCCCCTTCCAGGTGCCCCAGTTCGGGAAAGACGGGACCATGCAGAAATGCGACCTGTGTACGAATGAACCGGTCCTGGCAGGCGGAGTCCCCCCTTGCGTTTCGACCTGTCCCACAAAAGCCCTCCGGTACGGCAGGATCACTCCATTGGAAAAGATCGTCGCGGTGCAATCGCTCAGGGTACGTTGGCCGGGCGACAGCGCCCTAGGAAAAAGGATGGCTGATTCCGTCCCCGGCCTGGTGGTTCCCGTCCCTTAGACATAACGAGAGAAAGGCGACCTGGATGAAAGAAAATCAACCCAGTATTACCGCACAACGCGTGGCGCTGCGAAGGGCGTCTCATCAATTAATAGATGATCCCAGAGTTTTCGAGGACCCTGTCGCGCTGCGCATCATCGGCAGAGATAGTGCTGCGGCTTTGCAGGCTGATCCGAGTCAATTTGAGGGCACCCCACTGTCGTCTTACCTGCGCGCTTTCATGGCCGCCCGCAGCCGCTTAGCCGAGGACGAATTGGCCTATGGTGTTCAACACGGCGTGCGCCAATATGTCATTTTAGGCGCCGGGTTGGATACCTTCGCCTACCGAAACCCGTATCCTCAAGGAGTATTGCGGGTGTTTGAAGTCGATCATCCTGCAACGCAGACCTGGAAAAAGGAGCGCCTTGAGGAGATCGGAATTACCCTTCCCAGTGACCTTACCTTCGCACCCATCGACTTCGAAGCACAAACGCTGGCCGAGGGGCTACACTGCGCGGGGTATGATCCGGACCAGGGGACCTTCTTTTCGTGGCTCGGCGTGACGCCTTACCTGACCACCGAAGCCGTGATGGCGACCTTGCGTTTCATCGCCTCGGCGCCGGCGGAAAGCGGGGTCGTCTTCGACTACGCGATCTCACCGTCTTTGTTGTCCCCGGCCCAGCGTTTGGTCTTCGAGGCACTTGCGCAGCGGGTAGCATCGGCCGGAGAGCCGTGGCAGGCCTTCTTCGACCCCGGATTGCTGACCGGGGATCTACGCGCCCTGGGTTTCGGAACGGTAGAGGACCAAGGGCCGGAAGAGATCAATGCCCAATACTTTAAGGACCGCCTGGACGGGCTACGAGTCGGGACCCTATCCCACCTGATTAAGGCTTGGGTCTGAATGCCGACTCAAGCGGACGCCATCAGGCCTTTGACTTTCCCCTGCCCTGGGAAATAAGAACCCCTTTTTTAACACCCGCCTTAGAAAAATGAGGGCCTGGTTATGGATGCCGGGAACCTGGCCTTCCCGGGGACCGGCTACGTTCAGTATTTTGATTTCGTTCAATCCGATCCAATCCCGAATGGTTTTCGGGTCACCGCCCTGGGCCAGGTCTACCAAAAGGAAGGGCTTTGCCTGCTTTCGGGCCAGCCTGACGGTCAGGGCCGTTCCTCCGCTGGGTGGTCCCCAAGTCAGTATAAGAGTCCCATCCGACTCACGGACGTTTTTAGCGGTCCGGGCCGGGTATCCGGGCGACGGCATCTCCCTTAAGGGGTACCACTCCGGAATCGCCCCGTCTTCGGCTCGCCGGCCTTTGGGAATCCAACCCCCGCAGGGGATCTCCAGTTCCAGGGCCAGGTCCAGGGCGGCCCGGTCCACTCCGGTTTGACCGCCGGAGATAATTCGAAAGACCGGTTTGATTTTTGAACTTTTTTTTGTCACGACGGTTAAGTGTCGAATCCTGGTGGCAGAGGAAGGGTCGTCCCACCCCTACGGTCGGTCGGCCAAAGGCGGGAGGCGTGCCGATCCGGCAGGTTGTTGCTAGGCGCTCAAATATCCCTTGAGCACATACGCGAGGCAGACTAGCAGATTGAACACCCCGGTGGCCCAAAACATGGCGTCGAACGTTCTCACCTTTTTCGCGGCTTCTTCGTAGTCCCGCACCAGATCATAAAGGCGTCTCACCTTGCCGGTTTTCCAGATTTTGATCCTCGAATAAACCGTCACCCCTCCTATCGCCCCAGAGGAAACCGCTAAGGCAAGGGGAATGGAGTGACTGGTCAAGACCGAAAAAATGGTCGCCGCCACTAAACCGATATTGAGCCCCATTAAAAGCAAAAGTAAGCTCCTCTTTGAATTTTACCCCTTCCTGTCCGGTTTACACAACCATAATAAAGAAAATTCAGGTTATGCAAATATCCCTTCAGCAAACTCAAACAAGATCTCCAGGATTTATACTAACCAATAGATCGGTCTTTAGTATAATCGGCAAAAGGGTTATTTCGGGATAACAAGATTCATGGAATTGAATACTATAGTCTGTAGATTTCTAGCCCTCTATCAATCATTATTCCACCATGCATAGCTTCAATGAAAAAGATGCTAATGACAAAATGTTGGACACTGCTTTCGGTTTAGTCTTGCGTCGTCTTCGCCAGAAAGCTGGGCTATCACAGGAAGGGCTTGCTTTTGAAAGTGGATACCACCGCACCTACATCAGCCTTCTCGAACGCGGGAAGAAAAGCCCTTCTTTGCAAACAATATCCAGCTTGGCGAAAATATTAAAAATTGAGCTGTCAGATTTCATGAAAAAAGTCCAGGTCGAGGTCGACTCTCTATCTATGAACATAAAGAATGTTCTCGAATAGGCCATGAAAATCATTCATATTGAAAAGATTATCGACTTCGGAAGTTTTTCCCGGTCAACAGACTGGAAAAAAATAGAAGGGCATATCCTCCAATCCATCAAATCCATTGAATGGCCTCCAAATTCGGGCTCATTCACCCTCTTTGATGAACCCGGGAAAAAACGTGGAAAAGGTAATGGTGTCAAACCAATTAAACTGGCATGCATGCAAAAATTGAAATCTTTCGGTTGGCAACTAGAAACACGGGTGGATATTGCAACCTTGAAACGACCCGGTCCGATGGATGCCACCTATATTGTGGGCAATCGACTCTTCTGCCTTGAATGGGAGACAGGAAATATTTCGTCCAGCCACCGTTCGCTCAACAAAATGGCTTTGGGAATTCTTAAAGGATCACTGATCGGAGGTGCGTTAGTCGTCCCTACTCGTACAATGTATCGATATTTGACTGATCGTATCGGGAACCTCCAGGAACTTGAACCCTACTTTCCGCTATGGAAAGCCCTTTCTATCGCTCAGGGGCTCCTTGTCGTTATAGCCATAGAACATGACGCAGTTAGCTCCACCGTCCCAAGGATCGAGAAGGGAACGGATGGACGGGCGTTGTCGTAAGAAACTATTTTTTCTGAAAAATAAGAATATATTCGCGCCGCATCGTATTTGTTATACCTGTGATGGGCCGACTCATCTTCTTGACTAATTTTAGTCCAAAACCAACTCCGATATCGATCAAAATTTCGTGTAATCCCATGACCTCATCGGGTGAAACACCGAGCACCTTTCCAAGTTGATTGCTGTTTGTCCCCACGATAATAGTACAGAGACATTCCCGCCGCAAAACTCGCGCGCATTCGGAAAGTATGCTTACCATGTCCTCTCGGTACCGTTGGTATTTCTCGGATAGGTTGCGGCCTCTCAAACCGACCATCCTTTCGCGAAGGGATTCGACTTCCACTCCCATGTAATTCAGATGAAATGAATCATTAGCCAGATAATCTATAGCGAAGCTGTAGGGTGGAGAAAATATTATTCCATCAATGCTTTCGCCGGGCAGCGGAAGCTCCCTAGCATCCCCCTCAAAAACTTCCGCTGGAGTTGGATCAATATTCAATTGGGATAAAACATTTTGAATTTTACCAGCAACGAATAAATAACGCTCCAAAATGGCCTCAAATTGCCTTAAAGGATTTCTTTTGTTGCTCCTTTCCGAATAGCCTGCGCTGTCTAGATAGGCCAGCAGGAGGAAATTATATGTTTTAGTAGTATCTTCACCCCAATCCGTTAATGGGGAATGATTTTTGTTGCCAGAATACTCCAACACCTCTTCCATGGCGACCAAGGCAGTCTTTTTTGTTTTTTCCTTGTTTATTTTGCTCGCAATCTTTGGTTGCCCGACCTTTTTCTGGAAATAAGCAAAAACCCTTTCACAGTTATTAAGGGCACCTTTAGCGCGTACCAAGGGCATTGTCAGTGTATCAAGTTTTGCCTGGGTCATAAATTGACAAAACGGGCTAGCGTCGAAACCCATAGATTTGATTTTCATCAAAGATGCTTCAACCAATACAGTTCCTGAGCCCATCATAGGATCAAGTACAGTATCGCCAGGTTTAAGTCCCATTATGTTGATCAAACCCTTAATCATCTGGGGATGGAATTTGCCCCGGTAAGGGAAAAGACCATGGGTGGCATAACCGGTGCGGAAAATATTATTTTCGAAAAAGGATTTTAAACGAGAGGAAGAACCGTTAGGCAATTTCAGTGTCTCGCCGGTACACATTAGAAAATGATGGGTGTATTCTCCCCCCGCAGCGGAAAAATATGCTCCATTATTAATGAGTTCCGTATCGGATAGGAGTTTATTTTCGTAAAAGGCCAACTCCAATTCATAGAAATCATTTAGGTTCGGAATTAATCGCCGTCCTAGAGGAAACAATGCGTCCGAAAGGTCGAGACCCAGGCAATTGACCACCTTTCTTTTGTTCGTGATATTAACGTTATTCTCCAATAAAATCTTCCGATTTGTGCGGCCGCAAATTTTCAGTTTGGAGGCGTTCGATGATCACTTCGCAACTTTCCAAATCCATTCCGATCCAATGGCGCTTAAGACGCTCACAAACATCATAGGTTGTCCCGCTACCTCCGAATGGATCTAGGACTAAATCATATTTATTGGTAGACATCTGAATCACCCGTTCAAGGACTTTAGTAGATAACTGGTTTAAGAGGCGTTTACGGCTCTTAAATTTCCAGTGCCTTACAGGGGTTATATCATTCCAAACGTCGGTCAAATTTACTCCATTTGGATTCATAGCCCCCCTGTGTCCACCATAATCCTTGATCTCTCCCCCACAATGCCGGCACTTCTCAATAGGAGTCCGAATCTTAACAAAGGTTTTAGGTTTTCCTTTTGTGAAATAAAGTAAGCTATAATGAGAGGGATATAATCTTCCGGGTATTGGTAAGGTTAATTTTACGTTGATTGCTATCCAATGACGAAATGTTAAACCTGCTACAGTCAAGTAACTCCCCAACTGCATGTTCCATTTGGGTAAATTATAAACGAAAAATGCTCCTCCTGGCTTTAAAATTCTAACGCAGTGATCTAGCCATTCATTGCACCATTCCAGATAATCGCCATCCTTAAGGCTATCATTAACACGGCTCCCATATTTTTTTGCCAGGTTAAACGGAGGATCTGCAAAAACGGTATCGATTACTTCGTCCTGAACATAGGGAAGTATTTGGAGGCAATCGCCTTCATACAGCGCGCCGAATTTGCTCCCAAAGATCATCCGATCTTCGATTCCAGGCTTCATAACATTTGTGGTGGCCCAGTTCTCTGACTCACTTAATAATCGTACAGGCATAGTAAATTAATACCAATATTTGACCAAACATGGGGTTTAGCTGCACCTGGAAAATCCGCAGGAATGGCAGTTCAGACAGCCGTTTTCGTGGACCACCTGGCCGCCGCAATCCGGGCAGGAACCCATAAGCGATCCGCTTTCGGAGGTCTCGATCTGGGTGTAGTTGCCGATCACCCGGCCGATGGCATCCGGGCAGGAGAGGACCTGGTGGCCGTTGACCCAGGCCGGAGAGGGGCAGCGAATCCCGGAAAGCTGCCGGATAACGGAACCCATGGAGATCCCGGAGCGCAGGGCCAGGGAAATCAATCGGCCGGTGGCCTCGATCTGGGACGAGGCGCAGCCCCCCGTTTTGCCCATCTGGGCGAAGACCTCGCAATACCCTTTTTCATCCTCGTTGATAGTTACATACAGTTTCCCGCAGCCGGTGTTGATCCGTTCCGTGACCCCGTTGGTCCGGTCCGGCCGGGGGCGGGGATTGATCTTCGGGCCTTCCGCCGGCTTGCTCAGATTCAGCACCTGGGTTTCCCGGCTCCCGTAGCGATAGATGGTGACCCCCTTACACCCCTCCCGGTAGGCCAGCAAATAGGCGGTCTTGACTTCTTCCGGGGTGGCTTCCTCGGGAAAATTGATGGTCTTGGAGACGGCGTTGTCCGTGTGCCGCTGAAAGGCCGCCTGGATGCGTATATGCCATTCCGGGTCGATATCGTGGGAGGTGACAAACAGGGTTTTCAACTCCTCCGGGATCCCTTCCAGGTGCTTGATGGAGCCTTCTTTGGCAATCTCCTCCATCAGTTCGGGCCGGTAAAAGCCCTTCTCCTTGGCCGCTTTTTTGAAGTAGGGATTAACCTCCACCATCCGGGTTCCGTCCAGCACTGTTCGATAGTAAGAGACGGCAAACAAGGGTTCAATGCCGCTGGAGGCCCCGGCAATGATGCTGATGGTCCCGGTGGGGGCCAGGGTGGTGGTGGTGGCGTTGCGCATGTAGGCCTTGGCCTTCCGCCCCGGATCATAGACGCTTCCCTTGAAATTGGGGAAATTTCCCCGCTCGCGGGCCAATTGGGTCGAAGATTTTCGGGCCTCGGTCTGAATGAATTCCATGATCTGCTCGGCCAGTTCCACGGCCCGCTCCGAGTTGTAGGGAACCCCCACCTGGATCAGCAGATCGGCAAAGCCCATCAAACCCAGGCCGATTTTGCGATTGCCCCGGGTCATTTTTTCGATCTCCGGCAGGGGGTATTTATTCACATCAATGACGTTATCCAGAAAATGGACCCCTTCCTGAATAGTGCCGCGCAGCTTCTCGAAATTCACTTTGCCCTTTTTCACCATCCGGGCCAGGTTGAGGGACCCCAGGTTGCAGGACTCGTAGGGCAACAGGGGCTGTTCCCCGCAGGGATTGGTGGCCTCGATGGGTCCCAGATGCGGCGTCGGGTTATCCCGGTTGATCCGGTCGATAAACACCACTCCCGGTTCTCCGCTACGCCAGGCGGAATGGACGATCTTGTTAAAAATGGACAAGGCGGAAACGGAGCGGACGGCCTTACCGGTATGGGGATTGACCAGGTCATAGTTCTGATCCTTTTCCAGGGCCTCCATAAAGGCATCCGGGATGAGGACCGAGATATTGAAATTATTCAGGCGGTCGGTCTGCAGCTTGGCTTCAATAAACTTTTCAATATCCGGGTGGTCCACCCGGAGCAGTCCCATGTTGGCCCCCCGCCGGGTCCCCCCCTGCTTAATGGTCTCGGTGGCCACATCAAAAACGGTCATGAAAGAAATGGGGCCGCTGGAAATGCCGTGCGTGGATTTGACCGTATCCTTTTCCGGACGGATTCTGGAAAAGGAAAAGCCGGTCCCTCCGCCGCTTTTATGAATAATGGCCGTTTGTTTGATGGCCTCAAAAATGCTGTCAATCGAATCCTCCACCGGGAGAACAAAACAGGCGGAGAGCTGTCCCAGTTGGCGGCCGGCATTCATCAGGGTCGGAGAATTGGGCATAAACTCCAACTGGGTCATCATCCGAAAAAAAGTTTCCTCGCTCTTCTTAACCTGGGTCTTCTTCCCGTAGAGGGCGTCGGCCGAGGCCACCACCCGGGCCACCCGGCGAAACATGTCCTCCGGTTTCTCGATCACCTGCCCCTTGTCATTTTTCCGCAGGTAGCGTTTGTTTAAGACGATTTGGGCATTGGGTGACAGGACGATTTTAGAAACACGGGTGGCCATAGAAAACTCCTCAATTCTATTTATTTCCAAAGATCAAAAGATAATGCCAACGGCTAAATTGAACCAAAATATTCGCCGGGGCCCCTGGGAGGGCTGTTGGTTGTAAGAATTTTTTTAAGAATGTCTTCCCCGGTCCGGTTGGCTGGGAAGGCGAGCATACCGCTATCGCCGTACCGCAGTAGTTATACCATATATAGACAATAGCGCAATAAGTTATACAATGGGTAGTATTATAACGGGGAGAAAAGAAAGTTGCAACGAAATTTTTTCTCTAAAGCCAGGAATTGATTTTTCAGCGGGACTCCCCCCCCATACCCCACCGGGTCCCCCTTAGACCCGATGACCCGGTGGCAGGGAATAAGGATGGGTACGGGGTTGACATGGTTGGCCTGCCCTACGGCTCGGACGGCTTTAGGACGACCGACCTGTCTGGCAATCTCCCCGTAACTGCGGGTCTCCCCATAGGGGATCTGAGCCAGAGCCTGCCAGACCTCTGACTGGAAAGAGGTCCCCTGGAGGTCCAGGGGGATGGAAAATAGCGCCCGCCGGCCGGTTAAATATTCTTCAAGCTGGATATAGAAATTATCAAATAACATATTGTTTTGGATTAAAATACTAGGATTGTATTTTTTGATAACGGTCTTGAAAAAATGTTCCACCGGGTGTGCCGGAAAGGAAATCCGGCATATCCCCCGATAAGTGGCCGCCACGTAAATCCGGCCGACCGAAGGAAACAACCGGGAGTCATAAGATACGGTGTCGGGGTCTTTCTCAGGCCTTCCAGTTTTCGATAATTTCATATCACCCTTATCCGTTTTCGAGGGTTTTGTATCTAATTCCCTGATACCACCCCTTTTTTTCTAACAAGGTCCGGATCAGCTCCAGGGTTTTTTTCTTTTCCAGCGCCCAGCTTGGCGCCACCAGTTCCCCGGGATTCGGATCCCCGGTCAGGCGCTGAATAATCCAGTCCGGGGGGATGTGCTCCAAGAATTGGCAGGCCCAGTCCGCATATTGGCCCTGAGTCAGCGGCCGATAACGACCATCCCGGTACCAGGCCTCCAGCCCCGTGCCCTGGTTGATGTAGAGCGAATGAATTTTAAGGCCCTGAATATCCAGCCCGGATAAGCGGCGGGCCGTTTCCAGAACCTCTGGAAGCCCTTCCCCGGGCAGTCCCAGAATCACATGGACACAAAGATTCAGCCCCCTTTTCCGGGTTTCTAAAACGGCCTGTTCGAATTCTTCCCCCGTATGGCCCCGATTGATCCGTCGCAGCGTCTCCGGATGAAAGGATTGAAGACCGTATTCCATCCAGACCAAATGCGTCCTTTGATAGGACGACAGAAGATCCAGGACCTCCGAGTTAACACAGTCGGGGCGGGTCCCCACGGCCAGGCCCACCACTCCTTCCTGGTCCAAGGCCTCCCGATACAATTTTTCGAGGAGGTCCAGCGGGGCGTAGGTATTGGAAAAGGACTGAAAATAAGCGATGAACTTCTTGGCCCCATAGCGTTTTCCAAAAAAATCCTTCCCCTGACGAAGCTGGTCGGTTATGGAGGGCAGCCGGGCAGACGCTCCGGTCCCCGAGCCCCGGGCATCGCAGTAAAGGCATCCTCCGATCCCCTTGCTCCCGTCACGGTTCGGACAGGTTAGCCCGGCATCCAGAGGGATCTTCTGCACCCGGCAGCCGAACATTTTTTTCAAATAGGCGGAATACTCGTTATAAAGCGCGGGAGCCAAGGGCCTTACTCAATTCTCTTTCGGGTATTTTTCCATTGAACCCTTTATCCTTTGCCCTTATGCCTTTGGTCCAGTCCCTCCATGTTCTCATCCCTTCAGCGCGTTTTATTGACTACCCGGTTAGACTTTGGTAAGTTTGATATTAAATCTCTCTAGTGGTTCTTTTCAATAAAAATTTATGGAGGGCGACCATGAATGAGCAAGACCTGTCCCGCTTGCGGAACCAACTCTTATTGAAACGCAAGGAAATTTTCGATCAGGTACGCGGTTTGGAATCCGGACTGCAGGATTTACAGGAACCTCAAGTTGAAATGGAAGAACAAGCCCAGAAGGCCGAACGGGCCGATCTTTTTAATCAACTGGGTTCGCGGGAGCGGGGAGAAATCGAAGCCCTGGAATTGGCTCTAAGAAAAATGGAGGTTGGCAAGTACGGACTTTGCGAGGAATGCGGCCAATCCATCCCGCTCAAGCGGCTGCAGGCCATACCTTGGACCCGACTCTGCCGACCGGACGCCGAAGAATTTGAAAAAACCGGACAAAGTTTGACGGATGCCCGGGATGTGGATCTCTCTGATTTGCCCGGTTCAGAAAAGTGAAAATCAAATTATGACCCTGACCAGTCCTTTTGGGAAAACCGGCCGGACCGTAACCCGGGTAGGGTTGGGCGGCGAGGGGGTCCTCCGGACCCACGGCCGGACTCCGCAGGCTCAGGCCGTGATTCAGGAGGCCTTGGACCAGGGGATCACCTATTTTGACTCGGCCCGGGCCTATGCCGGAAGCGAAAAGTACTATGGGACCGTCTGGCCAAGCCTCCCTCAGGTTCGGGAGAAAGTATTTCAAACCAGCAAATCAGCCAGCCGGGATAGAAAGGGGGCTTGGCAGGATTTACAGCAAACCCTGTCCAATCTGGGGACCTCCTACCTGGATCTCTGGCAGATCCACGATGTCCGGACCGAGGGGGATTTAAAACAAATTGAATCTCCGGGCGGGGCTTTGGAGGCTTTCCTGGAGGCCCGGGCTCAGGGGTTGATCCGCTTCATCGGCGTCACCGGCCACCACGATCCCTCCGTTCTGACCCGGGCCGTCAGCAACTGGCCGGTGGACGCGGTCCTCCTGCCGGTCAATCCGGTGGAGGGGGTTCTGGGCGGCTTTCTGGATTCGACCCTGGCCGCCGCCAGGGAGAAAGGGCTGGCCGTAATCGGTATGAAAGTCCTGGGGGCCGGGTATTATCTCCAACCCGGTCTGGAGGTCAGCGCCGAGGAATTAATCCGTTATGCCCTCTCCCAGAATATCACCGTGGCCATCGTCGGTTGTTCCACTCCGGATGAGGTCCAGACCCTGGCTGCTGCCGGTCGGGATTTCGAGCCCCTTTCTCCGAGTGAACAGGAAAACTTGACTCAGCGCTTTGCCCCCTATGCCCGCCAATTGGCCTATTACCGCGGCGTGATTTAATGCGGAAGCAACCAGAGGAACATAACGCGGGATGATTGGCCAACCAGTAGGCCCCCTTCGATTTATTCCAGGTGAAAACCGGGGGCGTTATCCCTATTGCAACCCGGTCTATATCGAAGAAGCCGGAATCCTGATCGATCCGGGCTCGGATCGAAAAGCCTTGATTAAGCTGCGGGATACCAGGCCCGTCCGCCAGATCTGGCTCAGCCACTGGCATGTGGATGGAGAAATCATCGATCTGGGTTCCTTGACCGTCGAAGTCCTCCCTACCCCGGGCCTTTTTCGAGTTCGGGGAAAGGGCCATTATGAAAAAGCATCTGGATTGGCTTGCAAAAAAAGAACGGATCGTTCAAGATGCAGACAGGTATTGCTTAATAAAATAGGAGGTCGGTTATGGAAAAAAAAATGACCAATGTCGCCCGTTGGGTTCCCTGTTCGGTGGTGCTGCTGAGTGTTGCCGGCAAAAAGAAAAAAGATGCTATGACCGCTACCTGCATGTTCGTTTCCGAGGACCCGGCCTATTTTGTGGTCAGCGTGGCCAAGTCCTCCACCACCTATCAGTTGATCGAAGAATCAGCGGAATTTGTCCTGAATATCGCCTCCGCCGGCCAGGTCAAACTGGCCAAGGCCCTGGGTGCGACGCATGGCAGCCGGGTCGATAAATTCGCCAAGTTTAAAATCGGCCTGGAGAAATCAAGAGTCATCGCCTCGCCGGGCATCAAGGGTTCTTACGCCTTTCTCGAATGCCGGGTGGTCACCTCCTATCCGGTCGGGAAATATGTCATCTATTTGGCCGAGGCGGTCGATTACCGGGTGGATGAAAAAGCCGTTCCCCTGGCCTGGTTGTCCAACCGCTACTTCACGATTAAAGACCCGGTGGGGTAAGGCGGAGCGCGAAGCGTTGGGTGCCGAGCGCAATCAAGGCACATACTAGTTCCTTGGGGGTTTAACGAAAATAGACTCTATGACCTGGAAAAAGGCCAATAATCAATAGTCAATTGATAATGAACAATTGATTATTGATTATTAATATCATGCGGTTAGAGAGTTGTCTCGGCCCTATTATTTTTATGCCTTGGGGTGCCCCCCCCGAGCATGCGGGTTTAATACGAACATAGCACTGACCTTCCGCTTGTTGTGAAAGGCTTCCTTTTGATTTTCGATAAAACCGGCGAAGTGGCCCCGGGCTTTTACGTCATCGGGGCCAGTGAAGTCCCTTCCTATCTCCTGGACGGCGACCGGCCGGTTCTGTTCGATGCCGGCTTCAGCGTCTTGGGCCCTCTCTATGAACAGGCCATCCGGAAAATCCTGGGGGGGAGAAGCCCGAAAATCCTTTTCCTGACCCATGTCCACTTCGACCACTGCGGGGCCGCGGCTTATCTAAAAAAGGCCTTCCCCGGGTTGCTCATTGCCGCTTCCCAACGGGCGGCCGAGATTGTCCGGCGTCCTAACGCTCGGAAGCTGATGGCCGACTTAAATGATTCGGCGGCGGACACGGTCAACCGCTGGAAACCGGAACTGCGCCTGGGCGGACCCTTTCAGCCCTTCGAGGTGGATCGGGTCCTGGTGGATGGAGAGCGGATAGAACTGGGGCCGGGGCTTTCCGTCCAGGTGATGGCCACGCCAGGGCATACCTGGGATTTTCTGAGCTACTACATCCCGGAACGAAAGATCTTGATTGCTTCCGAAGCGGTGGGCTGCGCCGATACCACGGGGTATGTGGTCACCGAATTTTTAGTGGACTATGAGGTCTATTTAAAATCCCTGACCCGGCTGGCGGCCCTCAAGGTGGACACCCTTTGCCAAGGCCACCGCCTGGTTTACACCGGGTCGGAGGTGGCGGATTATTTTAAACGGTCGCTCCGGACGGCTCCTCAATTCAAAAATCAAGTAGTTGATCTGCTGACCCGGGAGGACGGGGATATCCGGCGGGTAGTCGAATGGATCAAAGCCGATGAATATGACTCCCGGCCTGAACCCAAACAGCCGGAGCCGGCCTACCGAATCAACCTGGAGGCCCGGGTGCGCCACCTGGCCCAGAAATTAGCTACCAGGTCTTAATGATCTTCCGCCCTTCCCGCAGCTCTCCCCGGATCTTCTCCATATGCCGCAAGGAGGCGATTTCCCGCTCCAGGTCGGCCGGCTTGATCTGAAACCGTTCGGAAATCTGCCGAGGTTCAACGCCGCCGGTCTCCTGTAAGTATTCCACAATTTGTTTTTGCAAGGGACTGAGGACCGGTGCGGCCCCCCCGGCCTGGGCAAATGATTTGGCGCTGTGCACCGCCCAGGGATCGCAAGTCTTGGCCGGCGACAGGGCATCCATGTAGCAGTCTTCACAGAGGACCCGGCCGGCGTATTCCCTCTCCTCCCCTGATTCGATGGGGTCTTGACAACGTGCGCATTCCATAGCAACCTCTCCATTTTTTCTGAAGCGATTATATCATAAAGTAAGTCCGTTCGCCGGATAAATTCGTCTTCAAATTTTTACAGTTGTCCGGATAGGAGATAAGCATTATAATGATAGATTAAAAGCACAAAAAGATTTTTTGTACAAATTAAACATTACCAAAGGACGTTCCAATGCAAGAATCGATTTTAAAAGGAAAAGTGATTTTGACAGTAGATGATGAACCGGACGTTTTAGAAATCTTAAAAGAAGATATTACGGAAGTCTGTGGGGGCTGCATCCTCCATCAGGCGAGCACCTATGAATCGGCCCTCGACCATCTGCGATCCTACACCTATGATCTGGTGGTCCTGGATATCATGGGGGTCCGGGGTTTCGATCTGCTTCAAGAGGCCGTGGTCAGGGGATTCCCAATCGCCATGCTTACGGCCCATGCCTTGTCTCCCGAAGCCATAAAGCGTTCCATCGAAATGGGCGCCCGGGCCTATCTGCCCAAGGAAAAGCTCAGTGAAATTGTCCCCTTCCTGGAAGACGTCCTCCGCTACGAATCAGCCCCCGGTTGGAAACGCCTTTTTGAAAAGTTGGGGGGATTTTTCAACACCCGTTTCGGAGCCGGCTGGCAGAAAGCGGATGAATCTTTTTGGAAAGAGTTTCAGCAAAAGCTGGAATCCAATCAGCCGGTTATCCTGCCTAAACCCTAGCCAACCCGGAAGGATCTGGCTGTGAAGGATGAATGGACCGGTTGTGACGCCCTAGAATTAGGAACGCTGATCCGTAAAGGTGATATCAATCCCCTGGATCTTCTGGAGATCACCATCGAACGGATCGAGCGAGTCAACCCTCGGCTCAACGCCGTGATCCACAAACTCTACGACCAGGCCCGGTCCGAGGCGGAGCAGTGGTCGGCTAAAATCCAGGCCGGGAAAACAGGGATTGCCGTTTTCGCCGGCGTCCCTTTCCTGTTAAAGGACCTGATTGCCGAATACGCAGGCACGCCTTTCCAGGAAGGGTCACGCGCGGTCCGGGGATATATCTCCCGGCAGGATAGCGAACTGGTCGGACGCCTGCGGGCCGGGGGATTGGTCATCGTCGGCAAGACAAACACTCCCGAATTCGGCTGCCTGCCCACCACCGAGCCGTTATTGCATGGGCCGACCCATAACCCCTGGGATCCGGATTTAACCCCCGGCGGTTCCAGCGGCGGGGCGGCCGCGGCCGTGGCGGCAGGAATCGTGCCCTTGGCCCATGGGAATGATGCCGGCGGGTCCATCCGGATTCCGGCTTCCTGTTGCGGAGTTTTCGGTTTGAAGCCTACTCGGGGACGGAACCCGCTGGGGCCTAATTTTTTTGATCTGGGAAGCGGATTGGTCCACGAACATGGGCTGACCCGCTCTGTGCGAGACTCGGCCGCCCTGCTGGACCTGACCTCCGGACCGGACCTGGGCGATGCCTACGCCTCCCCCATTAGGGAGCGCCCTTTCCGGGAGGAGGTCGGTCGTGTGACCGGACCTTTCAAGATAGGCTTTCTGACCTCGGTCCCGGAGGGCTGGACCTCCCAGACCGAGTTACACTCGGATTGCCGTGAGGCCCTGCAGGATGCTGTTCGAATTTGCGAAGAACTGGGGCATATCGTCGAAGAAGTCCCCCCGGAAAAACTGGCCTGGTCGAATTTCGCAGCAGCCTATGGCGGCCTCTTTACCTGCCTGGTGGGCCACATAAAAAAGTACTGGGAGAAAACGCTGGCCAAGGAAATAACCCAGGACCAGCTCGAACCGCTTACCTGGATATTTTGTCGGGCCGGATTAAAACGCACCGGGAGCGATTATCTGGGGAATTTAGAAGAGCTTCAGCGTTTCACTCGAAAAGTGGCTCACTGGTATCACGACGGCGATTATGACCTGCTGCTCTCCCCTACCCTGCGGGTTCCCCCGGTCAAGCTCGGTTCTTTTCAATGGTCCGTTGAAGATCCCAACCGCTGGCTGGAAGCTACCGAGGCCCTGGTGGCCTTCACCCGGATCCAAAACGTAACCGGCCAGCCGGCCATGTCGGTACCCCTCTTCTGGAATAAGGAGAATGTTCCCATCGGAGTCCACTTCGCCGGCCGCTTCGGGGATGAGGCGACCCTTTTTCAATTGGCCGGCCAGTTGGAGCAGGCCCGACCCTGGGCTCGGAGAACACCGGCAATCCATTGCAGCACAATAACGGCTTGAGGAAACCATAGAAAGGAGTTACCCGGCCTTCGTCGAATCAGCCAAGCAGTTCGCGATTTCCTCAAAAACCGACCCGACACGTATCCAACCCGTATTGGATGACAACCTGAAATGCCCACCCTCCGTGGCTTTCGGGGACTTTCAGGCCTGCGACCGTTTTGATGTTCGAAAACGCCTTTCTGAAATCAGGGCCCAGGTCCTGGTAGTCACCGGTGAGGATGACCTGCTGACACCCCCTAAGTTTGGGCAATACCTGGCCGACAAAATCGAAGGAGCCCAGCGAGTTCACATCATGGATGCCGGTCATCTTCTGCCGGCGGAAAAACCGAACGAACTGAACAGGCCATCTTGGATTTCTTAGAAGGAGGAAGGGATGAGTCAAGATATTTATGAAAGGCTCAGTGTTTTCCTGGATGCCCTGCCGACGGGGTTTCCAGCGACTCCCACCGGGATCGAGCTGAAGGAAAGGAATGCGACCGGCCGATAGAGACCTGCCTGGGTTTCAGCCAATTTGCGCGTTTCTATATAAACAATAAATGGGGCAGGCAAATTAGCGTTGAGGAGGCCCTGGGCATTCTCGATCTGGCGGAGGAGACGGGTCTGGTACTTTCGCCCTCGAATACACAGGAATTATCCAATATCTGCTGTTGCTGTCCCTGTTGCTGCCCGATCCTGAAGACCGTCAAGATGGTCCCCAAGTCCAAGTAGGATTTTGAAAATGGATAGGCCAACACAAAAGAACGGATTCGACAAGTCCCGTGTAATTTCGGATTCCGAAAGGATTCGCCCGAGCGGGGGCTATCGCCAATTGCGTTCCTTCCAAGCCGCGACGCTAATCTACGACGCCACGGTGTCGTTTTGCGCCCGTTTTCTGGATAAACGCTCGCGCACGGTGGACCAGATGGTGCAGGCCGCTCGTAGCGGAAGGCAGAATATCGCTGAAGGCAGCCGCGCCTCGGCGACCTCGACCCAGACCGAACTGCGCCTGGTAAATGTCGCCCGGGCCAGCCTTGATGAACTCTTACTCGACTACGAAGATTTTCTGCGCCAGCGCGGTCTGGGCCAATGGGGGAAAGACGATCCGGAGGCGATAGCGGTCCGGGAGGTGGAGAAAAGGCATCGGACGAATCGGCCCAATCCGACCGATCGGCCCAAGAAAAACCTTCCCCTTTGCCCGCTTTGCGGCAAATCCCTGGTGGTGCGTACCGCCCGACAGGGTAAACAAGCCGGTTCCCAATTTCTAGGCTGTTCAGGTTACCCGAATTGCCGGGGAACCCTTCCCCTGGACTGATTGGTCCACCCTAACCGATCCGTCTGATGCCCTCCGCCCCTCCTCTACCGGCCCAGTTTATCGACCGCCCCAACCGTTTTCTAATCCGCTGCCGCCTGGGGGCCAGGATCATCCAGGCTTTTCTACCCAACCCCGGACGACTCCAGGAGCTCCTGCTGCCGGGGGTCACCGTGTATATTGTCAAAGAACCGTCCTCCCCTACCCGAAAAAACGCCTTTACCGTGTTGGCGGTGGAACGGGAGGGGGTTCCGATCTTCCTCCATACCCATCGGACCAACGAAGTGGCCGGAAATTTGATCGATCAAGGAAAGGTCCCCGGCTGGGAAGGGGCCCGGGTGATCGGCCGGGAGATTCGCATCGATCATTCCCGTTTTGACCTCCTGGTGGAACACCGGAAAAATGAATGGCTGGTCGAGGTGAAATCCTGCACCCTGTTCGGGGAGAGAACGGCCATGTTCCCGGATGCGGTCACGGAGCGCGGGGCCCGGCATTTGCGGGAATTAGCCGAATTGAGCGACCAGGGACGGAAGACCGCGGTGCTGTTCATCGTCCACTGGCTGAAGGCGGAATTCTTTCTCCCCGATTATCACACGGATCTGTTTTTCGCCCAAACCTTTCTGGCCTGCCGGAATCGGGTGGAAATCATCCCGCTGGCAGTGGAGTGGAAACCGGACTTGTCTCTCGGCGATCGGGTAAAGCGATTGGAAATCCCCTGGGAGCTGATTCAAAGGGAGGCCCAGGACCGGGGAAGCTACCTGCTGATTCTGAAGCTCAACCGCAAAAGGAATCTGGAATTCGGCCGCCGGCAAAATCGGCAGACTTTCCCGGCCGGTTACTACGTATATGTCGGCTCGGCCATGAAAAATCTGACCCAGAGATTGGAACGCCACCGCCGCATCCAGAAAAACAAATTTTGGCACATCGATTACCTGAGAGCGGCATCGGAATTCATCGCCGCCTTGCCGGTCCGTTCCTCGGAAGATTTGGAATGCCAAATGGGCGAACGGATGCGGGCCATCGCCGATTGGGACATCCCCGGCTTCGGCGCCTCGGACTGTGCCTGTCCGGGGCACTTGTTCGGGATGAAGCGCGATCCCTTGAGTTCCCCGGGTTTTATCGACTTATTGCAGTATTTCAGGATGGATCGATTATTTTAGCCGCTCCTTCCGCCCATTCTTAATGGCCGGGATTCTTCTATTGACTTAGTCCTGGACTTAATAAAAAACCCACACCCAAGAGGGCCCGGTTTTTTTATTAAGCCCCGGGCATAACCGGATCACATCGTTGCTGGTCGGTCAGTTCGAGGCGGTAGAGTTATAGCACCGGTCACTAATGTCGCAAGATCAAAGGCAGATACAGCCTTCCCCCCAAGGGTCACACCGTACCAATAACCCAAACCGATTCCGTAATGGGTACTGCGGAGTTGCCGATGACCGTCTGTCCGACAATGAGTTTGACGGCGTAATGAATCGTGAAAGATTTTGCGAAGAAAAATGACAAGAGAGAGAGGAGACCGATCACCTTCTTAATTCAGTGAGGATTGATTTAGGTGTTTTTCAGAAACCCGCCGGTTTCGCCTTACGGCACACCTTCCTCCCGGTTACCAAGCAGTAGGTGCAGGGGTGATTTTTTAAACCGGCTTCCTCTTCTGTTCCACCCGCAGCATTGCGGCGCCAGCCCGGTTCATCATGGGGGATAAGGGGGTTTGGGGGTCAAATGGTTATTTTCTATTTCCTATTCCTTTAATCCTAGGAATCGGCGTTCAGGCCTTCTGCCCCAGAAACGATTCCTTGATCTTCGGGTTTTCCAGCAACTCGGCGGTGGTTCCGCTGAGGACGATTTTGCCGGTTTCTAAAACGTAGGCATACTGGGAGACTTTCATGGCCTGTTTGACGTTCTGCTCCACCAGGAGGACTGTCGTTCCGTCCTGGTTGATGCGGCGGATGATCCGGAAGATCTCGTTCACCACCAGCGGGGCCAGCCCCAGGGAAGGCTCATCCAATAATAGCAGTTTGGGGCGGGAGAGGAGGGCCCGGGAGATGGCCAGCATTTGCTGCTCCCCGCCGGAAAGGGAGCCGCCGGGCTGCCCCTGCCGCTCTTCCAGCCAGGGGAAACGCTCCATTTCTTTTTTGATATCCTGGCGAACCTGGCCGTCGCGGCGCTGATAGGCCCCCATCTCCAGGTTTTCCAGGACGCTCATCCGGGCCAGGATGGCCCGTCCTTCCGGGACCAGGGCGATGCCCCGTTGCACCACCTTGAAAGGCGGAAGCCGGGCGATATTCTCGTCCAGAAATAGAATACTTCCTTCTTTCGGTTTGAGCAGGCCGGCGATGGTCTTGAGCAGGGTCGTTTTGCCGGCCCCGTTGACGCCCAGGATGGTCACAATGGAACCGGAGGGCACCTCCAGGTCCACCCCCTTTAAGGCCCGGATGTTTCCGTAATTGGTCTTCAGCCCTTCGACCCGCAGCACGCCTATTTTCTCCCTTCTTCCCGACCCAGGTAGGCTTCGATGACCTGGGGATTGTTCTGGATCTCCTGGGGGGCGCCCTCGGCGATCTTCTCGCCGAAATTAAGGACCACCAGGCGGTCGCAAACCTTCATGACCATAGACATGTCGTGCTCGATCAGCAGGATAGTGATGCCGAACCCCAAAATTTTTTTAATCAACCGAGAGATCTCTTCGGTCTCGCTGTCATTCATCCCGGCCACCGGTTCATCCAGAAGAATCAACCGCGGATCCCCGGCCAGGGCCCGGGCGATTTCCACCCGCCGCTGGTACCCGTAGGGCAGGCTGGAGGCCGGGGAGCGATTGGTTCCCGATAAGCCCACCAGGTCGAGCAGTTCGTCGGTTTTTTCCCTGATCCGCAACTCTTCTTTTTTTTGAAAACCGGTCCGCAGGACACTGCTCCAAACCCCGGCCCGGCTGCGGGTGTGGCGGCCGACCATGACGTTCTCTTCCACGGTCATTTGATCGAAAAGACGGATATTTTGAAAGGTCCGGCTGATCCCGCGATTGGTAATCTCGTGGGTAGGGAGGCCGCTGATCTTTTCACCGTTGAAAAAGATCTCACCGCCCGTAGGGTGTAGAAAGGAGGTGACCACATTGAACAAGGTGGTCTTACCCGCGCCATTGGGACCGATCAGGCCCAGGATTTCCCCCTCCTCCAACCGGAAGTCCACATCCTTTAAGGCGGCCAGACCGCCGAAAATCATGCTGACCTTCCGGATCTCAAGCAGCATCTTTCCCCTCATTCCGGCGGCCCCGAAGCCGATCGAGCAATGTCCGGTCGATCACGCCCTGAGGACGGAAAACCATCATGGCCACCAGTATAGCCCCGTAAATAAAATAACGGTACTCGCTTAAGCCTCGGAGCAGTTCCGGCATGACCGTCAGGAAGCCGGCTCCGAAAACCGGCCCCCATAACACCTCGCTGCCCCCGAAAACGGCAAAAACCAGTATTTCCACGGCCCGGTGATAGGTAAAGTCCGCCGGACTGATGTAGCCGGTCACATGGGCGAACAAGGCGCCGGCGAATCCGGCCAGGGCCGCACCCTGCACAAAGGTTAAAATTTTGTAATAGGTGGTCGGGATACCCATGGCCTCGGCGGCCTTTTCATCCATCCGGATGGCCTCAAAGGCCCGGCCCACCCGAGAGTTCAGGAGACGGCTAAAAAAAAGTAAGGTCAGCAGGGTAAGGAAAAGGAGAACCAGAAAAATGCTCAAGCTGATAAACTCGTTATTCTTCAGACCCCAGCTTTCCGGGGAAAACCCGACCGCTTGCAGGCGGGCCAGGATGGTGCGGCCCAGGTGGGGAATTCCGGCGATACCTACCGCCCCGCTGGTCAGGGACTCCCAGTTGATAAAAACGACGCGAACCACTTCTCCGAAACCCAGCGTGGCAATAGCCAGATAGACCCCGGTGAGACGCAGGGTGGGCAAGCCGATGAGCAGACCCATGAACGCGGCCAGCAGCCCTCCGGCCAAAAGGCCCAGAGGGATCGGCAGCCCCAGTTTGGCGGTCAGCAGAGCGCTGGTATAGGCGCCGATGCTCATGAATCCGGCGCTGCCCAGGGACAACTGCCCGGTGCAGAGGGTAATGTAGATACTCAAGGCCAACAGGATATTGATCAGGAGGAAGGAAGCGATTTGGAGATAATAAGGGTTGATCATTATTTCCTTAAAAAATCATTCCGAGAATATTTCTCGCACCGTCAAACAAAAGCATTGTCAAATTCGAAATCCGAAGCACGAAATTCGAGTTTAAGCCCAAAAATTTTTTGGCTAACGCTTTGGCTTCCGGCAGGGCCTGGCCGAAAAGGCCTTGGGGACGGATCAACAAAATCACAATGATGGCGATAAAGGCGATGGCGTCCCGGTAGCCGGAATCTCCGTAGGCCACCATGAAGGTTTCGGACAGGCCGAGGATCAATCCGCCGACCATGGCCCCGTTCACGCTGCCCATGCCGCCCATGATGATGATGGCCAGCCCTTTAAGCCCCATGGGCAGGCCCATCTGGTTGTTGACGTAATTGAAGGCCATGCCCACCAGCACCCCGGCGATCCCGCCCATGGACGAGGCCACCACCACGGTGGAGGTAATGATCCGGCCGGTGTTGATGCCGAGCAGGCTGGCCGTCTCCAGGTTTTCCGCCGTGGCCCGCAGGGCCTTGCCGGTTTTGGCCTTGGAAAGCCAGGTGGAGAGGCCCACCATCAGAAGAATGGAGATGGCCAGGATGATGACCTGCACCAGGTAAATGGATACCGGTCCGACGGTGAACTGGATATCTCCAAAAGAAGTGGGGAACCGTTTATTGCCGGCGCCGAAAAGATGATGGGCCAGGTTTTCCAGAAAAATGGACACGCCGATGGTGCTGATCAAAGAAGCCAGATGGGAAACCCCTCTTCGACCCCGGAGGGGGCGCAAGGCCAGTCGTTCCAGCAGAAAACCCAAAGCGGCGGTCACCAGGATGGCTCCGCCCAGGGCCACCACGACCGGCGCCTCGAAACGGGAAATGAGCAGCATGCCGATGAAGGCCCCGAACATGAAGATCTCCCCGTGGGCCATGTTGATGATGTCCAGGACCCCGAAGACCAGGGTGTAACCCAAGGCCACAATGGCATAGATACTGCCCAGGGTGATGCCGTTTATTAATTGCTCGAAAAACAAATAGAATTCCTAAAAGATGTATGTCTCCCCCTCCCTTGACGGGAAGGGGCCGGGGGGTGGGTGAAATTGGCACACCCCGATATCCCCCCATTAGTCAAAGTTATTATTCTTCTCCGGAAATTATTAATTGTTGAGTTCGCAAAAAGTCCAAAAACCCGTCATTGCGAGCGAAGCGAAGCAATCCCCACATTGGCAACTTGCTGATTCTTGGGGATTGCTTCGTCGCTTCGCTCCTCGCAATGACAGCGGGCGGCTTTTTCGAGACCACCATTAATTGAATATTTGAAACTTGCCGTCCTTGACGATCAGGACATTGGGCTCCATGACCACGTCGCGTTCTTTGTCGAAGGAGAACTTGCCCAACACGCCGTTGTAATTGCGAATGGAGGCTAAGGCGTCGCGCAGCTTGTCGCGGTCAGCTTTCCCGGCCTTCTTCAGGGCCTCGCCCATGATATACATGGCATCATAGGCCTGGGCGGCGAACTGATCCGGCTTCTTCCCGTAGGCCTTTTCATACTTCTGAACGAAGGCTTTGACCTTCGGGTCGGCCTTATCCCCGAACCAGGGGGTGGCCACGATCAATCCGTTGGCGGCCTCTTTGGCGATTTCGATCACTTTGGGGGAGTTGAAGCCGTTGCCGCCCACAAAGGGCACGGTAATCCCCATTTTCCGGGCCTGAGACAATATGACCCCTCCCTCTTCATAGAGGGCCGAGCAAAAGATGGCATCGGGCTTGGTAGCTTTGATCTTGGTCAATTGGGCCTTGTAATCGGCCTGCCCTTTTTGAAATTCTTCGATAGTGGTGATCTTGAGACCCAGGTCGGTGGCCACCTTTTTCATGGTGTCAAAGCCCGATTTGGTGAAAACGTCATCGTTCCCGTAGAGCATGGCCACGCTTTTGATATGGTACTTGGCTACGGCCTTTTTCACCGAAGCCGGGATGGCCAGGGCCTCCGGCAGAGAATTGCGAAAAACATATTTCCCGATCTGGGTGATGCCCACGGCGGTGGTGGAGGTACCCATAATCGGGACCCCGCTGGCATTGGCCTCCGGACCGACCACCTTCATTTCCGTGCTCAGCGTGGGGCCGAGGATGGCCACCACCTGGTCGGAATTGATCAGTTTCTGGGCCGCCGCCAGGGCTTGTTCCTGTTTGCCCGAAGAATCTTCTATGATCAGGTCGATTTTTACGTCCCCCTTGGCGTTCAGTTCTCCCGCGGCCAGTTTGAACCCGTTGGTGATAGCCTCCCCGTATCCGGCCCCCGGGCCGGTGATAATGGAAATGACCCCGATCTTGGCCGCTATCGGCGCTGCCTGAGTGGCCGCAACCGCCAGAAAGAGGACGCTCGCCACGATACCCATTGCTAAAACCCATTGACTCCGCCTTTGCATAATTCCCTCCTTGTGATAATTTATTTGTAAATTTTTTTCAGATGCGTTCGCAAAAAGTCGAAAAAACCGTCATCGCACCCCCCGGACTCAGATCCGGGAGAAGCAATGTCCACCTTGGCAAGTAGCTGATTATGGGGGATTGCTTCGTCGCTTCCCTCCTCGCAATGACAGCCCCGGGAACTTTTACGGATTTATCATTCAAGGTCCCCACAGAAACTTAAACTTAATAATATTACTTGATTAGCCTTTTCTGTCAAGGATTTTTCGTTCCCCATTCCACCGGAATTTCCATTTCCCGGCCATCCCGGTGGATCCCGAATCGTTTCAACGGGGTTTTATCGGACAAGGCCCGGTGCAGGTCCTCCAGGGTCTGAATCGGGGTCTCGTTCACCTTCTTGATCACATCCCCTTGTTGAAATCCGGCCTTCTCCGCCCTCCCGCCGGCGGTCAATTCGCCGATGGCAATTCCCTCTCCCCCAGGCAGCGTCTGGATTGTAATTCCCAGGACCGGTCGATGGGGCTCCGGGGAGGCCGTCGTGATCCACAGGTAGTCCGCCGGCGCGGGTGTCAGCGAGCGAAGGGAATAGTCTGCCGGCAACGGGATGACGGTTCGGTACGGTTGGGCCAGGCGTCTTTGGGCGTCACGGGGTACGCCCCTTCCCCCCAGATATGGCCTTTCCCGATCAAAACCACTATTCGAGTGGTCTCCGGCAACACCTTCAGCGCATCAACCAGGCTTTCGGCCATGGTCTCTTCCCAGGCCAACTGCGCTTCGTAAAAAGTCTCAAAATCCTTGATGCTCCCCTTTACATGCCTTTCATATTCCTCCAACACGAACTCCCGGTCTTCCGGCTGATCGCTTAAAATAGTCTCTGCCACCCGCCTTCGCTCTTCCGGACTAAGGCCGGAAAGACCTTGACGGGCAATTTTAGTGACCACCTCTCGGGGAGCGTTCAAACCGATCAGGGGCAGTCTCTTTTCCCGGGCGAACAGGACCATGGGCCGGTAGAGTCGGAAAGGATACCCCCAGATCTCCTCCCAGTCCACTTTCCGAAGAAAATCCTCTTCCGTTTCTTCCCCTCGGGAAAAACGGTCCAGAAGAGGCTGGACTTCTCGAGGAAACATCTCCAGGGCCACTGCCAAGGAAGGATGACGATCAAAGAGACCTTTTAAAATCCATTCCTGGATTTGATGATCTTCTGGACGGGTATGGGTTTCCCCGATATAAACGACCCGGGCTTCATCCAATCGTTCCAGCAGGACTTCGGGGGAGATGACCTGCCCGGTCCGGGTTTCCAGGATGTCTCCCGGTTTCAGCCCATCAGGATACTCCTGCGCAGGGATCGGGGGAATGGTCTGTCGGATACCACAACCCGTCAGCAATAAAATAAAAATGACGCCCAGTTGAAGAAAAGAGATTCTTCGTCCCGCGCTATAGCGGGACTTAGAATGACCAATCCAAAATGACGGAATTTGAGCGAGAATAGCTAACATGATCTCACAACCACAGGAGTTTGAGAAGGATCAATAGAACGGCCACAAAGGCGATATAAGCAAAGCCCACCCTGATTTTGATCTGGTGAATCCTCCGGGCCAGGCCGATGCCTATTTGACTTCCCAGCACCACGGTGACCAGGAGGACCAGCACCAGGAGAAGGTCCACGTTGCCCTTCATCGAGTGGGTGAAGGTGCCGTAGCCCATGGAAAACAGGTTTTCGAAAAAATCGGTGCCGATGGCCACCACCATCGGGCAACCGATGAGGTAGATAAAAGCGGGCAGACGGATAAAGGCCCCCCCCACCCCCAGCAGGCCCACCAGCAGTCCGGTGATCAGGCCCACCAGCATAATAATCCATAAGGAGATCGATTCGATACCCGAGACCGGCAGAGAGATCATGGGCGGAAGACGCAGATGCTGCAGTTTGGCCGTCAAGGCCGTGGGTTCGACGGGGAAAAAGCCGCCCTCCCCTTCGCTGCCGGAGGCCCCCCGGGATTCCCGATAAACCACCAAACCAATCCAGAACAGCAGGGCCACATAGAAAATACTCAGGACCAGATCCAGATACTGTACGGACCGGCCCAAGACAAGAAAATGACCGGAACGCTTCAACCACTCCATGATCTGGGCCCCGCCCTCCACCCCGGCCACGGTGCCGATCAGCATGAACCCACCCAATTTATAGTCCACGTTGTGGAGCCCTTTGAACTTCATCAGATTCAAGGCGGAGGTGCCCAGCATCTGCCCCAGGTCGCTGCCGACCGCCACGTTGAAGGGAAAACTGAAGAAGCTGTTTAAAAAGGGGGGCAGGAGAAATCGACCGGCAATCCCGAAGAATCCTACGAGAATCCCTACGAGAAAACCGACCAGAATCACTCCGGCGAGGGAATCGTGAAAACTTAAGTTTTGGACATGGGCCCAATAAACCGCGATGGGGAAAAAAGGAGGGCCGGAATTCATTGGAGTCTATCCCTCCTTTAACCGATCCGGGGTTTCTCCGTCGGTTTCTGCATATTGCTGATCGTCACGAAAACAGGAGGGATGCTTGAAATGTTCCCGGTGGTAATACTTCCAAAGCCGTCGAATGAGCCGCCGGGGTTCATGGTCGTAAAGCAACTTGGAACCGGTATTTTTCCGGACGATCCGAACCAGGTGCTTGATTTCTGTGGTAATGCCCCCGGTGCCCATCAGGATCCCGATCAGCTTGCCCTCATCGTAGGCAATAGAGAATTCCCCCAAGGTCCCGGACTTCCCCCCGACAATGACCACCATATCCGAACTACGGATGTTGACCACCTCTCGGCCCATGAGTCCGCTGCCGGTGAAGATCAGCACATCATGATGCTCCGTGGGAGAATGATATTTGTGCACGTGTTCCCAGAGGCTGAGTCCCGGGGAGATCCCGATCACCAGCCCGCCCCGACTGGCCGCCCCTCTGGCCGCTTCCAAAGGGTAGCCGGGACAGGCCCCGGTAATGGTAATCGCATCCTGTTCGGCAATGGCCTTTCCCAGCTCAAAGGCTAGATGTTTCTCTCTTTCCGGTAAATCCGAACCGGCATGCCCCATAACGCCGATTTTTATCTTCATCAATCCCCCTGAAGATTCTCCGTAATGTCGCAGTACCCCCCATAGCCACCCACGAAGCATGAAAATACTTTAAAGGGGTCGAGTCGGCTCGTCATTCCGACAAGTCAGCCGGCGGCTGAGCGATCCGGAATCCAGGCCACGGTTAAGCCTCAAAAGACCTGGATGCCCCCGGCTTCTACCTGCCGGGGCAGGCTTATCGAGTCCGGATGACGGCAAAGACAAATGCCAAGGTGGCGTTGATATTATTTTCATATTAATCTTTCATACTAACCTTTTGTCTGAATGATTTCAAGGTTGGGTTTTCTTTTTCAGACTAATTCGGCGCTGTTTAATACTCAAACAAACAACAAATCCGATCATGAAAACCGTGGATACAGTGGCCGGCAGGGCCGTGCGCTCGCCGAGCAGAGTCAGGGCCAGGCCGGCGGCCAGGCCGGTATTCTTGTGAGTCCCCAGCAGCACCAGGCTCAGCCGTTTTCGGGGATCGATCTTGAGGATCCGCCCGACTCTCTCTATGGCCCAGCCCAGTAAAAAGATGGCGGCCAAGGACACCAGAAAAACGGATAGAATGCTCAGCGGGCGGTTTATCAGTACAGCCCGGTTTAGGCCAACAATAGTATAGACGACCAGGAAGAAACCCCAGTTGGTGAGCGCCCCTTTGAAGGGTTCCAGCTTTTCCGAAAAGCCCGACCAGCGCAGCAACCGGGAAATCGCCAATGGGACCAGGATCAGCTCGACCATGATCCAAACCAGTTTTTCGCGATCCGCGAATCCGATTCCGAGCAACCCGAAGATAATCAAGGGCATCAAGATCAGGGCGGCCAGATAGCAGCCAACGGTGGCTACCAGGGAAAATGGACCATCCCCTTTCAGCAGCACGGTAAAGGGGATCACTGCCACGGCCGGGGGTGCCGCTGCCACCATGACGAACCCGGCCCGAAGTGCCTCCTCTTTGATCAGCAGGGCGCTGAGACCCAGCACCACCCCGCCCTGTACCCCGTAATTCAAAAGCAACCCGGCCAGGGTCGGGATAACCAGCGAGCGCGGAGAGCGGAAGACACTTCCCGGGATGCCCATGACGGACAGGGTCATGATCACCGCCAGACCGGGAATCACCAGGTCTCGGGTCCATTGGGCCCCCTGGCCCAGAGACAGACCGAGGACGATGGAGAGGATCAGGAGGAAATCGCGGTTTTTTAGGAGATTAAACATGATTGGAGGATAGGACCCGGTCAGGTAATTACATCCCGAATATTAGGTATCCGTGGTCTGGCGATCCATTTTCAGAATTCATCCTTTTCTTCATCTCCCGCAATCTGTTTTTCAAGTTCCTCCAAAGATGGAATATCCGGATGTTTCCCCCGGTATTCCCCGGGAATCCGTTTGGCCGCCTCACCGATAACTTCAAAATTTCGGATTACGGCGTCTTGCGTCCTTTCATCGCGAAAAAAGGCTTCCTTCCCTTCAGCCGTAAATTCCATGATACGTTCAAGTCGTTCCAGAATCTGTGCCAGGTAAACTCGGGGGTCTTTTTTCATAATGGTTTCGACTCCTTTAGAATCCTTCGACGCAAGAGCCAATAAATTCCATCCTCGGAAACGACATCCACCTTAACGCCCAGCAACTCCCTTAAGTCCAACACCAAGGCGCTCAGATCCAACGGACTCCGGTTCTCTTCCATCTTCACCAGGAAATCGATATCGCTTTCCGGACTGGATTCACCCCGGGCCACTGAACCGAAAACCCTTACATTTTGGGCGCCGTGCTTGGCAGCCAAGGCTATCACATCATTACGTTTTTTCTGCAACAAGGCATCTAGTCTCATATTTATGCCCTCAAAAGAAAGATTTCAGTTCGATGCCTGTCTGCCGTGCTCGGCATAGACAGGCAGGTCAGCCCGGCGGTGATCCGGTTGGTGATTGTCAATATAGACATAAATCCTTTATTTTTCATGCGAGAAATTCGTAAAACTGGTATTCAGTCATGGGATCTTCCCTTTCGGGACCTCCTGGCCCGGAACCTGGAATCGTCCCCCAGATGGATGAAGATCCGGCCGCAAAGTTCTCCGCTTTCAATCACGGCCCATCCTCGACCGCTCGCGGAATCCAACTCCTCTTGTCCCTCCCAGGAAAATTCGATCCGCTCCCTCTTGTCGTCGGCGCCCAGACGACAATCCATCTCCCCCTGGACCAGGCCAAATTGAAAAAGTCCCGTACCATTTTTATTAAACGTGAAATGTCCGGGAACCTCCATATTGACATACTCCTGGTCCCAGGCCTCCATCTCGATAATGGACCAGGTGCCGATAAAGGGCTTGAATTCTTTGTTCATCGATTCAACCATTCATAAAACTGGGAATTGATCTGCCGGTCGAGTTGCCGCACCGACCAGCCGCCGCGTAGGGCTTCAGTTTCGTAGAAACGCCTGGCATTTGCGTTCTTCACCGACAGGAGGCGGACATAGGCCGACCAGGGGAGAGGAAAACAGTCTGCTGTGAACCGCAGTACGACATCGGCTTGGGATGCTTGTGATTTTTTAGACGACGTCTGAAGAATTGCTTGATAATCCTTCGATTCGAGCAAAGACCGGGATTTTTCAGACGGCGTCTGAAAAATCCGGTTTGCCGGCCAAAGCAGATAAAACTTCTTCATCTGACTGAGATTAACTGCCCCAAAGCCTCGGCCGAACTTTGCCGTCAAATCTCCTGAAAGTCTCACAATAAGCGCCAGCCCGTAATCCGCCCTGATGTTGCCAGCTTGCTCGGACTCGACAATGCGCCTTCCAATAATCCAATAGGCCGCTGTCATGATGCTGTTAACCGAACGCGTCGCCGACCTCCTGGCCGTATCAATGACGTTGAGAATATCCTCGAGGATTGAATCGTATTGGCCGGCGGGGCCGCTGGTGCGTTTTGTCGGTTTAATGGTCATAAATCCCTATCCCTGATAGGTGTAGCGCCACCCATCGAATGAACGCGAGAGGCAAATGCGGGACTTATCGATCAAACCATATCGAGGACATCCTCGAAATGGTCCAGTCCTCAAATTCCTTTGTCACCCCAATTCCCTCTCAAGGCAGGCAAGCAGTTCGAGACAAGCCATAATGGCCGCCACAGCCACACCAAGATGGATAGTCTGGCCGTCTGGATGCTGAGCGCGGTTCCGGAAATTATGGATCGCGTCGATTAGGACGTAAGTGTCTTTTGACACCGCCATTGCCTTGGTTTCGAAAAAACGTTGGCTTCCGGTAATTAATCCCAAGAGGCGAATCTGGTCTAGGGGTTCTGTTAGAACTTCCCAAGAATTGGTCTGCATCATTTGTTTGACAAGTCGATTTCCATCCCGAGGACTTGAAGACCAATAGGCAATAATATCTTGCGGCACACATCTCCCAGGCCCGAATTCGCGCTGCCAGATCAATTTCAAGGCACAATCTCGGATGTTATTGAGGTTGTTCAGGCAGTCGTCGGGATAGTCCGGGATGTCACTTATCACCTGCTCGACCAGATGATGTAGCCGATCATCAAAACGGGCAATATGGGCCAAACGCCGTTCCAGTAAGCTTCGGATGTTGAGGCGATAGGCGTCCCAAGAGCCAAACAGGTGACCCATACTGCCGGAATCCTCTTTAACGCCCCGAAGATAGAGATCCAGCAGGCGGCATGAAGGCGTGAGCTTATTGCCCACCTGCCGGGCGAAGCCCATCTCCACCAGACAATTTCCCTCCTGCTTTCCTACTTCGGAACAATTTAAATCACCGTGTTCCAAAAGATGAGCATAAAGGTCTTTGGCCCCGGCAGGGCAATCCTGCCACATATCGCCAATTATTTCTTTCAAGGAGTCAAGCGCCTTATTCGCGCCCTTATTGACGTCCTCATTGTCAACCGACCCGCTCGGGATATCGGTAACGATCTGGTTCAAGACTCCCAGAAAAAACGGAGGGAGGCCCGCAGACCAATTGAACAGTTCGGTTTTAGCCCCCGCTTGGAAACGATGATCCGGCAGCAAACCGATAATTGTATCCCGATCCTGGTCATCGAATGGGCCGACCCTAACCGAGCTCATGTCGAAGATATTCCAGAAGGGGCTGCTGATGGCCTCTTGGCTACGGATCAATTGGCTTAAGGGCCTCCGGGACACTGTAATAATTTTATGTTTTCTCCCGTAAAAAAGCGCTCGCATCTGGTCCCAAAGGTGTCCTGTCAGCTTCCCTTGGCCCAGTGGTTTATCAAAGCCGTCCCACAACATGAGGATCGGCAACCCCTCTTCATCCAGCAAATCCATAACTTCCGAGAGATTACTGAAGGAGTGTTCCTTCAGATGCCGGCGATATTCAGAGGCTTTCGCCGGCACTCGGGCCAGGCTTTCTACTAGTTTGTCGCATAGTTCCGCGATAAAATCCTGGTCGGATTGGGGTGCGACACGGCCTAAATGCCAATGCAGCACAAACTGGTAAGGGGAAGGGCCAACGGTGACACGTTGAAAGAGGGCGTGGATAATAACGGTTTTGCCAATATATCGAGGTCCGATCATGGATAAATTACTTGGCGTAGGTTTTGTCAGGTCTTTCCACATCCTCTCCATGATGCCGGCACGGCCAAGCATGGGTGGGACATCGGCTCCCAGGATTGGAAACCGCGAGTCAATCATGTTGGTCCTCCTTTGCCTTTCTTTTTATCGCAGAAAAATCGTGCTGTTTTTCAATCCAGGTTCCCATGAGAGGGATGGCCAAGACATAGTGCCCACCACCCATCCCGCCTATCAATTCGACCAGCTCGAGTTCCCGCAGGTAATCGAGGTCCTTGATCAAAGGTTCATCGGGAATATCGATCCCGTATTCCAAAAGTCGCTCTTGGATTACTTTAAGCCGAAGTGGATCCGGGCTTTCAGATTCTTTTTGGCAAAGGGCCAGGAGGAATCGTCTTCGATCCGACCCGGCATAGTCCCAGAGGCTGGCAAAATGCTCATTATCCTGGACCAGGGCGTTCCCTGCTTGGTCCACCAAATCAAGCGTCACGGATTGTTTTTTTAACTGCGCGGCCATGTCGAAAATACGATTACATAAGCATTGAAGGAGGTATGGCTGGCCGGAAGTAAGAAAGACCACCCTTTCAACGGCTTCCCTTGAATAGGTCAGACGGCCTTTGACGGGTTCGGTAACCAACCGGCGGGCATGCTCCGCGGGAAGAGACGTCACCCCGAATCGGGTACCCAATCCGTACAGAGCAGACCAATGGGCCTCGCGCAGCCTCTTCATTCGCCTCGAACCGGTTAAGATAGCGGAAAATCAGGGAAAGGTTTGAAGCAAAACCCGAATATTTTCTGGTACTTGTGGCGATGTAACGCCACTTTCGATGCCTTCCTGGAGTTTGTCAAATTCATCCAACATTAGTAGAAGGCTGAGATGATGTTCCTCCAACATTTCCAGGGCAACTTCCAGGTAGTCCCGAAAATCGGAAAAAGGCGATACCTCGCTGATCCCTTCACGGCAGGCTTGGCTATGCCGAGTTTCTTTCCAGGAGGCAGCGCGCTTCGATCTGGGAGAGGCGTCTTATCTCCCAACGATTGAAGCCCATTGGCGATACTCCTGGCCATCCCCCGAAAAACATCTACAGTTGGTACGCCCACCCCCTCCCGACTGCCTTCCATGCTTGGAGGCTGCAGTAAATACCCAGCCAACCTGGGATAGCTTCAACGCCTACCAGATGAAAAAGCACTGAGGATTTACCTGAACGGCGGTTCCCTTCCAACAGGACCACATTCCCACTTCGAGTAATTTGCCGCCGGATTTGCTCGAGTAACTCTTCGCGGCCAAAAAAGACGTCATTGCGCTAGGGGCTGACCGGGTCGCCGCAAACATAAGGACTTGCCCCTGCTTCCGTTTCGGTCTGGACTTTGTCGGATGGTTTGGTTACGAAATCCAAGGCGATTTCACGAACTCCAGCCACGGGTCTTCCATCGATGGTTTTAGCTGCCCAGGAAATTTCCAGACTTAAACTACCAGATTTTTTTGGAGCAATCCCTGAAAGTCCAACGATAGTTTTCGATTTTTCGACTAGATAAGGAGTCCCGCCAACACCCCAGTTAGGATTTGACGTAACACGAAGGTCGCGAAGCGGAAGGGGCCCCCGATTCTCCACAGTGAGATCAAGTTTAACCTTTTCTCCGGCAGGAAATACAGTGGTTTGGGGATCAATAATTAATCCACCCTTTCAATCAAGGCAGCACAGCCTCTATTAATCCAGGTGACCACCCGCGTTGTAAGATCTCTGGCTGCGCTCTCATTTGGAAGGTGCCCTTTAATCAGCGAAACGGAATCATTCAAATTTCGGGCTGATTCCTGAAGTACGCTCAATAATCCGGGCCCCAAAGGAAAATTGCTGAGCCCTCGCAGACCAGCCAAGGCTTGGCTAAAGGCAAGAAACCAGGATGTAAGGATACTCTCCCCATGCCTTTGGTGCGCTACCATATTCCGGATCTCACGAACTTCTACGGCAAGACGATCAAGGAGTGTGAGGTCCAGAGGGTCATTTGCCGTTTCCATGTCAACAGTAAAATTATTGCTTGCTTTGTACGCCCACTCGTCTATAGGATCCCGTTCCCCCTTTGTTAAGAGCTGGGACAGGAAGACCACTGCATCAACCCCATTCTCACGAAATGTTGTTCCAACCTGTTGTTGAATTTGAAAGGGCGGGATCGGTACCGGCAAATCTTCAAGAGTTCTAATGGAAAGATGCCGAATGGTGTCCCCTCGCGCCCGGTCGTCCATCCAAGCCTTGACATCCTTACTATTTAGGTAGGCTAGTAAGAAATGGGGATCAAGGCGATCTTGATTAGGACGTAACACGAATAAACCGGAGGCAGCGATGCCCCCTACTCCACCGTTGCGGACCACCCCAACCTTGCCAATAGTGCCGGACTTGGATAGCAGAATATCTCCCGCTTTAAGTTTCCATCGAGAATCTGCCGAAGCCGCAGCATCCGGGGAAAGCCAGGATGACCCGCTATTGACCTGACCTCGCTGCACATCCTTGATGCGCACGAAAGGGATCAGCGGGGCATCCAGAAGGGATAACTGCTTGGACCGATCCGGCTCGCTAAATAGTCTTTGTTGCTCAGGCACCCCTACCCTGAATAGCGGAGAATCAAGAAGTTGCTCGCGGTTGAATGTTCTCCCAATAGATATGTAGCAGCATTCCTTGAGCGGATGGATTTCGATATTGGCGCCCAATTCACCAAGTAACCCTGCAAGGCTGCTCTGCTCACGTCGTTTGGGGGTAAAATCCCAATCCAACTCGACCAGGGTTTCCGGGTCGATATCCCAACCGTGATTTCCAGGATTGGAGCTTTGGACTTGTTTAACAAGGTCTTCGATTTGTTCCTGGGGGATCTTTTCCGGCCGGCTGCCCTTCCCTTTCGAGAAAAAGGACTCGGCATCGATCATTCGGATGCTTTTAGTCGAACCTCCCCGCCGGAGCACGAGCACAGCGGCTTTAATTCCGGTATAAGGCAAAAAAATTCCTGTCGGCAATGAGATAACTGCTTCAACCGTATGTTGTTCCAGCAGCAGGCGCCGCAAACGCTGCTCCGGACCGCCGCGGAACAAAAAACCTTGGGGCACAACGATCACGGCACGGCCGTTTGGTTTTAAATGCGAGAGGGAATGCTGGATGAAAAGACCGGTGGCATCACTTGATAGCACGGGAAAGTGATCCAGTCCGGCAGGGTCGACTCGAATGCCCCAGGGCGGATTGGCGATGGCCACATCAAAGCCTTCTGTCTGAGGATGATTGGAAGACGGCCGTTCCAGGGCATTACCCAATTCGAGGTGGGGGTCATCGATCCCGGCCAGGGCAAGGCGGACCAGTCCGATCAGGTAGGCATTCGGATTGATTTCGATGCCGGAAATATCCAGCGGCGGTTGCCCATTGCGTTTAAGCCCTTCTGCCCCCTTTCGCAGGACGTGTTCACAGGCAGCCGTAAGTAAGCCTGCCAGTCCGAAGCAGGGATCGTATAGGCGTTCACCAGCGGAAGGGTCTGCCAGCGCCACCAAGAGCCGGGCCACCGCCTCGGGTGTTCTGAATTCGCCGAGGTGGGGACCTTTAGTCGCGTTTAATACTCTATCGAATTGGTCAAGCAGTATCCGGCGGTCATGAGGGGTTTCGAAGGGTTGGTCCGCCAGCCATCGGGTCATGCCGAACAGGACTTGTGGGGAGAGTTTTCCCAAGATTTTTAATAGCCGGCGCCAAGCGATGCAGGTGGGTCGCCAGCGGGCTATGGCGGGAATTGTTCAGCCTTTCTAAATTGTGGGCAAGGCGTTCGGACAATATCCTTCTAAGCTCATCCGCCGGAAAGGATTGCCAGGTCCGCCAATGGAACGAAGAGTGCAAAACGGCGCGATATTCGGTCTCGTCGAAAGCCGCCATAGCCTCCTGTTCGGCCTCCTGGAAATCAGCCCAGCGGAGGTAGATCAGGGCGGCCATTGAAACCGCTAAATCTTGGTTTGGGTGACCTGAATTAGCCCATAGGCGGTCGAGAACTTCCCAGGTTTCGGAC
>CAWJJC010000030.1:0-19019 GCA_963843145.1 uncultured delta proteobacterium
CTATCGATGGCCTGGATCAATTCGGCCCGGGTGGCATCCTTCAAAATATACCCGTCGGCCCCATTCTTTAGAGCCGCCAGCACCGCTTCCTCCGAATCATTGACCGTCAGGGCGATGATTTTTATCTCCGGCAACCTCTTCTTAATTTCCCGGGTGGCCTCTACTCCGCCCATGCGCGGCATGGACAAGTCCATCAGAATCAGGTCCGGGGACAATTTCTCCGCGGCCCAGATCGCTTCGTGGCCGTCCCTGGCCTCACCAATAACTTTCAGGTGCGGATGGGCGGAAAGTAGCAGTCGCAACCCTTCACGAAGGATGGTGTGGTCTTCAACGATAAGAATACTTTTTTTTTCATTAGCGGACATAATCTCCTCCAGGTATCATTGGTCCCTCGGGCTCAAAATTTCGGCTTCGAGGGTTCGCCCGGATAAGAAATCAGAAAGCCATCGCCTAGGATTCTACCCAAAAGGCGGGGAAAAACAACTAAAATCCCATTATTCAATCTTTTTCGCCACCCCGGCCACTTTTCAACATGCCAGGAGACTTCGACCTTCGTCCCCTTTCCCGGAAACGATTTAATGGAAAAAGATCCTCCGCTAAGTTCCGCCCGCTCCTTCATACTGGAAAGACCCATCCCCGTGGTTTGGAAATCCAGCGTCCGGAGAGCTTTTGCATCAAATCCCTGCCCGTCGTCCTCTATCGCCAGCTTCAATTGGTCCTGCTTCCGGCGCAGGGAAATCCGGATCCGGGTGGCTTGGGAGTGCTTACTGATATTATTAAAGGCTTCCTGGATTATTCGAAAAATAACAACTTTCAACATGCCCGGTATGTCCTCCTCCGAAACCTCCGATCGTTGTTCGATGGCCATAGAGGGATTTATTTTTTGAAATTCTCGAGAATACCAGGAAAGGGTGGGGAGAATCCCCAGGTCATCCAGGAGGGGGGGCCGCAGTTCTTTCTGCATCCTCCTGGTTTCCCCCATGATCTGCTGAATCACCGGAACCAGTGATCCCAGGGTTTCTCCGACTTGTTGAATATCCCGTTCAGGCAAATGATGAATCAGGTCCTCCATTTTATATTTCAGGGCGCCCAGGGAGGACCCCAAACTGTCATGCATATCCCGGGCGAATCTGCCGGCGTTCCTTTTCCTGCACAGTTAAAAGCTGTTCGGCCAGCGTTCGAAGCTGCCTTTCCGACAGACGCAAGGCCTCCTCGGCCGCCTGGCGATCGGTGACTTCTTCCAGGGAAAAAACCAGAAAGGCGCGTTTCCCCTTTATCGTCCCGAATGGGGGTCAAAGTCCAATCCCAGTAGGTCACCCCCCACTCCGGATGATCGGGGAAAGAAAAAGGTTTAGCCTGGGCCTGATAGGGGATCCCGGTTTCCACCACCCGCCGGAAGATGGTCTCATTCTCTTCGTGCGGGTAAAACTCAAAATGATTGTGGCCCTGGAAATCGGCTATCGTCCGCTGACAGGCTCGGGCGTAGGCTGCGTTGACTCGGATGAAGTTGAAATCCCGGTCCAGGAAAACCAACGGCGTGATCGTGCCCTGGAAAAACGATTCCAAAATCATGGATTGTTTCGCCAGGTCCTCATAGGCTTTATCCAGTTCAGCGGTCCGCTCCTGCACCCGAATTTCCAATTCATCCCGAGCGGATTGAATCGCGGCCAACATCGTCATTTTTTCCATGGCCGTCGCAACCTGATCGGTTACGGTTTTCATCAGCTCCAAGTCCTGGGATGAGAAAGAGGATCGGGTCCTGGTCCCGAAAGACAGGGTGCCCAGCAGGTGATCTCCGGCCTTGATCGGGTGGCAGGCGTAGGCCTGAACACCAAAGCTCCGGACCAGATCCGTTCGTATATCGGGCTGCTGGAAGATGTCCTCGGCCACCATCCGCTCCCGGTCCCGAGCCACGCAGCCGCAAACCGCCACTCCGAAATCGAGCCATTCGATCTTCCGAGCTTCTTCCTCAGGGATTCCGGCACAGGCATTCAGGTGAAGACGCCCCCGGGGTCCGTCGACCAGAAAATTGAAAAAAACCTGACAATCCAGATGTTCCATCACCCGGCTGCAAAGTTCCTCGACCTCCTGCTGAGGTACCGGCGAAGCCAGGAGCCGCCCGGCCGTTCTCGAGAGCAACCGAAAGCGGGCTTCGCTTTTCCTCAGCCTCTCCTCGGCTTCTTTTCGTTCCGTAATATCCTGGACGGTCCCAAAGCCTCCCCGGAGGCCCCCCTCCACGTCAACTTCCAGTTCAGCCAGCTCACGCACCCATTTTATATTTCCGTCGGCCACAATCCGGTGTTCGATATCGTAGGGTTTCCCGCCGAGGGCCGCCATCCACTTCCGCTCCACATAGGACCGATCATCCGGATGAATGGTTCCCAAAAAAACCTCATAGGTCAACGGTGTCCCCGAGGGAATTCCAAAGATGCGGTGAGTTTCTTCGGTCCAATGCAGTTCATTGTGTTGAATGTCCAGCCGCCAGCTCCCCGTGTGGGCTACGGCCTGAGCTCGGTTCAGGTCCTCCAGGCTTTCGCGAAGCGTTTGCTCGGCTTTTTTTCGATCGGTAATGTCGACATGCATGCCCAGGTACCCTGAATTGTTCCCCTCCGCGTCTTGAAAAAGAGAGGAACTGCAAAGTGTCCATAACTCGGAGCCATCCTTCCGCCGAAATTTGTATTCCCGGGTGACCCGTTCCCCCTTTAACAATTTTTCTCTCGTATCCAAGGCCATAGATTTTTGGTCTTCGTCCATGAAATCCAGACCGATTTGGCCGATCAGTTCCTCTTTCGAATAACCCAGCATTTCCGCCCACTTCTGGTTAATGAAGTCCATTCTGCCGCTCAACGATCCGATGACAATGCCTTCATTGGCCGTCTCCAGGATGCGGCGATAATTTTCTTCGGAGTTCTTCAGTGCCTCCTCGCCTCTTTTGATATCCTCTATATCGATGACGTGGACCACAAAGCCCTTGATCCGGCCTCTTTCGTTAAAGTCGGGAGTGTAACTGGCTCGGATCCAGCGTAGAGCACCTCTCTGAAACGGCAGTTGGCGCTCGTAGGTGATCGTTTCCCCGGACAGGACTTTTTCCACCCAGGGTTCGATTTGTTTCCATTGGTCCTCCCCGAGAACATCGCTCATCCGCTTTCCCTGAATTTCTTCGACCGTGGAGCCAAACCATTGTGCGTAGCTTCTATTGACCCGGAGATAGCGGCCGTCGGTATTGACATAGGCAATCAAGGCCGGGACCGCGTCCATAACCAGAGACAGTTCGGCCTCTTTGGTGCGCAAGGCCTCCTGGGCCTGCATCAGGTCGTTGATATCGGTCAAGGTTCCCGTCCAGCGGACGATATTTCCTTCGCCGTCTCGGGTCGGTATGGCCCGCAGCAAAACCCACCGGGATAGGCCGTCCGTGTTGCGAAGACGGGCCTGGTAGCTCAGGGGCTGACCGGTACGCACCGATTCCCTCCAGCGGGTTGCTTCCGCCTCTGCATCCTCAGCCGGAATGGCCTTTCGCCATCCTTGGCTCGACCGTTTCCTCCCGGGTCATGCCGGTCCATTGAGTCCAGCGGTCGCTGATAAAGGTGTTATTCCCCTGGGCGTCGGTCTCAAAAATGACACCGGGAAGGGCCTGGACCAAGGACTGGTAGCGCTCCAAGTTTTCCTGCAAGGCCCTTTCCGCCTCTTTCTGCTCGGTGATATCCAAAAAGGCGGCCTGGCAGAAAGGCTTATTCTCCTCCCCGGACTCCATTCTGACCCCTTCGAGGCGCACCATGGTCGGATGGCCCCCGTTCTTGACCAGGGCCACTTCACAGAATTGTCGCCGGCCGGACGAAAATACCTCCTGAATGAACCGGTTAAAGGCCGGGACCGCTTCCGGAGCTAGAAATAATTGAAAGCGCCGGTCGATCAGGAACCTCCGCTCTTGATTCAGCAGTTGGGCCCCGGCCAGGTTGATCTCCAGGATGGCCCCTTTTTCATTAAAGGAGGCATACCCGATCGGCGCCAGATCATAGAGTTCGAAGTATTTCCGGCGGGCCAGTTCGGCTTCCAGATGGGCCTGATGGAGCTCCTGGTTCTGCAGTTCCAATTCAACCTGGTGTATCTGCAGCTCTTGAAGCGTCAAGCGGTAATCGGAAGGATCTTCGCCGGCCGACATCCCACCCTTTTGCTCTATCAGGTCCTCGGCCCGCTGACGCAAATCCGGGCCGATGGGAGGCTGCTTCACGGTTGGGATTGTTTTTTTGCTCTTCATAGCTTTCCTCGATCAGTTTCTTGGGGACGCATTTTTAAAGTCTGGGCCTTCCTTTCGGTAAAGACAATGGCTATGATCTTTCCCTCCCGGGAGGTTAAGGTCGCCGGTGAAGAGTTGACCTTCATCAGCCGACCTTCGCGCGTTTGACGCTCTCTTTCATCTGTTTTATTTCGGTTATGTCGGTGAAGATAATGACCACTCCTTCGACTATATTCTCCTGGGTCCGGGAAGGCATGATCCTCATCGTATACCAGCGTCCGTCGTTGGTCCGGACCTGTTTCTCCTCGAGGACCAGGCTGTCCAGCACGGTGCGCACATCCTGCGCCAGGGTTCCGTATTGCAGCCTGGAAACGATGTCGGTGATCGGCCTCCCGGTATCCGTGGGGATTAGCTTGAAAATCATGGTGGCCTGTTGGGTAAATCGCTTAATATTCAGGTTATTGTCCAGAAAGATCGTGGGGATCTGGGTGCTGTTCAACAGGTTCCGCAGGTCATTGTTCGCCATCAGAAATTCATCGTTTTTCATCTGCAGTTCGGCATTGAGCGTCATCAGCTCTTCATTAAGGGACTGCATCTCTTCCTTGGAGGTATTCAGTTCCTCGTTGGAGCTTTGCAGTTCCTCATTGGCGCTCTGCAGCTCCTCGTTGGTGCTCTGCAGTTCTTCGTTGGTCGCCTTCAGTTCTTCCTGGGAAGTCTCCATCTCTTCGATGGCCGTCTGCAGGCTCTCTTTGGTATTCCGGAGTTCCCCTTGCAACTCGCTGACCCGGCTGTCCCCCTCGGCATCTTTTTCCAACTGGGATTTGGTTCTTTTCTTGGGGAACTTATACGGCACTTCCTCGAAGACGATAATCAAAAGTCCCGAGGGCGCCTGGGGGATCGGAAGCGGCTTGACCGTCAAATTGATTTTCACCCGATCCCCGTTCGTTTTAATGACTATGTCCCTCACCCGAATTTCCGTTTCCTGGGTGAGGGCTTTCCGGACCGCCACCGAAAGTTCCAGTCTCAACCCTTCCCGAGCCATGTCGAAGACATTGAGGCTGGCCCGGCCAACCGGGGGTTCCAGGTACCTGCCGACCCGCTGCGTGGAGAATAAAAGGTCCCCGTTTTCATTGGTGACGATTACAGGCGGGGCCAAGTGGCTAACGATAAACGCCTGCAGAATTTCCGAGAGAGATAAAGGGACATTCGACGGTCGTTTTTCCTGTTTTTGCACCTTGGTCATTTCCCGGGAGATGACCCGGACCGGAAATTCGGGGAGAGCCATCGTGGCCGATAAGGATTCCCGACGCCGGTAAATCTTCCATCTGGAATCCACCGGGCTAAAAAGATCGTTATAGCCCGAGATCGTTTCCGAAGGCCCCAGAAAAAGCATCCCTCCCCGCAACAGGGCGTAGTAAAAAATGGGCAGGATTTTCTTTTGGGCGGCGCTGTTGAAATAAATCAACAAGTTTCGGCAGCTCAACAGATCCAGTTTGGTGAAGGGCGGATCGGACAACAGGTTTTGGGGTGCAAATACCACCATATCCCGGATCTCCTGACTGACCCGGAAATGGGTACCCTCTTTAATGAAAAACCGTTGCAGCCGAAACTCGGAAACGTCGGCGGCGATATTGGTCAGATAACGGCCACGCCGGGCAAAGGAGATGGCCTCCGGATCGATATCGGTGCCGTAGATCTGGACCTTGACGTTGGCCAGAGGCCTCTGATCCAGGCATTCTCTTATCAGGATCGCCAGGCTGTAGGCTTCTTCCCCGGTGGAACAAGCCGGGTCCCAGACCCGGAGGACGCTGCCCTCTTCCTTGCCCAGCAGCAGGGGTATAACGGCTTTTTCCTTGAGATGTTCAAAGGCCTCCGGATCGCGAAAAAAATTGGTGACTCCGATCAGCATTTCTTTGAACAGCAGCCCGATTTCCTGGGAATTTTTCTGCAGGTAGACGACGTATTGGGACAGGTCGCTGATCTGGTGGATGCTCATGCGGCGGTTGATACGGCGAAGGATGGAATTATCTTTATAGAGAGAGAAATCATTGCCGGTTTTACCCCTTACCAGAATCATGATCTTCTGAAGGGCGCTCAACGACTTCGGTTCTATCGCCTGGCGCGGGCCGCCGATTTTAAGGAAATGTCCGGCGTATCGGATGAGTTGTTCGGGAAGCGCATCGGCCGGGGCCAGGAAATCGGTCAGGCCCGTCTCCAGGGCGCTGCGGGGCATGGAGTCGTATTTGGCCGTTTGCGGGTCCTGGACCATGGCCATGCCCATCTGTTCCTTGATGGAACGCAGGCCCAAGGACCCGTCGCTTCCCATGCCGGAGAGGATGATACCGATGCTCCGTTCCTTTTGGTCGTCGGCCAGATGCCGAAAGAAGAAATCGATCGGCAGCCTCAGACCCCGGGGCGCGGAGGGTTCCATTAATTGCAGGACCCCGTTCATGATGGCCAGGTCCTTGTTGGGGGGAATGACATACACCGTATCGGCTTCGACTTTCATATTATCCCCGGCCTGAAAGACCTTCATGGGTGTCATACGTTGGATCAATTCGGGCATGATCCCTTTATGGGTGGGATCGAGGTGGGTTACGACGACGAATCCCAGGCCCGAATTAGGCGGCAGGTTGGGGAAAAACTGCCCCAAGGCCTCCAATGCTCCGGCCGATCCGCCGATGCCGACGATATAAAGGGGGTCCCGGCGGCTTCCCGCTTCGGTTGGGGGTTTTTGATCATCGCTTTGGGGCCGGACAGGCGCTTTGGGTTTTGCTTTTTTTCCTACGGACTTCTTTGGCGGGGTCATACCTTCTCCTGTTTATGAATTCCTTCCAACCGGGAATTAAAAAAAGAAGCCTTCCGCGGGGCATAGAGATACTCCAGCCTTCTATCTTTCATAGACAAAATACCATAAACCACATTTAATTGAAAGAAATACGGATGGGGGAAAACGGGAGTGGCTATAGGGAGAAGTCGAAGGCAGGTACCTGGTGACCACCTACCGGTGAGGTTACCGGCGAGAAAAAGGTGATTCTAAATGTCCCTATTTGTGGGGTTCGGGTATAATCAAACCGGGGTCGATCGTTTTCAGCCGGTTGATCGCCTCCCAACGTTGGCCGGGAGGTCATTTTAAGCGGCAAGGACACCCACAAGCGCAGGACGCCTTCGGCAACCCGCTCCCACTTCAGGTCTCCCTGATAATGGTCCTCGATAATCCGCTGGGCTATGGCCGTTCCCAAACCGTTTCCCGGGTTCGGATAGATAGTAAAGGAAGGGAATCCCTGGTCAAAATATTTCCCTCTCACACCGGGGCTTTCAGCGGTTAAAACTACGCCTATATTTCCTGGTACCGGATCCGGGGAGAAACGGGTTTCAATACTCAGATTCCCTCCCATAACCGACAGGGCCGCGTGGCTGTTCTTTAAGAGGTGCCAAAAGGCCCTCTTAATCTCCTCGTAATCGGCCGGCATTTGCGGAAGGGCCGGATCGAGGGAACTGTTCACGGAAACAGGGGGGCCGGACCCGTCCTGATTAATGGCCAGGGCGGCCAGGAGCGAGGCCAGTAGGGCGTTGAGATCAACCGGAACAATCCGCCTTTTTTCCGCCGGTCGGAGGAATTCCACGGTATCTTGAACCAGTTCCTGGAGTTGCCCCATTTCCTCCCGGAGAAGGCGAACGGCCTGGGCCAGGGTTTCATCCCCGGGATCAATCCGCCGCTGAATTACGAACAAGGCCCCCCAGATGGATTGGAGCGGGTTTCTTACGGCGCGCGAAAAAAAGTTAAAAACCTTTTCAACTCTCGATGGGACTCGTCCGAAATCTATTTCCGGTGTTCCAAATTTTTTATATGGATTCAATAGGATGTACCCCTTCCGCCCGCAAGCAAATGCGGCCAAAAGATAAAAAAGGATATTCGGTTTGGTGGTTATTTCCCCCTGGAGGGTAACGCCTTGTCGGAGAAGATGGCAGCCAAGAGAGAGCCCTTTTTAGACCTTATGCCGGTTAGGAAGCCGTCTAACCGTGGATAGAGGACCGCCCAGCCGATTATACCGATGAGCAGGATGAAGAGGAAAACTATTTCCTGGAGGCGAAAATACCAATCCGGAGCGCTATCCCCCCAGCCCAGGGATACCGCCAGAAAATGATGCCAGGAATAATTCAGCCATAACCCGATCGCGCTACCTTCGACAAGTACCTTGGCCGTTTTCCGGAACCTTTTACGGCCCCCCGCATCATTCGAAGTGAGGTCATTCGTTTCAGTTCCAGGCTTCGGCCCCAGGGCCATCAGAACTTCGAAGACCGTTTTGGCCAGGATTTTAAGATCCAGCCCCAGGGACCAGTTCTGTACATAGCGGAGGTCCAGTCGGATCATCTCCTCCAAAGAGGCTGGGCTGCGTCCCTCCGCCTGCCAGAGGCCGGTAAGGCCCGGTCTGACGGCCAGGATCCGGCGGAGGTGCCAGGACTTGAATTTTTCCGCCTCCTGAGGCCTGGTCGGCCGGGGGCCGATCAGACTCATTTCCCCTTTTAACACATTAAGAAGCTGAGGCAGCCGATCCAGGCCGAGCTTTCGAATCATCACAGCCAGGCTGCTAGGACTGTCGTTCTCCCAATTAGCTAATGGATTTTCCCGGATCCCTTGGCCAACCCGATGATATCGCCCATCGATCGGATTGAACAGGAATCTCGGTTGGGCCCGGTCGCCGGTATCGGTCGTCAGGGGATTTAAGCTTAAAAGGTCAAAAGGATTTCCTCTTTGTCCCAGACGCGTCTGGCGAAAAATAATCGGTCCCCGGGAAGACAGTTTGATAACTATGGCCATGATCAACAAGACCGGAGACAAGCAGATCAGACCGATCAGTGCCCCCAGGATATCAAAACCACGCTTGAGGGTTTGCTGGACCGAGGCGGCACCCACCATTTCCAGCGATTCCAGGGGAAAAATTCCGGACACGGCCTCCGCCTTTTCCAGTAATTCATGGAAGAGTCGGTCGGGATAGGCCACGGTCAAGAAATCGCAGGCGGTCTTCGTTCGATCGTTAACCAGCAATTCCACGCACTTTTTTGCCTGGGGGCCGTCGGTATCCAGCATGAGGAGACCGAAGACGTTCCGCTTCACCCAACCCTTCAAATCCGTCTCCCGGGTATCCCGCTTGATGGAAACGAGGAATTCGCGCAGCTTTCGGACATCCGCCAGAAGCTCCTCTTTCAGGTAAAACAGGGTCATGGACAGCGGATTCCCGGAACGGTCCACCCTGCTTTTTTCAAAGCGGAGCCGTTCCAGAAATTCCTCTCGGGGGAGGACACCCTCCAGGAAGAGTGGATCGTTGTCGATTGCTTCGGCCGGCCCCGTCCAGGGCCCTGAAAGCCAGGGTCCCCAGCCCTCCTGGGCTTCGGCTGCAGTCTGAAAGGTATGGTCCATCTCTTCAATCCTCCCTCGTGGGTATTGCCCTTAAGAAAACCGAATAATATCCGTTATCATTTCTGGCCCGTTAAGAATGTCGTCTTCCCGGAAAGGCTGGAAAAACATAGGTCGCAGGTCTAAAAACAAAGGAAAATATAAAGGAATGGGGTCTAACAGCGTAGGGATACTGCCAGGAGGTCGCTTCTCTTTAATTTGATTGCGTTCAGGAAACAGAGAAAGGCAGGAGAGGTCCTTTCTCTCATCTCCAAGAAAAAATGATGACTATTTTGACATCCAAAGGCGATGTCCAAGAATTGATCGGGGACAGCGTTTTGACAATTAACATAGGCCGCGCTGGTAAAGAGAAGCGCCCAACTAATAAAGAATATGATCGACCAATGGATCAGCCGTTTAGGCTCATTCATAATTTTCATACTCGGATTTCCTGGAAAACAGTAGCGCCGTCTGAATAAAAGTCGATACCAAAACCGGTGGAAACGGGGCTAGGCTGTTCTCCGTCCAGGTATCTCCGCCAACACCAATCGGTGAGGCTTTGACCCAGGGCATCCCTGGACTCCATAAATAATCTGGCATAATGGGCAAAAAATTTTTCGTCCGTGAGCATCAGATCCTCGAATTGGCTCCTGTTCATCCTCTTACTCCTTTCTCTCCTCTTGTGGCCGTGACCCACCGTGAGGGATTAGAGGGAACAAAATTTAATTTTACCTTCGTAGCTACCGGCAAGTACCTACGAAAACAAAAAACGTCGATTCATTCGAACCGCAGGCCCCGTTCCGGGTACCCCATTTAATTTTCGCCTTTACAATTGGTAAGCAGGATATCCCAGAGAGGAAATAAAATAAATAATGGGAAACCGGTATTTCTAAGAGAAAAATACCCTATTTTTCTATGGGGGGGCTCCCTATCGGCATTTTCAGGGGTTGTTCACCCGTTAGGGTGGGTGGGCACTCTATAGGGGAGATTAACCTAGATTCGAGCCTCCGTGGCACAGGGATCGGCAAAAGGGTCTGCCTATTGTAGGTATCGTGAGGGACCTGCGACCAGCAGGAGGAAAGATAAACAAATTCAAAAAAATAGTGCATTTTCCCTAAGGAAATACTGTGTTCGCCCCATTACCCCGTTTCGTAAAACCTGTTATTTCTCCTATGAAGTCAAAGCTTTTAACACTAAATCGAAGAGGTGGACGATTATGAAGACTCGTGGATATCGGAACCCGCGGCGCCTGTGTTTGATCCTCTCACTGCTGTGGGGGACCATGGTGTGGACCGCTCCTGTTTCGGCTTCGCCAGCCGACAGTTCAAGTAGCGTTAATTTTTCTCGTTTGCCGTTGCGATTTGAGGTGAACGAGGGGCAAATCGACCCGCAAGTTCGATTCACCGCCAGAGATCGCGACGGGGTCGCCTATTTGACTTCAGGCGGAGCCGTATTGCAGATCCCAAGACGGTTGGAGCGGCCGGATTCCCGCGCCGACTTGCGAAAGGCGGCAAACAAGCCGGGGGCCCAAGCCTTCGAATCGTCGTTTATTCGTTTGAAAACGGTGGACTCGAACCAGACCCCCGTGGTAACCGGGATGGAACGATTGCCGGGGGTAACGCATTACTTCATCGGCAATGACCGGCAGCGGTGGCGGACCCATGTTGCGGGCTACGCCAAGGTCAAATGCGAAGGGTGTCTATCCCGGGGTCGATCTGGTCTACTACGGCAACCAAGAGGGTCGCCTGGAGTATGACTTCATCGTCGCGCCGGGAGCGGACCCCCATCAGATAGCCGTCTCCTTTGAAGGCGCGCAGGGGATAGAAATCGATCCGTCAGGCGGTCTCGTCATAACCACCGTTACGGGGACGATACGTCAACCCTCTCCCAGGATCTATCAGGAGGTGAACGGGAAGCGGCAGGAGCTGGCCGGGGGTTATCGGATGGTCAATGCCGGGCGAACAACCGGCAATCAGGTCCTGGCCTTTGCGCTGGGGGATTACGATCAAAGCCGACCGCTGGTGATAGACCCGGAGATCGTCTATGCGACCTACCTCGGGGGGTCGTCGACCAGTACCGTGGCCAACGAAGGCGCCCGGGGGGTGGCCGTGGACAACCAGGGTGCGGCCTACATTGTGGGAACGACCATATCGGCTGGATTTTCCGACCCTGAATCCGGCCCAGGAGGCGCTGCAAGGGTTAAGCAACGCCTTTCATTACGAAACTCGACTCTAACGGCCAACTGGTGTATTCGACCTACCTGGGGGGCAACGGATTTGACGAGGGAGCCGTCATCAAAGTCGATGATACCGGCGCGGCCTACGTGGGGGGAACGACCTCTTCATCGGATTTCCCGACAGTCAATCCCATTCAGGGGAGGGGCAACAGGAATGACGCCTTCATCACCAAGCTGAGTCCGGACGGGGCGCAGATCGTCTATTCAACTTACCTTGGAGGAGAGGACAATGAAGAGGTGACCGATCTGGCGTTGGACGCCCAGAAAAATCTCTTTGTTCTCGGCAACATCAGGCCGGCATCGGGCGTTCCGGCCAATGATTTTCCGACCGTCAATCCCATCCAGATAACCCATGGCGGGGGCTTCCGGGATGGTTTCATGTCCGTCATTAATCCGAGCGGTTCCATCCTGCTGTTTTCGACCTATCTCGGCGGAGACGGCGATGATTTTTTCCAGTCGATTGTTCTCGACCCAAACAATGTCAATCTGTTCCTGGGTTTCTTCACGGATTCAACCAATTTTCCTCCAAGCATTCCACCTGCGGTTGCTCGGGCCACTGCTGCTGGACCAAAACAGTCAACTCCAATTACTTATTTTAAGTGCCTCGGAGTTTGGTATATTTTCGCGGCCGACGTCTGGCATCCTATCATTTCGCCATCTATCAATAAAGACGTAAAAATTCAACAGCGACGAGAATCATTCGGTCGTGGAATTTACAAAGCTGTTTCCGACTTATTCTCCAATGCATCGCGCCAGTCAACACCTTCTTTGATGAAGGCGGAGCAACTAGAAGCGGGAGGTGGTTTGGATGTGCGGTTGGACGTCTTGGATCAGAATCTGAACATAACAAAAACTGCATTCTTCGGTGGAAGTGGTGAAGAGACTATCAGCGCGCTGGCGGTTGACGCTAACGGTGCAGTTTACATCATAGGCCGTACCAACTCCATCGACCTGCCGACCGTCAATCCCATCCAGGCCACCCATTCGGGAGGCGACGCTTTTGATGGTTTCCTGGCCGTGCTGCATCCGCAGACGCTACAGCCTGTCTTTGCCACCTACCTCGGCGGCATCGCGGAGGAGGCGCTTACCGGCGTGACTGTCGACCTGCAGGGTAATATCTACGTGGTCGGTGAAACCTTCGGCAATTTCCCGAATCCTACGCCGGACGCAATCCAGAACCAGCTTCGGGGAAGGACCGACGCCTTCCTCATCAAGATCTCGCCGGTCACAATCCCGCCGATCCTTCGGCTTTTTCTTCCTTTGATCCAGAGATAAAAAATAATGATATGTCCCTGACCTTCGGATTTCTGAGGGGTAAAAAAAAGATTGAAAAAAAAGGCCTGGAAAACATTCCAAGCCTTTGATATTATTGGTGGTCCCAACGGGGTTCGAACCCGTATTACCGGCGTGAGAGGCCGGTAAGAGACGAATTTCTCCGGTAAATTCAACTACATTTTTTTAAATACGCGACTTTTTCGGGATTAAAAGCCGTCAGGTAGAATTAGAACTTGAGTCCAGTGGCCTCAAGGTTGTCGATTATTGCCTCCAAGGTTGGGGGGTGTTCGGGAAACCAGTCGGCGAGTTGCCCGAGGATGATCTTCTCGAAGGAGGCATTGTAAGCCAGGACGCAGGCATTATCGGGGATGTCACCAACCAGTTTTTCAACCAAAGGCCTTCTCGGATCGATGTTCGGTTTCCCCAGAAACCCAGAGTGGCCCAAACCGGAATTCTCCCCTTGAAAAAAATAAAGGGAATACTGGTAAGGGACCTGCTGGTACAGCCTGGTTCCGTCATAAATCGGGATGGAGGTATAAAAGGTTTTAAAATCAAGGAAATATGGGGGGTACCAAAGACTATTCACGAATTCCTTGATCCCATCAATGTTGACGAATTCCTTCTGGTTGAGATAGGCCTCGACTTGCAGCGACTGAACCGGGGATAAAAGGTCCTTCGGTACATCCTCCAGCCGGAAGAAACCTTGGCGGTAGAGATCCCAGGGGTTGGCCCCCTTCTTCACCAAATCCAAGACCGAATATTCCGGGAAACTTGATCCCGTAAGTCGGGCCGGGTTTTATAAAGATAGAGGGATTTCGGGCATTGCCGCCCCCGGAGAAAAAGGTTTTTGCTGAAATAAGAGAGGTCTCTATTGTTTGGTTTGTCCATTGAAAGCCTTGTCCCTTGGGTCTGAGATTATCTCGGTTTGGCCGCCGAAAATAAATTTTTAATGAACTCGGTTCTTCCCTCTCGAATAATGGCCTGCCATAATGAGTCTTGGTTTGGTGTTTTTTAACTTTTTTGCCCATTTAAAGTCTTATTTATAAGAAACCTGAGCGGAGCAGTTGCTCATTCCAGGCTATGGGGGAGAATAACATATGAAAAAGCTCATTGGGTTGTTAAGCCTCATTTTTTTGTTGACCATAATAGTGTCACCTAACCAGGCAGAGGCTGATCATGGGGGTGGAAGATCGAGTGGGTCTGGCGGCCACGGAGGATATAGCGGACGTGGAGGGTCCGGTGGACATGGTGGATACAGTGGAAGTGGAAGATCAAGTGGGCATAGGGGGTATTATGGTGGCCACGGAGGGTATTATGGTGGGCATGGTAGGTATTATGGTGGTTATGGTGGGTTCTTTCCCGGGTTATTTATCGGCGGTCTCTTAGGCTGGGGCTTGGGTCCTGGTTACTATTACCCTCCAGAATATTATTATTACCCTCCCCCGCCTCCACCAGATTATTATTATCCATCTCCAGCTTCGCCAGATTATTATTCACCGCCACCTCCCCCAAATTCTTATTATCCGCCTCCAGCCGAAGGAAGTCAGGCGCCACCGTCGGCCAGCCAAGGGTCGGGCGGCCGGATGTTCATCTACCCCCGCCAGGGGCAGAGTGAAGAACAAAAAGCCAAGGATTTTGACGCTTGCCACAAGTGGGCTATTGGTCAGACAGACTTCGATCCGAAAAAGCCACCCGCTGGCGCGCCCGATGCGCAGACCATGCAAAAAAGCTCGGATTATTTTCGGGCGATCGGTGCCTGCCTTGATGGCCGGGGATATACTTTAAGATAGTAAGAAATGACCCTACCTGGTAGTATAGTTAAAAGAAAGTCCGATATGCCCTGAGTGAGGCTGGGGACCAACTGATGCCTGGTTGAAATTAGGAAGTACCGAGCAGGTAGCCCCAGTCAGCGTTTTTTGACCGTGGCTAACCGCTAAGGAAACGTTCCGACTCTATTACTGAAGGTATTTACCCCATGCCAAGCCATCCCTGCATCGTCATACCCGGAATCAAGGGAACGGGCCTTGAAAACATTTACGAGTTGCCGCCGGTGACCACGTGGTCAACCTGGGAAGCTGGCGTCGTGGTGCCGGATTTTGACAGCCTGGCCCTTGGATCGAACGGCGAAGTGGATGAGGCCGACATCGTGGTGAACCGGGCCTCTCAGCTCCTCGGAATAGCTTACGAATCGCTCGTTCAGTCACTGCGGGGCCGGGGCATGCCCGTGTATGTATTCCCCTACGATTGGCGCTATTCCATGGTCCGCAGCGCGAAAAAGCTGGTGAATTACGTCCTGGCGCTGCAGAAGAAAAATATTCGGTCGCTCGCTCCCGCCAATTGGGACAAGGCGTTTGACTTCGCCTGCCACAGCATGGGTGGGCTGGTCTTTCGGCAGTTCGTGGCCGCTTGGAAAAGCGCCATGCCCAACACTCCCCTTCCGGTCAACCGCGTGGTCTTTATCGCCACGCCTCACCTCGGATCAGTAGACGCGGTTGAGTCGATGATTCGCGGTGAAACCGTGCTCTTCGGCGGCCAAAAGGAATTCAAAGACGGCTATCTGGTCGGGAGGAAGAGCCGCCATCCAAAACCAAGGAAATTGAAAAAGAGAACAATGATAACAAGAAAAATTAGCCCGGTAGTTTAGGAGTTGGGTGAGGATCGTCATTTGTCTATTTTTAAAATTTTGATTTTGGCAGTAGTTCAAGGTGCGGCCGAGCTTCTCCCTGTTTCAAGTTCCGCCCATGTAATCGTAGCTGAAAAATTGCTGGGCCTTGATCCCACCAGGCCGGAGATGACCCTGGTTCTGGTAATGTTGCATACCGGTACGATGTTTGCCGTAATTTTCTATTTCTGGAATTCATGGAAAATGAACTATTTTTCGTCAAGGAAAGAATTCCGGAATTTTTCTAAATTGATCTTGCTAGCCACTGCCTTCACCGGGGCTCTAGGACTTGCTTTGAAATTCTTTATCGAACGTTTTGTTTTTAGTAATGTTCCCCATGCAGAGGTAGAGCTGCTTTTTGGCAACTTGCCCTTAATAGCGGGTAGTCTTGCCGCAGTGGGCTTATTAATTATTTATGCGGGAGTCTATGGAGATCGGTCGACTAAATCGACGGTTCTGGGTTTTAAAGAAACATCTTGGATAGGGGCCATCCAAGGCCTCTGCCTTCCTTTTCGGGGCTTTTCCCGTTCCGGGGCCACGATATCCGTAGGTTTAATGAATGGAATTTCAAAGGTGAAGGCTGAGGAATTCAGCTTCGCACTCGCCGTTGTAATTACCCCTCCGATTATCATCCGTGAGGTTCTTCGATTATTGAAGGCCCATCCGGTCTTTTTATCGGATAAGGTCAGCCTAGTAGGTCTCTTTTATCCCAGCCTAATGGGAATGGGTTTTAGTTGTATCTCGGGGCTCTTAGCTCTCCGATGGCTTTCTCGCTGGCTCGAAAAAGGCAAGTGGCAACTATTCGGTTTTTATTGCCTTGGCGCATCCGGTGTTGTTTTTTTACTTTATAGGCTTGGAATTTAAAACATCCCACCTTACTTCATTTTTGGGTATAACTTTATAGATGAGAAAATACCAATGGTTCGGGTTGGCTCTTTGGTTTTTGGTTTTCCACAATGCCGCTTTCGGAGCGGAAAGCCTTAATCCCTCCGGATATCATCTAAAGCAAAAGATAGCTATCGGGGGTGAAGGCAGGTGGGATTACTTAACGCTGGATAGCCAGACCCGCCGTCTCTATATCTCGCGGTCAAGCCATGTCATGGTGGTTGATACCGATTCCGGAAAGGTTATTGGCGATATTCCCGACACGGACGGCGTTCACGGCATTGCCCTGGTCCCGGAGTTGAACAAAGGATTTACCAGCAATGGGCAGGAAGCCAAGGTAACTGTTTTTGATCTCCAGACACTTAAACCATTGCTCAAAATCCCGGTGGGTAAAAATCCGGACGCAATCCTCTATGATCCTGCCTCCCGTCATGTTTTAACCTTTAACGGGGGCAGTCGTGATATCACGGCAATTGATCCCAAAAACGATACGGTCGTTGGGGTCGTCGTTCTGGACGGCCGTCCGGAATACGCTGTGGCGGATAATCAGGGCCATATCTATGTCAACGTGGTAGATAAAAGCCAAGTCGTCGAACTCGATTCCCATAAGCTTATCATCAACGCCCGCTGGTCATTGGCTCCAGGCGATAGACCGACCGGAATCTCAATGGATCAGACTCACCGGCGGCTCTTTATCGGTTGCGCAAACAAATTGATGGTGGTGATGAATGCTGACAACGGAAAAGTGACGTCCATCCTCCCAATCGGGAGCGGAGTCGATGCCACGGCTTTTGATCCTGAAACCCAATTGATGTTTAGCTCGAATGGGGAAGGCACGTTTACGGTCGTTCATGAAGACTCTCCGGACAAGTTTAGCGTTCTGGAGAACGTTGTGACTCAAAAAGGGGCCCGGACCATGGCGCTGGACCTTAAGACGCATCGGATTTATTTAGCCACTGCGGAATTTGGAGTCGCCCCGAAACCAACAACGGAGCAACCGCATCCGAGGCCAAGTATTGTGCCAGGCTCTTTTGTGGTCCTTGTCATGGGTAAGTAAATTGTCTCAACTTCAATCATAGCGGCAATTGGGCTAACTCCGGTCATAGGCAATTCTAATTGCGCCGAGCCGCTACCCGCACTTTTCCAGCGAGTCTCTTTTTCTTGACCCCGTCCTTTTCTTATTTTAAACTCTTTCCATTCAAAAGCGGGTCAAGTTTTTGAACCTTTTATAAAAGGGAGAGATTATGGAACAGGCACCCAAACGAAAAGAAGAGAATATCATAATTGGGATCGCTATTGCCTTCTTAGTGCTGTCCGTCGTTCTTTATTGTTGGCTCTGGAAATAAACCAAAAAGGTCCTTGAAAAACATTACTATAGCTATTCCAACCGTGCCCTATTCAGGCATCCTATACATCCCAGGTTATTTGAAATGCATTTTGGCTCGCTTCGTCTAACGATCATTACCTTGGCGGTTCTCTCCCAGGTGTACCTTTTTGTTCGCATCCGAAAATTCATCACTATTGAATAATGCCCATCAGAAGATTCGGACTGAACAGGGGCTCTTTGCTGTCGCTGGAATCGATGACCTCCGCGCCGGGCATCCTGATTTGAGGAATGCCTTAAGGGGGCTGGATTCCTCCACCCCGACCCTTCTTTTGTCTCACCGTCCAGAGATCTTTCCTCAAGCCGCTGCCTATAAGATTCCGTTAACCTTGGCTGGCCATTATCATGGAGGTCAGATCAAGTTAAATTTGTCAGGAGGGGGCATTAGCTTGGCCCACTTTATGACTCCTTATCCTGAGGGGTTGTATCGAATCAATAATTCTCTACTGTATGTCAACCGTGGAATCGGCACCACCTTCACCCCGGTACGACTAAATGTACCGCCAGAGATCACTCTGTTTAATCTGACCTAAGCTTAATTTATTTTTTGACAAGGGAGATGATTAAAAAGGTACGGCTTCCCTGGCTTTATTTTCAGAAAGAAATCTTCTATGAAGAGGGTTGGTGGCCGCTATGTATCGGGCAAATGCAGGGGAAAAACCGGATTGTGCAGGCCTGGAAGCGAAGTTCAAGGCGAGGAGCAAGGGAACGTTTTTCTTAGAATCTGGTCCGCCGATTATGCCCAGGGCGAGGAGCCCTATTCCCTGGCGATTATCATCCCTGAACTGCTAGGGTAGGAAGACGGGGGGTTATGCCGAACCAGATTGAACGAGATCGAATACCAAACTATTCGGACCCATCCCTAAATAGGAGATAAAAGGCGCCTAAGGACACCAGGCAAAAAGAAGGGGTTAGCCGGAACGGCTAACCCCATGATATTACTTG
>CAWJJC010000031.1:0-10034 GCA_963843145.1 uncultured delta proteobacterium
GAATAATATTTTTACGCTCCTTTATCCCTTAATCCAATATATGGATACTTTTTATACACTAACTGGGCTTTTCAACTCGATTATATTTCATTTTGTTGGGATAATTTACAATATTTATTATAATATTATATGGTTATCAATATATACTACATTGTGGCACACCTCTTGCTCATTAAATGAAATACCAGCTTTTATTCCAGATAAATTTTCTGATGGATCTAACCAGGAGGCGGATATGGATTTGATCAATAAACGAAAGGGGAACGTGATCTCTATCCAGGCTGAAAAGGTAAACGGTGCTGGAAATCGAACCGCTAACGAGATGACAACCTATTTTTCCCTGGAGGGGATGACTTGTCCGGCCTGCGCAAAAAAGATTGAGCGAACGCTATCCGAACAGGCCGGGGTCAAAAACGTCCAGGTGGATTTTCTCGGTCGTGGGTGCCCGGGTCACTTACAACCCCGGAAAAGTGTATCGAAAATGACTTGAAGGCGGCAGTGGAGGCCATCGGTTACCGGCTTGTCTCCAGGCAGGATGCCGACCGGGAAAAACTGAAGGTTCCATTCACCGAACACCGGAGCATACGTCCTTACCTGACCGGATTGGCGGCCGCCGTCGGTGTGGTGGAATTCTACCTGACGCTCATCACCTTGACCTCGGATTGGTACAACGCCAGGCTCGAGTTTAAAGAGTACTGGCCCTGGATCCTCGCCCTGGCGGCCGGACTGGGGCTGCAGGCCGCGTTGTTCTCCATGGCTCGGGCCTGGCAGCGCGGTCGGTCCCTGAAAACGGCCCGGTACAGCCTGGCCGCCTCCGGAGGCCTTTCAACCACAGCCATGGCGGCCTGCTGCGCCCATTACCTCGCGGCTGTCCTGCCGCTTTTGGGTCTTCCTTTTCTTTCGGCCACAGTCGCCGGTCTGGCCGAATACCAGACATATTTTTTCTTCGTGGGTGTGCTTTCAAACCTGATGGGTATCGGGTTCATGCTCCGAATGATGAACCGGAGCGGAATGATCGCGCTTCGCGCGTTCCGAGGCCAGAGAACACTTAGACAATTCCAATCCTAAAAGGAAGGAGTAAGTTATCATGAAAACGTTAAAGCCTATTGAGCGGAATACCGGATTGACCCTGATTCTCTTATTGACCCTATTGGCCTGGATAGGGGGAGCTATCGCCTACGACTCCGTCACCAGCCGCGGTAACAACGTAACCGTGGATGTGAAGCCGGTAACCCTGGCGGCCGGCCAGCCGGCGACTTTCGAGATCCGGATGAATACCCATTCCGTGGCGCTCGATCAGGACCTGGTGACCGTTTCCACGCTCCAGGACGACCAGGGGAAAACCTACCAACCGGTCAACTGGCAAGGTTCGGCACCCGGCGGGCACCATCGCCTGGGAGTGCTTTCCTTCCCGGCATTGGGCAGCGGCGTCAAATCCGTCAAGTTGGTTATCAGAAAAGTCGCCGGCATTCCGGAACGGGCCTTTGAGTGGCGTATCGGGCGCTAAAGGGATACTCGGTGATTTCTGGAAAGGAACCGAAGTGATTTTTATGATTATTATCTGGGTCGCGTTACTGATCGGACTTTTTCTCTTTGTCCCTTGGCTCTCGAAAGGCAAAGGAACGGACAGGGGGAACCTGCTCCTCACGGATTCCCCGCTTGACATCCTTAAGCGCCGTTACGCCCGTGGAGAGATCAACCGGGAAGAATATTTGGAAAAACAAAAGGACCTGAACTAACCGTTTTTGTTGCCGCCCATCGCAAAGAATCAAGGTGAGGTGAGATGGACTTGATGATGCTTCTCATGTTTTCCCCCTTATTGGGCCTGGCCCTGTTTCTGGTATTGCCCTTCGGGACAGCCCTTCAACTTTATATTCCGGTTTTTATCCTGGGAGGCTTCATCAATTTCAAAATGATGCGGTCGATGCATTTGCCGGTGAAAACCGGACCGGAGGAAATGATCGGGGAAGAGGCCGTGGTTCTAGAGGAGATCGATCCCGAGGGCAAAGTCCGGACCCGGGGGGAAATCTGGAATGCCCGGGCCTTCGGCCACAAGTTCCCAAAAGGTGCTAAAGCAAGAATTATCGGGGTTCAGGGACTGGTCTTGTTACTGGAGGATCCGGGAAAGGGAAACTAGCCCAGGACAGGGCAAGGTCCTCTTCCCGGCCCCTACTCGATGGAGGGGGAACCCAATGTACCTGACAGCAGAAATTGGAACATCATCGCCAAGGAAAGGTCCGAGAGATCCCCGCATTAGCAGAAAGGATGGGCTAGCCTCTAAAACCCCTTAATCGTCACTTTTCACCTTGACTGCCTTTCCCGTCTGTCTATAATATTCCATATCATAAAATTCTAAAAAAATATACGCAAATCAGAGGTGAAGAAAATGAATGATAAGATGAAATCTTTGGGGGGCTTCATCGTAACGGGAATGGTTCTTCTTCTTGCGTTTTTCGTTTTTATCAATGGGGGGAAAGCCGCGGAAGCTAAGCCGGGCGATCAGACCAAGACAAAATCCCCTAAGCAAACCACCGGTTCTACTTTCGTCGTGACTCCCGTTCATGGACCTAGCTGGATCAGACACCTCGGACTTTTCGATATCCGCTATACGGCTATGGGACAACAGGGAGGTTCTCAACCCGCCCCTCAATCCTCACGGATTGAACCGGGATTCCAGATTGAAGTTCCACCACCGCGCGGCCGCGGGGGCATGGGGATGATGATGGGACGCATTTATTCCAACTATCAAACCAGTCCGGAGCAAGTGGCCAAACTTATGGATGAGAAATTTTTTCTTACCGGAGCGGACCTTTACCGTCTGGATTGTCAGTCCTGCCACGGTCCGAAAGGGGAAGGGGCTTTGCCGGAGATCAAATCACTCATCGGTCCGGTCAAAGGATCTTCACCTGCTCTGGTCGAGGAACGGATGAAGAAGATGGGCCGGCCCATCGGGAAGGAGCTGGCCAAGGAATTGGCCTCGCAAGCCGAGGCCAGCATCCGTCAACGGCTTCAGGAGGGCGGCAAGAAAATGCCCCCGTTCAAACATCTGGACCAAGAAGAAGTAGGCGCCTTGCTCCAATACCTGCAAGAGCACTTTGGTGAATTAAAGTCTAACCAAAAAGAAATTCTGGTCACCCAGTCCGTGGCCCGTGTGGGCCAGCATCTGGTTCAGGGGACCTGCCAAATCTGTCATGATGCCACAGGTCCGGGAAGAAGCCGTATGGGGATGATGCAGGGGAATATTCCCTCCCTGGCCAGCTTTCCCTATGAACAGTCGATACAAAGCGTGATCCGACAGGTTGAACTGGGAACTATGCGCATGATGATGATGATGGGCGGCCAGAAAATGCCCGCCTATCCGTATATCACCGAAGACGAAGCCGCGGCAGCCTACTTGTATTTGGTGAGATACCCGCCGGAATAACGGGCATAATCCAGCAGTTTATTCCCCCGCCCCCCTGGGAACGGTACCAAGGCGTTGTTTGTTTTCAGGTTATTCTCCAAGATAGTTGAAAGCAACGGGGGGGGCGGGGATTTATCGATTTTTCTTTTAATCCTTGACCCCTTCGATCCTCGTCAACTCTTTCCCAGATAAACCCAAAAGAGGTATACTGTCAATGTTCTACTGTCCCCTCAGAGCAAGAGAAACATAGGAGCATGGGCAGATCAAAAAACAAGGCCGTAGCAAAAATAATTATTTGCCTTTGAACTCCCTCCCCTTCCAGATCATATATATGGTGGGGTAAAGGACCAGTTCCAGAATAAGAGAGCTGACCACCCCGCCGACCATAGGGGCGGCGATCCGTTTCATGACATCGGAGCCGGCCCCTTGGCTGAACAAGATGGGAATCAATCCGGCCAGGATGACGCTGACCGTCATCACCTTGGGACGAATCCGTTTGACCGCCCCGTAGAGGATGGCCTCCTTCAAAGCCGGAAGCCCTGAGAGCCGGCCTTCCTGCTTCCACTTTTCATAGGCCAATTCCAGGTAAAGAAGCATGACCACCCCGGTTTCGGCATCCAGGCCGGCCAAGGCAATGATCCCCACCCAGACGGCAATACTCAAATTATAATTGAGGAAATAAAGCAACCAAAAGGAACCCACCAGGGAAAAAGGAACGGCCAGTAAAACGATCATGGTTTTAGTCACCGACCGGGTATTCAAGAAAATCAGGACGAAAATAATCAACAGGGTCAGCGGTATGACCAGCTTGAGCCGCTCCTCGGTCTTGACCAGATATTCATATTCACCACTCCAGACCAGGCGGTAGCCGTCGGGGATCTTCAGGGAGGCCACCGTTTTCTTAGCCTCCTCCACATAGCCGCCCACATCCCGGCCGCTGAAGTCCACGTAGACATAAGCGGTCAACTGCCCCTCCTCGCTCTTGATGGCCGTGGGTCCTTGGACAAAGCGGATCTCCGCCACCTGACCCAGAGGGATCTGGCCTTTACTCCGACCTCCACCGGCCCCCATCCCGCCTCCCGCAGAGGCGGCCGAGGGTCCGACCTCCGGGATCGGAATCAGCACCCGATTCAAATGGTCCAGGCTGTCGCGCAGTTCCCGGGGATAACGTATATTGACCGGATAGCGTTCCCGTCCCTCCACGGTGGTGGTAACATTCATCCCGCCGATGGCCGTTTCCACCACTTCCTGTATATCCTCCACATTCAATCCGTAGCGGGCCGCTTCCTGCCGGTTGATGACCACATCCAGAAAATAACCGGTGGTGACCCGTTCGGCATAGACGCTGCGGGTGCCGGGCACTTCCTTCACCTTTTTCTCGATCTCCAAACCGATTCGCTCCAGCTCCTCGATCCGGGGGCCCAGGATCTTGATCCCCACCGGGGTACGGATTCCGGTGGCCAACATATCGATGCGGGCTTTGATGGGCATAGTAAAGGAATTAGATACCCCGGGAATGGTCAACAGGTCATTCATCTCGTCTTTCAGTTTTTCCACGGTCATCCCCGGCCGCCACTCAGCTTTCGGTTTGAGGTTGATGACCGTTTCAAACATCTCCAGCGGGGCCGGGTCGGTGGCGGTCTCCGCCCGCCCGGCCTTGCCGAAAACCTGAGCCACTTCCGGGATGCTTTTCAGCAGCCGGTCCTGTAAACGGAGCAAATCGGAAACTACCGAAACCGAGGCCGCCGGCACGGTCACCGGCATGTAAAAGAGGGTCCCCTCATAGAGGGGCGGCATAAACTCCGTGCCTAACTTTTTGAAGGGGTAATAGGTCAGCACCAGGATGATCAGCCCTAAAACCAGGACCGTCTTCCGGAACCGCAGCACCACATGGACCACCGGCTCATAGAGTTTGTGGAGCAGCCAACTGACGGGGTTCTTTTCCTCGGGGCGGATTTTACCCCGGATGAACAACGTCATCAAGACCGGGGTCAGCGTCACGGCCAGGAAGGAGGCGAAGAGCATGGCAAAGGTCTTGGTGTAGGCCAGGGGCTTGAAGAGCCGGCCGGCCTGGGACTGGAGGGTAAAAACTGGCAGAAAGCCGACCATAATGACCAGCAGCGAGAAAAAAAGGGAAGGCCCCACTTCCTGGGCGGCCTGAATGATCACCTCCAGGCGAGGATTCGGACGACCCTGGGCTTCCCACTCTTCCAGTTTTTTGTGGGCGTTTTCCACCATAATAATTGAGGCATCCACCATAGCGCCGATGGCAATGGCGATGCCGCTCAAACTCATGATGTTGGAGGTTACCTGGAGGTAGTACATGAGGATGAAAGATATAATGATGGCCAATGGGAGGGTCAGGATGACCACCAAGGCGCTGGGCAGATGGAACAAAAAAACAACGCAGACCACACTGACGGCGATGGAAAGTTTGATAATCTCATCTTTCAAGGTGGCTATGGAACGGCGGATCAGATCGGACCGGTCGTAGGTGGTGACGAGCTTGACTCCCCGGGGCAGGCTGGGTTCGATGTCTTTCTTGATTTTTTCTTTAACCCGGTCGATTACGTTCAGGACATTTTCCCCAAAGCGGACAACGACGATCCCGCCGGCCACCTCTCCCCGGCCATCCAGGTCGGCCAGGCCTCTGCGGATCTCCGGCCCCAATTGGATCCGGGCCACATCCTTCAGATAGATCGGTGTCCCGGCCCCATTGGTCCCCACGGCGACGATCTCCAGGTCCTCCAGGCCCTTCAGATAGCCCCGGCCCCGAACCATGTATTCCACCCCGGAGAAATCGATAACCCGCCCTTCCACATCCAGGTTGCTCCGGCGTACGGCCGTTATGACCTGGTTTAAAGGGATGCCGTAAGCGCTCAAGCGGTTGGGATCCACTGTAATCTGGTATTGTTTCACGAAGCCGCCGAGGCTGGCCACCTGGGCGACTCCGGGGACGCTTTCCAGGGCCAGCTTAAGGTTCCAGTCCTGCAAAGAGCGCAACTGGGCCTGGTCCAGTTTATTTCCCGTATCCACCACGGCATAAGAAAAACCCCAACCCAAACTGGTGGCATCGGGGCCGAGGATCGGGTTGACATTGGCGGGCAGCTTGTTTTTCACTGCCTGGAGGTATTCCAGGATACGGCTCCGGGCCCAGTAGATATCCGTCCCGTCTTCGAAGATCACATAGATGAAGGAACTTCCCAGGTAGGAAAAACCGCGGACGGCCCGGACTTTGGGGGCGGCCAGCAAAGTCGAGGTGATCGGATAGGTGACCTGGTCCTCCACCAGGTCCGGACTTCGGCCCACCCATTCCGTGAAAATAATGACCTGGGTATCGCTTAAATCCGGGATGGCATCCAGCGGGGTTTGGGTCATGGCCCAATAGCCCCAGATCCCCGCAAAGAAGACTAAGAGGACGACGATGAATTTGTTGCGGGCGCTGGCTTCAATGATTTTGGCAATCATACTTATTCCGTCAGGCGTCAGAAGCAAGGAGTGAGGAGTAAAAAGAACAGGGACCCAATTCCAAGGGAAGGGCTCTCTTTAGTGTCAGAGCTCCCTTCGGTTGTGGGGGATCGTTAGGGTTTGCTGGGAGCGATCCCCTTCAGCTTCGCTTCGGAATCAATCAGGAAATTGGCGGAGGCGGCCACTTTTTCCCCGGGCTTCAATCCCTTGAGGATCTCCACCCATTTCTCGGCGCGGAGACCGGCGGTGACCTCCCGCGGTTCGAAGTTGCCTTCTCCCTTATCGACATAGACGATCTGCCGCGTCCCCGTGTCGATCACCGCATCCCCCGGAACAGCTAATCGCCGGCCCAAATTGATTTTCAACTCCACCTGGCCGAACATCTGCGGCTTCAGATTCCCCGGGGATTGGGCAGGGTAAACCGCGCCTTGGCGGTGCGGGCTTCCGCGGACATAGTGGGATAAATAAAATCAACGACCGCCGAAAATTCCCGGCCAGGAAAATAACTCAGACGGATCAGCGCCCGCTCACCGACCTTGATTAAGGGGAGTTCACTCTCGTAAATATCCCCACCACCCAGACCGAGGATAGATCCACCACTTCAAACAACTTCTCCCCCGGCATGACCTTCATCCCCCGGACGGCCATTGTTGCATAACCTGACCGCTGACCGGGCTGTAGAGGGTCAGGGCCCGATCGGCTGTCCGGTCTCTTCGATCCGCCGGATCTGGGCCTCGGAGATATCCCAAAGACGGAGCCGCTGTCGGGCCGCCCCCAGGATAGCCTCGGCGTCCTGGCCCAAAGATCCCCGATTCCTCCTCCTTTAAGAGATTTCTTCCAGCGCAGTACATTCGTAAATTCCTGCCGGGTGGCCAGCAACTCGAGGCTGTAGATCTCCGCGACCGGCTGACCCTGTTTGACCGTATCCCCGGTGGCATTAATATAGAGTTTTTCAATCCAGCCTTCCACCTTGGATATTGATGTAGGCCTGTCTACGCTCATCGCTTTCAATCCGGCCTACGGTGCGAATGGTTTTGGTCAGGGACTGCAGCCCCACGGCAGTGGTTTTCAGCCCGATGAGTTTTTGTTTATCCAGCGGGATCTCCACCGTGGGGGCGGCGACGAGGCCGGTTCCGGCTTGGCCGCCTGGGGGCCGCCGACGACGGCCTTTTCCCTCCGCGGGCGAATGCTGGTGGCCCTGAGCCCAGGCGGCAGTTAGACCGAGCAGGCCCTTATGATCAGAAAAGCCGACCCACCCCACCAAAAGCTGATACCAAAAATCACCGACGGAATAACGATCCAAAAGCGCGAGGATTTAGTTTTTTTCATTTTTTTCATCCTGGGTTGAAACCTCGTTTTACCGGTCAAGGGCTCCAGGCGAGCAATGGCTTTTTCCCGCTCCACCAACTGACTCCAGTATAATAACTCGATATCCAGTAGGGCTTTCCAGCGGCTGATGACCGTGATGGTTCCACCTTTCCGGTGATGTAACCCGATAAGGACAGTTGGATATCCTGACGGGCCTTGGGGAGCAATCCCTCCTGATAAAGTTTCATCAGGTTACCCGCCGACCGGATCAGGGAATCATTTTCCCGGAGGCTGGAGGCCTGCATTATTTCCGTGGCCAGCAACTCTTTCCGGGCCTGCCGCTTGGCGGCTTCGGCCTCCAAAACCCCTTGCCGCTGCTTATCCTTATAGAAGAGAGGGATATTGACCGTGGCCGTCAGGCTCCACATATCCTCATAAATACCGGACCGCTTGAAGAGATAGGCCCCCAGGGTAAAATCCGGGTAGTATTCCTTTGGGCCATTTTGACCTTGGCCTCCGTTCCGTCCAGCATCTCGGCCTTGGCTTTCAATTCCGGGGAATGGTCCTTGGCCTGCGGCAACAGATCATCCATGGAAAGGAGATAGGGGGTGGGAACGGGCTCGACCGGGCGGGCCAGCGGGCTGCGCACCTCCTGGCCGACGGCGGCATTGAGCATCCCCTCCGTGGCCCGGATTTTCTGGTTGGCCATCTCTTCCCGCTCCAGAAGCATGTACTTTTCGGTCTGAGCCATGACCACCTCCTGCTGGGAGGCCATGCCGCCGGCGTAGCGGGACAGGGCCGCTTCCTCCACCTGTCTCAGCAGGTCACCCTTATCCAGCAACAGATCGCGGGTTTTATAGGCCAGGAACAGATCGTAATAGAGTTCTTTGACTCTGCTGATCGTTTTCAAGCGCAGGGTCTGATGCCTGTTTTTCAGGCTCCCCGCCTCCCGGGCGGCCATCTCGGACTTCAATCCCCGCTTGCCGTAAAAAGGAAACATCTGAGAAACGGAAAACATCCACTGGGCGCCCAGCGCCTCCCCGAAAGTGAAGCTCCCGTATCCCTCGTTCTGATAGCCCGTCATAAACATGGGATCCGGCAGGCTGCCGGCCTGGGGTATTTTATGGCTCGCGACCTCGACGCCGGCCGGGGATGCGCTCAACTCCGGATTGTTCCGGAGCGCTTCGGCGATCAAGTCCTTTAAGGAAAGGCCCTCGGCCCCTGGCTCCCGTGCTCCCGGAGGTCAGAAGAAGGCCCACCACGACTCCGCAAGTCCAGCGGACCCTCTTTCTCGGGGATAATGCCTTTTTCGCCCTGAGCTTCGCGCTCCGCGCTCCGCGCTTTTTAATTCGCATCCACATTAAACTTCACTCTTCTCACTTTATCGCCCTGGGTGATCTGGATGGTGGTATTCCAGCTTCCGGCCATGGATGGAGTCATCTTGACCTTGTAGACGGTGCCTTTCAACTCCGCGTCGGCCTTGTAAAACATGGCCGGCATCCCCGGCATGGCCGGCATCCCATAGTCCAGTTTGACCTTGGCCGCGGTCACGTTCTTGCCGGCCGCATCCTTGATCTCGATGGTCACATTGTTCTCCCCCACCACCGGAGGGTTCTTGTCGATTTTAACCAGAACGGTATAGTCCTCGGCCTTCTTGGCAATCTCATAGTCTTTGGCAAAGGCCAACCCAGTGGTCAGCAACAGGGTAATAAACAAGTAAACTAATTTATTCATTAGGTATCCCCCTTTTCATAATTTTTACATTTTAAGTACTCCCAGGACCGCAAGCAAGGAATTTTATTTTCTTAACAAGAAAACAAGCTATAATGTTCAAAAAGGTTCGGTCAGGCCGTTT
>CAWJJC010000032.1:0-59329 GCA_963843145.1 uncultured delta proteobacterium
TCAACACCCCCAGGAAGCGTTCAATAGCTCCCAGGATGACCCGGTGCAACATGACCGGCCGATGCCGTTCTCCATCGGGGCCGATGTAGGCCAGGTCAAACCGCTCCGGGAGAGTAAAATCGCACTGGATAGTGGCGCACTGCCAGCGCCGATCCAGGGCATCTTTGAGCTTGATGTCGATCTTGGGACCGTAAAAGGCCCCTTCCCCGGCCGAGACCGAGTATTCCAAGCCGTTATCCTTCAAGGCCTGGGTCAAGGCCTCGGTGGCCCGTTCCCAATCCAGGTCGGTACCGATGGATTTTTCCGGCCGGGTACTGACTTCCACCTCAAAAGGAAAACCGAAGATCTGCATCACCTCGGCCACAAAATTTAACACGCCTCGGATCTCATCCTGAAGCTGATCCGGGGTGCAGAGTATATGAGCGTCATCCTGGGTAAACTGCCGCACCCGCATCAGTCCGTGCAGCACCCCGGATTTTTCGTGGCGGTGAACGGTGCCCAGTTCAAAATAGCGTTTGGGCAGGTCCCGGTAACTGCGGACTTTGGTCTTATAGATCATCATATGGGCCAGGCAGTTCATGGGTTTAATCCCGTAGGACTGCCCGTCAATCTCGGTAAAATACATGAAATCCCGGTAATTCTCATAATGCCCGGATTTTTTCCAAAGCTCGGTGCGGAGGATCTGGGGCCCAACGACCAGCTCATAGCCTCGCTTCAGATGTTCTTTCTTCTCGAAGTCCTCCAGAATGTGCCGCAACAAGGCCCCTTTGGGATGATAGATGACCAGCCCCGGTCCGACTTCGTCGTGAATGCTGAACAAGTCCAATTCCCGCCCCAGGCGGCGGTGGTCCCGGCGCTTGGCTTCCTCCAGACGGTGGAGATGTTCGTCCAATTCCTTCTTGTTGAAAAAGGCGGTCCCGTAAATCCGCTGGAGCATGGGATTGCGCTCATCCCCCCTCCAGTAGGCCCCGGCCACCTGGGTCAATTTGAAAAAACGGATGTCCCCCGACGAAGACAGGTGCGGCCCTCGGCAAAGATCCACAAAATTTCCCTGACGGTAAAGGGAAACCGGGGCCTCCTCCAGCGCCTCCAGCAATTCCACCTTATAGGGTTCGTCTCGGAATTTAAAATAAGCGATGGCCTCCTCTCGGGGCATCTCTTCCCGGGTAATCGGGATCCTGGACTTGCTCAAGACCTGCATCCGCTCTTCAATCCGAGCCAGATCTTCCGGCACAAAAGGGGCCTTCGTTTCAAAATCGTAATAAAATCCCTGTTCAATGGCTGGACCGATGGCCGGCTTGGCCTCGGGAAAAAGTTCTTTTACCGCCTGGGCCATCAGGTGCGAAGTGGAATGCCGCAGGATATCCAGACCTTCCGGGGTGTTTTCCCCCACCGGGGTCAGTTCCCCCCCTGAAGCCAAAGGACGAGCCAGGTCGATTAACTGGCCATTTAACCGGGCGGCCACACTCCCCTTCAAGGAGCTTTTTTGCCAGGCCGCCAGGGCCTGGACCGCTGTGGTACCGGCAGGAAAGGAACGCTGCGCCTGATCAGGAAAAACTATTTGAATTTCTTCCACTTAGCTGCCTTGGAGATTCTAGAATAAATTAAATAAACGGTAATATTACTAAATAGCTTCTCCGGAGTCAATAACTATTTAATCATCGATAACGGACTTCAAAGCCCTCCCCTTCGCCGCGAAACTCTCCGTACCGAACCTCAACCCGATCGACCCGGGCCGATGGGGGACCCTGCCGGCACCAGGCGACCATTTGTTCAACCTTCGTTTTTTCTCCTTCCAGGAAGGCCTCCACCGTTCCATCCCTCCGGTTCATGACCCACCCCGCCAATCCCAGCGCCCTGGCCTGATCCCGGGCAGAGCCCCTGAAATAGACCCCCTGCACCCAGCCGTAAACGACTACTTGGGCTGATATTTTTTCCATAGAGGACCTCCCCTTTACCTACCGTCCCGTTTCATCCGAATGTCCACTATCCAACAAGGAATATCCAATATCCAAGGGGGGGATTGCTTCGTCGCTTCACTCCTCGCAATGACAGCGCAGGGGGACTTATTGCGCAAACATCATGTTGGCCGGCTTTGCTTTCCGAATTTGCTACGGGCCATCAAGTTCAAGGCTTTTTCCCTCCTTATTGGATATTCCTTGTTGGATATTGGATATTCGCTTTGCTTAATGTTTTTTTCTTCCTTCTTCCATCTTCCATCTTCCATCTACCCTTGTCCTTTATCCTCGATCCTTTATCCTTCCAACAATTGGATCAGGTCCTCTTCGGTCAAAATCTTCACCCCCAGCCCCCGAGCCTTGTCCAGCTTGGACCCTGCTTCTTCCCCCGCCACCAGATAATTTGTTTTGGCGCTTACGGACCCGGCTGCCCTCCCGCCCAGGGCTTCAATTTTTGCTTTGGCCTCTTCCCGGGTGAATCGGGTCAATCGTCCGGTCAGCACAAAAATTTTGCCGGCCAAAGGTTTCAATCCGCCGGTCTTTTCGCCTTTCAGTTGGATCCCGGCTCCGCAGTAACTTGGCCACCACTTCTTGATTCTGGGGGTTATCAAAGAAAGCCCGAACACTGCGGGCCACTTGGGGACCCACCTCCCGGATGGACAGTAGTTCCTCTTCCCGGGAGACACTCAAGGCGGCCAAGCTGCCGAAATACCCGGCCAGGATCGCGGCCACATGCTCCCCGACGAAACGGATGCCCAAGGCATAAATAAACTTGTTCAAAGAGGCCTGTTTGCTGCGCTCCAGGGCCTCGATGAGATTCCCGGCGGATTTATCGGCCAGCCGTTCCAGGGGAACCAGGGCTTCCCTGGTCAGCGCGTACAAATCGCCATAGTCCTTAACCAGGACCTTTCTCCACCAGTTGGTCAACCAATTTTTCCCCCAGGCCTTCGATATCCATGGCGCCCTTGGAAGCAAAATGACGGATCGTTTCCTTGATCTGGGCGGAACAATTGGGATTGGAGCAGCGGTGGGCCGCCTCCCCGGGAAGCCGGACCACCGGCGAATGGCAAACCGGGCATTCAGCGGGCAGACGGAAGGCCGTTTCCCGCCCCGGCCGGACCCCCATCGACGACCTTGACCACTTCCGGGATCACCTCCCCGGCCCGTTGGATGAGGACCGTATCCCCGATGCGGATGTCCTTGCGCTCGATCTCATCCTGGTTGTGCAGGGTGGCCCGGCTGACCTCCACCCCGCCCACCAGCACCGGTTGAAGTATGGCCACCGGAGTCAAGGCCCCGGTCCGCCCCACCTGGACTTCAATATTCAAAATTCGGGTGGTTTCCTGGGAAGGTTGGAACTTAAAGGCCAAGGCCCACCGGGGGCTGCGGGATTTGACCCCCAGGTGCTCCTGCAGTTCCAGTGAATCCACCTTGATGACCACCCCGTCGATTTCATAGCGCAGGGAATGGCGGAGTTCCTCCATCTCCCGGCAGAAAGCCCAGGCGTCCTCAATGCCTTTGACCTGCCGGGCTTTGGGGTTCACCGGCACCCCCCACTGGGAGAGGGCTTCCAGTATCTTCCCTTGGCCGTCGAAAGGCAGCCCGCTAAGCGCGCCCAACCCGTAGGCATAAAAATACAGGGGACGTTGGGCCGTAACGCGGGGGTCCAACTGGCGCAGGGACCCGGCGGCGGCGTTGCGCGGGTTGGCGAAGGCCGCTTCCCCGGCCTCTAACCGTTTCCGATTGAATTCTCGAAAATCCTTCAGGCGCAGATAGACCTCGCCGCGAATTTCCAGCCGATCGGGGGTCCGGATTTTCCCGGTCTGGAGACGCAAAGGGATGGCCGAAATAGTCCGTACATTCTGGGTTACGTCTTCGCCCACCACCCCGTCCCCCCGGGTAGCGGACCGGACCAGGAGGCCCTGTTCATAAATCAGTTCAATGGCCAGCCCATCCATCTTCGGTTCGACGGTATAAGAGAGGTCCTCCGTCCGTTTGAGAAAACGTTTAACCCGCTCATCGAATTCCTGCACTTCTTCCCGGTTGAAGGCGTTTTCCAGGCTCAACATAGGCACCGTATGGGGCAGGGTTTCGAACTTTTCCAGAGGACGAGCGCCCACCCGCTGAGTGGGTGAATCCGGGGTGATCAAATCGGGATAGCGAGCCTCCAGTCCCTCCAGCTCCCGCAACAGCCGGTCGTATTGGGCATCGGAGATCTCCGGGTCATCCAGGACATAATAGCGATGGCTGTGATACTGGAGTTGCCGCCGAAGTTCATTGACGCGGTCGGTTATCTGGAGATCCATTTTTCTTTTTACCTTCTTAGCGCTCGCCGCCGATCCCGGCCTCATGACCCTGGATGATCTGTTGCGAGTTCTGGGGTGAATGTCCCCCAGATAACCGTGCGATTTCGTCCGGCCTTCTTGGCCTGATACAAAGCCCCATCGCTTCGTTCCAAAAGGCTTTCTTCGGCAATTTCCGGTAGCTCGAGCTTGGAAGTAAAGGCTTCCAGGGCGTTAAGTCAGGATTCGACCTCCTGCTTCATCCGGCTTTCAGCAAACAGGGACTCTTCCAGCTTCCGGCTCTTGACATAAATCGCCCGGCTTTTCTCCTCGGCGATCTGTTCGGTAAAAACCACTCCCTTCATACCCCCTCCTTCTGCGAACAGGCGTTCAATCCCGCACGGGATGAATATATTGTAAGGAATATCAGAAGTCAAGAAAGTGCGTGGCGTATTGGGGGAGATAGAGAAATCGAACGGGCGCGTCAAGAAGCGGGTCTGAGCGTCAAGGAGATGCTGGACGACTGGCGCCGTCAACGGGAACGCTACACCAAGGAAAAATTCGGAAAAAAGAATGCCACAGCTTAGGGTTTTCCCGGACTTGGATATTCAACCCCCTTCCCCCCTGAACCCCGAACTCTGAACCCTGAACCCTTCCTTTCCACCCCGAACGCCCAACGCCGAACGTTTAATGGCTACCCATCCAACAGCCTCCGCACCATCCCGGCTAGATCCTGGACGGTGAAAGGCTTTTGAATAAAGGCCAACCTTTTATCGAGAAGTCCCCGCTGGGCGATTACCTCGGCCGTGTAGCCGGACATGAACACCGATTTGATCCCCGGATAAAGCGCCTCCACCCGCGCTTTCAGTTCCGGACCGGTCATGTTGGGCATGATCACATCGGTCAGCAGAAGGTGTAGGGGGCCCCGGTGTTTTTTCAGGAGGGACAGCGCCCTTCCCGGAGAACCGGCGCCCACTGTTTTATAGCCGTAATGCTCCAAGATCCGTTTGGCCAGCAGGAGAATCTGGGGTTCGTCCTCCACGATCAGCACGGTTTCGCTCCCTGCTAAAGGCCGCTCTCTCTCCTGCTCCACCGGGACCGATTCCCCCAGGAAGCGGGGAAAATAGATTTTAAAGGTCGTCCCCCGTCCCGCTTCGCTGTTGGCCTGGATCGATCCCTGGCTGTTTGATCAGCCGGCTTCTGGCCTGGCCCAAGAGTTTGGCCACCGTGAGATTGGCCTCCAGGATCAGACCCCTTTCACTAAGGGTGACATAACCCACCGGAGCCAGCTCGTACAGGCCGAAATACTTCGCCCGCAAAACTTCCAGATTCTCCTGCGCCTGGCGCAATTCCTCGTTCTGCATCTCCAGTTCAACTTGATGCACCCGTAACTCCTGGAGCACCCGCCGCACCGCCTCGGGCGACAGCGCGTCCAGGTTATCCGGTATCCACGTACCGTGGAGACGGTCGACCGCCTTCGTTCGCCGGCGTAAATCATCCGCCGCAGCGGAAGAGGCCTTCTTCTGCGTCATGGCCTTACTCCGTTAAGAAAAAAGCAGGTTGGGGAGATTAACTGATCTTCCTTTCCGTGGTCGACACGGCGTAGGGCTCCCCAGAGTCATTGACCAGGGCGGTGGCGGTCAGCCAGACTGCTACTATTTGGCCATCTTTGGCCAAACGCTTCGCGCGAATGGGCCCGAGACCCTCAGCTCCGCTAAGCCGCCGCAAATGGACCAGCGCTTCCTTGCGCCGCCCCTTGGGGACCAGGGCTCCGACATTCATGGCCAGGGCTTCCGCCTCGCTCCAGCCGTACATCCTTTCCGCCGCCGGGTTCCAGGCCAGGATGCGGCCGTCGAAATCCTGCACGGTGATGGCGTCCTGGGAGTCGCGGACCACCACGGCCAGGCGGCGCAGGGCCTCGGAATCCCGCAGGGCGGCCTCCGCCCTTTTCAATAGGGTGATCCCGGTAAAGGTGATCACCGCCCCCTCGATCACGTTTTCCAGCGTGCGATAGGGCCGGATATGCAACTGGAACCAGTCGCCCGTCTGGGTCTGCACTTCGACCTCTTTGGGCACCAGGGTATCCAGCACGGCCTGCACGTCCGCCACCAGGCGGTCATAGCCCGTCAGGTTGGAGACGATATGTCCCACCGGCCGGCCCACGTCGGTCAGGATCAGGTTGATCACCTGGGTGACGGCGGGGGTAAAACGCAGGATGCGCAGTTGATGGTCCACGAAGATGGTGCCGATGCCCGTGCCGGCCAGCAGATTGTTCATGTCGTTGTTGGCCCGCGACAGATCCGCCACCTTGGTCTGCAGCTCGGCGTTGACCGTGGCCAGCTCTTCGTTGACCGATTGCAGCTCTTCCTTGGAGGTCTCCAGCTCCTCGTTGGTGGATTGCAGTTCCTCGTTGACGGACTGCATCTCCTCGTTGGTGGATTTGAGCTCTTCGTTGGAGGTCTCCAGTTCCTCGTTGGTGGACTGAAGGTATTCCTCCTTGGCGTGCAGCTCCTGCTTCAAGGCCGCGATTCGCGCGTCCGTATCCCCGGCGTCTTCAGGCGCCACCACTCCGGCTGCTGCGGGACCGGGTTTTTCAGGCCCCTCGCTGACCGTTTCCGGCGGTTCCTCGAATATAACCAGAAACAGGTTTGACCCGACGCCGGGCTTTTCCGGCCCGGCAAAAAGAACGGTGTTCGGAGCCAGTGTCACCGGCCGAACCGTTACCTTGACCTGGTGAACTCGCCGTTGGTTTTGACGCGCAGGTCCGCGCAGCGCACGATTTCGAGATCCGCTGCGGCTTTATGCAGGGCGGTGGTTAGTTCGCGCCGCAGTCCTTCGCGGGCCATTTTCAAAATATGTTAATCCCGGCCTCGCCCGGGGCCGGTTCCAGGTACCGGCCGGTGCGGCCGTGAATGTAGAGGATGTCTCCACGCTCGTTGACCAGCGCTCCGACCGGAGCGTACTGCTGCAGCAGCGCGCCGTTCGGTCAATTTCCGCAGAGGCTCCTTATGGTCCCCCAAAGCCTTTCCCGCGGTCTGGGGGATACGGCCTGCCTCTAAGTGGGTCGGGAGAAATCGGCGCATATCCGGACGGTGGAGGCCGGCGAATTCCTCCCTGCGTTGATACAGCTTCCATTTGCGATCCAGCGCGGCAAAAAGGTTCGCGAATTCCCCCACGGTCTCGGAAGTGCCCAGGAAGAGAAACCCGCCCGGATTCAACGCATAGTGAAACAGCGGAATAAGTTTCTTCTGCAGTTCCCCACCCATATAGATCAAGAGATTGCGGCAACTGATCAGGTCGAGTTTGGAGAAGGGCGGGTCTTTGATCACGTCCTGCTCGGAAAAAATCAGCAGGTCGCGGATGCCTTTGTGGATGCGGTAGGCGCTGCCGTCGGCTTCCTGGACGAAAAACCGGGCCAGCCGTTCCGGGGAGACGTCGGCGGCGATGCTGGCGGGATAGAGGCCGGCGCGGGCCGTACCGATGGCCTGGCTGTCAATGTCGGTGGCGAAGACCTGGAGCTTGAACCTTTGCTTCAGCGTTTCCAGGTGCTCCTGGAGGAGAATGGCGAGGGAATAGGCCTCCTCGCCGGTGGAGCAGCCGGGTACCCAGACGCGAATCAGGGCGCCCGCGGGTTTGCCGGCAAAAAGCCGGGGGATGATCTGCTGTTCCAGCGCCGTGAAGGCTTCCGGGTCACGGAAAAAATTGGTTACGCCGATCAAGAGATCGCGAAAGAGCGCCTCCACCTCCGCTGGATTCTGCTGCAGATAGCGCAGATAATCGTCCATCTTTTCGATCTGGTGGACGGCCATGCGCCGTTCGATCGCGGCGGTTGATGGTGTTCGGCTTGTAATGGGAAAAATCGTGACCGGTCTGGGCGCGCAAGCAGGATGAAAATCTTCTTCAGCGTGCTCTCGGCCTTGGGTTCCGGGGCAGTTACCGGCCGAAAAGGCTGGCCGAAGACGCGTGCGCCACATAGGCGATGAGCTGGGCGGGCATCTCCGCCGGCGGCAGAACATAGTCCACCAGGCCGGTGGCGATGGCGCTGCGCGGCATGCCGTCGTAATCGGTGGATTCGGGGTTCTGCGCCATGACCATGCCGCCCTCGCCCTTGATCGCCCGCACGCCCAGGGTGCCGTCGCTGCCGGTGCCGGAGAGCACGATGCAGATGGCCCGCTCGTGCTGGTCCTGGGCCAGGGAACGGAAGAAAAAATCGATGGGCAGACGCTGGCCCCGCGGCCTGCAGCGGCTCCAGCAGATGCAGAGTCGACCGTGCAGAAAGGCCATGTCCCGGTTGGGCGGAATGATGTAGGCGCAGTTGGGCCGGACTTCCATCCCGTCTTCGACCTCAAGACCTGCATCCGGGTGTAGCGTCTGACCAGATCGGTGAGAATGCTCTTGTGGTCCGGGGCCAGGTGCTGCACCAGGACAAAGGCCATGCCGGGATCGACGTCGGCGGGCATGGCGGAGAAGAAGGCCTCAAAGGCGGCCAGCCCTCCGGCGGAGGCGCCGATGCCGACGATGGGAAAGCCCTTCTCCGGTTCCAAGTTCAAAGGGCGAACAGGCTTTTTCTTGGCCGGCCTACGCTGGACCTCCTTTTTCTTTTCCTTGGCCTCAGCTTTTTTCGTTACGGCCATCCGGGTACCTCCTTAGCCTATTATCCTTCGACTATCCAATATCCAACAAGGAATATCCAAGTTGGATATTGGATATTCAACTTACCCTCGAACCTTTTTGCCGGACACGAGTCCTGGCTCTGCCACACCTGCCGGCCAGGAGGCCTGCACCATCGTCCCCTTTTCGAGCACGGATTGGATCGAGAAGCTGCCCCCGGACCATTCAACCCGTTCCCGCATACTGGCCAAGCCGAGCCCCCGATCGACTCCCCTTTTAGCCAGTGCCTCTCGGACCTCGAACCCCTGACCGTAATCGCGAACCACCAACTGCAAAGTCCCCTTGGCATTCCGCAGGGCGAGATGCAACCGATCGGTCCGGCTGTGCTTGGCGATATTGTTCAAGGCCTCCTGGGTAGTCCGAAAAATCACCGTTTTCAAGGATTGAGGAATCGCGCCCTCTTCGACGTCAAATTTCTTCTCGACCTTTAGGCCGGGGCTCCTTTTTTGGAACTCCCGGGTCAGCCAGCTCAGAGTAGCCAACAGGCCGAGGTCATCCAGCATAAACGGCCTCAAATTCTTCTGGATTCGCCGGCAGTCATCAATGGCCTGCTGCAGCAGGGGGATCACTTCTTTTACTTCTTGGGGCCCTTGGGCCGCCTCAAATTTATACTTGATGGCGCTCAGCAATCCTCCGAGGCCGTCATGAAGGTCTCCGGCTATCCTTTTTCTTTCTTCCTCCTGGGCTGCCAGGAAGCGCGAGGCCAGGGACCTGACCTCGACCGTTCGTTCCTCGACCCTCTTTTCCAGTATATGATGAGATTTTTGCAGTTCTTCCGCAGCGCGCCTTTCCGCCTCCTCGGCACGGATGCGTCGGGTAATGTCAGTTACCACGACGCGGCAGAGGGGAACCCCTTCGGCGTCTTGGGCGGCAATGGCCTCCAAGCGCGCCCAGAAGGGGGCGGATCCCTTTCGCGACATCCTGACCTCGTAGACCTGGGGCGCACCCGTTTCCAAAAGCTGCTTCCGGTACCGGTAGTGAATATCCTGGTCCTGGCGAACGATGAAGCGGGTCAAGGGTTGTTTGACCAGACCGTCCCTGGTGACTCCCAACAGACCAACGATCGTCAGATTGGCCTCCAGGATCAGCCCCTGTTCGCTGAGGGTGACATATCCCACCGGGGCCAGTTCGTACAGTTCGAAATAGCGCGCCCGGGAGGCCTCCAGTTCCTCCTGGGTCCGACGCAACTCCTCGTTCTGCATTTCCAGTTCGATTTGATGCACCCGCAGTTCGTGGACCGTCTGCCGCAATTCCTCAGACAACAGGCCGTCAAGGTTTTCGGGTGATCGGGATTGATTTCCGCGGGCGATCTCTTCGGCCTTCCGGCCAAGATCGGTTGTCCGCGAAGTCGCGGGTTCAATGTCCTGACGTGGCTTTTTCAAGTCGATCTCTCTAATCCTACCCTGTAGTTCGAATATCCAATATCCAACAAGGAAATTCCTTGTTGGATATTGGATATTCAGCCTTCCCCTATTTCCCTTCCTCCTTGGTTTTCAGCGCTTGGGAGATCGTGGAGCGAAGCCCCTTAAATTCGAAGGGTTTGTTCAGGTACACCTGGGGCCATTCGGGATGGTCGCCGGTCATCACCTCGGACTCATCGTATCCGCTGACCAGAATAACCGGCAGGTCGGGCTTTAGTTCCCGCAAGGCCGCCAGGGTCGCCCAACCGTCGAGGCCAGGTATGGTCAGGTTGCACAAGACGCAACGGATTTCATCCTGGTGCCCTCGGAAAATCTCCACCGCCTCGACGCCGTCTTTCGCTTCGAGCACCGTAAAACCGAGGCGGTTGAGCATATCGGCCGTCAGGTCGCGCACCAATTCCTCGTCTTCGACCAACAGCATCGTACCGCCCTTAACCATTTCCATGGCCTGGCCCGCCTGCTCCGGCAGGCTGGGAACCTTTTGGGTGGACAACGGTAAAAAGACCTGGAAAGTACTCCTCCGACCCGGTTCGCTCTCCACCACCACAGCCCCCCGGTGCGCCCTCACAATCCCCAGGACCACGGGTAGGCCCAGACCCCGGCCGGTGAATTTGGTGGAGAAGAAAGGATCGAAAATATTCTCGATTTCCTGTTCCGCGATTCCGCAGCAGGTGTCCGCCACTTCCAGGCAGGCATAGGACCGATCCTCCGGCTGCCAACCGATGGGAAAACGGTTTACTTCGGGGATACCCGCCGGGGAAACCGTTTTGATGGCCAGCCGAATGGCGGCCCGGCCGCCTTTGGCGGCTTCCCAGGCATTGGTGACCAGGTTGGTCAGGACCTGCTGCATTTGGTTGGCGTTCGCGCGGATGACCGGACCGGGGAAGGAAAAATCGATCGTCAGAAGCATGTCTTTCGGCATGGCCGCCCGGAGCATGATCAGGCCCCGACGGCAGATCTCGGAAAAATCCAGCGGCTCACGTTCACCGGGTGTTTGCCCCAGGTAGGTCAGCAGCACTTTGCTGACTTCCGTCGCGTGGTTGGCCGCTTCCATGGCGGCCTGCAGGTTTTTGACCGGCCTTTTATCCGGCGGTAAATCCCAGAGGGCCAACTCCAGATTTCCTATCACGGCCTGGAGCTGGTTGTTGAAATGATGGGCGATGGCCCCGGCCATGCGGCCCAGACTTTGGGCCTTTTGGGTTTGCCGGTACTGGTCCTCGATTTCGCTCTTCCTGGCATCCGTGCGTTTGTGCTCGGTGATGTCGCTCACCACGACCCGACAGATCGTCGTCCCCTCATCGTCGAGAGCGGTGGTCGCCTCCGCCCGCGCCCAGAAGGGGTGGGTCTCCTGGCGGAGCATCCGCAGCTCGTAAGGCTGGGAAGCACCCTTCTCCAGAAGTTGTTTGCGGTGCAGATAGTGGATATCCTGGTCCTCACGAACGATGAAGCGGGTCAAAGGCTGTTTGACCAAAGCGCCTCGGGTCACCCCCAGCAGCGCAGCAAACGTGAGATTGGCCTCCAGGATCAGCCCCTCTTGGCTGAGGGTGACATACCCCACCGGGGCCAGATCGTACAGGTCGAAATATCTCGCCCGGGAGCGTTCCAGTTGCTCCTGGATCCGGCGCAACTCTTCGTTCTGCATCTCCAGTTCGACCTGATGCACCCGCAGTTCGTAGAAGAGCCGCTGCGTCGCCTCGGGTGACACGGACTCCAGGTTATCCGGCGTCCGCGATCCTCTGCCCCGGTCAACCTCCTCCGCCCGCCGTCGCAAATCGTCCGTCGCCCCGGAAGGAGTCTTTATTCCATCCATGTTGATCCTCCAATCCACAGGATAAATGAATAGCAAAATCCGATGGGATATTCAAAAAGCTACGAATCGGTAAGTCCATATCCTTCAAACTCCCTAGAGGATTTTTCTGAAAAACTCCAAATCGAGTAATATTTCTTTATTTGAAGATATCGTATCTATTTTGTCAATAAAATTATGTAGTAGCAGCGATAGCGGAAGTGGTACTAATATCCCGCGACAAGAGCAACTCAACCTTGAATGACTGCCTGCGCGTGTGTGCGAAAGTGGGTGGCTAAGGATCGTCCTCTTACAATTCCTAGTCACAACTCTCAATCACTCATACACTCTTTTCTTACGCACCAACCCACATACCTGGACATTCCCACACCCCTTCCCGCTGAACTCCGAACCCTGAACTCTTCCATCCCACTCCGAATCCCGAACGCCCAACTCCGAACGCTTTCAAAGCTACCCGTCCAAGGCCTTCCGCACTTGCCCGGCTAAATCCGCTAGGCTGAAAGGCTTTTGAATAAAAGCCAACCCTTTATCCAGAAGTCCCCGCTGGGCGATCACGTCGGCCGTGTAGCCGGACATGAACACCGTCTTGATCCCCGGTTGAAGCGCCTCCACCCGCGCTTTCAATTCCGGACCAGACATGTTGGGCATGATCACATCGGTCAGCAAAAGGTCCACGGGACCCGAGTATTTTTCCAGGAGCAGCAGTGCTTCTCCCGGAGAACCGGCGCTCATTGTTTTATAGCCGTAATGCTCCAGTATCCGTTTGGCCAGCAGGAGTATCTGGGGTTCGTCCTCGACGATCAGCACGGTTTCGCTCCCCCCTAAAGGCCGCTCTCTCTCCGGCTCCACCGGGACCGATTCCCCCAGGAAGCGGGGAAAATAAATCTTGAAGGTCGTCCCCCGGCCCGGTTCGCTATAGACCTGAATCGATCCCTTGTTTTGCTTGACGATCCCGTAAACCGTGGACAGTCCCAGTCCGGTCCCCTGCCCTTCGGCCTTGGTGGTGAAAAAAGGTTCGAAGATAGTCTCCAGCGTCTCCCCGTCCATGCCGCAACCCGAATCGCTTACGGCCAACTGCACGTAATCCCCGGGCGTGACATAGCGGTAGCGCCGGGTATAGCCCTCGTCCAGGGCAACGTTGGCCGTCTCGATGGTGACGGTCCCCACTCCGGCGATGGCGTCCCGGGCATTGACCGCCAGGTTGGCCAGGACCTGATCCACCTGGGAAGGGTCCAGATGAATATTCCAGAGGTCTTGGCCCGGGATAAACTGCAGGTCGATATCCTCGCCGATCAGTCGTCTCAGCATCTTGTGCTGGTGGGTTACGGCCTCATTCAAATTGATGACCCTGGGCGTTACCATTTGTTTTCGGGAAAAGGCCAGAAGCTGCTGGGTCAGATCGGCTGAACGCCGGGCCGCGTTATTCACTTCCTGAAGGTCCTGATAGAGGGGTTCCTGGGCATTCAACCGCTTCAGGGCCAGGTCGGTATAGCCCAGGATTACCCCCAGCATGTTGTTGAAGTCGTGGGCCACCCCGCCGGCCAAACGGCCCACCGCCTCCATCTTCTGGGCCTGGCGAAACTGGGCCTCCAGATTCCGCAGTTCCGTCATATCCCGGGCCACCGTCAGCATCAAGGCCTGGCCCTCCAGTTCGATCGTTTCCGCAGAGAGCATGAAGGTCTGGACGGTCCCATTCTTCAGCCGAAAATGGACCTCCTTATTGTGGACCGCCCCCTGCTTCCGCATCAAGTCTACCAGGAGACGACGTTCCTCGGGTTGGTCCCAGATTCCTAAATCCGCGGTGGGCCTTCCCAGGACCTCTTTTCGCTCAAACCCGCTCAAGCGTTCAAAGGCCTTATTCACCTCAATAAAAACTCCCTCGTCCAGGGTGGTGATTGCGCCCCAGTCCGGACTCGCCTGAAAGGCCTTGGAGTACTTTTCCTCGGCCTTGCGCAAGGCTTCTTCCACCCTTTTCCGCTCGCTGATGTCCCGCACAATGGCCCACATCCCTTCCGGGCGGCCGGCGGAGTCCCGGATCAAGAAGGTCCGCAGTTCCACGGGAAACTCTGTCCCGTCTTTCTTTCGATATTCCTTTTCATAGGTGTCCGAATATCCCCGGGCCAGGATTTGATTTTCCACCAGATCCCTTTCAAAGGAATGCCACCGTTCAGGGGTCAGGTCCATATAGGTCAGCCGAAACAGTTCCTCTTTCGAATAGCCCAGTAAGTCTTCATAGGTCTGGTTAAATTCCCTTATCCGCCCGGTCATATCGACGCTCACATAGGCATCCATCAAAGAATCATAGAGCCGCCGGTACTTGTACTCGCTTCTCAGGAGGGCCCGCTCCGTCCGGTGCCGTTCAGTAATGTCGTGGGCCATGCCGCGGACCAGGGGAACGGCCAATCCCTCGGTCCGCAAGGAATTGCTGTATTCCCAAAGTCGGACATCCCCGGCGGCGTTCAATACCCGCAGTACCCCCTGGGACCGTCCGGTCTCCTTAATTTCCGACAAATAGCCTGCGAACAAGTCTAGAACCGCCGGATCGAGAAAATCCCGCAGGTTCCGGTTCAGAAGGGAACCCCGGTCATAGCCCATATTTCTGGCCGCGGCCTCATTCACGGATACCAGCTTCCCCTCCAGATCGTGGGTACAGATCAAATCCTGGCTGTTTTCCACGAGGTCGCGGTACCGCGACTCGCTCTCCCGTAGGCTCTCTTCCGACTGTTTTTGGGCGGTAATGTCGACCCATACGGCGCGGCAAACCAAGGATCCGTCGGCGTTCTGGGTGATAGCCGCATCCAGACGCACCCAGAATATGCTGTCGGCGCGCCCCAGCATTCTCATCTCGCAGACCTGCGGCGCACCCGTTTCAAGAAGAAGTTTTCGGTGCCGGTAATAGATGTCCTGATCTTCCGGAAGGATGAAGCGGGTCAACGGCTTATTGATCAAGGCACCTCTGGATTGGCCCAGGAGATCGGCGCCGGTGAGATTGGCCTCCAGGATCAGGCCTTTTTCGTTGAGAGTGAGGTAACCCACCGGAGCCAGATTGTACAGGTCGAAATACCTGCCCTGCGAGACTTCCAGTTGCCCCTGGACCCGGCGCAATTCCTCGTTTTGCATCTCCAGTTCGATCTGATGCTCCCGGAGGACCTCCTCGCTTTCGCGGAGGGCCTCCTCGGACTCCTTCTTCTCCTGAAGCAGCCGCCATTCCCGCAGGGCCCGTTCCACGGTCTGCCCCATACCGGAAAAAGTCTCCGGGGACTTCACCAGGTAATCCAGCGCCCCACCTTTTATGGCTTCCACGGCGGTCTGCTCGTTGCCGTAACTGGTTAGGATCAACACCGGAAAGGGTCCGGCTTCCGGAGGGAAGGTCAGGACTTCCACGCCGCGGCCATCCGGCAGGTTCAAATCCAGCAGGGCGATATCCGGCGGATCGGCGGCGGCCAGCCGCCGGAATTCTTGCAGCGTTCCGGCTACTCGAATTTCAAAGGCGCCATCGCCTTGGCCTAATCCGCGCCTGATGGCCACAGCATGGGCCGGATCATCTTCCGCGATCAAAACCCGTAGCTTCACTTGGGACTCCTTTGGGAAAAAGCCTTATTATGTGTGGTTATCTGGAGAATCGGGAACAGGGTGGGTGTAGGCAAGTAGGTGCTTGTGGGGGAAGTTTAGGCGTAGTATTGCACCGCTCCCTCCATCCCCATTACAAACTCACATTCTCACACATACGCACGCCAAAAAACTCACACCTTCCTTCCCCCTTGAATCCAGAACCTTCTTCTCTTGCCCAAAACACCGAAAGCCCTTCTCCGGACGATTTATTCCCAGGCACAGCCTGGGCCAAACCTTTTTTATAAGCTATTTTGAGGAGTTTGTTCTTCTTTTGTCAATAAATTTTTCAGACAGGGAAGATTCCTGAAACCGAGCGGAAGAGAAATTCACTGCTTTTTTTGGGAAATCCGCGAAGGGATTTATTTCGTTACCCTATCAGGATAGCAGGAGGTAAAAACTTACAGCTATGCGTTTTTTCTAGACGAAGGAGAGAAACAGAATATTTGGAGACAACCAAAGGATAATCAGCGTGGCAATGCTCTCGGTCTTCGTATGATCGAGTCTCGCCATTTGACCTAAGCCCCTGCTCTACCACGGAAGGCTCGCAGCAGACCGAAGCAGCCGCTGAGCATCATATTCCCATGAGGAGCGGCCAGGACGGCCCGGGTGCCGGCCAGCAACGCCCGGCGGGGACCGGTTGCCAGAAAGGTGGAAGGGAAGGTCGGGGCGGGGGACAGGTTCAGGCAGCCATGGCCCTGGTCTTCAAAGATCTGCTGGTTGCTGAGCCGGCCGAGGACAAAGGCCTCCAGGTGGGTCAACAGTTTTTCCCGGTCCAGGAAAAAGGTGTGATGCTCATAAATTCCCTTGAGTGCCCCTCCCACCAGCCAGGCGGCCAGGGTGTGCTCATTACCGAGGTTCACCACCAGCGTCTGCTCCGGCGTCCGGCCGTTCAGTCCTTCGTGCTCCAGCGCCCCCAGGATGGCGGCCGCGCCGGTGTCCATGACCAGGGCTTGGGGCCAGGTCTCCCGGATGGCCTGCATTCGGGTTAAATAGGGGGGGATTTCCTGGAGTAAAAGGGACTCCAAAGGTTGTTCCCTCTCCAGGAACTCCCGCCAGCGGTCGAAGCGGAACTTGCGGTTGCTCTCCACCGGGGAGTACCCATGGTCCTGGACCGCCACCAGTAAATGACGGGGCCTATTTAAACCGAAGGCCTCAAAAAAATCCCGCCAAGTCTTTTCCCGAATGTCGGAGAAGGTCACCGCGGCCGATCCGGGGGGAGGATCTTCCGTAATGACCACACCCAGGGCTTTGACGTACTCCAGGTTGTCGTGCAGAGTCCGGGCCGCTTTGGCTTGGGCCGCTAGGGCAAGTCCGGCTTTCAGGTGCCGCCGGACCGCCTTAGAAGAAGCGCCGCCTCCCATCAGGTGCCCATTGATAAACAGGGGTAGCTGTTGTTCGGTAATCCGATCAATTTCCCGGGCCACCATCACAGTGGGCGACGGCAAAACACACTGGATGGAATTTTCCATAGACCGGTCCGGGGACCAAAGCAGCAGGTCCTGGGTCCCGCCCCCGATATCGAGGGCCAGGACTTCACCGGAATCTTTAAACGATGCGGAGTGGCTCATGGCTAACCCTGTAAAGCTTCAAGGGAATGATAGAAGAAAGGCGATCGAAATCCGCATCATCATGAAGTAGTACTAAATCATTTTCAATAGCCGTTTGGGCAATAATACAGTCCATACCCCTTCTAATGGTGACTCCTTTTTTACGACAGTGGCGGTAAATTTGAGCTGCAGCGACATAAGAGGGCATCCCGCCTATATCGACTATTGGGAACATCCGCAGATACCTATAGACCTGCTGAAACTCTTTTTCAGCCCTAAACCCTTGAAGAATCTCCATCAAGATATGAACGGAAAGACAAACGTCTTCATCACTCGCAATAGAAGCCTTTAGGACCTCCACCTGGAAATTCGGTTGCGCATTAAAAAAGGAAATCCAAACGGAGGAATCAACTAAGATCATCGAAACGGTACCGCCTCATTCGTTCCAGATCACCCTCCCAGTGTACTTTTCCCTGCAAACCGAGTATTTTCTTTCTTTCCTTTCGCCGCACTATTTCTTCGAGAGCAAAATGGACCACGTCCTTCTTCGTTCGCAACCCTGTGTAATCCATGGCCTTTTTCATTAGAGACTCATCTATGACGATATTGGTTCTCATCTTCAGCCTCCTTCCAATCTCTACACATTTTACATGGTAAAAATGTGTATGTCAAGGCCCGGTCCGAATGTGAATCTGAATATTCGGCAGTACTGGAGGGTCATCCTATCGACACTTTTTTGTCGAGACCGGACACCAAGCGACTACAGTGGATTGATCTCCAACCACATCTCCGCCTGGAAAGTTTCCCCGGGTTCGAGGAGGATCAGGTCATCCTCCTTCCGAGCAAAGGAATTGGGGAGCGACGTCCAGGGTTCCAGGCAATAAAAGGGGGATTCCGGGGAGCGGGTCCAGAGGGCGACGAAATGATGCTTGGGCGCCGCTTCAAAATTAAAAACAACTTCCAGCTTTCGAAAGGAGTCGATCAAACGCAACTCGGGTTTTTCCAGATCGGTCAGAAAGAGGGTCCCTTCCAGTTCATGATTCACGCTCCATTCCCGGAAAGGAAACGGTTCCCTGGTGAATCCCAACCACGACCCGATCGGGGTCACCTTTTGGCAGTCGGGAATTCGAATAATAGATTCCCGACGCCGGCCTTGATCCGTGAGGGGAACAAGGAGATAGGGATGAAACCCGGTGCTGAAGGGCATCGGTCCGGCCCCGCGGTTTTCAATGGTTTGATCCCAGTAAAGGCGCCCGTCTTGCAGGCGATAGGTTACTTGGTGGAGGAAAGAAAAAGGATAATTTTTTCGGGTTCCCTCATCGTCCCGTAGCTCCAGGGTCACGGACTCCGGCGTCCGCCGGGTCACTTGCCAGGGCAACCGTCGGGCGAACCCGTGCTGGGGCATTTCCCAGGTCCGGCCTTCCCAGGAGTAGAAATGTTTCTTTTCCTCGACGCTATTCCAGCTTACCAGCGGGAAAAGAATGGGATTGCCGGCGTACATCTCCCGGGGATAACGATCCACTACCTCCTGGGACCAGGAGAGGGCCTCCTCCCATCCCCGCCCCTCAAAATAACGGGCGTAGCGCAAAAGCCAGCCCCCCAGATCGGGAGCGAGCAGGGCCAAGGCATCAGCGGCCCCCTTCAGAAGAATCGTTCGGTTTTGATCCATAAACAAAGGGGCTATAAATTCGGATTTCGGGTTTTATTAGATGCGGGCGGCCACGATGGTGATATTATCCCGCCCCCCGGCATTTAAGGCGGCCTGAACCAGTGTTTTGAGGATTCCGGCCAAGTCTTTCGCGCCGGTTAACAGAGCGGCAATTTCCTCTTCCGGTAATTCGTGATGCAGCCCGTCACTGCTTACCAAAAGGATATCATCCCTCTCCAACTTCAGAATTCCGGTGCTGGCTTTGAACCGGCCGCAGCCGATACATTGCAGCAGCATATGCTGCGCCGGGTGATTCCGGGCTTCTTCGGTGGTAATATTCCCTTCCTTCAGCAAGGTATCCGGCAAGGTGTGGTCCCAAGTCACCCTTTTTAACCTCCCGGCCCGAAAATGGTAGATGCGGCTGTCCCCCACATGGGCGTAATAGGCCCGACCCCCGTAAAGGAAAACGGCGGTCAAGGTGGTCCCCATGCCGGACAACTGAATGTTCTGCCGCACCTGGGCCTCGATATTTTCGGAGGCCTGCTTAAACAGGCTTTGAAGGTGGGGGAGGGGATCAGCCGTTTCGGACTGAAAATTCTCCAGACTGTCAATGGCGATCTGCGCGGCCCGGTCGCCGGCCGCTTCTCCGCCCATACCATCGGCCACCGCCAGAAATAAGGCTTCCGGGCCATACGCCCTAACTAGATAACGATCCTGATTATTGGCCCTTTTCAGGCCCTGATGGGTTTCCCTGGCTATTTCCATTTTGAATAAATCCCTCCCCCCGACTCCCCGACTGTATATTGTTTTCATCCGGACTTGTCAACCCTTTGAATATTTCGACTGTAACTTCCGGTTGCCTGTAGGGGTGAATCTGGTAGAATATCCGCTCAGCCTCTAGGCCAACCTGACCATTTTCCGGGATTGAAAACTTTGCCAGCTCAGACACCCCAATTGGATTCCCTTCGTCGTGAATGGATTTTTGCTGCCGGAGACTCCTCCTCTCAACGCTTGGAAAAATTTCTCCAACAAAAATTCCCCGGATTGTCCCGCAGAAACATCCAGGTGCTGATTGCGGAAGGCCGGGCCCTGATAAATGATCAGGCGGCTAACAAGGGATACCGCCTTCAGGCTGGGGATCGCCTTGAACTAAGACTGCCGGGACCCTTGGAGGTCTGCCCCGCCTCGGAACCCGTCCCCCATTTGACCATTATCTATCAGGATGCGGATCTTATCGTAGTGCATAAACCGGCCCTGGTCCCAACCCACCCTTTAAGCCCTTTTGAAACCGGGACCCTGGCCAACTCCCTGGTCAACTTTTTTCCGGAATTGTGCGGTGTCGGGGTAAAATCCTTAGAGGCGGGGCTGATCCACCGCTTGGATACGGGAACATCCGGGATTTTGGTCGTCGGACGGAACCAGGCGGCCTGGTCCCAATTGAAACAGGATTTAGCCCGGCGCTTATGGATCAAGAAATATCTGGTCCTGGTCCCTCGAATCATCGAACCAAGAGTGATAACGCTACCCCTGGCCCATCACCCCAGGGATCGAAGACGGATGGTAGCGCTAAAGGATGAAAACGCCGCTCACCGAGGTCGAATTTTCCCCGCGGAAACCCGGATTCGGGTTTTAAAACGTTTTCGAGATTTTTGTTTGCTGGAGTCGGATTTGATCACCGGGGTCACCCACCAGATCAGGGTCCACCTGGCGGAATTGGGGCACCCGGTAGTCGGCGATCCTCTCTACGGTACGGAAAGACCGCTCGTTCTTGATCTGCCCCCCGGCCGACTTTTCCTGCACGCAGCCACCGTGGAGCTGCTTCACCCGGTCACCCGAGAAAAGCTCCTTTTTCAATCCGGACTACCGGAGGACTTGGAGCGGGTATTAGACTCATTAGTTTGAGAATAACTGGCAATGGTCATTCTGAAAGAGTCAGGCCCAGGCGTGACGACTGAAGAATCCCCCTGGCAAGCTTGGGGCTCTAAGGACGAGATCCTTTTCGGAGTTTAACCTGAGCCGAAAAGCGAGATCCTTCGCGTTGCTCAGGATGACAGCAGGCGAAGGGCTCAGATGGAAAAAGATGAAGAAACCGAAATAGGTGTTCCCCGCCCGGCAATAAAGGTTTATTTTTCACTCGAGGTTGGGCGGTCGATGTTCATCCAGTTCCAGCCTTATCCGGAACCGTTTTTGGCCAAAGGGGCCGGGACAGGTTTCCAGAGGTTTTGCTGTTCCGTCTTAACCTAATTTACGCAGAAAGTATTCCCTGATTATTTCTTCGGACGGGGGTAAGAATAGCTGCAGGTGTTTATTTTTTAAGGCGAGAATTCGTTGCAGGGAAATTTCCAGAAATCGAGCGGGGATGGTCCCCCGTTTCAAGGCTTTTAAAAGGCAGGCGTAGGCCCTTTCGATCTTTTCCGGTTCGTGACAGATGAGGAGGATATCGGCCCCCCCTTGGAAAGCGGTCAATACGGCCTCTTCAATTTCAAAATGCTTGCCGATGGCTCCCATTTCCAGGTCGTCGGTGATCACCAACCCCTGGTACCCCAGGTTTTCTCGCAACAGGCCGGTGATAATCGACTGGGACAGACTGGCCGGCCATTTCGGGTCGAGGGCCGGATAAAGGGTATGGGTCAGCATCACCGCGGACACGGGCAGAGCAACGGCCGTTCTAAAAGGAACCAGTTCTACCGCTTCCAGTCCGGCCGGATCCTTATCCTGAGCTGGGAGGTCGTGGTGCGGATCCAGGACGATGTCGCCGATCCCCGGGAAATGCTTGGCCGCTGCCATGACCCCGCCTTTTTGGAGTTCCCGGATATACAGACTGCCCAGGCGGGTTACCGTCTCCGGGTCCGTACCCAGGCAACGGGAGGCCATCAAACCTTCCACTCCTCGGAGGTTGACGTCCAGGACCGGGGCCAGGTTCATATTGATCCCGGCCAGTTTTAATTCCCGGGCCGTTACCTGGGCATAATGACGCACGGCCCCCTCGGGATCTTCCGCAGCGGCCATCTCGGCCGGCGCCGGGATCTGGGTGAACGGCGGTCCCAGTCGAAGCACCCGGCCCCCTTCCTGATCGATGGAAATAAAAAGCGGCAGCGAATGGAGTTCCAGGGACGAGGTCTGCAGTCGCCGGCAGAGATCAGCCAATTGAACGGGGTCCTGATAATTCCGTTTAAACAGAATGATCCCTCCGGCCCGGATCTTTTTTAAAAGGAAAACCGCCTCGCTGGAAAATTGGGGACCCGGGATCCCCACCATAAAAAGCTGCCCCAGGGCCTCTTCGAAGGTTCGATTGCGCATCCAGTTTTTCATACGAAATATTCCCACAAAAACCGCCCCCCAAGGACGACCAGGGCCATCAGGGCGGAGGAGGCATACAAAACAGTCACGGTCTGGCGGTATTCCGCCAGGGTAATCTCGACGCGGTTATCGCCCAGAAAAGGCTTTTCGCTTTTTACCCCCCCATAGAGGGTCGGTCCGCCCAGGCGGATCTGCAAGGCGCCGGCCAAAGCGGCTTGGGGCAATCCGGCGTTCGGGCTCGGGTACCGGTGACCATCCCGCCGGCAGATGATCCAGGCCTGTTTCCAGGAAAAGCCCCAAAACCTGGAAACCAGGACGATCAATAGCGCGGTAATTCGGGCCGGAAGATAATTCCAGAGATCGTCCAGACGGGCGGAGGCCCAACCGAAATAACGGTAGCGATCATTTTTGTAGCCTACCATGGAATCCAGGGTACTGGCCGCCTTGAAGGCCAGGGCCAGGGGCACCCCGCCGATCAACAGGTAAAATAAAGGGGCAATAATCCCGTCGGAAAGGTTTTCGGCCATGGTTTCCAGGGTGGCCTTGATCATCTCCTCCCGGGTCAGGTGTTCCGTGTCCCGACCCACGATCCAGCTCAGCCATTTCCGGGCTTCCGTCACCTTGCCGGCCTGCAGGGCCGTGATGACCCGGGCGGCCTCGTGGTGCAACGACCGGGTGGCCAGGGTCGTATAGGCCAACAGAATAATGACCAGGGATTGGACGACCGGCCGGCTTGGCAACAGCCCGAAAATCAGCCAGTAGGTCAGCGAAAAAACCGCGGCCGGCAAGCCCAGGGCTAAAAGAACCCCGGCAAACCTTTCCCACCCGGGACTTCCAGCCGGCCGGCGGAGAGTCTTTTCGAGAACACGAATCGCCCACCCAAACCCACGCACCGGGTGGGGTATAAACCGGGGATCGCCGATAGCCAGGTCCAGGAGATAAGCGAGGGCGAATTGGTAGGGGCGCATTAGAATCGTTCGGCGTTCAGGGTTCAGCATTCAGTAACGAAGTCATTCCTAGTCAGAAGGTCAGACTAACCAAAATACTTGGTGCGCGCTATTCGAAATTCGTTTTTTTCCATTCTAATAGTACGTGGCGTTGACCAACTTCACTATGGCGTACTCAGGGTAAAACTCGATGATATTCAGACAGGCGTAGGCCTGGTCCATAAAAAACATTCTTTTGAAGGGCAGTCCCAAGGCCTTGGCCAGGATGACCCGGTTAACCCCCGCATGGGCCGCCAGGAGGATAGCCGACCCCCGGTTTTCGTCGAGAAGGGTATTGAGGCCCTTGAGCACGCGATTGCGGAATTGGTCCCAGTTTTCCCCGCCCGGGAAACGGAACTGCTTCAAGTTGCTGAAATGGAATTTTTTTCGATTCGGGTACCTTCGCTCGATCTCCTTCCAGGATCTCCCATCCCATTCGCCCATGTTCATTTCGCGGAATTCAGCCCGCCCCTCCGGCTCAATGGCCCTTCCCCGGCAGATTATTTGGGCCGACTCCACGGCCCTGATGAGGTCACTGGCAACGGCACGTTCCAAGGGCACTATCTTCAGATGCTGGGCAAGCCGCTCCAATTGAATCCGTCCGTTGGCGCTCAGGCCGGCATCGGTAAAACCCAAGAATTTTCCCTGAGCGGATTGCGCCACCTCGCCGTGCCGGACCAGAAAGAGACGGGTAGTCTTCTCCTTCTTACCCATGACCGCCTACCCCGACAATAAACAGGATTCCCAGCAGTTCGCTGGTTTCAATCGTAGCGCCCAGAGCATCGCCGGTCACCCCACCCAATTTTCGGAAAAAAAACCAGCCGCTTAACAGGCTCCAGAGAAGCTGAACGCCCATGAGTCCTAATCCCAGCCACCCGGCAACGCCGATGGTGATCCCCCAGGCAAAAATCGTGGCCCAGAATAATTCCTTTTTCCCCATTTCCTGAACCAAACCCTGGCCCAGGCCTCCTTCCGGCCGGGCGTAGGGCCAAAAGGAGGCTAAGAATACCGGGGTCCAGCGGGCGGCTAGAGGAATCAGTATCAAAAAGATGGGCAGGGTGGGTGAAGGAAGCAACTCCCCGAGAGCGACCCATTTGATCATCAGGAGCAGTACTAGGCCCACAACGCCCATGGACCCCAGGTGAACGTCTTTCATGATCCGCAGGCGGTCGGCCGGGGTCCTTCCGCCGTAACAGCCGTCCAACGTGTCCCCTAAGCCATCCAGATGCAGGGCCCCGGTCAAAACTACCCAGAAGGCGATTAGCAGCCCGGCCGTCAGCCCGGCCGAAAAGACCATCAAGGCCAAATGATTGAAGCCCCAGAGCAGTCCGCCGATGGCCAAGCCTACCAGCGGGTAGTATTTGCTGGAACGGATAAATAACTCGCTGTCGACCCTAATAGCCCCGCCCACGGGAAGAATAGTTAGAAACCGTAAGGCCACCAGGAAAGAGGTCATCAGGAATTTCCGCAGGGATGAGGTTTCAGGACCAACGGGATACCGGCTACGGCTAAAATAACCTGATCCGCCACGGCCGCCAGTGCCTGATTCAGGTTCCCGGACAGGTCCCTGAATTTACGGGCCAGGGGATTATCCGGAACGATCCCCCAGCCCACTTCATTGGAGATAATAATCGTGGGAACCGAAAAAGTTTTAAAAAAATCCACTACCTGGAAGGCCTCCTCTCGGAGCGAATCTTCATCCTCACCCCACTTGGCCATCAGGTTGTTTAGCCAGAGGGTCAGACAATCAATGATCACTATCGAGAAAGGTCGATTTAGGGAACTCAGCGCCTGGGTTAATTGCAGTGGCTCTTCAATAGTCACAAAATCCCCTTCCCGCTCCTCCTGATGGCGGCGGATTCGGAGGGCCATTTCCTCATCCAGGGCCTGGGCCGTGGCGAGGTATCCCCGCGGCTCGGGATAACTCATTGCGAGCTTCAGCGCCAGGCGGGTTTTGCCGCTTCGACTGGGTCCGGTGATGAAGGTCAGCCGGGCTGGGGGACAGGGGAATAGAGACACAAAAAAACCTCACCTTTTACAAACGGAATCCTTTTCAGTGACCATCCCCCAGTCTATCCACGGGTCGTCCGCCTCGGGGAAAGGCGAAATTTAGGGTAAGGAATGTTTTTGGCCAAGTCAATTAAAAACCGTTTCATAAATCCTTGACTTTCTCGACGGCTTGGCTAAAAATCAAACAACTATTTCATCCACCGAAAGAGGGTTCAGTCCTTATGATTTTTTTTCACCGTTTCCCGCCGATACTGATCTTGCTTATCCTAATCTCATTTTTTAGCATGAAATCTGCCTGGGGAAGCGGCGCCTACCCGTATCGATTTCCCGATTCCAAACTGGCCCTCGACCCCCAGGCCAATACCGTCATCGGAGTCCCGGGGGAATACGTGACCAAGCCCCAAGATACCTTGCTGGACATAGCCAGAGACAACGATTTGGGTTTCAACGAACTGGAAAGCCTCTATCCGGAAATCGATCCCTGGGTCCCCCCCGAAGGCACCCATCTCCTCATCCCGACCCAATGGATCCTGCCGGCAACGACTAAATTTGGAATAGTGATCAACATTGCGGAGATGCGTTTGTTTTATTTTATTAAATCCATTGGCCTGGTCCGGACCTATCCGATCGGTATTGGCGATGAAGGCTGGTTCAGCCCTCTGGGCTCCTTTCAGGTGGCTCAAAAACGAGAACATCCCGCTTGGCATATCCCCCAGTCACTCCAGGAAAAGTATCAGTTGAAAGTCATGCCCCCCGGTCCGGATAACCCCTTGGGAGATTATTGGATGGGGCTGTCCATCCCGGGCTACGGGATCCATGGGACCAATTTCCCCTGGGCCATCGGCCGACTGGTAACCCACGGGTGTATCCGACTCTATCCGGAGGACATTAAAAAGCTTTTTTTCTTAATTCCCTTAAAAACACCGGTGGAAATGATTTATGAACCGGTCAAAATCGGTTTTAAGCAGGGACGTATTTATTCCGAAGTTCATTCGGATATATATGATAAAATCCCGGACCTGGTGGAGTACGGCCTGGCCAAGGTCAGAGGGAAGAAATGGGGGGATCGGGTCGATCTGGATCTCTTTAGTCAGTCCCTGAAGGAAGCGAAAGGCATACCGGTGGACATCACCAAAGACTAATTTTTTTCTTGACATAACTATATATTTTTTATAATCATTTCTATTGAATTCCCATTTACACGTTTTAGATAATCGATAAATTAGTTGACTCTTTTAAGGAGAGGAGGTGAATGTATAATGATTAAACCTCAAAGGGTAATCAAAATCGTAAGTCTTCTAACTATGTTTTTTGTTTTGACCGCCTTTGGAGTAGGGTGTACCTGCTTCACGGAAGCCACTGCCGAGCCACCCAAGGCAGTTGCGGCTCCGGCGCCGCCACCACCACCGCCGCCGCCGCCAGCAGTGACGAAGTGTGAGTGCGACACGAGCATATTGGAAGCCATGGTCAAAAAGGCCGAAATGGCAGCCCAAAAGGCTGAAGATGCCGCAGCCAGAGCTGAAAAAGCGGCTGAAAAAGCCGAAGCCGCAGCGAACAAGGCGGAAGCCGTCTTCATGAAGAAATTGAAGAAGTAACCTTTTCTGAAATTTGTTTCTACTGACAATTGACCGGCAGGTCTTTCGGGACCTGCCGGTTTTTTAGTTATGAAAATTTAAACTATCCCCTCTGTCATTGCGAGTGAAGCGAAGCAATCCACCGGTCGAGCGTGAGGAATGTTATACGGGGTAACCGCCATTTTCATGCTTGGGGTGCCTGCCCCGGGTCGGGAAGGGGTCGCTATGGCCAGAAGACCACTTTCTCTGGCAAATCTAGGACCTTTCATGCTATAATTCACTTAAAATATCGCCCCCTGGAATCCTCGGCCCTGTTTCTTAGAGTTTTTTATGTCGGAAAATGAATACCAAGTTATTGTCGTCGGCGCCGGTCACGCCGGGATTGAAGCCGGTCTGGCGGCGGCCCGGATGGGGTGCCGGACCCTGTTGCTGACCATCAACGTGGACCACATCGGGGCCATGTCCTGCAATCCCGCCATCGGAGGATTAGCCAAAGGGCACCTGGTTAAGGAAATCGATGCCTTGGGCGGCGAAATGGCCAAAGCCATCGATGCCACCGGGATCCAGTTCCGCCGCCTGAATACCCAGAAGGGGCCGGCAGTCTGGTCTTCCCGGGCCCAGGCGGACATGGAAGCCTACAAGCAGTATATGCGCTGGGTCGTGGAGAGCCAGGAAGGGTTGGATCTTCGCCAGGGAATGGTGGATACCCTCTGGGTGGAAAACGGGCGGATCAAAGGCCTCCAAACCGACTTGGGCCTGGTTTTTGAAGGGCAAACCGTAATCCTGACTACAGGGACCTTTCTCCAGGGCCTGATCCATGTGGGCTTAAATCATTTTCCGGCCGGCCGGATGGGGGACCCCGCCTCGCTGGGTCTCTCGGCTTCCCTAAGATCCCTGGGACTGGAATTGGGGAGACTTAAAACCGGGACGACACCCCGGCTTCAGGGCAAGTCCATCGATTTTTCTTCCCTCAGTCCTCAAAACGGAGATGAGCCTCCCCTGCCCTTTTCTTTTACTACCCAGTCTATCGATCGGCCCCAGGTCCCCTGTTATCTGACCTACACCCAGACCCGGACCCATGAATTGATTCTGGCCAACCTGGACCGCTCCCCCCTTTACAGTGGTCTGATCAAAGGGACCGGGGCCCGCTACTGTCCTTCCATCGAAGACAAGGTCGTTCGTTTCCCCGAAAAAGTCCGCCACCAGATCTTCCTGGAACCGGAAGGACGGATGACCACCGAATATTATCCCAACGGGATTCCTACCAGCCTGCCCATCGATGTCCAACAGGCCGTCATTCATTCCATCCCCGGATTGGAAAAAGCCAAGATGGTTCGGCCGGGCTATGCCATCGAATACGACTATGTCAACCCGCTCCAACTGCATCCCACCTTGGAAGTAAAATCCGTCGCCGGTCTTTTTCTGGCCGGACAGATCAACGGGACCTCCGGTTACGAAGAGGCCGGCGCCCAGGGGTTGATGGCCGGGATCAATGCCGCTCTGCAGGTCCAACACCGACCTTCCCTGGTTTTGAATCGTTCCCAGGCCTACATAGGGGTCATGGTTGACGACCTGGTTACCAGAGGCACCCGCGAACCTTATCGAATGTTTACCTCGCGGGCCGAGTATCGCCTGTTGCTTCGGGAAGACAATGCCGACCTGCGCTTGATGGAAACAGGAAGGGTCTGCGGCTTGATCGGAAACGCCCGGTATCGGGATTTTGTCCAAAAAAAGGCCGGAATTGAGACCGCCTGGGGGCTGCTTCGGGAAACCTGGGTCCATCCCAATCAGGAAACCAATGCTCGGCTGAATGAACTCAATAGTCGCCCCCTTCGAAAACCGGTTACCTTAAAGGAGCTGTTACGCCGACCGGAAATATCCTGGGAAGACCTTTTCCCGCTCTTCCCGCAACTGAAGCAATTTCAATCTAAGGTTTTAGAACAATTGGCCATTCAGGTAAAATACGAAGGGTATTTAATCCGTCAGGAAGAACAGGTCCACCGATTTGAAAAGAGCGAGAACCTGGTCATTCCGGCCGATATGGATTTTGCCGGTCTGGCCGGGTTGTCCAACGAAATTAAAGAAAAACTCAAGACCATTCGCCCTCTTTCGTTAGGACAGGCTTCTCGGATTTCCGGTATGACCCCTGCCGCTCTGACCATCCTGCAGGTCCATCTTAAAAAGCGTGAGGCGGCCAGACGACCGGAAGAACCTTGATCTTTTGGCGGTCAGCAATAATCCGGGGTATTTTGAACGCCAAAATAAAAAAGAATAATAAAAAAAAAGACTTGACAAGGCTACCGGCTTAGCGCATATTGAATTCCGTTTTAAATTAGGCAGGTTAACTCAATTCTTAGGCCAAAGCGGCCGAATTTTTCAGAAAGGGGAGGATCGATGGCGCTGACCAAGGAGAAAATAATCGCAACGGTCTATGAGCAGATTGGTTTCAGCAAAAGTCAATCCCGGGAAGTGATTGAACAGTTGCTGGATATCATGAAGAAGGCCTTGGCTAGTGAGGAAAACCTTCTGATAAGCGGCTTTGGAAAATTTGTGGTAAAACGAAAAAGGGCCCGCCGGGGTCGAAACCCCCAGACCAATGAAGACCTGCAGTTAAAAGCCCGCAAGGTAGTGGTCTTCAAGACCTCCGGCGTCTTACGGAAAAAGATTAACTCCTCTCAGTCGTTAAAAAACCGCTAAAACCAAACGACTCCCGGATCCAATCGCACTCCCGGAAAACCGACATTCCTGAATGTCCGCATCCTAATGGAGGGGTCCTCGATCGATCCGTCCCTTATTGGGCCATGACCAATACTTGGCTGAAGCCTTTGCCTTCAAGTTCCTTTTGGATACGGAGGGCTTCGTTGAGTTGTTCCTGGCAATTGATTCGCACCCGATAGATACGTTCCCCCTTAATAGTCGTCTCCATTACTTCCACTTCCAGGTAATCGGCCCGCAGGCGGTCTTTCAGACGATTCGCGTTTTCAATTTCCTTGAAGGCCCCAATCTGGACAACAAAAGGCCCTTTTTGATAATCAATTTCCTGTATTAGACGGGTAGTTTTCCGTCCATTTTCTTCCCCTTCCATCAAAACGCCGATGGCCTCTAATTCCACCTGGGCCGTCCCCGGACCGATCAGGCCCAGGGCCTTGGCGCTGTCGTAGGATAGATCGATAATCCGTTCTTTTACGAAAGGCCCCCGGTCGTTGATCCGCACGATGATCTCCTTATTATTCGCCGGATTCCTGACCTTCACTTGGGTGTTTAAAGGCAGGATGCGATGAGCGGCGGTGGGTCCGAACATATCGTAGGTCTCACCGGATGAAGTCCTTTTACCATGAAAATCAGGTCCATACCATGAAGCGATGCCTTGTTCGCGGTAGCCCTCTATGGAATTCAGGGGGAAGTACCAATGGCCGTCAACGGCATAAGGTCGATCTTTGAGGGAGGCCATTCTATCAGGCCCACCTCCTCGGATCTTTTTTTTATCAACCGTTTTTACGGCCGGGGTGCCGGGGATTGAAGACGGGGTATCCGAACTTTTAATGACCGCCTTGGAGCAGCCGATAAAGGAAATCAGGACCATTCCCGACAAGAGGAGCCTTACCTTCCGAGGAAACCTTAGAACAAGCATAGGATCATCCTAACTTTTGAATTGGTTTATGTTACAGCCAAAAAAATCCCAAAGGCAAATGGTTGATACGAAAATAATGTCAGCCGCCACATTGGACATTTGTTTTTGTCGTCATTCCGGACAAGCAAAGCGCGATCCGGAATCCAAGCTTCGGCCAAGCCTCAAAGGGCCTGGATGCCGGATCAAGTCCGGCATGACGAGCTGACTCGACCCGTTTAAAGCCTATTCCCATGCTTCGAGGTGTCCGCCCCGGGCCTGGGGGTTTAGTAGGTAAATAACAAAAAGTTAACACCCTTAAATAGTAACAAAAAAGTAAAATTATTTACAAGTTTTTTCCTTGACAACCCCTCCGCCCCTATTGTATATAATCACTTTATAGTTATAAAATAGTTAATTTGTGACTATGCACTCAAAGGAGACCCTATGCGTTTAAAAGATAAAATTGCAGTGGTCACCGGTGCCAGCCGGGGAGTTGGTCGGGCCATAGCCTTAGCGTATGCCCGTGAAGGCGCGAATGTGGTGGTCAATTACGCCTCGAATGAAGCCGCCGCCGACCAGGTAGTTCGGGAAATTGAGGCTTTGGGACAGAAAGCCGTTAAAATTCAGGGCGATGTGGCCAGGAAAGAAGAAGCTACGGCCGTGATTCAGAGCGCCAAGGACCATTTCGGACGTCTGGATATCCTGGTGAATAACGCCGGCTTTTCCAAACCGGCCATGTTACTCAAGATGACCGAGGAGCAGTGGGACCAGGTAGTGGATCTGCATTTAAAAGGGGCCTTTCTTTGTACCCAGGCGGCCGCCCAGATCATGAAAGAACAAAAAAGCGGCAAAATGATCAATGTCACCTCCGTGGCCGGCCTGGTGGGAACAGTCGGGCAGATCAATTACAGCGCCGCCAAGGGGGGACTGCTCTCCTTTACCAAATCGGCAGCCCGAGAACTGGCCCGCTACAATATCTGCGTCAATGTTATTTCTCTGGGGATCGTGGCTACGGATATGACCGAAAAAATCCGCAGCGACGAAAAATTAAAAGAAATCTACATGCGCCGGATACTGCTGGAGCGCTTCGCCGAACCGGACGACATTACCCCGGCCTTCGTCTTCCTGGCCTCCGATGAGGCCAATTACATCACCGGCCAGTTGCTCTGCGTGGACGGCGGCTACGGGATGATCTAAGGCAGGTGGCTGTGTGGGAAGGTGAAGTAATAGCCGCTCAATACCCACATACTCACACACCCTTTTGGGGTATGTTTGGTTTTTCCCCGAACCCTGAACCCCAATTTCCGAGGCCCTAAAAAACTTGAATCGGAACTCAATCAACTAACCCATTTTCTATAAGGAGGAATGAACTATGGCCGAAATACCTGCCGTGATTAAGACCTGGCAGATGGTCCAACCGACTGTCTATAACAAGGAAACCAAAGAAACCACCCCGGGAAAACTGGAATTGAAGGAAATTCCGGTACCGGAATTAAAACCCGGGGAAGTGCTGGTTGAGGTAGCCGGGTGCGGCGTTTGCCACACCGACCTGGGCTATTTCTATGATGGCGTACCCACCGTGTCCAAGCCCCCCCTGACACTGGGCCACGAAATTGCCGGGACCGTGGTGGCCGGCGAATAAGTTCTGGATGGGCAAAGAAGTGATCATCCCGGCGGTCATGCCCTGCCGTCAGTGCATCCTCTGCAAGACTAGTCGGGGAAACCGCTGTCTGAAACAGCAGATGCCCGGGAACAGCCTGGGTCTATACGGCGGCTTCTCCAGCCATATTCCGGTCCCCAGCATCGATCTCTGTGAGGTCAAAGGCCGGGGCGATTTTCCTTTAGCCCATCTGGCGGTGGTGGCCGATGCCGGAACTACCCCGTATCAGGCGGCTAAGAGAGCCGATCTTCAGCCCGGCGACAATGTGGTGATTATCGGGATTACCGGGGGCGTGGGACAATATATGGGTCAAATGGCCAAGGCCCTGGGGGCCAAGACGGTTATCGGTATTGCCCGGAACGAAGTGAAGTTGCAGCGAGCGCTAAAACACGGAGCGGACTTGGTGATCAACTCCAAGGACAAGGACGCCGGGGCCGTTTCCAAGGAGTTTCGGGAAATTTGCAAGAGCAGGGGCCTGCCGGGCTTCGGCTGGAAGATCTTTGAGATCAGCGGCACCAAGGGGGGCCAGGAGATCGGGCTGGCCCTGCTGGGCTTCACCGGAAAACTGATCATCGTCGGTTTCACTATGGCTAAGACCGAATATGCGCTGGGTCGGCTTATGGCCTTTGACGCGGAAATCATCGGCACTTGGGGCTGTTTGCCGGAATATTACCCCATCGTTCTGGATATGGTGCTGTCCAAAAAGATAGACATCGGTCCTTTTGTGGAAACCCGGCCCATGAGCACCATTGCCGAGACTTTCGCCGAAGTGCATAAGGCGGGCTCCCCGGCCAAGCGGATCGTTCTGACGCCGGATTTTAAATAACGCCTTAGGATGATTGTTGGACACAACTTTGCTTTTCTAGGTCATTGCGAGAAGTGAAGCGACGAAGCAATCCCCCGCCAAGTTTATTCTTTTCTGGAAGCTCGACCGGGAGATTGCTTCGCTTCGCTCGCAATGACGGTTTCTTTGATTATCGTTAGATTCTTCCATCCATTGTTTTGAGAATTTGTCTCTAGCAATGGATGGAAGAATCTAAATTAAAAAGCGTTTTCTTTGAACCTTTTAAAGTAGTTTTTATTATAGCCAAAAATATTTCAAATATTTTTGGCTAGGGATGATGGCTTATAAAACTTAAAAAACAAGGAGGAATATTTTATGGGAATCGAATGGATGCCAAGAGAAAACGAGGAAAAGAATCATGACCGCTATAGTGCCGAGCATTGGGGGACCCAGGCGCCCTGCACCATTTATGAAAAAAGGCCATTAAAAGACCCGAAGGGAAATGTAGTTCCCGGGCTGCATGTGGCCTGGATTACCCTCAATAACCCCGCCCAGTATAACTCTTACACCACGGAAATGGTGAAGGGCGTTATCGCCGGCTTTGAAAACGCTTCTACCGACCGCTCGGTGGTCTGTGTCATCTTTACCGGTACGGGTCCCTTTGCCTTCTGCACCGGCGGCAACACCAAGGAATATTCCGAATATTACAGCCGTCGCCCGGAAGAATATGGGGCCTATATGGAACTCTTCAACAACATGGTCGACGCCATCCTGGCCTGTAAAAAACCCGTGATTTCCCGGGTCAACGGCATGCGGGTGGCCGGCGGTCAGGAAATCGGCATGGCCTGCGATCTGGCCATCTCTTCGGATCTGGCCATTTATGGACAGGCCGGGCCACGGCACGGTTCCGCCCCGGACGGCGGTTCCTCCGACTTCCTGCCCTGGTTTCTGAGCATGGAAGACGCCATGTGGAACTGCGTCAGTTGCGAGATGTGGAGCGCTTACAAGATGAAGTCCAAGACCCTGATCTCCAAATGCGTGCCGGTTCTGAAGGATGAAAAAGGGAACTGGGTCCGCAATCCCCAGGTCATTACCGATCAGTATGTGGTGGATGGCGAGATCGTTTACGGGGAATTCAAAAAGGGCGACGAGTTCAAGAAGGCACGGGAGTGGGTAGGGGCAAAGCTGAAAGCCAATGACTATGACTTCGCCCTCCTGGATGCCGAAGTGGATAAAGTGGTCTGGACCTTTGCCAATCTTTTCCCGGGATGCCTGATCAAATCGGTCGATTCCATCCGGGCCAAAAAGAAATTCTTCTGGGATTATTCGAAGAACTACAATCGCCATTGGCTGGCGGCCAACATGATGGGCGAGGCCTTCCTCGGCTTTGGGGCCTTCAATACCAAGAAGATCACCGGCAAGGACGTGATCGACTTCATCAAGTATCGGCAGAACATCGCGGAAGGCAAATTGCTGGACGAAACCTTCTTTACCGAGGTAATGGGCAAACCCCAAAAGTAATCCTTCTCTGAATCACAAAAAAGCCCCTGGAAACCTCCAGGGGCTTTTTTTATGAGACCGGAGTTCTTCTCTTTTAGTAGTTTCTTTTGATCCGCTCCACCCGCTCACCCGAGGAGCCCGACCCGGATACCACAAAAAAGACCAAGCCCTTAGAAGTGATACAGCGGGCCGAGGCCTGCTCATTTTCTTCGTTGGCGCCGAATATGGATTGGTTGACAACCGAGAAATTCTTATAATAGCCGGTTTTGCGCAGGGCCTTCTCGGCATGTTCCAGGCATTCCTTTTCGTCAAAACTGGTGGCGCTCCAGGTAGTGGCAAATTTACACTGGGTCTGTTAGGAAAGTATCGGAAGATTTATCCTCTCAAATCCTGACTTCTAACTCTTTTGTTCCGCAGGATTTCCATCATCTATTCTAAATTAAAAAGATCTGCAAGCATTTCCTTCCCATCTCCAATTTGTAATTCTCTTAGATGAATTAGCGGTGAACGTAGTTTTGCACCAATTTGTAACGGAATTTGTAAATGTCATATTAAGAAATCTATCATAACCGGAACTCAACCCGAAAAATCACCTTTCCCCTTCATAGCCGAATCGTTTGATCAATTTGGGGTTCTTCCGCCAGTTTTTTTCCACCCGCACCCAAAGCTCCAAAAAGACCTGGCTGCCCAAAAGGGGCTCCATGCTTTCCCGCGCTGATTGACCGATCTTTTTCAAAAGATTTCCGCCCTTGCCGATCAGAATCCCTTTTTGAGAGTCCCGTTCCACATGGATGGTGGCCTGAATATGAATGATCGGTTTGTCTTCGCGCCGCTGGAAGGAATCCACCGTCACCGCCGCCGCGTAAGGGACCTCTTTGGAAAGTAATCGAAAAACCTTTTCCCGGATCAGTTCTTCCACCAGAAATTGTTCCGGCAAATCCGTAATCATATCATCGGGAAAATATCGGGGCCCTTCGGGAAGCAAGGCCAGAATTTCCTTTTCCAGCAAGTCCAGACCATCCCCGGTCAGAGCCGACAAGGGAATGATCTCCTTAAAGGGGAAAGCCCGGTTAGCCTTTTCGATCAACGGCAGCAATCTCGCTTTATCAATCAGGTCTACCTTGTTGATAATCAGGAAAACCGGGGTCTCCCTGATTTTCAGCCGGCCCGCCGCCGTTTCGGGAAGCTGAACCATCCCGGAAAAGGGCTCGATCATGAGCAGGACCAAATTGACTTCGCTCAACGTTTTCAGGGCCGCTTGCACAATGTTTCGATCCAACAGGCTGGTAGCGGAAAATATACCGGGGGTGTCCAGAAAAATAATCTGTCCGCCGGGAAGGTGTTTAACCCCCAGAATCCGGTTGCGGGTAGTCTGGGGTTTGGGAGAAACAATGGAAATCTTCTGACCCAACAGGGCATTCATCAGGGTAGACTTGCCCACGTTGGGCGCCCCGATTATGGCTACGAATCCGGATTGATAGGGCATGATGATTTAGACCTCTCGTATCATTTTTTAAGCCTTTGAAAATTCGAAATCCGAAAGGTGTCATTCCCGCGGCGTTTCTGAGCGGGAATCCAGGCTTTTTTTAAGAACCACTGGATCCCCGATAAAAGCCTTCGGGGATGACGAGAAATTACCGGGATAAATAACTGAGGAACCGTCAATACGTTGCCACTTCATTAAGCCCGGCGAAGCGGAGTTCCCATTTTCCGCGCGGCAGTGTGGAATCGGCCTCCACCTGCAACTGTGAGATTCCCAGATCGGTTTTCAGTTTTTTTAAATTTTCCCGGTTATTTCCGGTCAAGAATCCGATATCCCGTCCGGATACCCGCAGTGCAAGATCGGTCTCCCGGAAAATGTTTCGCCGGTTTAAATCCTTTCTGATCTTCATCAAAAACAATTCTCCGCGAACCAGGTCGCCAAAAGCCGGGTGATAGGGACCGGCCAAGAAGTCTTTGCCCGGGGACATTCGCTCGTGGTTTTGAAGGCCCAGCCGAATGACCGGAATGCCCGCTTTTTCCAAGCGACCCACCGCCCAGCAGCAGAGAGAAACGGCCTCCTCCAGGGCCAAAGGGGTGTAATGCCCTGTTTCAACCCACTGGGCCAGAACCGTTTCGGGGAATACCAGGGTGGGATAAATCCGGACCAGGTCCGGCTTCAGGCCTCTTACCTCCCGGATGGTCTGCTTGAATTCTTCCGGGGTATCGCCGGGCAGACCAGCCATCAACTGGATCCCCACGGCCAGAGAAAATTTTTTTAACAGCCGAACGGCTTGGAAACAATTCTCGACGGAATACCCCCTTTGGGAGCGCTCCAGGGCCTGATCATTCAGGGACTGGACCCCCAGTTCGACCGTTTCCACCCCGGCAGCCTTTAAGCGCACCAGAACCTTCTCTGACAGGGCATCGGGGCGTGTGGAGAAGCGGATGGCCGCTACCCTCCCTTCCCGGATGTAGTGAGCGGCCCAGGCGAGCAGGTCCTCTCGGACTGCCGCGGGAAGCAGGGTGAAAGTTCCACCATAGAAGGCCAGCTCAACCCGCTGACCGGGAGACCGCCGCCGGGAATTCAACCCGGATTCCACCAGGGCAGAAAAATCCGCCCGATGAATCTCAGGTCGAATGGTTTGGGTGATTTTTTCCTGATGGCAGTAAATACAGCGGAAAGGACAGCCCCACTGGGGAAGGAAAACGGGGATGATGAATGGTTTTTGATTAATCAGTGACAACCTCCCAGAACCGCGTTGCCGCAACTAAATCCGAAATTCGAAGCACGAAATCCGAAACAAGCACGAAGGTTCCAAATCCAAATGATCAAAACAAAAACGTTTTGAATTTTGAAATTTGATCATTTAAATTTGTTTCGGATTTCGGATTTCGAGTTTCGAATTTAAGAATTTAGATAGTGTAACGTCCTTAACCCAACACTGACGGGTCCTTTTTCCTGATCTTAACCATAGCCCTCTCGGCCGCCTGCTGTTCCGCCGCTTTTTTGGAATGTCCTTTCCCCTGCCCGATGACCTGCTTCCCAATTCGGACCTTCACGTAAAAGACCTTTTCATGGGCGGGCCCTTCCTCTCGAATCACCTCATAGGAAGGGGTGATCTTCAAACAACCCTGGCAATATTCCTGTAAATCGGTTTTAGAATCCAGGGCCGGACCCGAAACCTCTTGGCCCGCTTCCAGACGGGGACGGTACAGGTCCCGGATCAACCGGAAGGCCTGATCATAGCCACCCTCCAAGTAGACCGCTCCGAGGATGGCCTCCAAGGCGTCGGCCAACAGGGAGGACTTCTTGCGGCCGCCGGTGACCTCTTCCCCTCGGCCCAATCGAAGATATTTCCCCAGTTTCAAGCCCTGGGCCAATAGTTTCAGTTGCTGTTCGTTGACCAGACCGGCCCGCAATCTGGAAAGCTCCCCCTCGGAAAGATCGGGAAACATCTGGTAGAGCTGATGGCTCAGCACCAAACCCAGGACCGTATCCCCTAAAAACTCCAGCCTCTCATTGTGTACGGTTCCCGGATCTCCATCTTCGTGGGCATAAGACCGGTGGGTCAGGGCCTTAATCAATAGTTCCGGGTTCTTAAAAACATATTGGAGCTGGGCCTGTAAGGGGTTAAGGTTTTTAGGATCTGAAGAATTCATGAAGTCCGTCAATTTTGTTCCCAAGTGTAAGGCCTTCCGCTATTTTTTTCAATCATTTCCTCTAATAGAGCTATTTTCGCCTCTCACCCGTTTTTAGACTTTGAGAAAAAAAGTACAGTATTTACTTGACCCTCGGGTCGGTATATGTTATTGAAGCATTTTTTATAATAATTATTAGTGGTTGGGGATACTGATGAAGGGCAAAAAGAAGACCATTCTCGATGCTCAGGGAATCCAGTCGACCCTGGAAACCATAACTGAAAGAATTCTGGCGGACTTTCCTGACTCCGATGACTTGATTCTCATCGGTATTCGGACCGGAGGGGCATTCCTGGCCGACCGCCTCCGGGAGTTGATCCTCTCCCAAAAAGAAACAGAGGTGGTCACCGGAGTTCTGGACATCACCCTCTACCGGGACGATTGGACCCGCATCAACCATAAACCCATTGTCGGGAAGACCGATGTGCCGGTTTCTCTGGACAATAAAGTCGTTATTTTGGTGGACGACGTCCTATACACCGGCCGGACCGTCAGGGCCGCCCTGGATGCCCTGATCGATTTCGGTCGCCCGCGACGGATCGCCCTGGTCGTCCTGGTCGATCGGGGAGGGCGGGAATTACCCATCTGCGCCGACTATACCGGGACCCTAGTCCAGATCCGTCCCCAAGAGCGGGTCAACGTCTATTTCAAGGAACTAAATCAATCAGATCAGGTAGTTATAGAATAGCCCCCTTGAAACGGAACTTTTTGTTTGACATAAAAATTTCTTGTACGTTATATAACATCACAACTTATTGATTAATGGACAGGAGTACCTAATGGTTGCACCTAAAAAACATTCCCGTACCGACAAGGTGGGAGCGGTGCTGGTCGTTGGCGGTGGTATTGCCGGTATGCAAGCCGCCCTGGACTTAGCCAACTCCGGTTTTTACGTTTATTTAGTGGAGAAATCGGCCTCCATTGGCGGCGGAATGTCCCAGTTGGACAAGACCTTCCCCACCAATGATTGCGCCATGTGAATTATCTCACCCAAGTTGGTCGAGGTCGGCCGACACATCAACATCGAATTGCTTACCTATGGCGGAACTCACCGCCATCTCCGGGGAAGAAGGGAATTTTGAAGTCCAGGTACTGCAAAAGCCCCGGTATATCGATATGGACAAATGTATCGCCTGCGGGTCTCTGTTCCGAAAAGTGCCCCCAGAGAATCAAGGACGAGTATAACGAAGGCCTAGGGCCCCGCAAGGCGGCTTATGTCCAGTATGCCCAGGCCGTACCCCTGAAATACGTCATCGATTCCGGAAATTGTATTTATTTTCTTAAAGGGAAGTGCCGGGCCTGCGAAAAGTTTTGCCCCACCCAGGCGGTAAATTTTCAAGAGCAGCCCAAAGAATTGAGCTTGAACGTGGGCTCCATCATTCTGTCGTCGGGATTCAAATGCTACGATCCCACCCTGTATGACGCTTACGCCTACGCCAAAATGCCCAACGTGGTCACGGCCATGGAATACGAGCGGATCCTGGCCGCCTCCGGTCCCTTCATGGGTCACCTGGTCCGACCCTCCGATCACAAGGAACCGAAAAAAATCGCCTGGCTGCAATGCGTGGGTTCCCGGGACATCAATCACTGCGACCATGGATACTGCTCGGCCGTCTGCTGCATGTACGCCATCAAAGAGGCCATGATTTCCAAGGAACACAGCAAAGAGGGCTTGGAGGCCACTGTCTTTTTCATGGATATCCGCTCCCACGGCAAAGACTTCGAACGTTATTACAACAAAGCCAAGGATCAGGGAATCCGGTTTATCCGATCCCGGATCCATACGGTGGACCCGTTGCCCGAGAGCAACGACCTGCGCATCTCCTATATTACCGAAAACGGCCAGGTGGTCACCGAAGATTTTGATATGGTCGTCCTCTCCGTGGGACTGGAAACCCCCAAAGAAAGCCTGGATCTTTTCCAGAAATTGGGGATCGGCGGTGAATGCCAACCAGTTCGTGGAAAAAAGTAGTTTCACCCCGGTGGAAACCTCGGTCTCGGGGATTTATGCCTGCGGGGTGGTGCAGGGCCCGAAAGACATCCCCCAATCGGTCATCGAGGCCAGCGCCGCCGCCTGCGCCGCGGCTCGCAATTTGGCTTCGGCCCGAAATACCCTGACCAGCGAAAAACAGATCCCCAAGCCCCGAGTAGTGGCCGGTGAACGCCCTCGGATCGGGGTTTTTGTCTGTGATTGCGGCATCAATATCGCCGGGGTCGTTCGGGTGCCCGAGGTGGTGGAATACGCCAGGACCCTGCCTTATGTGGAATTGGTGGATGAAAACCTTTTTTCCTGTTCCCAGGATACCCAGGAAAAAATCAAGGGGGTTATCCGGGACAACCGGCTGAACCGCATTGTAGTGGCGGCCTGTACCCCCCGAACCCACGAACCTCTTTTTCAGGAAACCTTGATCGATTCGGGCCTGAACAAGTATCTCTTTGAAATGGCCAACATTCGTAATCAGGACTCCTGGGTCCATTCCAATGACCCGGAGGCCGCTACCGTCAAAGCCAAGGACCTGGTTCGCATGGCTGTGGCCAAGGCGTCGCTTTTGGAACCCCTGCAGGATACCCTCGTGGAAGTTACCCATTCCGGTCTGGTGGTTGGAGGCGGAATAGCCGGACTTACAGCCGCCTTGGAATTGGCCGACCAGGGCTACCCGGTCTTCCTGGTGGATAAAGCCTCTCGGCTTGGCGGCCAGGCCCTGCAGTTGAACACTACCTGGCGCGGAGAAGACATCCAAACCTATCTGGCCGGACTAATAAAAAAAGTAGAAGAACATCCCGCAGATCAAGACTTATCTGGGACACCGAATCCTCGATGCGGGTGGCTTCGTAGGCCAATTCACGACCCGGCTGGTCCGGGTCGACGACGGTTCCGAACCGACAGAACTCCAGCATGGCATTGTGGTCATCGCCACCGGGGCCCAGGAGCTCAAACCTGATGAATACGCCTATGGCCAGGATCCACGGGTGATGACCCATCTGGAGCTGGACCAAAAGATGGCCGAAAAGGATCCTTTGGTCGGAAAAAGCCAATTCCGTGGCTTTTATCCAATGCGTGGGTTCCCGTGAACCGGAGCGGCCTTACTGCAGCCGGGTCTGTTGTACCCATTCGGTTCACTCGGCCCTGAAACTCAAGGAAGAAAACCCCGAACGGGACATTTATATCCTTTACCGCGATCTGCGAACCTATGGGGAACGGGAGGATCTCTACAAGCAGGCCCGACAGGCCGGGATCATCTTCATTCGCTACTCCTTAGAAAACAAACCCCGGGTGACCGTTGACACCGGAGGGCTTGAACGATCACCGTTTTGGATCATATCCTCAGTCAGGAAGTCCAGATCCAAACCGACCTCTTAGGTCTGGCGTCGGCTATCATCTTCCTATAAAGATCAGGAGCTGGCCCAGTTCTTCAAAGTCCCTTTGAATGAAGACGGGTTTTTCGTGGAAGCCCATGCCAAGCTGCGGCCGGTGGACTTCGCCACCGACGGGGTCTTTCTTTGCGGTCTGGCCCATTATCCCAAACCGGTGGATGAATCCATTGCCCAGGCCCAGGCGGCCGTTGCCCGGGCCGTCACCCTGCTATCCAGCCTGAAGATCGAGGTCAGCGGGACCGTGGCCCTGACCAACCAGGCCATCTGCAGCCGTTGCGGAGTCTGTGTGGCTATTTGTCCGTACTCGGCGCCCGGCTGGAACGAGAAAACCAATAAAGCGGAGATCAATCCGGCCCTTTGCAAGGGCTGCGGCCTTTGTGTGGCCTCCTGCCGTTCCGGGGCCATCACCTTGAAGGGATTCAACCAGGACCAGATATTCGCCATGATCGACGCCGCCTAGAATTTGGACGAAAGACGCGTCCAAATTCTAGATAAAAAAAACCTAGTAACGCTTCGCGCTCCGCGCTCTGCGCCAAGCGCAAAAAGGATTTGTCATGAGTGAACCGTTTGAACCAAAAATTATTGCCTTTTTTTGCAACTGGTGCACCTACGGGGGGGCCGATCTGGCCGGGGTCAGCCGATTGCAATATCCCCCGAATATCCGCGTCATCCGGATCCCCTGCACGGGCCGTCTGGATCCCAAATTCATCCTGGCGGCTTTTCGCCACGGGGCGGACGGCGTCTGGGTTTCCGGCTGCCACCCGGGAGATTGCCATTTCATCGCCGGCAACTATTACGCCCGGACGAAAATTCGCCCTGTTCAAGGGCCTCCTGGAGCACATGGGTATTCGAACCGGGGCGTCTGCAATTTTCCTGGGTATCATCGGCGGAGGCCACCAAGTTTCAACAGGTGGTTACCGAGGTTACCGAAGCGATATCAAGGCCCTGGGGCCGGCCCCACATTTCATCGAAAAATTTGGCTGAGGTGGCATAAATGATGAATTATACGGAAAAAATACAGGAAGCAGCCAAAAGACTCCTCGCCGAGGGGAAGGTGGATGTCGTCATCGGCTACCGCCGGGGCACCGTCCCCATGATGAACGAACCGATCCAGATCCGCCGGGCCGAGCAGGCGGATCAGCTTTACTGGGATTCCTTCTGCGGCGTTAATCTGGCCAATTATCTTCCCAAGCGCACCGAACGGATCGCCATCGTGGCCAAGGGTTGCGACAGCCGAAATATCGTCGTCCACCTCCAGGAAGGCCAGATCAAGCGGGACCAACTGGTTATCCTCGGCGCTCCCTGCCAGGGGCATGCTGGACCGCCGCAAGGTTTGGGTTGGGCTGGCGGGGCGGGAACCCTTGGAGGTCCGGGAGGAAAGGGATCAGGTCCTGGTGGAGGGAAGTGGGTTTGAAGAGCGTTTTCCCCGGACGGAGTTGCTCCAGGACAATTGCGCCATCTGTATCCATCGGAATCCGGTTATTTATGATGAACTTTTAGGCGAGCTGGTCCCGGAGCAGACTGGGGTGGACCGATACGAAGATATCCGGGCCGTGGAGGCCATGACTCCGGAGGAGAAGTGGCAATATTTCGAGAGATTGATCGAACCCTGCATCCGCTGTTACGCCTGTCGGAATGCCTGTCCCCAGTGTTACTGCCCCCTGTGCTTTGTGGACGAATCCAAACCTCAATGGGTGGGAAGAGCCTGGATAAAACGGACCTCCGGACCTTTCATTTCCTGCGGGCCTTTCACCTGGCCGGCCGCTGCACCGACTGCGGGGCCTGCGAACGGGCCTGCCCGGTAGGGATCAAGGTCCGGCAGTTTACCAAGAAACTGGAAAAGGACGTCTGGGAGCGTTATCAGTTCGAAGCCGGGGTTATCGTCGAGGGCCGCCCGCCCCTGGATGTCTTCCTGCCCGATGACCCCGAGGAATTTATCAAATAATACCCATACGGACTAAGGACCTGACCATGACTACCAAGAATCATTGCCAAGAAAGATTTCGCCGCCTGGTTAACGCCGTCTCCGCAGAGTTTCGATTGATCGGACCGGTGCGGCAGGGGGATCAGTTTAATTTCATCCCCCTGAGCCGAAGGGAACGAGCCCGATTTTTCCTTTCAGAATACACGGCTCTCTCCCAAGGCAATTGGTTCAGCCGCCCTCGGAGCGGATGTTTCAATTCAGCCTGGAACCCGGCCGATCCGGAAGCCCATATCTTGAAAGAAGTCCCCCTGGGATGAGACGCCCCGCCTTTTGTTAGGCGTCCGCCCCTGCGACGCCCGGGCGCTAAAGCTGGTGGCATAAATTTTGATCAACCCCGGAGTACCGGACCCCTGGTGGAAACATGGACGTGACCGCTCGACCTCTGGTGGGACTGGGTTGCAACCAGCCCTGTTCCACCTGTTTCTGCACTTCGGTGGGCGGCGGCCCTTTTAATCCGATCGGATTGGATGTCCTGCTGACCGATTTGGGTGCGACCTACCTGGTCCAGGCCGTGACCGAAAAGGGCGAAGCTCTGCTTCAAGGAAGGCCCGGGGAAGCCGAAGCGACATGCCGACGATCAACGCAGCAGGCGGAAACCCTGACCAAGGAAGCCGAAGAACGCCCTGCCCACCCAGGTAGCCATCGACCGGCTGAAGGATCAACCCCTGTTGCCCCTGTTCAACGCCCCCTTCTGGGAAGAGGTGCAGTTTTCCTGCATCAATTGCGGCACCTGTACCTATCTCTGCCCCACCTGCTGGTGTTTTGACATCCAGGACGAAGTGGAAGGGACCCAGGGACTGCGAATGCGAAATTGGGATGCCTGCATGTATCCGCTGTTCACCCTGCACGGTTCCGGCCACAATCCCCGAGAGCAGAAGCTGCAGCGGGTCCGGCAGCGATTCATGCATAAACTAAAATATTACGTGGACAAATACGGTAACGGGGTGGCCTGCGTGGGCTGCGGCCGGTGCGTCCAGTTCTGCCCGGTCAATATCGATATCCGGCGCGTCTGCAACTTATGAACGCCTTTGAGGCGAAATAGAGGGGGTGTCTTCGTGGTAAATCCCTATATGCCCTATCCGGTCCGTATCGATCAGATCGTCACCGAGACCGAAGACCGGAACTTGAAAACATTTAAATTCGTCTTTCTGGACCCGGAAGACGAACAGCGCTTTGCCTACCACTCCGGGCAGTTCGCCGAACTGTCCATAGCCGGGAAGGGAGAAATCCCCATCGGGATCGCCTCTTCGCCCACGGAACAGGGATTCATTAAATTCACGGTCAACAAAGTCGGGTTGGTGTCCTCCTTTCTCCACAATATGAAGGAAGGGGAAATTATGGGGGTCCGGGGGCCTCTGGGCAACTGGTATCCACTGGAAGAAATGGAAGGAAAAACATCGTCATCGTGGCCGGCGGCTTTGCCTTCACCACCCTGCGGTCCACTATCATTTATCTGCTGGAACCCGGCAATAGAACCCGTTTTAAGGATATTACCGTCATTTACGGGGCCCGATCGCCGGGCATGCTCCTTTACAAGGATGAATTGGCCGCCTGGGAGGCCCGGGACGACATTAAAATGCATATCACCGTGGACGGCACCGACGACCCGGACTGGAAATACAACGTGGGTTTCGTCCCGGCCATCACCGAAAAAAAGGCCCCCGGCGCCAAAGACGCCTATCGCCTTGGTTTGCGGCCCGCCCATTATGATCAAGTTCACCCAACCGGTGCTGGAAAAACTGGGTTTTCCCGCGGAACAGATTATCATGAGCCTGGAAAACCGGATGAAGTGCGGCATCGGCATGTGCGGCCGTTGCAGCGTAGGCCCGGAATTCGTTTGCAAGGACGGGCCGGTCTTCACGCTGGCCAAATTGAATAGCCTCCCCAAGGAATATTAATTCTTGAATTTTGACAAACAAAGGGATATATTTTAATCGTTTATTTATTCTCTACTGAAGGAGTGTTGCTATGGCCGAACCCCTCAAGGTAAACAAGAAAAACAGAAAACTGGCCGTGGATGCCAAGATGGCCGACCTCTGTTTCACCTGCGGCACCTGCGCCGGCGGCTGCCCGGTGACCGGAGTAGACGGCTTCGATCCCCGCAAGGCCATCCGCATGGCCGCCCTGGGACTGGAGGATGAACTGATCGCTTCCCGCTGGCCCTGGATCTGCACCCTCTGCGGCCGCTGTGAGAACCAGTGCCCCATGGGGATCAATTTGATGAAAACCTTCCGCAAGGCCCGGACCTTGCGGGACCGGGATAAGGTTCCGGGCCCCATCCACAAGGGGACCATGATGAACCTGCAGCGGGGCAACAACCTGGGCATCCCCCGGGATGATTTTTTGATGCTCCTGGGCGACCTGGGACAGGAACTGGCGGCCGACGGCTGCCCGGGCTTCTATGTGCCGGTGGATAAAAAGGGCGCCAATGTCATCACCACCATCAACTCCAAGGAACCCTTCGGTGAACCGGACGATATGAAGTTCTGGTGGAAGATTTTTTATGCCGCCAAGGAGGACTGGACCGTTTCCTCCACCAATTGGGAAGGGGTCAACTGGGGCCTCTTCTCCGGAGACGACCCGGCCTGGAAGGAACAAGTGGGGCGCGTACTGGAGAATGCCCGGAGGTTGGAATGCAAAACCCTCCTCCTACCGGAGTGAGGCCACGCCTACTTTGCGACCCGTGTTGGTCTGCAAAACTGGTTTCCGGAAGCCTTCAAGGAATTCAAGGTAATCAACGTCTTCGAGTTGATGATCGAGTATATTCAGAGCGGTCGGGTGACCATCGATAAATCCCGACACCCCCAACTGACCACGGCTCATGATCCCTGCAATTATACCCGGAAGAGCCAAATGACCTTGGGGAAAAGCTATTCCGACGAAATCCGTTGGATCACCAAGCAGTTGGTGGATAACTATGTCGACATGTACCCCTCCGGTATGAACAATTATTGCTGTGGGGCCGGCGGCGGGGCCTGGGCCATGCCCTATGATAAGGAACGAATTTATTACGGCCGGGTCAAGGCCAAACAGATCCTCGAAACCGGCGCCGAACTGGTGGTCGCCCCTTGCCACAATTGCCGGGATCAGATCATGAAAGGACTGACCAAGGAGTACCAGTTGCCTATTGAAACCATGTATCTCTGGGAGCTTTTGGCGGAATCCATCGTCATCGAACCCTGGAGCGATGAGGAGATCGCCAAGGCCACCGCCCTGCGCGACGCCCAGTTTGAACGGGACGGCGTGGAACTGGAGCCCCTGGAAGAGGAAGAAGAGGAATAATTGATCCGAAAGGAATAACCCCCAAAGGGTCTTGCTCCGGTAAGACCCTTTTTTTTTAAAACAGGTTTAAAACCTATGCTCAGCTTAATGCGCAAACACGCTCAATCCTGGCTGATTAAGATCGCCCTGTTCATTATTGCCATCGTTTTCGTCTTTTGGGGGGTGGGCAGCTTCAAATCCGACCCGACGGCCAAGGTTGCCAAGGTAAACGGAAAAACCATTACCCAAAATGAATACCAGCAGGCCTATCAGCAATACCTTCAAATGCTGCAGGGTCCGGAAGGGGGCCGTTTGGATGAGAAGGCCCTCAAAGAATTAAAGGTTAAAAAGAAAGTCCTGGACCTGCTCATCCAAAAACAGATCATGTCCGACCTTGGAAAAGAAATGGGATTTTCCGTGGGGCCGGAAGCACTGTCCCGGAAGATCGAACAAATCCCGGCCTTCCAGGAAAACGGCAAATTCAGCCCATCCCGTTACCGGCGGCTTCTACAGTCAAATCGGATAACTCCCGAGGAGTTTGAAGCCGAACAGGCCTCCGCCCTCTTGGAGGAACGACTGCGATCCTTTATCACTGATTTCGTGAAAATCGAACCCGAAGAAGTCCGCAATTTTTACCACTATCTTTCCGATGAAACAAATCTGTACCTGGTTCGGTTTTCCCAGGCGGCGTATGAGAAAAAAATCGTCCCCAACCCCGATCAAATCAAGGCTTTTTTTACTAAATATTCCGCCCGCTACCAGAACCCGGCGGAAGTCCGAGTCCGCTACCTGGAGATCGATCCCCGGGACTTCGAAAGCTCGGTAGAGGTGCCGGATAAAGAGGTGCAAGCTTACTATCAGCAAAACCAGGCCAAATTCCTGGACCCGAAGAAGAACCAGCCCCTGCCCTTGGATCAAGTTCAGGAGAAAATCCGTCAAACCATCAAAGGGGAAAAGACCCGGGAAATCGCCCGGCAGAAGGCGGAGGATCTGTATGATCAACTGTTATTATCCGGAGACCTAAAGGCTTTTGGAATCAAGGTCAAGGCCAAGGTCCAGGAAACCGGCTGGCTGGTCTTCGGAAAGCCCGGCACCGAGTTAGAGGGGCAGCAAGCTTTTTATGAACAGGCCTTTGCCTTGAAAAAAGGCGGGATCAGCTCCGTTCTGGACCTGGGCCCACAGCGGGGATTTTTTATTCTTCAATCCGTTGACCGTAAAGAGAGCCAACCGATGACTTTCGCCCAGGCCGCCTCTCGCGTAGAGCAAGACTGGCGGGTCCACGAGGCCTCGCTCCTGGCTCAAGCGGAGGCGGAAAAATTCTTAAAGGAAGCCCGGCAACAGAAGGACTGGACGGCCCTGGCCCGGGAAAAAAATCTAACGGTTGAAGAAACCGGATTCTTCTCGCGCTTTAAAAATCCCCCCTCCTGGGCCAGTTCCCAGGAAAATTTCCAGACGGTCTCCACCTTGAGCGCTTCCCATCCCCTGGCGGACAAAGTGCTGAAAATAGGGTCCGACTATGGGGTCGTCGGATTCAAGGCTTATCGGGCGGCCTCCCCGGAAGAATTTGATCAGCAGAAAGACCGCTTCACCACGGTACTACGTCAGCAGAAAAGCGGTCGATTATTGGAGGAGTGGACCAAGGCCCAGGAGCGGAAAGCCAAGATCAAGCTGTATCAGGAATTCAATTAGGTCCCTCGGGTCAACTCCCAGGACTGAAGCCGGCGACTGAGAGGACTCAGTCTCCCTCCAAAATCCGGGCTTTCAAATTCATGAGCCTGCTAAAGCAAGCCCGAAAAAATATTGCCTTAAAATTTGCCACGGAGGCGGTCATTCGTCTCTTGGCCGCGGCCTTCATCGTCATCCTGGCCCGCCGCTTAGGCGATCAAGATTATGGGAAATATTCCCTGGTTTTTTATTTTGCCGGCTTGATCACCATCTTCTGCGATCTGGGGTTAAATACGTTACTGGTCCGAGAGGTTTCCCGCCGCCGGGACCTGCTGTCGGCCTATGCGGGAAATATCCTTTCGCTGAAAGTTCTGCTCTCCCTGGGGGTCCTCCTCTTGACCCTGGGACTGCTGCCGGCCCTGGGGTATCCCTGGGAGATGGTCGTCTTAATTCTTCTGGGGGTATTGAGCCTCCTCGGCAATCATTTAGTGGAATTTCTGGCGGCCCTGACCAACAGCCTGGAAAAATTTGAATACGAACTGGCCATTAAAAGTCTTAATAAGGGGCTGGTGGTTCTAATTGGCCTGCTCGCACTCTGGGCGGGGGCCGGCTTATGGGGGCTGATCGTTATTATGGTTCTGGCCCAAGGATTCAGCCTGCTGTTGAACGGAGGCATTATTTGGAAACGGGTCACTCCCCTCTCGTTGCAGATGGATTTTTCTTTCTGGAAGCACCTCCTCCGTGTCACCTGGCCTATCGGTTTATCCTTTCTCTTTGTAACCGCCTATGTCCGCTTAGACATTATTCTCCTATCCCTCTTGCGGTCCGGGACGGCCGAGATCGGCTGGTACTCGGTCCCGGTCAAGATCATCGAGGCCTTTTCCATCTTTCCTTATCTGATCATGTCCGGCCTTTTTCCCATTTTTTCCCTTTTGGGGGACCGGGACCAGGCCCTGCTCCAGGAGGCCTATCAAAAATCCTTAGGCTACCTGGTGATGATCGCCATCCCCTTGGTCCTCATCACCTTCCAGTTAGCCGATCCCTGGCTGGTGGTCGTTTTTGGGCCGCTCTTTCAAAATTCCGTTCTTTCCTTGGAAATAATTATCTGGGTGGTCCCGTTCATCTTCGTCCATTACGCCCTGGTCCACGTCCTTTTCTCCCTGAATCGGGAAAGGTTGATCATTTTGGGTAGCGCCCTCGCGCTGATTTTCAACCTGGGGAGCAATCTCCTCTTTCTGCCTCGTTATGGGTATCTGGGAGCCAGTGTGATCACCGTAGTCACAGAAGCGCTCCTGGTATCCTTTTATCTTTTTCACTTACAGCGCTCTTTTCTCCGCCTTCCCCTGGTCAGAAAAACGGCTTCCCTGGCCTTGAGCGGTGGGGTGATGGCGATCGTTTTCTGGACGTTTAAAACACTGCCGGTGGCCATCTATTGTCTGATCGCCCTAAGCTTTTATGCAACGGCGCTGATACTGTTCCGCCTGCTGGCCTGGGAGGACTGGCAATTGGTCAAAAGGCTTTTCAGTTACCCTAACGGGTAACCCGAGTAAAAAAAGTCGTAATCGTTCGGGTTGGAAATGAAAATTGCCATCGACATCCGCACCGTCTTACCTACTCGTTCCGGGGTAGGTAATTATGTGCTCCATCTGGTGGAAAACCTGCTGCTGGAAGACCGGGAATCCTCCTATTTTTTTCTGTCTCGCCTGGAAAATCTATTTGGCTTAAACATGTCACAGCAGCGGGTGCGGTCCCTCTTAACCATCTTCTCCCATGAAAACCATCCTTTTGGCGACCTCTGGGAACATTTTATTCTTCCGATTCGCTTAAAAAAAAAGGCCATCGACGTCTTTCACGGACCGGCTTCTTTGATACCCTTTCGCAAAACGGGTTTTCGCGTTGTGGTCACCATCCATGATCTGGTGGCCTTCCTTTTTCCCCATACCATTCCGATCAAATACGGCGCCTATATGCGTTATATCTTAAAACACGCCGTACGTCAGGCCGATAAAATTATTTCCGTGTCCTACCACACCCGGGATGATCTGATCCGCATTTTAAACGTCCCCCCGGAAAAAATCGTCGTTATCCATGAGGCCCCCACTCCTCATTTCCGCCCCATGGAGAAGGAGGAGGCGCAAGCCCGACTGCGGGACCGTTACGGCCTGACTAAGAAATATCTTTATCACCTCGGAAATATTGAACCCCGCAAAAACCTGATCGTCCTTTTGCAGGCCTTCGCCCAGGTCTGTCGGGAAATGAAGGAGGATTACGCCCTGGTTTTAAGCGGGCAACCGGGCTGGCTGACCCAGTCCTTACAACGCTTTCTCCAGGATTATCCCCATAAAGACCGGATCCTTTTTACCGGGTATGTTCCCCGAACCGATCTGCCCCTGTTTATGAACGGAGCGGAGGTGTTCGTTTTCCCCTCCCTCTATGAGGGCTTTGGCTTGCCGGTACTCGAAGCCATGAGCTGCGGCACCCCGGTAATCTCCTCCAACAGCTCATCCATACCGGAAATTGTGGAGGACGCCGGGCTGTTGATCGACCCCTCCGACCCCCAGGCCCTGGCGGAGAAAATCATCTTTTTACTGAAAAACCCGGAAGAGCGGGAGCGGCTGAGCGAACGGGGTCTTCAACAGGCCGCTCTTTTTACCTGGCGGGAATCCGCCCGCAAGACTTTGGACGTGTATCGTTCGATCGGTCAGCTCAGTTTCCCTTTTGTCTAAACCAGCCAAAAATTTTTCAAATTTTTGGCTGAAATAAATTTACATCCATGGTTAGAGACAAATTCTCAGAACAATGGATGTGAAAACCTAACCCGGGTCACCCCGGGGTTGTCGGGAACTATCGATGAAAATCATTTTTGACGCCCGGGTAATCGAAAAACAGACCCATGGCATTGCCCGTTTTTGTTTGAAGCTTTTAGACCAATTGCTGGCCCTGGACCTTCAAAACGAATATCTGGTCTTAACCCGTTTTCCCTGGGTAAAGGACTGGTTTCAGCCCCTGGCCCGGGTCAACTGGCGTACGGTGGCCATTCCCCCCTACACCCTTCGGGAACAGATGCTGATCCCCTGGCTGCTGAGAAAGGACCCCTTTGATCTTTTCTTTTCACCCACCTACGCCCTGCCCCTGGTCCTGGCCTCCCGGTCGATCCTGACGATCCATGACCTCATTCACCTGATTTTTCCTCAAGACTACGGCTGGAAATACCGCTGGTATTACCGCCTCTTGGTCCGCCCGGCGCTGGCTCGATCTCGTCGGGTCTTCACGGTCTCCGAAAGTTCCCGGCGGGACATCGTCGCTTACCTGGGGGGGCAGGAGGCTAAAATCGAAGTCATCCCTAATGGATTGGATTCTTTTTGGGTCCCCCGACCGGCAGATCCCGAATTCCTCCAGCGTTATGGACTTACGACCGGTTTCATCCTCTATGTCGGCAACAGCCGCCCGCACAAAAATTTCTCCCGTGTCCTGGAGGCCTTCAGGCGATTGCTCCAGGAGGGCACCTATTCGGGGAAATTGGTCGTAGTGGGGCTGACCCCTGATCGGGTACCAGCCGAGCTGTCGGGACGACTGCTTGTTTTACCCTTTTGCCCGGACCTGGAACTGGTGCAATTGTATTCCAGCGCCCAAGTGCTGATGGCCCCCTCACTCTATGAGGGCTTCGGACTTCCGGTCCTGGAGGCCATGGCCTGCGGCTGCCCGGTGCTGGTCAGCCGGGCCGCTTCCTTGCCGGAAATCACTGGCGCAGCGGGTCTGCAGGTCGACCCTTTCCAGGTGGAAGCCCTGGTTTCCGGCCTGAAGCAGATCCTGACCGACCCGGTCCGGCGGCAGACCATGATCCGCTCCGGACTGAACCAGGCCCGCCTTTATTCCTGGAAGGCCTCAGCACAAAAGGTCCTCCAAATTTTTGAAGAAAGCCATGTCTGAAATCAGAGGGAACGAGGCCTTTTTGAAAACCCTGCGGGTGGCCCTGGTCCACGACTGGTTAACCGGAATGCGGGGTGGAGAAAAATGCCTGGAGATCTTCTGCGAGATCTTCCCCCAAGCCGACCTCTATACCCTCTTCCATTTTCCCGGGACGGTCTCTCCGACCATCGAAGGGCATCCCATCCAGACAACCTGGATTCAACACCTGCCCTTTCTGGCCGCTAAATACCGGAACTACCTACCCCTCTTTCCCCTGGCCATGGAGGGCCTTTCCTTCAAAGGCTACGATCTGGTCCTGTCCAGCAGCCACTGCGTGGCCAAGGCGGCCCGGGCACAGTCCCCGACGAAGCACATCTCCTACGTTTTCACCCCCATCCGCTACGTCTGGGACATGTACGACATCTATTTCGGTCGCGAATCGAAGGCCGGGCACCTGCCCAAGCTGCTGATGCCTTTGATCGCCCCTCTTTTTCGGAAATGGGATATCTGGACCTGCCGGCGGGTGGATTACTTTATAGCCGATTCCGATCATGTGCGAAAACGGATCCGGCGCTATTACCAGCGAGAAGCGGAAGTGATCCCGGTCCCGGTCGACACGGGCCAATTTCATCCTGGCCGAAGGGCCTCGGGAATACTACCTGATGGTCACAGCCCTGGCCCCTTACAAGCGGGTCGACCTGGCGGTCCGGGCCTTCAATCGCTTGGGAATTCCGCTGATTATCGTGGGAAAAGGCCCGCTGCGCGAACGGCTCCAAGGGGAATCCAAGAAAAATATCACCTGGTTCGGGTGGGCTGATCCTGAACAGCTTAAACGGTTATACGGGGAATGCCGGGCTTTGATTTTTCCCGGGGAAGAAGACGCCGGCATTACTCCCCTGGAAGCCCAGGCCTCGGGCCGGCCGGTAGTGGCCTATGGGTTGGGCGGGGCCTTGGAAACCGTGATTCCCCTGACCGAACTTCAGGCCGGGAATAAAGGATTTTTTCAGCGGGGTCTTTTTTTACCAGCAGACTGAAGAGGCCCTCATGGAGGCCGTCCGCACCTTGGAGGACCATCTTCATTTGATCCAGCCGGAGAAACTCCAATCCTTTGCCCGGACCTTTGACCGGGAGGTATTTAAAGGGAGAATCATTGAATCCATCACCACCAAGCTGAAAACATGAACATTGGGATTACGGACCTTCGGGCCTGTTTTTGGTTTCGGATTTCGGATTTCGAATTTATAGACAACCAAGGAGATCCTGCCATGGAAGAAATCATGGTCTATTCCCTGCCCACCTGACCGGAGTGTCTGGCCGTGAAAGAGTTCTTTCACCAAAAGGGCGTGACGTATCAGGAATTCGATCTATCCCAGGACCGGGAGGCCATGGTCCGGATGATTCGCCTGACCAAACAAAAACGGGTCCCGGTAATCCAGAAGGGGGACCGGTTCCTCATCGGTTTCAACAGGCAGGAACTGGAACAATTCCTGGCGGCGGTTTAGCAGACAAAAACGTCTTCGCGCCCTTTTGGGTGGGTAGCCACAACATAGACTAACTTAGTCTGAAATCGGTGCTCCAGGGCCGCCGGGTCTTGGCGAAAGGGTTTTCCACATTTCTTTTTAGGTTCTAACCCGGCCCCTGTCTTGTTAAATCGTCAACGAGGCAGAGTCGGCCTGACAGCATCAAAAGCCTCCGACCAAAAGGGCAACCAACGCGGAAAAAGGGATTACCGACTGTGAAGCAATTGCTTATTATTTATCATTCCCAGGGCGGAAACACCCGCAGGATGGCCGAGGCCGTGGCGGAGGGTGCGGAGGAAATCGCGGGCCTGGCCGTCCAGCTCAGGCCCGTCCAGCAGGTCACCTCCGAAGCATTGCTGGCCTGCGACGGATTGGTCCTCGGCTCACCGGAATATTTCGGGTACATGGCCGGGGGGGTCAAGGATCTTTTTGACCGCACCTACGAAACGCTCCGGGGTCACCCGAAGATTTTTCGTAAGCCCTACGCGGCCTTCATCAGCGCCGGGAATGACGGGTCCGGGGCTTTGCAGTCTATCGAACGGATCTGCACCGGATTTCAGTTCAAGAAAGTCCAGGCCCCGGTGATCGCCCGTGGCCCGATTGACGAAACAGTACTGGAGGCTTGTCGGGGGCTGGGCAGGACCATGGCCGCCGGATTGGAAGCGGGTATTTTTTAGCTCTAAACCCAAGGTTATTTACTGGAAAACGTTTATATTATGACCGACCCGCCCATTCATTATCTGACCATCTCGGACCTGATCCGACGTTACCGGGACCGATCGTTGAGTCCGGTGGAAGTCACCCGGCACCTGCTGGAGCGGATCCAGAAATTCGACCCTCGGCTGAAATCCTTTTTACTCCTCACCCCCGAACGGGCACTGAAAGAGGCCCGGCGGGCGGAGCAGGCCTGGCTGAAACGGGACGATCCCGGGCCGCTCTGCGGCGTTCCCTACGCGGTCAAGGACCTTTTTGACGTTCAAGGAGTCCCTACCACCGCCGGCACCCACCTGAGGAAGAACGCCGTGGCCCGGTCGGATTCCTGGGCCGGACAACGTCTGAGTCGGGCCGGAATGGTGCTCCTCGGGAAAACTCAAACGGTGCAGTTCGCCTACGGCGGGGTGGGCATCAATCACGATCAGGGCACGCCCCTCAATCCCTGGAAACGGCGTCCTCATGTCCCCGGCGGGTCCAGTAGCGGGTCGGCCGTGGCCGTCGCCTCCGGGCTGGTCCCGGCGGCCCTGGGCACCGACACCGGCGGATCGGTGCGCATCCCCGCGTCCCTCTGCGGATTGGTGGGATTAAAAACCACCGTGGGCCGCGTCGGACGGAGCGGGGTATACCCGCTGAGCTTTCGCCTGGACTCGATCGGACCGTTGACCCGCACGGCGGAAGACGCGGCCTTGATCGGCCGAGGATTGCAGGGGATCGATCGAGGAGATGAAACCACCCGACAAGTCCCGGCGGCCGACTGGTTTGGAAGCCTCAAGGCCGGTCTGACCGGTCTTCGCCTGGGCCTGGCGGAAACCGTTTTTTTTGATCAGGCCGACCCGGAAGTGGAGGCGGCGGTGCGGGCCGCAGGGACCATTTTGAGTTCATTTGGAGCACAGGTGGAAAGCCTGGACCTGCCCGAGGCCGCCGAAGTCACCCAAAATCCCCATACCCCCCTCATCACCGCGGCCGAAGCCTGCGTGGTCAACAACGATTTTCTGGAGCGGCACTTCGAAGAACTGGATCCGGTGATTGCCCGACGTATGGTCAAGGGCCGGCAACTCTTGGCCGTCGATTATCTTTCCACCTGGAAGCAATGGCAATCCCTTCGAGAACGGGTGCGTCAACGGCTGCGGAATTTTGACGCCCTGATCGTTCCCACCACCCCCATTCCCTCCGCGCCCTTGAAAGTCGTGGACCAGAGCCTCGAAAGCTACTACGCCTACAACGCTCGGTACCTGCGGAACACCTTTATCGGCAATGTCCTCAATTTCTGTGCTCTGTCCATTCCCTGCGGATTCACGCGCCAAGGCCTGCCCGTCGGCCTGATGATCTACGCCCCGCCCTTCAAGGAAGGCCTGGCCCTGCGCATCGCCTCGGCCTATGAACAGGCCACCGACTGGCATCGCCGACGCCCCGACCTCTCCTGGATTGCCTAGGTCTCAACGGAGCGGGAAGAGAGAAGAAGGAATATGGAAAATGGGGGATCAAAGAGGAGAGAGGAGAAAACAGAAAAGGAAAAAGAAGACGGGGTGTTGAGGAATGAGTGGAAATCTGATATCCTACTGAGGAATAGGAGTTAGAAAATCTAAACCCGGGAAAGGAGCCCTCGATGAAATTACCCGAATACGTAACCGCGGCCGAAGTCAAGAAAACTTGCCAGGAATTAAAAATCAGCGACTGGACCAAAAAGAAAAAGGCGCTGGTCAGCCCGGTGGAAGCCAAAACCATCCTACGTCTGGTCAACACCGGAAAAATGAAGGTCGATCCTGAAGAATTCCGTAAAGGCCTGGAGGTTGAACTGGAACACGGAATGACCTTCAACGACGCCAATGTCACCAATAATCATCCCCTGCTCACCGGGCTGATCGTTATGGCCCATTTCAAGGAGACCCTGGATTACTACCGCCTGCTGGAAGTGGCGGAATTGGAAGGCGATCTGGTCAAGGCCCTGGTCAAAGGGGATGCAAAAAAAATCAAAAACTATTATGTCCGCCTGAATCAGGCTCGAATAGTGCTCTACCAGGCTCAACTGAAACAGCTCAGGTAATGCAGTGCTTTTTATTCCGGAACCTGAATCTTTCAGCTAACCGGTTGCGGCCGGCGCTCAAGCAGGAATTCGGCGGACACCCGACGGCCCCCCCCGGAGGGAAGAAGATTTGAGCTTGGACGATCTCATCGACACCCCGGTGGCCCGCGGTCAAATAAACTTGGGAGGCCCGGCCCCGGGAGTCTGCCCGGTGGAAGCCGGCCAGGACCCTTTTATTATCACCATCTTTGGGGCTTCCGGAGACCTGACCAGTAAGAAACTGTTGCCGGCCCTCTATCAGCTTTATATTCAGGAGGGCATGCCGAAACAATTCATTATTTTGGGCTGCGCCCGCACTCCGCTGAACCGGGAATCCTTCCTCTATCAGATGCACCAGGCCGTGCGCGATCACGGCACTGAAGATCTTTTCCGCTGGACCGATTTTGCCTCCCGGCTCTATTATTCCACCGTCCAATACGACTCACCCAGCGCTTACCAGGACCTGGCCCGAACCCTCGAAGACCTGGATCAGCGGCACCAAACCCAGGGCAACCGCATCTTTTATCTGGCCGTTCCCACCCCGCTGGTTCCCCAAATCGCCGGGAACCTGGGCGAAGCCGGGTTATCCCGGGAATTCGCCGAGGGAAAGGGCTGGTCACGGATCCTGGTGGAAAAACCTTTTGGCCGGGACCTGGAATCGGCCCGCAGCCTCAACCGGGTCCTCCAACAAAGTTTCCAGGAGAGGCAGATCTTCCGCCTGGATCATTACCTGGCCAAGGAAACGGTGCAAAACATATTGATGTTCCGTTTCGCCAACGCCATTTTCGAACCGCTCTGGAATCGCCAATATGTGGAATCCATAGGGATCACCGCCGCCGAGACTTTGGGTATCGAAAAGCGGGCGGGCTATTACGATCAGACCGGGGTGATCCGGGATATGTTCCAGAATCATTTGATGCAGCTCCTGGCCTTGTCGGCCCTGGAACCCCCTTCCCTTTTCGAGGGCGATCAGGTCCAGGATGAAAAGCTGAAACTCTTCCAAGCCCTGCGTCCGTTCCCGATCGATGACTGGACTGAAAACCTGGTGCTGGGGCAGTACCAGGCCGGAACGGCGGACGGGAAACCCGTTCGCGGTTACCGGGAAGAGCCGGGAGTCCGCCCGGATTCCCTGACTCCCACCTTCGCCCGAATGCGACTTTTTCTGGACAATTGGCGCTGGCAGGGGGTGCCTTTTGTTCTCACCTCCGGCAAGCGACTGACCCGGAAGAAAACGGAGATCGTCATTCAGTTCAAGTCCATTCCCCATTCCATGTTCCGGGGAATCCTCGGGGACGCCATCCCGGCCAACCGGCTGACCCTCGGCATTCAACCGGAAGAAATCATCACCCTGCAGTTTCAAACCAAGAAGCCCGGCTCCCCGGTTCAATCGCAGCCGGTCACCATGATCTTCGACTATCGTCAGGGTTTCACTTCGCCCCCCCTGGAGGCCTATGAAAAGGTGCTGCTCGACTGCCTGCAGGGGGACCACATGCTCTTCTGGCGCCAGGACGGGCTGGAACGTTGCTGGTCCTTTCTGACGCCGATCCTCAACGCCTGTGAAACCTGCTCACAACTGGACCAACGAGTATACCCTTATCCGGCGGGTAGTGAGGGACCGGCGGCCGCCCAGCGGATCGTCTAAACGGATTGTTTTGACAATCTGACTTCCTTTTGGTATTTCTGAAAATCATTGTTCATAAAATATGCGGGTTTCATGAGGAGGCCTGAACCTTGATACCGGAAGTCCATAGCTTTACGGATCAGCGTAGGTGGGTGGATTCCGCGGCCGACTTGATTTACCGGTCGGTATCCGAAAGGATTTCCAAGAGCGGGGTCTGCACCCTGGCCCTGGCGGGCGGGAAGACCCCCCAACCCTTGTATGAACGTCTCAGTCAACCTCCCTATCTTCAGGCCCTCTGCTGGCCGGCGATTCACCTCTTTCTGGGAGATGAACGGTGCGTCCCCTTTGAACACGAGGAAAGCAATTACGGGATGGCCCAGCGCCACTTGATCTCCCGGGTCCCCATTCCGGTTCAAAATTGCCATCCCATACCGGTTTATGCCGGACCCAGCCCCCAAATTGCCCTCCTGTATGAAGAGGAGCTGAAAAGATATTTTCAACACCTGCCGGCGCAAAGTGAATCACTGATCAAAGACTCCCAAGGCCATTTTTTCCCGGTCTTCGATCTGATTATTCTGGGAATGGGCCAGGACGGCCATACCGCCTCCCTTTTCCCGGGCGATCCGGCCTTAAAAGAGAACCTGCGCTGGGCGGCCTTTGTTCAGAAATCACCCCGTCCGCCCCGTTTGCCGCGAGCCACCCTCACCCTGCCAGTCTTGCGCAACGCCCGTCTGGTATTATTCTTTATCTCCGAGGCCGAAAAAAAGGAGATCATCACCAAAGTGCTGGACCAAACCGAGCGTTTGACCAGCAGTTACCCGGCCGCCCTGGTCCGGCCGGAGGGAAAATTAGTCTGGATGATTTTGAAGGAAGGATAGCTTGGATACCGTAGCCCAGGTGATTGATCTTAATAATTAATTGTTCATTATTCATTAGAATTAGCACGTCATTCCGGACAAGCGAAGCGCGATCCGGAATCCAGGGCCGTTGGAGCCCCCAATGCCCTGGATACCGGATCGAGTCCGGTATGACGGCAAACGCCAAAGCCCAACGCAGGGCTTGATTCTATTTACATTCTAACCCCCCATGTTCGGGGCGGGCATCCCGAAGCATGAAAATTTTTGGTAGGGGGAGCTTTAGCCTCCCAGGTCGGGCGACTAAAGTCGC